>JBGULC010000044.1:0-197566 GCA_045114775.1 Christensenellales bacterium | reverse complement strand
CCGTCGGCGTACGGTATAATCGGTCCGGTCGAACTTACGCGGAACGCGGAGGGGACGGTTGCGCCTGCGCAGGCGAAAGGCGCGATCTTTGCGGCGATCCGATCGGAGGACGGCTTCCGGTTTGCGTGCGACGACAGAAACGGCGCCTATCTGCTCAGCAGGACCGATTCGAAGAAGCAGGGACTGTCGGTTTCCGATGCGGACGGCACGTTCGCATGGTCTCATTTTTCGGACGGCTGTGACCGACTGCAGGCCGACGGTTATTACGGACGCGCGCTTCTGTACGGCGGTATATATCACGGCTTCGGCTATTTTGCTCCGGGATATTTTGAGAACGCATCCTTTGCGAAGCCGCGTCTTTTGCGCGTTCCGATCCTGCGGGGCGACGCAAATCTGGACGGAAAGGTAACGGCGGCTGATGCGGCGCTTGTTTTGCGGACGGTCGTGGATCTGTCCTACATGAACGCGCCGATGCGCGCAGCCGGCGATATGGACGGCGACGGGATCGTTACGGCGGCGGACGCGGCTGCGATCCTGCGTCGAGTAGTGAATTTGGAGCATTGATCGGAGGATCGGATATGCGGTCTATACCATGGAAAAAAGTTCTTACGTGCCTGCTTGCGGTTCTGACCGTCGCGTCGGTCGCGGGTTGTGATCTGAATCGGCAAACCGAGGAAAAGGGCGTTGTGATCAGCGAAGTCGTCACCAGCAATAAGGAGACGCTGCGCTCGCATCCCGTTTACGGTTCGCAGGCTTTTCTTGAACAGTACGGCTCGCCGGATTGGATCGAGCTGCACAACGAGTCGGATCACCCCGTCGACCTGCTCGGCTGGTGCATCACCGACAATATCAAAAACATCCAGAAATTCGAGCTTCCGGACGTCACGCTGCAGCCGGACGAGTATCTTCTGCTGCTCGGATCCGACAAGGACGACAAAACGGGCAAGCTCTCCTGGGACGGTCAAAGCCCGATCTTTCTCGGCTTTTCCCTGAAATCCTCGGGTGAAACGCTGCTGCTGGTCAGACCCGACGCGCAGGTCGTCGACGAGATCACGGTCCCAAAGCTCAATCGGGATGTCTCCTATGCCCGTCGCGACGACGGCACCTTTGGCTATTGCGACGTGCCGACGCCCGGCAGTGCAAATCTGAACATTACAAACGAGGTCGCGGGCGGCGTCGTGATCAGCGAGGTCGTATCAAGCAATTCCGGAAGCTATCTGATCCCGGAGTACGGTTCGCCGGATTGGATCGAGCTGCACAACGAGACGGATCAGCCGATCGACCTTTTGGGCTGGGGCGTGACCGACAACACAAAAAACAGCGACAAGACCTTTAAGATGCCGGACGTCACGATCGCACCCGACGGATATCTGCTGCTGCTCGGTTCCGACAAAAAAGACAGGACCGATCCTGTTTCATGGGACGGCAAAAGCCCGATCCTGCTCGGTTTTTCGCTGAAATCGACAGGGGAGACGGTCGTTCTGATGAATCCGAGCATGCAGGAGATCGATCGGCTTTCGATCCCCGAACTGCATGCCGATATCTCCTTTGCACGGCGCGGCGACGGAACCTTCGGTTACTGCGAAACCCCGACGCCCGGTGCGGCAAACGTTACGGAGATCCTCGATACGCAGCCGCCCGCAAAGGAGGATATTCCGCCCGTTCCGGTTGAAGGCCTCGAGATCAGCGAGGTTTCCCCGCGCAATACGAAGCTTTCCTGCGGCGGATGTCTGAAGTGCGATTGGGTCGAGCTGCACAACACGACCGACAGGGATATTTCGATCGTCGGCTTTACGCTCTGCGACGAACCGCGCGATTACGACGACGCGAACCTTTCCGGCGTCGTTCCGGCAAACGGGTATCTGCTCGTGTTCTGCTGCGAAAAGAACTGCGAAACGAAGGACGATCATATCTGTGTGGATCTCGGGATCAGCCGCTACGGCGATACGCTGTATCTGTTCGACGGAAACGGATTCGAATTGGATCGCGTCACCGTTCCGGATATTCCGTATAAGGATATCACATGGGCGCGCCGCGCAGACGGCACGTTCGGCTACTGCGAGTCGCCGACGCCGAACGCCGCGAATACGACGGATATCGGAAACGAACCGCCCTTCCGTGCGGAGGAGCCGGAGGACGATTCGCAGGGAAAAACAGACGAGGAGCCGGTCGATCCGACGCTGCACGCCAAGCGCCCCACGGGTCTTCGCATCAGCGAGGTGCTTGCGAAAAACGAATACAGCATCACGGACAAAGAGGGCGAGCGTTGCGACTGGGTCGAGCTTTACAACGCTTCCGACAACCCGATCCCGCTTGCGGGCTGGTACCTTTCGGACAATCCGAAGAACCTGACAAAATGGGCGCTGCCGCAGAATGCGTCGCAGCTTCCGGGAACATATTTGATCGTGTTCCTCTCCGGCAAGACGGAGATCACGGGCGAGTATCACGCCGACTTCTCTTTGAGCGCGGGCGAGACGCTTTACCTGTATAACGAGAACACGAAGGAACTCGATTGGATCACGGTTCCGGAGCTTCCGGACAACGTTTCGATCGGGCTTGACGAATTTGACAATCAGGTCTATTACCGCTATCCGACGCCCGGCGCAGCGAACGGGCACGGCGAGAGCAATGCGGAGGCGATCGGTTTTTTTCAACCTGACGGCGTATACATCTCCGAGGTATGCGCCATTCACGATCGGGGGAGCAGCGAAAAGGACTGGATCGAGCTGTATAACGGCGCAGAGACCGCGGTATCGCTTGACGGCTGGTATCTGAGCGATTCGGTCGACGAGCTTAAAAAATACCGGATCTCGGCGATGTTGCTTGAGGCGCACGGTTACGGCGTGATCGAGACGACGACCTCGGAAACGAAGCGCAGCGCGAACGACGCCGCGTTCGGGATCGATCCGGGCGGAGAGATGCTGTATCTGTCGGATCCGGACGGTATTGTGCGCGACGCGTTTCAAACCGGCGCACAGCGCAGCGGAATGTCGAGCGGACGCATCGAGGGCGACAATCACACCCGGCGCGTCTTCTTTACAAAGAAAACAAAAGGCGCAAAGAACAGTGATTCCCGTTACCCGGGCTATACCGCGCAGCCGGTCTTTTCCGATACTTCATTGTACCGCACCGAGGCGTTCACGCTGACGCTGACCTGCCCGGATCCGAACGCCGTGATCTACTACACGACGGACGGCAGTGAGCCGACGAACGGCAGCAAGCGCTATTCCGAGCCGCTCTCCATCCAGAAAAACCGCGTGATTCGCGCGATCGCGTATTCGGACGGGCTTCTGAAAAGCGAGGTCGTGACGTTCCACTATCTGTTCGAGCAGCCGCACACGGTCCCGACCGTCTGCATCGCGATCGAGCCGGATGCGTTCAAAAAACTCTACAAGGTCACAGAGCATAAACAGATCAAGGGCACGGAGAGCAAGGCGTTTTTCAATTATTATGAGACCGACGGCAAGATCGGGATCTGTTTCCCGGCGGATCTCAAATGCCGGGGACAGGGTACGCTGAAATACGCGCAAAAGTCCATGGCGGTCCATCTGCGCGGGCAGTACGGCATGAGCACGCTCGAGTATCCGCTGTTCCCGAACTATCCCTATACATCCTTCGGATCGCTTGTCCTGCGCAACGGCGGACAGGAAAACGGTCGTTCGCGCATCGTCGATTCGTTCGTTTCGAGGGCAAGCATCGGCATGAACATTGAAGCGGCGGATTCACGGCCGGTCGCAGTCTATGTGAACGGAGAGTACTACGGGATCTTTGAGCTCGGCGAGGACCTGAACGCGGATTATCTCGAAACGCATTACGGCGCCGACAAGGATCTCGTCGATCTCGTCCGCTACAACGGCGACGTTGCGACCCACGGCTCCAGCGACGATTGGAAAAAACTCAGGGAATACTGCAAAAAGGCCACGCTGAAGAATGACGCCGATTACGACGCCTATCTCGAAAAGATCGATGAGGCGTACTTCATCGATTATCTGATCGCGCGGACCTTCTTTGCCGATTCCGATATGATCAACCAGAAATACTGGCGCGTCCGCGGCTCGATCAAGTGGCGCCCGCTTCTGTTCGACCTTGATCTCTGCATGCGCGACGTCAACCGTAACGACATCATGGAGAAATACTTTTCAAAGAATCCCGTCGTTTCGCCGCACGGTTATAAGTCGGTATTCTATGTCTTTGCGGTGCTGAAGACAAATACAAAATTCTGCGAAAAGTTTGTCGAGCGGTACGTGGAGATCCTCTATACACAGTACGACACCGATCGGCTGCTGAAACTGCTGGACGATATGATCGCGGAATACGAGCCGGAAATGCCGCGGCAGATCAGCCGCTGGAAACAGCCTGCATCCATGAACAGCTGGAATAATTGGCTCGGAAAGGTGCGCTCCTTCATCAACGGCAGAAGGGACGTCATGATCAAGAAGCTCAAATCCTACTTCAAGGTCTCCGACAGTGAAATGGAAGCGCTGATCGCCAAATATCGGCATTGACCGGGCGTACCGGATCGATGCGGAAAGGATAACGTTATGGAAGAAGCAGAAAACGTCATTACACAGAACGAAAACATAGACGACGAATGTATCCTGCTTGTGCAAGGGATCACCAAAAGATACAAGCAAACGAAAGCAAACGACAATATCACCGTCGGGATCCCGCGCGGAAGGATCGTCGGGTTCGTCGGCGAAAACGGCAGCGGCAAAACGACGTTCCTGCGCGTCGTCACAAAGCTGATCTTCCCGAATGCGGGCACGTTTCGCTTCAACACGCCGGACGGGAAATGCCGCATCGGCGCGATCGTGGAATCGCCTGCCTACCATCCCTGCATGTCCGCGCGCGACAATCTGCGTTTTCAGGCGCGTCTGTGCGGCGCGGACGAGAAGGGGATCGACGGGATCCTCGAGATGGTCGGACTGCAAGATACCGGCAAAAAGGCGGCGAAGCATTTCTCCTTGGGGATGCGGCAGCGCCTCGGCATTGCGATCGCCCTGATCTCCGATCCGGAGCTGCTGATCCTTGACGAGCCCACGAACGGACTGGATCCGCAGGGTATCATCGAATTGCGCGAGTTTCTGAAATCGCTTTGCAAGGAGCGGAAGATGACGCTGCTTATCTCCTCGCACATCCTCAGCGAGCTGTCGCTGCTTGCGGAGCATTATCTGTTCATCCATAAGGGCGTGATCCTGCGGTCGGTTTCGGCGGAAGAGCTCTTCTCGCGTTCCGACAAGCGGTTGATCTTCCGGTGCGAGAACGATCCGTCGGAATTCCTGAAGAAAGCGGTTTCAAACGGTTGGGCGGAGGAGACAGAGGAGAAGAACGGGAGCTTCATCCTGCACGGACCGAAGCAGTATCCGGCGCTTCTTGCCGCGCTTTCCGAGCTCAACGTTACCGAACTCGAAACGAAGGAGGAGACACTGGAAACGCGCTACCTGTCCTTGATGGGAAAGGGGGAACAGCAATGAAAAACGTTCTTTCCGCGGACTTCTTTGATCTTCGTAAATCCAAGATGGTCTTTTTGCTGCCGATTTTTGCGGTTCTGCTCGGCATACTGATGCCGATGATGTATTACGGCATTTATGTGCTGTTCAAGTATATCGGCAGCATGGACGCCCTGAAGGACAACCCTTCAATCCAATCCATGGTCGGCATGCTGGATATTCTGGACGCGCGCACCGTGTTCATGAGCTCTCTGCCACTTTCGCAGGGCTTCGGTCTGATGATGACCGCCATGGTCGGTTTCCGCGCGGCGCGTCCGTTCGGAACGGGCGTCTATCGGAACAAGGTCATCGTCGGGATCCCGCGTCCCGCGATCTATCTCTCACAGTTTCTGATCTGCCTGCTGCTGTCCGTCGTCGGTGCGGCGCTCTATACGCTGTCCGCAGGGATCACGAGCCGGTTGACCTTCGGACCGCTCGACCTGTCCGGTCATGAGATCCTTGTGATTGCCGTTTTCACGTTCGGGATCTATCTTGTGTATACCGCGATCCCGATGTTCACGGCGTTTACGTTCCGCAGCGTGCCGCTGACGCTGATCGTTTCGATGGTCCTTCCGATCCTGATGCAGACGCTGATCTCGATCGTCACGCCGGTTATCAGCTTTACGCAGGAGACGGTTCCCGAGGCGTTCCTGTATATCATGACGGTGCTTCCGGCGTTCCAGGGCGCGATCATGGCGGCGCAGGGGATTCCGAATACGATCGTGATCATTGCGATTTGTGCGGACCTTGTCTGGGCGGCGCTTCTGACCGTGCTTGGCGTCCTCCGCTTCAGAAAAGCGGATATCAAATGATCCTTTCCAAAACAAAAACAGCCCCGGCGAAAATCGTCGGGACTGTTTCATACTTGCTTATTCCTCCGGATCGTATTCCAGAAGATCGCCGGGCTGGCAGTGCAGCGCCTCGCAGATCGCGATCAGGGTCGAGAAGCGGATCGCACTGATATGGCCGTTTTTCAGCTTGGAGAGATTGACGTTCGCGACACCGACCTTGTCCGAAAGCTCCTTGAGGCTCATCTTTCGATCCGCCATCACGCGGTCGAGCCGTAAAATGATCTTACCCATGGTTCACCTCACAGCGTTTCGTCGGATTCTTTCTGGAGCTTTGCGCCATAGCGGAAGATCATTGTCAGGAACAGCAAGATCAGCGCGATCAGGATCGGTGCAAAGCTGAACGAAACCTCGAAGCCGGTGTTCATGTCGGCAGGATTCAGGGAGAAGGAGAGGTCGATCGAACGGCGGATCATGGCGTTGCCGACCGCTTCTGCAGCGCTCGAGAGCACAGCGCCGATCATCAGTGCCCACGCGAAAACCGTCATGCGGCGAATCACGTCGTCCGAAAACGGCGTATCGCAGTGCCGGAACGCGTCACAGAGCCGCTTCAGGAAGATGAACACAACGAGCAGCGCTGCGCAGTAGACGAGCCCCGAGAACACCGCGGTCGCCAGGCGCTTGAGTTGAAACTCCATGCGGTCCGAAGCGGCATGGATCAACAGGCCGTCCGCTGTTTTCTCCATCTGCATGTCGTTGTACTCCGTGCCGTTGATCCCGAGCTTGGCGTTCAGCTCCTGCGGATCATCCGGGATCTCATCCATCCAGCGACCGATCAGGCTCTTACCGACTGTCACGTCCAGATCGCCCCTGACGCCGATCGTCACTGCATCGTTCGGCAGCACGGCAAGCGCAATGCCGCCGATCAGACACCCGAGGCAGGCGACGGACATCAGAACGATCAGAACGATCGTTACGATCTGTCCGACAAGTCCGATCCGATTGATCTTTTTCTTGATCTTGTTTTCCATGGTTCTATCCTCCGATTCGTTAATTAATTTACGTATCTCGTAAACTCTTGAGCAAAGGATAGCACATACATTTATGTTTGTCAAGTATAAATTTACGTATAACGTTATAATTGTTACGAATCTGTTTCTACTGCGGATAAAAGGACGGGAACTGCGCTGCCCAATGCAATAAAGAAGCTCCTCACAAGAAATAGCTTCGTTGGAGCGACTTCATTGAAAAATACGATGTGTTGAAACACGCCGTTATTTCATGGTGGAGGAGGGAATCGCTTCTCTCTGCGGCTCGGTCACGGCGCGGATAAACCGCAGGCGATTGGCAGCGAAGCGAAGGCGTTGTGAGGGAGTTTACAACCGAACAGCCGCAGCAAGCGCGATCGACTGCGGAGAGGAGCCGCAACGGAGAGGGTGAGCGGTGACTTTTATGCAAACGAAAAAAAGTCGCCGCGAACGATGCGACGTTCGCGGCGACGTGGTGGAGGCGGGGGAGTCGCTTCTCGCTGCGGCACGGTCACGGCGCGGATAAACCGCAGGCGATTGGCAGCGAAACGAAGGCGTTGTGAGGACGTTTACAATCGAACGGAAGCGCGATCGACTGCGGAGAGGAGCCGCAACGGAGAGGGTGAGCGGTGACTTTTGTGCAAACGAAAAAAAGTCGCCGCGAACGATGCGACGTTCGCGGCGACGTGGTGGAGGCGGGGGGAGTCGCTTCTCGCCTGCGGGCTCGGTCACGGCGCGGCTCTGACGCCGCACTGCGGCGTCATTCACCCCCGCGCCGGGTTCTCCTCCCCCCGCACAATTCTAAAAAGAAAACAAGGCGTTGCTGACGCCTTGTTTTCTTTCTGGTGGAGGCGGGGGGAGTCGAACCCCCGTCCGAAAACCCGTTGGCAGGATTTTCTCCGAGCGCAGTCACTGATTTTGGATTCCCCTCACGCGGCTCCCGGTGACAGGATCCGCGCTGCGGTAGCTTCATAAAGTCCGGCCTGCGGCAAAGCTTACGCAGGTTCGTTCCCTACCCTAATGACGCCCGGTTCCGAAGCGGTAAGTTTCCTCGGGCGGACGCGTAGCTGCTTTATGCAGCTGCGAGTTGAGTGTGATTGTTGTCAGTTATTTTAGACAAGTTCCCGTTTTTAACGAAGCACGGGGCTTCGGCTCGCTTATCCCGCTTCCGCGATCCCCGTCGAAACCATTTCGCCCCCAAGACCTGTAAAGCGGTTCAGTTGTATTGTATGCCGGATTTCTTCAGCGATACTGCTTTTTGAGATTCCGATCCATATCGCGATCGGCATCGCGCTCCGCAATGCTCGCGCGCTTGTCGTAGAGCTTTTTGCCCTTCGCGACCGCCAGCTCGACTTTCACCTTGCCGTCCTTGAAATAGACGGACAGGGGAACGAGGGAGTATCCCTCCGCCTGTGAAAGCTCGCCGAGCTTCCGGATCTCACGCGCATGGGCCAAAAGCTTTCTCGTACGGAACGGATCGTGATTATAGATATTGCCCTGTTCGTACGGGCTCACATGCATGCCGATCAAAAAGAGCTCGCCCTTCTTGACCTGCGCATAGCTGTCCTTGAGGTTCAGCGAACCCTTGCGGATCGACTTGACCTCGGTACCCTGCAGCGCGATCCCGCACTCGTAGGTGTCCTCTATAAAGTAATCGTGGCGCGCCTTACGGTTCTGCGCGGCGATCTTGATTCCCTTGTGTACCGGCACGGCACGCCCTCCTTTCTGTTTCGATCGTCGAAATCACTGAAACGATCGGATCAGGATTCCGAATTCCCTTTTAAACACGCTGCATGCTTATGCGGCATTCTTCAAGAGGGAATGATTTCTCCGAACAGAAACGGTGCATCATTCGATGCACCGTTGCAAGTCTCTCTGATTCGATCAGATGCCCTTACCCACAATACGCGCGATCACAAGCAGGGCGATTGCCATGACTGCGATCACGATCGCGAGGACAACGGTGATTTTCTGAAGCTTCGCTTCGCGGCTTGCCGCCTTCCCGCGCTGGGAGAAGGAGACCGTGTCGCCGCCGTACGCTGCGCCGAGGCCGGAAGACTTGGTCTGCTGAATCAGCACGACTACGCACATCAAAACCGACGCAAGCACCAGAATCCCGGTAATAATCCACATTACGATATCCATAAAAGTTCCTCCAAAAATATCTGCGGGAATGATTATAACACGCATCTATCGAAAATGCAAGCATAAAACGAAAAAGATTTGTATAATAGGTGCTTTCAAATTGCGAGTCTGATTGTGCAGATTATTCCCACGAATAATACTTTGCTATCAACGCTTCCCACTCGGCATCGTCACAACAATAATGGTTACCGGTAACAAAATTATCATCTGAATCCAGCGTAAGGTTATACCCATAACTGGAATAGAATGAACTTGTTCCGTCCGTAAAGAGAATCCGAACGACCCATTTCCCAAAATGAAAGCTCGGATCTTGAGGAGCCAGAATAAAATACACTTTATCTTCAAACTTAACTTTTCCGAAATCCTCTAAAAAAGAAGCGATATCATCATTGACCAAGGCACATACAGGGTCTTTGTCTTTATGAAATCCCTTTGTGGCAGGATCATACGAATCAACTTCCGCTCGACAATCGTATATCTCGATTCTGGTGACATTCTCCGTACTGATATCATCGTGGTATTTAGTTTTATGACTGATCAGACAGCCGGTTAAGAGAAATATAATCAGTGTGAGGATAAATAACCTGTGTATCTTGATTTGCCGTTTTTGTTTCGGATACATGATTATCACCTCCGAATCGATTATAGCATTAAACAATCATCATTGTCAAACAATGCAAAAACAGTAGCAGGCACAAAGCGCTTCTGCTTTGTGCCTGCTTGATGATAGGTATATCGTTTATCCGAGCAGCGATTTGCCCGTCATTTCCGACGGGATCGGAAGGCCGAGAAGCTCCAGGAGCGTGGGCGCAAGATCGCAGAGCCTGCCGCCTTCGCGAAGCGTGACATCCTTACGCGTATCGTCGACCAGCACGCACGGCACGGGCAGCGTTGTGTGCGCGGTAAACGGCGCGTTCTGCGCTTCGTCCCACATCAGCTCGCAGTTGCCGTGGTCCGCCGTAACGATGCAGCGCCCGCCGGTCTTGAGAATCGCCGTCACGACCGTGTTCAGGCATTCGTCGACCGCGTGGACCGCTTTGACGGCTGCGTCCATTACGCCGGTATGACCGACCATATCGGGGTTTGCGAAGTTCAGGATCATCACGTCATACTTGCCGCTTTCGATCCGTGCCTTCGCTTCCGCGGCGACCTCATACGCGCTCATCTCGGGCTTCAGATCGTACGTCGCGACCTTTGGCGAGGGGATGAGGCAGCGGTCCTCGTTCGCGTTCGGCGCTTCCACGCCGCCGTTGAAGAAGAACGTGACATGCGCGTATTTCTCGGTCTCGGCGATACGGAGCTGGCAAAGTCCCTTGTCCGCGACGTACGCGCCGAAGGTATTCGCGAGCGACTGCGGCTTGAACGCGACGTGCAGCGCGTTCTCGAACGTCTTGTCGTACTGCGTCATCGAGACGTAGTAGAGCGGGAAGAAGCCCAATCTACGCTCAAAGCCGTTGAAGTCCTCGAAGATGTACGCGCGGCTGATCTCTCTTGCGCGGTCCGGACGGAAGTTGAAGAAGATCACACTGTCGTTCGCGCCGATCGTTGCGGTCGGTTTGCCGTCGGTCAGTACGACCGTCGGCTGCACGAATTCGTCGGTGTCGCCGCGATCGTAGCTGAGCTGCATCGCCTCGGGACCGGAGGAGGCGGTGAAGCCTTCCCCGTACGTCAGCGCCGCGTACGCGCGTTCGACGCGCTCGAAGCGGTTGTCGCGGTCCATCGCGTAGAAGCGACCCATGACCGTTGCGATCTTTCCGCAGCCGATTTCTTTGAGCTTGGCGTCGAGCTGCTCAAGGTACATCTTGCCGGAGGACGGGGGAACGTCGCGTCCGTCCATAAAGCAGTGGACGTAGACCTTCTTAAGCCCGTTCCGCTTCGCAAGCTCCACGAGCGCATAGAGGTGCTCGAGGTGGCTGTGTACGCCGCCGTCGGAGCAGAGCCCCATGAAATGCAGTGCGGAATCGTGTGCCTTGCAGTTTTCGATCGCGCCGACAAACGCCGGATTCTCGAAGAAATCGCCGTCCTGAATGGACTTCGTGATGCGGGTAAGCTCCTGATAGACGATGCGGCCCGCGCCGATGTTGGTATGCCCGACCTCGGAATTGCCCATCTGCCCATCGGGAAGCCCGACGTCCATGCCGCTCGCGCCGATCAGCGTGTGCGGATAATTCTTCCACAGACGCATGAAGTTCACCGCGCCGTCGGTCAGGATCGCGTTATACTGTTTCTCCTCGCGGTAGCCAAAGCCGTCGAGGATGATCAATGCGGTAATCGGCTTCATCAGAAGTGGACCACCTTCGAGAAATCTTCGGCCTTGAGGCTTGCGCCGCCGATCAGACCGCCGTCGATCTCCGGCATCGCCATGAGCTCGGATGCGTTCTTCGGATTCATGCTGCCGCCGTACTGGATGCGGACCTTGTTCGCCGTCGCTTCGCCGAACACGCCTGCGATCGCCTTGCGGATCACGCCGATCGTCGCGTTCGCGTCTTCCTTCGTTGCGGTCTTGCCGGTGCCCATCGCCCAGATGGGTTCATACGCGATGACGAGGGATTCGACCTGCGCGTTCGTCATATCTTTGAGCGCCGCAACGGTCTGGTTGGAGACGAGCTCGTCCGTTACGCCCGCTTCGCGCTGCTCGAGCGATTCGCCGACGCAGATGATCGGGGTGATGCCCGCGTTCAGCGCGGCCAGCGCGCGCTTGTTGACGGTCTCGTCCGTTTCGCCGAAGTACTGACGGCGCTCGGAGTGACCGACGATCGCGTATTCGACGCCGCGTGCCTTGAGCATATCTGCGGAGATCTCGCCGGTGAACGCGCCCTTCTCGGCCCAGTGGATGTTCTGTGCGCCGAGCTTGATGTTCGTGCCCTTGATCGCCTTGCCGACGCAGCAGAGGTCCACGTACGGCGGGCAGACGACGACTTCGCACTTCGCGTCTTTCACGAGCGGGATCAGCGCCTCAACGAGCTCCTTCGCTTCGTCGGGCGTCTTGTTCATCTTCCAGTTGCCCGCGATGATCGGACGACGGCCTTCGGGCTTGTCGTTCAGCACCGCCACACCGGGCAGGATCTTGCCCTCAAGGAACTCAAGCGACGCGCCGCCGCCGGTGGAGATATGCGTCATTTTGCTTGCAAAGCCGAGCTTTTTCACTGCGGAAGCGGAATCGCCGCCGCCGATGATCGTCGTGCCTTCGCAGTCCGCGCAGGCCTCCGCGACCTTCTTGGTGCCGATTGCGAACGCCGGGAACTCGAACACGCCCATCGGGCCGTTCCAGATGACCGTCTTTGCTTCGAGAATCGTCTTGCGATAGAGCTCGCAGGTCTTTTCGCCGATGTCGAGGCCCATCCAGCCCTCGGGGATCTCATTCGACGGAACGGTCTTGTGCTCCGCGTCCGCCGCAAATTCCTTCGCGACCACGGTGTCGACCGGGAGCAGCAGGTTCACGCCGCGCTCCTTGGCTTCCGCCATGAGCTCCTTCGCGAGCTCGATGCTGTTTTCGTCGAGCAGGGAGGTGCCGATCTCATAGCCCATCGCCTTGAAGAACGTATAGGCCATGCCGCCGCCGATGATCAGGCTGTCGCACTTTGCGAGCAGGTTCTTGATGACGCCGATCTTGTCCGCGACCTTTGCGCCGCCGAGGATCGCCACGAACGGGCGGACCGGGTTTTCAAGCGCTTCGCCCATCACGCCGAGCTCTTTGCCGATGAGGTAGCCGGCGACGGCCGGAATGTAGTCCGCAACGCCTGCGGTGGACGCATGCGCGCGATGCACGGTGCCGAACGCGTCGGAGACGAACAGGTCCGCAAGGCTTGCAAGCTGCTTCGCGAATTCCGGATCGTTCTTTTCCTCTTCCTTATAGAAGCGCGTGTTCTCGAGAAGGACGATTTCGCCGTCTTTCATGTCTGCGATCGCAGCCTTTGCGCTTTCGCCGATCGTATCGGTCGCAAACCAGACGCGGGTATCGGGCAGCAGCTCTGCAAGGCGCTGACCGACGGGTTCCAGAGAGTACTTCGGATTGACTTCACCTTTGGGTCTGCCGAGATGCGAGCAAAGGATGACCTTCGCCTTGTGATCCAGCAGATACTTGATCGTCGGAAGCGCAGCAACGATGCGCTTGTCGTCCGAGACGGTCCCGTCCTCCGCGAGCGGCACGTTGAAGTCCACACGCACGAGAACTCTCTTGCCTGTTACGTTGACATCTTCGATCGTCATTTTTGCCATAGTTGTATATTCCTTTCTTAAAGTACTGTATCATGAAGCGGTTGCCCGCGTCATTTCATATTTCATAGATCGCGCCTTCGACCGCGTATTCGCACGGTCCGCTGCAGAACGGCAGAGCGTCGGGGCCTCCGCCGAAGCGGTGCGTCAGAACGGCTCTTTTGCAGTTCGCAAGCTCGCAAAGCTTCCCGACCTGCATGCCGCTCATGTGGTTTGCCGCAGGATTCTCCGGTGTGACCGTAAAACACGCGTCGGCGAGCAGCAGATCGGCGTCCTTCGCGGCTTCGACAAGCCCGTCGAACCAGCCGGTATCCGCCGTATAGAACAGGGAGTGCCCGGCTGCGTCCGTAACGCGGACCGCCGTCGTTCTGACCGCATGCCGTACCTCCGTAAAGCGCAGCGTGAGCGACCCGATCTTCGTTTCGAATCCGTCATAGGTACGGATCGGATCGAACACATCATACATGAGCGTTTCGGCTTCCGGCGAAAGCACGGGAAGCGTCGGGAAAGGTACGCCCGCTGCGCGATAGGCTTCGTGCATGTAGCGGAACAGATGGATCTCGCCTGCGTGATCCGTGTGCATGTGCGAAAGCACGATCGCATCGACCGACTGCTTTCCGGGATAGAGCGCACGGAACCGGCTCATTGCACCGCTGCCGCAGTCCAGAAGGATCTTCGTATCGCCGTCCTCCACGAGGTAAGCGGAGCATCCGCCTCCTCCGATCGGGAACGGTCCCCAAACGCCCAAAAGAGTCAGCTTCATGCATCGTCCTCAGTGGCGGCAAGGATCTCGTCGATGATCGCGTCCACGTCGGAGCCGGCGCCATCGCTTGCGCCCGTCGCGATCTTGTCGACCGTCCAGAGCTGATCGTCGCCGGAACTGTCCCGACTCGGCTGAAACCGCAGCGGATTGGCGCGATAGTCCGGCATTTCGACGTCCGAAAAGGACTGCGGATCGGATGCTTCCGCATTCTGCGTGTCGCTTGACGCGCCGAGGCCCGTAAGCGGCATACCGTCCGCGCCGAGAAGCTTCGGCACCGATTCATGCAGCGCGCGCGACAGCTCGGCAAATCGCTTTGCGTTGTCCTGCGCCATCTGAAGCTGCTCCTGCACCATGGCGTCGTAGCCGTTCAGAAGCGCCGCGTACTGCTCAATCTGCTTCTGCATTTCGTCGCGCTTTTTCTCGCCTTCGCTTTCGGCTTCCCGTACGATCTCCCGCGCGTTCCGGTACGCGTCGTCCACGATGCGCTCCGCTTTCTTGCGCTGCGATTCGCATTCAGTCTGTATCTGATCGAGGATCACGGAAGATTTGCGCTGCGCGTCGGCGATCATGTTGTCCGCCGTTGCGGTCGCTTCGTTCAGCGCGCGTCCGATGCCGCGTTCGCGGCGTTCCACGTCGATCACGCGTTCCTTGAGACGCTTATTGTCGGCGGAAAGCGTTTCGAGCTGCTTTTCAAGCTCGGCGATCCGTTCCTCCTGCTCTGCGATGATGCGTTTCTTTTTGCCGAACATATTATACCTCCAGGCGTTCCTGCTGTACCGTGACGGGTACGGGGTAGTCCAGATGCCGGTACGCGTCCGGCAGTACGATCCTGCCGCGCGTCGTGCGGGCAATGAAGCCGAGCTTCAGAAGATACGGCTCGTAAACGTCCTCGACCGTGCCCGCGTCCTCGCCGGTATAGGCCGCGATCGTATCGAGACCGACCGGTCCGCCCCGGAACACTTCGATCATGGCGGTCAGCATCTTGCGGTCGACCGCGTCGAGACCGAGCTCGTCGATCTTCAGCATGGAAAGCGCGTTCTGCGCGGTTTCAAGGTCGATCACGCCGCTGCCGCGCACCTGCGAATAGTCTCGAACGCGCCGCAGGAGCCGGTTTGCGATACGCGGTGTTCCGCGCGAACGGGAGGCGATCTCCAGAGCGCCTTCTTCATCGACGTCGATGTGCAGAATGTCCGCACTGCGCGTTACGATCTCCTTCAGGCTTTCGGGCGTGTAGAGCTCCAGCTGTTCCTTGATGCCGAAACGGTCGCGAAGCGGGGAGGAGAGCATGCCGAGCCGCGTCGTCGCGCCGATCAGCGTGAACCGCGGCAGATCGAGCCGGATGCTTCTTGCGCCGGGACCCTTGCCGATGATGATGTCGAGCGCAAAATCCTCCATCGCGGGGTACAGGACCTCTTCGACATTCGGATTCAGGCGGTGGATCTCGTCAATGAACAGCACGTCGCCCGGGCTGAGGTTTGTGAGAAGCGCCGCAAGATCGCCTGCATGCGTGATCGCGGGGCCGCTCGTAACGCGTAAGCTCACGCCCATCTCATTGGCGATGATGCCCGCGAGCGTCGTTTTGCCGAGGCCCGGCGGGCCGTAGAGCAGCGCGTGGTCGAGCGATTCGCCGCGCGCCTTCGCCGCCGCGATATAGATCTGCATATGCTCCTTGACGCTTTCCTGACCGATGTATTCGGACAGGAAATGCGGGCGGATGCTGTATTCGTTTTTCGCGTCTTCTTCCTGCAGCGAGGAGGAGATCAGTCTGTCGTCCTGCATACGTTACCCCTTTGCCATGCTCTTCAGCGCCTTGGTGATAAGCTCTTCGACCGTGTCCGCTTCCTTGATTTTTGCGACCGCGCGGGAGGCGGTCAGACCGTCGTAGCCGAGCGAGGTCAGCGCGGCGACCGCTTCGCTCTGCAAGCTCGGCAGGGAAGGCTTGGCTTCCGCGGCCTTTGGCGGCGCCATGCCGACGCTTTCCTGACGGATCGACTCGCCGAGCTCCAGAATCACGCGCTGTGCTGTCTTCCGTCCCATGCCGACGACCCGGTCGAACGCCGTGGGGTTGTCGGTGACGATCGCGGCGCGCACATCCGAGGGAGTCATCGCCGAAAGCACGGACAGCGCGACCTTCGGACCGATGCGCGAAACATTCAGAAGCTTTCGGAACATATCGCGTTCCTCGGTATCCGCAAAGCCGTAAAGCGCCTGCACGCCTTCGGCAAGATGCAGATGCGTGTACAGCTTCGCTTCACTTCCGACGACAAGCGTTTTCAGCGTCATTGTGCTGCAGAACAGCTCGTAGCCTACGCCCGCTGCTTCGATCACGGCGCGGTCCGCGCCCGTTTCGTCCACGGTTCCTTTGATATATGCGTACATCGTTTACTCCTATTTGATCCGGTATTCTTCCTGTGCGGGTCCCGCGTGGAACGCGAGACACAGCGCCGCTGCAAGCGCGTCGGCGGCGTCGTCCGGCTTCGGTTCGGTCTTGAGCCCCAGAAGCACGCGGATCATCTGCTGGACCTGCTTTTTGTCGGCATGTCCGTTGCCGCAGACGGATTGCTTGATCTCCATCGGCGTGAATTCATACATCGGGATCCCGCACTGCTGCACGCCGAGGATGGATACGCCGCGACCGGAACCCACCGCGATCGCCGTGGTGATGTTGTGGTAGAAGAACAGCTCCTCAAACGCCGCCATGTCGGGATGATAAAGCTCGCAGAGCTGCCGCGTGCCGAGATACAGCTTTTCGAGCCGATCCGGAAACGGAAGCGATTTGTCCGTTTCCACAACGCCGAAGTCGATCGGCTTGACCGCTTGGCCATTCTTTTCGACGACGCCGTAGCCCATGATCGCATAGCCCGGGTCGATTCCCAAAATCCGCAACGCCAGTCCTCCCAATAAATTTTCATTTTATTATATCATAGAGGATCGTACGATGCAAGAAATCAGAGAAAAAAGGGCGACGGTTTTTTCGGAAAAGAAACGAAGGGCAAAGCAGGATGCGATTCATCCGATTTTGCGCGGGGAAAGAAGGCGTATCGACAGATTTTGCTTGCAGGCGGTAAGTATATATGGTATTATTCTCTATAATTGCTGAAAATATGTTTAACGGAGGACGTTCCGCATGGAAAAGAAGAAAACGGGTAAGGCAAAACGGCTGCTGCATATTCTTTGGATCCTGCCGCTGCTCATTGCGCTGACGTTCGGCGTGCTGATGTATATCGTTCCGGCGCTGGAAGACGTCGACCGCACGGCTGTTGCCGGATCGGCGGACTGGATGGCGAAGCTTCCGGACGAAAAACCGCTTTCCGAGGTCGTGCTGCCGGGCACCCATGACAGCGCAACAAAGAGCGTACAGCTTGCGTTTATCACGAAATGTCAGGCGTTGACCGTTGCCGAACAGCTTGAAGCAGGCTTCCGCTATCTCGATATCCGTCTCGCAACGGTGAAAGGCAGCAGCGGCGCGCCGGACCGGATGAAGCTGATGCACGGCTTCTGCAATTGTACGACGGACGGCTGGCCTTGGGCGGCTCCGCTGTATCTCGACGATGTGCTTACCGACTGCTATGCGTTCCTTGCGGCGCATTCGACCGAGACGATCGTCTTTGCCGTCAAGCATGAGCACGGCAGCGAAACGCCGGAGGAGTTTGAAGCAGCGCTGAACGGATACATTGCAAAGAATCCGGACGCGTGGCTGCTGACGGACCGCATCCCGACCGTCGGCGAAGCGCGCGGAAAGATCGTGCTTCTGCGGCACTATGAGACGCCTTCGGAGCCGGACCCGACCCTCGGGATCAAGTGCTACTGGGACAAGCAGGACAAGAACGACGACGTATCGAAAAACATCGCCGTACATGAAGAGAACTGGTATACCCTCTTTGTGCAGGATCGCTATAAGTATGCGCCGTCGGACAAGCTGAACGCGTTCCGGGAGGGCCTTAAAAACGGCAAAACGAACCGACGTTCTCTTTCGATCCATTTTCTGTCCACCTCGGGAACGGCGTCTTACGGACATCCGTTTGCCTACGCAAAGGAGCTGAACGCTGCACTGCTGTCTTCGGAAGATACTCTGAACGGCTGGATCGTCGTGGATTTCGGCTCGCCTGCGATCGCGGCGCGTATCTATGAAGCAAACTTCGGCAACTGATCGAATATTAAAGGAGAGAAACCGCAGTGAAAACGAAAAAACCGCTTAAAAAGGCGTTGAAGATCATCGGGATCGTTCTGCTCGCCCTGATCCTGCTCTTTGCGGGCTACGTCGCCTATGTGCTGATCAGCTATCACCGCATCGGCGATCAGACGCTGACCTCCGAGGGAACGGCGTCCGGCGCGCTTGAGAAGGGAACGGAGTATAAGGCCGTTTCCTATAATATCGGTTTCGGCGCGTATGAGATCGACTTCGGCTTCTTCATGGACGGCGGCGACAACGCATGGGCCTGGTCGATGGAACGGCTCGATAAGAATATGCGCAATATCGCATCCGCTTTGAAACAGACGAACGCCGATCTGTATCTCATTCAGGAGATCGATATCGATTCGACGCGCAGCTATCATGTCGACGAACGTCCGTACCTCACAGACACGCTGACGGGATACGCCTATACCTTTGCGCAGAACTACGATTCGCCGTTCCTTCTCTATCCGGTCACGCAGCCGTTCGGCAAAGCGCGCTCGGGACTGATGACGTTCTCGAAAGCGCTCATCACCGCGGCGGAACGAAGGGAAGTGCCGGTCGAAACCGGGTTTTCCAAGTTCCTCGACCTCGACCGCTGCTACAGCAAGCATCGTATTCCGCTTGCGGACGTCGGCGAGCTGGTGCTCTATAACCTGCATCTGTCCGCGTATACGTCCGACGGCAAGATCGCATACGAGCAGCTTGAGATCCTGCTGACCGATATGCAGTCCGAATATGAAAAGGGCAACCACTGCATCGCGGGCGGCGATTTCAACAAGGATCTGCTCGGCGATTCGTCAAAGTATTTCGGCAAGGCGGATGTTGAATACACCTGGGCGCAGCCGATCCCCGACAGCATGTTCGAGGGACGGAACATCACGCTGATCGCGCCGATCGACGAAGCGGATCCGATCCCGAGCAGCCGCAACGCCGACGGTCCGTATCATGAGGGTCAGTACACGCTGACGATCGACGGCTTCCTGGTGACCGACAACGTGCAGGTGACGTACGCGAACGTCATCGACACCGGATTTGCATATTCCGACCACAATCCGGTCGAAATGCGGTTTATCCTGCAATAACAAGGCAGGATTTTTCGGAGGACATTATGGGAGAAGCATTGAGAGAGTTCTTCGGCTTCGGCGGGTACAAGAGACCTGCCGAAGGCGCGTATTCGTGGCAGCATCTGACGTTTGTCGGGTCGATGATCTGCGTGATGATCGCGCTTGCGATCATCCTCGGGCTCAGAAACCGGCATAAGTCCGAAAAGGTGAAAAATCGCGTGATCGTTGCTGCGGCGATCCTGATCGACTCGTTTGAGATCGTGAAGATCGTCATTGCGGGGATCAAGGAGCCCCACAACCTGCTGCTCGTACTGCCGTTGTTCACCTGCAGCATTACGCTGTTTACGCTTCCGATCGCGGCGTTCGGAAAGGGGAGGATCCGGGAAGCGTCGATTGATTTCACGTTTATATTCGGGCTTCTTCTCGGCGTGTTCGGTACGGTCGGCGCGGCGCAGAATTACGGCGCCTATCCTGTGCTCTGCTGGGATAATGTCGTATCCGCCGTAACGCACTGCATTTCCGGATTTTCATCGCTCTACATCGGCGTGTCCGGCATGATGAGCATGAAAAAGAAGAACGTCCGGATCACGGCTCTGATCCTGCTTGTTTTCTCCGCTGCGGCATATATCGCAGACGTGCTGATTCCGTATAACTATATGTTCCTGATCCGTGACGACGGTACGCCTTATCAGATTTTCTACAATCTCGTGAACGGAAACAAGATCCTGTATCCGATCATTGTAGTCGGTATGTTCTATGTCTGGATGGCGATCTTCTATGCGGTGTACTACATGATCCGCATGCTGATCCAAAAAACAGGAAAGCGTCCCGCAAATGAGCGGAACGCTTGAAAAAAGATCATGAAGCGGTCGTTACGCGGCCGCTTTTTTCCGTTTTGGCTGCCTTGCGTCGCTGCCGATCGCGCAGACGCCCTTCGCAACGGTATACACGATAAAAGCCGCAAGCGTGTAGCCGACCAGATACAGCGCAAAGAATACGACCCAGGGCATCTTTCCCCAGAACATGCTCAGCACGGGCAGCGTGGAGGGGAACAGCGGCGAGATATAGAACATGTTGAACGTCTCGTCGGTGAAGTTCGGAACGATCATGTTGAGCGCCATCGCGACGCCGACCATGAGCACGAACGTCACAATGCCGGTAGCAAAGAAGTTCAATTTCAATTGCTTACGATACCGTGCGAGGAAGTAGCAGCCGAGGATGACCTGGCTGCCGTGCCAGACCATCGTCTGGATGTTGATGCCGATCGTGCCGATGAATACGTCGTTCGGATAGATCATAACGGCGATCCCGGCAAACAGCACGTAGGTCGCCGAATACGCAACGGTCGACAGACGCACCGGGCTGCCTTCCTTCGAGAGGAATACGAATGGCAGCACGTAGAGAGGCGAGGAGCACATCTGAAACGGAAACGCGTACCACTGATAATCCCAGTACGGATCTCCGTCGTTGTAGTTAAAGGAGAAATTGATCTGCTTATAGGTCTCGAAGAGGACCAGTACGAGCCAGAAGAGAAAGACGATCGATCGGAAACTCTTGTCCTTCACGTCTTTTGCGCGCCAACAGAGCAGAACGGCAATCAGAAGCACCAGTGCGGCCGCGGTCAGATGGAACCAGCCGTAGGAAACGGGCTGCTCCATTTGCGCGTCCAGAAAATGCAGGAATTCGTTCATACAGATCACATGTGTTCGGTTCGGAACACACCTTTCGCTAATTTAAGCTTGATTATAGCTTGATGCTCGGGTTTTGTCAATCTCGGATCGAACGACAGGGATACTTGCGGGGAGACTGCTTTTCTGCTATACTGTTGGCATAAAAAGAAGGGGGATCATTTGATGCGCAGGCTTTTCATTTATTACAGTCTTTCGGGAAACGGCGACGCCGTTGCAGACAAGCTGAAAGAGCGGGGATTCGAGATCCGCAAGGTCATTCCGAAGAATAAACCGCCGAAGAAGTTCTTCCTGCAGGTTCTTGCCGGCGGGTTCAACGCGGGCCGGAAATACCGCGAGCCGCTTATGGACTACGACACGGACGTATCCGCCTTTGACGAGATCGCGATCGGCTCGCCTGTATGGAACGGAAGATTAAGCTGTCCGATCAACACCGTGCTTGCGGAAACAGATCTGAAGAATAAGAAGGTCAAGATCATCCTGTACTCGGGCAGCGGAGAAGCGCCCAAAGCGGAAAAACAGATCGGAGCCATCCTCCCGGACGCAGCGATCGTGCATCTCAAAGAGCCCAAGAAGAATCCGGAATCGCTCGAAAAACTGTCGGAGCTGTAATCGTACATCCGGAGGAAGGATCAAATCATGCATACAAAACAAAAGCTGTATCGGATCGTCGCCGCAATCCTTTTGCTCGCGATGCTGACAACATTCGGCTGCATAACGAAGTCAGAGGACGGAGAAGAGAACCTTCCGGACGGCCCCGATGAGACGCCGACCTATCGCGTCGATGCTGGAGAGAAGGCGGGGGCGTTCATCGACCTCAGGGAACGCTACGCCGCGGGCGACGAGGTCGTTTTGAAAACGTATATCGTTATGGATGCGTCGCCGGTGGTGATCGCGGACGGCGAGCGGCTGTCCCCGCGCGTCAGCGACGACAATCTCTATCTGCTCTATTCCTTTATTATGCCTGCGCACGACGTCGAGGTAAGCTATTCGATCTCCGGCAGCGATATGGTGCGGCAGTTCTCCATCACGTACGAGGGCGATACGTTCCGCCTGGTCGATCCGGTTTACAGAGCGACTCCGTTTGACACGGTAACGGTCAAGCTCGGTCTGATCTTCGACGTGGTGACCTCCGTGCGCGTCAACGGAAAAAACGCGGAGCAGGTCGACGGACCGGACGGCAGTTATCTGTATTATCAGTTTGAAATGCCGACGGAGGACGTCACGGTGCAGATCGATTCCGACAACATCTCCATCGTTGACGGGGAGCCGATCATGATGGTGGATTATTACGAGACCGTCGTCGCGACCGGGGATCCGGACAGCGAAAGCAGCTACGAACTTGTGCTCTATGACGATCAGAACGAAAAGCTGCTGCTGATCGAATACGGGAAGGACGGTACGGAAACGCGCTACCGCGTTCCGCAGAGCGTGCTTACGGATCTTTTGGATGTGATCTACGGCGCGAAGATGGACGAATGGAACGACATGGAGGATACAGATACGCTTGAAGGCATGCTGTATGTCTGCCGGTTCCATGCGGTCGGCAAGGATTACCGCGTAAGCTCGGAAAAGATGCCCCAAAACGGCACGGAGGCATTTTCCGAGATCCGTACGATTCTGAAGAGCTTCGCATCCGAAGATTATCTCGAATAACGAAAGTGGAGCATACCGTCTGCAAAACGAAATATCCGCTGCTGCTGGTGCACGGCGCGGGCTTTCGGGATCTGAAGATTCCCGTTTACTGGGGAAGGATCCCGAACGTGCTGCGCGGGCACGGGGCGACGGTCTTCTTCGGCGAGCAGGACTGCTGGGCAAGCACCGAAACGAACGCGCACGCGCTGTGCGAACGGATCGACGCGATCCTTGCGGAAACCGGCTCGGAGAAGGTCAATATTCTTGCGCACAGCAAAGGCGGGCTTGAGGCGCGCATGGCGGCGTCCTCGCTCGGATACGGGGATAGGATCGCGAGCGTCACTACGATCGGCACGCCGCACCGCGGGTCCGAGACGTTTACGAAGTTTCTGCGCGCCCCGCGTGTGTTCTTCTCGATCGCAGCGTTTGCAGTCAATAACTGGATCCGTCTCGTCGGGGACAGAAAGCCCGATTTCCGGCGCGTCTGCGAGGAGTTTGCCGTTTCGCACATGGAGCGGTTCAACGAGGAAAACCCGGACGTGCCCGGCGTCTTTTACCAAAGCGTCGCGGGGGTGATGAAGAGACCGCTATCCGATATCAATCTCTCCACGGCGTGCTTTGTGCTGAACCGCATCGAGGGGCCGAACGACGGCCTCGTCTCCGTTGAGTCCGCGGCATGGGGCGAGCGCTGCATCAAGATCTCCGGCAGCACACGACGCGGGATCTCGCACCTCGACGAGATCGACTTCCGCCGCTCTGCTTTTTCGAGCAAAACGGGCAGCGGCGTCCGCGACATTACCGATTTCTACATCGAACTCGTTCACGATCTCAAAAACAGAGGATTCTGAAACGGAAAAAAGCCCATGCCGGGATGCGGCATGGGCTTTTTTCATATACCGGTTTGCATCGGCATAGGATTTCAAAAAAACGGAGGAAATCCATGCAAACACTTCGATTCGGGAATAAGGGGGTATTCGTACAGTATTTGCAGACGGCGCTTTTGCGTGCGGGGGAGGAGCCGGGAGACGTCGACGGGATCTTCGGACGACGCACCGAACGAGCGGTCGTGCGGCTGCAGGAACGGTTCGGCGTTCGATCGGACGGCGTCGTCGGACGACTCACATGGGCGTCGCTCTATCCGTTTCTCTGCGGATCGACCTTTACCGTTCTAGACGAGGGCGAGACGGTCGAAATGCTTGCGGAACGCTTCGGGAGCGATCCTTCCGCGATCCGCGCCGCAAACCCGAACGCTGCATGGCGTCCCGGCGAACGGATCACGGCGCCGTTCGCATCCGATGTTGTGTTCACGGGGCTTCCGTATTCTTCGTTTCTTACGGCCTGCGTTCTGGAGGGACTTCTGCTGCGTTATCCGTTTCTTGCAAAATTCACGATCGGAAGGAGCGTTTCGCGGCGAAGAATCGAAGCGATCCGTATCGGCGCGGGACCTTTGCGCGTCGGCGTCAATGCGTCGCATCATGCCAACGAATGGATCACGACGCCGCTCGTGCTGCTCTTTCTGGAACGTTACGCGAAAGCACTTTCCGAAGGAGGCGCGATCGGCGGCGTACAGGCAAAAGCGCTTTATGAGGGGTCGACCCTGACGCTCGTGCCGCTTGTCAATCCCGACGGCGTCGATCTCGTGACCGGCGCGCTTTCCGAGGGGGACAGCTTCTATGAGAGCGCAAGGGCGCTGTCCGCGTTCTATCCCGCGATTCCGTTCCCGGAGGGGTGGAAGTCGAACATCCAGGGGATCGATCTGAACCTCGGCTATCCGGCAGGATGGGAGAATGCGCGCGCGATCAAGTTTGCATCGGGTTATACGCGTCCAGGTCCGCGCGACTATGTCGGAACGCGGCCTCTCGAAACGCCGGAGAACCGCGCGATGGCCGAGCTTTCGCGACGGGAGCGCTTCGATCGGGCGATCGCGTATCACACGCAGGGCGGAGAGATCTATTGGGAATACCGCGGCAACGCGCCGCAGGGCTCGCGCGCGCTTGCGGAGCGGTTTGCCGAAGTCTCCGGTTACCGGGTCGCGAACGTGCCGTACGACAGCGGTTTTGCGGGCTACAAGGACTGGCTGATCGACGCTTTCGGTGCAAACGCGTTCACGGTCGAGGCGGGCAGGGGAACGAATCCGCTGCCGATCGGCGATCTTCCGGCACTGTACGCCGAAAACGAAGGGATCCTCGTTTCTGCGCTCACCGAAGCGTGAACCCCTTGAAAAACGCCGCCGCATCTGCTATACTGTACGCATGGAAACCAATAAGAAAACTACATTTGTCAAAGGCGCTGCGATCCTCACGGTCGCCGGGCTTGTCTGCAAGGTGATCGGCGTCGTGATCCGTATTTTTGCGGTGCGGATCATCTCGGAAGACGGCATGTATTTCTATGAAAAGGTCTTTCCGACATATTCCTGGCTTTTAATCATCGCCAGCTCCGGCATTCCGACGGCGATTTCACGCATGGTAGCCGAACGCGCTGCGGTCGGCAACTACGACGGCGCGAAACGGGTCTTCCGACGTTCGCTGCTGCTGCTGACGCTGATCGGCGTCGTGACGTCCGCGTTCATGTTCTTCGGCGCCGGATGGATCGGATCGGTGCTGCTGCAGGCGAAGAGCGGCATTGAGTATTCGTTGATGGCGCTTGCGCCTGCGCTGCTGTTCGTTTCCGTGATCTGCGCGTTCCGCGGGTATCTGCAGGGCTTGCAGCGCATGACGGGCACGAGCGTCTCACAGCTTGCGGAACAGGTGTTCAAGTTCGTTTTCGGCCTGCTGCTCGCATGGTTTCTGTCCCGCCGTTATCAGGATACGGAGTACCGCTATGCCGCAGGCGCAGCGGGTTTGCTCCTGGGCGTCACGATCTCAGAGGTGCTTGCGCTTCTTGTGATGATCGCCTTCTATCTGCGTACGCGAAAGGAGTATACCGCGCTGATCGAGGACCCGAACCCGCATGAACGGGTCATCTGGAAGATGCTGGTCATTGCGATCCCGATCACGCTCGGCGCCTCGATTCTGCCGATCGCCAATATGCTCGATTCCTCCATGATCGAACAGCTTTTGCTGAAGGCGGGCTTCACACCGGAAAAGGCGGAGTTGAGCTATACGTCGCTGTGCACCTATGTCCGTTCCATCATCAACCTTCCCGCGACGCTGACGGTCGGGATCTCCATGTCGATCGTGCCGGCAATTTCCGCCGCGCGCATCCGCAGGGATCAGGCCGGATTGCGGAACTTGTCGCTTCTGAGCCTCAAGATCGCCATGGCCATCGGGATTCCGTGCGCGGTCGGGCTTTCCATACTCGCAGGACCGATCATCAGGTTCCTTTATATGCGCGGCGATCCGAAGTTCTTCGATGCGTTGAGCATAGCCGAGCCTCTGATGCATGTCGCAGCGTTTACGGTCGTATTCATATCGCTGGTGCAGACTGCGACAGGAGCGCTGCAGGGCGCAGGCAAGCATTGGCTGCCGATGATCTTTCTTTTGATCGGCGGCGTCACGAAGGTCGTCGTCAACGTGATCTTCATCCCGATGCAGAACGTCAATATCTTCGGCGCAGTGTATTCGAATCTCGCGTGCTTCGGCGTCGCCGGGATCCTCGATACGATCGCGTTGCTGGTCGTTACAAAGGCAAAGCTCAACGTGCTCGATACATTCCTGAAGCCGATCCTGGCATCTGCGTTGATGGGTGGGGCCGCATGGGGCGTGCAGAAGCTTCTTTCGGGACTGTCGGCTTTTCAGGGCAGTGTCATGTCGCGCGTTGCGACGCTTCTTGCGATCCTGGTCGCCGTCGTCGTTTACGCCGTCCTTACGCTCCTGTTCGCCATGTTCACCAAGGAAGAACTGACCTATATTCCGGGCGGCAGAAAGCTCGCCCGCTTTGCAAGGAGATAACATGAAAACCATTGTCATTGCGCCGCTGTCCACGCCGCAGACGCTCACGCGCGCCGCGTGGGACGCGGTTTTGCATGCCCGCACGCTGTACCTGCAGACGAAGGAGCATCCGTCGGCAAAGCCCGTGCTTGAAGCGAAACTTCCGTTCGTTTCCATGGACGATCTCTATGAAACCGCAGAGGATTTCGACGCGTTGAACGAAACGATCGCTGCGAGGCTCGTTTCGGAAGGAGATTGCGTTTATGCGGTCATGGGCGACGGTTGCTTCGCACAGCTTCCGGCGATTGAAAAGGCAGCGAAGAAAAAGGGCTTCCGTGTCGACGTGCTGCCCGGCGTTTCCTATGCGAAGGCAGCGTTTCCCGAGGTGCAGGACGCGCAGATCTTCACTGCGCGAACGCTTCCGAAGCGCGTCGATCCGAACGTGCCGCTGCTCGTCCAGGAACTGGACAGCCCGATCATTGCGGGGGAAGTCAAGCTCTCGCTTTCCGAGATCTATCCGGACGATTGGCCCGTGACGCTCGCGACCATGCAGCCGGACGGACATTACAGCTTCCGCACGTTCCCGCTTTCCGAACTCGACCGGCGGCGTACGCTGTTCGCCGGATCGGTACTGTACGTGAAGCCCGCTTCATTTAAAGAACGCACACGCTACGGATATTACGATCTCGTCGCCGTCATGCAGCGGCTTCGCGCGCCGGGCGGGTGCCCCTGGGATCGCGAACAGACGCACGAAAGCTTAAAGGGCGATCTCATCGAGGAATGTTACGAACTGAACGACGCGATCGACGAACAGGACGACGCGCATATCACCGAGGAACTCGGCGACGTGCTGATGGACGTCGTGTTCCACGCGACGATCGCCGACGAGCAGGGACGATTCAACGAAAACGACGTTGCAGACGGGATCGTGAAAAAGATGATCTACCGCCACCCGCACGTATTCGGCTCGGAGAAAGCGGAATCGAGCGCCGACGTGCTGAAGCGTTGGGACGAGCTCAAGCAGAAAGAAAAGAATCAAAAGACGCAAAAGGAAGTCCTCTGCGCCGTACCGAAGCGTTTCCCAGCGTTGATGCGGTCCTCAAAGGTACAGAAGCGCGCGGCAAAGGTCGGCTTCGATTGGAACGGCGCCGACGAGGCGATGCCGAAGGTCTATGAAGAGCTTGACGAACTGAAGGCTGCCATGCGCGGAGAGGGGGATCTTTTCGAGGAAGCGGGGGATCTTCTTTTTGCGATCGTAAACGTCGTTCGGCTTCTCGGCCTTGACGCGGAACAATTGCTGCACGATGCAACGGACAAATTTATTAAACGGTTCGGACGTATGGAGGAGCTTGCCGCGGCCGACGGGAGAAATCTCTCGGAACTGCCGCTTTCCGAGCAGGACAAGTATTGGGAAAAGGCGAAAAAATCCCTATTTTCCGAATAAAAAGGCAAATTAGGGGTTGACGAATCGGGAATTGATTGGTACAATATGCAATGCTCGCGTTGCGCGAGATTTTAACATTTGAAATTCATTTACGGAGGAATAATCATGAACAAGACTGAACTTATCGCGGCAGTTGCAGAAAAGGGCGAGCTGTCCAAGAAGGATGCAGAGAAGGCCATTAAGGCGTTTGTCGACACCGTTGTCGAAGCGCTCAAGGCGAACGAGAAGGTTTCCGTCGTCGGCTTCGGTTCTTTTGAAGCAAAGGTCCGTCCGGCACGCAAGGGTCACAACCCGGCGAACGGCGAAGAGATCGAGATCGCTGCGACCAAGGCTGCTGCGTTCAAGGCCGGCAAGGCTTTGAAGGACGCGCTCAACTAATAGAGTCATACAGAACAGGACCGCACCGGCGGTCCTGTTTCATTTTTCGGGTGTTTACCTTCGATCCCGAACATGATATAATAAAACATCATAACAGGCGGGACGCTTGATAACCGGAGCTTCGCCGCGCAAGGGAATTCTATGAAACGAACGATATGCTTTCTGACGGTTTTGTTCCTTCTCGGAACAGGCGTTCCGCTTCGGGAGGCTGAAAGACCCACCGTTGCGATTTCCGATCGCGAAGGCCTTGAAAGAATCGCAGAGGATCCGGACGGCGATTATGTGCTGAAGGCAGACGTTGATATGGGAAACGCGCCTTGGACGCCGATCCCCTTTTCCGGTACGCTTGACGGCGCAGGACATATCATTGCGAACATGAGCGTGATGAGCCCTGCGGCGGATACACACGAGACCTTTGACGGGAATCTGAAGCAGTATGACACCGCCCTGGCCGGGCTGTTCTCGACAGCCTGCGGCGCAGAGATCCGCGATCTGCATATCCTGAACGCGAAACTCACGATCGAAACGGACCGGGATTGCTTTATCGGCGGGATCGCCGGATATGCCGAAGGAACACTGTTCAGCAAATGCTCCGTGGATGTGCGCGAAAGTCTGACCGTTTCCGCCGTACACATCGGCGTAGGCGGGATCGCGGGATTCTGCGAGGATTGTACGTTTGTGGACTGCAGGACGGCTGCGGAACTGGTGCTGGCGGATACGGATCCAGAAACGCTTTGCGAAGAGTTTCTCGGCGGCGTTTACGCGTCCGGTTACGCGACGGTCAGGAATTGCGACGTCTTTACCCGCGGATATGCGGAGGTCTACGGCTATGCGCATAACGGAGGCGCGGTCGGCATGTTCAAGCTTCCGCGAAACAGCGAAAATACACGTTGCCAGATGCGAGATACGAGAGTCGACGCAGAGATCCGATTCTTTGAGATCACGCCGCACAGAAGGGCATACTGCAAACCGTTCATCGGCGAAAACAACGGACAGGCCTGCAGGTTGACGAACAATCGGGAACTGCATTTTGAAAGCGTGGAATACCGTACGCCGACGCCGTGCCGACCGGAAATCTGCGAGAATCCGGTTTATGACGAAGAGATCACGGAGCCGCTTTGCACGGAATGGGGGTATACGACCTATACGTGCGAGACGTGCGGATATCGGTACCGCGACGACTATGTACCGCCGCGCCATCGGTACAGCGCCGAAGAAGAGGCTTCGACCTGTACGTCGGAAGGGATTCGTACTTATACTTGCATCCTATGCAAAGACAGCTATACGGAAACGATCCCGCCTAAGGGACATACGCCGGGTGAATGGACGGCGTCGAAAGAGGCGAAGATCGGAGAAGCGGGGGAGGAGGAGCTGCGCTGTACCGTTTGCGGGGCGCTGCTGGAAACAAGGACGATTCCGGCGCTTCCGCCGATCGCCGTCACAGACGTCCGCCTGTCCGAGACGAAGCTCAACATGCACACGGGCGATAGCGAAACGCTGATCGTTACAATCGATCCGGAGGACGCGACGCTTCCCGACGTACGGTTTGAAAGCTCGGCTCCGGAAATAGCTGCGGTCGACGAAAACGGATGCATTACAGCGATCGGGCCCGGTACGGCAACCGTTTCTGTTTTCAGCGCAGACGGCGGCGCATCGGCATTCTGCTGTATTACGGTCGTTGAAGAATGGATCGACGTAGAGCCATCGGCGGCGCCGACGCCGCAAAACACGGGGTCCGGATGGCTTCGGTGCGGATAATCGGGAGAAATCAAAAGCAGACACGAACATGTGTCTGCTTTTTCTTTGATATGAGTCGTCGGATCGCGTTCCGCAGCATAGTTGCATGTATTCTTTCGCATCTGTCCGGACCGGGGTAAGGTCGAAGGAAAGGCGTCTGTTTCGTTACATCCATCCGCAAGTTATATTCAGATCGCGTCGGACAACCCCTTCGGTTCGCCGGGGAGGATCTTCTCGCGGCGGAAGTTTCCGGCATGCTTCGCCGCCGGTGAAAGCGCGTTAAGCCCGCTGCGCTTCCTTTGCGGCGCGGAGCCGCTCGATCAGGATCACGATCGCGATCGGCAGCAGCACGATCCCGGCCCATAAAAAGATGTTTGCGTTCGGAATGAACGAATACGTGCCGTCGTCGTTCAGAACGGTCTCGGCGCCTTTCAGGACCAGTTTGCTGATCTCGGGCCCGATCACGCCGGGGATCAGCACCTGTCCGATGATGCGCAGTCCCTGGAACCGCCCCGCCATGCCGACCGGCGTACAGTCGCGAATGCGCGCGCCGAACACCGCCATCCCGCCGAGGTACCCGCACATCATCAGCAGCGAGCCGACGAACACGAGCGCGGTGTGCCGGAACGCAAACAGCACGACATAGCCGAGCAGCAGCACGCACAGCGCGGGGATCAGCGACTTCCTGTAACCGATCTTATCGTAGATGCGTCCGTAGAACGCGGTGGCGATCGCGGCGAGGATGATCGCCGGCGCCATGATCAGCACATAATTGTCCAGATGCAGAGCCTCGGTATAGTACAGGATCAGATACGGCATGAAGACCTGAATGGAGATGCCGAAGATCGTGAAGCAGATCAAAGACAGATAGAGCGTCGGATTGTCCCGGATCACGCGCGGGCGGAAGCCGTAGAACAGCGTGCCGAAATAGCCGTCCGTCTGACGCTCAACCTTCGGTTCGTCGATCAGGAACAGACCGAGGAATCCGGACAGTAGCACCACGCCGCCGATGATCAGAAACAGGATCGTCCAGTGCGCGGCGTTGTCCTTCTGTGTCCACATCGTTCCGCCGAAGACGACGAGGATCGCAACGAGCGGCATCATGGCGTTCAAGCCTTCGGCCTTGCCGCGATTCGTTTCGTCGGTGCTGTCCGTGAGCCAGGCGTTGAAGCAGGCGTCGTTTGCAGTTGAGCCGAAGAATGTCATCACACAGTCGAAGACGATGACGAGCGTGACGCCGATCGAGGCGGCCTTTGCCGTGTCCTGCGCGGCGGCGGGGAAGAGCTTTGCGATCCAATCGACGCGCAGCGCGGCGAAGATCAGGATCGACACGCCCCACAGGATATAGCCGATCGTAATGAACGCCTTGCGCTTTCCGAGCCGGTCGGACAGCGCGCCGATGAAAAGCGTCGTCAGCGTCGCCGCTACGGCGCTCGCCTGCACCATCAGCGCAATATCGCCTTGCGAGGCATTGAACATGTGATAGATGAAGACGTTGAAATACATGTTTTCAACGACCCACGCGATCTGCCCGATCAGACTGAACAGGATCAGCGCGCTCCAGAAACGTTTGCGGCTCATGCGTTATTCCTCCGTGTAAAGCTCATAGACGCCGCGCCTGCGCACGGAAAGCGGATGACATGCGCCGGGCGAAAGCACACGGTCCATGCCGGCGCAGAATTCGTCGAGCATGTCGTTCGGCACGATCGCCAGCACCGTTCCGGCAAAGCCGCCGCCGTGCACACGGACCGCGCCGCGGCCATTCAAAAGCTTTTTCGCATAACAGATCGTAAACGCGACCGCCTGCGCGGATTCGTGCCCTTCGGCGATCACGTTCTGCAGCAGCATATAGGACGAGTCGCCGGACGCATTGAGCTGCACGAGAAACGTGTTGAAATCGTTGCGCTCAAGCGCTTCCTTTGCCTTCTGCACACGTTTGTTCTCGTCGAAGACATGCATGGCGCGAAGCACGGCGCGGTCGCCGAACATGCGCCGCAGCACCGGAAGCGCCGCGTAGAAATCGTCCTCGGAAACGTCGCGCAGCGCGGTCGCGCCGAAGAACCCGTCGAGCGCGGCAAGCTCGCGCGTGATCGCTGCATAGCAGTCGGTCAGGTTCGCGTGGTCCGCGCCGGTGTCGATGATGACGAGCGAATGTCCGCTTTCCCGGAAATCGAAATCCACGCGCTCGGCGATCGGACATGCTGGATCGGCAAAATCGAAGAACTGGATCCCTCCGAGCGCACAGGCCATCTGATCGAGAAGCCCCGAAGGTTTTCCGAAAAAGACGTTCTCTGCGCGCTGACCGATCACGGCAAGCGCCGTTCCGTCGAGCTCTCCGTCAAGGAAATACGCGTTCATCACGCCTGCGAGCAGGACTTCGATCGCGGCGGAGGAACTTAAGCCGCTCCCGGAGAGCACATGCGATACAACATAGACGTCAAGCCCGAACGGGTTTGCGCCGCGTTCGACGACGCCGCTCAGCACCCCGCGTAAAAGCGCGGTCGTCGTGCCGTATTCGCCCGGATCGGGCTCGAGCGCGTCGAGCGCAACCGAGCATGCGGGAAACCCCTTGGAAACAAGACGGATTTCGTTTTTGTCGTTCGGCGCGGCAAGCGCGATCGCCGAAAGGTTCACGCCGCAGGCAAGCACCAACCCGTGCTGGTGATCGGTGTGGTTGCCGCAAAGCTCCGACCGTCCGCAGGCCGAAAACGCGCGTTCCGACGGATGACCGAACGCCGATTCATATTCTTTTCTCAGAGAATCGAGAGATTCCATACTGCCTCCTATTCAAATATCAAACGAATTCTTGTTGTGCGTGTTTTTTCCTTGTCGGGGCACAGGACGTTTTCTACGGACACAGACGCGCTTCGCATCGTCTGACGTCCTTCCGTTTCCAGACATACAGCGCCGAAGGGTCGATAGACCGCGCAGCCCTTGCCGCAGCGGCTTCCGAGAAACTCCGCGTTGTAGAACTGGACGGCGGCGCAGTCTGTTGTGATCTCCAGCCCGACGCCGCGATTGCCCAAAAGTCGGATCGGATTTCCGGAAAGAACAAAGCTGTTGTCGTACGCGCCGCCGATCTCGCGCAGTGCGCGAAAATCAAATCGAGTGCCGCCGACGTTCGTTTCGCCGTCCAAGGGGATCATATCGGGGCCGACCGGCACGAAACGTTCCGCGGGGATCTCAAGGAGATGCTTTCGCGTATCGCCCGCATCGTGCCCGTTCAGGTTCCAGTACGCGTGGTTGGTCGGATTCCATGCGGTCACGCGGTCCGATACGCCGCGATAGGTCAGCGTCAGCGTGTCGCCCGAAAGCGCATAGGTCGCATAACAGCGGCAGACTCCGGGGAATCCCTGGTCCGCGTCCGATGAATCGACGACAAACGTTATCGAGTCTTCGTCCGTTTCGGCCGTCCAGACATGTTTGTCAAAGCCGCACGGACCGCCGTGCAGCTGGTTTTTGCCTTCGTTGGGGGTCACAGGGAAGGTTCGTTCTCCGATCCGAAGGATCGAATCCGGAATTCGCCCGGCAAACCGACCGATCGATGCGCCGAGATAGCCGTCGTTACTTTCGTATTCTTCGATCGTATCGTATCCGAGCAAAATATCCACGCGTTCGCCTCTATGCGGCAGTACGACCGATTGCAGCGTCGCGCCGTAATCGAGCACGGTGACGGCGATCCCGCGACCGTTTGTGATCGTATACGCGGAGACCGGGATCCCGTTCTTCGTTTCGCCGAAAGGCGTTTTTGTGACCATACGAAATGCTCCCTATAGAATGATGTGTTTATTATACTAAACACCCGAAAAAAACGCAAGCGCCACACCTTCTCGGACACAAAAAAGAACGCCCTCAGGCGTTCTCGTTTTCCTCCGACTTGCGGTAGTCGAAGTATTTATAGGTGGAATAGGTTTCGAGCTTGTCCTTGAGGAACGTCTCTACCTCGTTCTGCAGCTTGTGCTGCGCCTCCTTCGGGGAAAGCGTTTCGTCCGGGAAGAACGGATCGGAGATGTAGACCGTGCGCTTAGGATGCTTGATAAAGGACAGCTTCCGCTGCTGATAGGTCACCGCGACCGCAACGCTCGGCACGCCGAGATGCACGGGGTAGCGGAACGAACCGCTTTTCATCGGACGCAGGAACGTGCAGTAATTCCAGATGTGCGCCTCGGGGAATACGCTGATGCAGCATTTTTCCTCTGTGCGGAGCCGGATCGCATCCAGAAACGACGCCATGCCGCGAAGCCCCTGCGGGATCGGGATCGCGCCGACCATCTGCACAAAGCTTCTGAGACCCTTGATGGAGACGGTATCGGGCCCGACGATCACGTACGCGCGCTTCGGGAACGCCACGATCGGCGCAAGAAACGCGTCGGTGAAGTGCGAGTGGTTCGCGTAGAGGAAGAAGCCGCCCTTGCGGATCTTTTTTGTCGCCTTGCGGTTCTTCACACGGAAGCCGCAGACGACGTAGCAGTAGAAGAACACAAGCGGGATCGCGATCACATAGTACGCGATGAACGCGAAAAACTTCCAGATCACGCCGATCGGGGCGAACGGAAAATCCGCGCCGACGGATTTGGTGTCGATATTCGTACCCGCATAGTCTTCGCTTGCGGCGTCCTTGTAGTAGATGACGCGCTTCGGTTCATGGATCTTACTCATGCTGATGCTCCTTTACCGCGTCGGACAGCATTTCGGCCATCCGGTCCATGCAGTGTTCGTATTCGTGCTGTTCCACGAAGCCCTTGTAACGCTCTGCAAGCGCTTCTTTCTCTTCAGGATGCTCGATCCAGTAGTCGATGCGCTTCGCGAGGTCCTTCGCGTCCTTGTTGTGGAACAGATTGCGTTCGTCGAGCGCAAAGTAGCGCGTCGCGCTTCGCGGCGAGTTCGCGATGACCGGAACAAGTCCGCAGGCGATGGCTTCGAGACAGGCGATCGCTTCGATCTCGATCTCGGCGGGATGCACGTACAGATACGCGCGGTTGAGCTGCTTCACAAGCTCTTCCCGTGAGAAGAAATGGAATTCGGGCGGATTTTTGAGCTTCCGTCCGCGCTTTTCGAGCTTATCGTGCAGCGGTCCGATGCCTGCGAAAACGAGCTGGATCCGATCGCGGTATTTCGAGAGCGCTACCGCGTCGATCAGGACTTTATGCGTTTTTTCCTTGCTGAGCCGCCCGGTGAACTGGATCACGATCTTGCCTTCGTATTTCGGATCCGGCTCGACCTCGACCGGATGAAACGCCTTGTTCACGCCGTTGCTGATCACAACGCCCGGCGTCTCGCGGCGGATTGTGTGCTCAAAGGTGTCACGGATGAACTGCGTGGGGTAGTGGATGCGCGTACAGTTGTGATACGCGATGCCCCAGATCGTGTGGTAGAACAGTCGGTTGATGATCTTGGAATCCTTCAGAAACAGGTGCGAGGTGAAATTTTCCGCCTGGCAGTGAAATCCTGCAGTCAGCGGAATGTCTTTCTTCTTTGCAAGCTTGATCGCCTTGCGGGACAGGGAAAACGGCGTCATGAAATGCACGACATCCGCTCCTTCGATCGCTTCGCTGATAATCTTCGCGTCGGGACGGGCGATCGTAACGCCGTTCTTTTTGAGATATCCGTTCAGCGGACCGAGGTTGAGCGTCGGAACGATGTAGAAGCCATCCTGATCCTTGCGGTTCTGATCCGGGCAGACTACACGGACGCTGTGCCCGCGTTCCTTCATGGCACGGATCAGATTCAGCGCTGCGATCGTCGTGCCGTTATTCGCTTCCCCGAGCACGTCGCACACAACGGTAATGTTCATACAAATTACCCCTTCAAAAATCCAGACAATGGAAACATTATAGCATAAGAAAAGGTTTTTTCAAGGAAAATTTAAACAAACCGTGCAATATATTTTATGCGTAATGGATCAGTAAAAGAGGATCCGACGCCATTCTGCGACAAGCCGTTCAAAGCCCCATGCGGCGTTGGCGGGGCTGGTGGACGGAAGGAGAGAAGCTTTTTGACCGAGGGTAGGAAGGATATACCGATTGTAACAATCAAAGGATTGTTTGCCGTTGCAGAAGATCGCGGCGATCGGCGCGGCGTTCAGGATCACGGAAAGATCGTTCGGCACGACGTCGCGGATCGAGCTGTCCGAACTGCCCTCGATGGAACAGCGGCCGATGCTGTCCCACAGCGCGACGTGATTGCGCGCAAGAAAGGCCTGCTTCTCGGGGATCGAAGCGGGCACGGCGTCCTCAAAAACCGCGGCGAGCACCCGCCAGAAGCGGTTATGCGGATGCCCGTAAAAGAACATCTGTTCCCGGGATTTGACCGAGGGAAAGCTGCCGAGGATCAGGATGTGCGAATCCGGCCGGTAGAACGGCGGAAAGGGATGTATGATCTCAATACGCTGCATAGATGTATTATAGCACGAGGGAAAGGGGAGGGCAAGCAAATGAAAAATCTTTCGGAAAACCGCAAAATCAGGGGTTGACTTTTTCGAATGCACATCGTATAATACACGATGCGCGGCAGTGCTGGAATTGGCAGACAGGCACGTTTGAGGTGCGTGTGCGCAGGCGTATGGGTTCAAGTCCCATCTGCCGCACCAAAAACAAATACCACCCCTTGCGGGTGGTATTTGTTTTTGGTATAGATGGAAGGGACTTGAAGGGCGACGTCGTCCGTCCGGTGGACGAAAAGACGACGGAGCCACGGCTTTGCGGCGAGGCGCGAACGTGAAGCGCGGAGCGCAAACGAGAGACGCCGAATCTAAAGCCGCAAAGAAGTCCCATCTGCCGCACCACGTCGTCGCAAGCTTCACTTGGCTTGCGACGACTTTTTTGTTTCACAAACAAGTCATCGCGACGCTTTGTTCCGCTGCGACTCCTTTCCGCAAGCGATCACGCTTGCTTCGCCTGCTCGGTTGTAAACGCCCTCGCTACGACTCCACTGCGCTACCAATCGCTTGCGGATAAATCCGTTATCAACACTCGTCCCACTTTTGGTTGTTGAACGATCGGGACTTGACCGCATACGGCTTCTGCGATTCTAAAGGAGACCCGTTCGATCCGGATCACTTCGATTGTTCGGAAGAATCCGTTTTTGCGGCACGTCCTTTCATAGCGTCCAGGAGCGCGTCGCGCACATAGGTACGCGCTTCGGGGGATAGCTTGTCAAGATCGCGGAACATCGGCTCGAAATGCCGCTTCAGCACGCCCTTTGCATAATCGTCATAGAGCCTGCGGCCGAGTTCGTTTACACAGACGCTGATATCGCGTCTGCTGCCCAGCATGCGATCCTTTTCGACCAGACCCTTCTGTACAAGACGGTTGATGATCTTTGTGAAATTGCTTCGCGTGATTCCGAGACGGTGCGCGATCGAGGACATGTTCTCACCGCGTTCCTCGTTTTCCAGAAGATACTCCAGCACCTGGATCTGCGAATAGGAATAGGAAATGCCTTCGAAATGCATCTTTTCGATCCGGTATACGCCTGCGTAAACGTTGCAGTAGTGGATCAGCGCCTCAACAATCTCGCGGTGTTCTCCCATCCATGCAAGCTTCATAAGAACCCCTCCTTTGGAATCTCCGGGTGCAGTATATCAGAAAGTCACCGTCGCTGCAACAGGATATAAGTCCTTTTTGTAAACAAATACCGTATATCATATAAAATCTATTGCATTCATTATACTTTTCCGATATACTGTATCTGTAATGTTTCCGACGGAAACATAATTACGAATAAGGAGAGGAAAAGGAATGAAAAAGAGAGCATTGATCGCGATCTGCATCGGTCTCGGATTGATTTTGTTTGGCAGCATTCTGGCAAGCGTATTCAATTCGGGCGCAGGCGCGACGAACGTCAGCCGAATCAGTTTCAAAACAGATAAGGGCACGCTGAGCGGTCTCCTCTATATGCCGAAAGGCGCTTCGGCGGAGGATCCGCGTCCGACGGTCATCGTAACGCACGGGTATCTCAACTCGGCGGAGATGCAGGACGCAAACGCGATCGAGCTTTCGCGCCGCGGATACGTGGTGCTCGCGCTCGACCAGTACGACCACGGTCATTCCGATCTGAACAACGAGGTTTATGAACAGTACGGCGCGTTCGGCACGGCATTCCTGAAAGCATGGGCGCCGTTCTGGATCAATTCCATGCATGACGCCGTCGCCTACATGTATGAGCAGCCGTACGTTCTGAAGGACGAGGCAGGTAACGGCATCATCGGTGTCACGGGTCACTCGATGGGCGGCTTCGGCAGTACGATGGCGCTTGCGATGGACGAACAGGAATTCCAGGCAACCGGTATCCGCAAGGTCTACTGCGGTCTTACCGAAGGCTCCGATTTCTCCTATACGGCGCTGATGGGCATCAACGTCGCGGCAGCGGATGCTTTGGGCGGCGGACGTACGATGGGCAAGGTCGCCGCGCAGTACGATGAGTTCTTCTTCAACGCGCCCGATGCGCCTGCAGGTACGGTCCGCCGTAAGGACTACGTCTCCACACCGGATGGTCTCGCGTTCCTGCAGCAGGAGGAATCCGCAAAAGCCGACACCTGGTACGAGACTTCAGACGGCGGCAAGCGCATCATCTATGAGCCGGCGCAGACGCATCCATGGAACCACTTCAGCAAAAACACGACCGCAAACGCCGTCGAGTTCTATACCGAGGCATTCAAGGATTACAGCAAGGATATCAAAGCAATCGAACCCAATGCGCAGGTCTGGCAGTGGAAAGAGCTGTTTGAATGCGTCGCGCTCGTAGGCTTCGTCTTCCTGATCATCGGCGTTGCGTCACTTCTCATCGAGCTTCCGTTCTTCAATAAAGCGAAAACGGAGCTGAAGCCGCTGCCCTCGGTCGAAGGCACAAGCGCCAAGTTCGGCACGTTCGCGCTTCTGCTGTGCCTGATCCTGCTGCCCGGAATCTTCTTCACGCCTTTGATGGACGGCGGCGCCGGGTCGGATATGGTCAATATCCTGCTGTATGCGGGATGCGCGTTCGCTGTCGCGGGTCTTGTCGGATTCATCTACAGCTTGCTCGGCAAGCAGAACCGCAAGCCGCTGCTGATCGGAAGCTGCTTCGTCATGGTCGCGGGCGTCGGCCTTGCGCTCATCGCACACTATCCGATGTATCAGGACAACACGTACTGGTCCGCGCTCGGCATCAACAGCATCGCATACTGGACGCTTGGCTGCGCCGCGATTTCGCTGCTCGCCATGAGCGTCGTCTATGTGGCGAACAAGGCAAACAAGGGCATCACACTCCGGCATTACGGCGTCGCGCTGAATCCGCTCGCAATCATCGTTTCCCTGATTGTCGCGATCATCACCTTCGCGGTTGCATACGGCGTCCTGTTCCTGATGGATCTCATCTTCAAGGCGGACTTCCGTATCTGGACCTTCGCATTCAAGACCTTTGAATTCAACATCGTCCCGACGATCCTCAAGTACCTGCCGACGTTCCTGCTGTTCTACATCGTTTCTACTGCGGCGATCACGATCAACACGAATACGGAGAAGATGCAGGGAATCAAGGGATATCTCCTTGCGATCGCGCTCAACGCGGGCGGCGGCATGCTGTGGCTGATCCACCAGTACGGCAAGCTCTTTGCGACCGGCGTCTCCGCACATCCGGGTTCCGCACTGTCCGGCATTGTACTTGTTGCCATGATCCCGACGCTGTCGATCGCGGCGATCATCTCCCGCAATCTGTACAAGAAGACCGGCAATATCTGGACGCCCGCCTTCCTGAACGCGATGCTGATGACCACTATGGCGATTGCAAACACCATGGTTGCATTCAAGTAAGGACTTGCTTCCGTGCGCAAATGCGCACAGCGTTTGCTTACCCTCAGAAAAGATCCTTTCCCGCACGAACGGGGAAGGATCTTTTCGTTTTCTGTTGAGAAACGACGCGGGATGTGGTATACTCGGCGTAAAGAACGGAGAGGCAGGGAAACGTATGAAAACACAGCGGGAATTTCCGAGATTCACGATCACGGCGAAAGGCACGCGCTGGGTCGAGGGAGGACATCCGTGGATCTACGAGGCGGAGGTGCTCGGCGAGGAGGGAAACGCGGAAAACGGCGCTCTGGTCGACGCGGTGTCCGAAAAGGGCAAATATCTCGGAACGGGCTTTTTGAGCCGCAATTCCAAGATCCGAATCCGTCTCGTTTCGCGCAACGCGAACGACCGGTTCGACGAGGCGTTCTGGAAACGCCGCATCCGCTACGCGTGGGACTATCGCAAAGCGGTCATGGGCGCGGACGTTTCCTGCTGCCGCGTGATCTTCGGTGAAGCCGACGCGTTCCCGGGGCTGACCGTGGATCGATTCGGCGACATCCTGGTTGCGCAGACTCTGTCGGTCGGGATCGAACGCATCAAGACGATGCTGTTCCCGCTGATCGTCGACGTGCTGAACGAGGACGGCGCGGGGATCCGGGGACTCTTTGAACGCAACGACGTCGCGATCCGCGCGCTTGAGGGATTGGAGCAGGGGAAGGGCTGGTTTCCGATCCCCGGCCTTGAAACGCCCGAAAGCGCGATCACAACGATCGTCGAGAACGGGATCGAATATCTTGCAGACGTTGAGAACGGGCAGAAGACCGGCTACTTCCTCGATCAGAAGTACAACCGCCTTGCGGTTCGCCGCATCGCAAAGGATCGGAAAGTTCTCGATTGCTTCACGCACACCGGATCGTTTGCGCTGAACGCGGCGATGGGCGGCGCGGCGCACGTCACGGCGGTCGACATCTCCGAGACCGCCATCGAAATGGCAAAGGCAAACGCCGAGCGCAACGGTCTTCTGGACCGCATGGATTTTGTGACCGCGGACGTGTTCGACCTTCTGACGAATCTCCTTGCGGAAGGCAAAAAACCGTACGATCTGATCATCCTCGACCCGCCGGCGTTTACGAAATCGCGTAAGACGGTCAACAGCGCGGAGCGCGGCTATCGCGAGATCAATTCCGCGGCGCTGAAGCTTCTGCCGCCCGGCGGGTATCTTGCTACGGCGTCCTGCAGCCACTTCATGCCGAGCGAACTGTTTGAAAAAATGCTTGAGCGCGCGGCGTGGGACGCGGGCGTACAGCTTCGACAGATCGAGCAGCGGCAGCAGGCGCCGGACCATCCGATTCTCTGGAACGTACCGGAGACGGATTATCTCAAGTTTTATCTGTTCCAGGTCGTGAGAAACTGACGGATCGCGAAATAAAGGACTTTCTGTGAAACAATGTGGAATCGGTTGAAAGCCGATTCCGCTTGTGCTATCATTAAGAAAAAATTCAGGAAGTATTGCAGCATGGTCATCGGAGAATTCTGCGAATGCTATCCGCCGCACATCGACGGCGTCGGGATGGTCGTTCGCTCGTACGCGGAGCAGCTCAGCAAAACGCAGGAAGCTTGTTATTACATTGCGCCCCGCAGCGTCGATAAGCCTTTTGAAAAACCGAGCGAGCCGTTTCCCGTCATTCAGTACGCAAGCCTTCCGATCCCGAACGAGGCGTACAGCGTCGGCATGCCCGCGCTCGATCTGCCGTTCCGGCACGATCTCAACCGTATCCCGTTCGATATCGTCCACGCGCACACGCCGTTCGTCTCTGCGGTCGAGGCGCTTCGCATTTCGCGCGAGCGGAACATCCCGATCGTGGCAACGCTGCACTCCAAGTATTACGACGATGTGCTGCAGAAGACGCACAGCGAGATCATCGCGGCGGCCGTCGTCCGCCGCATCGTTTCGTTCTTCAACCGATGCGACGAGGTGTGGACGGTCAACGACGCAACGGCGGAGGTCCTGCGCGGCTACGGCTATCGCGGTGAGATCGTCGTGATGCCGAACGGGACCGATCTCTGGTACCCGACGGCGGAGGACGCGAAGCGGGCGGAGGAACGCTTCGGACTCGGCGACGGGAACGTGTTTCTCTTTGTGGGACAGCAGAATTTCAAAAAGAATACGGACAGCATCCTGAAGGCCGCCGCACTGTACCGGAACACCGGCGCGAAGTTTTCGGTCGTCTTTGCGGGACAGGGACCGGACGCAGAACGGATGCGAACGCTCGCCGACCGTCTCGGACTCAGCGACGTCGCAGTCTTTACCGGACATATCGCGGATCGGGAGCTGTTGAAGGGACTGTACGCGAGGGCGGATCTGTTTGTGTTTCCGTCGCTGTATGACAACGCGCCGATGGTCGTACGCGAGGCGGCTGCCGCCGGCACGCCGAGCCTGCTGATCGAGGGCTCCTGCGCGGCCGAGGGCGTCAAAGACGGCGAGAACGGCTTCCTCTGCAAGAATACGCCGGAGGACATCGCAGCGTGCATGGCGCGCGCGCTGCCGACGGCAAAGGCGGTAGGCGCAAGGGCGAGGGAGACGATCCCGATCCCGTGGAGCGGGATCGCCGGCACGGTCGCAAAGCGATATGCCGCGCTGATCGAACGGAAACAATTGGAAAACAGAGCGCAATGAAGCAAAAAACACCGGGCCGGAGCATCCTTCGACCCTGTTTTTATGAACAAAGTATAGACAAAAAACGAAAACTGTGTTAATATATATCTACCTATAGAAAGGTAACATGTGATGATTATCGTCAGCGCCTGCCTTGCCGGATATCGCGTGAGATACGACGGCAAAACCGTTCCGAACGAAGAGATCGTCTCGCTGATGAAGCGAGGGGAAGCGATTCCTGTCTGCCCGGAAATGCTCGGAGGACTCCCGTGTCCGAGAACGCCTTCGGAACGTACGCCGGACGGCGGCCGTGTGATCATGCGCGACGGTAAGGACGTCACGGAGGCGTATCGGAAGGGCGCGGAGGAAACACTTCGCATGGCGCGGCTGTACGGATGTACGCATGCGATCCTTAAGGCGCGAAGCCCGTCCTGCGGCTGCGGGACGATCTATGACGGCACGTTTTCGGGGACCCTCAAAGAAGGAAACGGGGTTACGGCGGAGCTGCTGCTCGAAAACGGCATAACGGTTACAGTGAAAGATTGACGGAGGTATTCATGGACAACAATACGATCTTGGTCATCGACGACGACAGAAACATACTGGCGATCATTGAGCTCTATCTCAAAAAGGCGGGCTTCTCGGTCGCGACCTGCACAACGGGCTACGAAGCCATGCAGGCGTTCCGCAACACAAAGCCGACGCTTGTCGTGCTCGACGTCATGCTGCCCGGTCAGGACGGCTGGACGATCCTGCACGAGATCCGCCAGGAGAGCTCCACACCGGTCATTATGCTGACGGCAAAGGGCGATACGGGCGAGCGCGTGCGCGGACTTGAGCTCGGCGCAGACGACTATATCGCAAAACCGTTCGATTCCAACGAGCTGGTCGCCCGGATCAAGGCGGTGCTTCGCCGCTTTGCGCCCGCTGCGGAGAGCGAACGCACGATCAACCTGCCGGATCTGACCATCTCGCTCGAAAACTATTCCGTCACGCTCGACGGCGAGCAGCTCGAAATGCCGCCCAAGGAGATCGAGCTTCTGTACTTCCTGGCGTCGCACAGCGGCCGCGTTTTCACGCGCGAGCAGCTTCTGGAGCAGGTCTGGGGCTTCGATTTCTTCGGCGATTCGAGGACCGTCGACGTCCACGTCAAGCGTATCCGCGAAAAGCTGGGCGAGCGCGAGAACTGGCAGCTTCGCACGGTCTGGGGCGTAGGCTATAAATTTGACGTTCATAACTGAGGAGCTTCATGCGTAAGAGTCGGTTCCGCACCGTTATCTCGCGCATGATGTTCATGCAATGCCTCACGGCTGCGCTTGCCGTGCTGCTGGTCGGCGGTGTGCTGGCGATCGTCGTGTACGTTGAGAGGATCGGGGAATTCGGGACACAACTGAATCGTTATGCGCAGAATGCGCGCGCAGAGATCGTGTCGGGCGGGGAAGATGCGAAAACGCATTTACAGCATATCGCCGCGGACAACGATCTTTTGGTCGAAGTGATCGGCTCGCACAACAGCGTCGATGCATACTATAGCGATCCGCGTTGGGAACAGTTTGCGGCTTTGCCGCTGACAGAGACCGATTTCGGACACGTAGCGCTGAATGCAGGTCCGCTCGGGAGTACAACGCAGAATTATTTCAGGCATTCGGCGTTTCCCGTAGAGACGGTCTACTGTACCGTGCTGGACGAAGCCTCGGATGGGATCGTTCTTGTTTCCGGTGATCTCGGACCGATCCGAAGGAGTACGGGCAATATCCTTTTGTGGACGCTTCTGGTCAGCGCGGTCGCGCTGATCGGGGCGGGCGTCGTTTCCTACTATACGGCCTATCGCGTGATCAATCCGTTTGTCGAAATGAACACCGCGGTGCAGTGCTATTCTCGCGGGGATTTTTCGACGCGGATCCCTGTCGAAGGAAGCGACGAGGCTGCGCAGCTCGGCAAGAGCCTCAATGAGATGGCAGAGCAGCTGAGAGGACTTGAGGACACGCGCAGAAGCTTCGTAGCGAACGTCAGTCACGAGCTCAGAAGTCCTCTGACCTCGATGAAAGGCTTTTTGGAAGCGATGCAGGACGGCACGATCCCGCCGGAGAATTATCCCGAGTACATCGAGATCGTATTGAACGAAACACGCCGCATGGTCACGCTGGTCAACGACCTTTTGGACCTTGCCCGCATCGAATCCGGCACGATCCAGCTCCACTTCGAGGTGTTCGACATCAACGAGCTGATCCGCAGAACACTGCTGACGTTCGAAGCACGGCTTGTCGAAAATGAAATGGAGATGGAGGTCCGCTTCGCGCAGGAGCAATGCACCGTCTACGCGGATCCGGCGCAGATCGGTCAGGTGCTTCGGAACTTGATCGACAATGCGATCAAGTATTCGCCGAAAGGCCGTTCGCTGTTCGTCTCCACGTATTCGATGCGCAAGACCGTCTATGTCACGGTGCGAGACAACGGCATCGGCATTCCGCAGGAGGACGTGCCGCACGTCTTCGACCGCTTCTATAAAGTTGAAAAAGCGCACACGCCTACTCCGCAGATGGGCTCCGGTCTCGGCCTTTCGATCGTCAAGCGCATCATCGAAAGCCACGGTCAATCCATTACGGTGCGCAGCGCACGCGGCCGCGGCACACAGTTCACTTTTACCCTCGAGCGCGCAAGCGCCATGAAACGAGTTTCCGACGGAGGTAAACGCAATGTCTCATAAATTCATTCCGTATCCCTGTGATTACAAAAACACGGCGTCCGTACGTCGCGCGCATCGCGCAGGCAACATCTTTGTGATCATTCTTTGCGCATTCATCATTCTGCTGCTTGCAGCCGGTACGTTTTTCGCGCTGACAAACGACGGACAGGCGTGGAAGAACGCAAAGGCACTCTGCGAGCGCATCTATCTTACGCCTGACGGGATCGGCATCCGCAAGGCGCAGCCGGAAGCGGAGGGAGACCGGAACCTTTCGGATCCGAAGTCCGCAGTCGACCCGAAGCAAAACTCCGCCGTGCCTTCCGGGCTCGGCAGCATTCCGGACGTGATCGACGAGGTCTCTCCGAGCGTGGTCGGCATCGCAAATTATCAGAATAGCAAGAAAAAAGCAGGCGATGTCGCCCTTGCGGGAACCGGCTCCGGCTTCCTTTACAACGCGGAGGGCTACGTCATCACCAACCATCACGTCATCGAAGGTGCGGAGGAACTCAAAGTTTCGCTGAGCAACGGCGAAACGCGCGACGCTGCGCTTATCGGCGGCGACGTCATGACGGATGTTGCGGTGCTGAAGATCGACGCAACAGGCCTCAAAGCGCTGCAGATCGGCGATTCTTCAAAAATGCGCGTCGGTGAGTTTGTGCTGGCGATCGGCGATCCGATCAGCGCCGACGAGCTTTCCGGCTCGGTCACGTTTGGCATCCTGTCTGCACTCTCCCGCAAGATCAATATCGATGGCTTTGTCAATGAGTATCTGCAGACCGACGCGGCTGTCAACCCCGGCAACAGCGGCGGCCCGCTCATCAATATGCGCGGAGAGGTCATCGGCGTCACAAGCGCCAAATATACGACGGCGGGCTATAACGATCTCGGAGAGACCATCTCCTCTGAAGGCATCGGCTTTGCGCTGCCGATCAACAACGTCGTCGAGATCGCTGAGCTTCTGATCCGGGACGGCAAGATCTCCCGTCCGGGCATCGGCGTCACGGTCGTTTCCTACGAAGAAGGATCCGACAGGAAACCCGGCGTCTATATCTACAGCGTTTCGGAAGGCGGTCCTGCGGAGAAAGCCGGCGTCAAGGTCGGCGACCGACTGGTTTCGCTGGACGGCACGGATTATCAGACACAGGACGATTTCATTGCGGCGATCCGTTCGAAGAAATCCGGAGACACGCTGAAGCTCGTCGTTGAACGCGAGGGAGAAATGGTTGAGCTGACGATCGTCATCGGCGATCTAAATGTCATACACAAATGAACGAAAGAGCATTAAAAAGTCTTGAATTTGACAAGATCCGCGCCCAATGTGCGACCCATACGGCGTCCGACATCGGGCGCGAATTTGTTGCGGACCTTGTTCCGACCGACGATCTCGAACGTGCGGAAATGCTGCTTCGGCAGACGTGGGAAGCAGACTCGATCTGCCGCCGCATCGGCGGTTCGCCGATCGACACGTTCCCGGACGCAAGGGCTACGCTTCGACGCGTGCGCGCCGCGTACGCGCTTTCGCCGCTCGAGCTTCTGAACCTCGCGCAATGCCTCAAGGCAAGCCGCAGAGCGCGCGAAACGCTGCTTTCCGGCACGGAGGAGGGCGAACTGCACCGGCTCGCGAACCCGCTGAGCTCGCATTACGAGATCGAATCCGAGATCGCGCGCTGCATCCTTTCTGAGGACGAGATCAGCGACAACGCCTCTCCGGAGCTTTCGAGGATCCGCCGTCAGATGCGCATCACCGCCGAACGGGTCAAGGAAAAGCTGAACAACATTATCAAAAGCCCGGCGTATCAGAAATATCTGCAGGAGCCGATCGTCACCGTGCGCAACGGCCGCTACGCGATCCCAGTCAAGGCGGAACATCGCGCGCAGATCGGCGGTCTCATTCACGACCAGAGCGGCAGCGGACAGACCGTGTTCATCGAGCCGACCGCGGTAGTCGAGCTCGGCAATGCCTATAAACAGCTCCAGGCAGAGGAGAAGCGCGAGATCGAGCGCATCCTCGCGGGGCTCACGGCGCTCTTGGCGCCGTATGCGGACGAGCTGTATCAGAGCCTGATGCTTCTGGGCAATCTCGACTGCATCTTTTCAAAGGCGGTAATGGCCCGCGATATGCGCGCCTACTGCCCGAAGCTGAATGACAAAAGTCTGATCCATATCAAAAACGGCCGCCATCCGCTGATCGACAAAAACACCGTCGTTCCGATCTCGGTCTGGATCGGCGACGGCTATGACACGCTGATCGTCACCGGCCCGAACACCGGCGGCAAAACGGTCACGCTGAAAACCGTCGGCCTCTTTACGCTGATGGCGAGCGCGGGCATGTTCATCCCGGCGGACGAATCGAGCGAGATCGCGGTTTTCCGCGAGGTCTTCGCCGACATCGGCGACGAACAATCCATCGAGCAGTCGCTTTCGACGTTCTCCGCACACATGACGAACCTCGTTTCGATCCTGAAGGATGCGGGGGACGATACGCTGGTCCTTCTGGACGAGCTCGGTGCGGGCACCGACCCGAACGAGGGCGCGGCGCTTGCGCAGGCGATCTTAAAGCATCTTCAGGAGGCTGGCGCGACGACGTTTGCGACCACGCATTACAGTGAGATCAAGGCGTTCGCGCTGACGCACGAGGGCATGCAGAACGCGTCGATGGAATTTGACGTGGACAGGCTTTGCCCGACCTACAAGCTCTATATCGGCATTCCCGGCAAGTCCAACGCGTTTGAGATCAGCAAACGGCTCGGCCTCGACGACGCGATCATCGAACAGGCAAAGGAATATCTGAAGCGCGAGGACGTCGCGTTCGAGGACGTTCTGAGCGGCGCAGAACAGCAGCGCAAGCTTGCCGAGCGGCAGGCGACCGAGCTCACCGAGGAGCTTGAAAAGGCGAAAGCGGAACGCATTGCTTTGGAAACCGAGCGCAAAAAACTCAAAGAGGACCGCGCCGCGATCCGCGAAAAGGCAAGGGAAGAGGCCAAGAGCGTCGTCGCCGCGACCAAGCACGAAATGGATGCGCTCATCGCGGAACTCCGTCAGGTCAGAAACATCGACACCAAGGCGCTGGAACGTGCGATCCAATCCTCGCGCGATAAGCTCAGGGAGGCCGGAAACCGGCTTTCCGGCACGCCGGAACCGAACGCAGACGAGGGCGAGATCCCAACGTCCGTGATCCGCGGACAGACCGTGCGCGTGGTAAGTCTGAACAATACCGCGACCGTATTGAAGCCGCAGGACGCGAAGGGACAGGTGCAGGTCCAGGCGGGGCTCATCAAGGTCTTTGTGCCGCTAAGCGATCTCAGGCTCATCGAGCAGAAAAAGGAACCGCAGCGCGCAGTCACGCGTCCGCGCGAGATCATGACGGACATCAAGACGATGAAATACGAGCTTGATCTGCGCGGGTTCCTCGTGGACGACGCGATCTTAGAGATCGACGCGTTCATCGACGACTGCATCCGCACCGGCAGGACCGAGTTCAACATCATCCACGGCAAGGGCACCGGCGCGTTAAGAGCGGGCGTTCAGAACTATTTGAAGACCCATCCGCGCGTGAAGAGCTTTCGCATCGGCGCGTACGGCGAGGGCGACGCGGGCGTCACGGTCGTTACATTGAAATCATAAGGGAAATGCGGCGCTTTGCCGCACGGAGGACAGGAGCATGCGTAAAAGAACGTTTTTCATCATACTTGCCGCACTGTGTTTTATCGCGGCTGCCGTGCTGGTGATCGTCGGCGTGAAACAGAGCTCGCACAGCGCGATCAAGGAAGGGCTTGTCAGTCTCGGCGCCGTAACGCTGACGTACGACGAGGGCAGCACGCTTGCCTATATGAACAGCAAGAACGCGCGTCCGGCCGATCCGAATGAGGAGCAGGATGCGGCTTACACGGTGGTGTTCACCGCAAACCATCCGCAGTACGGGCTCATTCGCTACGACCTCGGCGTCGATACGAAGACCGAATTCGACGAGCTCACCGCATCGAACGCCGATCTTGTCTTTACCGGCGACGTGTTCATCGAGCCGGACGAGAACGCGCATGCGCTCCGAAAGAGCACAAAGGAAGTCTATGTTTACGCGTGGCCGAAGACGGAGGAGGAGAGCAGTAATACGCCGGAGGGCGAGAACAGCCGCTATAATTTCAAGTTCGAGGACCGGATACGCGATCTGTACGAGATCTCCGAGGAGATCGACCCGTCCCCGAAGGTGTCCTCGACGCGGTATTTCATCATCGCCGCGATTCCGCTGCTCGGCGGCGCGTATCTCCTGTTCCTTGCATTCGCGGGTCCGCGCGGCAAGCGTTCGGAGCGCTGAGTTACCGGTTTGCAATCAGAAGGAACGCGGCAAAGCTGAGAAACAGCGCCATGCCGATGCAGGCAAGGATGTTCAGCACACGGTTCAGCTTGTCCGGTTTTCGGAAGATGAAACACAATAGAAGATACCCGCAGGCGCCCAACGCGGCGCCTGTTGTATTTGTGATCAGATCCGTGATGTCCGTCACGCCGATTGCAAAAACATACTGCAGCGCTTCAAATAGGAAGCTTACGGCAAAGCCGATCAACACCGCTTTCCATGCCTTGATGCCGAGCATCGCGAGCAAAAATCCAAACGGAACGAATACGAAAACGTTCAGGATGATCTCGCTAAGGTGCGTTTTGACCTCGGTATCGTAATGAAACGGAATCAGGTTGACAGTACGCGGGCAGGAAAGATACCTGAGGTCCGAAATCGAAGACATCTTGAGCAGGACGATCCACACAAGAATCAATGTGTATATACACAGCAGCACGGTCGTAAAGACCTGATTTCTTTTGTTTTCCATATTGCCTCCGTAAACTGAGGGCTTCCGTTTTCGCGGAAGCCCTCTTTTTTATGCGGTTTTATGCCGTCGGCGTGAAGTATAGAAGGATCGCGGCTTTCAGTTCGTCGTCTGCTTCAAAGGCGGCATAACAGCGTTCGGAGTTGCCGTATTGCGGATAAAAGTCGATCGTCACGCAGTGTTCGGGATCATCGGAAAGCGGCGCTTCGGACAGCGCTTTCAGGACCGCATACTGCTCCGGGAACGCATCCTTCGGCGTTGTACCGGCAGGCGATTCGCCGTATTCCCATCTGTATTCCCATTCGTTCCACGGCTCGTACGGACGGGTGCCGCCGATCCAGTAATTCCCGCGCTCCGACGTCTGCATATCGGGATTTTCCATCCATGCAACGGTTTCTTTGAGCTGCTTCTGCATCGCTTCGCCGTACTTTGCATTCCGATAGGAAAGGTACAGCTTCGCCGCATTCGGCGTTAGCTCCGTGATGCGGAAGGTCTCGACGTAGTTTTCCGTCCCGCAGCATCCCGCAATCGTGATCGTCATACTTGTAAAGCTCGGCTCAGGCGTATAGCCGAGATACTCATTGCGACTGGTCATCAGCGTCGCGCGCTGTTCGTTGCTGAGCTTTTCGTAATCCTCCCGGAACGCCTTGCCGACCTCCTTTGCTTCCTCTTGCGTGAGCCCGTCTGCGCTGTACCATACGGTACCCTTCGGATAGGCGTAGAACGCTTCCCGGAACGCTTGGTCGTCGAGCAATCTTCTCATGCTGATCCGATCGCTGCGCAGGAATTTTCTGCTGAGCCCCGCGCCCTTCAGTTCCGCTAAGGGGGACTTCATCGAGTAGTATTCGGAGAATGTGTTCATATCGCCGTTATACTGCCGCGCAAGATATCCGATCTCTTCCCGGTCCGTGAACGTATACTGCTCTGTGAGCAGATCGGCGTATGTGTTCTCACTGCCGACATATAGCAGCGAGTAAGGCGTCACGAGTGTGGATTCGTTCAAACGGACCGTATAGCCCTTCACGTCCGCGGCGTCGATCTTTTGATCGCGCTTCGCAAGCCCGATCCACGTCGGCACAAAGAGCATCACAAGGCCGAGTGCGATGCAGATCGGATAGAACGGCATCGCCTTCAGCACGTTTTTCATGCGCTTCGAAGAGATCAGCTCATAGAGACAGTAGAACACGAAGGACGTGATCAGCGAGATGCAGACAAGCGGAACCACGGCCGAATCCGGCATATCGATGATGTTGTAATCGCTCTGTCCGAAGAAGTGCTGATTCAGCAGCATCCCGAGCCCCATCGTTGCCTGCGAGCCGACCATGACGCGCACGACGCCCTGCATCAGCTTCGAGGTATACGGAACGCCGGCATGCTCGGACTTGCGGCGCTTGAAGAGCACGCCGCCGAGAAACAGCAGCAGGAAGCCGTACAGCAGCGAATAGAGCATGGCAAGGACGTTCGCGTAGTCGATGCCGTACAGAAGTGGGTAAAGCGGCCAAGCGGAGATGTTAAACGACGGATTCGTAAAGAACGGCTGTCCGTACAGCGGCACGAACGACTGCGCGTTGATCTCGATCATCGCCTTCAGAACGTACAGCACCTCCCGCGGGAAGAACAGGATCGTCGCGGAGGTAAAGATTGAAACGAACCGCGTTCCGGAAAGCGCGCATCCGATCGACAACGCGCCGAGGATCGTGATCGCGCAGAGGAGCATGTTGAGGTACACGCACAAAAACAGCAGATAGTTGAACGCCAGCCCGAACGCGAGATAGATCAGCGCGCGCGTCACGGCGTAGACGGTCAGCCCGATCGCAAGCCACAGGAAGACGGCAAGGGACGTCGTGGCGTAGATCTGCGTGCGCGTCAGCGGGATCGCGTGGTAGAAGTCGCTCTGCACGCGACGCAAAAGCCACCGGTACGCGCCGAAGGTAAACACAGGACCCGCGACATACAGGAAGATCAGCATCGCCCATGACAGACCGCCGCCGCCTGCGGGATCGACAAAACGGCTCGACGGATCGGCGGAGAGAAAGATAACGAACTCGATCAGGTTGATGGACAACAGGATCAGCGCCGCAACGACGCCTCTGGTGCGGAGCTGACGGAAAAGTTCGCGAAAATAGCCGCGATGGATCAGGGAACGCTTCATCTTACTGCACCTCCTGCTTCAGCACTTCGGAGAATTCATAGCCGCGCTGGCCCATCTCGTAGACAAAGACCTCCTCGAGCGAGAGGGGAAGGATCTCAAAGAGCATCGGATCCATCGCCCGGATCTTCGTCTCGGTCTCGGTGCGGTCGCCGCGCACGATCAGCGAAGCGACGCTGCCCTGCTTCGTAAAGGAAAGCGCGTCGATGCCTGCAAAACGCGTCCGGTCGTACGCGTCGGCAAACGCCACCTGCACCTTGAACAGAGAGGTTTTCAGGTGGTCGATGTCGCTTTCGAAGATGATCCCGCCCTTGTGCAGCAGTGCAAGCTGGTCGCAGGTGTCCTCAAGCTCGCGCAGCGAGTGACTTGTGACGACCGCCGTCGCCCTGCGTTCCATGACCTCGTTGTAGAGAAGATTCTTCACGAGGTTGCGCATGACCGGGTCGAGCCCATCGAACGTCTCGTCGAAGAGAATGAAGTCCGCCTTGCACGAGAGCGCAAGGATCGTCGCCGCCTGCCGGCGCATGCCCTTCGAGAACGTCGCGATGTTCGCGTTCGGATTCAGCCCGAACCGTGCGACGAGATCGCGGAAGCATTCGTGCGAGAAGCGCTCATAGACCGACGCGTAAAGCTGTTCCATGCGAAGAAGATTCGCGTGTGAAAGGAAGAAAAGCTCATCGGGTACAAAGGCGATCCGGCTTTTGACCGCGGGGTTATCGTAGACCGGCGCGCCGTCGATCGTCACGGTCCCTTCCTCGGGACGGTAGATCCCCGCGATCAGCCGCAAAAGCGTCGATTTTCCGGAGCCATTCGAGCCGACCAGCCCATACACGCAGCCCTCCGGGATCTTGCAGTTCAAACGGTCCAAAGCGACCGTATCTTCAAATCGTTTCGTAATATTGATTGCTTCGATCATGGTTTCATCTCCTTTTCTTCCGGCGTTTCGTAAGCCGATGCAATCGCCTGCAGCAGCGTTTCCTTGGGGATTCCGCGAGTTCTGAGCTCTCTTGCGAGTGTCGTCAGGTCGGAAAGCTTCTGCCCGGCGCCGGACCGCAGCCGGGAGAGCGCGTCCTTGGCAATATAGCGCCCGCTGCCCGGCACGGAGTAACAGAGTCCGCGGCTTTCGATCTCATTGAACGCGCGCTGCAGCGTGTTCGGGTTGACGGAAAGCTCCTGCGAAAGCTCGCGTACAGACGGCAGCTTTCCGTCCGGTGCAATCTCGCCGGACAAAAGCCCGTACTCAAACTGCGCGATGAGCTGCTCGTAGATCGGCGTTCGGGACAGTTTGTCGATGGTGAACATACCGTGCTCCTTTCTGTATTAACTGTACTAACATAAATAACACACTTAGAACGGTTTGTCAACAGCCTGCGGCAAGATTTTACAATTCCGAAAAACAAAGGGACGCCGAACCCGGCGTCCCGTAAGAAGTAAAGATATTACAGTTCCGACGCTAAGAACGCGTCGAGCTTGGCGCGCGTGGGGGAGGCACGCCCCGAGCTGTGCGCCACGCAGAAAGCTGCCGCGGCGTTCGCCTCGGTCAGCGCGTCTTCGTAGCTGTACCCGGAGAGGATCGCCGAGATATACGCGCCGTCGAACGTGTCGCCCGCGCCGACCGTATCGACGACGGTGACGGGGAAAGCCGGGGCGTGGATGCGCGTCGTTCCGTGATAGAGATCGGCGCCGTGCTCGCCGCTGCGTGAAATCACGACCGCGCCGGTCCCGGCAAGCCTGCGCGCGGCAAGCTCCGGATCGCGTTCGCCCGAAAGAAGCGGGATCTCGTCGATCGAGGAGCCGAAAATCACGTCGGCAAGGCTCTTCGCCTGCATCAGGTTTTTCGTGAAGATCTCGTTTTTCAGCGCCTCCACGCGTACGTTAACGTCAAAGGAAACGGGAACGCCCGCGCTTTTGCAGCGTCGCATCAGATCGAGCTGCGTCGAGGCGGCGGGGTCCTCCCTGAGCATCATGCCGGTCACATGCAGCCACGAAATACGCTCCTCGATATCGTCCGGGATCTGTCCGGGCAGGATCGAATGCTGCGAGCCGAGATGCGCGGGACACGCGAACGCCGTCCGGTCGCCCTGCTCGTTGAGCACCAGCAGCACAAGCTGCGTCGGCTTGTCCGGCTCCATTCGCAGAAGAGAGGTATCGACGCCCTCGCGGGTAAGGCCGTCCTTCAGCATCTGGCCGTAGACGTCCTGCCCGCACGTTCCCGCGAACAGAACGGGCAGACCCAGCCGCGCGATCGCGCAGGCAGTGTTGGCGACGCTGCCGCCTTCGACGGGACGCACGTCCGCGTTTGCGTACGCCGCGGGATCGGATTTCGCCTTCAGCGCGGCGGCGTATGGGATGATGAGATCGGCGCAGATATCGCCGAGGCAGAGAACAGGCTTCACGGTTCGATCCCTCCTGCTGCAAGGTCGGTCTCAGGATAGCCGACGTATACGATGTCGATCAGCGAACGATCGCCGCCGGGCTTGTTGACACGCTTGCCGTGCCATGCCATCTGCGCGGAAATGCCGCCGTCCAGATTGTAGGCCGCAACACAGCCGAGATCATGCATCAGAGAGGCAAGCTCGGAAAACGTCAGACCCATCGAATAGCCGCGCTGCCGACCGTCGGCAACCAGGAAACAGTAGTGACCGGGCTCGAAGTAGCCGAGCGCCGCACGCGGATTTTTCCCGTCTACATGATCCGGGGAGTTGAACTTTGCAAGCGGTTCGCCGTTCTCATCGAGCAGCATCGGACCGAAATTCCATGTCTGCCAGACGCCGCGTTCTTCCAAATATGCAGGATCGATGTCGGACGGCGAGAAGGTCTTCATTTCGCCGTCGCGGAACAAGACGCACAGATCGCGGTTGAATTTGCCGCTGCTGTGTATAAACTCGCCGTTCAGAACGATGTATGCTTTGTCTTCCGTTTCGGTATAGTCGCCGGACATGGCAACGATCGCATTGTAGCACTCGGAAAGCTTTTTGATCGACGAAGACTTGAGATTTGCATAGGAATCGCCGCCGATGCCGCGGCGGAGGCTCTCAACGTTCTGGATATATATATCCGCGACAAAGTATACGAGGGAGTTTCCGGTCAGTTCCTTTGTTTCCACACGTGTCAGCGTGATGAATTGCGACGCGTCGCGGTGAGTATCGTCTGTATCGGAACCTTCTTCGTCGAACAGGTCCGCATATTGATAGGAAAGAATGCCGATCTTTTCCGGTGTCGGCGTAGGCGTAGGTTCGGGAGTGGGTGTAGGCTCCGGCGTCGGTGTAGGTTCGGGGGTGGGCGTAGGCTCCGGCGTCGGTGTAGGCGCAGGGGTGGGCGTAGGCTCCGGCGTCGGGACCGGCGTAACGGCGATCACGGTCTCGTCCTCGATGACGGGCGGCTCGGTCGCGGGATCAGTCGGCGCCGCAGTGCCTTCCGAAACAGAGGAGACAGGAGCGGCGGCGGTACAGGAAACAGCGCACACGAGGAGCGCAGCAAGGATCAGAATGCCGATCGGGATCTTTATTTTCATATTACAGAGTGCCTTAACCGATAAAAATTGATATATCAGTATACCATGGATCGACGGCTTTGTCCATAGATCGCGTCAGACTTCGGCGCGGTCGATCTCCACGATCGTATGCAGGCGCGGCGAGATCGCTTTTGCGGCGTTTTCGATGCCGGACAGCAGCTCTGCTTCGGGTTCGCGGTAATCGTAGGGGAGCGCAACGTCAAAGAGAAGGCTCGTGCCCTCCGGCCCTGGGATCAGATGGAAATCATGCAGCGTGATCCGCGGATCGACGGCAAGAAGATATGTCTCCATCGATTTCTTCAATCGCGCAGTTTCGGGGTCCTGAGTGATGATCGGGTCGATATGGATCGTCGCATTGCAGTGAAACCGCTCGGAGAGGTACTTTTCCGCGTTGTCAATGATTTCGTGGATTTCGCGGATATCACCGTCCGCAGGGACCTCCGCGTGCAGGGAAACGAATACGCGGCCGGGACCGTAGTCGTGTACGATCACATCATGCACGCCGCCGATACCCTCAAAGGACACGGTCGTTTCTGCGATCTCTTTCACAAATGCGGGGTCAGGACGGCGACCCAAAAGCGGCGAAGCCGTTTCGCGGATCGATTTCAATCCGGTATACAGGATGAACAGAGAAACCAACAGTCCGCACCATGCGTCGGGACGTACCCAATCGGGAAGCTTGAAAAAGTGCGTGACAAGCGCGGAGAGCAGGACGGCAGTTGTGGCAACGGTGTCGGAAAGGCTGTCGAACGCCACGGCGCGCAGGGCGGGGGAGTCGTATTTCTTTCCGAGCGCGCGATTATAATGAAACATGTACAGCTTCACAAGGATCGCGGCGCACATAACGGCGACGGACGGCCAAAAATGTGACGTATAGGCGGGCTCTCCGCCGTGTATAATGATCGTAAGCGCGTTTTTGAGAAGCGACCAACCCATGAGCAGGATCGCGATCGAAACGAGCATGCCCGCGATATACTCGATCCGCCCGTGACCGTACGGATGATCGCGGTCCGGTTTTTTTGAAGCGAGCCGGAAGCCGATGAGCGAGATCAGGGAGGAGCCCGCGTCGCCGAGGTTGTTGAACGCGTCGGCCTGCAGGGAGACCGCGTGCGCGATCAGACCAAATACCAGCTTCAGCGTGAACAGCACAAGGTTCAGGAAGATCCCGAAGCAGCCGGAAAGAACGCCGTATGCGCTGCGCACGCGCTCCGGCGGATCGGATTCTTTCTCACGGATAAACCATTTTGCAAGCAATCGGATCATAATAGCGCTCCTTATTTTGCTATTATAGCACCAATAGTGCAGAAAAACAAATGCAAAAAAACACTTTTCATCAATACGAAGATATGATATACTGTATACAGATCAAAAGGAGGTATGGCTATGGCAGCTGTATTCGGTCCGCTTTGGATCCCATGCCTGATCCTGAGCATTCTCGGCATCGCGCTTCTGATTACGGAGCTGTTTCTGCCGGGGTTCGGCGTTTCCGGAATCTGCGGCGTTCTATGTCTGATCGCGGTTTCCGTCATCCAATTCATGACGAACAACCCGTTGACGGCAACGCTTGTCACGGTGGTGCTCGGCGCGATCCTCGTGATCATGGTCGTGCTGTTCATGCATTCCATGAAGAACGGCGTGCTGTTCCGCTCGCCGATCGTTCTGAAGGAAAAAATCGAAGCCGAAGCGCTGACGCCCGCGTCCGGCTCGCTGGAGCAGCTTCGGGGCAAGACCGGCACCGCGCTGACGCCGCTTCGTCCGAGCGGCACCGTCGAGATCGAGGGCAAGCGCTATTCGGTCGTCACAGATGCAACCTTCATCGACAAAGGCGCCGAGGTCACGGTCGTCTCGGTCGACGGGACCAAGATCACCGTCCAATGAAGTACTGTAAGAAGTGCGGTGTGCTGTATACCACGGACGTCTGTCCGAAATGCGGCATCGCCGTTCCGGACGACAAGGAGCCTTCCGCTCCGGCCGATCCGAGATCCGTAAGAAAGCAGTGGATCGCGCTGATCCTTGCAATCCCAACTGTGATTCTGCTCATCATGGGCGTTATATACCTACTCAAATTATTACATTAGGAGGAACCTATGGAACAATTCATCCCCTGGATCATCGGCGCAGCAGTCGTGGTCTTTCTGATCATCTTCTTCTCGTTCGTACCGCTCGGACTCTGGATCTCCGCAAGCGCGTCCGGCGTCAAGATCGGCATCTTCCAGCTCATCGGTATGCGCATCCGTAAGGTCAACGCCGCGGACATCGTCAACCCGATGATCAAGGCGACCAAGGCCGGACTCAAGATCCCCATGAACAAGCTTGAGGCGCACTACCTCGCTAAGGGCGGCAAAGCCAGCGGCAAGGCGAGCGTGAACCGCGTCGTCGACTCCCTGATCGCCGCACAGCGCGCAGGCATTCCTCTGGATTTTGAACGTTCCTGCGCGATCGACCTTGCGGGCCGCGACGTGCTGAACGCCGTGCAGATGAGCGTCAATCCGAAGGTCATCGAGACCCCGATCATCGCGGCGGTCGCCATGGACGGCATCGAGCTTCGCGCAAAGGCGAAGGTCACGGTCCGCGCGAATATCGACCGTCTCGTCGGCGGCGCGGGTGAGGAGACCATCATCGCGCGTGTCGGCGAGGGCATCGTCACCACCGTCGGTTCTGCGTCGAGCCACAAGGAAGTTCTCGAAAACCCGGATTCCATCTCCCGTACCGTTCTTTCGAAGGGCCTTGACGCGGGCACCGCGTTCGAGATCCTCTCCATCGACATTGCGGACGTCGACGTCGGCAGAAACGTCGGCGCGCAGCTCCAGATCGACCAGGCAGAAGCCGATAAGCGTATTGCGCAGGCAAAGGCGGAGGAACGCCGCGCCATGGCAGTTGCGCAGGAGCAGGAGAACGTTGCAGAGGTGCAGCGCATGCGCGCCCGCGTCATCGAGGCCGAGGCAGAGGTTCCGCAGGCGATCTCCGCAGCGCTGCGTGAAGGCAAGCTCGGCGTGCTTGACTACTACAATATGAAGAACGTCATGTCCGACACCGAGATGCGCGCGGCTATCGGTAAGGCTGCTGCGCCGCATCAGGATTCGAAAGGAAAATAAGCTATGCCGTTTCTTGCACTGCTTCCGCTGATTATCGTTGGTGTGATCATTTCGATCACAAGTCGGGCGGCGGCTGTCAGAAAACAAGAGGAAGCGCGTAAGCGTGCGACAGCGTTTGACGAGCGGCAGTTCGATCCGCAAGTGCCGCCCGTCAGACCGCAGACGCCGCAACCGCCAAAACCAACCGTGCAGCCTCCGCAATATACGCAATATGTGCCGCCGGTCCGGCTGCAGACGCAGCAGCCGACCCAACCGAGGATCACACAGCCGAATGCGCCGTATGCCGCCGTGATGAAGCCGAGTACGGCTCCGAACCGGGTTTCCGGATTTGAAGGAAAACCTACGCAGGTGAAAATGCACGCGGAGCATGATCTGTGTGCGCTGGATTCCGATGGTTCCGAAAAGACGGAAGCCGTTCCGGCGCTTCAGACCGGCGGGACATCCCTGAACCTCACGCCGGACAACATCGTCCGCGGCGTGCTGTTCTCCGAGATTTTCGGAAAACCGAAATCTCTTCGCTGACCGTGCGTAAAAGAAACGTATTTAATCTCTGTATACAGATAACCGTATTGACCGTGCCGGCTTCGCTGTACGGTCTTTCGCTCTTTGCTGCGCCGCCCGCGTACTGGGAAACCATAGCGCTTTCGGCGGCGCTGCTTGTTTTATTCGGCGCAGGCTGTGTGCGGCTCGTGCCTGCGCTGACCTCAATGCTTCTGGGCGAAGAGGAAAGCCACCTTCTGCGGGAGGGCGACCGCACATATCGACGCTGCGGCTCGCGTGAGCTGTTCAAGCTGTTCCTGATCGTCCTTGCCGTTCGTCTCTTGGAGTTTCCGCTGACCTATATCGTTCATTTCCGCCTGTTCGGGTACACGGGAACCTTCTTTGAGGTCCAGCGGCTTTGGCTCGATCTTTACCACGTCGAGACGGCGTTTCCGCTGTACGGCTGGCTCTCGAATATCTTCTGGATCGTCACGGCCAACTTCAATCACGCGCGTTTTATCGGTTCCTACTTCTTTACGTCGCTTGCGGTCGTTGCGCTGTATTATCTGGTGCAGCTCGATTTCGACCGCAAAACGGCGCGCCGCTCGGTCCGCTACTTTCTGCTGATGCCGTTCTCTCTCGTGCTGATGGGTACGGTGCCGGACGGGCTGTTTCTGCTGCTTTCGATCCTGTGTCTTCTGTTCATCCGAAAAAAGCAGTTTCCGCTTGCAAATCTGTTTGCGATGCTTGCCGTCCTGACGCATGCGCTCGGCGTGCTGCTGATCCTCCCGATCGTCGTAAGCTGCGTATCCGACTTGATCGGCGGGATCCGTTCAAACCGCGAAGTTAGGAAGGGTTATTATGCCAGACAGACGTTTAACGTGCTGTCGGTACTCCTGATTCCGATCGGGGTCGTGCTCGTCATGCTGTACTCGCAGATCAGCTTCGGCGATGCGTTCTCTCTTTATCGGCATGCGCTCGGCACGCCGGGCGTCGGTGTTTCGGGGCTGTTCCGCTTCCTTGACGCGGGTATGGAACGCTCTTTGCTTTTCGGAAACGACACCGTCGCAACACTGCTCGGCACATATCTTCCGCAGCTGCTCGGCCTTGTGTTTGCCGTCGTGATGATCATTCTTGCCTGCGGAAAGATCTCGACGTCGTTCGTTCTGCTCATGGTCGCTTCGGTTTGCGCGATCGTCGCGACAGGACGCGTTTCCGATACCGCACGGATCGTTACCGCAACGGCGCCGTTTGTCATTACGCTTGCCGTACGCATCAAAAACCGCTGGTTAGACGCAGCGGTCACAACAATTCTTCTTGCCGGCTGGCTTGCATATTTCTATGCGTTTATCGCGGGATTCACGGGAGGGATCGGATGAGCCTCTGGAAGCTCTATCTCATGTTTCTGAAGATCGGTTCGCTGATGATCGGCGGCGGTTATTCCATGCTGCCGCTTTTGATCCGCGAGCTTGTCGAGCGCCATAAGATCATCACGGAGGACGAGCTGACCGACTTTATGGCTGTCGCGCAGTGTACGCCCGGCGTCATCGCGATCAATACTGCGACGTTCGTGGGCTATAAGGTCAAGCGCGTCTCCGGCGCGATCGTCGCTTCGCTCGGCGTGATCACGGTGCCGCTGATCCTGATCACGATCATTGCAGCTGCGCTGCAGAGCCTGGCGCAGTTTGAGATCGTGGGGCATATCTTTGCGGGCATCCGTCTTGCGGTCTGTGCGCTGATCACGGCCTCGGTCTATAAGCTGTTCAAGAAGTCTGTCACGAACATCACGACCTTTATCCTGTTTCTGCTGGCGTTCCTGTTTGTGGCAGTCGGCGGCGTTTCGCCCGTGTTCATCGTGCTCGGCGCAGCGATGGTCGGGCTTGCGTGGGGAGGGCTGAAGAAATGCTGACCTATCTGTACGACCTCCTGATCCTGTTTGTCGAGTTTTTCAAGACCGGTCTGTTTGCGGTCGGCGGAGGGCTTGCGACCGTACCGTTTATCCGCGATATGCTCGCCACGCACAACTGGGTGCCGGATTACGAAGCGGTGATCGCGAACATTATTGCGATCGCGGAATCGACCCCCGGACCGATCGGCGTCAACGCTGCAACGTACGTGGGCTACATCGTCTGCGGAATCCCCGGCGCGATCATCGCAACGCTCGGACTGATTACGCCTTCGGTCATCATCATCATCCTGATCGCAAAAGCAATCAAGAAGTATTACGATTCACATCTCGTGCAGAGCCTGTTCAAAGCGCTTCGTCCTGCAGCGATCGGACTTATCACGGCGGCGGGCTTCTCGCTGCTTCTGACGGCGCTCGGCGTAAAGGCGGATTTTGTGCATTTCCGCTTCGAAGCGAACTGGTATTCGCTTCTGAAACTCGGGATCTACGGCGTATTTCTGTTCTTTGCGTTCTGGAAAAAGACCGCGAAGATCCATCCGCTGTTCTTTATCCTCGCAGGGGGCACGATCGGCGCGATCCTGTCGCTTTAGCGATCGGCACGATCCTTTGGCTTCAGCGGGTTGACAAACACAGAAATGCGTGTAAAATAGAGTCGATGCGATTGTGGTGGAACGGCATACACAACGGACTTAAAATCCGTCGGGGAAACCTTGCGGGTTCAAATCCCGCCAATCGCACCACGTCGTCGCGGGCTTCGCTGAGCTCGCGACGTTTTTTTTATTTCATAAATAAATCATCGCATCGCCTTGCTTCGCCGCTCCTCCTTTCCGCAAGCGATCACGCTTGCTGCGGCTGTCCACTCCGCTCCGCTTCGTTACATAGGTGCCGTCGCATGCTTCCCGCGCGTCGCCATGCTCGGTTGTAAACGCCCTCGCAACGCCTCCGCGGCGCTGTCGTTCACTTGCCGGGAAGTCCGGCATCCATACGCGCACCACGTAAAAAACGGATTCGGGGCTTTTTACTGTCTGTTTTGTACTCTTTTTCTGCTTTTGAGGGAATGACGACCCGAAGGAAGTCACGGAACTGGACGTTTAAGCAACAAGCCGGAGCGGATTATTCGCTTCGGCTCCTTTCTTGCATCGGCGCGCGGGATATGGTAACCTGATGCCATCAAGGGGACAAAAGGACAGCGGGGCAATGGAGCAAGGGACAAAGCGGATCGGGATTTATGTTTTTTCCGGAACAGGGAACACGATAAAAAGTGCAAAAGCGCTTTGTGCGGCGCTGGCGGAACGAGGCGTTTCGGTCAATCTTCATACGATCGCCGACGGGACGGAGACGGCGGAGGAGCGCGAGATCGTTCTCTGCTATCCGGTCTACGGTTTCAATATGCCGCGCATCCTAAAACGTTTTGCCGCAATCTCACGGACGGCGGGAACCTTTGGTTTCTGAAAACCTCCGGCGAGCCGCTGCATCTGAACGACAACTCCTCCGCCGAAATGATCCGTATTCTGCAAAAGAACGGCTATCGGATCAATGGCGAGTTTCATTACATCATGCCCTATAATTTGGTTTTCCGACACACGGATGAGATGGCGTCATTGATGTGGGAAACGGCAAGGAAGCGCATCCCCGACGCGGCAAAAAGGATCGCAAACGGAGAGGAAACGCCGATCGCTGCGCCGCTCTCGGCAAAGATCGTCTCTGCGCTCTGCCGCATCGAGCATTGGTTTTATCCGAGAAACGGCAGGCTTTTTCGCGTCGACGCACAAAAATGCATCCGCTGTCAGAAATGCGTAAAGAATTGTCCGACGAAGAATATCACGTTCGAGGACGGCAGATTCCGGTTCGGCAAAAGCTGCATTGGCTGCGTGCGCTGCTCGTTCAACTGCCCGACCGGCGCGATTCACATCGGGCTGATCGATTTCATGCGCGTCAACGGTCCTTACGATTTCACCCGTGATCCCAAATCCGCAAAGCTCGGACGCTGCTTCAAAAGATCCTACGCACGATATTTTGCGGAAAGGCAGGAGGAGCAGAAGAGGGAAGATCCCTGAAAGGAACGTGCATACGGCTGTCTTTGCCGACGACCGTTATCAGCATTTAAACGGTGTCGCCGGGAACGCCGGACCGTTCGCGGAAATGTCTTTTGAGGGAACTGCGCGGCAGTATCACCCGAATGAAGCTTGAACAGGATGTGTTCCGAAAAACGAACAGCATGGAAAAAAGCACGCCTCGGCGTGCTTCTTTCTGGTGGGGATGTAGGGGCTCGAACCCTAGACCTCTGCGATGTGAACACAGCGCTCTGACCAGCTGAGCTACATCCCCGTACTTAAATATTTTACTATAACACAAAGTGATTGTCAAGCACGATTTTGATCATTGCAGCGCTTCTTCATAAAACGAAAGGATCATCTCCGTAAACGCCGGATCGAGCTCGTTTGCGAGCGCCTTGTCCGCAGTCTCCTCATCGGTCAGCTCGGCGCGATAGCGCGCGGCGCCGGGGGAGAGCCACGGCGTGGAGTGCTCGTTCCGGTATGCGGAGGTGATCAGAAGCGTGCGCACGTTCGGATTCCGATACTGTTCCGGATTGCGGATCAGGCTGTTTGCAAACGGCACGAGATCGTCCGAATCGCCGCCCACGACCAGCACCGGCGTTAAAACGCCGTCGATCGCTTCGCGCGCGGAATCGTTCGCGTCCGCGCCGAACAGGAAGAAGCTTTCCAGATACAGGAAGGGATATTGGAGATCGGCAAGCACGCCGACGCGATCCCTCGCATGTCCGTACATCAGCGTTACAGGCTTGTCGAAGCCGGAGATGCAGACGGCGGCCTTGATCTCGGGATGCTCCGAAAGCGCCGTTGCAGCGGCGTATGCGCCCGCGCTGTGACCGTACAGCACGACCGGGAGCCCGTTCCACGCGCCCGAGGACGCATGATACGCCATGAACGCGGCAAGATCCTCGCCGATCTGATTCAGACCGACCGTACCGCTGCCTTCGCTGGCGCCGATCCCGGTTGCGTCCCATGTCGCGACGGACCAGCCCGCTTTCACAAACGCGACGATCTCGGGAAGATGCGTGTCCTTGCCTGCGCGGACCCCGTTGACGACGACGATCAGCCCCTTCGGATCGTCTGCGTCATAGCGTCTGCCGTACAGCGTATTCCCACCGGAGGGGAAGGAGAAGGACTCGCACGGGACGTCGGGTGAAAGCTCTTCAAAGGTATAATACAGCGGGGATTCTCCGCTGCTGCGCGGAAACAGTACGCGAAACACGATCGCCGAAGCAAGCATCGAAAGGGCGCAGTACAAGAGCAGCGCGCCCGACAGGATGCCAAGGGCTCTGCGCACCGAACGCCGACGCGGATGCTTCTGCGCAGTTTGCTTCATACAAAGCTCCTTTCGATTCAAAAAAGCGTGACGCCGCAAAACGACGTCACGCAGGATCTCATGTTACCGAAGATTAATTATAGGACATAACACCGGCAACGATCAGGATGATGTACAGCACAAAGAAGATCGTCGAGATGATCGAGAGAATGAAGCCGACCTTGCTGAGGATATAGCCGACCTTGGATGCACCGGTGAGCGTACCGCCCTGCGCGATGAATTCATTTCCCTTCTTCTTGCCGATTGCACCGAAGATGATGCCGAGCACGGCGGAGAACACGAGGCTCAGAATACCGAAGGTCAGGGTGTTGGGCTGTTCAAGATTGTTCTGATTGTAGTTATACTCCATTATTGTTTCCTCCTCCTTTGGATTCAATTTATTATACTGCGTATTTCCCGAAAAATCAACAGAATACACAGATTGTTCATAAATTTATCGTGCGATGCGGAAATGATCGCGCCGTATACTTACTCCTCGGCTTTTTTGTCAAGCTCATGCAGAAATCCGACGATCGCATCGTCGTAATTCGCCATATCGTTGATGCGGATGCGCGAATGCGCGCCGTGCGGGAACCACGCGAGTTTTTTCGGCGCGCTGCAGTGCGCGTAGAGGTATTCCGCCTGGTCCGGAGTGGAATAGGGATCCTCGCGGCTGTGGAGGAACAGAATGGGCTTTCTGAGCTTCTCAATGCGCTTATAAGGCCCGTCGGTCACGACGTTCGCATGCGAGCAAAGCCGGATCCACAGCATGACCTCCTGTACGACCGGGAACTTTTTCTTCTCGGGTCGGTCGAGGTCCATGTGCCTGTCGAACGACCGATAGAAGGTCATGTACATGCCCTCGCAGGACATGCCTTCGATGTAGTCGGGACACTCCGGCGCGGTCAGCGCAAAGAGCGCGGTGGAGGAGCCGATGCAGATCCCGTGCAAAAACACGCGTTCGTTGCCGAGATCGTCGTGCAAGAGCCTGCACCATTCGAGGATATCGCGGTATTCGCGATACCCCAGACAGCTCACCTTACCTTCGGAAAGACCGTGCGCGCGGTTGTCGATCACAAGAACGTTGCGTCCCGCGCGGCGGAACGGTTCGGCGAAGAAATAGGAATACAGCAGGCATTCCGTGCGTCCCGCAATGATCAGCGCAGCGGACTTCCCGCCGAAATCGAAGTATTCGCCGACAAGCTTCAGCCCGTCGCTCGTGACCGTGACCTCGCGGATGCGATCGCGATACTTCTCGCCCCACGCAATGCCGATGTCGTGCATCCGGCAGTATTCTTCGTCCTCCGGAAAGCTGATGCCGCGGTCCCATTTGCCGGGCCTATTGCGCCTTAAGAGCGTGGCGTAAATGATCCACGCAATGATCAGCGTCATAATGATCCCGGAAAGCAGGGCGAAGCCGAGCACGCCGAGTACGATCCATAACCAAAGCATACCGTTACCTCACATGATGCCGACGACCCAGTGGTAGATCTCCTGCCCGGCGTCGATAAACTCGAGCTCGAGCATCGGATACCGCTCGGACACCGCCTCCGAAAGCGCTTCCTCGTCGTCCGCCGAGACGCCCTTGCCGCGCAGCACAATGCCGGTCTCGCGGTCGTCGATGTCCTCGATCATCGAAAGCGCGCCTAAGATCGCGTCCTTGTAATCGCTGTTGACGCAGACAAGCTCGCCGGACAGGAAGGCGATCTCTTCGCCTTTCTTACAGCGGATCTCGTGGTACGCGTAATCGCGCGATGCGGTCGTTTCGCTGAGCGTGACGACGTTTTCGATGCCGGAGCGCATGCTCTCGATCCGCTTCATGAGATCCGGTTCGGTCGGCACGTCCATCGCGATCGCGTAATATCCCTCGACAAAGCTCTTCGAGGGCAGAACGGTCACGTTTTTATCCGAAACGAGCTTCGCAGCCTGCTCGGCTGCCAGGATGACGTTCTTGTTGTTCGGCAGCACGACGATGCGGTCGGCGTCGAGCGATTCGAAGGTGGACACGAACTCCTGCGAAGAGGTGTTCATGGTCGCGGTCCCGTCGATCACACAATCTGCGCCGAGGTTCTCGAACAGCGTTTTCATGCCCGCGCCGTTGACGACAGCCACGACGGACAGAGGCTTATGCACCCGCGGCTTCAGGATGCGGTCGCGCTCGTTGTGCTGGACCTGCATGTTCTCGAGCTTGAAGGTCAGAAACTCGCCGTACTGCTGCGCGAGCTGAATGACGAACGCGGGCGCTTTCGTGTGAATATGCACCTTGACGCGTTTGCCGTCCTGTACGCAGACCAGCGAGTCGCCGAGACGGTCGAGCGCGCCGATGAAGGCTTTCAGCCGGAAATCCTGATCGTAGGACGCGCCGTTCATCAGCTGCAGGATGAATTCCGTGCAGTAGCCGTCGATAAACAGGCTGTTTTCGTTGAACAGACTGAGGTCCGCTTTAGGCGCTTTTTCGGGCTCCGCTTTCGGTGCAAGATCCTCCAGGATCTCGCCGCGCAGATACTTGATCATCCCCTCAAAGATGCGGATAAAGCCGGTCGCGCCGGAATCGACGACGCCCGCGTCCTTCAGCACCGGAAGCATTTCCGGCGTCAAAATCAGCGTCTTGTGCATTTCGGCGACGTACGCAGAGAGGATAAAGTCGATCGTGGAGGTGCGGGTGATCTGTCCGCGGATGTGCTCGATGCCCTCGCGTGCAACGGAGAGGATCGTTCCCTCGACCGGCTTCTGCACGGCGGAATACGCGACGCGATACCCGCGCACGAGCGCGTTTCGAAGCTCGCCCGGACCGATCAGAACGGAACGGGAAAGACCCTGCGCAAAGCCGTTGAAAAACTGCGAGAGGATGACGCCCGAGTTTCCGCGCGCGCCGAGGAGCATTCCGGAGGCGAGCGATTTCACGAAGACGTTGACTTCCGCGCTGCTTTCGGATTGATTCAGCCCGTGCTCCAGCGTTTTCACCATGTTGGTGCCCGTGTCGCCGTCGGGGACGGGGAAGACGTTCAGACGGTTGATCTCGTCCTCTTCCGCGCGAAGATTGACGAGCCCGTTTCTGAGCATCTGTTCTAATTCGGTTCCGTTGATTCGTTTGACTGCCATCGGTTTACTTCGATTCCTTCTTGCCCATCAAGGTAACGGACTTCGGCAGCATAAAGGACAGCAGGAACGCGGCGAGCACAGCGATCGCGCAGACGAGCGTCATGTACTTTACGACGTCGGCCGTTTTCATCCACGTCAGAACCGCCTGTCCGCCGATGCCGGACGCGACGCCCGCGAAAAGTCCCTGCACCGCAAAGTACATTGCGGCGTTCGAGACGCCGGTGCGCTTTTCCTCTTCGGCGGCAAGCTCGGACGGCACGGAATACGCAACGGAGAACATTGCGCCGATGCCGAACGAGGAGATGAGACCCGTTACGATCGAAAGTACGGTTTTCGGCGTTCCCGCGGGGAGGAACGAAACCGCAAACATCGCCGCCATGCCGACGGCAAAGATCACGAGCGTATAGCGGTAAGAGAAGCCGAAGCCGAACTTCCGCGTCAGCCAGTTGTAGATCAGCAGCGTGAACGGCACCGGTGCAAACGACGCCATCATGACGAGCATCATGTTCATGCCGGCGACTGAGAAATACTCGTTGATACCGGACAGGAAGAGCTGCACGCCGAAGGTCATGAACGAATACACGATCATCCAAAGAATATAATTCTTGTTCTTGAACGTATACGCGATCGACTTGAACAGATTGACCGAAACGGATTTCTCATCGCCATCGCGAAGGATGACGCCGTCCTTGGTCGAGCTTTCCCGGATCAGGAACAGCGGGATCATCATCGTCAGAACGATCGGCAGCACCAGCATGGCGACGAAACGGATGTTCAAACCGTTCAGGAACATGCGGACCACGACGTACCCCAGGATGAAGTAGAGGATGTCGCAGACCGACTTGACGTTCGACATGAAGTTGCGGTCCTCCTGACAGTCGACGATCTCCGTGAAGGTCGCGTAGTACGTGACCATTGTCAGCGTATAGAAGCTGTAGAACACGCACAGCGTGATGCCGTAGTAGATCGTGTTTCCGAGCGTCGCGCCGTCCGGATTGGGCGTGACGAGCGAGAACAGCACGTAGGCGAGAATCATCGGCACGAGACCGATGATGAGCGCCGGACGTCTGCGACCGAACTTCGTCTTCAGATTATCCGTAAACGACGCCATCGGGACGTCGATCACGCCGTCGATGATCTTCGCAACAACGCCGAACACTGCCCATACCCCTGCAATGACGAGGTCGCGCTGAAGGAAAGTCTGGTACTGAATGACGTTCGGATTGAACCCGCTCGCGATGATCGCGCTGCACAGGTACGAGCTGACCATCAGGTTCAGCATGTTGACGCCCATGCCGCCGATGGCGTACAGGAACATCTGCCATTTTTTTGTCAGTTTTCTCATTTCGGATTCCTTTCACCCCTAAAAGGGAATCTTATTTTGCGTTTGCAAGCGCTTTTTCAATGATCGCGCGTTCTTCGGAGAGGTCCTTGGAGATCGGCTTGCCCATGTAGTAGACCGCCATGAGACCCGGGCCGACGTTGATGCCGCAGGAGGGGAAGACGTCGTTGATATAGATCGCCTTCGGATGGAAACGCTCCGCAAGAAGCTCCTTGTACTTCTCGGCCTGCGCCATGCGGTTGGTCTGGGCGATGAACAGGATCTGTTCGGAAAGATCCTCGCCGGTCTTTTCGACGTATTCGAGCAGCGCGGCGTAGGCGGCCTTTGCGCCCTTCGCCTTGCCGATGACGGTCGTCATGCCGTTGTAGTCGAACTCGCCGATCGGCTTGATGCCCGCGAGCGTGCCGAAGAACGCCTTCGCGTTGGTCAGACGACCCTTCTTTGCGACGAAGCTCAGGTCGTCGAGCCAGCCCGCCTGATGGAACCGGTTTTTATTCTCCTCGAGCCATGCCGCGACCTCTTCCATCGTCTTGCCTTCTTCGCGCAGCATGGAAGCGTGCACCGCCATCAGGCCGAAGCCGGGACCGAAGCGCAGCGTGTCGATGCAGCGGATATCCGCGTCGGGATAGGTTTCCTTCACCGTTTTCGCTGCGGTGCAGGCAAAGTCGTAGGTTCCGCTCATGCCGGCGGAGATGGTCAGAACGAGCAGCGGCGTGCCGTCCTTCACGATCTCTTCCATCGCGCGGCGGAACTCCTCGGTATTGGCGGGCGCGGTTGCGTAGCCGTTCGGATTCTTCTTGAGATCGGCATAAAACTCATCGCGCGAGAAGCGGTCCCACTTCAGCGGGCCGGGCACGTCCGACTTGTCGGGCAGCACGATGTGTCCCGGGATGACCCGGATGTCGTATTCCTTCTGAAAGTTCTCCTGCAGATCGCAGGTACCGTCGCAAAGGATCACAAATTTTGCCATTTCAGTTGTCCTCCTAAAGTTGGTTTCCTTCTGTGTGTTCCTCCCCGAGGAACGTAAATATCTCGTCTTCCGCCCGGTCGGGGTCGGAAAGATACGATTCTGCGTGTCTTGCGCCGCGCGCGGTGAAAAACGCCTTTCGTGCGCCGCAGGCTTCATAGACCGCGCGGCCGGTCTCATACGGTACGGTCCTGTCCTCCGTTCCGTGCAGGAAGAAGCAGGGGATCGCGGTGCGCCGCAGCGCGTCGTCCGTGCGTTCGCGGATGTCGAGCTTCAGAAAGATCCGCGCGAACAGCCGGATCCAAGGCATCAGCACAAACGGCGAAATGTGATGCCGCCTGCAGTCGAGCGAGATCTGCTCATACGGCGAGCGAAAGCCGCAGTCGAGAAACAGCGCTTTTGTGCGCGCCGGATCGACCAGAGAAGCCGCAAACCCGACCGTCGCTGCGCCCATCGAAACACCGTACAGCACGGTTTCTTCGACGCCGTTTTGCGAGAGCGCCCAATCGTTCCACGCCGCGGCGTCGTACCGCTCTCTGAGTCCCATGCCGCACCGAACGTGCGAGCCGGGCTCGTGTCCGCGCTGACGGATCAGAAGCAGATTGTAGCCGTGCCGGGCGAACGCCTCCGCCTGTTCGGTGAAGTTGACCTCCGGCTGCGTGCGGTATCCGTGCACAAAGATCGCCGTTTTCGGCTTGCCGAGATCGTAATACCGTCCCGACAGCGCGATCCCGTCCCGCGCCGTGACCGTGACGTTCGCGTCCGGCAGCGCGTCGAGCGCGCGCTTCGCCGCAAGGATGCGTTCGCGGAACGGGTAAAGCTGCGCGTCCGGTTCGAGCATTCGTTCGAGCGGAGAGCCGGGCAATGCCTTGAAGATCGTGCAGACGGCAGCGATCGCGGGTCCGATCACGAAAACCGCGTAGCATCCGATCAAAGCTGCCGGGATCCAAAGCATACCGTCCTCCTACAGGTCCAAAGGTCCTTCCGCCCAAAGGGGCGTGATCTCGTTTCCGTCCGTCCGGTAAAACCGCGCAAGACCGGCGTACTCCCCGCAAAGGGAGAGGACCGCCCGCTTCGGTTCGTCGAGTCTGTACGTCATGGCAGCGCCGGTGCGCGTTTCGATCGCGCCGGGCGAGAACGCGCGCTTTCCGGTCTGCTTGAAGATCGCTTCCTTCCGCGTCCAGCAGATGAGAAAGCTTTCGATCGAATCCGGGTACGCGTCCCGTTCGGCCTTGGTGAAGCACTGCGCGCGAAGCTTTTGAAGCTTCTGCGCGTCGAGCCTGCGTGAAAAATCCTCGACCGTTTCAAAGTCGACGCCGATCGGCGCGTTCGAGACCGCGACGCAGCAGAGCCCGTCGGCGTGTGAAAACGAACAGAAAAAACGGTCCGCGGTCCAGCCGCCGTGCTTTTTGCGCGAAAAGACGACCTCGTCCGGATCGAGCGAAAAACCGTGCCGCGCGGCAAGCCGCAGCAGCGCCCAGTTTGCGATCCGCGCGCGCTTCATCGAAGCATCGGAGCAGGCGTCGATCTCCGAGCGCCGCTCCGCGGGGACGGGGAAGTCAAGCGTGAACCGGTCGGCCTCGGAAAGGTAGACGTTGATGACCGGCCTTGTGTTCCACATCCGGAACATCGCCTCCTCCTGGAGGCTCTTCTTCTCGCCGAACACGCACTCGTTCACGAAGTGCTCGCAGTTGTTGCGGATCAGATGATACCCGTCTTCGCCGAGCCTGCTTTTTGCAAGCCGCACGGTTTCCTCCGGCGGGATGCGCTTTCTGCGCTCCGCGCGGTCGAGGACCGCGATCTCCGGGATGCGTCCGGTGCAGAACACGTCCATGTCCGTTTCCGTTACCAGAAACCGGTCCGGCGCATTTGCATGCTCCGACACGGGCGGCAGACCGAACGCAACGATCCGATCGTCGCCCGTATAGATCCCGTAATGGAAGATCGAACCGATCTGCACCCGCACCATATCGCCGGGGACCGGCTCGCCGGGCTGCCATTTCATTTGAGCTTCGCCTCGATATAGGTCACGACGTCGCCGAGTGTTTCAAAATCGGACGCGCCGACGTTGTCGAAGCGGATGCCCATCTCCTCCTCGATCGCGATGACCATATAGAGCATGGAGACCGACGAGAAGCCGAGGTCGGCGACGAGCTTCGAGCCCTCGGTGCAGGCGAGCACCTTGTCGCGGTTGCGGTCGTCCGCCGCAAGAAGGATCTCCTTGAGCTTGTCGATGATCTCAGTTCTGGACATTCTTATACCTCACGATCTTCATCGCCGGGGAACGCTGGAAGTCGGTGTCGCGGACTTCGATCCGGCTGACCTGCATGAAGCCGGGCAGCGTGCGGTTGACCTTTTCAAGCTCGGAAACGGCGAACGCCTTACGCGCTTCGTCGTCCATGTTTGTGAGCTCGGTCGGACGCAGCACGACCTCGAGCGCGAGGATCGGCTCGCCGAGCGCGCTGCGGCTTTCGAAGACCTGCGAATCCTGAATGAACGGGAGCGCGTTGAAATGCACCTCGACCTCCGCTGGGGAGACGTTCTCGCCGTTCGGGAGCACGATGATCTCCTTGATGCGTCCGGTGATGTAGAGGTAGCCCTCGTCGTCGATGCGGACGAGGTCGCCGGTCTTGAACCATCCGTCCTCATATGCGCCGGGCTCTTCGACGCCGACGTAGCCTTCCATCATGTTGCGGCCTTTGAGCCAAAGCTCGCCGTCGACGATCTTAAACTCCTGATTCGGGAACGGAACGCCGACGGAATCGCTCTTCCGGAGGCTTTCCGGGTTGCCGGAAACGAGGTTCGCGGACTCGGTGAGACCGTAACCGGGCAGCAGCTTGATGCCGAGCTTGTCGTATTCCGTGATGAGATACGGCGACACCGGCGCCGCGCCGCAGATGATCGTCTTGAGGTCCGCGCCGAGCATGTTGCGGCCGAACTTCTTCGAGAGCGTCAGCGCCATTTCGGCGAGTGCGGGCACGATGACGAGGATCGTCGGCTTGAAGATCGCGACGTCGCGGAACATATCATTATTGTTGCGGCAGATATACAGCGCACTGCCGGTGTAGAGCGAGGTCATCAGGTTTCGGATGAGCCCGAACACGTGCGAAAGCGGCAGCACGAGCAGGTAGCGCTGACCGAACACGTCGGGGTAGCCGTAGCAGCCGTTGATCGTGCCCTGCATGACCGCGTCGTTCGAAAGAAGCGCGCCCTTGCTCTTGCCGGTCGTGCCGCCCGTAAAGACGATCGCGCAGGGCGTCTTCGGCTCGCAGGAGACGATCGGCTTCTTCTCGTCGGAAAGCGCGTCCGCGCGGATCAGCGCGATGTCCGGGCGCTTTGCCTTGACGATCGCGAGACGCTCCTCGAAGTCCGCCTGATAGATGAGCTTTTTGATCCCGAACATCATGCAGCAGCCGAACACGGCTTCCGCCGGAAGATGCGCCGGGAAGATCGCGCAGGTATATCCCGAGGTCACAGCCGCGAGATACGCCTTCACGAAGTCGTAGGAATTCGCCGCAAACAGCGCGACGCGCGTGCCGATCGGACTGTCGCCCAAAAGCGCGCGGAATCCAGCGACGTCTGCGTCGAGCTCCGCAAAGGTGTGCGCCTTACCCTCGTCCACGATCGCGGGCGCGTCGGCATATTCGGCAATGCAGTGTTCCCACATTGCGGAAACGGTCGTGAACTCTTTGATGCGTTCGAAGGTCTGTTCGTCCGTGTACTTACGGAAGATCTCTTTGGATGGTGTCAGCATAGTGTTATCTCCTCTTTTGATAAGCGATTTGCTTTAATTCTTCTTCCTTTTGATGCAGCTCGTCGGCGATCGCGTCGATCTCGGACATCGGCGGGCGTCTGCCGTACCGCTGATAGAGGTCGATCGGCTCGCCGATCACGAAGGTCACGCGGTTCCAGAAGCGCTTTTTGGGCCGCACGTAAACCGGAATGATCGGGACCTTGCCCTGCAGTGCGATCAACACCGGACCGGACTTGAACGCCGCAAGGTCGCCGCTGCCGTCGTTGATGTGCCCCTCCGGAAAGATGGACACGAGTGAGCCCGCCTTGAGCTCGTCGGTGATCTCCCGGAGCGAGCCGAAATTGAAGTTCTTCCGGTCGATCGGGATGCACATGAACTGCTTGAACCACCAGCGGGCCTTCGATTCGAAGAACTCCTGCCCGCAGACGAAGTGGTGCCGCCGGTACCAGATCGCGAACATCACGTTGATCGGATCGAAAAATCCGGCGTGATTCGCGATGACGAGCGCGCCGCCGCGGATGAACTTCCGCGCGGCCTTCGACTCGAACCGCCAGCGCGGCCTCAGCCAGACCATGCCGGGGATCGCCGCGGACGCCTTGACGAAGTCGAAGACGAGGTATCGCAGCGAAAACAGCTTAGCGCGTTTCGGTTTCTGTTCCATTGAGCAGCTTCTCCAATTCCATGATGCGTTCTCTCAGCCGTTCGGAAACGATCCTGAGGTTTTCGTTCTCGTCCGCGCCGTCCTCCAGAAGATCGGCGGCGTACAGCGGTTTGCCGATCAACACGCGTGCGCGCTTCCGGCTGAAATACGAGCCGTTCGTCACGACCGGAACGATCTTCGCGCCGCTTGTAAGCGCCAGATACGCCGCGCTCACCTTAAAGGGCAGCGGACGCGTCTCGCCGGGCAGCGGCAGGCGGCTTTCCGGGAAGATCCCGACCACGCCGCCGCGTTCGAGGATCCGTTCGGACTTCGGCATAAAGCCGAAATCGTGCGCGCCGCGGTCGACGCGGATCCCGCCGAGACATTTCAGAAGCAGCCCGAGCCCGGGCTTTTCGAACAGCAGTTCGGCCATCTGAAAGCGCAGCGTCCGGCTGAAAAACACGAACAGGTACACCGCGTAGTCAAAGACCGACGTGTGGTTCGAAATGACGATCGCGGGCCCCTTGATATGCCGCACCTGCGCGCGTTTGTCCTCATAGAGGATCTTCGTGCGGAAGCACAGCAGCTGCACCGGCCAGCCTGTGATCTTCACAAACCAGTTGAACGCGGCGATCAAAGCGAACCGCCTTTCTCCGCGCGGATGTATCCGACGATGCTCCGCACGGTTTTGAGGTTCGTTTCCTCGAGCGGGAACGCAGCGCCGAACTCGTCGCGCAGACGCGTCAGCATGGCGAACCAGTCGAGGCTCGTGCCTCCGAGATCGAGGAAGAAATCGGCGTCGGGCGCGATCTCCGTTTCGTCGCGGTTCGTCGCCTGCGCCACGATCGCGCGGACCCGCGCCGTCAGCGCGTCAAGCGCTTCGTCCCCGTGCTCCCGGGAAAGATCGAGCGGCTTCAGCGCGCCGGAGGCGTAGTCGCGCCGGAGCCGGATGCGGTTCAGCTTGAATTCGTCGGCCTTCATCAGCGGACCCTCGACGAGCGCGATCTTTGAGATCGCGGGGGAGAGACGCAGACCTTCGATCCGTTCCCTGAGCGAAGCGAGGATGCGCTCCGCGGTCTCCTTCGTCGTCATGCGGTTCACGCCGCACAGCAGCACGGTCGCGGGCTTTCCGCCGTCGCTGCAGGGGATCAGGCAGACCTCGGCGCCGTCGGTTTTCAGGAGCGGTTCGATCGCGTTCGGGTTCAGGTTTTCGCCGTCCGGTCCGACGATCAGATCGTCCGTCCGGCCGAGGATCCGGTAATGCCCGTCGATGCAGGCAGCGAGATCGTGCGTGTTGAACCAGCCGTGCCGCCCGGTCATGCCGTCCGCGGTCAGGATGTATTTTGCGGTGACGAGTCCCTTGACCTCAAGCTCGCCGTCCGCGTTGATCCGGTATTCGACGCTGTGCATCGGCTTTCCGACGCTGCCGGATCGCAGGTATTTCTTTTGGAACGAAAGCTCGACCGAGGTGATGCCGATCTCGGTCATGCCGTAGCCGTTCGCGAGCGGGTAGCCGATCCCGTTGAAAAACGCGTGCGCGTCGGGATCCAGAAAGCTGCCGCCCGAGATCATGAACAGCACGGATTCGCCGAACAGATTCTCGCGCACCTCGCGAAACGCCGCCTTCGCAAACGCCCGTCCGAGCGCCGCGGGCAGCTTTTGCTGAAGCGCAAGCGCGCGTTCGAACTTCGCCGCGGTCTTTTCGCCCCGGTCGGCGATCCCTTTTTTCGCCTGTTCGTATACGCGCTCCCAGAAGAGCGGAACGGCGAAGATGTGCGTGACCTTGTGGCGGCGGACCGTGTTCACGATCGTCGACGGCGCAAGATCGTTGAGCTGCACGAACGTGCGCGAGAAGAACGCGAACCAGATATACATCGCGATCAGCCCGAACACGTGGTAAAACGGCAGGAACGTCAGAAGCTTCAGATTGCCCTCGTAGTGCTGCTTGATCATCGGCTGCTCCCGGATGATGCCGTAGCTGTCGCAGATCTGGAAGTAGAATTCCTCCGCGGAATACGCCGAGACCTTGACGTTCTCGGTCGTGCCGGAGGACATGACGAGCAGCTCGGAGCCGAACGGCTGCGCTTCGATCGGCGCGCCGTCAACGGAAAGCGCATCGGGCCGCAGCACGGGGCAGGAGAATTCGCCGCGGTCGCCGACGACAGCCCGGCAGTCCGCCGTGCGCATGGCGCTCAAAAGAAGCGGCGCGGGCAGACGCAGATTCATCAGAAGCGGACGGAACCCTGCGGCGAGGATCGCCCAGAAAAGCTCGATCCAGTCGAGGCTGTTGTCGAGATACAGCCCGACGACCGCATTGTGGGGAAGTCCCTTCAGCGCGTCCTTCAGCGCGGCTGCGCGGGACAGAATGTGCGTCTTCGCTTCGCCGTAGGTCGTTTTGCGGATGCGGTAGCCCTCGCTGCGCTCCCAAAGCACGTTGTCCCCTTCGCGGAACATCAGATCGAAGAGCGAACGGAACGTAAACCCGGCCTCTTTGAAGGCGCCGAGCTTGTCGCGCACAAAGGCGTCGATGCTGCGATAGGAACCGATATGATAATCCGTCATTGCACTCTCCGACAGAATCGAAATCATGATTTATCATTATAACCGATACCGGCGTCGAATTCAACATCTTTCGCCAAATTCGGACAACAATATAAAATGGAAATAACAGGCGAAGATCTGCCGCCGACGCACCGTATCCGGGACAGAGACCTTCGTTTCAGACACATTTCCGATCCGGCGTCGGCGCGAAAACCGCGCATCCTTTTCCCGCTTCTTTTGATAAAACTATTGATAAAGACGCTTCAATGGAGTATAGTGTTCCTAAGGAAGCTTCATGACCGCCGACGGGTTTTGCGGGCGGTCTCATCGGAAGGATCGCGTTCGCAAAAGATCGCGGGAAACGGAGGAATGAACGGTGGAATCCTATCAGCAATTCAACACGGCGTTCAGCATCGGCAGCTTCGTGCTCCCGTGGAACGCGATCATGCTCGCGCTCGGCATTTTAACGGCTGTCGTCGTTTCCGAGATCCTCGTGAAAAAGCGCAAGGCATATAAGGATCTTGCGCTCGACGCCTGCATTGCGGGGATCCTCGCGGGGCTTGTCGGCGCAAGGCTTTTTGCCGCGCTGTCCGGGAAGATCGCCTTTTCTCAGTTTTTCTCGCTCGCGAATACGGGCCTGAACCTGCCAGGCGCGCTGCTGTTCTCCGGCGCTGCGATCACGGTCTACGCATGGATCAAAAAGCTGGATATGAACGAGGTCTTTGAGATCCTGCTGCCCGGCGTGTTCTTCGGCCTTGCGGTCGGCCGGTGGTCGGATTTCTTCCTCTGCGACGGCGTCGGCGCGCTTGCCGGCGAATCCGTCCCGAAGTTCTTCCCGCTCGTCACGTTCACAAGAGAGTATTTCACCGATCATCGGAGCGTGGCGTACAGCGTGTTCTTCCTCGATTTTCTGATCTGCGCGGGACTCGGCACCGCCGCATTGCTGCTGCCGAAAAAACTCCCCAAGGGCAGAACGGCGATGATCACCGTCATCGTTTACCTGTTTGCGGAATTCATCCTTGAGTGGCTGCGCGACGGCAGCACGCGTCAGATCATCTTCGGCGACGTCCGCTTCAATCAGATCATTCTGATCGTGCTTCTTCTGTTCTTCGTCGCGCTGTCGCTGTACCGCACGCGTAAAAACGCCGATCGATCCGCAAAAGCGGACCTGCACGATCCGGAAACCGAGCCGGAACCGCCGGAAGATCTGAAAATGCCCGACGCGCCTGAGGTCGCAGAGACTTCGGAGTTCGGAGAAGCGCAGAATGAGTTTGACGGTGTGATCGGAAACGACGTCGACGGGGAAGATTCCGACGGCGGCGAGGGGGATTCGGACGGCGGCGACGGCGGGGACGAATAGCCATGAAACGGCTGCTCTTTCTGTCGATCGCGCTGCTTTTCGCGTTCGGCTGCACCTCACAGGAGGCGCACCTCATCTATCTGCCGGAAACGACGCCGACGCCCGCGCCGCTCTATACGCCCGCGCCGACGCCCGTACCGGAGCCGATCGTGATACCGCCGATCGAGGGCGAAGGCTTTACGATCGACGCGAACGGGATCCCGATCCTCGATCCGCAGAATCACTATTATCAGTTCTATATGAGCGTCGACGATCTGCGCGTCTATGAGGAGAACGGCGAAACGCTGATCGACGCGACCGTCACGAACAACTACCCGCGCGCGCTTTCCGGCGGACTGCGCATCACGTTCTATAAGGACGGCATCAAGTACGGCTACGGCGATTTCTATTCCGACAGCGAGGGCCTGAAGCTATTTTCCGGTCGCAACCGCGTCTATGCCGACGTGCATACGGAGGTCGACGTGCAACTGATGAATTTCGAGATCACGGTCTCCGCGCCGTTTACCGAGATCGTGACCAATACGCCCGCGCCGGAAACGACTGCGCAGCCGTAGCGCCTGAAAAAAGAGACTGTTCGAAACGCAGATCCGTTTTTGAACAGTCTCTTTTGATTCGGAATGATCAGCCTTCGACCCTTCTGCGAAGCAGATCGCCCGGCGCAAGCGGGAGGTCGGTACGTATTTTCAGGATCTGCTTCACCTTGTTTGCGATCTCAACCGGCTCGCCGGTTTCGTCCGTGATCGCGTCGGCTTTGAGAACGGCGCCGGTCAGGGTCGGGGAAACGACCTCCAGCGCATCGCCCTTTGTAAACCGGTTGCGCTGCTCGACGGTCGCGACGCCGTTTTCGTAATTGAGCACGGTCCCGACGAAACGGTGCGTCTGCGTATAGACGCCCGCGTTGCTGTGATCTTGGGGCAGCTCGCCGTGATAGAACCCGGTCGTGTACGGGCGGTGCGACACGGAATCAAGCTCCCGGTTCGCCTCCGCAAGCGTCATCGTACCGTCCAAAAGCCTACGATACGCATTTGTCACGACCGCCACGTAGTATTCCGTCTTCATGCGTCCTTCGATCTTCAGCGAGGTCACGCCCGCGTCGACAAGTTCGCCGACGAGCGAAGCGCAGCAGAGGTCCCGGCTCGAAAGCACATAGCTCGTTTGGCCTTCCTCGACGATCGGAAAGCTCTGGTTCGGCCGCGTCTCTTCAACGAGCGCGTACTTCCAGCGGCAGGGCTGCGCGCAGTCGCCGCGGTTGCCGCTCCTGCCGAGGATGGCGGAGGAGAGCAGACACCGCCCGGAGTACGCCATGCACATCGCGCCGTGGATAAACGCTTCAAGCTCGAGATCGTCCGGGATGTTCTTTTTGAGTTTGCGGATCTCGTCGACCGTCATCTCGCGGGCGAGCACGACGCGCTTTGCGCCGAGTTCGTACCACGTCCGCGCCGCGGCGTGGTTCATGCAGCTTGCCTGCGTCGAAACATGCAGCTCGAGCTTCGGGCAGGCCTTTCGGATCGTGGTCAGCACGCCGAGATCCGAAACGATCGCCGCGTCCGCGCCGCAGTCGTACAGGGTATTCGCATACGCCGGCAGCGCGTCGATCTCGCCGCAGTTCGCAAGCGCGTTGACCGTCACATAGAGCCGCTTTCCGCCCGCGTGGACAAGTTTTGCCGCCTCCGCGATATCGTCGAACGTAAAGCCCGCGCTGTTCGCCCTGAGCTGCAGCATCGGGCCGCCGAGATACACTGCGTCCGCGCCGAACCGCAGCGCCGCTCTGAGCGCCTCCATGGATCCCGCGGGAGCAAGTAGTTCCGTCATAATGCCTCCGAAGATTTTGATATGCACAGTATACGCGAAAATCGGGATCGCGTCAACGTGTTATCCGATCGACAACCCTTCCGGGTTCACTTCGTTCACCCACCTCCCCTTGCACAAGGGAGACAAGACCGCAGCGCAGCCAAAAGCCTTCCCCTTGAGGGGAAGAGAAGGCGACGCGCGGGGAGCGCGCGACGGCACCGCTGAAACGGAGCGAAGCGGAGTGTGTACGCCGCAGCGTGAGCGAAGGCGGATGAGGTGTACACGCAGAAGAGCGGAACGCTTTTCGCGGATGAATGAATTGCCCTTGCGGGTAGGAATGGACCTTGCACGCGTGAATGATCTGTGCTACAATACATGATTAACATGGATGATTATGGGCTTTGGAGGAATCATGCTGCACATCGGCTGTCATCTGTCGCCGTCGAACGGCCTTCTTATAATGGCAAAAACCGCGTCGGAGCTCGGCGCGGACACATTCCAGTTCTTTTCGCGCAATCCCCGCGGCGGCAAGGCGAAGGTCCTGGATCAAAGCGACGCGGACGCCATGACCGCCTACCTTCGCGCGCAAGCCTTTGCGCCGGTGCTCGTGCATGCGCCGTATACGCTGAACCCCTGCGCCGAAAAGCCGGAGACCGCGCAGTTTGCCGAACTTGCCATGCGCGAGGACCTCATCCGCTGCACCGCGATGCGCACGCCCTTTTATAACTTCCATCCCGGTTCGCACGTCGGACAGGGCGAGAGCGTAGGCATCGAAAAGACAACGGCACTCTTAAACCGCATTCTGGACGATGATACCGACACGACCGTTCTGATTGAAACGATGGCGGGGCAGGGCAGTGAGATCGGCGGCACGTTCGAAGCGGTCCGCGCGATCATCGACGGCGTGGCGCGAAACGATCGCGTCGGCGTCTGTCTCGACACCTGCCACGTCTTCGCGGCGGGCTATGATCTTGTGCACGACCTCGACGGCGTGGTGACCGCGTTCGACCGCGTGATCGGGCTCGACCGGCTCCGGTTCATCCATCTCAATGATTCCAAGTTCGGTCTCGGCGAGCACAAGGACCGCCACGCCGCGATCGGCGAGGGGAACATCGGGCTCGACGCCTTCCGCCGCATCGTGAACCATCCGGCGCTTAAGGACCTCCCGTATTGCCTTGAAACGCCGCACGAAAAGCTTGAAGAATACGCCGAAGAGATCCGGCTCGTACGGGGGCTATGCAATGCGTAACGAGCTTGTTTCCGTCGCCCCGTGCGCGGATTATGAACGGGAGACCTGCGAAGAAGCGCTGAAAACCGTCCTCGCGCCGCTCGGCGGGCTCGATTGGGTCCGTCCCGGCATGCGGATCGGGATCAAGGCGAACCTCGTTGCCGCGGCGAAGCCCGACAAGGCGGTCACCACGCATCCGGCGCTGCTCGCGGCGCTGACGCGCATGCTCAAGGCGCGCGGCGCCTCAGTCGTGATCGGCGACAGCCCGGGCAACCTCTATAACGCCGCGGTGCTGAACCGCGTTTACGCGGCCGTCGGACTCACCGAGGCGGAGGAGGCCGGCGCCGAACTGAATCACGATTTCTCCGAAAAGGACGGCTTTTCGCCCGACGCGGTGCAGGCGAAGCGCTTCACCTATACCGGCTGGATCGACGGCTGCGACGCGATCGTCAATTTCTGCAAGCTTAAATCGCACGGCATGATGTCGCTTTCCTGCGCGGCGAAGAATCTGTTCGGCACGATCCCCGGCACGATGAAGCCCGAGTATCACTACCGCTTTCCGAACCCGAACGATTTTGCGGATATGCTTGTCGACCTCGACGAGTATTTCCGCCCGGTCCTGAACCTCTGCGACGCGGTTCTTGCCATGGAAGGCAACGGTCCCACGCAGGGCACGCCGAAGCAGATCGGCTGTCTTCTGGCGTCGAAGGATCCGCACTGTCTGGACGTGCTCGCGGCGACGCTCATAGGCCTCACGCCCAAGGACGTTCCGACGCTCGCGGCGGCGATCCGGCGCGGACTTTGCCCGGATTCGGTCGAGGGGCTTTCGGTCGCGGGGGACTATCGGGCGTTTCTGCAAAAGGATTTTGAGATCATCCGAAACCGCAATTCGCATCTGTTCGTCGGCGGGGACAACCTTTTCGGCAAAACGGTCCGCGGCGCGATGAACCTGTGTCTCGAATCCCGACCGAGGGTGAAAAAGCACGCGTGCGTCGGCTGCGGCAAGTGCCGCGATATCTGTCCCGCGCACACGATCTCGATCATCGACAAAAAAGCGGTCATCGACCGCAAACACTGCATCAAATGCTTCTGCTGTCAGGAATTCTGCCCGATCGGCGCCATGCGGGTGCATCGCGCGCCGGTCGCCGCGCTTCTGACGCACGGAAAGAAAGGAACGAAATGAAACGGTTCAGTACGCTTGCGCTTGCATTCGCGCTGCTTTTGTGCGCGCTTGCCTGCGGTACGCCGAACGCCGAAAGCAACAGGCCCAAGGTCGTCTGCACGATCTTTCCGCAGTATGATTTTATCCGGCGCATCGCGGGCGATCGCGTGGAGCTCACTATGCTCTGCGCGCCCGGCGGTGAGGTCCACGGCTACGATCCGTCACTCAAAGAGATGTCCGGGATCCTCAAAGCCGACCTTTTCGTGTACGTCGGCGGCGAGACCGACCGCTGGGTCGCGGATCTTCTCCGCACAAACGGCATGGACCTGAACGCCGTCGCGCTGACGGCGCTTTGCGACACGCTCGACGAGGAGCGGGTCGAGGGCATGCAGGGGGAGGCGGAGGACGAGCCGGAGCCGGACGAGCACGTATGGACGAGCCCGAAGAACGCGATCCGCATCGTCCAAGGCCTCACGGACGCGCTGTGCGGGATTCTGCCGGAAGAAGCGGACGCCATGCGGGCGAACGCCGAGGCGTACATCGCGGAGCTTCAGTCGCTCGACGACGAGTTTCACGAGCTCATGCGGGACGCGAAGCGCAAAACGGTCGTGTTCGCCGAGCGGTTCCCGTTCCGCTATCTTTGCGACGAGCTCGGCCTCGCGTATTACGCGGCGCTGCCCGGCTGTTCGTCGAACGAGGAGGTCGCGCTGAGCACCGTCTCGTTTCTGATCGACCGCGTGAAGGCGGAAAACCTTCCGTATGTGTTCACGATCGAGTTTTCGGACGGACGCATCGCAAAGACGATCGCCGAAGCGACCGGCTGCGGCGTACTTTCGCTGCATTCGTGTCACAACGTGAGCCGCGAGGAGTTCGACGCGGGCGTCGGATATCTCGACCTGATGCGGCAGAACCTTGAGAATCTCAGAAAGGCGGTAAACTGAATGGCGCTGCTGACATTTGAAAGCGTCGGCCTGTCCTACGGCGGCGCGAACGTCGCGCACGACGTGAGCTTTTCCGTGAACGCGGGCGAGTTCTGGGGCATCGTCGGCGAGAACGGCTCCGGCAAATCGACGCTGATGAAGGCGCTTTTAGGCCTCATTCCGTGCGCGTCGGGCCGGATCGTCATGGGCGAGGGCTTAAAGCCCAACGAGATCGGGTATCTGCCGCAGACGAGCGCGATCCAGCGCGATTTTCCGGCGTCGGTCGGCGAGGTTGTGCTCTCCGGCACGATCGGCTGGCGCGGCATAAAGCCGTTTTACGGCAAACACGAACGCGCGCTTGCGCGGAAGAATATGGAGATGCTCGGGATCCTGCCGCTTGAAAAGCACAGCTATCAGGAGCTTTCGGGCGGGCAGCAGCAGCGCGTTCTGCTTGCCCGCGCGCTCTGCGCGACCAAGAAGCTTCTCGTGCTCGACGAGCCGACGACCGGCCTCGACCCGGTCGTGACCGCGGAGTTTTATCAGCTTTTGCACGACGTCAACCGGCAGGGCATGACGGTGATCATGGTCTCACACGACATTGAGGAGGCCGTTCGCGACTGTTCGCATATTCTGCATCTATCCTGCCATCCGCTGTTTTGCGGCACGGCGCAGGCGTACAGGACAAGTCCGATCGGACGCAGATATTTACAGGAGAAACCGGTATGAGCGAGATCGTTTCCATCTTTCAGAATATGCCCGAGATCGCCGTCCGCGCGATCGTCGTGGGCACGCTGGTCTCGCTTTGCGCAAGTCTTCTGGGCGTTACGCTCGTTCTGAAGCGGTATTCGATGATCGGCGACGGTCTAAGCCACGTCGGCTTCGGCGCGCTTGCGCTCGCGACCGTTCTGCAGGCGGGGGCGGCGTCGATGGCGGTTTCGCTGCCGATCGTTCTCATAGCGGCGTTCGCGCTGATGTGGCTCACAGAACGGCACAAAATGCAGGGCGACGCGGCGATCGCGGTGCTTTCGACCGGCGCGATCGCGATCGGCACGCTTCTGTTCCGGCTCTCCGACGGCAAGTATCAGCAGGACGTCTGCAACTCGCTGTTCGGCACCAGCTCGATCGCGCTGCTGTCCGACGCGGATATGTGGATCACCGTAGCCGTTTCCGCCGTGGTGCTTGCGCTGTTCATCTTTTTCTACACGCGCATCTTCAGCGTCACGTTCGACACCGCGTTCGCAAAGGCGACCGGCGTCCGCGTCGGCGCGTACAGCATGATGCTCGCGGCGCTGACCGCCGTGACCGTCGTGATCGGCATGAAGATGGTCGGCGCGATCATGGTATCGGGACTCATCATCTTCCCGGCGCTTTCCGCAATGCGCGTCTGTAAACGCTTCCGCGCGGTCATGATCACCGCGGCGGCGCTTTCGCTCGTCTGCTTTGCGCTCGGTTTCTTCCTTTCGCTGCTGATCGGCGCGCAGCCGGGACCCGCGATCATCGCCGTGCACGTGCTCGCGTTTCTGATCTGTTCCATAATCGGCTGGATCAAAAACCGCGTCCGCACCGCAAAGAGCCGCGCGATCGTCGTCGAGCCGCCGTGCAGGAGAGAATGAGAAAAGAATACAGAGAATAAAAGACCCTCCGCGGCATGCCTGCGGAGGATCTTTTTTTTCGGAAATGCAGCGGCGCGCTTACTGCTTTTTGCCGCATTTCGTGCAGAACGGTGCGCCGGGTCTCAAAGGCGCGCCGCAATTGGAGCAGAAGGTGCGCTTTGCCGATTGCGGCATACCGCAGGAAACGCAGTACATTTCATCCAGGGGATTTGCAATGCCGCATTTCGAGCAGATCCACGTTTCGGGAGTCTTCGGCGTGTTCGCGACAGGATCCGGAGCCGGTTCTTTGACGGGCATTTCGGGCTTGTAGAGCAGGCAGCCGGCGGCTGCGAGAAGCGGCAGCGCAAACATACCGACGGTGGGGGAGAGCACGTCCTTCGCGCTTCTGACAAAGAGAAGCTGAATACCGCACATAATCAGAACGACCAGGCAGAGCGCGGCGTGGGCGATACCTAAGGCTCTGGTCAGATTCAGGAAATAACACACACAGGCTGCAAGCCCTGTCAGAATGATCCCGAAAAACAGAAAATGTGCGACGACGCTGATCGCGGTCGACTCGGCGGAGGTGCCCATTACATGGTATTTATGCGTGCTTTTTTCAAAAATATCGTACTGCACGGCGTCCCTGTGCGCGTTGCCGAGCGCATCCAGAACGGAAAACGACGTATGCACGTCTTCGACCTCCGCCAGCTCCAGACTGTCCGCTTCGGAATAGCCATACCTGCTCTGATAATTCGACGCAGTTGCTTTATGGTTGATCTCGAGGAACTTCGAAGAGTACTTCACGACCGGCGGCCAGAAAAGGCAAAAGACGGAGATAAGCGTCAGAACGATCGCAAAGAAATTGCGTAGGGAAATCTGCTTGGGAATCGTGATCTTGTTCTTCTTTTTCATAAGGACCTCCTGAATTCTTACTGCACGGCTGAACCTTTTATATATTCTACAATCGAATCCGCGGTGCGTCAAGCGAAAAATCGTGAAAACGGTCGATCCAAAGCCTTTGGGAGCGGAATCGAAACAAGAAAGCCGCGTATCAAATGATAATTTCCTGTTGCCCTTTTCGGAATATGGTGCTATAATATATTCTGTAAATCCATAAGGGGGTTATTGTATGAAGAAATTCTTTTCCGAATTCAAAGCGTTTGCTTTGAAGGGCAACGTCGTCGACATGGCCGTCGGCGTCATCATCGGCGGCGCGTTCGGCGCGATCGTGACGTCTTTGATCAACGACGTCATCATGCCGGTGCTCGGTCTCATCATCCAGGCGGACTTCTCGAAGTGGTTCATCCCGATGAAGGCCGTCCCGGAAGAGCTGCTGGTCGACGGCGCGTATCCCGCAGCCGAAGTGCTTGCGGAGAACGGCATTTCCGTCCTGCATTACGGCAAATTCATATCCGCGATCATCTACTTCATCCTGATCGCGCTGTGCATCTTCCTTGTGATCCGTGCGATCCGCAAGGCGGAGGAGAAGGCAAAGGAAGCCAAGAAGAAGGAAGAAGCGCCTGCCGAGCCCGAGAAAGAACCGCGTCTCTGCCCGTTCTGCAAGCAGCCCGTTGCCGACGACGCGACCCGCTGCCCGCACTGCACGAGCGAGCTGCCGAAGGAATAAGATAACACACGATCGAAAAGAGCGTTTTTCGGAACGCTCTTTTCTATTTTCGGAAAACAGTCGCCCTCCCGAGGCCTTCCGTTTCGATGGGCGCGGAAACGGCGCCTTCTGCGCGGAGAAAAGCGGATCGGAAGCGCGTCGCCTGCGGAACGGTTCGCTGTGCTCCGCGTCGCTGCCGCATTGGCAAGATGCGTCCAAATTGCATCCTTTCCGTGAACGATGCGGCGAATCGGTTGCAAAACGGGTTTTCTTTTGCTATACTGTATCAGAGAAATTATGCGCAAACGACCGCGCGAAAGGACAATGCGCTTGGACGAACCCGTCATGAAACCGTACCGCACCGTCGAACGGGCTTCCGAAACCGAATATGTGATCAACCGTTCGCGCTTCATCGGACGCTGTTTTCCCGTGACGGACGAAACGGAAGCGCTTGCGATCCTTGAGCGCATCCGCAAGCAGCACTGGGACGCGACGCACAACTGCTTCGCCTACCGTTTAAGAAGCGGCGCCGCCCGTTACAGCGACGACGGCGAGCCGCAGGGCACCGCAGGACTTCCGATGATGGAGGTCCTGAAAAAGCGCGATCTCTATGATCTTCTGGTGATCTCCACCCGCTACTTCGGCGGCATCCTGCTGGGCGCGGGCGGGCTCGTGCGGGCCTATTCGCGTTCGGCAGCCGACGCGGTGAACGCCGCGGGGCTCGTTTCCATGGAGCCGTGCAAGCAGTTTTCGGTCCGCGTCGCCTATCCGTACCGGAACGCGGCCTGGAGCGTGTTCGAGCGCTTCGGCGCGATCGAAAGCGCGGATTACGGCGAGGCGATCACGGTATCGTTCCGCTGCCGCACGACCGAAGCGGACGCATTCTTAAAGGCACTTTCCGACCGCACGGAGGGACGCGTTTCGGCTGTCTCCACAGGCGGAGAGTATTTCGGATTTCCGGTCGCGGAAATCGAGTAAAGGAACCTGATTCAAAGCATGAAACGACGCATTGTCATCCTGATCTGCATATTGGCGCTTCTGCTCCCGGCATCGATCGTCCCCGCGGGCGGCTTTGCCGAGGGCGAGCATCCGATCACGCTTTCGATCACGGTCGATCCGATGCCCGAACTTGAGGGCGAAGGGACCGTGCCGGACATGCTTTTCACGATCTTCAACGATTCCGAATCCGACTATACGCTGTATAACGCAAAGCTTTCCGGCGGCTATGAAGACGTCGAACGCGCGCTCGACGAGAAGATCGAGGTCCTTGCGGGCGGCAAGCGGGAGTTCACGCTTTCCGACGTCCCCATCGCCGAGGATCAGCTTGACGTTCCCGTGACCTATACGCTTTCCTGGGAGGAGCATGAACCGGCTTTTGACGAGGAAACGGGCGAAGCGCTCATCGACGACGAGACCGGCGAAGCCGTTACGATCACGCATTTCAGGGAAACCTCCGCAAACATCGTGATCGAGCGGTTTATCGTGCCCGAGTTGACCGTTTCCGCCTTCTGCGAGAACGAGCTCGTGCGGGTCGGCGATTCGTTTACCGTCGAATACACGCTGAAAAACGACACCCTGTTCGATATGACCGGGCTTCGGCTCTACGATCCGGAGCAGGGGCTTCAGTCGATCCCGCTCACAAGCGACGAGCTTACCGCGGGACGGACGATGGTCGTGCCCGTGACCTACACGATGGGCGTGACGGATATGACGTTCCGCCCGACGGTCGAATACGTTGCGCGGCGCAGAAACATCACGACGGTCGCGGAGACGGCGATCGGCGTCGGTTCCGTCACAGTGGATCTATCGATCTCCACACAGGCGTTCCCGGCAACGGAAGCGGGGACCGAGTTCATCATCACCGTTAAAAACAACGGCAACCGCACGGTTACCGACATCCGTGTCTACGATGAGATCAATACGCTCGTCGACAATCCCTTCGATCTGCCCGCGAATCAGACGAAATCGATCCGTTATGTTGTGAAGCCGGGCGTCGCCGCGGACGTCATCCGCACGGTGCGTTTCCATGCGACCGGAACGGATGCGCTTCTAAAGCCCGTTACCGTTACCGATCCCGAATCCTTCCGCGTGACGCCGTATATCGAGCAGGAGGGCGTGCGCATCGAGCTGCGCGTCGAGCCGCAGAAGCCTTACTTCGACGGCAACGGCAAGCTCTGTGTTGCGTTCCAGTTCCGGATCGGCTATTACGGCGACATCAGGCTCAAAAAAGCCGTACTGACCGAAACGACCCTGTTCCATGAGGTCGTGTCCTATCCGGAGCTTTTGCGCGGCGATACCTATTTTACGCAGACCTATCAGATCGACGGCGTCGGCAAGCTCTGCTTCCGCGTCGACGCAGAGGATCCGGCGGGACAGACGCACAGCTCACAGACGGTCACCGTCGATACGACGCCGTTCCGCGATCAGGTCGACCGCAAGACCGATCCGGTCTACGTCGTTACCACCAATCCCTATATGCAGGATCTCGACGCGAAGTATCGCGGGATCCTGAAGCTCATCACCGTGATCACGCTCGGCGTCGCGGCGTTCTGCGCGATCGTGTGTATCGTGCTTTACGCGTTCGAAAGAAAGATCAGAAGCAAGCTGCCGGGCGAGTTCGAGGAGGACATGGAGAAGGCGCTTCGCGCCACCAAACGCCGCCCGGACGATCCGCTTTTCAACGACACGCCGACCGAGCGCTTCGGCTACCGACAGCCGATCAAGCTCAGAAGCTACGGCGAACTGACCGACGAGGAGGCGAAGGCAAGGCGCGAGCTATACGCAAGAGGCCTTGCCGAGGATATGCGGCGCGAAGGCGCGCGACCCGCAGCACGTTCTGCCGCACAGGATACATCAGTACGCATCGACGGCGACGGCACACGCGTCCTGTCGGCTGCCAAGCCCGATTCAATGCGCACCGCAGACGGCACACGCATCATGCTGACGGCAAAGCCCGGAACGGCTGCATACGTACGTCCCGCCGAACCGGTCACGCCGAGACCGAAGAGCGATACCGGCGAATTCCGCAGACCGACAGCGGAAGCATCCGAATTTGCAAGACCCGCGGCGCGGCGTACTGAACCTGTTACGCCGAGACCGAAGGGCAACACCGGCGAATTCCGCAGACCGACTGCGGAAGCATCCGAATCGGGAAGACCCGCGGCGCGATCCGCGGAGGAGACCGCAACATTCCGGCGTCCCGCCGAACCTGTTACGCCGAGACCGAAGGGCAACACCGGCGAATTCCGCAGACCGACAGCGGAAGCAGCCGCATTTGAAAGACCCGCCGCGCGTCCGACGGAAGACGCAGCGTTCAGACGGCCCGCCGAACCGGTCACGCCGAGACCGAAGGGCAATACCGGCGAGTTCCGCAGACCGACGGCGGAAGCACCCGCATTTGAAAGACCCGCCGCGCGTACGAGCGACGAGACCGTCGTGTTCAGACGGCCTGTCGAGCCGGTTGCCACAAAACCGGAAAGCGCCCGTTTCGCCGAACCGAGATCTTCGGAGCGGCCCGCTGTCGTGCGAACGGTCATGCCGCGTCCGAAGACGGAACATGAACCGGCAAAACCCGCGGCGCCTGCCGCGGAAAGAACCTTTGTTGTGCGGACGGTTTCGGAATCCGGTTTGCGCAAAACGGTCGAACCGTCTTCCTTCAAAGGATCCGATTCGTCGCACGGATCCGAGGCTTCGCATACGCTTCGGGACGGCGTTTCCCTTTTGCATTACGTCAACGGCTTTGACGAGCCTACCTCGACTGTCATACCGGCTTCTGCAGCGGCGATCTCCGCAATCGCCGGCGAAGCGAAGCACGACAGGGATCCCATACCGGAAGTTTCGTTCAAAGAAATAATGCCGGAATCGGAAATCGTCCCGGAAACGCTCGCCGACAGCGTCGCCGCAATTCAGCCCGCTGCCGACGAAAGCACAGCGGTTCAAACCATAGTTGACGAGAGCGCCGCGGCTCAGCCTGCTGCCAAAGAAAGCGCCGCAATTCAGCCCGCTGCCGACGAAAGCGACGCGGTTCAGCCCGTTGCTGAAGACAGTATTATCTGCGATCAGCCGACGGAGGGAGAGATCCCGGAACCGGACGAATCCCCGACGGAGAGGGAGAACCCGGAGGCTTCGTTTACGACCGTCACCGACGGAACTACCCCTCAGTCAGCAGAAGCTGACAATTCCCCTGACAAGGGGCGCTCGGACGTTGGAGAAGTAGCAGTACGCGAGACAGATACTTCGACTGATCCTTCGATTCAACCTCCCTTTGATGAAGGAGGTGTCGACGAACAGCCGACGGAGGGAAAAATCCCGGAATCCGACGCAAGCACGCAACCTCCCTCTGACGAGGGAGGTGTCGGCGAACAGCCGACGGAGGGAGAGACCTCAGAACAGACCGAAGCCCTGACGGAAGGAGAGTCCCACGAACCGATCGAAGCTCTGACGGAAGAAGAACCCCCCGACCCGGTCGAAGCGCTGACGGAAGAAGAACCTCCTGCAGAATCGCCGACGGCAGAGGAACACAAAGCGTTTCCGATCGAGGAGGTGCCGATCTCGTTCCCGATCCCGACGTTCCTGCTGCGCGGCATTCGTCTTGATTCGACGGCGGAACGCGCGGCTGCAGAGGCCTTGGAGAAGCAGCCCGAAGATTCCGATGCAGAGCAGGAAACGCTCGACAATACGGAAACGACGTCCTGCGACGAATCATCCGATGGGGATGCTACCGATCAGCCTCCGGTCGAAGGATGTGTCATCGACGACCAGCCGACGGAGGGAGAGACCCCGGAATCCGACGCAAGCACGCAACTACCCTTAGACGAGGGAGATGTCTGCGATCAGCCGACGGAGGGAGAGATTCCCGAACCGGAAGAATCCCCGACAGAGATGGAGAACCCGGAGGCTTCGTTTACGACCGTCACAGTCGAAACTACCCCTCAGTCAGCAGAAGCTGACAGCTCCCCTGACAAGGGGAGCTCAGAGGTAGGAGAAGGAGCAGTAGTCGAGACAGATACTTCGACCGTGCCTTCGATTCAACCTCCCTCTGACGAGGGAGGTGCCGGCGATCAGCCGACGGAGGGAGAGATCTCCGAACAGATCGAAACTCTGACAGAAAGCGAGACCACCGACCCGGTCGAATCCCCGAAAGAGGACGAGACCACCGACCCGGCCGAATCCCCGAAAGAGGACGAGACCCCCGACCCGACCCCAGATTCTGCCGACCTCACGCAGGATGGCAATCCTCCGGAACCGCCCCCCGACTCGCTCCCGGAACCGGCGTTCCTTCGCGGAGGACCGCGGCGCATAGAAGCGCAGCCCGTACCGGCGAAACGGCCTGCGGAGCGGCAGAGCATTTGGAGAATGAACAGGTAAGCGTATGCATTGGTATTGGATCGTACTCATCGTACTCGTCGCCCTTGCGCTCGTCGTGATCGGCGTTGCGTTCTATATTTTCCTGTTCGCGTTCGGCGCAAGCCGCAAGGCAGTGGAGAAGATGTTTGCCGATCGGCGGCGCGATCCTTCGCCGCTCGTACGCATGCGTTGGGACACGAAGGACTATATGGACCGTCTGCCCTATGAGACGCTCACCATGACCTCGCGCGACGGGTTGAAGCTCTCGGCGCGGTTCTTTCCGAACGGCGGAACGAAGAAGGTCGTCGTGCAGATGCACGGCTGGCACAGCCGCCCGTACTGGGACCTCGGCAAAGCCTTCGACCTCGTCTATGACGCGGGTTATGCGGTGCTTGCCGTTTCGCAGCGCGCGCAGGGCGACAGCGAGGGCAAGTATCTGACCTACGGCGCCAAGGAATCGGACGACCTGATCGACTGGATCCGGCTGCTTCTCAAGCGGTACGGCGAAGACCTTTCGATCGCGCTGATGGGCGTTTCCATGGGCGCGGCGACGGTGCTCTGCGCCACGGGAAAGACGCTTCCCGAACAGGTGAAATGCGCCGTCTCGGACTGCTCGTTTACCTCCGCAAAGGAGGAATTCCGCTCCACGATGAAGGGAATACTCCCGATCGCAAGAGCACTTGGCGCGCCGATCGCACGGCTGTTTGCGGGGGTCCGTTACAGCGATATGTCGCCGATCACGGCGGTGACGCGCTCCGTAACGCCGACGCTGTTCGTTCACGGGGAAAAGGACGACTTCGTGCCGTACTCCATGATGCAGAAGCTCTACGACGCCTGTGCGGCGCAGGACAAGGATCTTTGGACCTCGCCCGGCGCGGTCCATGCCGAAGCCGCCATGACGAATCCGGATGCCTACGCCGCGCGCGTGCTGCCGTGGCTGCATGATCACCTATAAAAAAGCTTTGCAGAGACGCCCTTTTCGGGGCGTCTCTTTGCATATCAGTACTCCTTCAGACTCGGGTTGTTGCCGTTGCAGTAGATGAGCACCGTCGCAAGCGCTACGCCGATCGCGCCGACGACCGGATGCATCACGACCCCGGCGCTCATCAGGCTCGAGATCACCGCTTCATACACGGCCGACACAAGCCCGATCCAAAAGAGCACGCTCTTGTTTCTGCTCTGACGCATAAGTTCCTCCTTTCTCAAAACACCTTGCCCAGCGCGTACCCGACGAGACCGACGAGCACCGCCGTGATCACGGAGACCGTGATCTGTTCCATTCGTTTGCCGCTTTTGCCCTCCAGGACGCGCAGCCGCGCTTCGTGGTCCGCGGCGTTCTTCGCGATCGTCCTGACGTCCGTTTCGATCCTTGCAAGCGCTTCGAGGATCTCGGTCACAGTCTTTTCAGCCACGGCGCACCTCCGTGTACTGAGGCTTGTTCGTGATACAGACCTCGGTCCCGCGCCACAGGATCCGATACCAGCCGGACGCGCCGACGCCGATCAGCGGGTACGTTTCGCCCCTGTGCACGATGCCGACGCATCGGGACGCAACGCTGTCGCCTTCGCGAACGCGCACCGATCCGCCGAGGATCGCTACGACCTCCTGCGACTCGACCGCAAAAGCCGGAAGTCTGCCGAAGCGGTTCCAATAACCGGGCTTACGCGCGTTTCGCACCACGCCGACGTCGCGCCCGCGGCACTCGATCTGCGCCTCTCCGTCGCACACGCCGACATGCACGATCTGCTTCCCGTCGTGATGAAAGACGAGATCGCCGGGACGCAGCTCGCTCTCTCCGATCGGCTTCACGAGCGCAAAAAGCCCGCGGCTCGAAACGTCCGATCTTTGGACGCCGATCGCCTTCAGCGCCCAATAGACGAGCCCCGAGCAGTCGAAGGCGCGGATCGGCTTCACGCCGCCGTCGACCCGCTTTGCGTAGAGACGGAACACACGCTGCGCGTTCTCGCGGCTCGTTTCATGCTGCAGGATCCAGCCGACCGGGTCCTTCATCTCATCGAGGATCTCGCCGTTGCCGCCCCAGACGTAGATCCCCGTTCCGATCTGACCCCGCAGCAGCTTCAGAAAGTCCTCCCGAAGCCTGTTTGCCGTTGTCAATTCCTTTGTTTCAATCATCAGAAATCACCTTTCCTTTCCCGGGCAACTCCATCATAGCAGAAAAGCACCCCCGAAAATTCCTGAAATAAGTTCACAATTCGCTGTCCCGAAAAACGGAAGGAATCCGATTGTCCCGTCCAGGCTTCGGCGCGTAAGTGCGACAGGGAAGGGCGAAATGCAAGTGAGAAAGGGAAGTGAGACAGGAAAGTACGAAATGCAAGTGAGACAGGAAAGTGAGAAAGGGAAGTGAGACAGGGAAGTGAGAAAGGGAAGTACGTCTCACTTCCATTAAGTCTCACTTATATAGTCTCACTTACTTAAGGAATAAAGCCAAAAAGAAAAGAAAGTCTCACTTAGGAAAAAGCGTCTCACTCAGGGAAAGGAGACTGACTATTCAGAGAGATGTGAGAAAAAGACAGGCACGGCACGTCAAATGCCGTGCCCTGAAAGTGCGGATGAAAGGGCGACCACGCTTCTTTTCGCGTCCGCCCGGTTGAAAGACTTGAAGCTTCCGGCGTATAAGGCAGGAAATATCCGTCACCCGCCCCTGCAGTCCGTCCGGACGCGCCCCGCACGGAAAGGCATTGAAACCGTACATATCGCTGCGGTTCCGTCCGCTTTACGGGACAGCGAATTGTGAACTTATTTCAGGAATTTTCAGGGGGTATTTTGTGCGATACTGTTGGCAAGGAGGAAGAAAACCATGATCAAACGAATGCAGAAAAGAAGAATGTACGTCCCGCTGTCGGTCGACGCCGCGCGCTTTGCGGGCATGCAGCCGGATCAGCTCGGCGTTTACGCAAACATGCTCGCGCATCCCGACGGATGGGAATTCCGTGAAAAACAGCTCGGCGAGGAGCTGGGCGTTTCCGAGCAGCGGATCGGCGAGATCTTGCGGGATCTGGAAACTTTGGGCTTTACCCGCAGAAGACAGGGTCGCTTCGGACCGGTCTGGGATCTTTACGAAGCGCCGGAATTTGAAGAGGAGCCGCCGAAACCCGAACCGAAGCCGATCGCACCCGAACCGAAGACGATCGCGCCTGCGCCGAAACCGAACCCGCCGGAGACCGGCAAGCGTACGCTGACGAGCGAGCAGATGGCGCAGGTCTTTTTCGAAAAGGCGGCGGAGCTCAAGAGACTTGCGCAGGAAAAACGGGCTTCGGCAGAGAAACGGACGAGCGTATGACCGGGCGAATACGCCTTGCGAAAACCGCCGCGCTCTGCTATACTGAGCGCATGAAAATGCTGACGCACACAATCGAAGCGCAGGAAGCGGGAAGAACGGTTCAGGACGTCCTTCAAGACGCCTACGCGGTCTCGGAATCGTACCTGAGAAGGCTCAAGCGTCGCCGCGGCGCGCTGCTTCTGAACGGCGAGCCGGTCTACACAACGGCGAGGACCGCGACGGGCGACGTCGTCGCCTTCGATCCCGCGGACCCGGAACGGCTGCCGATCGCGCCGATTCCATACCCGATTCAAATCGTCTATGAGGACGAATGGCTCGCGGTGCTTTCTAAGCCCGCGGACCTTGCGGTCCATCCGGCGCGGGATCCGAAAGAACCCACGGTCGAAAACGCGCTTGCAGCGCTGTGGACGGAACGCGAAAATCCGCATCCGGTGAGCCGGCTCGACAAGGGTACGACGGGGCTTATGACCGTTGCGAAAAGCGGGTATATCCACGCGCGGATGAAGGCGATCCAGCATGCGGGACTGTTTCAAAAGACGTATCTCGGGATCGTGGAGGGCGTCCCCGAACGGGAGCGGATCGTGATCGACGCGCCGATCGGACCGCTGCCGGACTCGACCTATCAGCGCTGCGTCAGAACGGACGGCGCGGAGGCGAGGAGCTTTCTGGAAGCTTTGAAAACGGAGAACGGCATGACGCTCGAGCGGCTCGTTCCGGTCACCGGGCGGACGCATCAGCTTCGGGTGCACACGGCGTACATCGGGCATCCGCTCGTCGGCGACTGGCTCTACGGAACGCGGAGCGACCGGATCGACCGCCCTGCGCTGCACGCGGCGGCGCTCACCTTTGTGCATCCGATCACGGGCGAAACGCTGACGTTTTCCGCGCCGCTGCCGGAGGATATGCGGTTGATCATGTCGAACGAAGGGCTTTTGTGAAAGAAATCCGGTTGCCAAACAGGAAATCTGTGCTATAATTTGAATGCTGCGTATCACGCAAACATGTAAAAACCAAGGAGGAAAATATGAAAAAAGCCATCGTTTGGGTACTCGCCGTTCTGATGCTGCTGGCGGTCGTCGGCTGTGCAAAGACCGGTAATACCGACAAGAAGGATCCCGAGGCAGCGAACAAGCCCGCATCGGAACCCGTTTCCGAGCAAAAACCGGAATCCGAACCCGTGTCCGAACCGGAGCCCGATCCCGAACCGGAGCCCGATCCCGAACAGGAACCCGATCCCAAGCCGGAACCCGAAGCGGCTGCCGAACTGCCGTCAGAGCTGATCACTTCCAGCGACCTTCTCGGCATGACGATCAAGCTGACGAAGGTCGGATCGGTCGACGCGTCTGTCATCAAGCGAGCAAGGATCAGATCCCAAGGCATGTTCGTATCAACCGAAGACGGTAAGTATGAACTGTTGGATGCCAACGGGAACAACGCGCTCGGCGAGACCTATGACTATGTGGAACCCTTTATCAACGACACCTGGCTCGTCTATCAGATAGACAAGGGCGTAAACTGCGTCGGACTCGTCAAAGCCGACGGCACCGTGTCGATTCCGGTATCCGCCGCCATCATCGACGATATACATGACAGCAAACGGTTCATCGAAGTCAGCTACGCGACGGAAGAAGTGAGCGACGAGAGAGACGCGTTTATGTATGTGACGAGCAGTCGGTTCTCCTTGATGCCCGACGAGGGCGATAAGCTTTATGCCGGTTACGCGCTGTATTACGATATGGTCGAGGGACGCTTCGTCGGCGACCTCAAGCGGACCGAAAGCACGGAATCGTATGACGTCTACGAAATCGGCGATAAGCTGTATTTCAGCAAGAGAAAAGCGATCTATGACCTGAACGGCAATCCGGTCGCAGACTTTGACGGCAGTTTCCAGTTCGGCCTGCTGCTGAAACGCACGGAGGACAATAAATATATCGTTTACGACGGCGATCTGAATGAGATCGCTGTGCTCGACGATGATCCGCGCTGCATCTACAACGGCGGTCAGCTGTTTTACTATTATGATTACGACACAAAGACCGGGACGCTTTTTGACCGCACCGGCAAACAGATCGAGCTTCTGCCGTTCAAATATACCCCGAACTTCGACGGATCGTTCTTGTACGGAAGCGACGAAAACGGGTACAGCCTTGTCATGGATACCGAGGGCAAAGCGATCATAACTGCGGAAGATCATGTGACGTTTGCGTGTCCCGAAGCTTACGGCTTTATGAGACTGACATATGAGGACGGCGGTGAAGGCCTCATTTATCCGGACGGAACGGTCATCAAGGGAGAGGATGTCGAAGGCCTGCTGCTCAAAAAAGCCGTCGACCACAGCGAGGATGAAGCGATGCTGATCCTTGAGAATAAGGATTTCACGCTCGAAGCAAAGGAAGGGCGCACGTCTGTGCCAGACAGCGATTCGATGCCGCTGCTTGTGGCTGTAAATATGAACGACAGACCGACGCTGCTGAATATCGCCAACGGGGATATCCTGTTCGTGAGCGACGAGTATTCGATCACTAACACATTCAGATACTCCAACGGTCATCTCTACATTCTGCAGGGAGAAGAATACATCATCTACCGGGTCGACGTGATCGATTGATCCGGCGCAACCACACAGCGATCTGATAAGCTAAGGACCGATCCGTTATACGCGAATCGGTCCTCGCGATTATTCTGACATTTTCCGCGCCGCTGCCGGAGGATATGCGTTCGCTTTTGCCGCGGTGACCGTCACTCGAGCTGCTTGCCGAGGTAGAGCGCCGCGGTCTTGAGGATCGAAAGCTCCGTGTCGGAAAGGCGGAGCCTTGCGTCGTCGGTCGCGATGAGAACGCTGCCGTGCACGTCTCCGTTGCTCACGATCGGTACGGCGGCAAGACGCAAGGCGGGGAGGTCCTTCAAAAGCGCGTATCCCTCCGGCGCAAGCACGGTCTGCCGCTGCCGCATCCGGTCGACGTACGCTTCCGAAAGAGCGGCGTGCAGCAGCGTCTTTTTGAGCGCGCCGGACGCATACGCCACGGCCTCGGTATCGGTCACGCCCGCGGAAAAGCCCAGAGCGCCGCAAAGCGCCTGACAGTAGGTTTCGGCATAGTCGCCGAGCTCGCGGATGCGCGCGTATTTTTTCAGAACGATCGCGTCCGCGTCGGTGAAGATCTCGATCGGATCGCCTTCGCGGATGCGGAGCACGCGGCGGATCTCCTTCGGGATCACGATCCTGCCGAGTTCGTCGATACGGCGTACGATGCCGGTTGCCTTCATAGTGCGTGTCCTTCTTCCTTCTTTTTCCGGTAGTGTTGCCCATTCCCGGCGGTTTGATACGCGCAAACGGTTGCAATTCCGACGGTGTTCCTGTATAATAAATCAAAATCATGACGGAGGATGTGCTATGAACAAAACGATCCTGGTAACGGGCGGCGCGGGCTACATCGGCTCGCATACCGTGGTGGAACTATTAAACGCGGGCTATGACGTGCTGATCGCGGATAACCTCTATAATTCCAAGGAAGCGGTATTGGACCGCATCGAAACGATCACGGGCAAGCGTCCGGGCTTCGTAAAAGTCGACGTCTGCGACAAAGACGCGATGCGCGCGCTGTTCAGAGCGCACGATTTCGGCGCGATCATCCACTTTGCGGGACTCAAAGCCGTCGGCGAGAGCGTCGCAAAGCCCGTCGAGTATTACCGAAACAACCTCGACGCGAACCTGACGCTTTTGGAATGCATGAAGGAGTTCGACGTGCGGCACATCGTGTTCAGCTCGTCGGCGACGGTTTACGGCATTCCGAAGGTCCCGATCAAAGAGGACGCGCCGCGCTGGTGCACGAACCCGTACGGCTGGACGAAGTTTATGGGCGAGCAGATCCTTTCGGACTTCGCCGCAGCGAATCCCGAGATGTCCGTGGTGCTTCTTCGGTACTTCAACCCGATCGGCGCGCACGATTCGGGCCTCATCGGCGAGGACCCGCAGGGCATTCCGAATAACCTGCTGCCGTACATCAATCAGGTCGCGACCGGAAAGCTGAAAAAACTTCGCGTGTTCGGCAACGACTACCCGACGCCGGACGGCACGGGCGTGCGCGACTATATCCATGTGGTCGACCTTGCGGTGGGACACCTTCGCGCGCTCGAATACGCCGACGCGCACACCGGCGCGATCGCGATCAACCTCGGCACCGGAACGGGCTATTCCGTGCTCGACGTCATCCATGCCTACGAGGACGCGAACGGCGTGAAGATTCCGTATGAGATCGTGGACCGCCGCCCCGGCGACGTCGCGGAAAACTACGCCGATCCGTCGCTTGCAAAGGAGCTTCTCGGTTGGGTTGCCAAACGCGATCTTGTCAATATGTGTAAAACCGGCTACCACTGGCAGTCCATGAACCCGAACGGCTATGATGCGTAAAGCGTCATAGCCGGGATTTTGTCCCTTCGGAGCGTCAGGAGAACCGTTCCCTTGTCTTGGAAAGAGTTGTTATAGGCTATGATCGAACTGATACGATTTGATTTACAGAAAAAAGATGAATGGGATGATTTCTATGATTTGTTCAGTTCGTATCTGAGAGAAGTGTGCGACGAAGAAGAATATCAAGAGAACATTGACGATCTTCACAATGATGAACTGAACGCACATATGATTGAGCAGACGCTTCAGGAGCATAATCCGTATTTTATGATGCGGATTATAGAAAATGGAGTCTGCGTTGGATTGATTACCTATTCGTTCCACGAGGAATGGTACAAAGGCTATATCAACAACTTCTATGTATGTGCAGCGTATAGAAACTCCGGTGTCGGTTCTGCTGTATATCGAATGGTCGAAAAACATCTTCAATCATTGGGAGCAACGTATATAGAGCTTGTTCCTGTCAGAATGGCTGAACGCTTTTATATCCGGAATGGGTTTGCGTTTTCTCGTACATCATCAGACGGAGAGCGGATTTTTCGTAAAGTGACAGAGTGAACATAACAGTTATGTGCGGCAGGGGAACAGTGACAGGCAGACGGTTCTCCTGACGATTGAAAAAAGGTCCTCGGAAGAGGACCTTTTCGTATATGCGTTATTGATTACAACGTGCCGCGGATGAGCTTCTGATGTGCCTGGAACGCCTTTGCAAGGTATTCCTCGGGCTCCATGCCGTAGTAGGGATCGTCCGCGGGGGAAAGCAGCGCTTTGCCGAACTCCGAGGTCTGCGCGTGCTCGATCTCAAGCGACCACGGACCCGCATAGGCGGAGGCGAGAAGCTCGCGCCGAACCTCGGACCAGTCGATCGTACCGTCGCCGGGGAGGTTGTGCGCGTCGCGCGTGCCGTCGTTGTCGTGCAGATGCACAGCCTTGATGCGATCCGCAAAATCGACGCAGATCCGCCGGTCGGGGCAGAAGACATGGTTGTGTCCGGCGTCGAAGCAGACGCCGACGCGCGGGGAATCGACGCGCTGCAGAAACTCATAGAGGTATTCCGGCGCGCGTAAATTTTCAAACGCAAGATCCACGTTCGCGCGCTCCGCGACTTCGCAGAGACGGAGAAAACGGGAGAACCCGAGCTCCGAAAACGGCGGGGGAGTAACAGATCGCGTAAGATGCACAACAAGCGTCGGTACGCCGTACACGCCCGCTTCGGCAATCAACCCCGCAAGCTCCGCCGCGTAGTGCTCGCCCTCGTACCCGGGCTGCCACAGCGTGTTCATCTTTGCAAACTGCAGATGCGCGTTGACGACGGAAAGCCCGTACTTTGCCGCGGTCTCGACCTTTTCGGGCACGGGCGGCTCGTACGCCGACTCGACCGCCCACCAGAGGAGCACGCCGCGAAAGCCCGCGTCCCGGATGAGACGCAGGCGGTCGTTTAATTCGAGCGGATAGCCGAACCATCCGGCCATGGCGGGAGTAGGATCAAACATTATGCGTACATCTTTCCGAGGACCCAGTTTGCAAACCGCGCAGGCAGGATCTTCATAAGCACCAGCACCGCCGAATAGGCGACGCCGACCGAGCAGAACGGCTTCGGATTCTTTTGCCGGGAGAGCTTCAGGAAGCGCTTTGCGATCCGGTCCGGACTCATACCGTGCTGTTCGTCGTGCTCCATTTTTGCGACGGATTTCACTTCGTTCGGATAAAGCTCTTCATTGACCGGATTCTTCTCGCGCTTTGCGGTGAAATCGGTCTTGACGTCGCCGGGCAGCACCGCCGCGACGCGGATGCCTGTGCCCTTCAATTCGTTTCGAAGCGCCATCACGACGCTGTTGATCGCGGCCTTCGCGGCGGAATAGAACGCCTGATACGGGATCGGCGTGACCGCAGCGACGGAGGAGGTAAAGAGGATCATGCCCTTGCTTTCGCGTAAAGCAGGCAGCGCGGCTTTCAGCACGCGGATCGCGCCGAACAGGCAGACGTCGAACTGCTTTTTCGCCTGTTCGAGCTCCGTCGTTTCGACCGGACCGGAGATGCCGAAGCCCGCGTTCAGAATCAGCACGTCGATGCGTCCCTCGCGCTCTGAAACGGTCTCTATTGCCTCTTTGCACTGCGTTTCGTCCGTGACGTCGCAGGGGATGTGAACGGCCGTTTCGGTCGTTTCACCGCTTCTCGAAAGGTTATAGACACGATCGCCCGCACGCGAAAAAGCGGCGGCTGCCGCTTTCCCGATGCCTTTGGATGCGCCTGTGATGACGGTGATCCGCTGTTCAGATGCCATATTCGGTGAACACCTCTTTGATGATGCCGAGCGCTTCGTCGAGGAGCGCTTCGGTGTGCGTCGCCATGTAGCTCGTCCTGAGCATGCACTCGCTCGGATGCACGGCGGGCGGCAGGACCGGGTTCACGTAGACGCCGCGATCGAACAGCGCTTTTTCGACCCGGAGCGTGGTCTCGATGTCGTGCGTGTAAAGCGGGATGATCGGCGTCGTGCTCTCGCGGATCGCGATACCCTCGCGCTTAAGACCGCTGCGCATGTACATGGAAAGCTCCATGAGGCGCTTCGGCAGCTCCGGCTGCTCAATGAGAATACGCAGCGCTTCGTTGACGGTCGCGCAGGAGGCGGGGGGGATGGACGCGCAGAAGATGAACGGACGCGAGGTGTGCCGCACATAATCCACGACTTCGTCGCTTGCCGCCATGAAGCCGCCGATGCCCGCGAGCGATTTCGAGAACGTGCCCATGATGATGTCGACCTCGTCGGTGAGGCCGAAATAGCTTGCGGTGCCGCGGCCGCCCTCGCCGAGGACGCCGAGACCGTGCGCGTCGTCGACCATGACGCGCGCGCCGTACTTCTTCGCAAGACGAACGATCTCGGGAAGATTCGCGATGTCGCCGCCCATCGAGAACACGCCGTCGGTGACGATGAGACGGCCCGCCTTGTCGGGAAGAGCGGCAAGCTTCTTTTCGAGATCCGCCATGTCGTTGTGGCGGTAGCGCACCATTTCGGCGTAGCTGAGCTTGCAGCCGTCGTAGATGCTCGCGTGGTTTTCGCGATCGCAGAGGATGACGTCGCCGCGTCCCGCGACTGCGCTGATGATTCCGAGGTTACTTTGGAATCCGGTCGAGAAGGTCATACAGGCGTCCTTGCCGATGAATGCGGCAAGCTCGCGTTCGAGCTGTGTGTGCAGCACGAGCGTGCCGTTCAGAAACCGCGATCCTGCGCAGCCGGAGCCGAACTTCTTGAGCGCTTCGACTCCCGCGGAAATCACGCGCGGATGCGTGGCAAGGCCCAGATATCCGTTTGAGCCGAGCATGATGCGGCGCTTGCCTTCCATGATGACTTCGGGCGCCTGCATGGATTCGAGCTCGTGGAAATACGGATAAATGTTCTTCGCTCTGATCTCGTCCAATACCGGATTGTGACATTTGGAGAACAGATCCATGGGATCCTCCTTTCAAAAAAATACCGACAAATATTATAATATAGAGAATCTGAAAATGCAAGAAATAGATGTGCTTTTCTGCATAAAACATGCTTCGCTGAATCGCAAAACAAAAAGAAACGAAAGGAGATTTTGAAAATTTGAAAAAAACACTTGCATTTTTTCTCAGGATGTGTATAATAAGATTTCGCAAGGGGTTATAGCTCAGTTGGTTAGAGCGCCACGTTGACATCGTGGAGGTCATTGGTTCGAGCCCAACTAACCCCACCATACAGGAAATCCTGCGGTGTGCGTTACGTTTTATGTGATAAACCCACAGAGTGATTACGGGAAAGCACGCGTCGGTCGACCTAAAATCAAGCCCGCTTTGACGGGAAGATTGCGGGCTCTGCAGTGTACCCACCTGCCTGAGAGGCGGGTCTTATCACCCCAAAGCGGACGGCACGGCGGGATTTTCTCGGGATAATGCCGAATTGTGTAATGGTAGCACCTACGACTCTGACTCGTATTGTCTAGGTTCGAATCCTAGTTCGGCAGCCATCAAAGAAACCTCTTTTGTCTACCGGGGCAAGAGAGGTTTTCTTGTTGTTTTATTAGGTTGACTATGGTATAATTGCCGCAACAAATCGAGATTTGCGGAGGTAAGCAAATGGAATACAGGATCGAGGACTTGACAAAGGAAGAAGCCGAATATATTGGCAAAAAGATAAATGAGATTGTGCCGCGAGAAGTGGATGCGGACGAAGAAGAATTCGTGCTCAAAATCGAGAACGAAACCGGCGAGATCATTGGCGGATGCGTTGCCACAGCTTACGAATACCACTGGTCGAGGGTCCTGCTTGACGACCTTTGGGTGGATGAACGCTATCGCCATCACGGAATTGGTTCTATGATCCTTCACGAGGTTGAGCGTATCGCAAGAGAGAAGGGTTGTCGGGTCGTGACGCTCGGCACCGCCAGTTATATGGCAAGACCGTTCTATGAAAAACACGGCTACACGGTCTTTACCACGCTTAAGAAGCCGAACGGCTATATCAGCTATTCACTGGTCAAATACCTTGAGAAGGACACGCCGGAATATGTGCCGACTGACAACAGCGGTTCACGCTTCAAGGTTTCTTTCGGCAATGATGACGATGCGAAAGTGATACTGAACGGCCTTGATGCATACAGCGAAGCCTATGAACAGGAATGTGAAAACGTCGGGTTTTATAAGAAATATGCGGACAAAGACGGCAGATTTGCGGCTGGCGTGATCGCGGACGTGGACAAAGGTGAGACCGGCTTTGTTGAAGCGCTGTTTGTGGAAGAACCGCTCCGGTTTCACGGTCTGGGCACGTATCTTTTGAAGGAAGCAGAGATATTCGCAAAGGGAAACGGCGCTTCAATGGTCATGACGAATGCGGGCGACTGGAATGTTGCGTTCTTCAAGAAGAACGGCTATTTGCTCAGAGGCGAGCTCAAGGACGTTCCCAGGGGACATAACTGTTACGAACTCTACAAAATGATCTGAAGCCGGGAAGCAGGAGATAGTTCGTAAAATTCACGCTTGTCGGACTCTCCGCCGGTGTCCTTCGTGAGCGGAACACATCACGGCGATCGAAGGCTGCAAACAATCGCTTGCGCCAAAGACGGCGCCCGGATCGCCCTTTGCGATTCAATGCTTGCTATCTTGTGAACGGTGTGTTATACTGATACAAAATATGGGATTATGAAACGAAAGGGGTATCGTTATGGAAAAAAGCTCTTTCTGGATCATGAACACGTTCAACCCGCTGTTCTTCGCGTGCTTTGCGTTCTTTATCGCGCTGCTCGTCGTTGCAAGCCTGATCCTCAGAAAGCGCAGCGAAAAGACGAAAAAGATCGTTCTGATCACGGCCTGCGTCATAACGTTCATCGGCTTCTTTGTCTATAAATATTTCCTGTCGATCGACACGGAGTACGATAAGCTCGTCATCGAAACGCGCGGCGGATTTTCCTGGTGGGCCGAGCTGCCGCTGCAGCTTTGCAACATCAACATGATGATCATCCCGATCGCGGTTGCGCTGAAAAACCGTCCCCTGATGAGCTTCAGCTTCTTCATGGCGCCGCTCGGCGCGCTGATGGCGCTGATGTTCCCGGCCGTCGGCTTCTATGACTGCCCGATCTGGCTCCCGCGTATGATCGGCTTTTACGGCACACACTTCATGATCATCATCGAAGCGCTTGCGCTGGTCACCTTCGGCTTCTACCGTCCGAAGTTCAAGGATCTGCCGTTTACGATCCTGACGCTTGTGATCATGCTGCTTGTGATCACGGGCATCAACCTGCTGCTGATCAAGACCGGTCTGTACGACCGCGCGAACTACTTCTTCACGATGGAGCACGAGAACATCTCGATCCTGAAGCTCTTCTGGAGCTGGATCCCCGTGCCGGTCCTGTATCTGCTGCCCGGTGCGGTCATCCTCGGCGCGTATATGAGCCTTGTCACAACGCCGTTCGCGATCGCGGACAAGATCAAGAAGAAAAAAGCATAATCGGTTTATCGGAAAGGGATCCTCCGCGCGGGGGATCCTTTTTTTGGGGCTTCGACGCAGTGAGATGTTCCGCACTCGCGGAACGTGATATATCCTTTCGGAATGTGATATGCGCCTGCGGCTCGTGATATATGCTCTTCGAGCATGTTCGGGAGGATTCTCCCTGCGGAGAATCGCTGATTCTGACCCACTCATCCGCCTGACGGCACGTTCTCCCCGGGGAGAAGGCAAGGAATGTCGTGTTTTAGCCCGTAGGGACGGGCATTGCCCGTCCGCCTTGCCGCAACAAAAGCCGTTATACACGCGCGAAAGCGGTATTCCTTTGAAAGAATAGCGAAAATGTATATTTTCCCTCTTTCCGAACGCGAAGAAGCGTGTTATACTTGGTATAAGTATAAGTATACATTCAAGAGAGGAAACGCTATGAGCATCGTCGGCAAAAGCGAGATCCGTGTGGACGCCTTCGACAAGGCGACCGGACGGACCAAATACTATGAAGACCGCATGCCCGCGGGCGCGCTGTATGTGCGCATCAAGCACAGCGAGATCGCGCACGGGTTCGTGAAATCGGTCGACACCTTCGAAGCCGAAAGGATCAAAGGCGTCGTGAAGGTACTGACCTGCTTCGACGCGCCTGAGATCGACTTCCCGACGGCGGGACATCCGTGGTCGATGGACCCGGATCATCGGGACGTTGCGGACCGCAGGCTTCTGAATACGCATGTGCGCTACTGGGGCGACGATGTGGCGGTCGTGATCGCCGAGGACGAGGCCTCCGCCATGCAGGGCGTCCGCGCGCTGAAGGTCGAATATGAGCCGCTTCCGTTCGTGCTGGATGCGCAGAAGGCGATGGAGGACGGCGCGCCGCAGCTCCACGAGGGATATCCCAACAACATCCTGAAGCATACCTCGATCCGCAAAGGCGATTACGAGGCGGCGATTCAAGAGCCGGGGCTCATCAAGGTCGAGGGCTGGTACGACACGCCGACGGTGCAGCATTGTCACATCGAAAACCACGGCTGCTTCGCCTACGAGGAAAACGGGCGGATCACGGTCGTATCCTCCACGCAGATCCCGCACATCGTCCGCCGCGTGGTCGGACAGGCGATCGGCAGGCCCTGGGCGGACGTTCAGATCATCAAGCCGTATATCGGCGGCGGCTTCGGAAACAAGCAGGACGCGCTCTATGAGCCGCTCTGCGCGTGGTGCTGTACGCAGGTCGGCGGCAGACCCGTTCGCGTGGATTGCTCCCGCGAGGAGACGTTTGTTTCTAACCGTGTGCGCCACGCGATCCGGTTCCATATCACAAGCTGGATCCGACCGGACGGCAGCATGGCGGCAAGAAAGGTCGATCTCTTCTCGAATCAGGGCGCGTACGCAAGTCACGGACACAGCATCGTCGCAAAGGCGATGGGCTCGTTCCCGCAGCTCTATCCGTGCGACAACATGGAATGCGACGCGTATACGGTCTATACGAACATCCCGGCGGCGGGCGCGATGCGCGGCTACGGCATGCCGCAGGCGTCATTCGCAAACGATTCGAATATCGAGGAATGCGCCCACGCGGTGCATATGGATCCGGTCGAATACCGGAACAAATACATCATGCCGCAAGGATATTTCGACGGCTTCAGCAAAAACTGCAACTATTACGATTCGCACCGCGAATGCCTTGCAAAGGGCAAGGAACTGATCGGCTACGACGAGAAGATCAAGGAATTTGCAAAGGACACCGGTCCGATCCGCCGCGGCATCGGCTGCGCGTCGTTCTGGTACAACACGGCGGTGTGGCCGATCGCGCTCGAGACTTCGTCGAACCGGATGCTTTTGAACCTCGACGGAACGGTCACGATGCAGGGCGGCGAGACCGAGATCGGGCAGGGCGCGGACACGGCGTTCGCGCAGATGGCGGCGGAGGCGATCGGGCTGAAAAGCTACAAGGACGTGCACGTCGTCTCCTGTCAGGACACCGACACGACGCCGACGGGCCTCGGCGCGTACGCGTCGCGACAGACGTACGTGGCCGGTTTCTCGATCCGGCAGACCGCGGAGCTGCTCAAAAAGAAGATCTTCGCTTACGCGAACAAGCTGACGCGGCAGGCGGTCGAAAACATGGATATCGTCGACGGAAACGTGGTGCGAAAATCCGACGGCAAGGTGCTGATCTCACTATCCGAGCTTGCCATGACCGCACAGTACAACCCGCAGGATTCCGAGCACATCACGGCGGAAAGCACGTTCACGATCCGGAACAACGCGTATTCGTTCGGCTGCACGTTCGCGGAGGTCGAGGTCGATATCCCGCTGTGCAAGGTCACGGTGAAGAACATCGTGAACGTCCACGACTGCGGAAACCTCATCAATCCGGCGCTCGCCGAAGCGCAGGTGCACGGCGGCATGTCGATGGCGATCGGCTACGGACTTTCCGAACAGCTTCTGTTCGACCAAAAGACCGGAAAGCCGCTGAACAACAACCTTTTGGACTACAAGCTTTCGACCGTGATGGACCACCCGGATCTATCGGCGGCGTTTATCGAGAACCCGGAGCCCACGAGCGTGTTTGGGACGAAGGCATTGGGAGAGCCGCCGGCATGCTCCGGCGCGCCCGCCATCCGCAACGCGATCTACAACGCGACCGGCGTGGCGTTACATAAGCTTCCGATGAATCCGCACAATCTGTTCGCGGCATTTACCGAAGCGGGACTGATCCGGGACGAATGGCAGGAGGGCTGAGCGATGTACGATTTGAAGGCGTTGTATGAAGCGACGAGCGTCGAAAACGCCGTGCAGCTTCGTTTGGAGCATCCCGAGGCGCAGATCATCGCGGGCGGGAGCGACGTGCTCGTGCAGATGCGCGAAGGCAAGCGCGCGGGCAAGGAGCTGATCAGCATCTACGGACTGGACGAGCTCCGCGGCATCACGATCGACGAAAACGAGAATATCCGCATCGGAAGCCTGACCAGCTTTTCGCACATCACGCGCGATCCGATCATCCAGAAGTACATTAACGTGCTCGGCGAAGCGGTCGATCAGGTCGGCGGGCCACAGATAAGGAACATCGGCACGATCGGCGGGAACACCTGCAACGGCGTGACGAGCGCGGACTCCGCATCGACCCTGCACGCGTGGGAGGCGATCATCGAACTGACCGGCAAAAACGGCGTTCGCAGACTGCCGATCAAGGACTTCTACATCCGCGCGGGGCAGGTCGATATCCGCGTGGAGGACGGCGAGATCCAGACCGCGATCCTGATCCCGAAGGCGAGCTACGAGAACACGTTCGGACATTACATCAAGTACGCCATGCGAAACGCGATGGACATTGCGACGCTCGGCTGCTCGGTAAACGTGCGGCTTTCCGCCGACAAGAAGACGATCGAGCGCGCCCGCATCGCTTACGGCGTGGCGGGACCGGTGCCGATGCGCGCGCCGCACGCGGAGGCCGTCGCAAACGGACAGCCGATTTCAAAAGAACTCATCGACCGGTTCGGCCTTGCGGTATTGGAGGACATCAATCCGCGCGATTCGTGGCGCGCAAGCAAGGCGTTTAGAAGCCACATTGCGGTCGAGATGGCGAAGCGCTGTCTCTATGAATCCATTCTTCTGGCGGGAGGTGCGCTCTGATGGCACAGTATAAGCTGATCCGGTTTACGCTGAACGGCAAGGAGGTCGAGCGGATGATCGACGTGCGCGCGTCGCTCACCGACCTTCTGCGCAACGATTTTTCTCTGACTTCCGTCAAGAAGGGCTGCGAGGTCGGCGAATGCGGCGCGTGCAACGTGCTGATCGACGGCGAGGCGTTCAATTCCTGCATCTATCTCGCGGCGTGGGCGGACGGAAAGAACATCCGCACGCTCGAAAGCCTGACCGGGCCGGGCGGCGAGATCTCCGACATCCAGCAGGCGTTTATGGAGGAGAGCGCGATCCAGTGCGGCTTCTGCACGCCGGGCTTCATTATGACCGCCGTTGAGATTCTCGAAACCAAAAAACTCTACACGCGCGACGAGCTCAGAAAGCTCCTTTCCGGGCATCTTTGCCGCTGCACGGGCTACGAGAACATCCTGAACGCGGTCGAAAAGACCATGAAGCGGCGGCTGGGCGTGCCGACAGAGTAATTTACTGAACAGCGAACAGATCAGAGAAGAAGCGCGGCGTCGTGTCGATGCAATGAGCGAAGCAGAAAGGAAAGCCTTTTGCGGAGATACGCCGGAGGAGGAAGCGCTCGCAGCGCATGTAGAAAATAACGGATTCAGCGTTCTTGGCATTCATGCTTCTGTTGACGATCAAGTCGTACCGCGAATTCAACCGACGGCATGAGAAATACTCGAGCGGCGAGACAGTGGAAGAAGAGATCCGGGCGGAAATGCTTCGGATCCTGATCAATCGGGAGAATGCAGAGGACGAATGATACGGATCCCAAATGCGGTACGCCGGGGTCGGCGTCTCCCGCAAGCAGGTACTTAAAACGCCTTCCCTTTCGAGGAGAGGGCGTTTTCTTTGACCGGCTTTGAAATAATCCGTCACAAAACAACAGCTATGCCTGTTTCTTCTTCGTTGTTTAGGGAATGTTCCAAGAAATTTTGCAATTATGACGCAAATACGGGGTTTACCAAACGGGCAGAATATGGTAAACTGTAGCGTAATTTGAAGAGGTATTGCATGAAACATTCGACAAGAATTTTGCTTTTTATTACGATCGCTCTCCTGACCGCCGGCGCTTTCGGCTGCAACGCGGAGGAACAGCCGGTCCGTACGCCGACGGAAGACGTGATCTCTGTCGCCGAAGTCAGCGTTGAGCCGACCGCTGCGCCTGCGCAGAAGACGCCCGAAGCGACGCTCGTGGAGGATGTGATCGGTCCCGCGGTTACGGAAACGCCGCGCACGCTGCCGACGCTTCCGCCGACGCCCACGCCGAGCCCTACGCCGGAACCGACGCCGGTCCCGCCGCCTACGGAGATCCCGTTTTCCTACTATGCGCCCGTTGTGAATATGAGCTTTGAGGAGCTCGTGGGCTCGATCGATGATTTCGACGAATCGAATCCGAGAAGCAATCAAACCTTCCGGATGCCCGCGGGCTATCCGAAACCCGACACGTACAGGATCATCGTGGACCTTTACTGGCAGCTTGTGCTGGTATACGCAAAGGATCCCGCGACCGGCGAATACACGGTTCCCGTGCGCTATATGCCCTGTTCGTCCGGCAGCACGCGCGTAGGCTCGGAGACGCAGACCGGCACGTTCAAGATGAAGCCGACCAAGGTGCGCTTCGGCAACTTCAAGTCCGGCGAGACTGCGCAGTACTGGTCGCTGATCAGAAGCCGCACGTATTTCCATTCGGTGATCTACAACAAATACCGCGATCTGAGCTCGATCGACAAAAAAGCCTACGAGGCGCTTGCAAACGGACAGAAAGCCTCGCACGCATGTATCCGTCTTACCGTGCCGGACGCGCGCTGGATCTTCTACAATATCTGTTACGACACCGTCTGTGAGATCCGAAAGGGCAGCAAGGACGACGCCGAAACGGGCGCGATCCGCGCGCAGATGCACCTTGCGCCGTGGAAGGACAACGCGGATCTTTCCGTGGCCAATACACCGTATACCGACAACTGGCGCATCGATGACGTAGTGATCGAGATGCCGTACGTACACGCGACGCAGCCGCCTGTACCGAAAAGCTAAAACGCTTCGCTTCGACCCGTTGAGCAAGTTCAACGGGTCGGTTTTCATCTTTCGCCTATGATCCGACGGATCATGCGGGCGGCGGAAGATGCAAGGAGTAAAATCCGCCGCGCATGTCGCCGGATTTTACGGATTTGTGTGATGCTTGTTCCTCTGCATTAGGTGCCGAACGTCTTTGTCCGGATAAGGGTAAGGAATAAAAATTGATTTCGCGTATCGATCTGAGGAGCGCTGCGACAAAAAACTGTTTGATGATTCGTTGGACGCACCGAAGAGGACGCCGGCAAAGTCGTCCCGCTGCCGACCCCGTCGTTCCGCTGCCGATCACGGCGCCCTGCTTTTTTGTCATGTTTTCCGGACTTGCTGCGTAAAGTTTGACAGCAAGGGGGGAATCGGAATGAAGCTTGACGAAATGAAGGTGCAGTATGACAGGAGCCGCGACGGATTTACGAAGGAATCGGATTTTGCCGTCAAACAGGAACGGAAGCTGCCGAAGATCAATATCAACGGGATCGCCGTGAAGGTCGGTCTTTGCGCGGGCGTTCTGGCGCTTGCGTTCATCGTGCGGGCGTTCGGCGTCGGCGCGCCGAAGGATCGGACGGTCGAAGCCTCGTCGCATTCGGACGGGACGGGGGAAACGGATCAAAACGCGCCCGGCAGCCTCAAATATGTCGATGCGTCCGGTGCGAAGTGGACGGCGCCGGTCAGGTCGAACGACATTGAGCTGATGCTTGAGGGACGGATGCTCCGATTTACGGCGGGCGATACGGCGGTCTCGTCGTGCATGGACGGCAAGGTGCATTCGGTCGGCTCCGACGCGACCTACGGCAATTTCGTGCGTGTGCAGTCCGACGCAGACTGCGAAGCGGTCTATTACGGCCTCGATACGGTCAATGTCAAAGAAGGAGACACCGTGCGTTCCGGCGACGCGCTCGGCACGGTCACGGTCGGTCACAGCATGTATCTGCGCGTCTACGAGCAAGGCGCGCCGGTCGATCCGACGACCTACGTCGATCTTTCTCTGCGGCACGAATGACGTTTCGCGTCGGACCGACGCAGGTACGCGTTTCGCTTTCGGTCCTGCCCGCAGCCGCGCTCTGCATCGTTTTCGGGGAGTGGAAACGTCTGCTGCTTGCGGCGCTGTCGCTTGCAGTGCATGAGGCGGCGCACGCGGTCGCCGCGAAAAACGCGGGCTTTGGGATCGTACAGCTCTCGGTCTGGCCGTTCGGCGCAATCATGCAGCTCGATGAACCGCGCGGCGGGGAATGGACGGTCGCCGCAGCGGGACCGCTCGCCTCGCTGACCGTCTCCGGTATGCTGCGGCTGATTTCTGCGGCGTTCGGAAGCTCGGAAACGGTCGATACGCTCGTGTATACGAACCTTGCGATCGCGATTATAAACCTGCTTCCCGCGTTTCCGCTCGACGGCGGGCGGGTCTTACAAGCGATTCTTTTGAAAACGCTGCACGAACGCGCCGCGCGGAAAACGCTGCTGATCCTGACCGGGTTATTCGCTGCGGCGATTTTCGGTTTCGGCGCGTATCTGATCTGCAACGGGACGCCCGCATGGACGCTGCCGGCGCTCGCGCCGTTTCTGATTGCGTCGGCGATCCGCGAATGGCGTGCGCCGGACGCGGGAACGGTCTCACGCGTAATGGAACGCAGGGAAGCGATCCGAAAGGGGCAGGCACAGCGGACCGCGATCGTCGCGGTTTCGGAGCAGACGACGGTCCGGGAGGCGATGGCGCTGCTGTCCGCAAGGCGCTTTACGATCCTGCGCGTGCAGGGGGAGAGAAACGTCCGTGAGCTCGACGAAAGCGCGCTTCTGGACGCGGCGGCGAAATTCGGTCTGCAAACGTCGCTGAAAACCGTGATTTTCCGATTGACCGAACGGGATTGACGTGCTATAATTTAAAAGTTAAAGTATGTACCCGCAAAGGAACGAAGGGTTTTGGACGATCGGACGATGGATCTGCTGCTGAGCAGGGTCGAAAAGCCCGCGCGCTATATCGGCAGCGAATGGAATATGGAACGCAAGGAAGTCTATGACTTCCGCTTTGCGCTGTGCTTCCCGGACGTATACGAGATCGGCATGTCGCATCTCGGCAGCCGCATTCTCTACCGCGTGCTGAACGACATGGACGGCGTGTACTGCGAGCGGGCTTATGCCCCGTGGACCGATATGGAGCAGGCTCTGCGCGAGCTTCATGAACCGCTGTTCACGCTCGAAACGAAATCTCCGCTTACGGACTTCGATATCGTCGGCTTTTCGCTCCTTTACGAGATGTGCTATACGAACGTGCTCACGATGCTGGATCTAAGCGGCATCCCGTTCCTGAGCGCCGAGCGAGGCGAGGACTGGCCGCTTCTGGTGGCGGGCGGTCCCTGCACCGTGAACCCGGAGCCGATTGCGGAGATCATGGACGCGATCCTTCTGGGCGACGGAGAGGAGCTCGAGCCGGAGCTGGTCGAATGCGTGCGGACCGCAAAGCGCGAGGGAATTTCCAAGGCGGAGCTTCTCGAGCGTCTTGCCGCGATCGAAGGCGTTTACGTGCCGTCGCTCTATCGGCCGATCTATGAAAACGGACGCTATGTTCGGACGGAGCGGCTGAGCGAACGCGCGCCGGAACATCCCGTTCGAAGGGTCGTCCGCGATCTCGATCACGCAAAGTACATCGGCCGTCAGCTCGTACCGCACATTCAGATCGTCCACGACCGCGTGGCCGTCGAGGTCATGCGCGGATGCACGCGCGGCTGTCGCTTCTGCCAGGCGGGATATATCTACCGACCCGTGCGCGAACGCAGAAAGGAAACGCTGCTCGAACAGACCAAGGCGCTCGTCGCCTGCACCGGCTATGACGAGGTCTCGCTGCTCTCGCTTTCGACCGGCGACTATTCCGAGCTGCACGCGCTTTTGCCGCGGATCATCGACGACATGGCGGCGCAGAAGGTCTCGGTCTCGCTGCCCTCGCTGCGCATCGACTCGATCCTGAAGGACGACCTTGAAAAGATGCAGACGGTCCGAAAGGGCGGTCTTACGTTTGCGCCGGAAGCGGGCACGCAGCGCATGCGCGACGTCATCAACAAGAACGTGACGGAGGAGGACCTTTTGCGCGCGGTGACCGACGCGTTCACCGCCGGCTGGTGCGGCGTGAAGCTTTACTTCATGATCGGGCTTCCGACCGAGACGGACGAGGACATCACAGGCATCGCGGAGCTTGCGCGGAAGGTGTCGAACTGCTTCTACCGGCTCCCGAAGGACAAGCGCGGGTCGGGCTTCCGCGTGACGGTCTCGGTGTCCACGTTCGTGCCGAAGCCGTGGACTGCGTTCCAGTGGTGCGCGCAGGACCGGCAGGAGGAGATCGTACGGAAGCAGCAGCTTCTGAAGGCCGCCTTAAAGGGCGTACGCGGCGCGGAACTGCATTGCCATCCATCGGTCCTTTCGGTGCTCGAAGCGGTGTTTTCCCGCGGCGACAGACGCCTGAACGCCGTGCTGATCGACGCGTTCCGGCGCGGCTGCCGGTTCGACTCGTGGGCGGAGCACTTTAAGCCGGACGCGTGGGCCGAGGCGTTTGCGGCAAACGGACTGACGATGGACGAGTATGCGCACCGTGTGCGCGAGATCGACGAGCCGCTGCCGTGGGAAACGGTCGACGCGCTCGTCACGGTCCCGTATCTCAAGCGCGAATGGGCAAGAGCACAGGAGGCACGAACCACTAAGGATTGCAGACAGGGCTGCAACGGATGTTTCGGAGAGCGTTGTGAAGATTATTGCCGCGTTTGAAAAAACCAAAGAACTGAGTTACACGTCGCACCTCGACGTACAGCGCACGCTGCAGCGGGCGTTCCGCCGCGCGAACCTGCCGCTCGCGTTCTCGAAGGGCTTCAACCCGCACCCGAAGCTTTCCTTCGCGACCGCGCTTGCGACCGGCTATACGAGCGCGGGCGAATGGATCGAGGTCGGGCTCGACCGTGACATGAGCCCGGAGGAATTCCTCGCGCAAGTGAACCCTTTTATGCCCGTCGGCATGCGCTTTGTGACGGCGTTTGCGGCGGACGACGGCTTTGAAACGCTCTCGAAAATGCTCGTTGCGGCAAAGTACATCGTGACCCTGTACACCGACGGACCCGTCGCGTTCGACGCACTCGACGGAGCCGTCAAAGCGATCATGCAAAGCGACGAAGTGATCGTGGAAAAGAAGACGAAAAGCGGGGTAAAGCCCGCGAACATTCGTCCCGAAATTTTGGAGGCCGAGGCGATCTCCGCTTCGGATCGTACCGCTGTTGTGGCGGTCGTGGGCACGCTGACGGCGGCCGGAGGCCTGCGCGCGGAAACGTTCGCACGCGCGCTGTTTACCCGGCTCGGTACCGTCGGGCGCTTCACGGCGCACCGTACGGCGCTGCTGTTTGAAGGATCCGAGCGGCTGCCGGGCCTCAGATAAGGAAAGGTTTTTATGAATAAAGAAATTTTAGTCGACGCAAACGCGTTCAATACGCGCGTTGCGGTCGTCGAGGACGGCACGCCCGTCGAGCTCTACGTGGAGCAGGAGGGCAGCGAACGCCTCGTCGGCAACATTTACCTCGGAAAGGTGCAGAACGTGCTTCCCGGCATGCAGGCGGCGTTTGTGGACATCGGTCTCGAAAAGAACGCGTTCCTGTACGCGGGCGACGTGTTCACGCCCGGCGACGCCTACGACGAGCTCGAAAAGATCCCCGAAACGCGCAAGATCGGCGATATGCTGAAGCCGGGGCAGAACGTGGTCGTGCAGGTCGCAAAGGACCCGATCGGCACCAAGGGCGCGCGCGTCACCACGCATCTGACGCTCGCGGGCCGCTCGCTCGTACTGATGCCGACCGTCGAGTACATCGGCGTAAGCCGCCGCATCGAGAAGGAAGAGGAGCGCACAAGGCTCAGAAAGCTCATCAAGGAAGTCAAGCCCGACGGCATGGGCGTGATCGTGCGCACCGCGTCCGAGGGGAGGACCAAGGACGCGTTCAAGGAGGAGCTGGACAGCCTGAAGCTCCTGTATGAAGAGATCCAGAAGAAGGCGAAGACGCAGAAGGCGCCGAAGCTTCTGCACGAGGAGCAGAGCCTTCTTTACCGCACCGTGCGCGATCTTCTGATGCGCGACGTGGACCGGCTGTTCGTCAACGACCGGAACGCATACAACGAGCTGTGCAGCATCGCGTCCGTCATGGCACCGAAGCTCAAGGCCCGTATTCTCTTCAAGGACAGCGAAGCGCTGTTCGAGCGCTGCGAGGCGGAGAGCAAGATCGACAAGGCGCTTGCCCGCAAGGTCTGGCTGAAGAGCGGCGGGTACCTGATCATCGACCGCGCGGAGGCGCTGACCGTTATCGACGTCAACACCGGCAAGTTCGTCGGCAAGGACAACCTCGAAAAGACGATCACGGCGACCAACTGCGAAGCAGCGACGGAGATCGCGCTGCAGCTCAGACTTCGCGACATCGGCGGCATCGTCATCATCGACTTCATCGACATGGAGAAGGAGTCAAACCGTCAGCTTGTGCTGCAGACGCTGAAGACCGCCATGCACGACGACCACACGCGCTCGCATGTATTCGGATTCACGCGGCTGGGACTCGTCGAGCTCACCCGCAAAAAGACAGGCCGCAGCATCGGCGACACGCTGAAAGTCACCTGCCCGTGCTGCGAGGGCGAGGGCAAGGTGCTCGCGCCGCATACCGTGTTCAACAAGCTCCGCAAGCAGACGCTGCAGATTCTGAAGAGCTCGAACATCCGTCGCATGTACATCGAAGTGCATCCGGACGTCAAGGAAGCGATGGAGGGGCTGTTCAAGAAAAACGGGACCCTGTTCCCGGAGGTCGAGAACGTTTCGTTCTTCGTCCGTGCGAACGAAAACCTGCACCCCGAAAAGTACACGGTCCGTCCGCTGCCCGACAAGAAGGTCGCCGAGGCGAAGCGGCTTTGCACCGTGCTGCACTGAACCGAAAAAAGTCCGAAAAATCTTGAAAATATCCGTTGACAAGCCATGATTCTTGTGGTATAGTCATGCGGTGAGCCGCTTCGGAGCGGTATTTAAGTATGTCCCTTGAGACATCTCCGTATTTGAGCGAGTCTGGGAAGAAGGAGGAAGCACAAAGCAATGTACGCAATCATTCAGACCGGTGGTAAACAGTACAAGGTTCAGGTCGGCGACGAAGTTCTCGTTGAGAAGCTCGACGCAGAGGTCGGTACCGAAGTCACCATGGATGTTCTGCTCGTCGCGGACGGCGAAGCCGTTACGGTCGGCAAGCCCGTCGTAGAAGGCGTGAAGGCAACCGCAAAGGTTCTCGAGCACGGCAAGGGCAAGAAGGTTATCGTCTTCAAGTATAAGCCCAAGAAGAACATCCGCAAGAAGCGCGGCCATCGTCAGCCTTTCACCAAGGTTGAGATCACCGCGATCGGCTGATCCATGATCACCGTGACCGTGACCCGCAGCAACGGCGATCCCGTGGGATTCACCGTAAAAGGGCACGCGAATATGGGTGAGTACGGGGAGGACCTCGTGTGCGCGGCGGTTTCCGCCGTGGTGCAGACGGCGATCCTCGGGATCACGGAAGTATGTCACATTCCGGCAGGCGTTTCGATCGAAGAAGGCGAAACGGTCTGCATCCTCAGTAAGGATGCGAGCGCGGATGAAATCCAAAGGGCGGGAATCGTAATCAATACGATGATCGCAGGCTTACGGAGCATTCAGGCGTCGTATCCGAAGACCCTCAAATTTCGGAACAAGGAGGTTTAGATCATGTTTCAGATGAATCTGCAGCTTTTTGCACATAAAAAGGGCGTCGGTTCTTCCCGTAACGGCAGAGACAGCGAATCCAAGCGTCTCGGACCGAAGCGTGCAGACGGTCAGTTCGTTCTCGCAGGCAACATCCTCGTTCGCCAGCGCGGCACGCACTTCCATCCCGGCACCAACGTCGGCATCGGCAAGGATGATACGCTGTTCGCGAAGATCGACGGCATCGTCCGTTTCGAGGTCCGTCACGCGGGCAAGAAGACGGTCAGCGTCTACGCCGAGCAGGCCGAAGCATAAGAGCCAAAAGCACAACAGCGCAGCAGCAATGCCGCGCTGTTTTTCGTTGCCGCGGAGGTTTACAAATTCGGGCGATCATGATATAATTATATATTATAATTGGAGGTATGGGTATGCGCGTTTTCAAAAGAATTGTTTCTCTGCTGATGATCTGGCTCCTCATGTTTTTGCTTACAGCCTGCAAAACGGACGGCGTAAAGCAGACTGCGGACGGGGAACAGCCGGAGGCCGAGACGGTCGATCTGTTTACAAAGGACCTGACGATCAACGTCGGGCACACCTATCGTGAGGACGATCCGCATGTTCTCGTTGTGATTGCGAACGACGGACATACCGGCCTCTTTATATCGTCGCATCAGGGCGAAACGCCGGAACTGCGGGATCTGGAATCGGGCAAAAAGACAAAGATCACGCTGAGCGAATTTCGCATTGAGTACACCGAAGAAGCGTGCAGAAAAGCTGTCTTATTCAGCGCGCAGCGGATGATATCCAATAAGGACAAGCTTGCCGAGTTCGAAGAAAAGCTCAATACGCTGCATGGATTCGATATTTTCAAATTCGATCCGTTCCCGCTCATGCTGCGAAATACGGGATCCTGTCTGACCTCTGCGGAAAACGATTTCCTGTTTGTGAGGGACAACAATTACGGCTTCAGCGGCGCGCTCGACGTCAAAACCGGCGTGCTGTATCCCGCGTTCCGGGACGAAGGCGGGACCTTTGAACCGTATTCGGCAATCGGGACCAAGATCCTCGGACGGTACAACGTGATCAATGCGGCAATTTTCGATACCGCGGATTTCTCCTTCCGGGTGATGAAGATCAACGATACGTTCGGCTACAAGCCGAAGGGCGACAAGTGGGTCAACACATGCAATAACCTTGCGTATCTGAAGGACGGCAGCATGGCTGCGATCATTACGGAGCAGTCGTATGTCGAAAAAGAAGTGTATGAGGAGGATTGGCTCTGCATCCGTCGTCCCGACGGCGGAACGGAGCAATATATGATCGGAGAAGATCGCAATTCCTCCGGTTACCGCATCGTTTCCAACGATCCGGGTTTCGTGATCGCCGAGCCTGTCGGCATGGGCATAACGACTCCGCGGCTCGTGAACCGAAAGACGGGGGAGGTTTCGGCGCTGAAGATCAAGGGAAAGAAGCTTTCAGCCGTTCCTCTTGCGGACGTAACGGGCGAAAAAGGCGCCGAAGGCGTATTCACGTTGATCGACATTCTGGAAGACGGCAGAACGCTGATTGTACGTGACGGCAGCACCGGAACACTCGCCCTGTTCTGGCCGGATACCATGAAGACGAAGATCGTTCGGGGAGACGACTATACGGCGCTTTGCATGAACTTTACCGGAGATCATCGCGGACGGATGTGCGCAACGTATATGCCGCTCGAATCCGGCAGCGAACGCGGCATTCTGCTGACAATCGTCGACAAATCCGGCGATCCGATCTTCTGAACAGTTCCAAAATAAAAGCAGCGCGGCGAAATACCGTGCTGTTTTTCGATTCGGAAACGCTCTGCTTGAACGCAAAAGATGCGGCGTCAGAGATTCGGGATCATACGGATCATCTGGTAGATCAGCTCGATCTCGAACACAATGATGAGCGCGACCCCGCCGACCGGGATCAGTTTGTCGACGATGGGGTTCTTATGCCGCTTCGTATAGGAAAACAGCAGTACGATCGGGGAAAGGAGGATCAGCGAAAGACCGCGGCCGAAGCCGACGTTCATGGCGGCTATGTATACGTCCGTCGTGATTGTTAAGTCGGAGGCTGAGGTGAAAAATACGGACAGAATGGCCGGATAGATCATATACGTGATAAAGTCTATGAATGTACCGACAATGAAGATCAGGAATACGTGCAGGGAAAAGTTCCAGGAATTGTGATTCGTCCGGAGATACCGCTGATACTCAAGCATTGTGAAGCCGCTTTTGCGGAATCTGCGTTCCCGTCTTTTGACGTAGATCGCGATCGCAAGAAAGATGATGAAAACGATCGGCGGCTTTGTCGTCAGCAGCGGCCAGACGGTGTGCGGCAGAACGATGATGTTCATGCTCGCAAGCATTTTAAGCATGACGGACAGGATCTCATACAGAATGGGAAAGATCGCAAAAAGCCGGAAAATGAAGTGCAGCTTTCCCTTGAACACATGCTTCGGACGATAGGACAGGAAGAAGCTCAGCGCCGTGCACAGGAACAGGTCGATAAAGATGTTGAACGCGAAAAAGCCCTTGCCGAAGATCATGTGAAGGACGCTGTCAAACATAAATTCCGCTGACTCGCGACTGTCGAGCAGCACCTCGAGACTTCCGATGATATAGCGATCCATGACCAAAAGAAAGCCGCCGGAAAGCAGCGCCGCAAAGATTGCGTACGTCAAAAGCAGCTTCTTATAGCCGTTTTTTGCGTTCAGAATCACGGCGAAGTTCGCGAGCATGAACAGCGGCAGCGCATAATTCAACAGCGTAGAGAACCGCATTCCGAGCTCGCCGACGATCGGAAGAAGATTCGGGACCAGCTTGTATGTAAGCGAGAGTGTGGAACCGCCGACGGCAAGCGCGCACATCAGCCATGCAAGGATCCGCAGATAGCGGTAGGAAAGCGGTCCGCGGTATTTGATGTCGTTTCCAGCGATCGCGCGGCAGATCTTTTCGCGGCGCTTCGGCCGAAACCTGCGCGTAAGCTTCGGTACGGTAAAGCCCGCAGCGCTTGTCTGATCCGAATCGTGCATAACGGCCGAAGCCTTCGACCGGACGTTTTTCAGAATATGCTTCATACGGTTTTCGGACGGTTCCTTCGGCGCGGGATCGGACACGGCGGGAACCGATTCGGACCGAACGGTTGTCTTTTTCTTATGCTTCGCCATACAGCGCTCCTTCATAAAATCATTGCATATACTATACCATCCGCCGCGCGGAAAATCAATCGCGAAAACGAACGGTGGAAAAGCAAAAAAAATAGCGGCAGCCGTTTGACTGCCGTTATCTGGTGGAGCATAGGAGATTCGAACTCCTGACCTCAACATTGCGAACGTTGCGCGCTACCAACTGTGCTAATGCCCCGCGAACATGAACCATTATACACGCTTTTCATAAAATTGCAAGAGGTTTTTCAAAATATTTTTGCGGAAGTGAAAATATATCTTGCTTTTTTCGCCGGATTGTTGTAAGATAGCAAAGGTCCTTGAAGGAGCCGTGCAGAGATGGCTGAGCTTGGTCTAAGGCGCACGACTGGAAATCGTGTATACCGGGAACGGTATCGAGGGTTCGAATCCCTCTCTCTGCGCCACGTCGCCGCGAACCTCGAATCGTTCGCGGCGACATTTCTCTTTTTGGAGAAAATGTCACCGCTCACCCTCTCGGTTGCGGCTCCTTTCCGCAAAAAATCACGCTCAGTTCGCCTATTCGCTTGTAAACGCGCTCATAACGGCTCACTGTCGCTGCCAATTTTTTGCGGGGACGCGCCTGACGGCGCGAAAGGATACGCTGTTTTCGTTTTGATGAAGGGATTCGACCGAGCGGTCTTTGATTATTCCTCCGATTTTATAGTTTGTTCATTTGCTTTCCCATCTGTGGCGGCGTACAATAAAGGCGAGGAGGGATCGGGTATGCAGATCGTGGTTTTGGACGGATATTGCGTGAATCCGGGCGACGTGGACTGGAGTCCGCTTAAAAAGCTCGGTACGCTTTCGGTGTACGATCGCACGCATCCGGATATGGTCGCGCAGCGGCTGCGCGGCGCGGAGGCGGTCTTTGTCAACAAGGTGAAGCTGAACCGTGAGATCATCTTAGGCGCGCGGCAGCTGAAATTCATCGGCGTGCTTGCGACCGGCTACGACGTCGTCGATACGGCGGCGGCAAAGGAACGTGGGATCACGGTATGCAACGTACCCGCGTACAGCACCGAAGCCGTTGCGCAGCATGCGATCGCGCTGCTTCTTGCACTGTGCCAGCATGTCGAATACCATGCCTCGCTCGTGCGGCAGGGCGCGTGGACGGCGCAACCGGATTTCTCATGGTTCGAGATCGCGCCGACGCTGCTTTGCGGCAAAACGATCGGGATCGTCGGCTGCGGGCGGATCGGCACGCGCGTTTCGAAGATCGCGGAGGCGCTGGGCATGCGCGTGCTCGGCGTGAATCCTTCGGAAAAGCAGGGCTTTTTCGGCACGTATGTTTCGCTCGACACGCTTCTGAGAGAATCCGACGTGATTTCTCTGCACTGCCCGTCGAAGGCGGACACGGTGGGACTGATCCGAAAGGATACGATCGCGAAAATGAAGGACGGCGTGCTGCTCATCAATACGTCGCGCGGCAGCTTGATCTCGGAAACGGACGTGTGCGACGCGCTTCGGTCCGGGAAGATCGCAGGCTATGCGGCCGACGTCGTCAGCGAGGAGCCGATCCGGCTCAGGAATCCGTTGATGAGCGCGCCGAACTGCCTGATCACCTCGCATTACGCGTGGACGCCGAAGCCGATGCGGCAGAAGATCATCGACATATCGGCCGAAAACCTTCGATCGTTCGTCTACGGATATCCGGTCAACGTCGTAAACTGATTTCCCGAAAGCCCCGACATCGGGGCTTTTTTGTTACATTTTTCCGAAATGTCATGTTGATTTCACATTTGCCACTTGCAAAAAATGCAGATTCGGGGTAAACTATGGTTAATTATTCTCGGAGTTGTGTATCATGTTGCTGTGGACCGAACCGACATGGCGGCGCTGCGGCGTTGAACCCTCCGACGGCGTGCTGGTCGCGCTGTCCGGCGGGGCTGACTCCGTGGCATTGCTGCTGGAGCTTCTCACGCTTCAAAGAAACGGCCTGATCTCCCGCGTGGAGGCGGCGCATCTGCATCACGGCATTCGCGGAACGGAAGCGGACGCCGATACTGCCTTTGTGCGCGCGCTTTGCGAAGAACGGAACGTTCCGCTTGTTACCGAATTTGCGGACGTGCCGAAGGCGGCGGAGGAGGAAGGTCTCTCTTTGGAGCTTGCGGCGCGCAAAATACGCTATGCGTTTCTCGAACGCGTGCGGTCGGAACGGTCACTCGATCACATTGCTTTGGGCCATCATCGGGACGATCAGGCGGAAACGCTGCTGCTGCATCTTCTGCGCGGGAGCGGGACCGACGGACTTGCGGGCATGCGCGTTCGTTCGGGCAGGCTGATCCGTCCGCTGCTTTATACGCCGAAGACGGAGATCGTCGCATACCTGAAGGAACGCAGACAGGGCTTTTGCACGGACGCCACCAACTTTGAGACCGACGCCACAAGAAACCGTATCCGGATCGACGTGATCCCAGCGCTTGAGACGGTCAATCCGGCGGCAAAGAAGGCGCTGTCCGACGCGGCAATGCACATTGCGGAGGACGTCGAATACCTGAACGCGCTTGCGGACCAAGCGAAGCGGACGTGCGGACGGGATCGGGAAAAACTCTCCGCGCTGCCGCGGTCGATCCGACTCCGGGTGCTTCGTGATCTGCTTCCGTATACAGATTTCACGGCGGCGGACCTCGATCGGCTCGATACGCTGCTTCATGGTCAGACCGGCGATACCGCGACGCTGAAAAACGGCGTCGTCGCATGGCTCGACGCAAAGGAGATCCGCGTCGGAAGACCGGAAACGCCGACGTTCTGCGAAAAGATGCCGGAGACGGGATCCGTAAAGCTTCCGCACGGAACGCTTTCGGTCGAACGCGTCGATCGCGCAGAGATCCCGTGCAAGGGCTCGGACGCGTACATCGACGCGGACAGACTCACAGGCTCGGTCACCGTCAGAAGCCCGAAGCCGGGCGATCGGTTTACGCCGCTCGGCATGCGCGGCACAAAGCTTCTGAGCGATTGCTTTACCGACCGGAAAATACCGCGGTTCGAGCGGAGCATGCCGGTCGTATGTGACGAGGCGGGGATCGTCTTTGTCGCGGGATACACGGTCGACGAACGGATGCGCGTTCGCACGGATTCGACGCATATTCTACACTATCATTATGAGGAGGACTGACTATGTGGGGTAAGGCATTCATGCAGCAGGACATCGAAGAGGTTCTGCTCAGCGAAGAACAGATCAAAAAACGCGTACAGGAGCTCGGCGATCAGATCTCGAAGGATTATGACGGCGAGGAGATTATCGTGCTCTGCGTGCTGAAAGGCGCGAGCATCTTCTTTGCGGACCTGATCCGCGCGATCAGCATACACGCGAAGATGGACTTTATGGCGATTTCGAGCTACGGCGACGCGCAGAAGACCAGCGGCATCGTTCGCATCACCAAGGACATGGACTCGAGCATCACCGGCAAGCATGTTTTGATCGCGGAGGACATCATGGACAGCGGCCTTACGCTTTCCTACCTGACGCGCCTTCTGAGCGAGCGTCAGCCCGCCTCGATCCGCTCCTGCTGCTTCCTGGATAAGCCGGAGCGCCGCGAGTGCGAGATCACGCCGGACTACTGCGGCTTCGTGATCCCGAACAAGTTCGTCGTCGGCTACGGCCTCGATTACAAGCAGAAATATCGCAATCTGCCCTTCGTGGGCGTTTTGAAGCCCGAGATCTACAGCTGATCCCGGCAATTCGGGGATAACCCCAAAAACGGAGGATAAATTGGAATTCAATCCCAACAACAATCGCAATAAGGAACCGGGACAGGGCGGCTTCCGCGGCGGCCGTGTCCTGACCGTACTGATCTGGGCCCTGATCCTCGGGCTTCTGATCTTCATGGTCACGAACGGATGCTCGTCGAAGGAACCGAAGGAGATCAACTTCACCGAGTTCTCCGAAGCCTACAAGGACGGCAAGATCAAGGCGGTCTACGAGGTCATTGCGGGCGGTACTTTCTACGGCATTTACACAACCAGCGAGCTCGACGCGACCTCGCTGCCCTCGAAGGCTGAGTTTGTCATGCACATCGACAACGACCAGTTCTATGAGAACATGAAGGTCCTTGTCGCAGACAAGCTCGATCAAAGCAAGACCGATCCTGCCGAAAAGGCGGACATGGACCGCATTACGGCAAACGATTACGGCTTTGTGCTGAAAAGCGCGCTGCCCGAGGGCACGCCGTGGTGGTTCTATCTGCTGCAGTATCTGCCGATGGTGATCCTGATGATCGTCCTGATGGTATTCATCTACCGTTCGCAGGGCGGCGGCAAGCAGATGATGAACTTCTCCAAGGCGCGCGCGAAGCTCAACGATCCGAACAAGGACAAGGTCACGTTCAAGGACGTCGCAGGGCTCGTCGAAGAGAAGGAGGAGCTCAAGGAGGTCGTCGACTTCATGCGCGACCATAAGCGCTTCACCGAAAACGGCGCGCGGATCCCGAAGGGCGTTCTGCTCGTCGGACCTCCGGGCACCGGCAAAACGCTGATGGCGCGAGCCGTCGCAGGCGAAGCGGGCGTTCCGTTCTTCAGCATCTCCGGCTCGGATTTCGTCGAGATGTTCGTCGGCGTCGGCGCGTCCCGCGTACGCGATCTCTTTGAAACGGCCAAGCGCAGCTCGCCCGCCGTCATCTTCATCGACGAGATCGACGCGGTCGGCCGTCAGCGCGGCGCAGGCTTAGGCGGCGGTCACGACGAACGCGAGCAAACGCTCAATCAGCTCCTTGTCGAAATGGACGGCTTCTCCGCCAACGAGGGTATCATCGTCATGGCGGCGACGAACCGTGCGGACATTCTCGACCCGGCGCTGCTGCGCCCCGGCCGGTTCGACCGGCGCATCACGGTTGGCTATCCCGACGTGAAGGGACGCGAGGAGATCCTGGAGGTCCATGCGCGCAACAAGCATTTTGCAAAGGACGTCAGTCTGAAGACGCTCGCACGGCGCACGCCGTACTTTACCGGCGCGGACCTTGAAAACATCCTCAACGAGGCGGCGATCCTCTGCACGCGCGACAACCGCAGGGAGATCACGCAGGCGGACCTCGAGGAGGCCGTCACCCGCGTGCAGATGGGTCCCGAAAAGAAGAGCCGCGTCGTTACCGAGAAGGACAAGGAGATCACAGCGTACCACGAATGCGGTCACGCGATCCTTGCGCACGAGCTCGAAAACTGCGACGATCTGCACGAGGTCTCAATCATTTCCCGCGGCTGGGCGGCTGGTTACACGATGACGCTTCCGAAGGAGGACATCCACCATACGCTGCGCTCGCACATGCTCGATGAGATCTGCATGACGATGGGCGGCAGAGTCGCCGAAAAGATCGTGTTCACCGACGTCTCCACCGGCGCCGTACAGGACCTCAAGCAGGCGACGCAGACCGCGCGCAAGATGGTCGAGGAATACGGCATGTCCGACGCGGTCGGTCCCGTCTTCCTGGGCGGCGACACCGAGGTATTCATCGCGAAGGACTGGGGGCACGCCAAGAACTATTCCGAGGCGCTCTCCGCCAAGATTGACGCCGAAATGCGTTCGATCCTCGAGGGCCAGTTCGATCGCGCCGAAAAGATCCTGAGAGAACATCGCGAGGGGCTGGACGCCTGCGCAAAGCTGCTGCTGAAATACGAACGCGTCACGGGCGAACAGTTCGTCGCCGTGCTCGAGGGACAGGACCCGGACGCCGTGATGGCGAAGCCGGAAACGGAACCCAAGCAGGAAGAGGATCACGGCCCCGAAACGCAGGATCCCTCGCAGAACGGGAATACGGACGAAGAACCTGAAACGGACGACACGGTAAAGGAATAACATGGAAGAAAACCGCTTCGATCTGCATACGCACAGCATCATCTCCGACGGCACGGTCACGCCCTCGGAGATCGTGCACACCGCTGCGCGCGGCAAGATCAAGCTGCTTGCGCTGACCGATCATGACAGCATGATGGGCGTAAAGGAAGCGGTCGAAGCGGGAAAGGAATGCGGCGTGCCGGTGCTTCCGGCGGTCGAGATGGACAATGAATGGCGGCACGAGCTGCATATCATCGGGCTCGACGTCGATCCGAACAATCCGACGCTTTTGCGCGCGCTGGAGATCGCGCGGGAACGGCGCGAGCGCAGAAACAAGATCATCTATCGACAGCTAAAGGAAGCGGGCTACGACGTGCAGGCGACCGTGAACCGACCGGAATCCATGACGACCAAGCTGCACATCGCGCACGCGCTCATCAAACTGGGTTACGCAAACGACGTGCGCGATGCGTTTGCGCGGTATCTTCGTCCCGGAACGCCCGGATACTATACCGAACCGCGGTTCACGCCGCAGCAGGTGATCGACATCATCCATATCGCGGACGGGCTTCCGATCCTTGCGCATCCGTGCCACATCCGCGACAATCCGCACGGGCTGATCCGCGAGCTGTACGATCTCGGTCTGATGGGGCTCGAAGCCTACTATCCGACGTCCACGGCGCGACAGACCGAGATGTATGTTTCGCTTGCGCGGCAGTATCACATGCTCGTGACCTGCGGCAGCGACTTCCACGGCGACAACCGCCCCGGCGTGCCGATCGGCTGCGCCTGGCGTCCCGTTCCCGTGCTGGAACAAACGTTTGAAACGCTGACGAAACGAATGAATACCTGACCGAAAGCCCGGCGTCATAAGCGTTCTGTCAAAGAAGATTTAAAAACACAGCCGGTTATCAATCGGCTGTGTTTTTTCGTTGCGTTGTGCCTGCATTTATGATAGAATTATTGATATAAATCGAAATTTGGCGAGATGGTATAGCAGTATATGGCAAATGACAATTTCCTGAAATACTGCAGATAACGGAGAAAGGAAAAGCCGATGATTACAGATTCTTTTGATGATAAATCCCCTGCCAAGATCAATATAAAGAAAAACGATAACGCCGTTCAGGTTGATGCGGTCATTTACACATTTTCAGAGGAAGTTGAAAAGTATGTGATCGCTCACTATGACTGCGAGAAAGTCGGAGAATACGCGATGGCGTGCGGAGCAACTTCGGTATATCTGCTCAGGCACCACGGGAAGAGAATCGGGTTTTTCAGAACCTGGGTAGGAGCGCCTGCTTGTATCGGCCCGATTGAAGAATTGTCAACTGTCCTGGATACGAAAAAGATCGTCCATTATGGCGGAGCAGGATGCCTTGAGAAGGAAATTGCCAGAGGCAAGATCATGATTCCGACAGAAGCCTACAGAGATGAAGGAACCTCCTATCATTATGCGCCTGCCTCTGACTATATCCGGATCAAAAACCATGATATCGTAAAAGCTTTCATGGAAGAAAACCGAATCCCGTATGTTTTGGGCAAAACCTGGACTACAGACGCTTTCTATAGGGAAACTGTCAATAACTTTGAAAAGCACAAGGCGGACGGCTGCATTTCGGTTGAAATGGAAGGTTCTGCTGTTCAGGCAGTCTGTGATTTCCGCGGGCTGGAAGTGTACATGTTCTTTACAAGCGGAGATCTGCTGGATGCACCAGAATGGACTGACAGAAAAAAGAAAGGGCAAATCGAACACACGCAGCATGATCCGGGACATTTTGACATAGCACTTGCGCTCGCCGAATATGTGGTTAATCTATAGTGGCAAATTCCGGTTTTTCGGAATGAACCGGATTTGAACATTCCGGGAAACAGTTTCTTCTCGGAAGGTTTTTTTGCTTGAAGAAAACATATCAACTCCGCAAGGCGGTGAGCAAGTGCGCTCTTCCGCCGGGCTTTCGTTTCGTTTTCAGAATGAGAAACAGTTTTTTTCGTCCGGTACTTGCAAATGCGCACGGAATCGGATATAATACCAATGTTATAGAGTTTTATGGAGGATAGTATGAACGATCGTATCATGCGGCTTCGCGCTGAGATGGAACGCGCCGAAATCGACGCCGTTCTTCTGAAATCGGTCACCGCGATCCGCTATTTTTCCGGATTCACCAGCGATGAATCCAGCGTCCTGATCACGAAGAACCGCGCAGCGCTTCTGACCGACTTCCGCTACACCATTCAGGCGAAGGCACAGGCCGGCGACTGCTGCGAGATCATCGAGGTTTCCGGGCAGGCGCACCGCGACAAACTGAAAGAGATCATCGACACGGAAAACGTCAGGCGCATCGGCTTTGAAGAAGACATTGTAAGCTTCGCGCAGTATCAGGTGTTCGAGAAATTCGGCGCCGAGCTGGTTCCGTTTGCAATGGAGCTTTCGCAGCTTCGCATCAAAAAGACCGCCGACGAGATCGAGAATCTCCAAAAGGCACAGGCAATGGCGGACGAAGCGTTCGCGGAGCTTCTGAAGGTCGTCAAACCCGGCATGACCGAACGCCGCGTCGCGGCAGAGCTCGAATACATCTGCGCAAAGCTCGGCAGCGAAGGCCCGTCGTTTGAAACCATCGTCGGTTCCGGTCCGAATGGCGCGATGTGCCACGCGGTCCCCGGCGAACGGCAGCTTACTGAGGGCGATCTGGTTGTCGTCGACTTCGGATGCCTCTATAACGGCTACCATTCCGACATGACGCGCACCTTTGCGGTGGGTAAGGTCGATCCGTTCGCGGAAGAGATCTACAACATCGTTCTGGAAGCGCAGACCCGTGCGCTCGACGCGCTGAAACCGGGCATCACCGGCAAGGAGCTCGACGCAATCGCGCGTGACTATATCAAAGAAAAGGGCTACGGCGACTGCTTCGGTCATTCGCTCGGTCACGGCTTCGGCCTTCTCATCCACGAGGAGCCGCGCGCGTCGGTCACCGGCGACACGGTCTTTGAAGAGGGCATGACGATCACGGTCGAGCCCGGCATCTACATCGAAGACAAGTTCGGCGTCCGCATCGAGGACTGCTGCGTGGTCACCAAGGACGGCAAGCTGAACTTTGCGCATGCAACCAAAGAGCTGCAGCATATTTAACAGAACAAGGAATCAAATCAGGAGGACATACTTATGATTATGGCAGGCGATTTCCGCAAGGGCGTGACAGTAGAGATTGACGGCGTTGTCTGGTCGATCTCCGACTTCCAGCACGTAAAACCGGGCAAGGGCGCAGCGTTTGTGCGCACGAAGCTCAAGAACGTAATGACCGGCGCAGTGCTGGAGCGTACCTTCAGCCCGACGGACAAGTACCCGCTGGCACACATCGAGACCAAGGACATGGAATACCTGTATTCCGACGGCGAGCTCTACTACTTCATGGACGTCGAGACCTACGAGCAGATCCCGCTGAACTTTGAGCAGGTCGAAGACGCGATCGACTTTATCAAGGAGAACGATCAGGTCAAGATGCGCTTCTATAAGGGCAGCGCGTTCTCCGTCGAGGCGCCGAACTTTGTCGAGCTTAAGGTCACCGAGACCGAGCCGGGCTTCAAGGGCGACACCGCGACCGGCACAACCAAGCCCGCAGTCGTCGAGACCGGCTATCACATTGCAGTCCCGCTGTTCATCAACGAGGGCGATATGATCCGCATCGACACCAGGACCGGCGAATATATGTCCCGCGTTTAACGCAAACTGAACATCAATAAAACGGAGGTGCAGCATGAGCAAGATTTCTGAAAAGGTCGCATATCTGGACGGTCTGATGGAAGGCCTCAACATCCATGAGGACAAGTACGCGAAGATCTTCACGGCGATCGTCGACACGCTCGACCTGATCGCGGAGGAGATGTCGGATCATGAGGATACGCTTGCCGATCTCGACGAAAGCGTCGACGAGATCTTTGAGAGCCTCGACGAATACGATGATTTCCTGTACGGCGACGAGGACGAGGAAGAGGAAGAGGACGACTTTGACGAGGACGATTTCTTCGAGATCGTCTGCCCGAGCTGCGGCGAAACCATCTACTTCGATCAGGACATGCTCGATTCTCCGGACGGGCTGATCTGCCCGAACTGCAACGAGCCGATCGAGCTGCACATTCCGGAAAAGGATCCCGAAGAATAATTCGGACCGGGAAACCAAAGGGGAGGCTTATGCGCTTCCCTTTTTTGTTTTGATCGCACACGATATTTGAATAAATTTACAGTCTATTCATAATGATGTGACGTTCCGGACCCCGCAGACGCTTTACAAAAAGCCGGAAACAGGCTAAAATACAGATAATCGGAGCATGTATATACGCGGCATACCGCGGTACGGTCCGGGTATTTTCGACCATGGAAACAGCAAGAAAAATCTGCAGACGCCTGCACGCGTATCTCCGCCTTGGCAACTACGCCGGAACGGTTCACGCCGTCTATCCCGACGCGGTCTATTGCAATACCTCGATCGGCATGATCACGATCCTTACGAACGCGCACTGTCTGAATCCTTTTTCGGCGATTGTCACGTCCACAAAGGAGCTCACCGGGTTCGGCATCGAGGAGGGACAGCAGGTGCTGATGGGGGACGAGCGCATCGAAATTCCCGGGAGCGAGTTCTCCGCAGATCTCTCGCAGAGCACCGACTACGATCTTTCGATGGAATCCATCAAAGCGGTCTTTCTGCCTGTCGATTACGATATCCGGCTGCGCCACATCCTGCACGCGGTCGAAACGAACGCGAAGGAGGACGATCTGAGCCCGATCATCACAGACCTTCGTCCGAACGGATATTCGGAGCAGGTCGAGCCGCTGCTGCCGCGTCTCAATACGGCGTTCCGCGATCAGGATCATGCGGAATGCATCGAAGCCGGATCTCTGCTTGCTGGGCTCGGCGTCGGTCTGATCCCGTCGTCCGATCGCCTTTTGTGCGGCTATATGGCGGGCTATGCAGCGCTGTCCGCCGCGTTCGGCAGAAGTTTTCAACGCGTTCTCGAAATGACGCGCGAGCTTGCAAGCGCAGCCGCGCAGCATACGACCGAACTGTCCGCGGCATTCCTGCTGCAATGCGGAGAGGGGCTCGTTCCCGAGGATCTTTTCCAGCTTCTGCGGAATGTGTTTTCCGACGCGCCGTATTCCACGCTGATCGCCGCGGCAAACCGGATCGCGACCATGCCGTCGGGCGGCGGCGCGGATCTTCTGGTCGGCGTTTATCTTGCGCTTTCGGCCCTGTATAAAGGAGGACCGATCGATTGAACGGCAAATGATTGAGAGCAGCGGGAGCGCTGCTCTTTTTACTTGCAAATCGGCTGACAAACCGCTAAAATGGAAGCAAAGAACGAAGGGAGAAGCCGTATGAAATCCGTAGAGATCCGTGACTTTCTGAACTACAAGTATCTGTCGAACGTCAAATATGCGCCCGACGGCAAGCGCGCGGCGTTCGTCGTGTCGAACTGCAATGAGGAGGAGAACCGCTATGACAGCCGTCTGTGGCTCTATGACGGCGCCATCCGGCAGATGACCGATCTCGGCAAAGAGACGCGCTACTTCTGGGAGGACGCAGATACGATCCTGTTTCCCGCGGTCCGCACCGACGCCGAGAAGAAACGCGCGGAAAAGAAGGAGCAGTTCACAAGCTTTTACCGCTTGAACCTTTCCGGCGGCGAAGCGCTGCACGCGTTTACGCTGCCGTTTGCGGCAAGCTGGATCAAAAAACTGACGAACGGCGCTTATGCCGTGCTCGGCGACATCGACGCGAACCATCCCGACTATTATTCCATGTGCAAAGAGGACCGTGAAAAGGTCGAAAAGGAGTACGCGGACAACGCGGATTACGAGGTCTTCGACGAGCTGCCGTACTGGATGAACGGGGAGGGGATCGTCAACAAGACCCGCACGGCGCTGTTCCTTGTGTCGGCGGACGCAAAGGAGATCCGGCGCGTAACCGAGCCGTTTTTCTCGGTCGATTCGATCGAAACGATCGGCGATCTCGTCTATTTTCTCGGCGACAGCTTCACCGCGCGGCGCGATCTTACACATCCGAAGCTTTATGTGATGGATGGGAATACGGGCGGCGTCCGGTTGCTCAAGGCATATACGGGGCTCTATACCGAGCGCATCAAAGCGGTCGGCGAAACGCTGATCCTGACAGCAACGGAGGGCAAGGACATCGGTCTGAACGAAAACGTCGACTTCTACACCGTCGATCGCGAGACCGGTGAATTGACCATGCTGTTCGAGAACACCGAGAGCCTTTGGAACTCGGTGGGATCCGACGTTCGCTACGGCGGCGGGGAGAGTATGATCGGCCTAAACGACCGGCTATATTACATCACCACGCGCTTTGAGAGCTCGCATTTGTACGCTTTGGACCTAATGGGGAACAATGTTCCGATCGCGACGGAGATCGGCTCTATCGACACCGTGGCGATCCATCCGGAAAACGAAAACGCGCTGTTCATTTCGCTGTACGAGGGTTCCTTACAGGAGCTTTACGCAAAGAACCTGAAAACCGGCGCGCTTACAAAGCTTTCGCACTTCAACGACGGCGCTTTCGACGATACCTACGTTGCAAAATGCGAGCCGGTGTCCGTGATGAGCGAAGGCTTAAAGATCGACGGCTGGGTGCTGAAGCCGAAGGATTACGATCCCGAAAAGAAATATCCCGCGGTGTTCGATATCCACGGTGGGCCCAAGACGGTCTACGGAACCGTGTTCTATCACGAGATGCAGGTCTGGGCGGGGCTCGGCTACTTTGTATTCTTCTGCAACCCAAAGGGCTCGGACGGCAGGGGAGACGCGTTTGCGGACATCATGGGACACTACGGCGAAACGGATTATCGAAACCTCATGGATTTCTGCGAGGAGGTCCTGCGCCGCTACCCCGCGATCGATCCCGCGCGCGTTTGCGAAACGGGCGGCAGCTACGGCGGGTTTATGACGAACTGGATCATCGGGCATACGGATCGCTTCTGCTGCTGCGCGTCGCAGCGTTCGATCTCGAACTGGCTGAGCTTCAACGGGATTTCCGATATCGGCTACTACTTTGTCGGCGATCAGAATCACGCGGATTTCTATACAGATCACGCGAAGCTCTGGGAGCACAGCCCTTTGAAATACGCGAAGAACGTCAGGACGCCGACGCTGTTCATCCATTCGGACGAGGACTATCGCTGTCCGCTCGATCAGGGATTGCAGATGTACGCGGCGCTGGTCGATCGCGGCGTGCCGGCGCGTCTTTGCCTGTTCCACGGCGAAAACCACGAGCTTTCCCGCTCCGGAAAGCCACTGCATCGCATCCGCCGCCTCACCGAGATCACGAACTGGTTCGAGAAGTACGCGAAATAATCCGTCATACAACCGACGCGCGAGTCGCCTCGCGTGACGGTCGCTGGAAGTTCCGCTTTTTACCTGCTATGATGAATCCATCAAAAACAGGAGGACAACACAATGGAAATGGGAAAAGAAATCCGCCGTCTGCGAATGGACAGAGGGCTTACACAGGAAGCGCTGGCGAACGCGCTGAACGTCACCGCGCAGACTGTCAGCAAGTGGGAATGCGGCACCAGCGTGCCGGATGTGCAGCTTCTGCCGGAGATTGCGATCTATTTCGGCGTCAGCATCGATCAGCTGTTCGCGATGGACCCGGAACAGCAGATGGAACGCATCGAGAACCGCATCTACGACCGCGGCATGTTCGACGAGGCGGAGGAGCGGCAGCTTGAAAAACAGCTCAACGCGTTCATGGAGAACCCGGCTTACAAAGGCAGAGCGGAGCTGCTTCTGACCGAACTCTATCACCATCAGGCGGAACAGTACTGTCTTTTAGCGGTCGAGCACGGCAAGATTGCAGTCGAACAGACGAAAGGCGACCGTGAAGCGCTCAGCGAGCTCGCAATGGCATGGGGCAGCTATATCCCCGATTGGGGGTCCCGCAATCATCACGCGCTGATCGAATGGTACGCCGACTACTGCCGGGAGAATACGGATAACCGCGCCGCGCATATGTGGCTCCTTGACAATCTGATCGCGGACCGCAGACTCAAAGAGGCAAGGGAATGGCTCAAAAAGCTCGCCGCGATCGACGAAACCTTCCGCGTACCGATGTACCGCTATCTGATCGCCGAGGCAGCAGGAGAGAAAGACGAAGCCGAAGCGCAGATCAAGGCGCTTGAATCCATGGCGGAAACGGAATGGTGCTGCGCGTTCACCCTCGGAGACATCTTCACCCAGCGGCAGGAATACGACTGCGCTATCGAATGGTATCGTAAAGGACAGGAGATCCAGCCGTCGCCGAAATTCATAGACAGCGCAGGAAGCATCGCGCATATCTATGAGATCCTCGGCGACAAAGAAGGCGCGATCGCTGCCTACAAAGAAGAGATTCGCCTGATGAAGGAGGAATGGGGTATCATCTCCGGCGAGGAACGCGACGAGGTCGTCCGTGCGATCCAAAAGCTGCAGGCATGACAGAGTATAACGATAAACGGCACGGTAAAACACCGTGCCGTTTTTCATGTATTGCTTCCTTTACCGTTTCTTGAACAGGACAAGTTCCGGATTTGCGCCGTCTTTCCCGTAGGTGCAGATCAGAATAAAGTCCATGTTTGCGAGGACGCCGAAGCAGCGTTCGCCGCCGGATTCGGATTCGAGCTGATTGCCGAGGTAGGTCGTCTGATCGTTCAGAAACTTTACGCTCGCACCTGAGGGTAACGGATAGGCAAGGTTCACATAGCTTCCGACAAGCGCATTCAGCTTTGTGAGTTTCGGCATGCCTTCGATGTGCAAGTCGTTGATCTCTGCGATCAGCTTTTGCTTGAACGCATCAAATTGTCCGTCGTCGGAAAGCTCCTCGTACCGTTTCCAGTAATCCAGATGCGGAAGTATATTCTTCATGTAGCTTCTTGCCTGTTCTTCCGAGAATCCTTCTTTTATCATGTGCGGCACACAGACCTCGATCAGATCGTCCATGTTGCTGTACGTGTATGTCCCGTCTGCGTAACACCACTTGCAGTACGCTTCGTTCGGCGCTCCGTCCGCATCCTTGCCGATGATTTCGTCTTCAAGCGGCATGCCGCAGCACTGGCAGTACAGCTTTTGCGGCGAGCCGAGCAGCGTATTGATCGAGACGTCAAACAGCTTCGAGAGCAGTTTCAGCGTCTCGGTATTCGGCACTGTTTCGCCGTTCTCCCAGCGTGACACCGCCTGTCGTGTCACAAAGACCTTTTCGGCAAGCTCATCCTGCGAAAAGCCGTTCTTTGTACGCAATCCGTAAATGACATCTTTTGTTTCCATTCCCGTGCTCCTTTTTGATTCTGTACAAATGATACTGCGGAATAACGGTTCTCACAAGCAACCCGCTGTTGCTTCCGGCAGACGAAGCTCTTTTTATGCGTCCAGCAGCTTGTCCGCTTCGGGCGCGTCGAGCCGTTCCACGTCCTTGAGCTTACGGTTGATCGCGCGGGTGCGGGTGCCGATCAGCGTATCAAGCTCGTCGTTGACCTGACGAAGCTTCTGCTGCGAACGGTTCAGAATGTCGCCGAACTTCTCGAATTCGGTCTTGACCGCGCCGAGTACCTGCCAGACCTCGCCGGAACGCTTCTGGATCGCAAGCGTGCGGAAGCCCATCTGAAGACTGTTCAAAAACGCAGCCATCGTGCTCGGCCCGGTCACGTTGATGCGATACGTCCGCTGCAGCTCTTCGATAAACCCGCGATTGACCGCTTCGGCGTATAGTCCTTCAAAGGGCAGGAAGAGGATCCCGAAATCGGTCGTGTGCGGCGGGTCGATGTATTTGTCCCGGATGTCCTTTGCCTCGGCCTTCAGGCGGATTTCGAGCATCTTTGCCGCCTGATCAATCGCAGCCGGATCGCCGGTATTGTATGCATCCTGAAGCTGCGCAAACGTTTCGCCGGGGAACTTTGCGTCGATCGGAAGATAGACCGGCGTTTCGCCGTCGCCGGGAAGCCGGATCGCAAACTCCACGCGATCGCGCGAGCCGGATTTGGTCGCGATATCGCATGCGTACTGCTCGGGGGACAGGATCTCGGAAAGAATCGCGGAAAGCTGCGCTTCACCCAAAATGCCGCGCGTTTTGACGTTCGAAAGGACCTTTTTGAGATCGGTGACGCCCGCCGCGACGTTCTGCATTTCGCCGAGGCCCTTATAGACCTGTTCGAGCTGACTGGACACGACCTTGAATGACTCCGAAATGCGGTTTTCCAGCGTTTTTTCCAGCTTTTCGTCGACGACTTTCTGCATCTTCTCGAGCTTTTCGGCGTTCTCGGTCTGGATCGCGGAAAGCTTGCTCTCCATCGCCTGACGGATCGACTCAAGCTTTGCCTCGTTCGATTTTTCGAGCGAGCCTATACGCTCCTCCTGCGAGCGGCGCAACAGCTCCAGCTTCTGTACATTGGACTGCTCCAGAGACCCGATGCGCTCCTCCTGCGAGCGGCGCAGAGATTCGAGCCTTTGCGCGTTGGACTGTTCGAGCGAGCCGATCCGATCCTCCTGCGAGCGGCGCAGAGATTCGAGCCTTTGCGCGTTGGACTGTTCGAGCGAGCCGATCCGGTCCTCCTGGGACTTTCTGAGACGCTCAAAATCGAGCGCGTTGTTTTGCTCCATGCTCGAAAGGCGCTTGTCCTGCGATTCGGATGCTGAGCGCTGATTGTCCGAGATCGTTTTCCCGAACGCTTGTAATGTGCTGCTGATCTCCATACGAAGCTCCGCCTGTCCGTCCTTCTTGTTTGAAAGAAGCAGGACGGCGAGAATGACGAGCGCGAGAAGAAGCGACGCGCCGGAGAGGATCAAAGCTGCAAGTTCCATTTAATTTCCTCCTGTCAGCGCAAGGCCGAAGATCAGAAGGCATTGCGCGATAATGTATGTGAGCATGACGTAAAAGCCGCCGTGTTTGGTTTCCTTACGGTACGCCTGACCGGTCAGGATCGTATCGCTGAGCATAAAGAACAGTCCGCCGATAAAGGCGATGAGATACGCGACCTTCTGCGTGGTCAAAAGCGCATAGAGCGCGGAGAGACATGTGCCGGACAGCAGAAGCGCATAGAGAAATCCGGGCTTTTTGAGCGCGCGCGGCGCAAAGGGGATCAGCTTTTTGCAAACAAAAGTCATCCAAAGGATACACAGCGCGATCGGGATCAGGATCAGTACGGAGATATTCTGCTGCTCCGCAAGCATCGCGCCGATATAGAAGATATGACCGAGACCGAACGCGCAAACGCCGCAGAGCATCAGGATGCGGCTTTTGCGGAACAGCAGAAAGACGTCGCCGATCCAGCCGAACAGCAGCGCGGCGGCGACGAGCAGCCGGATCTCCGGCACGGAAACCGCGTACAGCGCAAACAGAAGCGGCATCAGAAGCACCTTCGTGACGCTGCGCGTTTTCGGGTATCGCCGGTAGCAGGCGATCAAATGGATCACGGCCGTGCTGAGAAGCAGCGCGCCGAATACGATCATCAACGGTATATGCGTAAGATCCACCTCCGATTTTTATTATAGCACCGATTTACCGTCTTGCGAAGAGGAAATATGTATGATATACTATTTTCATAATCCGGGAAAACGTGTTTATCGCGCCGGAATCAAAAAGGAGGTTACATTTCATGCAGTATTCCCGTGATGTGGAAGAAATGGTATGCGTCAAAAAAGGCGCGAAGCATGAACCCGCTCCGATCCCCGAGGAGGGCAAGTGGGTCAAAGCGAAGGAGATCAAGGACATCAGCGGTCTGACGCACGGCATCGGCTGGTGCGCGCCGCAGCAGGGCGCATGCAAGCTTACGCTGAACATCAAGGAAGGAGTCATCGAGGAAGCGCTGGTGGAAACGCTCGGCTGCTCCGGCATGACGCATTCGGCGGCAATGGCGGCGGAGATCCTGCCCGGCAAGACGATCCTCGAAGCGCTGAACAGCGACCTCGTGTGCGACGCGATCAACACGGCGATGCGCGAGCTGTTCCTGCAGATCGTTTACGGCAGAAGCCAGAGCGCGTTCTCGGACGACGGCCTCACCATCGGCGCAGGTCTGGAAGACCTAGGCAAGGGCCTTCGCTCGCAGATCGGCACGATGTACGGCACAAAGGCGAAGGGCCCGCGCTACCTCGAGATGGCGGAGGGCTACGTGCTGAAGATCGGTCTCGACGAAGAGGGCGAGATCATCGGCTACCAGTTCGTCAGCCTCGGCAAGATGATGGACGCGATCAAGAAGGGCATGGACCCGAAGGAAGCGTTCGAGAAGAACATCGGGACCTACGGCCGGTTTGCGACCGCCGCAAAGGTCATCGACCCGCGCAAGGAATAACGGAGGTGCCTCATGATTACGTTTGAAGGTTATGAAAGAAGAATCGACAAGATCACGAAGGTGCTGAACGAGTACGGCATCAAGGATCTCGAAGAAGCGAAGGCGATCTGCGACGCGCACGGCGTCGATCCGTACGGCATCGTCAAGGGCATTCAGCCGATCGCGTTTGAAAACGCGGGATGGGCTTACACCGTCGGCGCGGCGATCGCGTACAAGAAGGGCGTCAAGAACGCAGCGGAAGCCGCCGAAGCGATCGGCATCGGCCTCCAGTCGTTCTGCATCCCGGGCTCCGTTGCGGATCAGCGCAAGGTGGGCTTGGGCCATGGCAATCTCGGCGCGATGCTGCTCCGGGAAGAAACAAGCTGCTTCGCGTTCCTCGCGGGTCACGAATCCTTCGCGGCCGCGGAAGGCGCGATCGGCATTGCGCGGACCGCAAACAAGGTCCGTCAAAAGCCTTTGCAGGTCATTCTGAACGGTCTCGGCAAGGACGCGGCGTACATCATCTCCCGCATCAACGGCTTCACCTATGTGGAGACAGAATACGATTACTACACCGGCGATCTGAAGATCGTCTATACGAAGCCGTTCTCCGACGGCGAGCGCGCAAAGGTCCGCTGCTACGGCGCTGACGACGTCAACGAGGGCGTTGCGATCATGCGTCACGAGAACGTTGACGTTTCCATCACCGGCAACTCCACGAACCCGACGCGCTTCCAGCATCCGGTCGCTGGCACGTACAAGAAATGGTGCGTTGAGAATGGTAAGAAATACTTCTCAGTCGCATCCGGCGGCGGCACGGGCAGAACGCTCCATCCCGACAACATGGCGGCGGGTCCCGCGTCCTACGGCATGACCGACACGATGGGCCGTATGCACTCCGACGCGCAGTTTGCCGGTTCGAGCTCCGTTCCGGCGCACGTCGAGATGATGGGCCTCATCGGCATGGGCAACAACCCGATGGTCGGCGCGACGGTCGCAGTAGCGGTTGCGATCGCACAGAGTCTGTAAGAAGCGATCAAGGGGGGCGGGAACGCCCTCCTTCTTTTCATGTAAGAGGGAATAGGAGATCATGGCGTCAACAAGTAAGTGCCCTTTTTGCGACGGAACGGTCAGAAGCGACGAGAAGAACTGTCCGCATTGCGGCGCAGCGAATGAAAACTATGTCGTTGATACGGAACGGACGATCTTTCAGCCCAAAACGATCGACGAACTGAAGGAATACTGCGCAGAGCGCGGCATGCCGCTTCTTCGGATGCGTTTCTTTGTCGGAGAAGATTTCAAGGAGCCGCGCGCGTTCGGCATCTATCGGGACGGGGATCGTTTCGTCGTCTATAAGAACAAGGCCGACGGCACGCGAGCGATCCGTTACAACGGTCCGGACGAAGCGTATGCCGTCAATGAGCTGTATCAGAAGCTGCTTGTCGAATGTCACAACCGCGGGATTTATCCGGACGGGAAGCAGCCTCCGATCACGCGGAGCGGTGCGGCACAGACTAAATCAAGTCCGAATATCCAGAGATGGCTCGTAGTGTTGATCATGGTTGCGATCGTGCTTTTGTCCATCGGCCTGTCACGGATTTGTTCATCGATAAAACATAAAAACGACGGTTATTATCAGTTTGACTACATCCCGGGATATGTCTGGTATCGGTACGGCGATAACTGGTACTATTCCACGGACAACGATTCCGATTGGCAGTCGGGGTATCGTCCGCTTGACAATGAATCGCACACATATACGGGAGACTATGATGATTACTATGTAGGCAAGGACTACGATTCCGATTGGGGCGTCACGGATTTCAAGGATTCGGACACATGGGATTCCATCAGCAGTTCCTCGTCCTCGGATTCTTCTTCGTCCGATTACAGCTCCTGGGATTCGGGCGGCACGGACTGGAGCAGCGACTGGTAAGGAAAGGACAGAATGACATGATGAAACAGCATCGGTTCGGTCCCGGACCGCTTCTGAACGGGCAGGGAAATCTCAATGAACCCGGCTATGCGACGGCGCTTCTCAGGACGTACGACCGCAAGGCGATCAGGGCAGGCAAGCTTCGCATCAAGGAATGGGACTACTATCTTATCACAAACGATCGGTGGGGCGTTGCGCTGACGATCGACGACAACAGCTATATGGGGCTGTTGTCTGCTTCCGTACTGGACTTTGAAACGTGCAAGGAAACGACCGTCTCGCCGATGTTCTGGCTGCCGATGGGAAAGACAAAATTCCCGGCGTCGTCGAAGGAAGGCGACATTTTTAAGACACTGAAAAACGCGTCCGGCTCGTTTGTGCATACGCCGGAAGGGCGGCGGCTCACATTCCGTATCGACAGATTCAAGGACGGAAAGCCGTTTTCCTGCGATATTCTGCTCACAGACGAGCCGAAGGATTCCATGGTCATCGCGACGCCGTTTGAAAAGAAGGGACATTTCTATTACAACCAGAAGATCGTCGGCATGCGCGCCGAAGGATGGTTTCAGATCGGAGATGTGCGAACTGTACTCGATCCGAAGAACACCTTCGGGCTTCTGGATTGGGGCAGGGGCGTATGGACCTATAAAAACACCTGGTACTGGAGCGCGGCGCAGGGAGAGAACGACGGGCGCGTGATCGGCTTCAACCTCGGTTACGGCTTCGGGGATACGAGCGCCGCGAGCGAGAATATGCTGTTTGTCGACGGAATCGCGCACAAGCTCGGACGCGTGGATTTCGGCATTCCGAAGAAGCCGGACGGCTCGGACGACCTGATGCGCCCGTGGCATTTCACGGACGACGAGGGACGCGTCGACCTGATCTTTTCTCCGATCCTCGACCGCGCTTCCAAAACGGACGTTAAGATCATCTGCTCCGATCAGCATCAGGTGTTCGGCAGGTTCACCGGCGTACTGAAAACCGACGGAGGGGAGGAGATCCGTCTTAAGGATTTCCTCGGCTTTGCGGAAAAGGTATTCAACAAGTGGTAAGGGCGTTTTCACCCGGATCCTCCTCTTCACATAGAATGAAGGGGAGGATTCTTTTATGTACGCATCGGAATTTACGGAATACCTGAAGGAACAGGTCAGAAATCACAGCATTTATGTCTGGGGCGCGCAGGGGCAGAAAAAGCCGACGATCACGGAGGCGTGGATCCGCAGACGCGAAAAAACGAAACGAAACGCGGACCGTGCGATCGCGTACTGGAAGAAGGAGGTGCGCGAAGGCTACGGCGACGTGCTGCGCGCATTCGACTGCTCGGGACTCGGTACGTTTTTCTTCCTGAAGCACAGGCTGATCGACCATGACGTCAATGCCGAAGGACTGCGCAGTCTCTGCACGGAGATCGGACGCTCGGAGCTCAGGGAGGGCGATATGGTCTTTCGGATGAGCAAAGGACGCGCCGTGCATGTCGGCTACGCGATCGACGCCGACCGCGTGATCGAAGCGAAGGGACGCGACGTGGGCGTCGTCGAAAGCAAAGTTTCGTGCTGGGACCGGTACGGACGCCCGCCGTTCTTCTCTTCAAGGATCCTGAAGCTCAGAACCCCGTATATGCGCGGCAGCGACGTTTTAAGGGTACAAAAGAAGCTGAAGGAGCTTGGTTATGATCCGGGACAGACGGACGGGATCTACGGCAAAAAAACGGAACGCGCCGTGAAGCGGTTCCAGAAAGCAAGCGGATTAAAAGCGGACGGCGTCGTCGGGAAACTGACGTATACGGCGCTCGGGATCCCGTATTATGCCTGATCAGGGGACGCATCGGAACCAGCCGCAGGACTTTGGATCGGACGTTGCCTCCGGCGAAACCGGGATCCATGCGTGTGTGGGTTCGACCGTTGCCTCCGGGAGCGAAACCGGTTTCGGTGAGGGCGAGGGACCGGATGCCTGCGGGGTTTCTTCGATCACGGTATAGGTGGGCTCGGCAGTCGGCGCGAGCGTCGGCGGATAGGTATAGTCTTCGGCGATCAGATCGCCGGTCAGGATCACGTCTTCACCGACCGTGACGCAGACGGTTCCCGCTTTTGCGCCGAGCTGCGCGGAAAGATCCGGCTCAGAGTACCGGATACAATCCTCGGGGAAAGGATCGGCGATCAGACTGTCCGCCTGCCAGCGCGGCAGAACGAGCGCATTCGCATCGGACCATTCGATCCGGTACAGCGCTTCTCGGATCGGCGTATTTTTCGGATTCGGGGTATAAGCGTACGTGTCGGGCAGACAGCGATCCGAAAGATATCCGGCGTCGATCTCGACCGTATCGTTCGCAAAGACGTAATCGAACAGCTTTGCGGCGTCGTAGAAGCGCTGCGCAGAGTAACGATCCTTATCGCGTCCCTTCAGATTTTCCGGCGCGTTCTCGCCGTTCAGAAGAACTGCTATATAGGTTGTATCACCGCGCTTTGCCGCAGCGACAAGGCATTTTCCGGCAAGATGCGTATCGCCGGTCTTAATGCCGATCGCATCCGGATAGAGACAGGAATACGGCTTGTACGAGCTGACTTTGACGTCCCGCAGAAGGCGGTTCGAGGATTGCAGCGTAAGCTCGCGTCCTGCGGACGATTTGACCGTCAGTTCGGTCGTGCATACAATGGCTCGGAACGTTTCGTTTTCCATCGCGTAAGCGGCAAGCACAGCCATGTCGCGCGCCGTCGTATAATGCTCGGCGTTATGCAGCCCGTGCGGATTGACGTAATGTGTGCCATCCATGCCGAGAAGTTTCGCCTTTTCGTTCATAAGATCGGCGAAGCCCTTGATGCTTCCGCCGATATGCTCGGCAACGGCGATCGCGGCATCGTTGCCGGACGGAAGCATGAGTCCGTAAAGAAGATCGATCAACCGAAATTCTTCGCCTGCGCGAAGCCCCATTTTGGAATTGCGTTCGGAAAGATTGCACGCACGCTTGCTGACGGTGACAAGCTCGTCCGGTTCGCATTTTTCAAGCGCTATGATACAGGTCATGATTTTGGTCGTGCTGGCCGGATACCTCTTTTTGTCCGCGTTGCGCTCAAGACCGAGTACTGCGTGTGAAGGATCGTCTGCATTGACCAAAAAAACAGTGTCCTCCGCAAGCGCTTTGAGGTCGAATCCTGTCGAATCCGAGGTTTCTGCGATCCCCCGGAAGGGAAGAAGCAGGATGCAAAGCAGCAGGCAGAGGACGGTCCTTTTCATATTTTTTCCTTACTTTCGCGTGTATTCGTCATATTGTCGCTCCTGCATCTCGCGGCGTCTTGCGGCGCGGCGGCGAGCGGCGGCACGGCGTTTCTTTTCTGCGCGTACATAGAGACAGAACAGCACGACGACGACCAGCAGCAGAACGCCGAGAACGCCGAGGACGATGTAAACGCCCTTTGGGATGCCTGAGGCGCAGCTTCCGCCGTTTTCCTTCACGTCGCTGCCGGGCTGTGCATCAACGGTCGGTACGTTTGCGTCGCCGATCAGATTGTAGATCGGCTGTTCGGTGCTTGACGGTGAAACGGGCGACAGGTCGGTCACGGCGGTGCCTTCCTTGACGCTTCGCGTTGCGAAAAGCTCCACACTCGCGATCGTCGTGCCTCGGTAGACATAGGAGACCGTACCGACGGTCGAGCCCTCGCTGATCGGCGCATACTGGCTTGTGATATTCGTGCTGACTTCGATATTGAAGTCTTTGACGGATTTGCTCGGATCGGGCTGCATCAGCTTGATCTGCGTATCGAGAGAAAGATTTGCTTTCGCTTTCAGAATACCGCCCTGCGAATCGTCGGGGGATGCGTTCGCGATCCGGATATCGAATTCGACGGGCATACCCGCGTCAACAAGCTCACCGAAGCTGACGGTCTTTACCATATCGTTGAATGCGTATTCAAACATCAGCGCCGCGTCCTGGAAGCGTCTGGCGTTGTATTTATCCTTGCGTCCGTCTGACCAGCCGTTGTTGTACTCCGGGTCGTTCAGCGTTCCGCCGTAGAGGACCGCGATCAGCGTGACGCCGTTGCGTTCCGCAGCTGCGATCAGGCACTTGCCGGCTGCGTTCGTATCGCCGGTTTTGACGCCGATCGCATCCGGATAGAGACAGGAGATCGGCTCGGGGACCTTTTCGGTCGCGGGCATATCGACGAGCATGCGGTTGGAATTGACAAGAGACAGCGCGCGCGGACCGGATTCGGCGACGTAGGTCTTTGTGCCGACGATCTCGCGGAACGTCTCGCTTTGTTCGCTTTTGTTCAGCGCGTATGCGGTGAGCACCGCCATATCGCGTACAGTGGTGTAGTGATTATCGTTCTGCTTGCCGTGGACCGTTACAAAATGCGAATGATCCATGTGAAGCTCGACGGCTTTGTCGTTCATCATCTGCGCAAACGCTTCGGTGCTGCCCGCAATATGCTCGGCAACCGCAATCGCGGCGTCGTTGCCGGAAGGCAGCATCAGACCGTAGAGAAGGTCTTTGAGCGAATATTGATCGCCCTCTTCAAGACCCATCAGAGAGTTGCCGTTGCCGAAATCGACCGCCTTGGCAGAAACATTGACCATATCGTCAAGATTGCCCTTTTCAAGCGCGAGGATGCAGGTCAGGATCTTGGTCGTGCTGGCCGGATAGACCCGCGCGTCGGCGTCCTGTTCGATCCCGCGATAGGAGACGGAGGCGTTTTCAGCATTGACGAGAATATAATACGGCTCGTAGATATCGCTCTTCCGAAACGTATCGGCGTTCGCACTTTGCATCGGGAAAACGGGTATGAGACCGATCAGTAAAAGCGCAGCAAAAAAAAGGGATAAAAGCTTCTTCATGATCTATAAAAACCTTTCGGATACATTCAATATAAACAGTTTAATAACATTGCCTGTTCTTGTCAATGCATAAAACTGTTGAAAAATTGTGAATAATACGAGATCAAACGTCTTTGCGGAAAAGGATCTCGACGGCCATCGAATCGTCGTTGAGATCAATTACGGCTATGCTCGGGCCCGTTGACGTGCGGGGACGGGAGAGACTGCCGGGATTCAGAAGCAGCACGCCCTCGATCGTTTCGGAGGAAGGCACGTGCGAATGTCCGAACAGCACCGCGTCGGCGTTTGCCTCCTTCGCGGCGTACAGCAGATGCAGCCTGCCGGACACGGTATGCCCGTGCAGCAGCAGGAACCTTTTTCCGTGCCAGTTCACTGTGTAAGAAAGGGGCGCGGAGGAGAAAGGGTCGCAGTTTCCGCGTACCGCAACAAAGCCGCAGTTCAGCGTCTGCGACAACGCTTCGGCGTCTTCGGCATGATCGCCGAGATGCCACAGCGCGTCGACGCGGCCGAGACGGGAACGGAAATACCGGATGTTTTCGATGCTGCCGTGGGAATCAGAAACGACTGCGATCCTCGACATCGAGCGCCTCCTTCAAAAGCATCAGCGCGCGCTTACGGTGGCTGACGGAATTCTTTTCCTCGGACGTGAGCTCTGCAAAGCTCTTCCGGAAAGGCGCGTAGTAGAAGAACGGATCGTAGCCGAAGCCGTTTTGACCGTGCGCTTCATGCAGGATCGTGCCTTCGACCTCGCCCTGCACCGCGATCGGTTCGCTTCCGACGCGGGCAAGCGCGACGCAGCAGCAGAATCGCGCCGTACGCTTCTCATCGGGAACGTCGGAGAGCAACGCGATCAGCTTTTCGTTGTTCGCGCCGTCGTCGTGTCCTTCTCCGGCAAATCGAGCGGAATATACGCCCGGCGCGCCGTTCAGCGCGTCGACGCAAAGCCCGCTGTCGTCGGCAAGCACCGCATCGAACCGACCGTTCGCAAATGCGAGCGTTTCCACGGCTTTCTTGATCGCATTCTCGCGAAACGTACTGCCGTCCTCGACGACGTCGAGCGCGATCCCGGCTTCCCGCATCGTGACGATCTCGGAAAAGCTGTCCTTTAAGATCTCGCGGATTTCCTGCGCCTTATGCGCGTTATTGGTTGCAAGTAAAAGTTTCATTTGTCCTCCGTTACGCGGTACGGCGCGATCGCATCGAGCGACGGCGTGACGTACAGCGTATGCTGATGAAAATAGTTGACGAATCCGGGTCGCGCGCCGGACGGCTTTTTGACAGATCGGATCTGCGTATAGTCGACCGGAACGTTTTCCGAGGCGGACGCGTCCGAGTGATAGGCGGCGACGGTCGCCGCGAAGAACAGATCCTCGCGGGACGGATCCGATGCATTCAGAACGACGTGCGAGGCAGGTACGCCCTTTGCATGCAGCCAGATTGCGTTCGGATCGGAGGTGCGGAGCAGCCGTTCGTTTTGCAGATTGTTCTTGCCGACGAACAGATCGACGCCGGAGGGCGTGCGATAATGCAGCGGGCGGCTCTGCATTTTCGCAGGCGCTTTGCGCGTTTGCTCCTGCTCGCGGATGTATTTCTGACGGATCAGTTCCTCGCGGATCTCGGCAAGCTCCTCGCGCGTACTGCAGGCGGCGACGTTCAGAAGCTGCCCCTTGAGGTAATCAAGCTCCTCGGTAAACGCATCGACCTGCTCCAGCGCATAGACGCGGGCGGCCTTGTTCTTGCGATAGCGCTTAAAGTAGCGCTGCGCGTTGTCGGACGCCGAATACTTCGGGTCGAGCGCGATCTCGACGCTTTCCGGCGGATCGGCATAATAGTTATTGACCGTGACGGATCTTCTGCCGGACGGTACGCCGTGCACGCTCAGAAGCAGCTCGCCGTACAGACGGTCGCGCTCGATGTGTTCTTCGTCGCCGATCGTCTTCATGCACTCGGATAGCTTCTTTTCGACGCGCTTTTTCGCATGATCGAGCACGGCGCGAAGCGAGGTGCGAAGCTTAGTCAGAACGGCCTGCTCGTCGCGGCTTCGGTAAAACGCGTCCTGCGCCTCGTTGACGGTCGGGTACGGAATGCTTTCGATATTCTTGGGACGGAACGGCAAAACGCCTGCGTTCGGGATCAGAGACGGTGAAAACCGCTGTTCGGCAAGCGCGCAGAAGACCTCGCGGATCTCGGATGCGATACGGTCCGAAGGCGTGCCGTCCTTAACGATCTGTTCCGCACAGAGCCGCGAAACGCCATGGAACGCGTCCGTCAGCCACTTGCCGGGCATACGACCGTTTGCGATCGCGGCGATTTCGTCTTCGGAAACGGTCAGCGGATCAAGCTTTTCCGCTTCGGGCGGCGCTTCATAGGGAACGTTCGGAAGACAGATCCGCGCGGCGTTCTCGCCGAGTCCGAAATGCCGCATGCAGTCGATGATGCGGCCGTCCTCGCCGACGAGGAACACGTTTCCGTGCCTGCCCATCAGTTCGACGATCAGCTTCATCTGCACGGCGTCGAAGAGCTCGTTCTTGCCGGAAAGCGAGAAGACGGCGATGCGGTTCAGGCCGGGCTGGTCGATCGAAACGATGCGGCAGCCGATCAGATATTTCCTGAGAAGCATACAGAACGCGGGCGCCGTTTCGGGATTTTCGAAGTTCTTGGAAACCGTCTGAATGCGACCGTTTTCCGCATGGATGCACAGCATCAGCTTCACGCGGCCGGCGTTCGGTGCGTGAATGTGCAGTATGAGAATATCCTTGTCTGGCTGCTGGACCTTGTCGATCTTGCCGCCGACAAGGATCTGAAGCTCGCGTATACTTGCGTACAGCGTCAATCCGTCCGTTGCCATAATGATCACCCGTTCCTTATTCTATACGCTCGGCGTTTCGTTTGCAAGTGAAAAAAAGAAGCGTCCGAAAACGGACGCTATGTCATGCGAATACCGGGGTTCAGTTGTTCGCTGCTGCGAGCTTTTTTGCCAACTGTGCCTTTTTGCGATCTGCGGCGTTCTTGTGGATAACGCCCTTCGCGGCAGACTGGTCAACGGTCTTGACAGCCGCGAGGTAAGCCGTATTGACAGCTTCCTTATCGCCGGACTTCAGCGCTTCATCAAAACGACGGACAGCGGTCTTCAGAGCGGACTTGTCCATGCGATTTCTGAGGTTTTCACCAACGGAAGTCTTCGCACGCTTCATAGCGGACTTGATGTTTGCCAAAGCATTTCACCCCCTGTAAGATTTGCCCGACCGGTTTCCCGGTACGAACGGAGTACATTCTATCACAAACATTTTCACATTGCAAGGATTATTTTTGCGATTTTTCACCTTTTTTCAGGACTTATCCGGGACGGAAACCGACCTGAGCGCTGCCAAACCGGAAATCGCATCATTTTTGCGCTTCGGAAGGCATACGTTTTTTTGATATGAAATTGATAACGGTCAGAAAATACGCGGATACCGTCCTGTTATAGGAGAAACTGTCGAACGGTCCAAGAGTTCACAACTTCGTTGCATTTACCCGATTGACATTCCGGGAGGCGGTCACTATAATAAGGGACGATGGTTAGCACTCGGAAACAATGAGTGCTAAAAGATTCACAGGAGGTATGAGTTATGTCATTGAAACCGTTGTTCGATCGCGTCGTGATCCGGAACATCGAAACGGAAGAAGTCACGAAGGGCGGTATCCTTCTGACGAGCGCGGCAAAGGAAAAGCCGCAGATGGCGGAAGTCGTCGCCGTCGGCCCGGGCAATAAGGGCGTGGATATGGTCGTCAAGGTCGGCGATAAGGTCGTTTATACGAAGTATGCCGGTACAGAAGTCAAGATCGACGGGCAGGAAGTCATCGTGATCAAGCAGAGCGATATTCTTGCGATCGTGGAATAACAGGAGGATAAACCATGGCTAAGCAATTGAAATACGGCGAGGACGCCAGAAAAGCGCTGGAAAGCGGGCTGAATCAGCTTGCGGATACCGTAAAGATCACGCTCGGACCGAAGGGCCGCAACGTAGTTCTTGAGAAGAAATTCGGCGCGCCGCTCATCACCAACGACGGCGTGACGATTGCAAAGGAGATCGAGCTCGAGGATCCGTTTGAGAATATGGGCGCACAGCTCGTGAAGGAAGTCGCGACGAAGACGAACGACGTCGCGGGCGACGGCACGACGACGGCGACGCTGCTTGCGCAGGCGATGGTCCGCGAGGGACTTCGCAACGTCGCGGCAGGCGCGAATCCGATGGATCTGCGCCGCGGCATCGAAGCGGCGGTCAACGAGGCGGTCGAAGGCCTTAAGGAGCTTTCCGTGCCCGTCGGCAGCAAGCATGCGATCGAGCAGGTCGCAGCGATCTCCGCGAGCGACGAGAACGTCGGCAAGCTGATCGCGGATGCGATGGAGAAGGTCGGAAAGGACGGCGTCATCACGATCGAAGAGAGCAAGACCATGAAGACTGAGCTGAACATTGTCGAAGGCATGCAGTTCGATCGCGGTTACTGCTCCGCATACATGGCGACCGATACCGACAAAATGGAAGCGATCCTCGACAACCCGATGATCCTGATCACCGAAAAGAAGATCAGCAACATTCAGGAGATCCTGCCGGTGCTGGAGCAGATCGCGCAGGCGGGGCGGAAGCTTCTCATCATCGCGGAGGACGTCGAGGGCGAAGCGCTTGCAACGCTCGTCATCAACAAACTGCGCGGCACGTTCACCTGCGTCGCGGTCAAGGCGCCGGGCTTCGGCGACAGACGCAAGGCGATGCTGCAGGATATCGCGGTCCTGACCGGCGGTCAGGTCGTGTCCGACGAACTCGGTATGGATCTTAAGGAGACCACGCTTGAGATGCTCGGCAGCGCAAAGCAGGTCAAGGTCGACAAGGAAAAGACCGTCATCGTAGAAGGCGCAGGCGATCCCGCTGAGATCGCAGCGCGCGTCAAGTCGATCCGTGCGCAGATCGAGGAGACGACTTCCGATTACGATAAGGAAAAGCTGCAGGAGCGTCTTGCAAAGCTCGCGGGCGGCGTTGCGGTCATTGCAGTCGGCGCAGCGACTGAGGTCGAAATGAAGGATTCGAAGCTTCGCATGGAGGACGCGCTGAACGCGACCCGTGCGGCGGTCGAGGAAGGCATCGTTCCGGGCGGCGGCGTGGCGTTGCTGTCTGTTGCGAACCGTGTGAAGAAGCTTGCGGAGGAGACGACCGGCGATAAGAAGACCGGTATGCAGATCGTTCTCCGTACGCTCGAGGAGCCGATCCGCCAGATCGCGAAGAATGCGGGCGTCGAGGGCTCCGTCATCATCGAGAACATTCGCCGCAACGGCACCGAGGGCTACGGCTACGACGCGGCCACCGACACGTACGGCATCATGAAGGAAAAGGGCATCGTCGATCCGACGAAGGTCACGCGCAGCGCGCTGCAGAACGCGGCTTCCGTTGCGGCCATGGTGCTGACGACCGAAAGCATCGTTGCGGACATCCCGAAGCCCGAACCCGCCGCGCCCGATATGGGCGGCGCCGGAATGGGCGGCATGTATTAAAACATTCGATCGGCTGAGAAAAACGCAGCCGATCTTTTTTTTTCGGCGCCTCAGCTGCCGTTCGTGCGACGACGCCGAACAGAACAAATAAAGAAAAGGCGTCTGCGATGCGGACGCTTTTCTGATTTGCTTGCTTTTTCGAAATACAAAGAGTATAATGCATAAAGAAAATATATAGGTATGGAGACCGTCTCATGCAACAAATCGTCCGCAAGGGGATACTGCTTCTATTATCGGTTCTGCTGTTTTTGCCGGCAGCATCGGTTGCGGCTGCGGACGACGTCGTCGTTTTCGGTGACGCGGACGGAGACGGAGAAGTGACTGCGCAGGATGCGAGCTGCATTTCGCGTCATCTTTCGCGGTTCAAGATGATGGATGCAGCGGCGCTTTCCCGTGCGGATTATGACGGAGACGGAAAAGTTACGGAGAATGATGCTTCGATGATCCTGAGTTCATTTCTGTATACGGATTTTCAGGTCAGAGCTACCAAGTCTTTTTCAATGCTTGTTACATCGGATATTATGGGCAATGCCTGGGATCCGATGGAGACGGAGTCGGAACCGGGATGTACCGCGATGAATACGGCGGCATGTGTTGCTGCGCTTTGCAAAGCGGAACCGGAGCTGATCCTGCTCGATGCAGGCGGGTCGCTTCTCGGCAGCTCGGTCGCCGATGATTATCAGATACGGACCGACAGGATGTACGGACCGATCACAACGCTGTTTCTCAAGATGGGGTACGATGCCGTACTTCTCGGCGACGAAGCTATGAGCTATCCGTCACAGGCGCTTCGACGGGAAGTCAACGCATTGATCGAGCATAAGATCCCCGTGCTCGGCGCAAACCTGCAGAAGAGCGATCCGACCATTTTTGACACGAAAGGCGTGCTTTGGAACGAGCTTCTGCCGTATGTGATTCTCGAGATACCGCAGGATGAAAAGGGAGAACTGCCGCCGGCACGCGTCGCCGTGATCGGCATGACCGATCCGGGGATCGCTCCTTCGGACGACGAGATCCTTCCTACCGATCCTCTTGACACCTATGCAAAGCTTCGAAAGGAACTGAAGGATCAGGTCGATTATACCGTTTTGATGTATCACGGCAGTACCGAAGTCGACGCATCCGGAGCGGATTCGTATCCGCTGCGCGATATGCTGAAAAAAACGGACAGCATCGATCTGGTGCTTTGCGCGCACGGAAGCGCGTTTGCCGTTCGCTCGGAACGTAATTACCACGGTGTGGAGATTCCGATCGTTACGCTTCCCGGCGGCGCGGAGAATATTACCAGAGTCAATGTTTCGCTTCGGGAAAACGGACGTCCGGGGATCTCCGTCGGATTGATCGATACAAAAGCATACGAGCCTGACGATTCGATTCGCCGTGCGATCAAGCCCTATGTATCTTCCGTATCGGCTGTTATGGACGCGGTCGTATGCACGGTCCGCGAACGGATCGCCCCGTATGCAAAGGGAACGCTCGGTTCTTCGGATCTGACGGATCTGATCCATGAAATGCAGATCTGGTTTGCGCAGCAATGGATCTATGAGGACGACATCGATCTGCCGCACAGCGTCGTTTCGATCGCCTATCCGTATATAACGACGGGATTGAAAGAAGGACAGATCACGTACCGCGATATCTGCAGAATGAATAAAGAAATGCCGCGGTATACGCTGATGCTCGTCCGCGGCGGAGAGCTTCGTGCATGGCTTACTGCTTATGCGGGGACGGTCATGAACGGGGAAGAGGTTTATTCGCTGTACGGACTCAATTATCTGATCAACACACTGAATCCCGATGCGCCGATCGGTTTTCTGGAACATCCGTCGGGTCTCGCCGTAGATGACGACGAGGTGTTTACTCTGATCCTTGCGGAACAGAAGGAAGAGAATTCGACGATCCGACCGTATCTTGATGAATCGTGGATGCCGTATGACGCGCGCATCATCGCAGATTTTACGCTGCCCAAACCGAAACGTCTGAACGGTATCGGGGACGATCCGCTTACGGACGCAATGACCGCATTTCTTGAAATCTCAAAAACGCTTCAGTTGAAGCACATATCCACCTGGATGATCATCTGACCGATGACGATCCGACACAGCCGCGCGGAAAAGCGCGGCTTTTTGCATGGATCGGTGTTCTTTCGGCATATCCTGTAACATGAAACATGAAAGAAAACTATTCGGTAAGCTCTTGCGTACTGCGGGACTTCCGCAGGATCTGGATCCGCATCGGTTTTTTGTTCAATGGGTTGGCGGCGCGGAATGTCTCATTGAACAGCATCGCGGGATCGTTTGCTTCGGAAAGGACCGGATTCGCTTCCTGACGGAACAGGGAACGCTGTGCGTTGAGGGCGAGAATCTGGAGCTTCTGCAGTTATCCGAAGCGCGCGCAGTCGTACGCGGACCGATCTGCTCGGTGTCGGTCGGGGGAAAAAGTTAATGTGGCATTTTTCAAAGGGATATGTTATAATTCAAATTGAGGGAGTTTTGTCGGCAAAGCTGCTGAAACGGATGGGAGAAGCCGGGATCCGCGTGCGCAACGCGATCCGCGTCGGGCCGAATGCGCTGCGGCTTACGATCCCGTCCCGGCGCTTTTTCGAGCTTCACAATCTCAGCCGCGGTCTGCGTGTACGCGTGCATATTCTCAAGCGCGGCGGCTTTCGGTTTGTACTGAAAAAACTGTACCGGAGGCCTGTGCTTTGGGCAGGCGGCACAGCGTTATTGATCGCATTGACGGTGCTGTCAGGCCGGATCTGGGTGATCCGCATCGAAGGCACAAAACGGATCGATACGGCGGAGATCACACAAAAGCTCGGCGAGTGCGGGATCCGTCCGGGCGCAGCTTTAAACGGACCGATCCTGATCACCGCGGCGGAGGACCTGACTGCGCAGATCCGCGACGCGGCTAAGATCGCGCTTGACCGGGAAGGCGTTCTTCTGAGAGTCAGCGTCAACGAAGCGCTGACGGAAGCGCCGAAAAAGACGGACGCCGTGCCTGCGGACGTGATCGCCGAAAAGGATGGCGTCGTGCTGTCGATCCTCGTGATGCGCGGACAAGCGCGCGTTAAGGTCGGTGACCGCGTACGCGCAGGGGACGTTCTGATCTCCGGGACCGTTGTTTATAAGGACGAGGCATACGAAACGAGCGCGGACGGCGTCGTGACGGCAGCGGTCGAATACCGGGCGGAATGCGCTGTTTTTGACCGGATTACGGAAGCAAAGGAAATGGAAGAAACGGAGACTGTTCGCGTGCTGCGATTCGCAGGATGGGAGATCGACAGAACGCAGCCGAGCTTCGAGCATTACCGCATCACCGATACGCGGACCGTATCCGTAAGTCCGTTCGCGCCGGTGTATATCGACCTTATGACTGCGCGTGAGATCGGCTTTTTCGAACGAACGCTGTCCGATGAGGAAGCGTATGAGATCGCGCTTTCGAGGGCGAGGGAGGCCGCGTACGCGCTTGTGCCGCGCGATGCGGCGATCATCAATACATACGGCACGATCCGCGTGAACAACGGCGAAAGGCTTGCCGCCGCGATCGTGACCGCCGAAGAAACGATAGGAAGAACGGAGGAAAACCCGCATGACGGATGAAGCTGGCAAGACGGTCGGAAGGATCGAATTGGAATCAATGGACGATTCCATCGGTCTGTTCGGCGTATTCGATGAGAACCTTGCCGTGTTTGAAGAGGAGATCGGCGTAAAAATCCGCGTCCGTCAGGACGGGATCGCGATCGAAGGGGACGAGGAACAGGTCACGCTTTGCCGGACGATCCTGGAAAAGCTGCTTGAAATGCAGCGCAGGGGAGAGCCGATCAATCGCGGACGCATCCGCTACGCGATCGATATCGCCAAGGACGGCAACGCCGAACTGATCAAGGAGATCATGGGCGACGTCGTCGCGCTGACCAACCGCGGCAAGCAGATCAAGTGCAAAACGCTCGGTCAGAAGAAATACATCCAGGCGCTGAAACAGCACGAGCTTGTGTTCGGCGTCGGTCCCGCCGGTACGGGCAAGACGTACCTTGCGGTCGCCATGGCGGTCGTAGCATTCAAGAACAAAGAAGTCGAACGCATCATCCTGACGCGTCCTGCGGTCGAAGCGGGCGAGAAGCTCGGATTCCTTCCGGGCGATCTGCAGAACAAGGTCGATCCGTATCTTAGACCGCTGTACGACGCGCTGCAGGAGTTTTTCGGGCTTGAGACCTACAAACAGCTGATGGAACGCGGCGCGATCGAAGTGGCGCCTCTGGCCTATATGCGCGGCCGTACGCTGAACAATGCGTTCATCATCCTCGACGAGGCGCAGAACTGCTCGATCGAGCAGATGAAGATGTTTTTGACGCGTTTCGGCGAGGGCAGCCGCATCGTCGTGACCGGCGACGTGACGCAGATCGACCTGCCGAAGGAAAAGATGAGCGGTCTTGTGCACGCGATCCGTGTGCTGGACGGCGTGGAGGGCATTTCGGTCGTGAAGCTCACGCACAAGGACGTCGTGCGGCACGAGCTGGTGCAGCGCATCATTCAGGCGTATGAACGGCATGAAAACGCCCGCACAAAGGAGCGGAACAATGATTGACGTGTTTTCGGAAACGGTGAACATCACCGAGGACGAGCGGACTGGCATCGAGCGCGCAGCCGAAGCGGCGCTGAAAAGCGAAGGCAAAGACGGAGATCTGACGGTCCTGATCGACACGCCGGATCGCATCCGAACACTGAACCGCGAATTCCGGCACGTCGACGCGGTGACCGACGTACTGACGTTTCCCGCGTGGGAGGGGGAGGATCCGCTTTCGGCGGACGGCTACCTCGGCGATATCATGATCTGCTACGAACGTGCGAAAGAGCAGGCAAAGGAATACGGGCATTCGCTGACCCGCGAGCTGTCCTTTCTTGCGGTGCACGGCGTGCTGCATCTGTTGGGTTACGATCACATGACAGAAGTGGATGAGCGCGTCATGCGGGAAAAACAAACTTCGATCTTAGAAAGCATAGGGGTGACAAGATGATCGATCAAAAACAACTGGACGAGCTTTTGCAGCTTGCGGCGGAAGCGCGGGATCATTCGTATTCGCCGTATTCGCAGTATAGCGTCGGCGCCGCGCTGCTCACGAAGGACGGACGGATCTATCAGGGCTGCAACATCGAGAACGCTTCCTTTACGCCGACGATCTGCGCCGAGCGTACGGCGTTCTTCAAAGCGGTGTACGACGGCGTACGCGAATTCGCAGCGATCGCGATCATCGGTTCCGGCGTGCTTCCGGCGTTTCCCTGCGGCGTCTGCCGTCAGGTCATGTCGGAATTTTGCGACGGCGATTTTGTGATCGTTGTATCCAACCGCGATATGACCGAGATCGTCACCGAAACGCTCGATCAGATGATGCCGCATCGTTTCGGCCCGAAGGATCTGCTATGAACGCGACGGGCTACAAAAGCGGATTTTTCAGCATCGTCGGCTGTCCGAACGTCGGGAAATCGACGCTTCTGAACCGTCTCGTCGGTCAGAAGATCGCGATCGTGACCGATCGCGCGCAGACCACGCGCAACCGGATCACCGGGATCCTCACGCGTAAGGATTATCAGATGATCTTCCTTGATACGCCGGGTATGACAAAACCACGGAACAAGCTCGGCACGTTCATGCAGAAAACGGCGGAGGAGGCTTCGAAGGATACCGAAGCGATCCTGTTCGTCGTCGACGCGCTGCAGGGCGTGCGCGAACGCGACGCCGACGTTATGAGGATCGTAAGGCAGCAGCGTTCGCCCGTGATCGTACTCATCAACAAATGCGACGCCGCAAGCGCCGCGCAGATGCAGGAAGCGCGCGAAGCGATCGCGAATGCGGGCTTCGAGACCGTGCTTGCCGTTTCGGCAAAGACCGGCGACAACCTGGACACGCTCGAAGAGCTTCTGAAAGACTATCTCACCGAAGGACCGCAGTACTATCCCGAGGATATGGTGACCGATCAGCCGGAACGCGTGATCTGCGCGGAAATGATCCGCGAGAAGACGCTGGAGCTTCTGCGGGAAGAGATCCCGCACGGGATCGGCGTCGGCGTCGATAAGATGCAGATGCGGCCCGACGGCAAGCTCATGGACGTCTGGGCGACAATTTACTGTGAGCGCGAAAGCCACAAGGGGATCATCATCGGCAGAGGCGGCAAAATGCTGAAACGGATCGGCTCCGAAGCGCGAAAGGACATCGAATGGCTCCTCGACGTGCAGGTCAATCTGCAGCTGTGGATCAAGGTCAAGGAAGATTGGCGCAACCGCCAGCAGATGCTGAACGAGCTCGGATATCGGGACGACTGACACATGACGGAGCAATATGCGGGCATACTGTCCGTATGAAGAACAAAGAGAAAGAAGAATGGGAACGCTTCATGCGTTCCGGGAGCATTAAGGACTATCTTGCCTACAAGGCAAAGCAGAGGGAATGCCGACAGAACTCACCGAAGCCTTAGTGACCGGATATACGGATTATCGGGACGACGATCGCATGCTGACGCTGTTTTCGGCGACGCGCGGGCGGATCGACTGCAAAGCGCGCAGCTGCCGCAAGCCGACGTCGAAGCTTCTTGCCTGCGCGCAGCCGTTCGTATTCGGCGAATTTGAGCTGTTCATGAACAACGAGCGCGTGACCGTCAACGGCTGCGACGTGCGCGAAACGTTCTATCCGCTTCGCGAGGACGTCGATCGCTTTATGACGGCGTCCGTCTGCACGCAGCTTTGCAACAGCGTGATCGAGCATGAATCGCCGGACGAGCAGTTGTTTTCGCTGCTGTATCACGTTCTGTCGTTTCTCGCGTATTCGGAGTCCGATCCGAAGGATCTTCTGATCGCGTTTCTGCTGCACTTTCTTGATCACGCAGGATACCGGCCTTCGCTGACACGCTGCGCGGTCTGCCGCAGGGATATCCGCAGCGACGCGGTTCTGTTCTACTCCGCGGAGGCGGGCGGGGCGGTCTGCGCCGCTTGTCCGCACGACGGAAAACCGGTCGGCAAGCTGTCGCTCGAGGCAATGCGTCGGATCTTGCTTCTTTCGCACGACGAGCTGAACCGGGTTGTCCTGACGTCGGCGCTCCGAGCGGAAATGCTGCCGATTCTGCAAAAATCCTGTTCGGTCATGCTCGGTGAGAGCGATAAAGGCGTTGCTTTGCTCGCTCAGATGATCTGAAAGATCGAATTTATTATCGAAAGATGCAAGATTTTTCTTGCATCGTTTCTGTTTTATTGCTATAATAAATTGTTCAACAAATCTAAGGAGGAACCTTATGTCGAAAAAGTTTGTCTATTTGTTCAGCGAAGGCAACGCGAATATGCGTAACCTTCTCGGCGGCAAGGGCGCGAACCTTGCCGAAATGACCAACCTCGGTCTTCCGGTGCCGCAGGGCTTTACGATCACCACGGAAGCCTGCACGCAGTACTATGAGGACGGTCGTACGATCAATCCCGAGATCCAGGCGCAGATCATGGAATACATCGAGAAGATGGAAAAGATCACCGGCAAGAAGTTCGGCGATCACGAGAATCCGCTTCTCGTTTCCGTACGCAGCGGCGCGCGCGCGTCGATGCCGGGCATGATGGACACGATCCTGAACCTCGGTCTCAACGAGGAAGTCGTGGACGTCATTGCGGAGAAGTCCAACAATCCCCGCTGGGCATGGGACTGCTACAGGAGATTCATTCAGATGTTCTCCGACGTCGTTATGGAAGTCGGCAAGAAGTATTTCGAGATCCTGATCGACCGCATGAAGGAACAGAAGGGCGTCAAGCAGGACGTCGATCTGACGGCGGACGATTTGAGAGAGCTCGCGAACCAGTTCAAAGCCGAGTATAAAGAGAAGATCGGCGAGGACTTCCCGTCCGATCCGAAGGTACAGCTCTTCGAGGCGATCAAGGCCGTGTTCCGTTCCTGGGACAACCCGCGTGCAAACGTTTATCGCCGTGACAACGATATCCCGTATTCCTGGGGTACTGCGGTCAACGTGCAGTCGATGGCGTTCGGCAACATGGGCGACGACTGCGGCACGGGCGTTGCGTTCACGCGCGATCCCGCAACCGGTGAAAAGGGCCTGTTCGGCGAGTTCCTGACCAATGCGCAGGGCGAAGACGTCGTTGCGGGCGTCCGCACGCCGATGCACATCGCAGAGATGGAACAGAAGTTCCCCGAGGCGTTCGCACAGTTCAACGAGGTCTGCAAGATCCTCGAAGGTCACTATCGCGATATGCAGGACATGGAGTTCACCGTCGAGCACGGCAAGCTGTACATGCTGCAGACCCGCAACGGCAAGCGCACCGCGAAGGCGGCTCTGAAGATCGCATGCGATCTCGTCGACGAAGGTATGCGCACCGAGCAGGAAGCGGTCGCCATGATCGATCCGAGAAATCTCGACACGCTGCTCCACCCGCAGTTCGACGCGAAGGCCATCAAGGCGGCGACGCCGGTCGCAAAGGCGCTCGCAGCGTCTCCCGGCGCGGCCTGCGGCAAGATCGTCTTCTCCGCAGAGGACGCGAAAGCGTGGAAAGCCCGCGGCGAAAAGGTCCTTCTCGTTCGTCTTGAGACCTCTCCCGAGGATATCGAAGGCATGAAGGCTGCGCAGGGCATCCTGACGGTTCGCGGCGGCATGACCTCCCACGCGGCGGTCGTCGCGCGCGGCATGGGCACCTGCTGCGTCTCCGGCTGCTCAGCGATCGCAATGGACGAAGAGAACAAGCGCTTCGTTCTCGCAGGCAAGGAATACCATGAGGGCGACTGGCTGTCCATCGACGGTTCGACCGGCTGCATCTATGACGGCATCATCCCGACCGTCGACGCAGAGATCGCAGGCGAGTTCGGACGCATCATGGGCTGGGCAGACAAGTACAGAAGACTCAAGGTCCGCACCAACGCCGACACCCCGCGCGACGCGAAGAAGGCGCGCGAGCTCGGCGCAGAGGGCATCGGCCTCTGCCGCACGGAGCATATGTTCTTTGACGGCGACCGCATTGCGGCGATCCGTGAAATGATCTGCTCCGACACTGTGGAAGAGCGCGAGAATGCATTGAATAAGCTGCTCCCGATGCAGCAGGGCGACTTTGAAGCGATCTACGAAGCGATGGAAGGCTATCCGGTCGTCATCCGCTTCCTCGATCCGCCGCTTCATGAGTTCGTTCCGACCGAAGAAGCCGACATCAAGCTTCTGGCGGATACGCAGGGCAAGACCGTTGAGCAGATCAAGAACATCATCGCAGGACTCCACGAGTTTAACCCGATGATGGGTCACCGCGGCTGCCGCCTGGCCGTTACCTTCCCGGAGATCGCGAAGATGCAGACCAGAGCCGTCATCCGCGCTGCGATCAACGTCCAGAAAAAGCATCCGGAATGGAAGATGGAGCCCGAGATCATGATCCCGCTCGTCGGCGATCCGAAGGAGTTCCGTTTTGTGCGCGACATCGTCGTCGCAGTTGCGGACGAGGAAATCAAGGCTTCCGGTATCGAGCTTCGCTATGAGGTCGGTACGATGATCGAGATCCCGCGCGCGTGCCTCACCGCGGATGAGATCGCGAAGGATGCCGAGTTCTTCTGCTTCGGCACGAACGACCTGACCCAGATGACGTTCGGCTTCAGCCGCGACGACGCGGGCAAGTTCCTGACCGCCTACTATGACACCAAGATCTACGAGTCCGATCCGTTCGCACGTCTCGACCAGAACGGCGTCGGCAAGCTCATGAAGATGGCTGTCAAGCTCGGCAAGGAAGCGCGTCCGAACCTCGAGCTCGGTATCTGCGGCGAACACGGCGGCGATCCGACGTCCGTCGAGTTCTGCCACGAGATCGGCCTCGACTACGTTTCCTGCTCGCCGTTCCGCGTACCGATCGCACGTCTTGCGGCAGCGCAGGCCGCGATCAAGGAAGCGAAATAATTCCAAGGACACTCCGACAGCGCCTCGAAACGGGGCGCTGTTTTCTGTTACGTCCTTGCAAAAACAGGGAAGATGTGGTAAGGTATATCTATGGCAGTATGCGTCAAAGGACAACCGATCACGTTTGTGGAGCACGGCACTCCGGCGGAAAAGGCAGGGGTACGGTGCGGCGACGTTCTTTTGCGCATCAACGAAACGCCCGTTCTCGACCTCATTGATTATGAGGCGCTGACCGCGCGGCGCGCGCTGAAGCTCGATCTTATGCGCGCAGGCGAGACGCTTTCGATCGTTCTGCATAAGGGCGAATACGAACCGCTCGGACTGTGCTTTGAAACGACGCTGATGAGCCGCATGATGACTTGCCGGAACCATTGCGTGTTCTGCTTCATCGACCAGATGCCGAAGGGCGTCAGAAGCAGTCTGAACGTCAAGGACGACGACTGGCGGATGTCCTTCATCATGGGCAACTATGTCACGCTGACGAACGTTTCCGACGCGGAATTTGCACGCATCATCGAACGCCGCGTGAGCCCGCTGTATGTCTCCGTCCACGCGACCGATCCTGAGGTTCGCACAAAGATCATGCGGAATCCGACCGCGGGGAGGATCATGGAACGGCTGACCGCGCTGAAGGAAGCGGGGCTCAGGTTTCATACGCAGATCGTGCTCTGCCGCGGCCTGAACGACGGCGAGATCCTGGAACGGACGCTTCTCGATCTGTCTTCGCTCGCGCCGGAATGCGCGTCGGTCGCGATCGTGCCGGTCGGCGTGACGAAATACCGCGAAGGGCTGACCGCGCTCGGCACATTCGATGCAGAACAAAGCCGCAGGATCATCGAAACGATCGAACCGAAACAAAAGGAATACCTTGCACGGTTCGGCACGCGTCTCGTGTTTCTGTCCGACGAATGGTATCTGAATGCGGGCATCCCGCTGCCGGAACCGGAGGCGTACGAGGAATACGGACAGATTGAAAACGGCGTCGGGCTTCTGCGCATGTTCGAGGAGGATTTCCGCTATGCTTTGAGCGAACGCGCAAAACGCGCGGAGACGAAGCGCGTTTCGATCGCGGGGGGCACGGCGGCGTATCCGTTTTTCAAAGAGCTGTATCGTGAGCTTGCGCCCTACGGGATCGAAACGGACCTGCATCCGATCCAGAATCTGTGGTTCGGCGGCAACGTACATGTAGCGGGACTCGTGACCGGAAGCGATCTCATTACGGCGCTGAAAGGCAAACCGCTCAGCGATCCGCTGCTGATCCCGAAGAATATGCTTCGGGAAACGGAGGACGTTTTTTTAGACGGCATGACGCTCGATGCAGTCGAAACGACGCTCGGCGTAAGGATCAAGACCTTTATGGACGGAACGGAACTCATTTCCTGTTTGTTTGAGGAGTAAACTATGGCAAAACCTTTGGTAGCGATCGTCGGACGGCCGAATGTCGGCAAATCGACCTTATTCAACCGGCTCACCGGGAAACGGATCTCGATCGTCGAGGATACGCCGGGCGTCACGCGCGACCGGATCTACGGCGACGCGGAATGGCTGGACCGCAAATTCACGCTGATCGACACCGGCGGCATCGAACCGGCAAGCGAGGACAAGATCGCCGTGCAGATGCGCCGGCAGGCGGAGCTTGCGATCGAGACCGCAGACGTCATTATCTTTCTGACCGACGGGCGGGACGGCATGACGGCCGCCGACCGCGAGGTCGCCGCGATGCTGCGCAAAAGCAGCAAGCCGGTCGTACTCGCCGTAAACAAGCTTGACGCGCCGAAATATTATGAGGCGATCTGGGAGTTTTACGAGCTCGGGCTCGGAGAACCGTATATCCTGTCCGGCGGACAGGGGATCGGTCTCGGCGATCTTCTGGAAGCGGTCTGCGAGCACTTCCCGAACGCCGAGGAGGCGGAGGAGGATCCGCGGATCCACATCGCGATCGTCGGCAAACCGAACGTCGGAAAATCCAGCCTGACAAACGCCGTTTTAGGCGAGGAGCGCGTGATCGTTTCGGACGTGCCCGGCACGACGCGCGACGCGATCGACACGCCGTTTGAGAAGAACGGTCGCCAGTATGTGCTGATCGACACCGCGGGCATTCGACGCAAACGCGCGATCGAGGACGAGAGCATCGAACGTTACAGCGTGATCCGTTCGCTTGCGGCGATCCGCCGCGCGGACGTCGTGCTCTTCGTTTGCGACGCGGAACAGGGATTGTCCGAGCAGGACGTCAAGATCGCGGGGTTTGTTCACGAGGAGGGCAAGCCCTCGGTCGTGATCGTAAACAAGTGGGACCTGATCGAAAAGGACACGCACACCATGGACAAGTTCAAAAAGGACATGGAGGTCGATCTCGCGTTCATGAGCTACGTACCGTTCCTGTTTATCAGCGCAAAGACGGGTCAGCGCGTGCAGAAGGTCCTCGAAAACGTAGAAGAGGTCTATGCGCAGAGCATCCGCAGGATCCCGACCGGCATGCTGAACGACGTGCTGAACGAGGCTGTCTCCATGGCGGAGCCGCCTGCGCAGAACGGGCGTCGGCTCAAGCTCTACTACGCGACGCAGGTCGCGATCCAGCCGCCGACGTTTGTGATCTTTGTCAATGAATCCACGCTGGTGCATTTCTCGTACGAGAGATATTTGGACAACTATTTCCGAAAGACCTTCGGATTTACGGGCACGCCGATTAAGATCCTGTTCCGCAACAGAACGAGAGAGGAGTAACCGTTTGCAATGATCGGAGAATGGAATGCGGCGGTGATCGCAGCCGTTGCGATCATCGGGTATTTGATTGGAAATATGCAGACGGCGCTGATCATCAGCCGCCTGAAATTCCGCGACGACGTGCGCCTGTACGGGAGCGGAAACGCGGGCACGACCAACATGGTCCGCGTGTACGGCAAGTATTACGGGCTTATGACGTTTCTCGGAGACGCGGGAAAATGCGTCGCTGCGTTTTTCATCGGCAGGCTGATCGGCGGCTGGCTTGGGATCCATGAGACGGATCATGCCGTTTCCGTGCTGCTCGGCGGATATATTGCAAGCTCGTTTGTTGTGGTCGGGCATTGCTACCCGGTCCTGTTTCAGTTCAAAGGCGGCAAAGGCGCTGCATCCGCTTACGCCATGACCTGGTGCCTCTGCTGGCAGGCGGCAATCGTTTCGACCGTGATCGCAGTCGTGATCTTTCTGATCTGGAAGCGCGTTTCGCTGGTGTCGATTCTGACGGCGATCTCGTATCTCATCGGGACCTATATCGTTTGGGCGACGGGAAATGCCGACAAATACCTTCTGTTCTTCGTTGCGCCGGTCGTGCTTCTGCTGCTGATCCGTCACAAGGACAACATCAAACGCCTTTTGCGCGGGGAGGAGAAGGCGATCTCCTCCGGAAACAAGCGTTAATCCTGCATCCTGCTCCGCAGCGAGAGCAGGATCTTTTTTTCGAGGCGCGATACCTGCACCTGCGAGATGCCGAGCAGTCTGCCGACCTCGGCCTGCGTCTTTTCTTCACGGTAGCGAAGCTGCATCAACGTACGTTCGCGCCCGGTAAGCGTACCGAGCGCGTCTAAAAGCGTCATTCTTCTGACCGATTTTTCCTCCTCGCTTTCCGTGCCGATGCTGTCGAACCGGCTGCCGTCGCCGTTCGGAAGCGGTTCGTCGAGCGAGCATACCGGGGTATCGCTTGCAAAAGCCGCGGCAAGCTCTTCCGCCGAAACATGCAGCCGTTCGGCAAGCGCCGAAACGGTCAATCCGGGCTCTTCGGACAGCGCCTGTCGAACGCGCAGCGCGAGGGATTTGGCGCTTCTCGAAAACCGGACGATGCCGTCGTCCCGAAGGTACCTTCGGATCTCTCCGGCGATCAGCGGAACGGCGTACGTCGAAAAGCAGACGTTGTAGCTAGCGTCAAAACGCCGGATCGCTTTTAAAAGCCCGATTGAACCGAGCTGCCGAAGATCGTCCATTTCCAGTCCGCTGTTCAGATACCGTTTCGCAATCGCGATCACAAGCGGCATGTTTTCGATCAAAAGCGCCTGCTCCGCTTCCTGATCGCCGTCCTGCGCAAGCCTGATTTTTGCCGATAACGCTTCCTGATCAGCTTGCATGACGGATCGTTTTTCGCATCGTGACCGTCGTGCCTTGCCCGAGCGTCGAGTCCACGGTCACCGAATCCATAAACGCTTCCATGACGGAAAATCCCATCCCCGAACGCTCGAGTTCCGGCTTCGAGGTATAGAAGGGCTTGCGCGCAAGCTCGACGTCGCCGATCCCGCATCCGTCGTCGTGTACGATTACGGTCAGATTGTCCTCTTCGATTTCCATTTGCATCGTTACGATGCGATCGCAATTCTGATCGTATCCGTGAATGATCGCGTTCGTCACGGCTTCCGATACCGCCGTTCGGATATCGGAAAGCTCTTCGATCCCGGGATTCATCTGTGCGGCAAAGGCTGCAGCTGCAGCGCGTGCAAAGCTCTCGTTTCCGGATAGGGAGAGAAACCGTACTTCCATTTCGTTATGCATTGCCTGCCTCCTTACTGCCTTTCTACGATCGCATACAGCCCGGACATTCGGAAGATCCGGTCAACGGACGGATTCACGCCCTTCAGGACGAGCTTGCCGCCGCGCATCGAGAGCTTTCGGAATCTTCCGAGCACCACGCCGAGCCCTGCGCTGTCCATAAAAGTCATGCCGGAAAGGTCGAGTACAAGCTCGTGTATCGTAACATCCTTGAGAAGCGTGTCGAGCATGATCCGTGTCTGTTCGGCACTGTGATGATCCAGCTCGCCCGACAGCCGGACCGATAAACGCGTTCCGCGCTTTTGTGCATTCAATTCCATCCTTCCACCTCCGATTCTGGTTCAGGTATATATACGACGTTTGTATTCTGCATCCTTTTGCGAAAGCGGACAGGCTCTGACGAATGGAGACTTGTTTCGTCGAATAAGCTGTATCATGAAGATTTTGCGTATCATTGTCTGTACGGGACTGGTCCTGTTTCTGCTTTTTTCACCGGCTTATCTCGTGAAGCGCGCACAGGAATCCTATACCGATCCCCGGTTTGTGAGAAAGGAGCCTGCGTACACGGGTTCGATCGTTCTGTACCATATTGTGCGGCATCGACCGTATACAGGGAGCCTGACGCAGTGGCTCAGAGATCGGGCGAAAGCCTATGAAAAGAAGCATAAGGGCGTGTTCATTGAGATCGAGGGTATGGACGAGGCGGCGCTTTACGAGCGGATCGAAAACGGAAGGATCCCGGACGCGTATTCGTTTTTCTCGGGGTCTCTGTACCCCGACAGACTGCAGGCGATCCCCGATCTGACGCTGCCGCTGAGGCCGGGACTTGCGCAAGCCGATCGTGCCGTACCATATTGCTATTCGGGATATTGCAGATTGGTCAGGACGCCGGAGAACGCCGGCGGAAAGGCGTACTATTGCGACGACGTCCTTGCCGCAAGGCTGAACGCTGGGAAGGACGACGCTGCCGAGGACAGGGCGGACGTCCTGTATCTGGATCTCAGACGGGCTGGCGATCTGATCCGGTATAAAGAGGGCTTTGCGCTTGCTTCGACGGAGCCGATCGACGAGTTCACGGACGCCGTCTGCTGGATCGGGATCGACCGGGAAACGGATGCGGACAAGGCAAACGCGATTCTCGGCTTTATCGCGTTCCTTTCAGAGCAGGAATCACAGCAATCCCTGAATGCCCTTGGGCTGATAAGCGTTCGGAACGACGTTAAAAACACACCGCCCGACGCTTCGCTGAAACAAATATTCCGTACATATGAGAACGTGCGTACAGTCGATCCGTTCCGATGGCAGGCGGAATACGATTCGCTTCATGCAGACGCTGTTCTGGCAAGAGCGGGAGACGGAGAGGCGCAAAATCGTTTTACAAATCGTTTGCAGGAATTATACAGATAGGTGTTGTGCGTCCTGCGGAATTTTGTTATAATACGGTCATGATCATACATAGGGGAGATATAAAGATATCGAGTCAGTTCGAAATTGAGCACAATGTGCCGCTTTCCGAACTGACCAGCTTTCACGTCGGCGGACCGGCGCGTTTAGTGATGCGCCCGAAAACGTATTGCGCCATTGCGGAAGGCATTCGGTTTGCCGAAAGCAACGGCATGCCTGTCGCGCTGCTGGGCAGAGGGACGAATATCCTTGCCTCTGATCGCGGCTTCGACGGGCTTGTGATCCGATTCGATGCGCCGCTGCATGAACCGATCTATCGCGGAACGACCGTGATCGCATGCTGCGGAACGTCCTTGATGCAGCTTTCGAGGGAGACAGTCAAAAAGGGACTTTCCGGGATGGAACGACTGGCGGGCATTCCGGGAACGGTCGGCGGCGCTTGCGCAATGAACGCAGGCGCGTACGGCGGAGAGATCAAGCAGATCCTGAAACGCATCCGCATCCTGCGCGACGGCGTCGACGAATGGGTCGACGTGCAGGAAGCCGATCTCGGGTATCGGAGAAGCGCGTTCAGCTTCCCGAACGCAGTAGCGCTCGAAGCAGAGTTCGCGCTTTGCGAGGACGACGGATCGGCGGCAAAAACCATGCAGGAATGCATGGAAAAGCGCCGTGAAAAGCAGCCGCTTGAGCTGCCGTCCGCGGGAAGCACGTTCAAGCGCCCGGAGGGATATTTTGCAGGCGCGCTGATCGACGGCTGCGGATTGAAGGGGTGTTCGGTCGGCGGCGCGCAGGTCTCTCCGAAACATGCGGGATTTATCGTCAATACGGGCGGCGCGACGGAAACGGATATTTCCGCGCTGATCGCGCATGTCAGGAAGGTCGTCTACGAACAGACCGGCGTTTCTCTGGAACCTGAAGTCAAGCGAATCGGAGGGTGATGCTATGGATCTTTTGATCGTCACGGGAATGAGCGGAGCGGGCAAGTCGCTCGCGCTGAAATCACTCGAGGATATGGGCTTTTTCTGCGTCGACAATCTGCCGTCGCCGATGCTCGGCGAATTCATCACGCTTTGCCGGAATGCGAAGCCGCCGATCAGCCGTGCCGCAGTCACGCTGGACTCTCGGGAAAGTCTGCTGTCCAGAAGCCCGGAAATGCTGCTTAAAGAGATCCGTAAGATCGACGTAGAGTATTCGATCCTGTTTCTGGACGCAAGGGACGACGTGCTGCGCCGCCGCTATAACGAGACGAGAAAGCGTCATCCGCTCGGCCTTGCGGGCGAAGCCGAATCCGGCGTACGATCGGAACGCGTGTACCTGTCCGCGATACGGGATGCAGCCGACTTTGTGCTCGATACGAGCGATATCGAAGCGAGGGATCTTTCGAAATGCCTCGAAAAGTTTATCCCGGAGATGAACCGGGAGCAGATGACGCTGATCCTGTCAAGCTTCGGCTATAAGCGCGGCGTGCCGGTAGACGCCGATATGGTCATCGACATGCGCTTTGCCGAGAACCCGTTTTACTATGAGGATATGCGATACCTGTCCGGATTCGATCAGCCGGTTCGGGAATTCGTGCTCAGCAGACCGTATGTAACGGAATACCTCGATCAGCTTGAGAAATCCATAACGGACCTTTTGCCGCTGTTCGAGATGCAGGACAAGCATATCCTGCGCGTTTGCTTCGGCTGCACGGGCGGCAGACACCGTTCCGTTGCGGCGGCGGAGGAAATGGCAAGCCGTATGCGCAAGCACGGCTACGCGGTCCGCATCTATCACAGAGACGCCAAACGCGAACTGCAGGACATCGAATCGCGTACAAAGAAGAGGGAACTATGAGCTTTTCATCGGATTGCAAGGAAGAACTGATCCGCATTCGTGTCAAAAACGCGGACCAGCGCCTTGCGCAGCTTTCCGGGGCGACGTTCACCGCGGGCGGGATCCGCATCTCACGGACACCGGCGCTGTTTTATCATACCGAGCATCCCGCCGTTGCAAAGCATATTGCGTCGATCGCGCTCAGTGTGTTTTCTTTGGATGCAGTCGTGGAGGAAAAGCTACGCGAACATCGCAGAAAACCGTTTTATGAAGTGACGCTTTCCGGCGCCGAGACCGAAAAGCTGTTCCGGGAGACCGGCGCCATGGTACAGACGGAAAACGGATTGCGCCTGATGAGCGAGATCCCGAAGCTTGTTTTCGAAAATGACGATAATCGACGTGCCTTTTTGCGCGGATGCTTTCTCGGCGGCGGAAGCTGTGTCGATCCGAAGCGCGGATATCATTTTGAGATCGTTTTCCGATCTGCTGCTGTTGCGGAGCAGGTTCGGGATATGCTGAAGTCCTTTCAGCTTCGGGCAAAGCTCTCGGTACGGAACGGCGACCGGTACGTCGTGTATCTCAAAGACGGAGACGACGTCAGCGGCATGCTTGCGCTGATCGGCGCAAATACGTCGGCGCTTTCGCTTGAAAGCGTTCGTGTGGAAAAGGATATGCGGAACTATATCAACCGCACCAGCAACTGCGAAACGGCGAATCTGGACAAGCAGGTCGTCGCTTCCCTGCGGCAGCAGTCCGCGATCGCCCTGATCGACAAGAGGATCGGGATCCGTTCGCTTCCCGCAGGGCTTCAGCAGGCGGCGATGCTTAGGCTTGCGCATCCGGACGCAACGGTACAGGAGCTTGCGGATTTGGCGGATATACAGAAATCCGGCATGTATCATCGGCTCGATCGGCTGATGAAGCTTGCGGAAGGATTGGAGGAAACATGAAACGGCAGTATTCCGCGTTTGCGGAGGTTTATGACAAAATGATGCACGACGTCGACCGCGACGCGTGGATCGACTATCTCGACGGTTTTCTGAAAGAAGCCGGCGCGCATAATATTCTCGATTGCGCCTGCGGCACCGGCGCGAATGCGATCCGGCTCTATCGGCGCGGGTACCATGTGACAGGCAACGACGTGTCGCCGGAAATGCTGATGGAAGCGCGGAACAACGCGTTCATGCAAGGCGCAAGACAGATCATCTTCATCTGCGAGGATATGCGGAAGCTCAGGATCCACAAACCCGTCGATGCGATCCTTTCTGTTTGCGACGGCGTGAATTATCTGCTTTCCTTACAGGATGCGGAATCCTTTTTCCGCCATGCGCACGACAGCCTCAGAACGGGCGGGCTTCTGCTCTTTGACGTTTCTTCGGCGTACAAGCTTCGGAAGATCCTCGGCACGAATACCTTTACGGAGGAGACCGAAGACTACGCCTATATCTGGAAAAACAACTACGATCCGAAAACGAAGTTGTGCGAGATGGAACTTACCTGCTTCGTGAAAAAGGACGATCTGTACGACCGTTTTACGGAAAAGCACGTACAGCGGGCGTATTCGATCGATGAACTGAAGCGCGCGCTTGCACGCGCGGGCTTTAAGGACGTTCAGGTATATGACGCGTTCACGCGCGAACCGCCGCGGCAGAACAGTGAGCGGCTGCAGTTTGCTGCGGTAAGGAGGGACTGAAATGCGAAAAGATATCATACTGCACGGAATGCTGACAGACCGTGCGCTTCGCTTTGCCGCGATCGACGGTACGCAGCTCGTACGCGACGCACAAAGCACGCATCACCTGTCCCGCGTTGCGACTGCAGCGCTCGGACGGCAGCTTTTGATGACAAGCATCGCCGCCACGCTGTGCAAGAACAAAGGCGATACCGTCACCACCGTGATCGCGGGAAACGGACCGTCCGGGAATCTCGTCTGCGTCGGAAGACACGGGGGATTCGTAAAGGGCTATGCGACGGATCCGTCCGTTGAGCTGCCTTTGCGCGCGGACGGCAAGCTGGATGTGCGCGGCTATGTCGGAACCGGCGGCAAGCTGACGATGATCCGAGATCTCGGCCTGAAGGAGCCGTACGTGGGCATGTGCAACCTGATCTCCGGCGAAATTGCGGAGGACTTTGCGCAGTATTTCACGGCAAGCGAGCAACAGCCTTCGATCGTATATCTCGGCGTGCATGAAAACGCCGCGGACGGCTTCGTGACAGGCGCAGGCGGCCTTTTGATCCAGACGATGCCGAACTGTCCCGACGAAGCGATCGAACGCGTCATGGCGATCGCGGACCGGATCCCGACGCTCGGAACGCGTCTTGCGGAGGGCGAAACGCTTGAGACGATCCTTAAGGATCTGTTCAAGGATCTGGACGCCGAGTTTACCGATCGGTTCACACCGGCGTTTTCCTGCGACTGTTCCCGCGAACGGCTCGAACGCGCAATGATCTCGATCGGCGCAAAAGAGCTTGCCGATTTGATCGAACAGGACGGAAAAGCGGAGCTGACCTGTCAGTTCTGCGGAAAAGCATACAAGTTTGACCGCGAAGATCTGGAAGCGCTTCTGAAGGAAGCGACGGATAACGGAGGAGAGGATGAACAATGACCGCGAAACGGGCGTGATCGTTCCGTTTCAGCAGAACGCGCAATTCTATTATCAGCGCGGAAATAAATATCTCGATACGCCGGAGGATCTTGTCCGGGCGGAGCAGTTTCTCAGAAAGGCCTATGAAATGGAGCCCGAGAACGAGCAGTATGTTCTCGCGTTTGCGGAAACACTGCATCGTATGCGCCGCTTTGAAGAAAGTCTGACGGTGCTTATGTGCGCGCTGAAATCCTCCACGGAAAACGATCCGGAGATCGTCTTCGGAATCGCTTCGAATTTTATGGGGCTTGAGGAGTTTCAGGCGGCAAAGCAATGCTGCAGGATCTGTATCGAAAACGATCCGAAAGGCCCGTATTGCGATCGTGCGATGGATATGCTGGAGCTGATCGAGGACGAGCCGGAACTGGAAGCGCAGATAGGACTTATGCAGGGCGAGGACCTCGCGCTGCTGGATGGGATTCATCATGCGAAGGCAAAGCATCTGTCCTGTAACGACGATTCCGGTCTTCGGATGCTTTTAGAGCTTTCCGAACGGTACAGCGACAGCGAAATGCTCGACATGGAGATCGCGATGATGCTGTTTTCGATGCGCGAGTATGACGAAGCGAGAAAGCGCCTGTTCAATCTGTTCAAGCGAAACAGCAGATCGGTCCGGGGCAATGCGTTGATGACGCTGATCTATCATATCCAGAAGCAGGAGCAGGAAGCGCTGGAGCAGAGCAAAAAGATCATCATCGACGAGGATTGTTCGCCGGAGGAGCTTGGATATGCGGCGCCGATCCTGATGGAGATCGGAGACTACACGCGCGCGCAAGGAGCGCTTGAACTGCTGCGCGATTCCATGCCTTACGATATCGAAATGCTGCACCAGCTTGCTTTCTGTTACTATGTGCAGGGCAGAAAGCGCGAAGCAGAGACGATCTATGAAGAACTCGTTTTGCGCGATGAGAGCGATTCGGTCGCATCGTACTATAAAAAGCATATCCGCGAGGATTCCGAAGCCGATTTCAAGCGCGCCTGGTCGATCCATTACGACGTTCCGATCCGTGAAGCGATCGCACGACAGCGGCGGATCCGCGATCTCGCGACAGCGGGCGTCGAAGCGATCAAACAGACATGGACGAACGATAAGGAGTTTCGCGCGATCCTCAAGTGGTCGCTTTTCAGCCCGCTCTCGCCGTCCCTGCGCGGTACGGCGAAGATGCTGTCCGTTATCGGCACGCCGGAAACGGAACGGGTCCTGCGCTCGTTTTTGATCCGTTTTGATCAGACCGACGAGGACAAGCAGTTTGTTTTCGGTCTGCTGCTCGGCATGGAAGCGAAGCCTCCGTTTTCGCTGTACTATCAGGGCGAATGGCAGTACGGAATCGTTCGTCCGATGCGCATGCCGGAAACGCTGCCGGTCAGCTACGACGCGATCCTCGGCATGATCAACGGATTTGAGAGCATGCTTCACGAGGATATCCGCTATCGCGACTTGAAGGTCCCGGAGCAGTTCACGGACGTCACATCCCGCATATTCTTCTACTATCTGTCCTGTTTCCCGGACGGAAAGCTCCCGCACATTACGAGGGCGCAGGAGGATGCGCTTGCCGCAGCGTTTGTGATGATGGGACTCGGCGCGCTGAACGACGCTTCGATCAAGCCGGACGTTCTGATGGATGTATTCGACGTGACCTCCCGGCGGCTGGAAAACGCATTGAAGCGCATCTTTATGACGATGCAGAAGGGGACCTGATATGGAGTTCATCGCAACCGCAAAGATCGGGCTGGAGTCGACCGTCGCGTTTCAGCTGCACAAGCTCGGCATCCTCGATACCGAGACGCTCGATGCGCGCGTGAAGTTCCGAGGCGGCTTTGAAGAGATGGCAAAGGCGCTGCTGTGGCTTCGGACCGCGGAGCGTCTGTTCCTGAGCGTCGGCTCCTTCCGCGCCGATACGTTTGAATCGCTGTTCGAACAGACAAAGGCGCTGCCGTGGAACCGGTATCTCTCGCCGCGCTCGCGCATCCATGTCAACGGCAAGAGCGCCAAGAGCACGCTGTTTTCGGTGTCGGACTGTCAAAGCATCGTCAAAAAAGCGATCGTAGAGTCCCTGAAGACCGCTTACCGCGTCAATACGATCCCCGAAACCGAAGAGGAAGTGATCGTCGAAGTCGGCATTCTGCGAGACGAAGTGACGCTTGCGCTCGATTGCTGCGGCGCAGGACTGTCGCGCCGCGGCTATCGCACCTACAACGTCCCTGCGCCGCTTTCGGAAACGCTCGGCGCCGGGCTGATCCTGCTTTCACGCTTTTTCCCCGATACGCCGCTCATCGACCCGATGTGCGGCTCCGGCACGATCCCGATCGAAGCCGCAATGATCGCAAACAATATCGCGCCCTCTCTGAACCGTTCGTTTGCCGCAGAGCAATGGAAGTTCCTCGATCCGGCCGTATTCCGTGCGGCGAGGGAAGAAGCGAACGATGTTCGGAAAAACGATCCGCTTTGCATCACGGGTTCGGATATCGATCCGCATTGCATCGATCTGTGCAAGAAGCACGCCAAGAAGGCGGGCGTTATGCTCGATTGGAAGGTGCGTCCGGTCAAGGAACTCACAACGAATTGGCATAACGGCGTACTGATCTGCAATCCTCCGTACGGCGAACGTCTGTCCGATCAGAAGTCCGTGAAGGCGCTCTATCGCGAGATGCGCACCGTGTTCGACCGCATTCCCGATTGGCAGATCAACGTCATCACATCGAACCGCGACTTTGAAACGATCTACGGAAAGCCCGCAGATAAGCGCAGAAAGCTAAGTAACGGCGGGATGGTCTGTACGGTCTATCAATACTTTGCAAGCCGAAATTAACGCTCTGACGCCGCGAAACGGCGTCTTTTTATGCATGTACCGTCATACCCTTTGAAAGGAGGGTATGATCATGCGCAGATGTTTTGGTTTTCTGATCGCGCTTGCGATCGTGTTGTCGTTTGTTCCCGTTACTTCGGCGGATCAGGCTTCGATCGCCTATTGCGTCAAACCGCTGCATTCCGATCGCGTGCTTGCGGAATCCAATGCGGACGAATGGCTGAATGTCGCGGGGCTGACCAAGCTTCCGGCGGTTCTGACGCTCTGCAGCGCGTTTGATAAAGGACTGATCGACGGCGCCGCTTCCGTGTCCGTCAGCGCAAAGGCAGCCTCGGTCGGCGGGCCTTCGGCGTATCTGAAAAAAGGAGAGACGATCGCTGCGGAGGAGCTGGTCCGCGCGGCGGTGATGATCTCGGCGGGCGACGCGATCTATGCGCTTGCCGAACATGCGTTCGGATCCGAGGACGTATTTCTTGAAAACATTACGCTGCTGATGCGATCGGCAGGGATCAGTAAAGATCTGCCGGAATGTATGGGCACGTACATGACGTTTTCCTGCAAGGAACTCTGCGCGCTCGGAGAGCTTGCCGCCGAAAGCCCGACGTTTTTGAAATACTGCTCGCAGAAATACTGTATGCTCGAGCATGCAGACGGACGAAAAACCGAGCTCGCAAGCGCAAACAAGCTTCTGACGTCGCTGCCCGGATGCATCGGCCTGTTTACGGGCAGCTCAAATACGGACGGTTACTGCGGCATATTTGCCTGCAAGCGCGGCGAGACGACCTATCTCTGCGCGATCATCGGCGCGCAGAACAGCAAAACACGTTTTGACACGGCCTCGAAGCTTCTGGAAGAAGCGTTTGCAAACTACCGATACGTCACGGTATGCGATCCCGACGAGCCGGTTCTGGAACAGTATCCGGTGGAAGGCGGCGACGTTGCATCCGTGGATCTGTTTGCTAAGGACCGTTACGTTCTGCTGATGAAGAAAAGCGACGGAGAACCGCAAAAGAAGGTCGACCTGCCGGAAACGCTCACAGCGCCGCTCGATCCGGAGCATGCGGTCGGAACGATCTCTTATTACGGGCCGGACGGCGCGCTGCTGATCGAAGCCGCGCTGTATCCGGCGGCGCCGATCTCCGCAAACGGCTTTTCCGAAATATTAAAACGTGTGTTTTCGGCGTTTCTGAGCGATTGAAAACGGTCCTGCAAACGATTGCGTCGAGCGGGGGATTTGCACTTGCAAACCCTCGCTTTTTCGGTTATAATACAGCTATGATTTTATTTAACCTTTCATCCATCATAAACGACCCGATCGGGTTTCTGAAGCAGCTTGCCTGTCTGCTGCCGATCATGCTGTTAAGCCTCACGCTGCATGAATGGGGACACGCATACGCGGCGCATCTTTGCGGAGACGATACCGCAAGGAATATGGGGCGCATGACGCTGAATCCTTTGAAACACATCGATCCGATCGGCTTTCTAGCGATCCTGCTTGCGGGCTTCGGCTGGGCAAAGCCTGTCCCCGTCAATTCGCGCAATTTCCGGAATTTCAAGAAGGGAGAGGCGATCGTATCGCTTGCCGGCGTGACGATGAATCTGCTCCTTGTGATCGTCTTTTCCGGGCTTTTTGTGCTGTTCGGATGCCTCTATGTCAAGAATCCGGATTCCTGGCTCGGCAACGAGTATCTCTGGCTCATCCTGCAGTTCGGCATCATCCTGAATCTCACGCTGATCATCTTCAACCTGCTGCCGATCTATCCGTTGGACGGATATCACATCTTTGAGCTGCTCTTCGCAAAACGGCTTCCGATGAAGGTCCTTCTGTTTCTGCGCAGATACGGAACGTTCATTCTGATCGGCATCTTTATTCTGATGCGGGTATTCGATTTCTATCCTGCTTATGAGCTTTCCATGTGGCTGATCGGCAAGCTGAACGACCTTGTGATTCTGATCATGCTGCACTGACGTATTATGGAAGAATATCGCGTTTCGCTTTCACAATTCGAAGGGCCGCTCGATCTTTTGCTGCACCTCATCGACAAGGCCGAGATCAATATCGAGGATATCTTCGTTTCGGAGATCACCGCGCAGTATCTTGCGTATATGGACGATCTTAGTGATCTCGATATGGATCGCGCCAGCTCGTTTCTGACGGTCGCCGCGCAGCTTCTTCTGATCAAATCGAGAAGCCTTCTGCCGCGTCCGCCGGTCGAGGACGAGGAAGAGGAGGACCCGCAGGAAGCGCTGCTGCGTCAGCTGCGCGAGTATAAGGCGTTCAAGGCCGCCTCCGAGGAGCTGCATGAGCGCTTGGAGGAAGCAAACAAGTCCTTTGCGCGGCTTCCGGAGGACGTCGTGCTTCCGCCACAGAAGTTTGAACTCAGGAACGCGACGATCGACTCGCTGTACAGCGCGTTTCTGGATATTCTGAACCGCGAGAACGAGACGGAGGATAAGCAGGACAAAACACAGAACGTTCGTCCCGATACGTTCACGGTACGCGACCGCGTCGTGCATCTTCGGACGAAGCTCAAGGAAGGCCGCGTTCGTTTTACGGACCTGTTTACGGACGCAAGCACGCGGATGGAAAAGGTCGTGACCTTTATGGCGCTTTTGGAAATGCTCGCGAGGGGCGAAGTGCATATCACGCAGGGCGCAACGTTTGCACCGATCTACATTCGCGCGAAAGCGCTGCAGGAAGGCGACAGCGAGACCGTTTATATGGATGAGGTTGAGGACTGATGGAAAAGAGAAAGGCGTCGATCATAGAGTGTATGCTGTTCGTTGCGGGCGAGCCGGTGCTGATCACCGAGATCGCACGCGTACTTGAACAGGACGAAGCTTCGGTCAAAGCGCTGCTCTATGAGATGGAAACGACCTATCGCGACGAAGGCCGCGGGATCTGCCTGCTGACGACAAACGATACCGCACAGCTCATTTCGAATCGCGATTACATCAAGTATGTCGAGGCGCTGTTGCAGCCGGAGCAGAAAAAGAGCGTTTCACAGTCGATCATGGAGACGCTCGCCGTGATCGCCTACAAGCAGCCGGTCACGCGCGCCGAGATCGAATCCGTCCGCGGCGTACGCTGCGAATATGCGGTGAATCAGCTTCAAAAGCTCGGCTTGATTGCCGCCGTCGGCCGGAAGGACGTGATCGGCAAGCCGATGCTTTACGCCACGACCGACACATTTTTGCATAAGTTCGGGCTGCATAACCTTTCCGAGCTGCCGACGCTTCCTTTGGAGGAGCCGGAAACCATCGAAACCGTCTGATAGGGGGACATTATGAATAAACGCACGGATTATCTTTCCTGGGATGAATACTTTATGGGCGTATCGCTGCTGTCCTCGTACCGCAGCAAAGACCCGAGCACGCAGGTCGGCGCATGCATCGTCAACGAGAACAACAAGATCATGTCGGTCGGCTACAACGGCTTTCCGATCGGCTGCAGCGATGACGAGTTTCCGTGGGATCGCGAGGGCGATCCGTACGATACGAAGTACCCGTACGTCTGCCACGCCGAGCTGAACGCGATCCTGAACAACGACGGCGCATCGCTGCAGGGCTGCCGCATCTATGTCGCGCTGTTCCCTTGCAACGAATGCGCAAAGGCGATCATCCAGTGCGGCATCAAGGAGGTCGTGTATCTGTCCGATAAGTATAACAATACGCCCATGAACCGCGCCAGCAAGCGCCTGTTCAACGCCGCGGGCGTGCGGCTTCGGAAGCTTGTTCCGAAGCGCGATTCGATCCTGATCGATTTTGACGAGAGCAAGGTATGACTGAAAGCAAACGAAAAGCGCTCCGACCGGGGCGCTTTTACTGTACTGAACAGAGTTGAATTCAGGGTTGGGTCCTGTTGAAGAAATCCTCGAGCGTTTTCAACGCGCGGCGGCTTGCGAGCGTGTGGCCGGAGGATTCAAGCTCTTGTAAATGAGCGTGTTTTGATTGCAGAAGTGTGTAAACCAGCTGTACATCATTTTCCTTGAGCTTGCCGGATTCCAAAAGACGGACGGCTTCGGGAATCGCCGCGTCGCCCAGATCATCGAACAGATAATTGCAGTCGATCCGATTGTCGACCGTGCCCTGTTCCGCTCTTTGGAGATAGGCGTCAACATTATACTTTGCGATCCGTCCGCGCACATTGCAGAACGGAGCGGCAAGCAGCAGGAGCGCAACGCATACGATCAGAACGGGCATGACCCGGACCCGCCGGATCCATTGCGACAGGATCAGCGTGATGAACCCTACCGCAAACAGGAACAGCAGGATCGCTACGAAGAAACGAGTATAGGTGAGATCGAATCGCTGAATATACAGCGCAAGCTTCGACAGTGCGGTCGCGATCAGAATCAGCGTTGCAACCGCAAAGAGCGTGTTGACGATCTTTTTCACAACGTTCCACGCACTGTTTGATCTGCGGGCAAACACGGTGAAGGAGGTGCACAGCGCGGCGTTGATCGCGGCGACGGCGCAGAGCTCAAAGAACCCGCTGCGGGCGTATTCCGCAGCCGTGTATTCTTCAGGCAGAACGCCGGAGAACGCGCCGGTGTAAATATCCCATTGCGAGAAGAAGAATAAGCCGTAGATCGCAAGCAGCGTGATCGCCGGGATCAGGAAGACGACCGAAGGGATCTTTTTGACCCGGCTGCCGATCGCATCCGCTTTTTCCGGCGTGGAAAACGCGTCAAGCTTCTTTTCCCGGGAGGAACGGAATGCGGAGAAAAGGATCGCAGCGGCAGGGACGGACAGGAGCAGCTTCAGGAACGCTTCCGGCACATCCTCCAATTGAAAGTCGATCTTGACAAGCGCAGCGAATCGCGAATCAAACGACAGCAGAGCGATCGCGATCAATCCGAGGATAAGCGCGGCTGCGACGCCGATCAGCACGAACAGGACCGTCTTGCAGATGCGTTTGGAACGCTCCTTCCAATGGAACAGCGACGTAAAATAGGTCACGAATCGAATAAAGGGATAGATAAATACCGCCTTGATCGCATCGAGAATAAACGTTCCGGTACGGAGCGCGCGATTGTGATTGCCGAATAGCGACAGCACAAACAGCGCGTAAGTCAAAACGATCGCATGCGCGTAGACATACAGCGACGCAAAATACAGTCCGTTGATCCACGCGTGCATGGCATAGACGACGCCGCATAGATACAGAGCGCAGTTGACCGGATTGGGCTTTGCACCGAGCACCAGACCGAAGATCAGCGTTGCGGTAAACAATACTGCAGCGGAGATCCAGAATAGCAAAGTGTTTTGCTGAAATATCGATGTCCAAAGAAGGTAGGCAAGGACCGTCAGAAGGATCGCGTAGCAGAAGGACGCGATACGCGTTTTGTTTGTTGTTTCGGGTTCAGAATTCGTTTGAGGGATCGATAATTGTTCCATAATCGTTCCAACGGCTCCTTTCGGAAGATTTGACGGTTTGCGGTTCGGAAACGGGGGACGAGTCCTTTTCAAAAGCAAGGATATCGGAAACGTCGCAGTCTAAAGCTTTGCAGATCGCGTCGAGCGTGGAGAAGCGGATCGCCTTTGCCTTGTTGTTTTTGAGGATCGAAAGATTCGCAAGCGTGATGCCGACTTTATCCGAGAGCGTGTTCAGCGACATCTTGCGCTTTGCCATCATGACGTCAAGATTTACAACGATCATAGCGGCACCTCAGATCGTTGCGTCGTTTTCTTCTTTGATATCATTTGCGCGGCGTATCACATCGGCAACGACGCGCAGCACAACGCCTAAGAACAGCGCGACAAATGAGATAAACAGCGCTCCATGGATAAACAGAAAGAACAGGGGAACGGCAAGAACGCCTGCAAAGATCGCTGCCCAGGAGATATTCTGAAGCAGATGCACGCTGCGTTCCGTAAAGAACCGTTCCTTACGGATACTGTCAAGCAACAGAAACAGGCAGATGTCGGATACGAGAACAAGCGCGAGGATCAGATATGAGAGAAGATAAATGATCCAGGTAAAGCTTGGTGCACGAGAGACCGTAGCGACCCAACCGATCCCGACAATCGGAAATGCGATGCTCATTCCGAGAAACGCAAGGAAACCGATGATACAGAATGCGTAAGAAAGAATAAGGGAAAAGCGTTTCATAAAAACCTCCTTTTCCCTTATTTTACCACATCTCGGTCGAATGTCAATATGAAATTATCGAATAACAATATTATTTACATGATAAACAAGATCAATCGCGCAGTGTGGTCTGATAGAATGTCGCATAAAGACCGTTCTTTTGAACCAGCTCGTCGTGACTTCCGCGCTCGCGGATGCCCTGCTTGTCGATGACGATGATCTCATCGGCGTTGCGGACGGTGGACAGACGGTGCGCAATGATCAGTGTCGTACGGCCTTCGGAGAGCTCGTCAAAGCTCTTTTGAATGTCATATTCCGTCACAGTATCGAGTGCGGAGGTCGCTTCGTCGAGGATCAGGATCGGCGGGTTCTTCAGGAACAGCCGCGCGATCGAAATACGCTGCTTCTGACCGCCGGACAGCTTTACGCCGCGTTCGCCGACCTCGGTCTGATACTGATCGGGAAAGCGCATGATCTCGTCGTGGATATGCGCCCGGATCGCTGCCTGCACGACCTCTTCATCGGTGGCGTCGAGACGGCCGTAGCGAATGTTTTCAAGGATCGAGCCTGCGAACAGGAACACGTCCTGTTGCACGATACCGATATTCTTGCGCAGCGATTCCTGCGTATAATCGCGCACGTCTACGCCGTCCACTTTGATCGCGCCGTTCTGCACGTCATAGAAGCGCATCAAAAGATGGCACATCGTCGTTTTTCCGCCGCCGGAGGGACCGACGAGCGCGAGCTTTTTACCGGGCTCGATCGAAAGATCGACATGGGAAAGCACGTTGCGGCCGCAGACATACGCGAAGCTGACGTCTTGGAACTCGATCTTTCCGTCCAGATGTGTGATCTCGATCGCGTTGTCACGGTCGACGATATCGCTTTTGGTATCGAGGATCTCTAAAAAGCGCGTAAAGCCCGCCATGCCCATCATGTACTGCTCGAAAAAGCTTGCAAAGCGCTTCAGAGGCGACGTAAAGGCCGAAACATAGAGCATGAAGGTGATGAACGTGATGGAGCTGAAACCGGCTTTTTTGATGATCAGAATGCCGCCGACCAGCAGAACGATCACGTTGAACAGCGCGATAAAGAATTCCGTGCCGCTGTTAAAGACAGCCATCGCCTTATAGAACCGGTCCTTCGCATGGAGGAATGCACGGTTGCCTTCCTCAAACTTTTCGATCTCGTATTGCTCGTTTGCAAACGCCTTTGCGACGCGCGCACCGGAAATGGACGATTCGATGCCTGCGTTGATATTCGCGGTCTGTTCCTTGACGGACTTGCTTGTCGACTTCATGTAAAAACGCGATTTCATCACGAAGAAGATGCAGAACGGCATGAGAAGCAGCATCGCAAGCGCGATCCGCCATTCGATAAAGAACATGGCGACAAACGCGCCGAGCACGGTGAGCGAAGAGATCAGAAGATCCTCGGGACCGTGGTGCGCAAGTTCGGAAATCTCGAATAGGTCCGTCGTCGCACGGGAAAGGAGCTTGCCTGTGCGGATCTTATCGTAAAAGCTGAACGGAAGCGTCTGAATGTGCGAGAAGATGTCGCGGCGCATATCGGCTTCAACGCGTACGCCGAACAGATGCCCCCAGTAATTGACGATATACAGCATGATCGCGCGTACGACGTACGCGGCGAAGATCGCGCCGATCAGCACGGCGAACACCGTAACAAGGTGCGCGTCGCCGGTCTGCTCGATCTGCGGGAACAGTTTTTTCAGCAAATAATTCGTCAACAGCGGGAACGCGACGTCGACCGCCGCAACAAGCGTGGCGCAGCCGATGTCGAGGAGAAACAATCCGATATGCGGTTTATAATACCGCGCAAAGCGTTTGATCTTATTCATAATTCAATTTTACACGATTCAGCCGCATTTGTCCATATCGCGAAACAAAGAATATGTCGGATTTGAGCCGCATAGAGTAAACCAAAAGCAGATTCGGGAGGTTTCTATGGACAGAACAGCTCTTTATCGGGATATGATGGAGCGGACGCACGGCGATATCTATTTCGGCGTGATCGGTCCGGTGCGCACGGGCAAATCGACGTTCATCAAACGGTTTGCGGAGCTTTTGATGGTGCCGAATATCGAAAATGAATTCCAGCGGCAGCGGCTCATAGACGAGCTTCCGCAGAGCGGAACGGGGAAGAGCATTATGACAACGCAGCCGAAGTTCATCCCCGAAGAGGCGGCGGAGGTCCGGCTCGACGAGACAGCGCAGGCCAGGATGCGGCTTGTCGACTGCGTAGGCTTCATGGTCCCCGGCGCTCTGGGCTCGGAGGAAGACGGCGTACCGAGGATGGTCACGACACCGTGGTTCGACGAGGATATTCCGTTTGAACAGGCGGCGGAGATCGGCACGCGCAAGGTCATCGAAGACCATGCAACGGTCGGCGTCGTGATCTTTACCGACGGTACGATCACGGATATTCCGCGTGAGAGTTATCCGGAGGCGGAACAGAAATGCATGGAAGCCGTAAAGGAAACGGGAAAGCCGTTCGTGATCATTCTGAACACCGCCGATCCGGGCGGAGAACCTGCGCTGAAGACCGCCGAGGAGATCGAAACGCAGTACGGCGTCAAGCCCATCGTAATGGATCTGCTGCATCTTTCGGAACGCGGACTTACCGGTCTTCTGACCGAGATTCTGTATGCGTTCCCGCTCAAGATGATCGAGCTGAACGGACCGACGTTTCTGCGCGCGCTGCCTGCGGAGCATCCGGTACTGAAGGATATGATCGAAACGCTTTCCGTGAGCGTGCGCGACGTACATTGCGTGCGGGACGTTTCCGCGATCGCGGACGCCTTTTCGGAGATGGAGCTCTTTCGTTCGGCGGAGATCCAGACGGTCGATCTCGGCAGCGGCAGAGCAAGCATCGGACTGTATCCGATGGAGGGCGTGTTCTATTCGATCCTGAGCGATGCGTGCGGGATGACGATCCGTAACGATTATGAACTGATGAGCGCAGTCAACGGCTTTGTCACTGCGAAAAAGGCGTATGACCGGCTTTCGGCGGCGTTGGATAAGGCGATGCAGACCGGCTACGGCATCGTAGAGCCGGACCCGGAGAAGATGCAGATCTCTGAGCCTGAGCTGTTCAAGAGCGGCGCGAAATACGGCGTACGACTGCATGCCAAAGCCAGCGGATTGCATCTTGTTCGCGTCGATATCGAAAACGACGTTGAACCGCTGATCGGAACGGAGCAGCAGAGCAAAGACCTGATCGCGTATCTCAATGAAAACGCAGACGAGAGCGGACAGGATTATCTGAAAACGAATCTTTTCGGAAAATCGCTCTACGATCTCATTTCCGAAGGTATGCAGGGCAAAGGCGCAAACATGAACGAGCAGGTGCAGATGAAGCTCCACAGCGCGCTGCAGAAGATCGCGAACGACGGCTGCAGCGGAATGATCTGTATTATGCTTTGACGAATGCGCAAACTAAGCTCGGTCAGAAGGCCGAGCTTTTTTATTTGGGAGGAAACGATGCGAACGGATCTTGCGCTGGAATCGAAAACGAATGCTGCCCGGATCTCCGGGATCAGAGAGCAGAAAGAGGATCGGAACGGGATCGGGATCACACGGATCGACGTGGTCGATCGGCATGCGTCCGAACTGCTTGACAAGCCGATCGGCCGATATGTGACCGTTACGGCGGATCCGCAGGATTTTTCGGACCGGGCGCGCAGGAATGAAATCGCAAACATTCTGTCGGAAGAGCTTCGGGCAATGGCAAATAAGATCAACAGCGCCATGATCGTAGGGCTTGGGAACCGATATGTCACGGCGGATGCGCTCGGTACCAAAACCGCCGAATATGTGCTTGTGACGCGGCACGTGTATATGCATCTCAAGGACCTTCTGCCAAAAGGAACGCCGGTCACCTCGGCGTTTTGCGCAAACGTGCTCGGCGTGACCGGCATGGAGACGGCAGAGGTAGTATCGGCGCTTACCGATCGGATCAAACCCGATATCGTGATTCTGATCGATTCGCTTGCGGCGGCGAGCGTGAAGCATATCGGATGCGTGATCCAGTGCAACGACAGCGGGATTGCGCCGGGTTCCGGCGTCGGAAACTTCCGTACAATGCTGACGCGTGAGCTGCTGCATGTGCCGGTGATCGCGATCGGCGTGCCGACTGTCGTCAGCGCCGAAACAATCGTACGGGATTCCGGCGCAAACCGTTCGCATTCCGAAGACCTGAAAGATCTGATCGTCGCGCCGAAGGACATCGACGCGCTGATCAGGGACCTTGCGCGCGTGCTGTCCGATGCGATCAACAGAATGCTGTTCGGTGAAAACTATCCGCAGCTTGAACAATTACTGAGATAAATTGCTGTACCTCCGCGTATGATATATCGGAGGTGCAGTATGAAACGTAAACACGCTTATCCGAAAAGAAGACGCAGAAGCGGTCGCGGCGTACACGGACCGTCTGTTTTTGCATGGAGCGCGCTGATCCTTGCATGGCTCTCGCTGCTCCCGGTTTCCGCATACCTATTTCAGCCGAAGACAAAACCGGAAACAAACCATGCGGAGGAGGCTGCTCCGGCTTTTGCGCAGGTCTCAGACCGGCAAAGCATATCACAGGAACCGGCAGAACAACATACAAACACAGCGGAACCGGCAAAGATCACAATGGACTTTTTGCCTGCCGTCTGTTCGTTACGCGCGGACGAGCCTACGATCTTGATCTACCACACGCATACCACGGAGGCATACACGCAGACGGAAACGGAAACGTATCGGGAATCCTCAAAATGGAGGACGAACGACGCTTCGAGCAACATGATCGCCGTCGGGGAAGCGCTGAAAGAGATTCTAGAGACGCAGTACGGATTCCGCGTGATCCACGATACGACCGATCATGAGCCGCCGAAGCTTGCCACTGCGTACGACAGGAGCCTCGTCACGATGGAACGATATCATAAGGAATATCCTTCGATCGTTCTGTTTATCGACCTGCATCGGGATGCATACGACACGACGAACGCGCCGTGTGATTATCTGACCGTCGACGGAGTCGAAACGGCGCGCCTGATGCTTGTGGTCGGACGCGGGGAGAAATACGAGGATAAACCGTACTTTGATTCCAATATCAGATTCGCCGAAAGGATCACGGAGCATCTCAACTCGATCGCGCCGAAGCTCGCGAGACCGATTCGCGAAAAGAAGGGTCGATACAATCAGCACGTCGCGCCGAACTGTATCCTTGTCGAAGTCGGTCACAATGCGAATACGCTTTCTCAGGCGAAAGCAGCCATGCCGTACCTTGCGGAGAGCATCGTTTACGCATTCCGAACGCAGGAGCCTGACGTTTCCGATTGGGCTCCGAATTGACAAGAAGAAAGCAGAATGATATACTATTATAAAATTGAGATACGGAGGGCATCCGATTATGATAAATCGCAGAATTGCAGTCGTCGGCGCCACCGGAATGGTCGGAAGAACGTTCCTGAAGGTGCTCGAGGAGCATCGGATCGAAGCGGAGTATGCGCTTTTCGCATCTGCAAAGAGCGCAGGCAGCACGCTCCCGTTCTTCGGCGAGGAGCATGTCGTGGAGGAACTCACGGAAAACAGCTTTCGGGATCGCGGGTTCGATTACGCACTCTTTTCCGCAGGCGGCGCGATCAGCGCGAAGTTTGCGCCGCTGGCTGCCGCAGCCGGTGCGGTCGTGATCGACAATTCCAGCCAATGGCGCATGGATCCTTCGGTGCCCCTCGTGGTTCCGGAAGTAAATCCTGAAGCGCTGAATAAGATCCAGAATGGCATCGTGGCCAATCCGAATTGCTCCACGATCCAGGCTGTCGTTCCGCTGAAGGTCCTTGACGATTCGTTCGGTATCAAGCGTGTGGTGTATTCCACCTATCAGGCCGTTTCCGGGGCCGGGCAGAAGGGGTATCAGGACCTTGAGGACGGGCTTTGCGGCGCGCTTCCGAAAAAGTTCCCGCATCCGATCGCAGGGAACTGCATCCCGCACATCGACGTTTTCCTCGACAACGGCTACACGAAAGAGGAAGAGAAGATGATCAACGAGACGCGCAAGATCCTGAACCGTCCGGATCTGCGTGTAACGGCGACCTGCGTGCGCGTACCGGTCTACCACGGACACAGCGAGAGCATCAACGTTGAACTGGAACGGCCGTTTGAGATCGAGGACGTTTTTCGGCTCTTCCGCGAAAAAGAGGGCTTGATCGTTCGAGACGATCCGAGCTGCAATGTTTATCCGATGCCGATCGAAGCGGCAGGCACCGATCCGGTGTACGTCGGACGGATCCGCCGCGACTTCTCCGTTGAAAACGGATTGAATTTCTGGTGCGTTGCGGACAACATCCGCAAAGGAGCCGCGCTGAACGCGGTTCAGATCATGGAGCTGTTGATAAAGGGGGAGAACAAATGAGCATTTTTACAGGTTCCGCAGTTGCGCTGATCACGCCGTTTCATGACGGCGCCGTCGACTACACCGCTCTGACCAGACTGATCGAGCTGCAGATCGCATCCGGTTCCGACGCGATCGTCGCGCTCGGAACGACCGGCGAGGCCGCGACACTGATGCAGGACGAGCGAGAGGAAGTCATTCGTTTCGTCGTGGAACGCGTTTCCAACCGCATTCCCGTCATTGTCGGCACGGGCAGCAACAATACCGAAGACGCGATCCAGAAGAGCCGCTTTGCCGAAGCGGTCGGCGCCGACGGACTTCTGATCGTGACGCCGTTCTACAACAAGACCACGCAGGAGGGACTCCTCGCGCATTACAGCTCGATTGCAGAGCAGGTACGCCTTCCGATTCTGATTTATAACGTGCCGTCCCGGACGGGGCTCAACATCAAGCCCGAAACGGTTTCCAAGCTCGTTCGCTCCTGCGAGAACATCGTCGGCATCAAGGAAGCCAGCGGCGATATCAGTCAAATCACAAAGCTTGCTTCGATCTGCCCGGAATGCGACATCTACTCCGGCAACGACGATCACGTCGTCCCGATTCTTTCGATCGGCGGCAAGGGCGTTATTTCGACGGTCGCAAATATCATTCCGGAGGTCATGCACCTGATGTGCAAGGCGTATTTCGACGGGGATATCGAAGAGGCGAAACGCCTGCAGCTTGCGCTTCTGCCGATCCAGCAGGCAGCGTTCTGCGAGGTCAACCCGATTCCGATCAAGACCATGATGGGACTTTTGAAGCTTTGCGATCCCGAAGTGCGTCTGCCGCTCGTCAAGCCATCGATCGAGCATTATGAGCTGATGGAGACTACGCTTCGCGAAAACGGAATGCTGTAAGGGAGGACCGCTTTGAAAAAGCTTTTGATCAACGGGATCGGCGGGCAGATGGGCGCCGCGCTCATCAAGGCTCTCGATAAGGATCCGCACGGCTTTGTGCTTGCGGCGGGCGTGGATCCGTTCGCAAAGGGGAATTATTCTTTTCCTGTATTTGCTTCGTCAGACGAGATCGACGTTCCCGTCGACGTCGCAATCGACTTTTCCGTGCCGAAAGCAACGGAACAGATCCTCGATTTCTGCGTGCGGTCGAAGATCCCGGCGGTGATCTGCACGACGGCGCTCCCGGATGCGTTGATCGAAAAGATCGGCGCGTCGAGCAAAACGATTCCGATCTTCCGTTCCGGCAATATGTCGCTCGGCGTCAACCTGATGCGCGTGCTGCTCCGACAGGCGAGGCTGACGCTCGGCGATGCATTCGATATCGAGATCGTTGAAACGCACCATAACCGCAAAAAAGACGCTCCGAGCGGAACGGCCCTGATGCTTGCCGATGCGATCTCGGAAGCGGACGGCATCAAGCATGCTTACGTTTACGGACGAAGCGAAAAGGACCGTCGCAGGGAGCCGGGCGAGATCGGATTTCACAGCGTGCGCGGCGGAACGATCGTCGGTCAGCACGAAGTTCGGTTCCTCGGAGAAGACGAAGAGATCGCGATCCGCCACGAAGCCTATTCCAAGCAAGTCTTTGCGTCCGGCGCGCTGCGTGCCGCGCAGTTCCTTCTGACAAAGCAGAACGGTCTGTATTCGATGGAAGACCTTGTTGCGGAAATGCTGCATTGAACAGATCCAATCGAACGGCTTTCGGGCCGTTCTTTTTGTTGCGCAAAAAAGAAGATGTATGTTATAATGCATTGTAATGTGTGTCGCCGGAGGAACCCATGAAACCGTTCGTGCATCTACATGTTCATACCCAATACAGCCTTCTGGACGGCGCTTCGCGCATCCCGGAGCTTGTAAAACGCGCAAAAGCACTCGGGCAGACCGCGATCGCGATCACCGACCACGGCGTGATGTACGGTGTGATCGACTTTTACCGCGCGTGCAAGGCGGAAGGAATCAAGCCGATCCTCGGCATCGAAACTTACGTCGCAAAGGGCAGATACGACGCGATCGGCGACGCGCGCGACCGCGATTCCGCGCATCTCATTCTGCTTGCAAAAAACCAGACCGGGTATCAGAATCTGATGCTGCTTTCCTCCGAAGCGTTTATCCACGGATTCTACTATAAGCCGCGGATCGACTATGAGCTTCTGAAGCGGCACCATGAAGGCCTGATCTGCCTTTCGGCATGCCTTGCGGGCGATATTCCGCAAGCGTTTCTGCGCGGGCAGGACGCGCGTGCGTATGAGGTCGCGCGGATGCTGAAGGAGCTGTTCGGCGAAGACTTCTATATCGAGCTGCAGAATCACGGCATTCCCGAGCAGGCGGAGGTGCTGCCGAAGCTGCGGAGACTTGCAAAAGAGTTCGGGATCAAAACAGTCGGCACGAACGATATCCATTATGTAAACAAGGACGACGCCGACGCGCAGGACGTGCTTCTCTGCATTCAGACGCAGCGATTTGTGGACGAGACCGACCGGATGCGGATGGAAACGGAAGAATTCTATCTGAAATCCTACGATGAGATGGCGGCGGCGCTGCCGGACGATCACGACGCGCTCGATACCACGAATGAGATTGCCGAAAAATGCAATGTAGAGATCCAGTTCGGTGTTCGTAGATTGCCGCACTTTACGGCGCCGGACGGCATGGACAACGACGTTTATCTTCGAAAGCTCTGCGACGAGGGCATGCGGCGCAAGATGCCGGACGGCGGCAAGGTCGCAAGAGACCGACTTGAATATGAACTGTCCGTCATCGAAAAGATGGGGTTTGTCGATTATTATCTGATCGTTTGGGACTTCATCCATTACGCGAAGACGCACGGCATCATGGTCGGCCCCGGAAGAGGCAGCGGCGCCGCATCGCTTGCGGCATACTTTCTCGACATCACGGACGTCGATCCGCTGAAATACAACCTGCTGTTCGAGCGGTTCCTGAATCCGGAGCGCGTTTCCATGCCGGACTTTGACGTCGATTTCTGCTACGAAAGGCGTCAGGAGGTCATCGACTACGTCGGACGCAAATACGGCGAAGGACACGTTGCGCAGATCATCACCTTCGGAACGATGGCGGCAAAGGCGGTCGTCCGCGACGTGGCGCGTGTTCTTCGCGTGCCGTACGCAGACGCGGACAAGCTTGCAAAGCTGATCCCGAACGTGCTGAAGATCACGATCGCAGACGCACTCCAAATGAACGCCGAGCTGAAAACGCTGTACGACACCGACGAAACGATGCGGCGTGTGCTCGATCTTTCTATGAAGCTCGAAGGCCTTCCGCGGCACAGCTCGACGCACGCCGCCGGCGTTGTGATCTCGGGTGTTCCGCTTCATACGGTCGTTCCGCTGACCAGCAATGAAGGCGCACTGACCACGCAGTTCCCGATGACCACGCTCGAGGAGCTCGGCCTGCTCAAAATGGACTTTTTAGGACTTCGTACGCTGACGATCATCCGCGACGCGCTCGATTTTATCAGGCAGGAGGGGAAACCGGTCCCCGATTTTTCCAAGAACGATTTTGACGATCCCGAGGTCTGGAAGATGATCGCGTCCGGCGACACGGACGCCGTGTTCCAGCTTGAATCCGGCGGCATGCGTCAGTTTATGATGCAGCTGAAGCCAGACTGCTTCGAGGACCTGATCGCAGGTATCTCGCTGTACCGTCCGGGCCCGATGGAACAGATCCCGCGCTACATCCGCGGCAAGCATGAGGGCAATATCGAATACGCGCATCCGCTGATGGAACCCATCCTGAAAAACACCTACGGCTGTATGGTCTATCAGGAGCAGGTCATGGAGATCGTTCGTTCGCTTGCAGGCTACAGCTATGGACGAAGCGACCTCGTCCGACGCGCCATGTCCAAGAAAAAACATGACGTCATGGCGAAGGAACGCACGTTTTTCGTCTACGGCACCGACGGTGTGGACGGCGCGATCAAACGCGGCGTGCCGGAGGACGTTGCGAATCATATCTTCGACGAGATGATGGATTTCGCTTCGTACGCGTTCAACAAAGCGCATGCGGCCTGCTACGCGGTCGTGGCGTATCGCACCGCGTATCTCAAGCATTATTTCCCGACCGAGCTGTTTGCCGCGACGATCAACGGCTATCGGCAGAATACGGACACGGTCGCAGCCTATGTGTATGACGCGAGACGCGACGGGATCCGCATCCTGCCGCCGGACGTCAACAAGTCCATGGCGCTGTTCAACGTGGAAAACAATGCGATCCGTTTCGGGCTGTCTTCCGTGCGGAACGTTTCGGAAAACGTTATGCGAGACGTCGTGCAGGACCGAACGCAGAACGGGCCGTTCAAAAGCTTCGAGGATTTTGTGAACCGTACGCATGGGCTGAATAAACGCATGCTCGAAGGACTGATCTGCGCAGGATGCTTCGACGAAATGGGATATACGCGCAGCAGTCTTTTGAACGTCTTTTCGCAGGCGCTCGACGTCGCGCAGAAGGCGCAGAAAACGCGCGAGTCCGGTCAGCTTTCGCTGTTCGATCTGGACGTCGGCCAGGAGCTGAACGCAGTTTCATCGCTGCAGATCCCGAACATGCCGGAGCTTCCACATACGGCCCTGCTTGCAAAGGAACGCGAGGCGACCGGGCTGTATCTTTCGGGGCATCCGCTCGACGCGTATTCAAAGGCATTGGAGCGTCTGCCCTACAGCGTCGCTGAACTTGCCGCTGCGGACGGAACAGGAACGATCGCGGACGATACCGTCGTGACCGTCGGCGGGATGCTGAGCCAATGCAAGCAGCGTCCGACAAAAAGCGGAAACGGCCTGATCGGTCTCGGCGTACTGGAAGGGCATTCCGGAACAGTCGAGCTGATGTTGTTCCCGAAAACGCTGCAGGCGTGCTCCGGTCAGTTTTACGATGAGAATATCATCGAGCTTTCGGGACGCATTTCGATTCGCGAGGACCGCGCAAACTCGATTCTTGTCGATTCGATGCAATCTCTGAAGGACGCGATGCAAACGCTGTATATTCGTCTGCCGTACCTCGATGCGGAGCAGCAGAAGCATGTCCGAAGGCTTACGCATGCATACCCGGGCGGCACGGCGATCGTCCTCTATGATACGGCGAAAAGGATCGCGAAAGGCGCGCCGAAGGAATGGTCCGTCAATCCAAGCGAATCGCTGCTGAATGCGCTGAAAGCCGAATTCGGTGAGGAAAATGTGGTGCTGAAATGAAACAGATGAATCCTTTTCAAAAAAATCAGGAGCTGGTCCTTGAGATCACGGGGATCACGAGCGAAGGTCAGGGCGTCGGACGCAGCGGCGGCGTCGCGTTCTTCGTTCCGTTTGCGCTGCCCGGCGAAACCGTGAAAGCGCATATCATCAAGGTCGAGAAAAAATACTGCGTCGCAAAGATCACGGAGATCATCCGCCCGTCGGAGCATCGCATCAGACCGTTCTGCGAAGCGTACGAAAAATGCGGTGGGTGTGCGCTGATGCATGCGGACTATGCGGAACAGCTTCGCATCAAAACGCAGACGGTACGCGATTGCTTAGAACGGCTCGGCGGATTTGCAGGGGTCGAAGTGCAGAATACGATCGGCATGGAGGACCCGTGGCGTTACCGCAATAAGGGCAGCTTTCCGATCGGTCTTGCCGATGGAACCGCGGCATTCGGCTTCTACGCCGAACGGAGCCATCGGCTTATTCCGCTCTACGACTGCCCGATCGAGGATGCGCGCATCACGGCGCTTGCGCGGACCGTCGTCGAATGGGCAAACCGCAACCGCATTCGCGTCTACGATGAAGAGACGGGGAAGGGCTGTCTGCGTGCCTGCGTGATCCGCGTCGCTTCGACCGGAGAACGCATGGCCGCCGTCGTCACGAAGGGCGAGCTTCCGGCAAAGGAATCGCTCATCAAAATGCTCGACGTCGAATCGCTCTATCATAACCGAAACGATCTCAACACGAACGTAATCTTCGGCGACCGGTTCACGCTGTTGAAGGGTAAACCGCAGATCACGGAAGAACAGAACGGGATCCGGTTTCTGGTGAGCCCGCAAAGCTTTCTGCAGGTCAATCCGGTCCAGACAAGAAAGCTTTACGAGGCCGCGATCCGCCTTCTGGATCCGAAACCGGAAGAAACGATTGCGGACGTCTACTGCGGGATCGGCACGATCTCGCTTGCCATCGCAAGACGCGCCGGAAAGGTGATCGGGATCGAGTGCGTGCCCAAAGCGATCGAAGACGCGAAAAAGAACGCAGTGCTGAATGGGATCGACAACGCCGAATTCGTCTGCGGGCTTGCGGAAGAGGTTCTGCCAAAGCTTGTCGAAAACGGCATGCGGCCTGATGCAATCGTGATCGACCCGCCGCGGAAGGGCTGCGAAGAACCGGTTCTAAAGGCAATCGCCGAAAGCGGCGTGAACCGCGTCGTCTACGTCTCCTGCAATCCCGCGACGCTTGCGCGTGATGCAAAGATCCTCGCATCGTTCGGATTCCGCATCGAGCACGTACATCCGGTCGATATGTTCCCACACACGCAGCATGTGGAGACAGTAGTATTGATGACGAAGGAATAGACTAACCGGAATTTGATGAAAGCTTTATACAGAAACCGGAGGAGCATGACAATGAAGTTTTCAGAAATACAATATCATCGCCCCGATCCCGAAAGGTTGAAGGCCGAATTAGGCGAACTGATCAGGCAATTGAAAAACGCAGGCAATTATGAGGAAGCCCGCCTGATCTTTCTCGCGTGGGAAGAAAAACAAAAGATCACCAAAACGATGTCCATTGTGTCGTTCATACGCCGCAACATGGATGAGGACGATGAGTTTTACAAGGAAGAGCGCGCTTTCTGGCGTAGCTTCGATGCGGAACTTGAGGGGTACAGCAAAGCCTGGGCAGAGGCGATGCTCGATTCTCCGTTCCGGGCAGAATTTGCAGCCGAGTACGGCGATATGATGCTTCTGAACGCCGAATTCGACAGGAAAACCAAGTCTCCGGAGATCGTTTCTGATCTGCAGAGGGAGGCAGAACTGGTCGAGAAATACGAAGAGTTCGAAGTTGAGGAGTTCTGCTTTGAGGGCAAAACGGTCGGTTACGATGAGATCGGTGAGTTGGAGCAAGACGAAAACGGCGCACGTCGTTTCGCCGCATACAAATCCGAAGGCGCAGGCTGGCGTGAGATTGCGGAATCCCTCGACAACGTTTTCGGAGAGCTCGTGCGTCTGCGCGAGAGCATCGGTAAGAAAATGGGTTTCGACGGATACATCCACTATGAATACTGCAGGCTGAGACGCACCTTTACAAAGGATGACGTGGCGAGGTTTCGTGAGCGGGTGGTGAAATACGTAGTGCCCATTGCTGACGCCATCAAGCGTCAGCAAGCCAGGCGGATTGGCAGCACCTACCCCATGCCCTATTCGGACAACGAAATCTTTTTTAAAAGCGGCAATCCGCATCCCGCAGGGGATGATGACTATCTGGTAAGTGAAGGGCAGAAGCTCTTTGATTCGCTTTCCCCGGAGGCGGGCGAATTCTTTCGTCACATGACAAAAAACGAGATGATGTACCTTCACGCAGGCGGAGGTGTCGATCTGTATCTGCCGCTTGCCGAATCGCCGTTTATCATGGTCGATCTGAACGGCTCGGGTGATTCCGTGCGTTCTTTCATGCACGAGGCAGGGCATACCTTCGCCTACTGGATGAACAGAAAGCGCGTCCTGGTGGATTACGTTCAGCCAAGCGAGGACATTACAGAGCTGCATTCCATGTGCATGGAGCTGATTGCGCTACAGAACGCGGCAGGGTTTTTCGGTGAAGACGCACAGAAATATACATACTCCCTCATCGGAGAAAGCATAGCATTTATCACCTACGGTACGATGATCGATCATTTTGAGCATTCCGTATTTGAGCATCCGGAGTGGACGTTTGCAGAGCGCCGCGCAGAATGGAACCGGCTTGAGGCTATCTACGAGCCGTGGATCAAATTCGACGGCGAGATCCCATACTACGGTGAGGGTATGCTTTGGCAGCAGCAGGGGCATATCATCGAGGAACCTTTCATGTATATCGACTATGTGCTGACAGGCGTGGTTGGACTGGAAGTCTGGGCGATCATGCAAAACGATCCCAAGGAAGCATGGGATCTTTATATGGCACTCGTTTGCCAGGGCGGCACCCGTCCTTTCGTCGAGCTGATCAGGAACGCCGGCTTACATTCACCGTTCGACGAGGATTGCTTGAAGCGAGTAAGTGAGGCGGCAAAAAGGTGGCTTGACAGCTTTGATATCACAGGGATCGAATGAGGCGCAGCTTGCGGAGATGGTGGGGACTTCGGCTCCGTACATCAGCAGGCCGATAAATAAGAAGGACGGCATCGTGAATAAGGTGTTCGTGGAGATGCTCGAAAAGCCGGGCTACGATATCCAGATCACGTATGTGAAGAAAGAAACAGACTGACAAATCGAGATTTGAGGAGGAAATGAAAATGCAATACGAAATCATACCTTGCGCAGACGGTGATGCGGAATTCATCGAAGAACAGGCGGATCAGGCGACGAACGCCATCGTGCCGCCGGAGGAAGGTGCACAGGAAGAAGTATTCGTTTATCAAGTCACAGACCCGGAAGGGCGTTTTCTGGGCGGGTGTATTCTGATTACAGAGGAATGGAAGACCGCGATCATCGTTGACCTGTGGGTGGAAGAAGCCTATCGTCATCAGGGAATCGCCTCCGCGCTAATCCGGGAATCCGAGCGGAAAGCAAGGGAGCAGGGATGCTATCTTGCGCTGATCGGCACCTTCGATTTTCAGGCAAAGCCGCTCTATGACAAGCATGGTTATGCACTGATCGAAACCATGACGGATTATCCGAAGGGACACGAACACTATTTCCTGCAGAAGCGGCTCGACCTTCCATGCGGAGAAGCATCCCCAGCCGATCTCGGCTGTTACAAGATTACCCTTGCGGGGGAAGAGATCGCAGAAGAACTCTCCGACAAGCTGAATCGGCATGACGAAGCTTGTGTCCCGCGCGAACATGCTGATATCTCCATCTGCAAAAAAGCAATCGACGAGAACGGGAAACTCATCGCCGGGATCCTAGGCGGTGTAGATGGCTGGGACAACCCGGATATCGACGCCCTCTGGGTGGACGAATCCTGCCGCAGGCAAGGAATCGGGTCCGCGCTTCTCCGTGCATTCGAGCAGGAGGCAAAGGAAAAAGGCGCCTACAGGCTGGCTGTTGAGCCGTTCGATTGGAACGTCGGTTTTTTCAGGAAGAACGGTTACGAAAAAGTCACCGGCGTGCTGGAGGATTATCCGAAAGGGCATACTATGTACTGCATGGAGAAGCCTCTTTGACTGGCCCACTGACAAATTCCGGTTTGCCGAAACAATGAAATCGATCCGGGTGCCCTGACTCAACTGGTCAACGGCATATTCCTAACGCCGAGGGTCGTGGCAACAGCGTAGATAATGACCGTTTTATTCACACTATTGTCCCAAGGCTTGTGGAGGCCGCTATATTGATGACAAAGAAATGAACAAATCGGGTTTCGGAGGGAAACGGATGATAACTCTGCGAAAAATGACAGAAGATGAGTTTCGTGCTTTCAAAAAGTCCAGTGTTGCTGATTATGCGGTGGATCTGATGAAAGGACGAAACATAAGCCTGGAGCAGGCGTTGATGGAGGCCGAAGAGGAATTCGACGCAGATCTCCCCGATGGGCTTGATACAGAATATAGTTTCATGATGAACATCGAAGACGGGAACGAAAACAAAGTCGGATGGATCTTTTTCAAATACTATGCTCGCGAAGACGGCGACCAATACTATGTATTCCTCGAAGACCTGCTGATATTCGAGTCGGAAAGGAGAAAGGGGTTTGCGTCCGCAGCAATCCATGCGATGAATACACTGGCACGACAGGACGGCTGTTCATCAAGCGTGCTCTTCGTGTGGGATCACAATCCGGAAGGGATGAGTTTGTATGAAAAATGCGGGTATAAGCCTTATAACCGTGAAGAAGGCGGAACATACATGGTGAAGGAATTGTGATCCGACGCACAGAGATCAACGAATTCCTGTTTGAGAAGATAAAGGCATGAAAGAGTGACAACTTCC
>JBGULC010000043.1:0-147282 GCA_045114775.1 Christensenellales bacterium | reverse complement strand
GATCGCGCCGTCCATCTGCGCTGCGCCCGTGATCATGTTCTTGACGTAGTCCGCGTGGCCGGGGCAGTCAACGTGCGCATAGTGACGGTGCGCCGTCTCATACTCAACGTGCGCCGTGTTGATCGTGATGCCGCGCGCCTTCTCTTCGGGCGCCTTGTCGATTTCGTCGTAACGCATTGCGACCGCTTCGCCCTGCTGTGCCAGCGCCATGGTGATCGCCGCGGTCAGCGTCGTCTTGCCATGGTCAACGTGTCCGATCGTGCCGATGTTTACATGCGGCTTCGTACGTTCGAATTTTGCTTTTGCCATTGGTAGTTCTCCTTATAAATTTGTATTGTTTTTTCAGAACCAGTAGTTATATTTGCCCAGGATCTGCTCCTGTATTGCGGCCGAAACCTTGTCGTAGCGGTTGAACTGCATCGTGAACGTGCCTCTGCCCTGCGTTCTCGAACGCAGATCGGTCGCGTACCCGAACATTTCGGACAGCGGACAGATCGCATGGACCGCCGTGCTGCCCTGGCGCGTCTCCATACCGGAGATCTTGCACCGCCGCGACGTCAGGTTGCCCACGATGTCACCCAGATACTCGTCCGGCACCAGCACCTCAACGCTCATCATCGGTTCGAGGAGCTCACAGTTGTCCTTTGTGATGCCCTCCTTGACCGACAGCGAGCCCGCGATGCGGAACGCCAGATCGCTGGAGTCGACTTCGTGGAAGCTTCCGTCCTTCAGCGTCGCCTGAAGATTGATGAGCTCGTAGCCTCCGAGCGGTCCGCTCATCAGCGCGTCGCGCACGCCCTGATCGACCGCCGGAATGAATTCCTTCGGGATCACGCCGCCGACGATCTTGTTGACGAAGCGGAACGTCTCGCCCTCCTGCGGGTCCAGAAGAGGTGCGAACTCGATCACCGTGTGCGCAAACTGGCCGTGTCCGCCCGTCTGCCGCACGTAACGGCATTCGTAGGTCACAGGGTTCACGATGGATTCCTTGTAGGCGACCTGCGGCTTGCCGACCGTCGCCTCCACGCGGAATTCGCGGATCAGTCGGTCCACGATGATCTCCAGATGCAACTCGCCCATGCCGGCGATGATGGTCTGCCCCGTTTCCTTATCCGTATAGGTGCGGAAAGTGGGGTCCTCTTCGCCGAGCTTAGATAGCGCTGCCATCATCTTTTCCTGACCGGCCTTGGTCTTCGGTTCGATCGCGACCTGAATGACCGGCGTCGGGAAGATCATGCTCTCCAAAAGCATCTGACGGTTTTCTGCGCAAAGCGTGTCGCCCGTCGACGTTTCCTTCATGCCGACCAGCGCGCAGATATCGCCCGCATGGACTTCTTCAAGCTCGGTACGCGCGTCCGCGTGCATCAAAAGTATCTTGCTCACGCGCTCGCGCTTCTGCTTCGAGACGTTGTAGACGTAGGAACCGGATTTCAGTGTGCCGCTGTATACGCGGATGAACGCCAGCCGTCCCACGAACGGGTCGGTGACGATCTTGAACGCCAGCGCTGCAAACGGCGCGTCGTCACGCGGCTCCGCAACGAGCTCCTTTTCGCCGCTGCGGTCCGTGCCCTTCGCCGGCGGAATATCCAGCGGGGAGGGCAGAAAATCGACGATCGCGTTCAGAAGCGGCTGCACGCCCTTGTTGCGGTACGAGGTCCCGCAGGTGACCGGCACGGCTGCGCCGGCGATGGTCGCCTTGCGGATGCAGGAAATGAGCTCCTTTTCCGTGGGCATTTCGCCCTCGAAGTATTTTTCCAGAAGCTCCTCGTCCTGTTCGATGACCGCTTCAATGAGCGCCGCGCGAGCCTCCTCCGCCGCCTCGACCATGTCGTCGGGGATCGGCTCTTCGCGAATGTCGGTTCCGTCGTCGTTGTAGTAGACCTCCGACTTCATCGTGATCAGATCGACGATGCCGCGGAAGTTCATTTCGCTTCCGATCGGAAGCTGCACCGGTATCGGGTTTGCGCCCAAACGGTCGCGCATCATGTCCATCACGTGGAAGAAATCCGCCCCCGTGATGTCCATTTTATTGACGTAAGCGATGCAGGGCACATGATATTTCATGGCCTGCCGCCAGACCGTCTCGGATTGCGGCTCGACGCCGCCCTTCGCGCAGAACACGGCAACGGCACCATCCAGCACGCGCAGACTGCGTTCCACCTCGACGGTGAAATCGACGTGCCCGGGCGTGTCGATGATGTTGATGCGATGACCTCGCCAGTACGTCGTGGTCGCGGCGGAGCAGATCGTGATGCCGCGTTCCTGCTCCTGCGCCATGTAGTCCATGGTCGCCGTGCCCTCGTGTACTTCCCCGACCTTGTGGATCTTGCCCGTGTAGAACAGGATCCGCTCGGTCGTCGTGGTCTTGCCGGCATCAATGTGCGCCATGATGCCGATATTGCGTGTCAGTTCAAGCGCAGTGTCCCGCATTACCAGCGATAGTGTGCAAACGCCTTGTTGGCCTCTGCCATCTTATGGGTGTCTTCCTTCTTCTTGACGGCGTTGCCCTGCTCGTTGCAGGCGTCCATGATCTCGCCCGCAAGACGCTCCGCCATCGTGCGCTCGCCGCGGCTGCGTGCATAGCTCACGAGCCAGCGAAGGCCCAGGGTCTGACGGCGCTCCGCACGGATCTCGATCGGGACCTGATAGGTCGAACCGCCGACTCTGCGTGCTTTGACTTCGAGGACCGGCATGATGTTGTTCATCGCCTGCTCAAACGCTTCGAGCGCGTCCTTGCCCGTCTTCTGATTGATCAGCTCAAAGGCATCGTAAACGGCCTTCTGCGCGACGCCGCGCTTGCCGTCCAGCATGACCTGGTTGATGAGCTTGGTCACAACAACGCTCTTGTAGATCGGATCTGCAAGTACTTCTCTCTTCGGAATAAAACCTCTTCTCGGCATGTTGTGTCCTCCTTACTTCTTGGCGCCGGCCTTCGGGCGCTTTGCGCCGTACAGCGAACGAGCCTGCTTGCGGTTCGCAACGCCTGCGGTATCCAGGGCGCCGCGGATGATGTGGTAACGTACACCGGGCAGGTCCTTGACACGGCCGCCGCGGATCAGAACCACGGAGTGCTCCTGGAGATTGTGACCGATACCGGGAATATACGCGGTACCTTCGAGACCGTCGGTCAGACGGATACGAGCGATTTTACGCAGTGCGGAGTTCGGCTTTTTCGGTGTCATCGTACGGACTGCGGTGCAGACGCCGCGACGCTGCGGGCACTGCTTCAGAATGGGCGCCGTGGACTTGTATTCCACGGGTTCTCTGCCCTTGCGAACCAACTGGTTAATGGTCGGCATTCAGATGTTTCCTCCTAAAAAAATATTGAATCTTTTTTATAAATCAATCCCTCTGCAACCCAATTCAGAGGATATTGTCCTGAATTCGTCCGCGTTTTCCGCAGAAGACGCGGTTTTTGGCCGTGCTCAGGAAGAGCACCGCCAAATAGTTAGTGTAACAGATACTGTCAAACTTGTCAATCCGGAATTTTGACTTCATCGGCGGTTTTTTCCGCTTCGGAAACAGATTTTTCCGGTTCCGCCATCGTATAGACCTCGGAACGCGCCGTACCCAGGCCGCGATCAATGCGCTTCTTCGTGAACGCGATGTGCGCGGTGCGGTCATTGAACAGCGGCCGCCAGCCCTTTTCCGTCATCTTGGCGACGAACGGATGGGTGCGCACGTCGACGTACATGTACGCCTCGGATCTGCGCCTAAAAAGATACGAAAGCAGCTTCCCGATCCCGTATCCGCCGACGATCGCCAAAAAGACGAGCACCAGCGGCAGCCACGGCGCGATCTGACGGAGCGTCTGCGCCGTCTTTTCGATCGTCACCAGCGGCAGCACGATCAGCGTCAGAAGGATCGGTGCGATCAGCGGCAAATATGACGTGAGCAGGATCCTGCGGCGGCACTTATTGCAGCATGCAAACTGCAGCGGCACCATGAACCCGGTCGTTTCCTTCGAAAGCCATTTGCGCTTTGCAAGCGCTTTCGGCTCCTCGTGCGCCATGTCGAAGACCGCATAGCATTTCGCTTCGCCCTTCGGTTCGGTCTTGCACAGCGTGCAGGTCTCGCTCTCGAAAAGCTGCGCGACCGTTCCCTCCGGCTGGAGCTCGCAGAAGAGCTTCAGATCGTCGTGGATCGCAGGATCTGCGATACGACCCTTCAGAGGGCAGTGATCGCAGTCCTGCATATTCAGCAGCGCGCAGGATCTCGTTCCGTAAAGCGCGCATTCGGTATCGGTGTAACGGCGTTCCATGGCCTTACTCCATGTCCGTCGGAACGTTCTGCGCTTCGCTGACTTCGACGTTGCGGTAGCGCTTCAGTCCGATGCCGGCAGGGATCAGCTTGCCGATGATGACGTTTTCCTTGAGGCCGACGAGCGGATCGATCTTGCCCTTGATGGCAGCTTCGGTCAGCACGCGCGTGGTCTCCTGGAAGGACGCCGCGGACAGGAACGATTCGGTGGCGAGCGCCGCCTTGGTGATGCCGAGAAGCTTTCTCTTCGCCTTCGCCAGCACCGGCTCCGCGGGCTCCTCCGTGCCGTTTTCCTGCGCAAGCGCAAGCGCGGTCTCGTAGTCCGTGATCAGTTTTTCGTTCTCTTCCTCAAAGCGGAAGCTGTCGCAAAGCTCACCCGGCAGCAGGTTTGTGTCGCCCGCGTCCTCGATCTGGACCTTGCGGAGCATCTGGCGGATGATGACCTCGATGTGCTTATCGGAGATCTCAACACCCTGCAGACGGTATACGCTCTGAACTTCCTTCAGGAGGTAAGCCTGCACGCCCTTGACGCCCTTGATCTTGAGGATGTCGTTCGGGTTGACGGAGCCCTCGGTGAGCTCGTCGCCCGCGTCGACGTGATCGCCCTCTTTGACCTTCAGCTTGGAGCCGAACGGGATCAGATAATTCTCGGATTCGCCCTCGTCGTTGGTGACGATCGCGCGGTGCTTCGCCTCGTCGATGCGGACCGTACCGGAGATCTCCGTGATGGTCGCAAGGCCCTTCGGCTTTCTCGCCTCAAAGAGCTCCTCGACACGCGGAAGACCCTGCGTAATGTCCTCGCTGGAAGCGACGCCGCCGGTGTGGAACGTACGCATCGTCAGCTGCGTGCCCGGTTCGCCGATCGCCTGCGCCGCGATGATGCCCACCGCTTCGCCGATGTCGACGTGACCGCCGGTCGCAAGGTTCGCGCCGTAGCACTTGCAGCAAACGCCGTGCTCCGTGCGGCAGGTCAGGACCGAACGGCAGTAGACTTCCTTGACGCCCGCGGCTTCGATCGCCAGCGCCTCGTCGTGGCTGATCATGTGATCGCCTTCGCAGAGCATCTCGCCGGTCTCCGGATGGAACACCGGGTCGATCGCATAGCGGCCTTCGATGCGCGCATTCAGCGGCTCGATCATCTTGTTGCCCTCGGCGATCGCCGAGACCCACATGCCGCGCGGCGTGTCGTTGCGCTCCGCGAAGCAGTCGACCTCGCGGACGATGACATCCTGCGAAACGTCGACGAGACGACGGGTGAGGTAACCGGAGTCCGCCGTACGGAGCGCCGTATCGGCAAGACCTTTACGCGCGCCGTGCGAGGAGATGAAGAACTCCAGAACGGACAGGCCTTCGCGGAAGTTCGCGCGGATCGGGACTTCGATGATCTGACCGGACGGGTCTGCCATCAGGCCGCGCATGCCGGCGAGCTGACGAATCTGCGCCTGGCTGCCGCGCGCGCCGGAGTCCGCCATCATGAAGATGGGGTTGTAGGCGTCGAGCGAATTCATCAGCGCCTTCGTGACATCCTCGGTGGTCTGCTCCCAGACCTTGATCACGCGGTCTCTGCGCTCCTTGTTGGAGAGAAGACCCATGCGGAAGTAGTTGTCGATCTCGACGACCTTTTTCTCAGCCTCGGAGACAAGCTCCTTCTTTTCGCTCGGAACGCGGATATCCTGGAAGCCGACGGTGACGCCGCCGCGGGTCGAGTACGAATAACCGAGCTTCTTGATGCGGTCGAGCGTTTCGCTGGTCTGCGTCGGACCGTGCTTTCTGTAGCACGCGTCGACGATCTTTCCGAGGTCCTTCTTCTTGACGAGGGAATCGATCTCGAGCTTGAACATATCGTCCGCGCAATTTCTCTCGACAAAGCCGAGGTCCTGCGGGAGCGCGTTGTTGAACAGCACGCGGCCGACGGAGGTGTCGCAGATCTTGTAGATCGTTTCGCCTTCCCACTCGCGGCGGAGGCGGATCTTGACCTTGGCCTGCAGAGCGACCTCGCCGGTCTGATACGCCATAATCGCTTCTTCCTCGGAGGAGAACGCCTTGCCCTCGCCCTTGACGCCGTCGCGCTGCTGCGTGAGGTAGTAGCAGCCCATGACCATGTCCTGCGTCGGGCAGACGACGGGCTTGCCGTCCTGCGGCTTCAGGATGTTGTTGCTTGCCAGCATCAGGAAGCGGGCTTCCGCCTGCGCTTCGACCGAAAGCGGTACGTGGACCGCCATCTGGTCGCCGTCGAAGTCCGCGTTGAACGCGGTGCAGACGAGCGGATGCAGCTTGATCGCGCGGCCCTCGACGAGGACCGGCTCAAACGCCTGGATGCCCAGTCGGTGCAGCGTCGGCGCGCGGTTGAGCATGACGGGATGGTCCTTGATGACCTCCTCGAGCACGCCCCAGACCTCGGTCACGCCGCGTTCGACCATGCGCTTCGCGCCCTTGACGTTCTGTGCAAGACCGCCCTTGACGAGCTTCTTCATCACGAACGGCTTGAAGAGCTCCAGCGCCATTTCCTTCGGAAGACCGCACTGATACATCTTGAGCTCCGGACCGACGACGATAACCGAACGGCCGGAATAGTCGACGCGCTTGCCGAGAAGGTTCTGACGGAAACGGCCCTGTTTGCCGCGCAGCATGTCGGAAAGCGACTTCAACGGGCGGTTGCCCGGACCGGTGACCGGACGCGAACGGCGGCCGTTGTCGATCAGGGAGTCGACCGCTTCCTGCAGCATGCGCTTCTCGTTGCGGACGATGATGTCCGGCGCGCGCAGCTCAAGGAGTCTTTTCAGACGGTTGTTGCGGTTGATGACGCGGCGGTAAAGGTCGTTCAGATCGCTCGTTGCGAAGCGTCCGCCGTCGAGCTGGACCATCGGGCGAAGCTCCGGCGGAATGACCGGCAGAACCGTCAGGATGATCCATTCGGGGCGGTTGCCGCTCTTCAGGAACGCTTCAACGACTTCCAGGCGCTTGACCGCATTGGCACGCTTCTGACCGCCGGAATGCTCGACCTCCTCGCGAAGCTCAGCGTCGAGCTTTTCGAGGTCGATCTCGCAAAGGAGCTCGCGGATCGCCTCCGCGCCCATACCGGCACGGAATGATTTTTCGCCGAACTGCTCCTGGTATTCACGGTACTCCTTCTCGGACAGGACCTGCTTCTTGCGAAGCGGAGTATCGCCGGGATCGACCACGACGTACGCCGCGAAATACAGGACCTGTTCGAGCTCCTTCGGGCTCATGTCGAGCAGCATCTTCATGCGGCACGGGATGCCCTTGAAATACCAGATATGGGAAACGGGAACGGCCAGCTCGATGTGACCCATGCGCTCGCGGCGCACCTTTGCGCGGGTGACCTCGACGCCGCACTTGTCACAGACGATGCCCTTGTATCTGCCGCGCTTATAGCGTCCGCAGTGGCATTCCCAGTCCTTTGTCGGCCCGAAGATCCGTTCGCAGAACAGACCGTCCTTTTCGGGTTTCAGGGTGCGATAGTTGATCGTTTCCGGCTTCTTGACCTCGCCGTGAGACCACTCGAGGATCTTTTCCGGGGAAGCAAGACCGATCTCCAGAGCATCAAATTCCGTTAAATCAAACATTTGCTGTCTCCTTTCGCACGTTATTCGGGATCTTCCTCGTCGCCGAGGTCGAGATCCATATCATCTCCGAGATCGAACTCGTCGTCGATCAGCATGCCGTCCATATCGGAGCCCTCGTCGAAGTCGTCGCCGAAGTCGAGATCGTCGAGATCCTCGTCGTCCTCGTCCTCGTCGGACATCGGCAGATTCGGGGTATCCTCCAGACCGGAGATGTTGATATTGTCGGTGAAGCGGGTCTCCTCATCGTCGTCCTCGCCGATCTCGATCTCCTCGCGCGATTCACTGAGAACGCGCATATCGAGGCCCAGCGACTGGAGCTCCTTGATGAGGACCTTGAACGATTCGGGCACACCGGAGGGCTTGACGTTCTCGCCCTTGACGATGCTCTCGTACGTCTTGACACGGCCCACGACGTCGTCGGACTTGACCGTCAGGATCTCCTGCAGGGTGTTCGCCGCGCCGTACGCTTCGAGCGCCCAGACTTCCATCTCGCCGAAGCGCTGTCCGCCGAACTGCGCCTTGCCGCCCAGCGGCTGCTGCGTGACAAGGCTGTACGGGCCCGTGGAACGCGCATGGATCTTGTCGTCGACCAGGTGATGCAGCTTCAGATAGTACATATAGCCGACCGAGACGCGGTTCTCGAACGGTTCGCCCGTTCTGCCGTCGTACAGGATCGTCTTGCCGTCCTCGTCGCAGCCCGCCTTTACGAGCAGCTCCTTGATGTCCTGCTCGGTCGCGCCGTCAAAGACCGGCGTTGCGATCTCGATGCCGAGCTTCTTGCATGCCATGCCGAGGTGCAGCTCAAGGATCTGACCGATGTTCATACGGGACGGAACACCGAGCGGATTCAGAACGATCTGCAGCGGCGTACCGTCGGGCAGGAACGGCATATCCTCTTCGGGAAGGATGCGGGAGATAACGCCCTTGTTGCCGTGACGACCTGCCATCTTGTCGCCGACGGAGACCTTGCGCTTCTGCGCAATGTATACGCGGACCATCTGGTTCACGCCCGGGCTCAGCTCGTCCTTGTTCTCACGGGTGAAGATCTTGACGTCGACGACGACGCCGCCCTCGCCGTGCGGCACGCGCAGAGACGTGTCGCGCACGTCGCGCGCCTTCTCACCGAAGATCGCGCGCAGGAGGCGTTCCTCCGCCGTAAGCTCGGTCTCGCCCTTCGGGGTGACCTTGCCGACGAGGATGTCGCCCGAACGCACCTCCGCGCCGGGGCGGATGATGCCGTTTTCGTCGAGCTGCGCAAGCGCGTCATCGCCGATGTTCGGGATGTCGCGGGTGATCTCTTCCGGTCCGAGCTTCGTTTCACGCGCTTCGACCTCGTGCTCCTCGATGTGGATCGACGTGTACACGTCCTCCTTGACGAGCTTTTCGGAGATCAGGACCGCGTCCTCGTAGTTATAGCCTTCCCAGGTCATGAAGCCGATCAGGATGTTGCGGCCGAGTGCGATCTCGCCGCCCTGCGTCGATGCGCCGTCTGCGATGACGTCGCCCTTCTTCACGCGCTCGCCGTGCTCGACGATCGGACGCTGGTTCAGGCAGGTGCCCTGGTTCGACCGACGGAACTTGAGAAGCTTGTAGCGATACGGAACGCCCGCGTCGCTCGTAATCTCGATCGTATCCGCATCGACGTACGTGCAGGTGCCGTCACACTGCGCGAGTACCGTGATGCCGGAGTCCGCTGCAGCCTTATGCTCCATGCCGGTCGCCACGACGGGCGCCTCGGGCTTTAGAAGCGGAACGGCCTGACGCTGCATGTTCGAGCCCATCAGCGCACGGTTTGCGTCGTCGTTCTCCAAGAACGGGATCATCGCCGTTGCGACGGATACGAGCTGCTTCGGGGAAACGTCGATGTAATCGACCTCGTTCGACTTGACCTCGATGATCTGGTCGAGCTGACGCGCCACGAGACGGTCGCGCTTGAACCAGTGCGTGTTTTCGTCGATCGGCTCGTTTGCCTGCGCGACGATCGCGCCGTCCTCCTCGTCTGCGGTGAGATACACGATCTCGTCGGTAACGATGCGATTCTTCTTGTCGATCACGCGGTACGGCGCCTCAATAAAGCCATACTCGTTGATGCGCGCATAAGTGGAAAGCGAGTTGATCAAACCGATGTTCGGACCTTCGGGCGTCTCGATCGGACACATTCTGCCGTAATGCGAATAGTGTACGTCGCGGACCTCGAACGTCGCGCGGTCACGGTTCAAGCCGCCCGGACCGAGCGCTGACAGACGACGCTTATGCGTGAGTTCGGACAGCGGATTCGTCTGATCCATGAACTGAGACAGCTGGGAAGAACCGAAGAACTCCTTGATCGCAGCGGTGACCGGACGGATGTTGATCAGGTTCGACGGCATGAGCACGTCCATATCCTGCAAACCCATGCGCTCGCGCACGACGCGCTCGAGACGCGTAAGACCCACGCGGATCTGATTCTGCAGAAGCTCGCCGACCGAACGGATGCGGCGGTTGCCGAGGTGGTCGATGTCGTCCGTTCTGCCGATGCCGTAGGGCAGATTGATGAGGTAAGAGATCGACGCGACCATATCGTCCGGGATGATGTGACGCGGAATGAGCTCGTCATAGCGCCCGCGCAGGAACTCCTTCAGATCGTCGCCTTCTTTCCCCGCTTTCGCCGCATCCTTCAGGACCGACTTGAGCGTGGGGATGTGCACGTCCTCGTTGAGACCGGCTTCGATCGGCGCGAACGGCAGGAAGCCCGCCGCAGATGCGAAATGGTTGCCCACGACCTTGACGCGGCCGTGCTCCTCGGTGTTGATCCAGACGGCGTTGATGCCCGCATTCTGGATCGCCTCGGCGGTCGCCCTGTCGATCTTCTGACCTTCTTCGACGAAGATCTCGCCCGTCTCCTCATCGACGACGGTCTCGTCCGCAATCTGATCGCGGATGCGCGCCTTCAGAGCGAGCTTTTTGTTATACTTGTAGCGACCGACGCGCGCCAGATCGTAGCGGTTGTCGAAGAACAGCCCGTGCAGAAGATTGCGTGCGCTTTCCTCTGTCGGCGGCTCGCCGGGACGCTGACGCTTGTAGATCTCTTCAAGACCGTCCACGACCGAACGGCACGGGTCCTTCTGCAGCGTCGCTTCGAGGCGCTCGTCGTTGCCCAGAAGATTGAGGATCTCCTCGTTCGTGCCGTAACCGATTGCGCGAAGCAGCGCGGTGATGAAGACCTTGCGCTGACGGTCGATCTTGACATACAGGACGCCGTTCGAGTCGGTCTCATACTCGAGCCATGCGCCGCGGTTCGGGATGACCTGGCTCGAAAACAGCTGCTTGCCCATTTTGTCGGTGGTCGCAGAATAGTATGCGCCCGGGGAACGGACGAGCTGGGATACGATGACGCGCTCCGCACCGTTGATAATGAACGTGCCCTGCGGCGTCATCAGCGGGAAATCGCCCATAAAGACTTCCTGCACCTTGACGTCCTTGACCTTTTCGTCTTCGGTATTCTTGATCAGGCGCACGGTCACGCGCAGGGGCGCCGCGTAGTTCACGTCGCGGCTCTTGCTCTCCTCGATGGAGTACTTGGGCTTATCCAGATCGATCCGGTAGTCCAGGAACTCCAGGCGGAGTTTTCCGGAAAAATCGACGATCGGCGAGATATCGTTGAAGACGTCCCGGAGATCTTCTTTCAGGAAGTGGTAATAGGAATTCTTCTGCACCTCAATGAGATCGGGCATTTCGAGAACTTCGGAAATGTGAGAAAAGCTCTTTCTTGTCCGTTTTCCCATCTTGACGTCATGCATCATTGCGTTCACTCCTTGCTGATGGATTGTGTATTTCGGGCGTATCCCTCCGCCCGACAAGGTGGCACATATTCCTTCCTTCCTGTGTCTTTTGTCCCGAAAACGACTTGCTTTATTTCAATCCGCTTAGCCTTTGGGGGCATATTACCACAGTATAGGCATCATAATGCAATATCGAATAATATCATCTTTAAATCAAGATGTCAAGAAGAAAATTCATAAAAAGGAAAATATTTTTAACTGCGGCGGAAAAGCCGCGCATAGAGTGGTATAGGCAGTAGAAAACAGGTCCATACTCCCTACAAACCGAAGGAGGTGAAACCATGAAAGGAACCCATACGGGCTGGACCGAGCAGGAGGATCAGGCATTGCTTTCCGCCGCGCTTGACGCGCGCAGAACGCGGCGCCCGCTGAAGGCCGCGTTCGACGAGATCGCCAAGGAGACCGAGCGGAAACCGAACAGTGTGCGCAATCACTACTATACGCAGCTGAAGCCCGCCGAAAAGACCGAGCCGGCGTTCCTTCCGTTTTCCGAAGAGGAGACCGGAAGGCTTTTGGAAACGGTGCTTCTGGCGCTTTCGAACGGACAGTCGGTGCGCGCCTGCACGCTGAACATGGCGAACGGCAATACGCGGCAGATGCTGCGCTATCAGAACAAGTACCGCGCACTTCTGAAAACGCAGCCGGAACGCGTGCGCGGCGTACGAAAAAAGCTGATCGAGCAGGGACACGCGGTGCCCGATCCCTTCATACGCGATCCCGACACGCCGCGCGTGGGACGGCCGCCGAAGGTGCCGTGCGAGCTGGAAGCCCGCATCCGCGCGCTGCTCGACACGCTGCTCAAAAACATTCTTGCGCTGACGCAGAGCGAAAACGCAGGTTGACCGGAAAGGAGGGTTCGTCCTCCTTTTTTATATATAAGACAGTTGAAAACAGCGGCGCGTTGGATTATAATGGAAACAGAAGGAGGTGATCGCCGTGCTGATCTGGATCGTCGTACTGCTTTTGAGCGCAGCAACCGCCGCAGGACTGTCCATCGCGTTCGGCCCGTGCGAAATGTGGTGGTATCTTTTGAGGATCCCGCTGCTTTTTCTCGGCGCGCTCGTATGCTGGCTGCTTCTCTATACGCTGTTCCTCTATGTGCTGGGCCTCTGCGTCAATAAGAAGAAGCCGGTCACGAAGGCGCATCACGGGATCCGGCGGCTGACTGTCGAAACGATGGAACTGATCGACATCGTCGGACGTATCCGCGTTCACGGCGAGGGCGTCGATCGCATCGACCGGACCAAGCCGTTCCTGCTCGTCGCCAACCACCGTTCCATGATCGACCCGTTCCTGCCGCTTACGCTTATGAAAGGCACGGAGATCATCTATATATGCAAGCCCGAGATCCTGCAGATGCCGATCGCGGGCGGGGTGGCGCATCTGTGCGGCTATCCGTTCATCAACCGCGAGAACAACCGCGAAGCGCTGAAAACGATCTTCCGCGCTGTCGATATCCTGAAGGAAGAAAAGACCTCCGTCGCGATCTTTCCCGAAGGCTCGCGCAATAAGACCGACGATCCGCTGCTGCCGCTGCATCCCGGTTCGTTTGCGATCGCAAAGCGCGCGGGCGTACCGATCGTCGTCGCCGTGAACCGCGGCACCGAAAAGGCGCTGAAACGCTTTCTGCGCGGGACCGACGTCACGTTCAAGGTCGTCGACGTGATCGAGCCGGAACGCTTCGCCGGGCTCAACACGCAGGAGATTGCCGAGCTGGTACGCGGAGAACTCGAAGCGGAATTGAAAAGCTGAATACATAAATCAATAAGGAAACAGCGTCCCGCATTTATCCCACGCGGGGCGCTGTTTTTTTCTCACAGTCAATGCAGACAGTCCGACGACGCCAGCCGGTCCCGTACCAGCTCCGCGAGCGTACAGATAAACTCTCTGTTGCTCGGTCGATCCGCGCAAGGAAAGAATCGTGCATGAATCGCGCCCGGATGCAGAAATCCGGCGTCGATCGCGCTGCGCAAAGCGGTCTGCCGGATGGACGTTCCGCCCTCCGGCATCTGTCCTGTCGTGTATTCTCGCTCCGCCCGGCTCAGGATCCCGTCGCACAGCAGATCGTAGCCGCAAAGATGCGGCATGATCCCGAACTGCAGCAAAAGCTCCGCCGTAATACGGTGCGCATCGCCCGCGCGGCGTACGCTGCCGCTTCGGGTATTGTTCCAAGGTTCATTTCGTAAAGCTTCCATTTTCCTTCCCCCTTCCCGCCTTCCATTGTACGCGGAATGAACGGGGAATCAACGGTCCGGATTTTTCGGACTGCGGGAAATGCGTAAACGATCTGTGAATCGGCGTTTCAGATCAGGCCCTCGGACCGTGCGGGCGGCTCGTCCGGAAGCCTGCCGGGATGCGTTCCCGGCGCAGCCGTGATGATCAAACCGTCCCTGCCGAGTTTTTTCGCCTCAACGAGCGCAAGCCTTGCGCGCGTTCCCTGCAGCAGAAGCTGCATCCGCTTCGGTGCGAGACGGTTTTCGTCGAGCGCACGCATGAGCGGCATGAGCCGGTCGGCGGGATAGCACAGCGAGAGCGTACCGCCGTTGTTCAGAAGCAGGAACGCCGCACGGCACCAATCCGAAAGCAGCCCCTCCTTCGCGTGGCGGGCAGACGTGCGCTTTCCCTCGTCGCCCGAAACGAAGTACGGCGGATTCATCAGTATGCGTGAAAAAGCGCCGTGCCCGAACGCGTCCGGCGCGTCCTCGACGCGCATCGGAAGGAAGCGGATCGCCTGCCCGTTTCGTTCCGTGCTGCGGACGGCAAGCGCGATCTGCCGTTCGTCGGCGTCGATGCCGGTGTAGGTCCCGCCGTACAGCGCTTCCGCATAAAGGCACAGCACGCCGTTGCCCGTGCCGAGATCCAGCACCGTATCGTTTCTGCCGATCCGCGCAAAGTGTATGAGCGCGATCGGATCCTCCGTAAAGCAGCCGAGCGCAGGGTCCTGAAAGATCCCCGTCTTCGGTTCGATCAGCCATTCCCAGCGTTCCATCTCAGTCCTCCGGTACAAACAGGATCTCGGGGCTCTCCGTGCCCGGCGTCGCAAGCGGCGCAATGCCGTTCTCGCCGTAGCTTGCGATCGACGCGCCCGTATAGTAATGCAGCAGGATCTCCCGGTACGTCGAACCGTGCTTCGCCATGCCGTTTGCGCCGTTCTGGCTTAAGCCCACGCCGTGACCGAAGCCCTTCGTGTGGAACACGATCGCTTCCTCGCCCCAGCGGAGCGTGAACATCGTGCTGCGAAGTCCGAACAGGCTTCTTGCCTGCTTGCCGGTGATCGTGATCTTTCCGAGCCGCAGCTCCTTCACCCGTCCGCTCTCATATGCCGATCGGATCGCGATCGCGTCGCGCACGTTTTCGGACGTGATCCCGCTTTCGGGATACTTCGCCGCGATCAGGTCGACAAGCGCGTCCTCGCCGATATCGACGTCCTCCTCGCGCATCGGGTCCTCGTAAGGACTGTCCACCCCGCGCAAGTAAGGGATCGCGTTCGCATAGACGTTTTCGGAGTTTTCGGTCTGCCCGCCGGAGCAGGCGTGGTAGAGCGCGTCGCAGAGCTTGCCGTTATAGACGAGCACCTCGCCCGCCGTCTCCATGACGGCCTTCGAAACGCGCAGGTAGTTGTCCAGATACTCGTTGCCCCAGGTCTTCTGCATGCGCTCCGGCGTCGTAAACGCCTGACAGCACTTGCTGTTCGTGCATACGTCCGCCTCCGGATCCGTATGGCAGCCGCCGTGCGCCATGCCGTAAAGCGTATAGGTGCGCGTCGCGACCGCCTGCGACTTCAACGCTTCAAAATCGTAGTATGCAGGCATCTCGGCTGCAACGACCCCGACGACATATTCCTCGAGATCCATCATCCTGCGCTCGCCCGCGCGGTGGTCATATACGCAGATCTGCGTCGACTCCGTCCAGTCGTAATAGACATAGATATTCGGCAGCGTTGGTACGGGCGTCGGCACGGGCGTCGGCTCCGCAGTCGGCACGGCCTGTTCCTTCGGCTGCCCGGACTGCTGCTCCGCAAGGATGAGCCGGATCAGCAGGAACAGCGCGACCAGCAGCACGAGCAGCGCCGCGCCCATCAGGATCAGTTTTATGGGGGTTTCTTTCTGTCTCTTCATGGTATATATTATAGTGTGCCTTTCCGGAAAATACCAGTAACTTTTGTGTGAACGGAAATTCCCGCAATCCGTTGCAATCCGGTATAAATCCATGCTATAATACGAGTATGAATATCCGTTTTTCGCCCGAAGCGGCCCGGCGCGAGATGACGCCGGTCGACAATCTGTTTTTCCTCGAGTACATGCCCGATGCGGACGGCCTGTTTGTCAAGGTCTATCTGTTCGGGCTGATGCAGTGCTATCATTCGTCGCTCTCCGATACCGATATCTGCGACGCGCTCGGCGTCACGGAAACGCAGGTCCGCTGCGCGTTCGTCTACTGGCAGGCAAGGGGATTGGTGCGCATCCGCAGCGACGAGCCGCTGACGGTCGAATACCTTCTGACCGAGCAGCCCGCCGTGACCACCGCGACGTCGAAGAAATACCGCCGCTTCATCGAATCGGTTGAAGCGCTGCTTTCGCCGCGCTCGCTCGATATGCGCGAAACGCAGGCGCTGTACGACTGCATCGAGCTCTACGGGCTCGAGGAAGGCGCGGTGCTCTCGCTCGTCGCCTACTGCATTGAGCTGAAAGGCAAGCGTGTATCGGCGAACTACATCCGCACCGTCGCGCAGGAATGGAGTGAGCGCGACGTCAAAACGCAGGAAGCCGCGGAGCGATATGTCGCCGATTTCCGCATGCAGAAACACGGAGCAGCCGAGGTGCTGCGCCGTTGGAACAAGCACCGTCCGCCGACCGTCGACGAGATGGCGCTTTATGACCGCTGGACAAGCGAGCTCGGCTTCGACCCCGAAACCGTCCTTGCCGCAAGCGCGCGCATGACAGACGTCGCTTCACCGACGTTTGCGATCCTCAACGACCGCTTGACCGACATGAAGGAACGTAAGGTCACCGACGTCGCCGGGATGGACCGCGCCGAGGAGCGACAGTCGCTGGACCGCGAATTTGCGCGGCAGGTTTATGCACGGCTCGGCAAGATCGGCGCGCCGGACAAGACGACGATCGCGCAGCTTAAGATGTTCCGCGACGAAAAGGGCATTTCGCGCGAGGCGATCCTGCTTGCGGCGGACGAATGCGCGGGCGCGGAGCGTCCGCTGGGCATGCTCAAAAAGACGCTGTCCGACTGGGCAAGCGAGCATATCGAGACCGTCGAGCAGGCCGAAGCCGCTCTGAACAAGCCGAAACCGCAGTCCAATAAGGCCGGCAGAAAGAAAAAGAACGCGGCGCTGCTCTATGAACAGACGCCAATCTCGGAAACCGATTTCAACAACCTGGTCGTGAACCTGAGCGAGGATCTATGACGAACGAATTGCAGCGCTATTACAGCGACCTGAGAGACAAAAACAATCGCCTTCTGAGCAAGCGGATCGCGGAGTGCGAGCAGAAGAACGCGCGCATTCGTTCGTTGCTGGACGAGCGCGGCCTCATTCTCAAGCAGCTCGGTGCGGGCAAGCTGACGCCCGCCGCCGCAAAGTCGCGCATCGGCGCGATCGGCGCGGAGCGAAAGACGCTCCTGATCTCGATGGGCCTGCCGGGAAACTATCTCGATCCGATCTATACCTGTCCGAAATGCAAGGACACCGGCGAGGTCGGTTCCCCGCGGCGGCTCTGCACCTGCGCAATGAAAAAGCAGCAGGAGCAGATGCTCACCGCATCCCGCATCAACGACCGCGAGACGTTTTCGCAGTTCAATGAAACGATCTATCCGGGCGACGATCAGAAAAAGCAGGGACTCGGCATGAAGCGTTTCTGCGAGCGCTATGTCGCCGCGCTTCCCACGCCCGAAAAGCCGAACCTGCTGATCGTGGGGCAGAGCGGGCTCGGCAAGAGTTATTTCGGCAACGCGATCGCCTTCGCCGCGATCGAAAAGGGCGTGCAGACGCTGAAGTCCACGTCGTACCAGTGCATCCAAAGGATCCTGGACGGCATCGACGCGCGCGAGGACGCGATCGCGCCGTTCCTTTCGACCGAGCTTCTGGTGCTCGACGATCTCGGCACCGAAGCGATGGTCCCGAACGTGACGGTCGAAACGATCTTCCGCATCCTGAACGAACGCGCAGCCGCGAAGCTTCCGACCGTGCTGATCACGAACCTCGACCGCGACGGGCTCTTTGAGCGCTACGGCGAACGCGTCGCGAGCCGCATGATCGACGGCGCGCTGACCTCGATCGTGCTTCTGCGCGGAGACAACCTGCGCACGAGGGTCCGCTGATGCTGTACCTTGTCGCAACGCCCATCGGAAATTTAGGCGATCTTTCCCCGCGGGCGATCGAGGTCCTGTCCTCGGTCGATCTCATCTATTGCGAGGACACGCGCCATACCGGGCTTCTTCTCAACCATTTCGACATCAAAAAACCGACCCGCTCCCTGCACACGCACAATGAACGCGAGCGCACGGAGGAGGTCGTTTCCGCGCTGAAGAACGGGCAAAATATCGCCTATGTCTCCGACGCGGGCATGCCCGGCGTTTCCGATCCCGGAGCGATGCTGGTCGCCGCATGCCAACGGGAGGGTCTCCCCCACACCGTGATTCCCGGCGCAAGCGCCGCCGTGATCGCCGCCGTGCTCTCGGGACTTCCCGCGCAGCCGTTCAGCTTTTTCGGTTTTCTCCCGCGCGAATCGAAGCCGCGCCGCGAAACGCTCGACATGATCGCAAAGCTCGACCATCAGGTCATCCTCTATGAGAGTCCGCACCGCGTGCAGGCAACACTGAAAGATTTATACGAACGCTTCGGCGACGGACCGGCGGCCGTGCTTCGCGAACTCACCAAGAAGTTTGAGACCATAGTGACCGGCACGCTTTCCGAGCTCATCGAGCGCTTTGCGGAGGAGCCCAAGGGGGAATGTGTGATCGCGTTCATCCCCGGGCGCAAGTCCGAAGAAGCAGCGCCGGACCTCGACGCAGTTCTGCTCGAGCTTTTGAAAACAGAATCCGTCAAGGACGCCGCAGCGATCGCCGCCGAACGCCTCTCCCTTCCGAAAAAGCAAGTCTACCGCCGCGCATTGGAGCTGAAAAACGAATAATCCGAAATAAAAAACAGAGGAGGCGAAAGCCTCCTCTTTTGTGTGGTATTCGGTTATTCTCCCGGACGGATCCCGGCGATCACGGACTCGTTTAGGACGGCGTAAGCCGGATCGGCGAGTTTTTCACGCAGCAAATCCATGCACTTGGCTCCGAGCAACTGCGAAACAATGCGCTCGCGGACGCCGGGATAGCGGTCGATCGGGACCGTACCGGTTTCGCCCTCCACGCGTTGGAACAGATAGAACGCCGTTTTACCGTCTTTTTCGATCGTCAGCGTGCCGACGCCGCCCATCGGCACGTCCTTTGCGGCATTATACAAGCCCTCAAACAGCTCGTCGTTTTCCGCGACCGCAAGATCGCCCGCGCTGCCGCTTTTCAGAAACTCGTTGTCGCGGCTCTCATAAAGCGCGGTAAAGTCCGTTTCCGCCTGTTGCCGAAAAGCCTCGGTCTGCTCCGCGGTCGGATCAGTCTTGGCGAACAGCCGGATGAAGATCGCGCCTTCGGGAATATAGAGCGACGGGAACGTGCGCTGTCCCATCAGGTAATTATAGAGGTACTGCGAGTACATGCCGGGCGTATAGCGGTTGGCAAAGGTCTCCTTCACGATCCGTGCATAGCCGGTCTCCAGTTCCTCGTTCGTAAGTGTATGCGACGCCTTGTAATCCTCCAGTAGGTGGCTGTACAGAATGCCCGCCTCCATGTTGCGAACGAACATCTCCTTATACCGTTCCTCGGTAAAGCCGTTCGCCTTCATGAACGCCTCGCGGGTCTCATACGCGCCGCCGCCCGACTGAAGCTGATCGGAAAGCTTCTCCTCCGCATCGTCCTCCGCCTGCAAAAGTGCGGACTGCTCCTGCAGATTGAGCCGATAGCCCGCTTTTTTGCCCGCGTCGATCGCCGCGGCTTCAAGCGCAAGCTCCCTGAGCACATCCTTCGAAAGCGCTTCTATGCCTTCCTCAGTACGTGTATCACAATACGAGTAGAGATAGTTGATGCTCGGATTCGAGACGTATTCCAGATACTTCTGATAATCGTCCAGACCATGCTCCGAAATGATGCGGTATCGGTCGTTCAGGTGATAGCGGTACACGCACGCGTAAACCGGTTCGTCTCCGACCGTCAGAACGACGTCGTTCGGTCCGATCGGGTTTTCCTTCGTTTCGGGCTTTACAGTTGCCTGCGTTTCGGGCGACGCGATCGGTGTTTCGGCAGACGGAGCCGTGGTTTTGCAGCCCGCGAACAGCAGCAGCGCCGCAAGCAGCAGCGGGATCAAACGGAGTTTGCGCATCGTCTTACTTCCAGAGCTCCTCGGGATATTGCCCCTCGTCCTTCATCTTGCGGATCGCCGCCTTCAAAATCGGCAGGTCGGGACGGTTGGTGATGCCGTGCCAGCGCGCGGAGGTCTCCAGCACTTCGATGCTGATCTTGCCCTCCTGCATCAGCGTATCGAGCACGCGCGGAAGCAGGTATTCGCACTTTAAGGGGTTCTTCGGCAGATTCTCGTCAAGGAACGCCGGGAAGCGGTTCTCGAACTCGTCGAGTACATTTCGCTGCAGGCCGAACAGGTTCATTGAAACGAGCGTGTCCAGCGCAAGCGGGGTATAGGTCGCGCCGTCATCCTCGGTGAACGCCGCCGTGCCGTCGCGCTTTTCGATCTTGAGGCGCTCGGTAAGCGTCACGAGCTTGCCGTCCGGTCCGATCTCGCAGACGCCGCGCGCCACGGAACCGAAATCGGAAAGCGTATTGCCGAGCTGATAGCCGACCATTGCGTATTCGCTGTCGGTGTGCTCCGCGCTCAGGAAGTTATAGATCTTCTTATATGCATCGGCGCCGTAGAAGTCGTCAGCGTTCAGCACCGCAAAGGGCGCGTCGAGCTTGTCCTTTGCGCAGAGGATCGCGTGCGCGGTACCCCACGGCTTTACGCGACCTTCGGGGATTTCATAGCCTTCGGGCAGCTTGTCAAGCGACTGGAACGCGTACTCGAGCTGTACGTGCGGACGAATGCGCTTTCCGACGCGTTCCTCGAAGTCCTGCTCCATCTCCTTCTTGATGATGAGAACGACCTTCTCAAAGCCCGCGCGAACCGCGTCGAACACAGAGAAGTCCAGAATGACGTGATCGTGCTCATCGATCGGCTCGATCTGTTTCGGACCGCCGAAGCGGCTGCCCATGCCTGCTGCCATGATCAAAAGAATCGGTTTTTTCATGATATATGCTCCCTTCATTCTGTTTTTATTTCTGCTTCGTCACGCACCGTGACGAGAAACTTTTCTCTGAGCTCCAAAGGCTTATAGCTCATCTTGGAGTATCTTAGACCCGGATCGCCGCCGTCGTCCTCACGGTTCAGGAGCTTCGCCTGCGGGAAGCTCTTTACAAACGCCTGCGCCATTGCGGGGTACGCGCCGGGTACGTCCGGCATTGCCTTTTCGACGTGCTCGAACAGCATCTCGCGCTTCATCTCGCCGATCGCCATGGCAACGACCTCGCCGCCCGCTGAAAGCGCGACCGCCGTCTGTCCGAATGCGTTTCTGTGCAGCAGAAGATCCTTTGCGCCGTTCCACTCGTTTTCCTCGAGCGCCGAAAACTCCGGATGCTTCTCGCGAAACCGGTCCAAAAACGCGAGACATTTCTGCTCGGTCTCAACGTCCGAAACGATCACCGTCTCGGCGTCCGGATGCTCGCGATAAAAGCGGTTCACGTGGTTCTTCTGCCCGTGGTAATGCTTGCCGGAAAAGGTGCGAAACGCTTCGGCGTCATAGAGATAGTCCGCCCAATCGCGGATACTTTCCGCCTCGATGCGGTCGCCGTAATGCGTTTCCAAAAGCGGCATCATGCAAAACGGCACGACACAATAGCGGAGCGGGATACCCCGCCGCTTCGCGTCCGCCTCGCATGCCGCGCATGCAGCCGCGAAATTCCCGCCGCCGAGCGGGGCGGTATAGCATTCGCCGTATTCTCCGTAGCCCGCGCGGATCAACAGCATCCCTTCCACGACGGCATAATACGACACATAGACGTCGCGCCACTGATAGACCGCGCCGACCGTGTTGTCGCAGATCCCGCAGGCATACGTTTCAAAAAACGGCTTCAGCGCCGATATGTTTTCGCCGGTAAGGCGTTCAAACTCGACCATAAAAAACTCCTGTTCTTTCAGTATATCATATTTTTTGGTTTTGTGAAGAAGGAAAATCGCACACGGCATTGACGGAGACTGAAAAACCGTGTAGAATGTGCGCTATGGAACAGAAGAAAAACAGATTCAAACTGGTCGCGTTCGATCTGGACGGCACGATCTGCAATACGCTTTCAGACATTGCTTCCTCGCTGAACCGTGCGCTTGCCGCGCTCGGCTTTCCGACCTATTCGGACGAGGGCGTTTCCGGGCTCATCGGCAAGAGCATTGTCTATATGTGTAAAAACGCCGTGCCGCAGGACCGCTTTGAGGCGTGGACCGACGTGCGCGACGGATGGAACGCGGATTATGCCGAGCACCTCTGCGACACGACCGTGCCGTATCCCGAAATGCCGGAAATGCTGCACGAGCTGAAGCGCCGCGGGATCGCGCTCGCGGTCGTCACAAACAAGCCCGATCCGCACGCGAAGAAAATGATCCGAACGCTCTTCCCCGAGGGCGATCTTTTCGCGCGCGTGCAGGGACAGTGCGCGGACTACCCCGTAAAGCCCGATCCGACGATGCTTGACGTCGTGCGCGAAGCGCTCGGATTCACCCGCGAGGAGACGCTCTATCTCGGCGACATGGACGTCGACGTTCAGTTTGCGAAAAACGCAGGCCTCACCTGCGTTGGCTGCGGCTGGGGCTACCGCGGAGAAGCATTTCTTCGCGAAGCGGGCGCGGAACATGTGATCTCGCATCCTTTGGAGCTTCTGGAGATCATCGACTCGCTTTAAGCGTGTCGGGCTGTTGAAAGAAAGACCGCCCGTTCCGCTGTCCAATCGGGCGGGCAAAGCCCTTTCTACAAATAATCATTCCCTTTTGCGCGCAAAAGCGGCAGGCGTTATGCCTGCCGCTTTGTTGCATAAGGCCGGAGTCGGCCTCGCCTGCACACGGTTGTATGTTACGGATTCGACACGACCAGCAGCATGCCCATCGCAGGAACCGCGACCTCGCCCGAGATCGGTCCGTTCGGATCCGCCGAAATGAAGTCGCCGTTAATCAGCACGCCCCACTCGCCTTCCGGCAGCGTGTAATTGATCTCCGCGTCGTGCGGGTTGATGACCGCGATCGCAACGACCGTGTCGTTCTCCGTATAGGTCGCGACGATCGAAGCGTCGCCGAGCACTTCACAGTACACGTCTGCGCCGCGCAGGAAACTCCACGCCTTGCGGATCGCGATCAGGTTCTTATACCAATCGCGCGTCTGCGCAACGAGCGAGCCCGACGTCAGCGCATCCCAGTCGATGTTGTTGACCTTGTCGGAGGACATATAGCTGTTGTGATCGCCGCCCTTGGTGCGCAGCATTTCCTCACCCGCAAGCCAGAACGGTGTGCCCTTACTGATCAGGACGATCGCCGCGCCGAGACGAACCATCTGCGCCTTCTGCTCATCGGTCGCATCGGGATTCGCGTTTGTGATCTTGTCCCAGACCGTGCGGTTGTCGTGCGAGGACATGTAGTTGATGACCATCGCGTTGTCGACCCTCCAGGACTGTGTGCTGTTGCTGCCGCCCTCAATGCCGAATGCGACCGCCGTCGCGCGGCTCTTACTGGGATCGCCGCTGATGTAGCCCTTGTCCGTCGCGTTGAACACGCTGCCCTTTAATCCGTCGCGGATCGCATCGTTGAACACTGCAACGCTGCCGGCCGCGCCTTCGCTTGCGGTGACTTCACGGATGTTCGCCTGGACTGCCTGCTCATTCGAGCGCAGCGTGGATGTGCCGCCGGTCCAGCCCTCGCCGTAGATGATCGCCTTCGGATTGATTGCATGCAGTGCTTGTTCGATCGCCTGCATCGTCTTGATATCGTGCAGCCCCATCAGGTCGAAGCGGAAGCCGTCGATGTGATACTCGGTCGCCCAGTAGGTGACGGAATCGACCATGAACTTGCGGAACATGACGCGTTCGGACGCGGTCTCGTTGCCGCAGCCGCTGCCGTTGGAGTTTTCGCCGTTCGGCAGATAACGGTAGTAGTAATACGGAACGATCTTGTTGAGGTTCGCGTTGCCGTCAAAGGTATGGTTGTAGACGACATCCATGACGATCGCAAGGTCGTTGTCGTGAAGCGCCTGCACCATCTGCTTGAACTCGTTCACACGAACCTCGCCATGGTACGGGTCGGTCGAATAGCTGCCCTCGGGCGCATTGTAGTTCTTCGGATCGTAGCCCCAGTTGAACTGCGGTTCGGTTTTGTCCTCCTTGACCGTCGCGTAGTCATAGACCGGCTGCAGATGGATATGCGTCACGCCGAGGTCGAGCAAATAATCCAGACCGACCGGCTCGCCGGAGGCATTCTTCAGGCCCTTCTCAGTGAACGCGAGATACTTGCCCGGATACTTGCTGCCCTCGATGCGGTTAGAGAAGTCGCGAACGTGAACTTCCCAGATGATCGCATCCTGATAGGTGTCGAGCTTGTCATAGAACGCGTCTTCCGCCCAGCCCTCTGGATCGGTGGAATCGAGGTCGATGACCATGCCGCGGTCGCCGTTGACGCCGAGCGCCTTGGCGTACGGGTCGGTCGTCTCCTGCGTACCGGCAGCCGTTGTGACCGTATAGGTGTAATACGTGCCGCTGCCGTACGGCTGCGTGCTCGTCCAGACGCCCTTCTCCGCCTTCTCCATGTCGACGGACAGGAACGCTTCGCAGCCGTCGCCCGCCTCAAAGAGGTTCAGGACCACGCGGCTTGCCGTCGGCGCCCAGACCTTGAAGGTCGTTTCATCACCGTTTATGACCGCGCCGAGATCATCGCCGTCATAGGTGTAATTCTCGATGAAGTCCTTCGAATCGAAGATGCCCGTCGGGATCGCGACCGTCTTTTCATAGCCCTCGATCTCCACGCTGTAAAGCTTCGAGATATCCAGGTCCTCTTTGAGCTTGATCACCCCCATCGTGACCTCGTTGTTGAGGCTCGACAGGCTCTCGATTTCAAGTCTGCGATCCCCTTCGCAGACCGCGATCTGATCGAGGCTCTCGATCCGCATAGCCGGAGTAATGCTATACCGGATCTCGTTCTTCGAAACGATACCGATGGAGTTGACTGACTGTTTCTGCATAAGCGTTGCTCCGCCGTCGTTGCTGTAATAGATTGCCGCTTCGTCGCCGACCAGATAGATCTGCGTATCGCCGTCCATCTGTGCATAGCGGTCGCCGTCATAGACCTTCGTCGCGTCGCCCCAGGACGCGGCGCCCGGGTCGGAGCAGTTAATGCGTACGATGAAGCCTACCTCCTCGACGCCCTCCGGCACGTTGATCATGCACTTTCCGCCGTACGCGCACGGGTACATCGGATAGCCGCGTCCGTCCGCGCCGGGGAACCACATCCACATGTCGCTCGTCTCAAAGTTGATCGAATCCGCTTTCCAGTAAACGGTGAGCTGATTCTTGCCCTCTTCCTTCGGCAGGAAGTATTCGTCCTCGACCGGCACTGGCTCCGGCTCTGGTTCCGGCTCGGGTTCCGGCTCCGGCTCGGGTTCCGGCTCCGGTGCGGGTTCCGGCTCCGGCTCGGGCTCCGGTGCGGGTTCCGGCTCGGGAGCGGGCGCTTCCGTCGTTTCCGCCTGCTGCGGCTCGTTTGCAGCCGGGTTGCAGGCAAACAGACCCAACACCATCAAGAGTGCCAAAAGACACGCGATCCAGCGTTTTTGCATTGTTTTTCCCTCCTTTTCGACGTTGTCCGCCGATATATAAATAGTATATCATACTCGTTGTTATGAAACAATATATTTTTATGTTTCCCTGCCGTTTCATTTTAAAAAAAACAGTCTTGACAATTTGAATCGCAGTCCGTATACTATATACAATCTTTGAAAGGAGCCGGGCGGGTATGAATAACCATCGTTTCGCGTGTTGCTGTACCGGTCGATGTATGCCCGTTTGCGCGCTCGGATAGGGTTTTGTCGTTCTGCCGGGAAGCTTGCGGGCTTTCCGGCTTTTTGTTTATCCGCACCTGAAATCGAACCATATCATACCATATCGAGGAGGATTTCCACATGAACGTTTTTACATCCTTTGATCAGCTCATCGGCAGAACGCCGCTTCTGGAGCTTGTCCATACCGAACGGGCCGAAGGCCTTTCCGCAAAGCTTTTCGCAAAGCTCGAGTACATGAACCCCACGGGCTCTGTCAAGGACCGCGTCGCAAGATCGATGATCCTGGACGCGGAAAACCGCGGACTTCTGAAGCCCAGATCGGTCATAATCGAGCCGACCTCCGGCAACACCGGCATCGGCCTTGCCGCCGTCGCCGCAGCGCGCGGGTACCACACGATCATCGTCATGCCGGAAACCATGAGCATCGAACGCCGCCGCATGATGCGCGCATACGGTGCGGAGCTCGTCCTGACGGACGGCGCCGCCGGCATGAAAGGCGCGATCGCCAAGGCAAACGAACTCGTGAAAGACATCCCGAACGCGATCATCGCGGGACAGTTCATCAACCCCGCAAACCCGAAGGCGCATTATGAGACAACCGGGCCGGAGATCTTCGCCGATACCGACGGTAAAGTCGATATTTTCGTCGCGGGCGTCGGCACAGGCGGCACGATCACCGGCGTCGGTCGATATCTGAAGGAACGCAACCCGAACGTAAAGGTTGTCGCGGTCGAGCCCGCCTCCTCCCCCGTTCTCTCGGGCGGCAGCGCGGGCGCGCACAAGATCCAGGGCATCGGCGCGGGCTTCGTGCCGGACGTACTGGATACGTCGATCTATGACGAGGTGATCCCCGTACAGAACGAAGACGCGTTTGCAGCCGCGCGCAGCATCGGCACGCGCGAAGGCGTTGCGGTCGGCATTTCCTCCGGCGCGGCGACATATGCGGCGATCCTGCTTGCAAAGCGCCCCGAAAACCGCGGCAAAACGATCGTCGTGCTGCTGCCGGACGGCGGCGACCGCTACCTCTCGACAACGCTTTTTGAGGACTGAACATGGATCACTCATTCAGAGAACTGATCGGCAGGACCGCGGACGCGCTGCGGGATGCGGACGACGGTCATATCGGCGCAAGCGATTTCAGTGCGTTTACAAGCAGCGCCGAATGCATGACGGACCGACTGATCGACGCCATGTTCCCGCGGCATGCCGGAAAAGCAATCATGCGCGAACAGGCGCTTTTTGAAGCGGCGGAGCTTTTATCCTCGCTTCTCTCCATGCTTTCCTATGATGCGAAACGCGCCGGAGCCGTCACGCAAGCGCTGATCGGCGCGCTGCCGGATGTCTACCGGGTCCTGAAAACCGACCTCATGGCCGCATACATCGGCGACCCCGCGGCGCGCGGCGTGGATGAGATCGTCCTCTGCTATCCGGCGTTTCCCGCGATCGCCACCTATCGGCTCGCGCATGTTCTGTATCTTGAGAGCGTGCCGCTGCTGCCGCGCGTTATGACGGAATACGCGCACCGCCGTACCGGCATCGACATCCACCCGGGCGCGACGATCGGAGACGCATTCTTCATCGACCACGGCACGGGCGTCGTCATCGGCGAGACCACGACCATCGGCCAAGGCGTGAAGATCTATCAGCACGTCACGCTTGGCGCGAAGAGCTTCGACACCGACGCCGACGGCATGCCGGTGAAAGGCGTGAAGCGCCATCCGGACATCGGCGACCGCGTGGTCATCTACGCCGGCGCGACGATCCTCGGCGGCGAAACGCGTATCGGAAACGACTGCGTGATCGGCGGCAGCGTGTGGCTTACGCACTCGGTTGAAGCGGGCAAGATGGTGCTCGCCCGCGCTGCGGTCACGGATTCCACGCTGAAACGGGATATCATGCAGGCGTCCTTCCCCGAGGACAGCGCGATGCTTTAAGCAGTCGGCAGGTTGAACGATGTTCAATCTGCCGGTTTTACAGTACCGCCTGCAATCCTTCGGATTTCCGGGCGGCGGTCCTGCAAGGAGTCAAATCCGCCGCACATGTCGCCGGATTTGACGGATTTGTGTTTCGCTTTTCCTCCGGTGTTTTCTCGCCGATCTTCTCTTTCCGAGATGCATGCGGGCATATAAAAAGCGTACCGGATTTTCGGTACGCTTTTATGATTCGGTTCAGTCATCGATCGGTTCGGGATCGTCCAAAGGCTTGATCTTCTTGCGATAGAGCCGTTTGAACAGCAGCCCCGCCACGATCAGGGTGATGAATTCGGAGATCGGGAACGCCCACCAGATGCCGTCGACGTCCTTGGTGATCCAGGCAAGCAGCCCCGCGACCGGCAGCAGCACCAGAAGCTGACGCTGCAGGGACGTGATCGCGCCGTACAGGCTCGTGTCCGTCGCGCCGAACGCGGTACTGAATGAAATGCCCGCCGCAGCAAACACGAAACCGATCGAAATGATATGCAGCGCGCGTTCCGTGACCGCACGCATCTCGGCCGAAACGCCGAAAATCTGAATGATCTGTCCGCTGAGCACCTCAAAGATCAGCGTGCCGAACACCATGAAGATGCAGCAATAAATCAAAAGCATCTTGAACGCCCGCATGAAGCGCTTGCGGTTTCTGGCGCCGAAGTTGTACCCGAGTACGCTCATGGCCGCATTGGTGAGCCCGAATACCGGCATAAAGATGATGGACTGCAGTCGGAAATACGTGCCGAACGCGCCGCGGTACAGGTCCGAGAAGCTGACGCGCGTGCCCTCCGCAATTTCTTTCGCGACGGACGCCGGCGCGACCGAAAGCTGGTATTCGCCGAGCAGCTTCAGGATCCAATTCATGCCGAACATCATGACCGTGCCGACCGCCTGCATCAGGATCGACGGAAGGCCTACGCGATAGATCTCATAGACCGTTTTTCCATTCAGCTTATAATCCGACAGACGGATCCTGATCTCATGCTTCGTGCCGAACAGCAGGATGATCGCAAGGATCATCGAAGCGAACTGACCGGCGACGGTCGCGATCGCCGCGCCTTTGACGCCCATAGCAGGGACCGGGCCCCATCCGAGCACGAACACACGGTCGAGCACGATGTTGACGATCGCGCCGGTGAGCTGCATGAGCATGGCAAAGATTGTTTTGCCCTGCGCGGTCATGATGCGCTCGATTCCGCAGGCAAGGAACACGCCGACGCACAGGCTGAGGCAGATCGACATATAGTGCGTACCCATGAGCTGCACGACCGCATCGTCGCTCTGCCAGCGCATGTACAGACCCGACAGCGTCAGCCCCGCGAGCGTGAACACCGCTGCGGAGATCAAAAGGATCACCAGTCCGTTGCCAGCCGCGCGGTTCGCGTCCTCGAAACGGCGCGCGCCGAGGCGGCGCGAGATCAGCGAATTGATGCCGACCGAGGTGCCGACCGCAACCGAGATCAGAAGCATCTGCAGCGGATTGACGAGTGACAGCGCCGCGATCGCCTTGTCCCCGACGTGCTCGGCCGCGTCCGCTGTGAACAGATCCCCGAGGATCCGCTGAAGCGCTTCTGTCGGAAGGAATTTCATGCGCGACACGAACACGCTGTCTACGATGTTGTACAGCGCCTGCACGAGCATGGACACGATGATCGGCCAGCCCAAAGAAAGAAGGAGCCGTCCCTCCGGCTCCGTTCCCATTCTGTTTTTACGAATCGAAGCATCCATAACAATACTATTATAGAGACGCATTCGATATATTGCAAGCCCCTTATGCGGCTTCGCGGCAATTCATGTCGAAGAAGTTTCGCATTGTTACCGGGAAAACGTGACGGTGTACTGCTCGTTCGTGATATAGGTCAGCGTGACCGCGATCCCGTCCGGGAGCGTCAGCGTGCCGTTGTAGCCTCTCTGCGTTTCGGTGAGGATCGCACGGTCTGCAAGCGATTCCGCATAGCCGTTTGCGGCAAGGAACGGAACAAATGCATCCCGGGCTTTCTCTGCCTGCGCGTTCTCGAAGAGCACGCAGTTTACCTCATACGCCTCGCCCGTGCGGCTGTCAAACTGTGCCGACATGCAGTAAACCTTTCCGCCGTTGGCGTTATAATAAGCCTGTACGCACCACAGCGCCAGCTTTGCGCCGGTGGAATCGTTGTAGAAATCGCGCAGAACGGCCGTATAGCGGCTCTTGCGCAGCACGGTATCGACGGATTCCTTTGTCGCAAGCTTGCCCGACGGCGCATGCATGTGCAGCGTATCGTCCCAAAGCTCCTTCATCTTCGCCGTAATCTCGTCCGCGCTCATCTCGCCGGGCATGACGGCGCGTTCCTCACCCTGCTGTTCGCATCCGAGGTACAGCGCAAGGCGCGTTTTCAGCGACAACGGCGCGCCGATGCTGTTTGCGCTGATGATGCTGACCGCCTCGTATTTCGGATCGTCGTAGAGGCCTTTTTCGGAGAGCTTGAAGATCCAGCGATTCAGGAACACGAGCAGCAGCGCGATCGCAACGGTGCCAGCCGTGAGCGCGATATAGACGATGCGCGTTCGGGTCACGCGGTCGCGGTTTGCAAACAGACGAATCCTTTTCATGCCTGCGCATCCTCCTTCCCTCGCGCCTCCGAGCTCTCGGTCCCGCGCTCATCCGCGATCTCCGCTTCGCGCTCCGCGGTGACGCCGCGCTCGCGAACGTACAGCGGCACGTCGAACCAGACGAGCGTCCCCTCGCCGACCTTGCTTTCAAAATGAAGCGTGCTGCCGTGGATCTGCGCGATGCGGTTGCCGATTGCAAGGCCGAGCCCCGCGCCGTGCTGCGCGCGGGAGCGGGATTTGTCGACCATGAAGAACGCTTCGGTGATGCGGGAGATCTCCTCCTCCGGAATGCCGATGCCCTGGTCGCGTACGGCGATGCGGTATCTGCCCGCCTCCCGGCGGCCCGAGAGCGTTACCGTCTTGCCGGGCGAGCTTGCCTTGCGCGCGTTGTCGATGAGGTTCGTAACGAGCGTCAGCAAAAGGTCCTTTTCGTACAGGATGATCTGCTGTTCGATATCATAGTTCAGGGTGAGCTCGGCTTTTTCGAGCATTGGGGTAACGACCGCGACGACGTGGCCGAGCGCGCGGCGCGCATAGCCGCGGATCAGCTTGAATTCGTTCCTGTCGAGCACAACGAGGTCCATGAGCTTCAGGGACATCGCCTCCAGGCGCTTGCCCTCCGAGAAAATGAAGTTCGCCGCCATGAAGGCGTCCTCTTCGTCCAACTCGGTGCTGCGGAGCATATCCGCATAGCCGATGATCGAGGTCATCGGGGTCTTCAATTCATGCGAGAAGTTCGCTACGAAGTCCTTCTGCTGCTTGGCGTTCAGCTCGAGCGCTTCGACCTTTTGCTCGATCGCGCCGGTCATATCGTTGAACGCGACGGTAAGATCGCCGATCTCGTCAAGCGTGGTAACGCGCGCGCGCCGCGAATAGTTGCCGCCGCCGATGACCTTGGTGAACCGCTGTAGCCGCCGCAGAGGTTTGGTCGTGAAATAGGAAAGCAGGAGCATCACCGTGATCGAGACCGCGACGGTGATGATGTGCAGGATGATGACCGATTCGATCTGCTCGTTCCTGAGACGCATCAGATCGTTCGCGTCATAGCGCACCGAAAGATAATAATTCTGTCCGCCGATCGAGACGCAGCCCGCGGTGTCCAGGAGCGTACGATTCCCGTCGCGGATCAGGCGGTACGCGAACCGCCGGACGCGCAGCTCGGTGAACGCAAGCGTCTCGGGAAAATCGTCCGTGCTCGCCGTGATCAGGTTCGCATCGGTGTCGTAGAGCGCGCAGGGCGACTCTACGCCCTGATTCGTGCCCGCGCGCTTTAAGATCTCCGCGTACATATCGGGCGACACGGTGTTGTAATAGAGGTAGATGCCGTAGATTTCGGCCTCCATTGCGGAGGCCAGCGCCGAATACTCCGCGACCGCCGCCTTAACGCGAAAACGCAGCGCCGTGTCAAAGCTCCGCGCGATCAGGATCTGTCCTGCCACGCCGAACAACAGCGCTACGATCAATACGGTACATATGCAGATTTTCAGTGCAAATCTCATTCCTGTTCCGGCATATCGAGCCGATAGCCGATCTTATGAACCGTCTTAATGCGGTCCTGCCAGCCCAATTTGCGGCGCAGTCGCTGCACATGGCTGTCGAGCGTGCGCGTCTCGCCGATGTAGTCCGTTTCCCAAACGCGCTCGAACAGCGTTTCGCGGAACAGCGCGGTGTTGGGATTCTGCACAAACAGCACGAGCAGGTCGAATTCCTTTCGCGTAAGGTCGACGCGCTGCCCGTTCTGATAGACGTCGCGTGCGTCCATGTCGATCAGCAGATCGAGGCACTGGATCATGCCCTGACTCTTGTTGAAGCGGCGCAACACCACCTCAATGCGGGCCAGAAGCTCCACGATCTCGAACGGCTTAACGATATAATCCTCCGCGCCGAGCTTCAGTCCCTTCACGCGGTCGTTGAGATCGCTCTTCGCCGTCAGGAAGATCACCGGGATCCCCATCGGACGGATATACGCCAATAAATCATAACCGTCGAATTTCGGCAGCATGATATCCAGAAGCACCAGGTCGAACGGATTCTTCTCCAGAAGATCCGCCGCCTGCTGCCCGTCGTAGGCGCAGGTACACACATATCCCTGCCGCGTGAGGTTCATGCGGATCAGGTTTGCGATCGGTTCCTCGTCATCCACGATCAGGATCTTTATCATTTTCTCATCCTCCGATTCCTTATCATGGAAAAATCATACCATACAAATGCGGACAAAATGTAACACGAATGTTTCAAACGCGGGAATTTTGCAACTATTTTACATAATTTCCCGATTTTTTCGGTTTATAACGCTCTGCCGCACCGGCTATTTGCAGTATATCACAAACCGCCGCGCCCGTCAAAACAATCTTATCGACAAAAACCGGGTTGCAATGCAGATCGGATGCGCGTATAATGACAGTATGAATTGGTATTATCATTCCCGCGATCCGCGATACAAGCAGCCGTTCGGCGCCGTCCGGACGAACGAAACCGTCACGCTCCGCATCGACGGCGAGCCGAGCGCGATGGTCGAGCTCCTTCTTTTTCTGCCGACCGGTCCATTGACCCTTCCCATGCGCTGGGACGGACAGGTTTACAGCGCGTCGTTTACCGCGCCCGAGAAGCCGTGCCGCATGCATTACGGTTTCCGCATCGACGGGCGGTATTTCGGTGCGGACGGCGGCGAGGCGCGCTTCACCGACCGCCTGACGACCTACGGGCTCACCGTCTACGACGGCGCGTTTCAAACGCCCGAATGGTTCCGGCACGCCGTCGTCTATCAGATCTTCCCCGACCGCTTCTTCTGCTCCGACCGTGAACGGTTCCTGAACGCGGCGGCGGATTACCGTGCAGCCGGCCGGTCGATCTTCGTTCACGACAGCTGGAGCGAAGCGCCGTTTTATAAAGCGCACGGCGGCGCGAAAACCTATATCCCGGACGATTACTTCGGCGGAGACCTCAACGGCATCCGCGAAAAGCTTCCGTACATCGCCTCGCTCGGCGTGACCTGTATCTATCTGAACCCGATCTTTGCCGCGCACTCGAACCACCGCTACAACACGGCGGATTATCTCAGCATCGACCCGCTGCTCGGCACAAACGAGGATTTCAAAGCGCTCTGTGAAGCGGCGAAGGCGCACGGCATCCGCATCGTGCTCGACGGCGTGTTCTCGCACACCGGCGACGACTCGATCTATTTCGACCGCTACGGCCGCTATCAGACGCACGGCGCCTGCGAGAGCAAGGATTCCCCTTACTATCCGTGGTACCGGTTCTATGAGTATCCGAAGACCTACGAATGCTGGTGGAACTTCGAGACCCTGCCCGACGTGGAGGAGACCGAGCCGAGCTACACGGAATTCATCCAGGGCGAGCACGGCGTGCTCCGCACATGGCTCTCCCGCGGCGCGTCCGGCTGGCGGCTTGACGTTGCGGACGAACTGCCCGATTCGTTCATCCGCGGCATTCGCCGCTCGATCAAGGGCTTCGATCCGGACGCCGTTCTCATCGGCGAGGTCTGGGACAACTGCGCGACCAAGTTCGGTCCGGAGGGCCGCCGCGGCTACGTCAACGGCGACGAGCTTGACGCGCCGATGAACTATCAGTTCCGGGAACCGACGATCGAGTTTCTGAACGGCAGAAAGGACGCCTACTGGTATGCCGAAACGCAGAACCGCGTGCTTGAGGACTATCCGAAGCCGTTTCTGGACGCATGCCTGAATCTTTTGGGCTCGCACGACACCGAACGCATCCGTACGGCGCTGACCGGGATCCCCGACGCGAGAACGCTCACGCGAAAGCAGCAGCTTGCGCATCATCCCGACGCGGCGGCGCTCGCCCGCGCCTCAAAGCGCCTTCTCCTCGGCTACGCGCTGATGGCGGTTATGCCCGGCGTACCGTGCATTTACTACGGCGACGAGGCCGGCATGACCGGCATGTCCGACCCGCTGAACCGCGGCACGTTCCCGTGGGGACGCGAGAAGACGTCGCTGACCGAACAGGTGCGCGAGCTTATGCGTCTGCACAACGAGAGCGACGCGATCCTGTCCGGCGGCACACGCATCGCCGCGGTCGGAAAGCAAACGCTTTGCGTGATCCGCAGATCCCTGAGAGAGACGCTGATCCTGTTGGCCAACGCCGCCGACACGCAGGTGCGCACGGCGCTCTATCCCGGTCTGTTCCGCGAGGGTGCAGATGCTTCGGAGTCGCTCGACCTTTCCGGAACATACCTCTGTGAAAACGGCGAAGTGCTCACGGCGCGCAGTTCGCTTTCGCTGACCGTGCCCGCAAACGGATTCCGGATCCTGAAAAAAGCGTAAGCGTCACGAAAAAATCACAATCCGCTGTTGAAAAACGCGTCGGAACTTGTTATACTAATCCCACCGAAACAGCAAAGGAGTATGAACCATGATCACGAAGGACATGAACATCCGTAAAATCATCGAGATCGACGAGGACCTCGCGGGCATCCTGATCGCGTCCGGCATGCATTGCCTCGGCTGCGCGATGTCGCACTTCGAGAACCTCGAAGAGGCGTGCGCCGTCCACGGCATTGACGCCGACGCGCTCTGCAACGAGCTCAACGCGTATCTCGAAAACAAACAGTAAGCAACGGACCCACCGCCCTGCCGATCCCGGCGGGGCATTTTTACGCTATGGCAAACGTTATCTATTTGCAATCGTTCGACGATCCCGCGCTCGACGTCTATGCGCGGCTGACCGAAGCGCAGATCCGAAACCGTCTGGAGCCCGAAAAGGGCGTGTTCATTGCGGAAAGCCCGAAGGTGATCCGGCTTGCGCTGGACGCAGGGTATGAACCCGTCTCCTTTCTGATGGAGCAAAAGCACGTCGAGGGCGACGCGAAGGAGCTCCTTGCCCGCTGTCCCGACACGCCGGTCTACACCGGCGAACGCGCGCTCCTAAAAGCGCTGACCGGCTACGAGCTGACCCGCGGCGTGCTCTCCGCCATGCGCAGAAAGCCCCTGCCCGCTTTGGAGACCGTTCTTGCAAACGCGAGGCGCGTCGCGGTGCTCGACGGCATCGTGGATGCGGGAAACCTCGGCGCGATCGTGCGCAGCGCCGCCGCGCTGAACGTCGACGCGGTGCTGTTTTCCCCCACCTGCTGCGATCCTTTGAACCGCCGCGCAGTGCGTGTTTCTATGGGCACGGTCTTTCAGGTTCCGTGGACGTTTTTGCCCGCGCTGCCCGAGGGCGGACTTGCCCTTCTCCGTGAACACGGCTTCCGGTCCGCGGCGATGGCGCTCGTCGACGATTCGCTTTCGATGGACGATCCGCGGCTCAAAGCCTGCGACCGCCTTGCGGTCGTGCTCGGCACGGAGGGCGACGGGCTCAGCAAAGAGACAATCGCCGCCTGCGACTATGCAGTGAAGATCCCGATGGCACACGGCGTGGACTCCCTGAACGTCGCCGCCGCCAGCGCCGTCGCGTTCTGGGAGCTCAGGCGATAAAATGCACGTTTGCGGGACGCCGGGGTCGGCGTTCCTTACAAACCGAAATCATGCGCGTATGCGCAATTCATAAATCCGCGAAAAGCCGATTGCTTTTCTACGTGTCCCCCTCATCCGGTCCCTTCTGGACCACCTTCCCCACTCCGGAGGAAGGCTTTTGGATGCGCGAACCACAAAGGACCGCGGAAGTTCCGCGGTCCTTTTTTGTGTCCGTCAGTTCAAAAGCTCGTACTGCGAGTTGTAGATCTCGGCGTAGAAGCCGTTTTTTGCGAGCAGATCCTTGTGCGTGCCCTGCTCCACGATCGTGCCGTTGTTGACGACGAGGATCGTGTCCGCGTCGACGATGGTGGAGAGCCGGTGCGCAATGACGAAGCTCGTGCGGTCGCGCATCAGATCGTCCATCGTCTTTTGGATCAAAATCTCCGTGCGCGTGTCGACGTTAGAAGTCGCCTCGTCGAGGATCAGGATCGGACGGTTCGCAAGATACGCGCGGGCGATCGTCAATAGCTGCTTCTGCCCGCCGGAGATGTTTGTCGTCTCCTCGTTGATCACGGTGTCGTAGCCCTTCGGAAGGGAGCGGATGAACCAGTCGACATGCGCGCGCCGCGCGGCCTCGTGCACCTCCTCCTCGGTCGCATCCGGACGACCGTAGGCGATGTTGTCGTAGATCGTGCCGGAAAAGAGCCAGGTGTCCTGCAGGACCATTGAGAACACGCTCCGAAGCGCGTTGCGCGGCATCTGCATGATATCCTTGCCGTCGACGAGGATCCGCCCGCCGTCGACGTCGTAGAAGCGCATGAGAAGGTTCACGATCGTGGTCTTGCCGCCGCCGGTCGGTCCGACGATGGCGACCTTTTCGCCCGCGTGCACGTCGATCGTAAGGCCTTTGATGAGCGGCTGCTTCGGATCGTAGGAGAAATCGACCTCTTCGAACCGGACGTTGCCCTCGCCCTTCGGCGCGGTCTCTTCGAAGGATTCGGTCATCTCCTCCTCGTCGAGCATCTTATAGACGCGTTCGGAGGATGCGATCGTCTGCTGCAGCATCGAAAAGCCCTGCGCAATGCTCTCCAGCGGTCCCGCAAACATGCGCGCGTAGAGCACGAATGCAACGATCGTGCCGACGCTCATGCCGAACAGGTTGTTCGCAACAAAGACGCCGCCGAGGATGCAGATCGCGATATAGGCGATGTTGTTGGTGAGCGCCACGATCGGCTGCACGATCGAAGAAAGGAACGTGCCCTTCCTTGCCGCCTCGCGCATGTCGCCGCAAAGCTCGCTCTGCCGCTCGCGCTGACGCTTTTCAAGGTGGAACGCCTTGACCGTATCAAAGCCCGTGAAGGTCTCCTCGGTCAGCGCGTACAGTTCGCCGTTCTTTTTGCGCACGGTCGCAAAGTATTTCTCGCTCTTGCCCGCAATCTTTGCCGAAAGCACAAGCGAAAGCGGCACGAACACGATGACGGCGGCCGCCAGGATCGGGTTCAGAATAAAGATCAGCACGATGATGCCGAGCAGCTTCAGCACGCCCGAGATCAGCGTTTCGAGGAAGCTGTGGATCGTCGTTCCCATCATGGACACGTCGTCGGTCATGTGCGAAATGATCTCACCGTTCGGCGTCCGGTCGACATAGCGCACCGGAAGACGGCGGATCTTGTCGCTCATGCGAATGCGAATCGCGCAGGTGAAGTGCTTCGAAACCACGTTGTTCATGATCAGCATTTCACCGATCGCCGCAAGCGAGCTTCCCGCATACGCCGCGGCAAGCAGGATGCATTCGAGCCCGAACGCCGCGTTGTCGAACACCGCCGACTCGCCGAGATGCATCGGCTCCCAGTAATTATAGAGCCGGTCGGACAGCATGCGGAGGATCTCCGGCGTGACCAGCGAAAGCGCAACGGAAACAAGGCTGACAACAGCGCCGAGCACGAGCCAGCCTGCGATCGGCTTCGTATCCTTCAGAATACGTAGAATGACCTTTCCGGAGGCGTTCGGCTTTTTCGGCTCCTTCATACCGCATCACCTCCCAGCTGCGACCGGACGATCTCGCGGTAGACCGTGCACGTTTTCAGAAGCTCCTCATGCGTTCCGGCCCCCACAACGGCGCCCTGCTCGAGTACAAAGATGGTATCGCACCGCATGGCGGTCGCCGCGCGCTGCGTGATGATGATCTGCGTTTTGCCCGCAAGATGCCGGTTCAACGCTTTGCGGAGCTTGCTCTCAGTAAGAAAATCGAGCGCGGAAAAGCTGTCGTCGAAGACGTAGACCGAAGCGTTCTTCAGGATCGTCCGCGCGATGCTGATACGCTGTTTCTGTCCGCCGGAAATGTTCGCGCCGGACTGGGCAAGGTGGTATTGGAGCCCCTCCTCGTGCGAATTCACGAAGTCCGTCATCTGCGCGATGTCGAGAACGTTTTTCACCGCGTCCTCATCCGCGTTCGGATCGCCCATGCGCACGTTGTCGAGAAGCGTCCCTTCGAACACCATGCCCTTCTGCAGCGCGGCGGAGATGTTGTCGCGTACGCCGCCGCGACCGATCGTCTCGTACGGGACGCCGCCGAGCGAGATGCTCCCCTCCGTCGGCGGATAGAAATCCAGGAGCAGCTTCAGTACGGTCGATTTGCCGCTGCCCGTGCCGCCGATGATCGCCGCCGTCTCCCCTGCGCGCACCGTCATGCTGATATCGGAAAGCGTTCTGAGTTCGCTGTCGGGATAGGAGAAGCTGACGTGATCGAGCACGAGATCGCCGCCGATGACCGTCCCGTCGCCCGCATCCGCAGGCTCGTCGGGAAGGTCCAATACCTCGGTCACGCGGTTCACGCAGACCTTGAGGTGCGGCAGGAACACGAACGTCCAGGAAAGCATCATCACGCCGTTCAGGATCAGCGCGACGTACTGCACGGTGGCGATGATGCCGCCCGCCGTAAGCCCCTGCGCCATCAGCTCGGGATCCTGCAGACGGTTTGCGCCGACCAGCAGCATCACGACGGTCGCAAGGTTCAGCACCAGCATGCACAGCGGGTTCACATAGCCCGCGCGAACGTTTGCGCGGATGATGTACTTCGCCATCTCCTCCGTCGCATGCGCGATGCGTCCGTGCTCATGCGCCTCCTTGTCGAACGCACGGATGACGCGAATGCCGGATAGCCGCTCCCGCATCAGCCGGTTCTGCTCGTCGATGTATTCGTCGGAAAGCTTCCAGAGCTTATCGAGATGCCGTACGATCGGGAACAGGATCAGAAACGCGACCGGCACGGAAACGAGCAGAATGAGCGCCAGTACACGATCGGATAGAAGCGCGAACGCCACGCCGCCGGCAAGCAGAATCGGCACGACCACCACGACGTTGACGAACATGGAGGACGCGCCGGAGATCGTCGAGACGTCGTGCGTGGAGCGCGTCAGAAGCCCCGACGTACCGATTTTCGAGAAGTTTTCAAAGTCGAGCGCCGACGCTTTATTGAAGATCCCGCGCGTAAGATCATGGGAGAAGCCCGCCGAGATCCTTGCGTTCACTGCGCCCATCCAGATCGCGCAGAGCATCGAAACGGCGGCGAGCAGAAGCATCAGCCCGCCGAGCAGCAGGATCGTTTTCATGTTGCCCGCCGCAATGCCGTCGTCGACGATGCGGCTCATCAGATACGGCAGAAACGCGCCGCCGAGCGTGAACAGCACGCACAGGACCGCCGTCAGAATGATGGGTTTTTGATACGGTTTCAAATACGGAAAAATCTTTTTCATGGTCACAGTATAGCATTAAGTTTTATTGGAATCCAACAACCGTCGGTTGAACCGGTCAACCGCAGATCGGAAGTGTATCGTTCGGCTCATCCTGTTCTTTTGTAATTTCGGACCCGGATTTTTGTATTATAACGAAACAGTCTTTTTTCGTCAAGTGTGAAATACCCGCAAAGATATCCATAATTGTTCAGACAAATTTATGCTTTATTTCATAATTGCAAGGTATTACAGGGCTTTTCTCAAAATTAACATTCATAATATAGGAGTTTTTATTGACGAATTTGTCTTCCCATGATATAGTATTTTTGGAGGTGTGTGAAATGGACGAACTTACAAAGCTGATCAAAACAGAAATCAAAAAGCAATTTCGCAGTGTACGTCAGTTCTCGATGTACATCGGCGTTCCGCAGTCCACGATCGTGACCGCTCTGCAGAAGGGCATCGGCGGAACATCATTTGAGACCATCATGCATATATGCGATGTATTGGATATCAAGCCGGTTGCCGGAGAAAAGACGCTGTTTATGAACGGCGAAAAGCGCGAGCTTCTGGAACGTTACGACCGTCTGGACAACGAAGGGAAGAAGGCCGTTCGCGCCGTCGCCATGATTGAGCTTTTGCGCGTTTCAGACCCGGAAGCATTCGCCGAACTTGGCAAAAAGCTAAATGAGGAATAACAGAGCCATCAACTGCAAGGAGCTGTTCCGTAATCGGGACAGCTCCTTTTCCTATTCGGAAACTCGTATCACTTTATCTTGAAGAGAACCGGAGAACTGTTGACGCTGCCGAACGAATTTGTCACCGTGCAGCGATACAAACGTCCGCTTAACGCTTCGGCAGCCTTAAAACTGAACGTATCGGTGTTGTACGCACCGGATTTGCAATTGATCCAGGTTGCCCCGTTGTCCTTGCTGTATTGCCACTGATAGGTCAGTTTTACGCCGGCCGCAACGACCTTGAACGTCACCGTGCTGCCATCCGCAGCCGTCTGCTCCGAAGGCTGCGTAAGAATCACCGGTTTTGCATTGGAAACGATCAGACTCGCATGGTCCGACGTTACGCTTCCCAAGTCATTCTTTACAATGCAACGATACAGGCATCCGTTGTTCGTCTCACTCGCCTTGATCGAAACACTGTCTTCCGTCTTGCCGTTCCAATCCGTCCATGTTGCGCCGTTGTTTTTGCTGTACTGCCACTGATACGTCAGGTCCGTGCCTTCCGCAACAATTGTAAACGTGACATTGGAGCCGATCGCAGCGGTCTGATTCGCGGGCTGCGTCTTGATCTTCGGCGCCGAAGCTTTCGTATTGACCGTCAGCAGCGCGGCATCCGATTCCACGCTGCCCGCATCGTTCTTCACGACACAGCGGTACAAGCGCCCGCTGAGCGCCTCCGCCGCCTCAAATGCGAATGTATCCGTATCATAACCGTCGGATCTGCAGTTCGTCCAGGTGGATCCGTTGTCCTTGCTGTATTGCCACTGATAGGTCAGGTCATCGCCCTCCGCAACAACCCGGAATACTGCCTTATCTCCGTCGTCGACCGTCTGCGCCGTCGGCTGTGTTGTGATCGTCGGTGCGGTCATCAGCGTATTGCCCGCCAAAAGCTTATCGACGATCACCTTCCAATCTTCGTAGCTCCGGCTGCCGGCGATCGGTCCCTCGATCTGTTCTCCTTTGTTGTTGAAGAACAGTGTCGTGGGAACGCTCTTGATTTGGCTTTTCAGGGAAACGAGCGAGCCTGCAGGCTTCATGAGAGGATATGTGACGCCTGCGGAAGCGAGTATATCTTTTACATCCGACCCATCTTCCGAGAACGACAGCACACCAAGGACCATCACGTTCGGATACTCCCGGTGAATACGTTCAAGATCGCGCAGCTCATCAACACATTCGTCATCCCGCTCTGCCCACCAGTTTACGATCACGAGATCATACTGCTCGATGATCCCCGCCTTGATCGGAGTTCCGTCCAGCGTAACCGTGTTGAAGGAAAGCTCGCCGACCGTTTCGGAAACACCGGACAGGTCCTGACCGGACTTCGGATCAGGCTGAGATCCCGGCACGGGAGTAGATCTGCCCGTCGAAGTCTGTGCGGACGCTTGGGTAACGTGCGCCGACACGCCGATGTTTCTTTTGTCCTGACTCCAGGGATGAAGTACAAGCAGCAGAACGACTGCGGCAATCAAAGCAGCGCCGCCGCCTGCTATAATACCGATCAGAAACCCTTTGCCTGGCTTCTTTTTTTTCGTTTTCGATTGTTTGTTCTTCGGAAGCGTTTCTTTTGTCGGCTCCTCCGGCGCCTGCATATACTCCTGCTTCATGCACGGCTGTGTCATGACTGGTTTCTGCTCAGGTTCTTGTTCCATTGGCTGCGGCGTCAAAGCAGCTTCCGTCTGTTCAGACGCTTCCCATTGAATTTCCGTTCCGCAGATCGAACAGAATATCTGGCCTTCTACGATCGGCGCTCCGCATCGTTCACAATACATTTCTGGTTCCCTCCTGTTTGCGATATATCGTAATATAGAATCAAAAGCTCTGTTCCTGCGCCGTTTTGACACGGTCCAGAAGCGCGAGAAACTGTTCTTTAACCGGCTCGGGAGAAACGATGCGCACCGCGCCTCCGAGCGCCGCGACCCAGCCGAAGAACTGCTCGGAGACCGCGACTTTCACGAACGCGGTGAAGCGATCGCCGTCCGGATGGATCGACACGTCGGTGCCGAAGCGGTCGATAATGACCCCGATGATGCCTGCGCCGCAGTCAAGCACCACGTCCGCCTCCTCGCCCGCAAACATCGAAAAGTTGCGGCTTGTGTAGACCGACATATCGAGCGTTTTGAAAACGTCCTTCCCCTGACGCTCCGCATCTTCGACCGTAATGCGGGTCATCTTGTCGACGCGATAATGCTTGATACGTGCATCTTCGGCATCGTAGGCGACTAAATAGTAGAACTCGTCATCCCAGACGAGCGCATAAGGGCTCACCCGATAGCGCGCGCCGTTTTTGCGCGGGACGCGTTTTTTATTGAGATCGTACTGCCAGTAAACGAACGTGATCTCACGATCCAGCCCGATCGCCTCATGGATGGCGTCAATGTTGTAGAACACGGATTCATTGTCCGTCTTGCCGCGATCGGGGATATAGAGCTGACGGCGCAAAAGCGCTGCCTCGTTGCGGCTTGACAGCGTCGCAAGCTTTTTGATAAGCCGCCTCGTCTTGGTCGGCGAAAGGAACTTCGCAGCCTGTACACTGTCGACGAGCATCTTGAGCTCGGCGGACTCAAACATGCGCGAGGCAAGATAATAGCCCTTGCGCTTGCCGACAGCAACCGACTCGATATCCATACCGTAATCGGTCAGTGTCATCAGATCGTCCGCCACGCTCTTACGTTCCGCCTCGATGCCGCGTTCGTGAAGACGTGCAATGAAATCCTGCACGGTCAGCGGATGCTGATCGTCCGTCTCCAGCAGCAGGTCGCGGATCACCAAGATCTTGCATTTCTGATTTTCACGCTTCACAGTTGTCTCCGTTTCAGTACCGTTCCGCTTGTTTTGCCCGTACAAACGCCGTTTTCGACGGCCGGCTTGCCGTTTACAAGGACCGTTTCGATTCCTTCGCAGTATTGCTTGGGTTTCGAAAACGTCGCTCGTCCGCGCAGGCGGTCCGGATCGAAGATCAGAAGATCCGCATCCGCGCCGACCGCAATGCGACCTTTGGTTTTCAATCCGTATCGATCTGCGGGCATCTGCGTCATCTTGTGCACCGCCGCCGCAAGCGAAAGCGTTTTGCGCTCCCGCACAAATCGTTCAAGCACGTGCACGAATGTCCCATATACGCGCGGATGCGGAATACCGTCTTTTGGATACGTCGCGTCTGAGATCACGTACGAAAACGGTGTACGATAGATTGCGGCGATGTCGTCCTCATCGGTGAGCTTGTCAATCATCGTGACCGCGCAGCGATTGTGGGAAAGAAGCTCCGCGACGAACCGCCATGGTTCCGTATCCTTTGCCGCCTCGGCGATCGTTTTTCCGACAAGCGGCTTGTCTGCCTCACATCGTACCGAGGAGATCTCAATACTCTCCCAACCGATCAGCATCGCATAGTTATCGAAATCGGTGCCGGTCAAAAGCCGATCCTTCAGGACCTCCTGTGCATCCGGGTCAGCAAGCCGCTTTGCGATCGCCTCCGTACCGCCGATAAGAAACTCCGGCGGCAGAATGTGCAAAAGCTGTGTGCTGCCCGCAGTATAAGGATAGGCGTCGCATTGCACGTCGAGCCCGTCTTCTCTCGCGCGGCGGATCTTTTCGAGCGCTTCGTATATGAGCTTTCCCCACCGTTCGCGCCCGACCGCCTTCAAATGGCTGATCTCGAGCGGTACGCGCAATGCCCTTGCGATTTCGATTGCCTCGTCGATCGAAGGCAGAAGGTTCATGGATTCCGAACGCATATGCACGGAAAGCGTGATATTCGTATTGCGGATCGGTTCGAGCGCGCGCACGAGCCCCGCCGTGTCGAAGAAACATTCCGGCGCGTAGCCGAGTCCCAGAGAGACGCCGAGCGCGCCTTCCGAAATCGACCGTTCCAAATGCGTGTGGATCGCGCGATAATCCGCGTCCGTCAGGTCTTTTTCAAATCCCGCAACGGCCGCGCGGACCGTACCGAGTCCGACAAGCATTCCCGCGTGGATCGGCAGTGAACGGGCGGAAAGTGCGTCCAAATACTCCGCCATGCTTTCGGCCGGCATATCATGAAGGTCGCCTGTGATCGGAAAAAGATACCCCTCGACATCGGCTTTGTGCGGGCCGAACACCGGAGCAGTACTTAACCCGCAGTTCCCGTTGATGACGGTCGTTAAGCCCTGCAGAAGCTCGGCTTGCCCAAAGCCTGTCCGGAAAACTGCAGTGTCCGCGTGACGGTGCGCGTCGATAAAGCCCGGCGAAACAGTCTTCCCCGCCGCGTCATTGATATGCTCTGCCGAAGCCGCGGAAAGATCGCCGATCGCCGTAATGGTCTTGTCCCGGATCCCGATATCGGCGCGATACGCTTCCCCGCCGCCGCCGTCAAGGACCATGCCGTTTCTGACGATGCGTTCAAAGTCCATTCTACTTCCTCTGACATTATTTTACCACCTTTTCGCTCGCGTTGCAATCCCATTTATCGTACGAATGAAAAGTGCGTGATCAATCTCTTTTACAATTTGAGCGGAACGCAAAAAAGGGACCGAAGCCCCTTTTCTATCATAGATTATGATACTGCCTGCAACAGGCCTCTCGCCTGACATCTGCATTCATCTTATCTTGTCCGTGGAAGTACGAATCATTGTCTGCTGTTTTCACGCCAGCCCAGCGCTTCGGAAATCGCCGCGGCGGTCTTCAATACCTCGGCGGTCGCGTCGCGAAACTCGTCCGAGTCGATGCGGCGGAACATGCCGATGAGCCCCAGCGCATAACGGATCGCGCCGGTGTGGTCTTTGATCGGCGCTGCGACGCCGCGGACGCCGATTCTGAACTCGCCGTTTTCGATCGCATACCCGGTTTCACGACCCGTTTTGAGTTCTTTTAGAAGCGCCTCGGCGCTCGAAACCGTATGCGGCGTGAATTGCTGAAACCGTGCGTCGAAGATACGGCGCACGGCCGCGTCCGAAAGCGCGGACAGCAAAACCTTGCCCTGCGCCGTACAGAATGCGGGCAGATGCGCGCCGGTCTCGGACACGATATGAAAGGCGGAATCCGGTTCCGCGTGCAGGAGCACCAACGCTTCGCCGCGGTCGAGCATGGACAGCGACGCGGACTCGCCGGTCAGCTTTACAAGACGTTCCATCGGCTCCCGCGAAAGCGCAATGATGTTCCGCGTGCTGTTTACCGCGCTGCCGTACTCGAACAGGCGCACGCCGAGCGCATAGCGCCCGCTCTGTGCGTCCTGCTCCACAAGATTACAGCTTCGCATGGAGCTTAAAAGCCCGTAAACCGTGCTTTTTGCCCAGCCGGTGGATCGTGTCAGCTCGCCCAGAGAAAGCGGGCGCTTCGCCTCCGTGAGAAGGTCCAGAAGCGTACACGCCTTTGCGATCGCGCGGACCGGTTCGGTGCTCTTCTCCGTCATTCTTCCGCGTTCGGGTCGTACTGGAAGGTCTGCATCAGCTCAAGCTTGAAAAGGTTCATCTTATGCTTGCGGTCGATCAGCGCCTTCGTCTCGGGATCGTCGATCTCGCCGGTGCGGATATAGCGGTCGAGCACGGCATAGGTGAAGCCGAGGTTATCCTCGTCCGTCTTGCCGCAGAGCCCGTCGCTCGGGACCTTATGCACGAACATGTCGGGAAGCCCGAGGTACGTTCCCATCTCCTTGACCTCGGCGACGGTGAGCTTGCCGAGCGGGCACACGTCGCCCACGGAATCGCCGTAGCGCGTGGAGTAGCCGACCCAGTCCTCTGAGAGATTGCAGGTATTGATGACCCTGCCGTTATACGACTGCGAGACCGCGTAGAGCGTGCTCATGCGGATGCGCGGCGCGAGGTTGATGTAGGATTGATTGCTTAGCTCCACGCCCGCCGCCTTCGCCGCGTTCACGACGCCGTCGTACGCGTCCTTGATGTTGACGACGTAGGAGCGGATACCGAGATGCTTGACGAGCGCTTCGGAAACGTCGATGTCGTACTGCTCGCCGTTCGGCATCAGAACGCCGATAACGCGGTCCGCGCCGAGCGCACGAACGCACAGCGCCGCCGTAACGGAGCTGTCCTTGCCGCCGGAGATGCCGATCACGGCGTTGCAGCCGGGACCGTTTTCACTAAACCAGTCGTTCAGCCATTTGACGAGATCGTCGGTGACCTTTGCTACGTTGAATGCCATAATTACCTCCTTAAACCGTGCGCAGACGGATGTTCTTCTCCGCGAGAACGGCGAGGATGCGGTCGATATAAGCCTGCACCTCGGCCTTCTGAAGCGTCTTTACGGGGGACACGAACGAGAGCCGGATTGTCATGCTCTTGACGTCCGCTTCGTAGATATCGACGAGCGAGATGCCCGCAAGCGTCTCGTCGCGATCCTCGAAGAACGGACCGGTGACATCCGCAAACGTAACGTCCTTATCGACGACGAAGCTGAGGTCGATGTCGATGCCCGGGAAGCGCGAAGCCTCGCGATACTTGAGGTCCGCTTCCTTGATTTCGGCAAGCGCGTCCATATCGAGCTCAAGCGTGACGATCGACGCTTTCTTGTCGATCTCCGCCGCAACTTCGGGATGCACGGTCGACATCGTGCCGATCGTCTTGCCGTCCAAGAGGATCGCCGCGGTGTTTGCGGGATGCTCCCACGCGTTGATCGGCTGTACGCGCTCGAACGTCGGATGCTTTCTTCTGAGATCGAACAGGATCGCGGAGATCATGTCGCGTGCAGTGAGGAACACGGTGCGCTCCTTTTCGTGCGAGAGCAGCGCGACGCCGAGCGTTCTGCGCTCGTTGGCGGCGCCGTCTTCCTTCTGTCCCTTGACGGTGCGGCCGATCTCAAACACGCCGAACGACGGCGCGTAGAAGCGGTTCTCTTTGAGCACCGGCAGCAGCGTCTGCATCATCGCGGTGCGAAGCACGGTCGCGTCCGGGTTCATGCCGTTCAGAAGGTACACGTTCTCGGGCAGCGGGATATTGAGGTCCTTCAGCTTCTTCGCGTCGCACCACAGATAGGTGTGGACCTCGTGTAGCCCGAAGGTCTTCACGAGCGCGTCCTTGACCGCCTTTTCATCGGCCTTCACCTGCAGCGGCTGCACCGGACGCAGCGCGCTCATCGTGGTCTCGATGTTGAAGTTGTCGTAGCCGTAGATGCGTGTGATCTCCTCGATGACGTCCGCAGGGATCGTCACGTCCTTGGTGGCGCGCCACGACGGGACCTTAACGTCGAACACGGAGTTTTGCTCGGTCACGTCAAAGCCGAGCCGCGTCAGGGTATCGTTGATCTGCGCGTCGGCGATGTCGATGCCGGTGTAGCGGTCGACGAACATCTTGTCGAAGTGCAGCTCGATCTGCGGATAATGATACTGGTAGCAATCCGTATAGCGGCTCGTAACCTTCGCCTCCGGGTCGATGCCGAGCAAAAGCTTTAAGAACCGGCCTGCGGCGATCGCGCAGAGCTCGGGATCGAGCGTCTTTTCGTAGCGCATGCTCGCGTCGGTGCGAAGGCCGATGCGGCTCGAGGTCTTGCGGACCGAGACCGCGGAGAAAGTGGCGCATTCGAGCGTGACGGAATCCGTGTCGGCGACGATCTCGCTGTTCAGACCGCCCATGACGCCCGCGACCGCGACGGGCTTTCCGTCGCTTGTGATCATCAGCGTCTCGGGATCGATCTTCCGCTCCGTGCCGTCGAGCGTTTGGAAGGCAAACGTCTCCGGGAAACGCTGTACGCCGATCGTGCCGACCATGCGCGAATCGAATGCGTGCGTCGGCTGACCGAGCTCGAGCATGACGTAGTTCGTGAGGTCCGCAAGGAGCGAGATCGCGCGCATGCCGCAGTAATAGAGACGGATCTGCATGTCGATCGGGCTGACCTTCTTTTGGATGTGATCCGCGCGGATCGCGGAATAGCGATAGCAGAGCTCCGGGTCGATCGCGCCGAGCGGCACCGGATCCAGTGCGTCGTACTTTCTAAGATCGTCGAGCGCCAGCGGCTTTAAGGGACGCTTTGCGATCGCGGAGAACTCGCGCGCAATGCCGTAATGTCCCCAAAGGTCCGGGCGGTTCGTCAGCGATTTGTTGTCCACCTCGAACACGGTGTCCTCGAACGCGTACAGCTCCTTCACGGGCACGCCCAGCGGCGCGTCCGCGGGAAGCTCCAATAGCCCGCTCGAAGAATCCGCAATGCCGAGCTCGGCGGCCGAGCAGCACATTCCGCGGGAAACGACGCCTGCGATCGTGGCTTCGCCGATCGTCATGCCGACGACGGAAGCGCCGAACGGCGCGAACGGCACGCGCATGCCCACGCGCACGTTGGGCGCGCCGCACACGCAGCGGTCGGTGTGATCGCCGAGGTCGAGCTCGAGAAGATGCAGCTTTTTGGAGTTCGGGTGTTCTTCGATCGTTTTAATCTCCGCGACGACGACGCCGTTGATCTCGGTCCCGAGATGGTAAACGTCCTCCACCTCCGCGGTGGACAGCGTGAAGCGATGGATAAGATCGTCTATATCGAGCCCGGAGAGATCAACATAGTCCGAGATCCAGTTCATGGAAACTTTCATGGTTCTGCCTCCTTACTTCACGAATTGGTCGAGGGACTTCAGGTTTCCGCTGTTCAGGTCGCGGATGTCCTTGATCCCGTATTTCATCATAGCAAGCCGCGTGAGCCCAAGGCCGAACGCGAAGCCGGTGTACTTCTCTGTATCGATGCCGCCCGCCTTCAATACATTCGGGTGGATCATGCCGCAGGGGCAGAGCTCCAGCCAGCCGGAGTTCTTGCACGACGGACAGCCCTTGCCGCCGCAGATCGCGCAGGAGATATCCAGCTCGAAGCCCGGCTCGACGAACGGGAAGAAGCCCGGACGGAGACGGACCTTGACGTCGCGCTGAAAGACTTCACTCAGCATCGTCTTCATGAAATAGATCAGATTCGAGATCGAGATGTTCTCGTCGATCATGATGCCCTCCATCTGGAAGAACGTGTTCTCATGGCAGGCGTCGGTGCTCTCGTTGCGGAAGCAGCGGCCCGGGAAGATCGCGCGGAGCGGCGCGCCGTACTTGCGCATGATCGCGTTCTGTGCGGCGGACGTATGCGTTTTCAGAAGCTGCCCGTTCGAAAGGTAGTACGTGTCCTGCATGTCGCGCGCGGGATGGTGCTTCGGGATGTTCAGCGCTTCGAAGCAATGGTAGTCGTCGACGATCTCGTCGTAGTCCTCGATCGTGAAGCCCATCGACGCGAAGATCTGTTCGACTTCGCGCTGCACAAGCGTGATCGGGTGATAGCTGCCCTCACTGAGCGTGCTCGGCAAACTGAGGTCATAGCGCTCGGTCGCCGCGATCCTGCGTTCCAACTCCTTTGCGTGCGCTTCCTCGATGCGCTTTCTGATGCTCGACTCGACCTCTTCCTTGAGCGCGTTGACCTTTGCGCCGTAATCCTTTCTGAGCTCCGGCGCAATCGCGCCCATGTTCTTCAGAAGTCCGGTGACCTCGCCCTTTTTGCCGAGGTAGCGGACGCGCAGTTCCTCAAACGCCTCCGCGGCGTTCGCCTGCTGCAAATGTTCATAGAACTGCTTCCGCAGCTCTTCCATTGTGATTGCCATACATTCCTCCTTAAAAAAATAGCCCCATGCATATGCATGGGACGAAAAAGCCTTTTTCCGCGGTACCACCCAAGTTAAGGGCAATGCCCTTCTCTCGTTTCCCCGATAACGCGAGGACGCGCTCCGAAAGGAGATGCTCCGGTGCTGAACCTTCCCGTCCGTGCCCTGTTCCCCCGCTTTCAGCCGCGGCGGAGGCTCTCTTTTACTGCGTTCGGACGGTACCTGACACCTTCAACGCTTTGCCTATTGTATCGCACAAATCCGCGTCTGTCAACCGCGGATTTTGCAGCCGCTCTCAGCGCAGCGTCCGTAGGCTTTCGTCGGTCGTGATGTGATCGAGCGAATAGCAGAACAGCAGCTCGTCGATCGCGTACTGTTCGCAAAGCAGCGCGACGCTCTGTTTATAATAACGCGGATCGACCATGACGATCGTTTTGTACGACGGCACAAGGTACGGCGCAAGCGAATTGCCGAACGAGTCCTTGACGAGCAGCAGACGCGGCGCATCCTCGGCGGCGCTTTTGTTCTTGATCACCGTGATCGGATGGTTGCCTTCCAGGAAGATCGGATACCAATCGTATTCCTTGAGATGCTCCTCAAAGAACAGGCTCGTAAACGTTTCCTCTTTGTCGGAGAATGTGACTGAGACGTCGACGCCGTTCGGTTCGTCGAGCGTCAGCGGTTCGGTCGGATGCAGCCACAGCGCGGATCGCGACTGCGTTGAGCCCGAATACCCCGGGACCTCGCGGCGGGCAAACGCCTCCTGCGAAAGCGGCTCATGCCCCGCTGCGCGCATATACGCCTCATACGCGGCAAATGCGCCGTCGGCATTCCAGTGATGATCCGTACGGTAGAACCAGCGCTGCCCCTCCGCCCGGAACCGTTCCATGATCGGTACAACCGTCACGCCGTCGAACGCCTCGATCTCCCTTTGGATCGCTTCGTCTTGATACAGTGCGGCAAGCGATCCAGGAAGCGCGTCGTTTCGCACATACCCGGTCGAAGGAACGACGAGAAGATACGGCGTCAGTCCCGCGTTCCGTCCGAGCGCCGCGATACGGCGCACGCGTTTTTCAAGCTCCTCCGGTGCGTCCTTGACCGGTGCTTCAACGAGATAGCCCTCCGCATCGCAGTAGACGTCGGCGGAAACCTGACGTCCCGTATACAGCGTCATGTAGGCGTTTACGGACGTCAGCGCATTTCGCCCGGGCAAATGATCCGCGAGGAAGGTTTCGACCTTATCGTCAAACGACCAGTCGGAAAGCTTCTCCTCGGAAAGCTTCGGCGGCTCGGCAAGGTACCGGCGTTCCGCTTCCGAGAACGTGCGATACGGCACGATCAAAAAGGCGAGCGGCACTGCAAGAAGGACAAGCGCAAACAAAACGACCGTTATGATGCTCCAGAGATTTCGATTCACGATCGCACCTCCCCTCAGAACCGGAAATAGATGAACGGGTTATAGCTCTGCGAGGCGAGCGACGCGACACAGAGGAGAAACAGCACGATACAGGCAAGAAGCCTTACCGGCTCGAACCAACGGAAACGGCTGAGTTTCTCTGCGGCGCGCGCACCGAGCGGCGTCGCCGCAACGGCCGCCAGCAGCAGCATCGGAAGATAGCCGAGGCACCACGCCCACGACGACGGCGTAAACAGCCCGCGATTGCCGATCCCGATCAGCGAGCCGAAATAAACGCCAAGCGCCGAAAAATCGGTGAAATAAAAGATCCCCCAGCCGACCGACGCGATCAGGAACGTCAGAAAACACCGCACGGCCTTCGGGAGCTTTTCGAGGACCTTGCCGAAAAACAGCTTTTCGAGCGTCAGCAGAACGCCGTAATACATGCCCCACACGACGAAATTCCAGCTTGCGCCGTGCCAAAGCCCGGTCAGCGCCCACACAATCAGGATATTCAGGATTTGCCGCAGTAAGCCCTTGCGGTTGCCGCCGAGCGGAATATAGACGTATTCACGGAACCAGGTGGACAGAGAGATATGCCAGCGCCGCCAGAAATCGGTCACGCTGTCCGCAATATAGGGATAATCGAAATTCTTGGCGAAGCGGAAACCGAGCATACGCCCGAGGCCGCACGCCATGTCGGAATAGCCGGAAAAATCAAAATAGATCTGGAAGGTATAAGCGAACAGCCCGACCCAGGCGCCGAGTACGCCGTTGTTCTCCGGCGCGCCGGAAAGCTGCGTCCACAGGACCGCCATGGTGTTTGCAATCAGGACCTTTTTCCCGAGACCGATCAAAAACTGCCGGACGCCGTCCGCGATCGAGTCGATCGACAGATCGGGGCGGTCAAGCTGCGCCTCAATATCCACGTACCGCACGATCGGCCCTGCGATAAGCTGCGGGAACATCGTGACGTACGCGCCGAATTTGATCGGGTTTTTCTGTACCTTCGTTTTCCCGCGATAGAGGTCGATCACATAGGACATGATCTGAAACGTGAAAAAAGAAATGCCGATCGGCAGACGGATCGAGACCGATTTTGCCGCAAGCAGGCCGGAAAACAGTCCGCGTACCGTGTTCCAAAAGAGCCCGGTATACTTGAACACGAACAGCAGCGCGAGGTTCAACACGACCGACGCGATCAAAAACAGCTTTTTATGCCGTGCGCTTCTGTCCATCAGAAGGCCGATCCCCCAGTTTATCAGGATCGAACCGATCATCAAGAGCACATACAGCGGCTCCCCCCACGCGTAAAACACGAGACTTGCGAGCAGCAGAAAGCCGATCTTCAGCTTTTTCGGGAACAGATAATAGCCGATCAACGTGACCGGCAGAAAAGCAAACAGAAATGTCAGCGAGGAAAAGACCATTTACGGGGCAATGTTCCGGAGTGTTTCGAGCATCGCCTGCGCGTTCGGCGAGATGATCATGACCACCAGCCCACCATCCCGCAGCAGCACCGCGTTCTCCGCGATCCTGTACGCATCCGGGTCGTAAGATCGGAAGGTTTCCTTCATCGCGGCAACATGGTCAGTCAACAGCGTTTCGATCTCCGCGGCAATCGCTTCGTCCGCAACCGCGACAACGGCTTCGTTCGTATAACCGACGGCGTCGCAATATCCCGCTGCGCATTTGCAAGCGGTGACGTCGATCCCATAGTAATCGAGGAGATCCCCGTCAGAATACGGCGCCATCTCGTCCAGATACCCCGCCGCGCTCCAGGCGTCCGCCACGCGCCCGGTAAAGTCCCCGCCGTATTCCTTTTTTTCGTCCGCTTCGTTCTGTGTTTTTGCGCCGCAAGCGCAGAAGAGCAGCACTGTGAGCAGCAGACAAATCACTTTTTTCATATTGACGTCCCCCTTACGGTGATACAAAAATCGCGTCCGGATATATCCGCGCCGCAGCATATTTCCGAAGTGCGGCGATCCAGATCTCGTTTCCTTTTTCATTCAGATGGTACTCGCCGTCGTTCGAAAGCGATTTGGGCAGATATCCGTTTTCATCCATGACCTGCTCCGCAAACGAGAGGAACGCAACGTCGTTCCTTTCGCAGAGCGCACGCAGTTCAATGTTGAAGCTGTTCCATTTGTCGATCTGAATCCGCTCCTTTTTGCAGTAGGCCGCCGTGATCGGAAGCACCGCCTGCACGACGATCTCGGCGTCCGGATCCACCGAACGGATCAGACCGAAGATCTTCTCAAACGCGGCAAGCTCGTCCTCCCACTTGCACCAGATCAGCTCGTTCGAACCGAAGAGCAGAAACACCTTTTTCGCGCCGGTTCCCTTCAGCGCTTCGGTAAACGTCACGTCCTTGCCGCGAAACTTGAAATTGACGCCGCCCTGGGTGCTGACGTTGTTATAGGAGGCGCGCAGCGCGCTCATGCTGATCACGCCCAAAAACTGTGCTTTTCCGAGAAATCCCTCGTGCCGCGCGCGCTGACCGCTCACGTAATTGCGAAGCGTGTTCGTGATCGAATCTCCCACAAGCACCGCATCGTCGAAGAAGGAATCAAACTCACCGGAGGCAAGGCGCTCGGCATCGATGATCTCAGGTTCCGGCGTCGGCTCCGGGGTAGGCGTCGGCGCGTCGGTCGGAACAGGGGTAGGCGTCGGCGCATCGGTCGGAACGGGTGCGAGGCTTTCTGCCGGCGCGGCGGTCACGGACAGAATCACTTCGACCGATTCCTCGACCGGCGTAGGCTCCGGCGTGGGTTTCGGCGTCGGTTCGGACGTCGGTGCAAACTGCGCTTCCTGCGATACATTTGCGCCGCAGGCAAACATCATTGCGCACAGCAGCAGCAAAACCCAACGCTTCATACCGGATCCTCCTTTCGAAATCTGTCTTATTGTATCAAACCGCTGTGCGAATTGCAAGATGGACAAACGATTTCATGGACAAATGAAAAACGCCCCCGTCGAAACGGAGGCGTTTTGCGCCGAAATCAGTTGCGGGCGGCCTTTGCGATCTCGCAAAGGTTCGCGAACGCATTCATGTCGGTGATCGCAAGGTCTGCGAGGACCTTGCGGTTGATGTCGACGTTGGCGAGCTTGAGGCCGTTGATGAGGCGGCTGTAGGTGGTGCCGTTCATGCGGGCGCCTGCATTGATACGGGCGATCCACAGTTTACGGTACTCACGCTTCTTGAGCTTTCTGCCGACGTACGCATACGCCATGGACTTCATGACCTGCTGGCTGGCCGCGCGATACTGCTTGCTCTTTGCTCCGTAGTAGCCCTTTGCAAGGCGGAGGACCTTACGGCGTTTCTTAACGGCGTTGACTGCTCTCTTAATTCTTGCCATGGTTTTGTTCCTCCTTACTTATACGGGATCAGCTCGCGGACTTTCTTCTGTTCTTCCTCGGCGATGTAGCCGGTCTGACGCAGACCGCGAAGTCTCTTGGTGCTCTTCTTGGTGAGAATGTGGCTCTTGTAAGCCTTGGCGCGCTTGATCTTGCCGGACTTGGTCACGGAAAAACGCTTTGCTGCGCCGCGATGGGTTTTGATCTTCGGCATTGTTGTTCCTCCTGAGAATACTTTCGATTACTTTTTCGGTGCAAGCACCATGAACATATTTCTGCCCTCTTGCTTGGGAGGACGTTCCTTCACCGCGACGTCGGATACCATGTCGAAGAAGCTCTCCATGACGTCCTCGCCCATTTCGCCCTTGGTGATCTGTCTGCCGCGGAAGCGGATGGACACCTTCACCTTGTCGCCGTTGCGCAGGAACTTATCACACTGTTTCGCCTTGACCTCCATGTCGTGCTGGTCGATGGTGGCGGAAAGACGGATTTCCTTGATCTCGATGATCTTCTGGTTGCGCTTCTGTTCCTTTTCCCGCTTGAGCATGTCGTAGCGGTACTTGCTGTAATCCATGAGCTTGCATGTCGGGGGGACGTTACTTGAAACCTTCACGAGGTCCAGTTCGCGTTCGTCCGCCAGACGCTGTGCGTCGCGCACGTCCATAATACCGAGCTGCTGTCCGTTTTCGTCGATCAGCCGCACTTCGGGGTCGCGGATCTGTTCGTTGATCTGCATGTCCTGCGTAGCGATGAAAAAACACCTCCTAAGAAAAACAGTGGGCGCAGAATGCACCCACTTTCGATAGTTCTTGCGATCTATGAACCGTGACGCGGCGCGATTGCCGGCAGGTGAGAGCGGGCGCTCTGCTTGAAAACATCAGTATTATAACGACGCCTTCCGCTTTTGTCAAGCGTTTTTTTCGCAATCTTCGGGACTTTTTCATGCGGCTCTGCCGCAATTCATGGCGTTGTAGGGGGCGACGTCCTCGGCGCCCCGTTTCCGCATTCATGCCGCAGGCAGTTTACGACCGCAAGGTCAATTCATGCGCGAAGCGCGATTCATCCCCCTCATCTGCCTAACGGCACCTTCCCCACCCAAGGGGGAAGGCAATAAATAATAGGAGGCTTCTCCCCCTTTTAGGGTGGAGAAGCTGTCAACAAAGTTGACTGATGAGGGGGTCATAACGGCTCCGCCGCAATTCGTGCCCGCAGGGCAATTCATGGACTACCCTTCAGGCTGCTTCGCAGCCAGCTCCCCTGTCAAGGGGAGCTTGATTGAGCGCTCAATCTTGCGCGGTGATTCGTAGGGAGCGTCGACCCCGACGCCCCGTCAAAAAACATCACAGCGGAGAATGTGTCAACAGAACCGTCCCCTTGTCACTTCCTTGTTTTATTCAAGCGACTTCTGTATTTTCAGCGATTCACGATATTGTTCAGCCGGAGGAACATCAACAAATTCTACTGTTTTATCATAGTTTTTGCGAATAACATCTTTGATCTCATCCAGCGTAACATGGAAAAACTCACGGCGTTGGTTAATATGATTCACTTTTCTGTTTGCAAATGCATTGTGCAACGCAGTTTCAAGCTTTGGTGCATCATCTGTAAAAATAATAGCATGCGTATCAAAATTGAAGGGAACAGATGCATCACCCAATTCATCGATTCGTTCTGTTGGGTCTAGACGTCTTGTCATTCCGATTTTATAGATATTTTCGCCAAATGCACCAATATTGGAAATAATATAAACATAACCGGCTTTTTGGTTTGCAGAACGATAATCCACTTCATCCATTTCTTTTTGAATAGTATTGAGTTGACTCTCAAGTATTACTTTTTTTGCTTCCAATTCCTCTTTTTCTTGCTCAGAAGCAGACAGAATCCTTTCAGATATGCGCTTCAACTCGTTCTCGTAATGAGATTGTTCTTTTTCCAGTTTTTTCTTTTCTTCTTCTAATTCCTTAGCAACTTTTGCTTCTTCACGTTGCTTTGCTCGTAGCTCTTTAGCAGCTTCCTTTTCGGCTTGCTTCTTTAGCTGATATTCATGCATCAAGTGTAATTCATCTATCTTTAGGTTAACGTAATTTCCTGCAATCGCAATTTGCATAATCCGGCCCAATTTGCTTATATTCTCAGCTGAAGCTATGATCTTTTTTTCGCATGCTTCGATATTATTGAACCGCACGTGTTCAATGGAATCATCGCACTCAGCATTGAACGCACGCAACAACAACTTTTGCATATCTTTTACCATTCTCTTACCCTGAGCTGAGCTGCCGTTTACCTGCCAGCTATTGTTGCCAAGCACCGCAGTATCGTTTTTTATCATCTCTTTTTGTCTTGCTCGAACTCTATCTAATTCAGTTTTATATTCATCGGAAATGGTATAAGAATAGTGCGGTGTATATACGCCAAAGGATTGAAGCAAAACTACTTCATCGGTTTCGATGATTTCCTGCTTCTTGAGATTAAGGGTATTATTAGTGTTTTCCAGTTTACGCTGTGCTTTATTTATTTGCTCAAGAATAGTATTCAATTCTTGAGAGTGCATTTCAATTTGTCTTTGGATATCTATCAACTGCATTTGCTCTGGTGTCATAATTGATTTTAGACGCTCAATTTCTTGCTTTTCTTTACGACCGAATAGTGACATAACAACCTCCAAAGTCGATTTCGTGATTATTTGCGTAACAAGGGGACGGTTCTCCTGTCAACCTGCGCCGTTTCCCGCATAAGTCCTCCGCCTATGTCTCCATACGAATTTACAATTCAAAACGGAAGATGTTACAACAACATTTCACATATTCCATAAATATTATATCTGTATTACGCACCCCCGTCAAGCAAAAAACAGTCCCCGGCACATCTTGCCGGGGACGGTTGACGTTGCTTACAATTATCTCCTCCTGCTTGCGCGGATGACCGCGATGATCGAGAACAGAATCACCAGGATCTCCAGCGTCAAAAGCACGAAGAACCATCCGTATAGGACCGTATTGAGATACCCGGTAAGCACCGTACGGAACGCAGACGCCGTGAGTTTGAGTCTGCCGACGTAGTCGAACAGCAAAAACTGCATGACCGGAACAAACACAAGCGTTATACCCATGAACAGACCGCCCATGACGACGACCGAGCCGAATCTGCCGGAACCTCCCGCGTACATCAGTTTCAGAAAGACGATCATCACGATCGAAAGCAGCGCTCCGGCAACGAACAACGGCAGCGACCACCTCATCAACTGATGATTTTTGAGCGTCGTGAACCAGCCGACGATCTCCGGGACGTTGATCGCTGCAAGGTCCTCCTCGACCGCCCTCGCGCAATCCTCCGCAAAGTCGGAAACGCCCTGCGCGTCAAAGTCCGATCTCTCGCGCGCAAGCGCTTCAAACGCCTCTGTCGGATACTTCGGAAGCTTCAGGTCCGCGGCGTCCTCCGCAGCAAAGAACGCATCGATCATATCGTTCGTATAGGCGCGGATCGTCTTATTCTTCAGGAGCTTTCCAAGCTCACCTTCCTCAAATCCGTATTGCAGCGCAACGTGATCGAGATCCTCCGACACCAACGAGCGCAGCTCCGCACAGTAATCGTCCGTCGGCAGGAAGGTCTTCAGAAACGCCGGATTCACAGCGATAAAGCGAACGAGCCCGACCGCCAGCGTCAGTACGATCGCGGCAATAAGCAATGCCAGAACGATGATCGTTCCGATTCCTCTGATGACCTTCATTTGACCACCTCCGCACCGTCGATCAGTGTGCAGAGCAGCACGCACCGCTCCGTCCGGCGTTTGCCGCCGTTGTCACGCGGATAGCAGGTATAGAGCATCAGGTCCGACTTCTGCCCTGCGTCCTTATACCATGCGTCGGTCCCGTACGCAACGCGCTTGTCCGTCACACGATAGGTATACGGGCCGTAGCTTGTCTCGACCGTAACGGTCGCGCCGACCGGCGTGTCCTCAAGCTCTCCGAATTCGCGCGTCACGTGCGCGGAGATGATCGTGCAGCCGCCCTCGCCCGGGAAGAACGACCCGAACGACATGCCTGCGCCTTTCTTCAGAAGCTTCTTGTCGGAGCCGAGAAACACGGGGATATCGCGCTTCGTCCACCCCTCCACATTGAGCCGCGCAAACTGCTTCCCGTACGGAATCGACGGAATACGCGAAAGTGTCGCAGGCTTGCCGGACGGAATAAACCCGATCTCCGAAGTCTCCTCCGGCTCGGATTCGACAGTCTCCGCCGCGCTGCCGCCGACAAGCATACCGAAATAGGCGGTCTCCTCGACCACCGACTGGAACAGGTACATACCCGCAAAGAATACACCTGCAAAAAACAGCAGAAAGGGAATGCTCAGCGCAAAGCCCCTTCCGACCGAATATCCGGCCCTTGCGCGTGCATCCATGTTACGCAGCCTCTTTCTTCTTTCGTTCCATCCGAACGATCAGCACTACGCCGAACACCGCAGCCGCCGCGATCAGCACGCCGCCTCCGATGATCCAGCCGATCTGAGGCTTTTTCGGATCCTCCGCCGCGATCTCGTCGACCTCGTCGGTCTTTGCGTCGCTGTTGATCCTGCCGAGGACCTTGCCGTTCTTCTTGATCGTGATCACCTTTGTGAACTCGTTCTGCGAATCGTTGCTCGGATCGATCGAATAGTCGAGGTCCAGCTCGTCACAGATCTTCTCAATCAGCTCAACGGCAATGTTGTAATCCTGCTCGGTATAATGATCAAGCGCCGCGCCTTCCGACAAAGAACGCTTTGTCATCGCTTCGTTCACATAACGCATGATGTTCTTGTAATTCTCGGCTGTGACCGTGATCTCCTCGCGGAACAGTACGTTGCGAAGCTGGTTACGGATGTTCTTCTCCGCCGCCAGCACCGTCTGATCGAACGAGTCCATCAGGCGGTCCTTATAGGTATCGCTTGTCTCCTCATGTGTGATCTCCGGCATATCTCCCTCGCCCTCCGCAAGCGCGACCGGCAGGAACGCCAGACAAAGTATGACGGCAAGCAGTATGCCGATCCATTTTTTCACCATTGTATTTCCTCCATTTCTCTCGGAACGGGATCCCCCATTCTTTCAAGTGTCTTCATTATACGCCGTAAATGCGTCAGAAATGTAACAGAATCAAAAACGATTCGCGAATCTTCGGGCCAAAGACCGCCGCGTGCGAAGCCTGTTTCCGCGTTTTCCTTTTGGTCAATGCATGATAACACAAGCGTACAGAAAACGCAAGTGCAGAAAAATACGCGGTTCGGACGAAAAAGCGTTGACAACGCCGATTGAACGGAATAAAATAATTTTGCTAAGGCTGATGATGAAAAACGATCGTTTTTCATTTTCCCATTTCATTCAAAAGGAGGTGGCTGTCATGGATGCAGGCAGTAGTACCGGCTCTGCAAGCCCGCTGATACGCGGAAACGCATCGGACGTGCCCTTATGGCAGCCGCTCCATCGCTGAATCCGAATAAGCGGGTCTTGCTCCTATTTTCATAAGCAAAGGAGGAAGACTGTATGGCGAATCTTGCCACCGCGATCACTTCGCTGATCGAATCCAAAAAATACGGAACGCTGCGCGATATTCTCGTTACGATGAACGCAGCGGATATTGCCGCGCTGTTTGAGGACCTTGAGCCCGAATTCCTGCCGCGGCTGTTCCGCTTGCTCCCGAAGGAGCTTGCAGCGGACACCTTCGTCGAGATGGAAAGCGATTCCCAGGAGCTTCTTATCAAGGGCTTCTCGGATTCCGAGCTCAAGGAAGTCATCGACGAGCTGTACATCGACGACGCCGTCGACATCGTCGAAGAAATGCCGGCAAACGTCGTAAAGAGGATCCTGTCCCAGGCCGATCCCGACACGCGCAAGCTTATCAACGAGCTTCTGAAATACCCGGACGATTCTGCGGGCAGCATGATGACGACGGAATACGTCGAGCTGCGCCCGAACCTGACCGTCGAGGACGCGATCAAGACGATCCGCCGCACCGGCATCGACAAGGAAACGATCAACATCTGCTACGTTACCCGCGCGGACCGCACCCTCTACGGCTACGTGACGATCCGCCGTTTGATCCTTGCCCAGCCCGATACGCTGATCGGCGACCTTGCCGACCAGAACGTGATCTCCTGCAAGACCCTGGACGACCAGGAGACCGTGGCGCAGATGCTCAGTAAGTACGACCTTCTGGCGCTGCCGGTCGTGGACGGCGAGAACCGCCTCGTCGGTATCGTCACGGTCGACGACGCGATCGACGTCCTGCAGGAAGAGGCCACCGAGGATATCGAAAAGATGGCAGCGATCACGCCGTCCGACAAGCCGTATCTGAAGACCGGCGTGTTCTCGCTGTACATCCACCGCATCCCCTGGCTGTGCATCCTGATGGTCGCCGCGATCTTCACCGAGCTCGTCATCAACCATTTCAGCAACCTGATGAGCGTACAGTTCCAGTCTTTCATCAGCGCAATGCTGCTTGCGTGCATCCCGATGCTGATGGACACCGGCGGCAACGCGGGCAATCAGGCGTCCGTCACGATCATCCGCGGCATCTCGCTCGGTGAGATCGAGTTTCGGGATCTCCCCCGGGTCATCTTCAAGGAGTGGCGCATCTCCCTGCTTGCAGGCGCTACGCTCGCCGTGGTCAACTTCGGCAAAATGATGCTGATGTACGTCATCACCTACCACAACAATTTCAACAACCAATTCACGCCGTATCTGCTGATCGCGGTCACCGTTTCGATCGCGCTCTGCTGCACGGTGTTCCTTGCGAAGTTCATCGGCTGCTCGCTGCCGATCCTCGCAAAGAAGATCGGTTTTGACCCTGCGGTCATGGCCGGCCCGTTCATCACCACGATCGTGGACGTAACCTCGCTTCTGATCCTTTTCGGCCTCGCGCTGATGCTGGTGCCGAAGATGTAACATAAGAGGAACGGACGGATGATATCCGTCCCAGTAGGGACTTGCATTGCACGTCCGCCGGACGGCAGCAGAACCGCTATACGCACAACAGAACCTTCAGCGCCGGAGGAACCCTCCGGCGCTGTTTTTTCGCTGTTTGAATTGACAATTCCGCGATTCTGCGATAGAATAGGTCTGTTTCTGAAAAAAAGCTGAAATGTGAGGATGAATCATGTTCTGGACGCCGTTACACGCATACACGTTGATTCCGCAATTTGTCGTTTACATCGCGCTTGCATTCATTCTGAGCCGCGCGTTAAGAAACAAGAGCTATGAAACGCAGCTTCTGCCGCTGAAGATCTGTTCGATCCTGCTGCTCGTTCTGGAGGTTGCAAAGCAGATCGTGGGCGTCGTGACCGGTTACGACACATACTGGATCCCCCTGCATTTCTGCAGTCTGTTCCTGTATTTTCATCCGCTTGCCTGTTTTTACAAGGGGAAACTGCGGAATACGTTCCTCATGATCGCGGGCGTAGTCTCGACGTGCCTGTTCCTGTTTATGACCGTTTACCCGAACCTCATCTACTCCGATGACGCGATCCGGAGTATGTGGGCGTACGTGACCGGAAAAGGCGGCAGCTTCTTCGAACTGCACACGGTTCTGTTCCACGGCATCGGGTTGTTCACGTTCTTCCTGTTCCTATTCCAGGGATTGGTCCGATTCGATACAAAAAAGGACGTCCTCCGGATTCTGATCGTCTACGGAGCGTATTGCCTCATCGTCGGTCCGTTCGCGCAGTTCATTGATACCAACTTCAACAATTTCGTTCACAGCAACGCACCGTTCCTGGAAGATATTCGATTGAAGATCATCGAAAGCACCGGCGCGTTCCTCGGTCAGACCATCTATGTGCTGGCCATCTCCATCGGAACGATCCTTGTTCCGCTGCTTGCCTACTTTGTTTTGAGAGGGCTGACCCGGCTGTTTGGGCTGAAAAAAGCCGCCGAACCGAAAGCACCGGAACCCGTCGATCGGACAGCGTAATAAAGGAGCCACGGCGGCTCTTTTTCCCATATGACAACGAAGTTCGTAGGCCCTCGTCCCCTGACAAACCCGCGACGAACTTAGAACTGTTCTGTATCTGCAAAGCGCTCGGGACCGATCCGAATACGATATTGGAATGGAAATAAGGAGCAGCAAAAATACGGCTCCTTTTCTGTCCGACAAAAAGAGGCGTCTCCGCAGAAACGCCCCTCTGTCTTTATCGCTTTACTCAGTTGACTACGCCGCTGAACGATACATTTACGTTGCTGTTCACGGTGTATTTATAGCTGAAGTTCCATTTGCCGGAGCTGCCCGAGGTCGGACTCGTGAAGTGTCGATTTACGGAGGACGGCGAACCGTTGAAATATGCTTCCGAGGAATCGCTCGTTCCTCTGATCGTAATCTGCGTGCCTGCCGGAACCTTACCGCTCGTGTACCAACTGTTGTTATATTTATACTTGCAATTCACACAAGTCACAGTATAGTATGTTGTGGGCGAGGGTGTTTTTCCCGGTTGCGACGTCGTTCTCGCCTGTCCCTTGAACACGACCTCGTAGACGGTCGCCTCGTTCAGATCCACAACGCGGAATTTCTGTATATCCTTGGGATACTGATACTTTACACCGTTGATCAGCCAGTAATCGACCTCCTGCTTCCTCGGAACATCCGCAAAAATGTAGAAGCTGATCAAACCGCCTTTTTCCGTCTTCTTGGTAACCGGGTTCTTATAATCCTCTTCAAAATCGAACTCGGTATACTCTTTTCCCTGCGCGTTGTTCTTTTCGTTGAGGAACTGGAAGTGACAGTTGATGCACTTGACCGTACGCCGCTCATGGAAAACGGCACGGATTACCGCGGTTTCGGAAAGGGTCAGCTCCAGCGTTTTCGCTGTGCTGTCCTGCACCTGTCCGTCCACCTCCCAATGATCGAACACGAAGCCTTCGATTTCTTTCGGAACGCACTTGACCTTCGTTTGACCGTCCAGCTTGGCAAACGCCCCACCGTTCACAGTACAATCGACGCCGCATGCGTATTCGTTCTGGATCTTGGTGACGACCTCCTTGATCTCGGTCTTGGTTTCGGTTACAATCTTCGGCGTCGGAACCGGCTCGTTTTTCAACTTCTGCAGCTCTTCTTGTGTGGAATCAATCTCCGATCTTGCTGCATACAACTCCTGCGTTGTCTGATTCAGCGTTCCCTGAACCTTATCCAGCTTATCCTGCAGATTATTGCGCTCCTGCGAAAGGAATGTCACCATTTCCTTCAGCGATTCATCCTCCGAATTGCTTCCGGCACAACCGAACAGCAACAGCATTGCAAGCGCGATCAACAGGATCTTTCCAATTCTCCGTATCATAGCATCATTCCCCTTTCTGTGTGTCATTTCGTTCCGACCCCTTTGATTATATATAGTGTAACAGACCTCAAACGAAAATGCAAGCTGAAGAACGAAAAAAAGCCCATCGATTTACTCGACAGGCTCTCTTTCAGTTTTGATCAGACAAGCTCCAATACGACCATTTCGGCTGCGTCGCCGCGACGCGGTCCGAGCTTGGTGATGCGGGTGTAGCCGCCCTTCTTGCCTTCCTTGGCGCGTGCGTCATATTTCGGCGCGATCTCACGGAACAGCTTCTCCACAACGGGATGGCGATTGTCCTTGGTACGCTCCTTGTACTCGCTCTTGCTCTCATCCTGCTTCTTTGCTTCGGGAATGTCGTACAGATACGCCATGATCTGACGGCGGGCGTGGAGCTTGGACGGAAGGTCCTGCTGCTTCTCGACCTTGACGATCTGGCCTTTATCGTTGTACGTTTCCTTCTCGACGGTCTCGCTGTTCTGATACTCGCTCACTGCAAGGGTGATGAGCTTTTCGGCAATGCTGCGAATTTCCTTCGCGCGCGTTTCGGTCGTGATGATCTTGCCGTTCCAGAGAAGCGCCGTGGTCTGATTTCTGAGCAATGCAACACGCTGATCAGAGGGTTTCCCCAATTTACGGTTTGCCATTGTGCTTCCTCCTTAATCTTCGTTCGTGCGCAGGGAGAGTCCCAGCTGCGCCAATTTCTGCTGTACTTCCTCGAGAGACTTCCGTCCGAGATTGCGAACCTTCATCATCTCGTCCTCATCACGCTGCACCAGTTCCTCAACGGTGTTGATGCCCGCGCGCTTGAGGCAGTTATAGGAGCGGACCGAGAGGTCGAGGTCTTCGATGTTCATTTCGAGGATCTTTTCCTTCTTCTTGTCGTCCTTCTCCTTCAGGATCTCGACGTCCTGCACATGATCCGTCAGATTGATGAACAGGAGCAGGTGCTCGGTCAGGATCTTCGCCGCGAGCGAAGCCGCCTCCTCCGGCTGAATGCTGCCGTCGGTCCACAGTTCAAGCGTCAGCTTGTCAAAGTCTGTGATCTGACCGACACGCGTGTTTTCCACCGTGAAGTTGACCTTCGTAATCGGGGTGAAGATGGAATCGACCGCGATCTCGCCGATAGGCATATCGGGCCGCTTATTACGATCGGATACGACGTATCCTCTGCCGTGATCCAGCATGATCTCCATGTGGAGACGACCGTTCGCGTCAATCGTCGCAAGGTGCAGTTCCGGATTGATGATCTCGACTTCGGCGTCCGGAAGGATGTCGCCGGCCTTAACCTCACAGGGGCCGAGCGCGTCGATGATGACCTTCTTCGGCTCCTCGGAATGCAGCTTGCAGATGAGCTGCTTGAGATTCAGGATGATCTCCGTGACGTCTTCTTTGACGCCTTCGATCGTCGAGAACTCGTGCAGAACTCCGTCAATGCGAATGGACGTTGCAGCAACACCGGGAAGACTGCTTAACAGAACCCGACGCATCGAGTTCCCCAGGGTGGTACCGAATCCGCGCTCAAGCGGCTCTACGACGAACTTGCCGTAGTTTGCAGTGCTGGCCACGCATTCGAGTCTGGGCTTTTCCATTTCTATCATGTATGATACCCTCCTTCGGTGATGTCGTTACGGTTCGCCTACAAGGCTTATCTCGAGTAGAACTCGACGATGTTGTGCTCTTCGATCGTCAGGTCGATGTCCTCACGCTTCGGCAGCGCAACGACGCGGCCCTTGAGGTTTTCCGCATCCAGCTCCAGCCACTGCGGGATGGTGCGCTTTGCGCCTTCCTCACGCAGGGTCTTGAAGAACGGGATCTCACGGCTTCTTTCGCGGATCGTGATCTCGTCGCCGACCTTGACCTGATAGGACGCGATGTCGACCTTCTTGCCGTTCACATAGACGTGACCGTGGGTGACCATCTGGCGCGCCATCGGGCGGGATTCGCCGAAGTTCAGCCGGTACGCGACGTTGTCGAGACGACGCTCGATGAGGGACAGCATGTTCTCACCGGTGACGCCCTTCATGTTGGACGCCATGTCGTAGTACTTGCGGAACTGAGACTCGAGGATGCCGTATGCGCGGCGGACCTTCTGCTTCTCACGGAGCTGCAGGCCGTACTCGGACTGCTTCTTTCTGCCCTGGCCGTGCATTCCCGGAGGGGTATGGCGGAGGGTCATCGGGCACTTTTCGGTGTAGCACTTATCGCCCTTCAAAAACAGCTTGGTGCCTTCTCTGCGGCACTGTCTGCAAACAGAACCTGTATATCTTGCCATATCTGGATCCTCCCTTACACTCTTCTGCGCTTCGGCGGACGGCAGCCGTTGTGCGGGATCGGCGTCACGTCTTTGATGGAGACGATCTGCAGACCTGCGGACTGGAGCGCACGAATCGCGGACTCGCGGCCGGAGCCGGGGCCCTTGACATAAACTTCAACCGTCTTGAGACCATGCTCCATCGCAGCGACTGCCGCCGCTTCGGATGCGACCTGCGCGGCAAACGGCGTGGACTTGCGGGATCCGCGGAAACCGTGGGAACCTGCGCTGGACCACGAGATCGCGTTGCCCTGCGTGTCGGTGATGGTCACCAAAGTGTTGTTGAAAGAGGAGCGAATGTGCGCTGCACCGCGCTCGATGTTCTTCTTCTCACGACGCTTGCGCGTAACTGCTTTTTTAACCTTAGCTTTACCTGCCATCGTTTAGCTCCTCCTTACTTCTTCTTGCCGCCCTGCGTACGTTTCGGGCCCTTACGGGTACGAGCGTTCTGCTTCGTGGACTGTCCTCTTACAGGCAGGCCCTTGCGGTGACGAACCCCGCGATAGCAACCGATCTCTACCAGCCGCTTGATATTCATCGAGGTTTCGCGTCTCAAATCGCCCTCAACCTTGAGGTTGTGGTCGATATAATCTCTGATCTTGTTGACATCGTTCTCTTCCAGATCACGAACGCGGGTGTCGGGGTTAATGCCGGTCTCTGCGAGGATCTTGGAAGCGGTTGTCTGACCGATCCCGTAGATATAGGTCAAGCCGATCTCGACTCGCTTATCTCTCGGAAGGTCTACGCCAGCAATACGTGCCATATCGTTTCTCTACCTCCGTAATAAATTTAGAAAATATGGATCTATATAGGCTTGCGGGTTGCACTCTCGTGCCAGCCGCCCCGCAAGTTTGTTCCCTGTGGGATTAGCCCTGCTTTTGCTTGTGCTTCGGATTCTCGCAAATGATCATGACGCGGCCCTTGCGCTTGATGATCTTGCACTTTTCGCAAATGGGTTTCACAGACGGTCTGACTTTCATAGCTTTTCTCCTTTAAAATCTTTTCCTGTCTTCTCAGTTCTTCGCGCGCCAGGTGATGCGGCCGCGGGTCAAATCATACATCGAAAGCTCGACGGTGACCTTGTCTCCGGGAAGGATGCGAATGTAGTTCATACGCAGCTTGCCCGAGATGGTCGCGAGGATCTTGTGGTCGTTCGGGAGCTTGACTTCGAACATTGCGTTCGGGTACGCCTCGGTCACGACGCCTTCCACTTCAATGACATCCTGTTTGGACAACGATATCCCTCCTTATTCGTTTCGGTCGTTTTGGAACCCTTGCGCGGCGAGGAACTTCCGGATATCCGCATCGAGCAGATGTTCGGAAAGCTCCATCCGCGTATCGGAAGCCTTCAAAAGGTGCCTGCGCTTCTTTTTCTTCGGACGCTCGATTGTCCGGAGTCTGCCGTCCGCGAGCAGAACATAGTCCGCATCGACGATCTTCAGAATCACAAACGCACGTCCGCGGTCTCGCCCTGCGCGTGAGCGTACGATCCCGCCCAATTCAAGCGGTCCGTTCATCATACGAATGCCTCCGAGCAGGTCAGAAGAATCGGATCTCCGTCGGTGATCGCTACGGAGTTTTCGTAGTGCGCCGACGGTTTCCCGTCCTGCGTGACTACCGTCCAGCCATCCTCAAGCTGCCAGACCCTTGCGGTACCGAGGTTGATCATCGGTTCGATTGCAATGGTCATGCCCGCTTCGAGGCGCTGCCGCGATCTCGGCGAGTAGAAGTTCGGAACCTCCGGGTCCTCATGGAGCACCCGTCCGACACCGTGGCCGACCAGTTCGCGGACGACCCCGTAGCCGTGTGATTCCGCGTGGTTCTGGATCGCCTTCGAAATATCCGAAATGCGATACCCGACACGGCAGAACTTCAGTCCTTCAAAGAAGCATTCCCGCGTGACACGAACGAGCTTTTGCGTTTCCTCCGGCACATTTCCGATGAGAAACGTCCTTGCGGCGTCTCCGACGAACCCGTCCAGCGTAGCGCCGACGTCGCAGCTTACGATGTCGCCGTCTTTAAGCTTCCGCTTGCCGGGGATCCCGTGAACGACCTCCTCGTTGACCGAGATGCAGACGCTCTTCGGATACCCGTTATAGTGGAGGAACGTCGGATACGCGCCTTGACTCCGGATGAATTCATCCGCGATCCGGTCGAGCTCCGCCGTGGTGATGCCGACTCGTACGCTCTTTTCCAAAAGCTTCAGAGTGTCCTCCACGACCTTGCCTGCCGCTTTCATCCGTTCGATGTCCTGCGCAGATTTAATCGTGATCATGCGCCGAGCCCTTTCAGAATGCTCTCCGTCACCGCATCGACGGTTTGATCGCCGTCCACGGTGACCAGCTTGCCCGCCGCCTCATAGAAGGCGATGAGCGGCGCTGTCTTTTCCGTATAGACCTTCAGGCGGTTTTTGACCGTTTCCTCGCGATCGTCGTCACGCTGGTACAGCGTCGCGCCGCACTTACGGCAGGCCGGCTCCGCGTACATCGAAACATGATACGCCGCGCCGCAGTCGGGGCACATTCTGCGCCCGGAAATGCGCGCAACGAGCCGCTCGCTCGGGACGTCGATATTGACCGCATAGTCGATATCGGTGAATTCCGCAAGCGCTTCGGCCTGGACGACCGTTCTCGGAAAACCGTCTAAAAGGAATCCGTTTCTGCAATCCTCCCGCGCGATCCTCTCGCGGACCATGTCGATGATGACGCTGTCCGGAACAAGCTCGCCGCGGTCGATATATGCCTTTGCCGCCGCACCCAGCGGAGTGGCATTGCGGATCTCTGCGCGCAGCATGTCGCCGGTCGAGAGGTGCGCGATCTCAAATCGCTCCGCAATGCGCTCTGCCTGTGTGCCTTTGCCCGCGCCCGGCGGGCCCAAGAAGATCAGTTTCATATCGGTTAGTTCAGGAATCCCTTGTAGTGACGCATCAGCATCTGGGATTCGAGTTGTTCCGTCGTTTCAAGCGCAACGCTGACCATAATGAGGACCGAGGTCGCACCGAACATGTTGGTAACGCCAAGCATATTCAGGATGATGGTCGGAACGATCGCGATGACCGCAAGGAACAGGGATCCGAACAGCGTGAGGCGGTTCGAGATCTTACCGAGGTACTCGCCGGTCGGCTTGCCCGGACGGATACCGGGGATGAAGCCGCCGTTTTGCTGCAGGTTCTTCGACATTTCGACCGGATTGAATGTGATCGAGGTGTAGAAGTAACCGAAGGCGATGATCAGCAGGAAGTAGATGACGTAGTACACAAACGGCGCATACTGGATGCCGTGATACGCGACACCGCTGTCAATGACGCTGGTCGCATTGTACTTTGAACCATCCCAAACCTGGGGCGCGGAGATCATCCAACGCTTCCAGAAGTTCATGAATCCGCCGCCGTTCTTAAAGAACTGCATGATCATTTCGGGGAACTGCATGATCGTCATAGCGAAGATCAGAGGCAGAACGCCGTTCGCATTCGCCTTCATCGGCAGATGCGTGTTCTGACCGCCGTACATCTTGCGGCCGACGACGCGCTTTGCGTACTGCACCGGAATCTTGCGGACCGCTTTATCAATGTAGACTACAAACGCGATGAGCGCGAGAACCACGACGATGGTAATGAACAGGGTGACCCAGGTCATCACGCTGCCGGGCGCCGCTGCGATCGCAGTGATGCGCTCCTTGATAAAATCGGGCACGCGGGATACGATCGAAGCAAAGATCAGCATGGAAATGCCGTTGCCGATGCCCTTTTCCGTGATGCGCTCGCCGAGCCACATCAGGAATGCGGTACCTGCCGCTGCACAGATCGCAATAACGATCAGTCTCAGCCAGAACAGTCCGCCCGCATCGGAGACGATCTGCTGATCGCCGATGACGGCGTTATAGGACAAAACGATGCCGATCGCCTGCACGACCGCGAGACCGACGCCTGCATAGCGCGTGATGCGTTCGATCTTCTGACGGCCGTCCTCTTCCTTGCTCATCCGCTCGAGAGCGGGGATCGCAATGGTGAGGAGCTGCAGGATAATGGACGCCGTGATGTACGGCGAAATACCCATTGCAAAGATCGTGAACTGCGAGAACGCAGTACCGGACATCAGGCTCATGAAGTCAGACATTGCCGACAGCTGCTTCGTTGCCGCCTGCCAGGCCTGAATGTTTACGCCCGGAATCGGGATGGCGCTGCCAAGACGGTAGACCACGATCAGAAGAACCGTGTACAGGATCTTCTTCCGGAGGTCCTTAATCTTGAACGCGTTGATGAATGTGCTGAACATCAGATCACCTCAACGTTTCCGCCTGCGTTCCTGATGGCTTCCTCCGCGGATTTCGAGAACTTCGCAGCCTTGACAGTGAGCTGCTTGGTGAGCTCGCCGTTGCCCAGAACCTTCAGGCCGTCCTTTTCGAGTTTGCCGATGATGCCGAGTTCCTTCAGGAGCTCGCCGGTAACCTCGGTGCCGTTCTCCAACCCATTCAGGTCGGAAATGTTGATGATGGTGTATTCCTTCGCAAAGTGATTGTAGAAGCCACGCTTCGGGAGACGGCGCGCCAGAGGCATCTGGCCGCCCTCAAATCCGTTCTTCTTTGCGCCGCTGCGGGCCTTCTGGCCCTTATTGCCCTTTGCGGAGGTCTTGCCGATACCGGAACCCGTGCCGCGGCCCAAACGCTTGGGGCTGTGCTTCGCACCTTCTGCCGGTCTCAATTCATGGATCTTCATACGTTGACCCTCCTCTTATGCTTCTTCGACTTCTTCGACCTTGACAAGGTGCTTGACCTTGAAGATCTGACCGCGGATGCAGGCGTTGTCCGGCTTCACGACGGTCTGATTGACCTTATGAAGACCGAGCGCCTTGACCGTGTCCTGCTGATCGCGCAGGCTGGAGATCGGGCTCTTGACCAAAGTGACTTTCAACATTGCTTTGTCCTCCTCAGTTCAGGATCTCGTCCACGGTCTTGCCGCGGAGCGCAGCGATCTGTTCTGCGGTACGGAGCTGAGCCAGTCCGTTGAGCGTCGCCTTGACGCAGTTCGACGGGTTGTTGGAGCCGTAGGACTTCGTGCGGATGTCACGGATGCCTGCCGCCTCAAGGACCGCACGCGCGGGACCGCCCGCGATAACGCCGGTACCTTCTTCTGCCGGGAGCAGACGAACGTGGCCCTTGCCGTACTTGCCTTCCACCTGATGCGGGATCGTCGTGCCGACGACCGGAACTTCGATCATGTGGCGCTTTGCATCCTCGATGCCCTTGCGGACCGCTTCGGGGATTTCAACAGCCTTGCCGAGGCCCACACCGACCTTGCCGTTCTCATTGCCGACGACCATCAGCGCGGTGAAGCGGAAATTCTTACCGCCCTTGACGACCTTCGCAACACGGTTGATCGCTACGAGTCTTTCTTTGAATTCGGGAACTTCCTTCTCGAATTTTCTTTCTCTGTCGTTTCTCATTTCGTTTCCTCCCTCAGAAGTCCAGGCCGGCTTCTCTTGCGCCCTCGGCCAGAGCCGCGACGCGACCGGTGTACAGATAACCGCCGCGGTCGAAAACGACCTTCTTCACGCCCTTTTCGAGCGCGCGCTCTCCGACGAGCTTACCGACGAGCTTCGCAGCTTCCTTCTTGTCCTTGCCTTCGAGCTGACCTTTGATCTCTGCATCCAGAGTAGAAGCAGCAACCAGAGTGTTACCGTCGACGTCGTTGATGATCTGCGCATAGATGTGGTTCGTGCTGCGATAGACGTTGAGACGCGGACGCTCGCACGTGCCGTTCAGATTCCTGCGCTGACGATGATGACGCGCCTTGCGAACAGAATTCTTATCGATCTTAGAAAACATTCTACGTTACTCCTTTCTACCTTACTTGCCGGTCTTGCCTTCCTTGCGGCGGACGAATTCGCCTTCGTAACGGATGCCCTTGCCCTTGTAGGGTTCCGGCTCGCGCGTCTTGCGAATGTCTGCTGCAATCTGGCCGACCTTCTGCTTGTCGATGCCCTTCACCGTGATCTTGGTGGGTGCGGGCGTTTCAAATTCGATACCGTCCATCTTCGGGAATCTGACCGGATGGCTGTAACCGACGTTCAGAACGAGGTCCTTGCCGTCCATCTGCGCTCTGTAACCGGTACCGACGATCTCGAGCTTCTTTTCAAAGCCGGTCGATACGCCGACGACCATGTTGTTGATGAGCGAGCGGGTCAGTCCGTGCAGTGCGCGGTGCTGCTTGTCGTCGCTGGGACGCTTAACGGTGAGAACACCGTTTTCCTGCTCCAGGATCATCTCGGGCGAAACACGCTGCGTGAGCTCGCCCTTGGGGCCTTTCACGGTCACGACATTGTGTTCGTCAACCGTGATTGTCACTCCGGACACGATGTGTACCGGAAGTTTTCCGATTCGAGACATTGTTTTTCCTCCTGTTGTATTACCAGACGTACGCGAGCACTTCGCCGCCGACGCCGAGCTTTCTTGCCTCGCGGTCCGTCATCACGCCGCGAGAGGTGGACAGGATCGCGATGCCGAGGCCGCCGAGGACCTTCGGGATCTCGTCCTTGCGGGCATACACGCGCAGACCCGGACGGGAGATGCGCTTGATGCCGACGATGACGCGCTGCTTGTTGGGGCCGTACTTGAGCTTGATGCGGATCGTCTTGACGATGCCGTCCTCAACGAGCTCATAGCCCTTGATGTAACCCTCTTCCACAAGGATCTCCGCGATCGCCTTCTTGATCGAGGAAGCCGGGACGTCGACCGTCTCGTGCTTTGCGACCAGCGCGTTGCGGATTCTGGTAAGCATATCTGCAATAGTATCTGTCATGATTCTTTCCTCCTGATTACCAGCTTGCCTTGCGGACGCCGGGGATGTTGCCCTTGTATGCTTCTTCACGGAAGCACACGCGGCAGATGCCGTACTTGCGAAGGACCGCATGCGGACGACCGCAGATACGGCAGCGGGTGTAAGCGCGGGTGGAGAACTTGGGGGTCCTCTGCTGCTTCAGCTTCATGGATGTCTTTGCCATAGTGGTTCCTCCTTCTTAGTCCTGAACGAACGGCATACCGAGGAGAGCAAGCAGCTCACGCGCTTCTTCATCGGTCTTGGCGCTGGTAACGAACACGATGTTCATACCGCGGACCTTGTCAACGTCGTCGTAGTTGATCTCGGGGAAGATCAGCTGTTCACGGACGCCCATCGCGTAGTTGCCGCGACCGTCGAACGACGTGTCGGACACACCGCGGAAGTCGCGGACGCGGGGCAGAACGATGTTCATCAGCTTGTCGGCGAAGTAGTACATCCGATCGCCGCGCAGGGTGACCTTTGCGCCGATGTTCATGCCTTCACGAACCTTGAAGTTCGCGACGGACTTCTTCGCCTTGGTGACGATGGCTTTCTGGCCGGCGATCGCGGAAAGCTCCGCAACTGCCTTCTCGATGCCCTTGGGGTTATCCTTCTCGGAACCGAGACCCATGTTGATGATGATCTTCTCGAGCTTCGGGATCATCATGACGTTCTCGTAGCGGAACTTCTCGTTCAGCGCGGAGACGACTTCTTCTCTGTACTTGGTCTTCAGACGGGGTTCGCCGCTGAAAGGCTTTGCTTGAACCGCAGTTTCTTTCTTTGCCATTTGTTATCTCCTTCCGTCTCAGTCCATGACCTTGCCGCACTTCTTGCAAACGCGGACTTTCTTGCCGTCGACGATCTGGTGTGCAACGCGGGTCGCTTTGCCGCACTTCGGGCAAACGAGCATAACGTTGGATGCGTCGATGGTGCCTTCCTGCTCGATCCGACCGCCTGCCTCGCCCTGTTTCCGGGGCTTGACATGCTTGGTGATCATGTTGACGCCCTTGACCATCACGCGGTTATCCGCGGGCGCCGCATGCAGGATCTCGCCCTTGCTGCCCTTATCCTTGCCGGAGATCACGACGACGGTATCGCCTTTTTTCACATTCAGCTTATTCATGTCATGCTCCTCCTTACAGTACTTCGGGTGCGAGAGAGACGATCTTCATGTAGTCTTTCTCACGCAGCTCACGAGCGACCGGCCCGAAGATACGAGTGCCGCGCGGCTGCTTCTGATCGTTGATGATGACTGCAGCGTTGTCGTCGAAACGAATGTGGCTGCCGTCTGCACGGCTGGTCTCCGCAACGGTGCGGACCACAACCGCCTTCACGACGTCCTTCTTTTTGACTGCGCCGCCCGGCGTTGCCGTCTTGACGGACGCGACGATGACGTCGCCGATGCCTGCGGACTTGACCTTGCTGCCGCCGAGAACACGAATGCACATGATCTCCTTGGCGCCGCTGTTGTCCGCGACTTTCAATCTGGTTTGAGGCTGAATCATTTTATCTTCTCCTCTCCGTTACTTCGCCTTTTCGATGATTTCCACGATACGCCATCTCTTGTCCTTGGAAATCGGGCGGGTCTCCATGATGCGAACGGTGTCGCCGATGCCGCAGGCATTCTCTTCATCGTGCGCCTTGAATTTACGGGTGCGGTTGACCATCTTGCCGTACAGGGGATGGCGAACCTTGGTCTTGATGGCGACGACTGCCGTCTTGTCCATCTTATCGCTGACGACGACGCCAACGCGGGTCTTACGATAACCTCTCTGTTCCATTGCCTATTCCTCCTTACTCGGCATCCTGACCGAGCTCGCGAGCGCGGAGAACGGTCTTGATTCTTGCAATGTCCTTCTTGCATGCACCGATGCGGGAAGGATTGCTGATCTGTCCGGTCACTGCCTGGAAGCGGAGATTGAACAGCTCGGCTTTCAGTTCTTTTTCCTGCTTTTCCAACTCTTCGTTGGTCATAGCTCTCAGCTTATCGGCCTTCATGGTCATTCTCCTTTCTCCTCAGTTTCTTCTTTCTTGACGATCTTCGTCTTGAGCGGGAGCTTGTGGCCCGCGAGACGAAGCGCTTCGTCTGCAACAGCCTTCTCAACGCCGGCGATCTCAAACATGACTCTGCCGGGCTTGACGACTGCCACCCAGTATTCCGGGGAACCTTTACCGGAACCCATGCGGGTCTCGGCAGGCTTTTCGGTAACGGGCTTGTCGGGGAAGATCTTGATCCAGACCTGACCGCCGCGCTTGATATAACGGGTCATTGCGACACGCGCTGCCTCGATCTGGTTGCTGGTGACCCATGCGGGCTCCAGCGCGACGAGACCGTATTCACCGTAGGTCACGGTGTTGCCGCGGTGGGCGCTGCCCTTCATGCGGCCGCGAAATACTCTGCGGCGCTTAACTCTCTTCGGCATTAACATGGTTATTTGCCTCCTTCCGTTCTCTTGGCCTTCTTCAGGACCTCACCCTTGTAGATCCAGACCTTGATTCCGATACGGCCGTACTGGGTGTGCGCTTCCGCGAAGCCGTAGTGGATGTCTGCACGCATGGTCTGCAGCGGGATGGAACCGTCGTGGTACCCTTCGCTGCGGGCGATCTCGGCGCCGCCGAGACGGCCTGCGCACATCAGCTTGATGCCCTTTACGCCCGGCTTCTGCATGGCGCGCTGCATGGCCTGCTTCATCGCGCGGCGATAGCTGATACGCTTTTCGAGCTGTGCTGCGATGTTCTCGGCGACGAGCTGCGCGTCCGCGTCCGCGTCGCGGATCTCCATGATGTTCACGGAGATGGGCTTGCCGATTTCCTTGGAAACAGCCGCCTTGATCTCTTCGATCCCTGCGCCGCCCTTGCCGATCAGCATGCCGGGACGGGCGGTGTAGATCGTGACGCTGACCTTGTCGGTCGCGCGGTCGATCGCGATGCGGGAGATGCAGGCTGCGTAATACGTCTTCTTCACGAAGTCACGGATCTTGCGGTCCTCAACGAGGAAGTCTGCGAAATCTTTCTTCGCCGCGTACCAATGGGTGTTCCAATCTCTGATCACACCAACGCGGAATCCGTTCGGATTAACTTTCTGACCCATAGCTTTCCTCCTTACTTGACCTGATCAAGAATGACCGTGATGTGGCTCGTGCGCTTCTTGATGGGGGACGCGGAGCCACGCGCTCTTGCGCGATAGCGCTTCAGGGTCGGACCCTGGTTCGCATAAGCCTCGGCGACGTAGAGGTCGTCGCGGTTCATGTCGAGGTTGTTCTCCGCATTCGCGATCGCGGAGTTCAGGACCTTCAGGACCGGTTCGCAGGCAGCTTTCGGCGTGTAGGTGAGGATCGCTGCCGCTTCCTTTGCGCTCTTGCCGCGGATCATGTCGATGACGACCTTGACCTTGCGGGGAGACATTCTGATATAACGTGCGATTGCGTGCGGACGCTTGTCTGCGTGCTCGCGACGGTATGCCGTCTTTTCTTTACTTCTGGTTGCCATTGTGCTCCTCCTTATTTCGCGCCAGAGGACTTCTCGGAACCTCTGTGACCTCTGAACGTGCGCGTGGGTGCGAATTCGCCCAGCTTATGTCCGACCATCTCTTCGGTGACGTACACCGGAACGTGCTTCTTGCCGTCGTGCACCGCGATGGTGTGGCCGACGAACTCGGGGAAGATCGTGGAGGAACGGGACCAGGTCTTGACGACGGTCTTCTTGCCGCTCTCATTCATGGAAAGAATGCGGGCGTACAGGCGTTCTTCAACAAACGGACCTTTTTTGATCGATCTGCTCATGTGTTATTTCCTCCTGATTACTTACCACTCGTTCTGCGGCGAATGATGTACTTGTTGCTCTTGTTCTTCTTCTTGCGGGTCTTGTAGCCCATCGCCGGCTTGCCCCAGGGAGTGACCGGGCCGGGACGGCCGATCGGGGATTTGCCCTCGCCGCCGCCGTGGGGGTGGTCATTCGGGTTCATGACGGAACCGCGGACGGTGGGACGGATGCCCATGTGACGCTTGCGGCCCGCTTTGCCGATCTGGATGTTCTGGAAGTCCAGGTTGCCGACCTGACCGATCGTTGCTTTCGCGTTCATCGGGATCAGACGGACTTCGCCGCTGGGAAGACGAACCTGCGCGTACTTGCCTTCCTTCGCCATGAGCTGCGCCGCGTTGCCCGCCGAGCGGACCAGCTGCGCGCCCTTGCCGGGCTTCAGCTCGATGCAGTGGATCATCGTGCCGACCGGGATGTACTGGAGCTCCAGCGCGTTGCCGATCTTGATGTCCGCGTCCTTGCCGGAAACGACGGTCTCGCCGACGTTCAGGCCGTACGGAGCGATGATGTAGCGCTTCTCGCCGTCTGCGTAATACAGCAGAGCGATGTTCGCGGAACGGTTCGGATCGTATTCGATCGCCTTTACGGTCGCGGGAACGCCGTCCTTGTCGCGCTTGAAGTCGACGATGCGGTACTTGCGCTTTGCGCCGCCGCCCTTGTGGCGGACCGTGATCTTACCGGTGAAGTTGCGGCCGGCCTTGCTCTTGAGGTCGCAGACCAGCGACTTTTCCGGGGAAGTCTTCGTGATCTCCTCGTAGGTGGAGACAGACATGTGTCTCGTACCCGGAGTGATGGGGTTCAGTTTACGAATAGCCATTTGCTGCCTCCTTACTGCGCGATGCCGTCGAACAGCTCGATGCCCTTCGAATCGGGCGTCAGCTTGACGTACGCCTTCTTCTTGGAAGCGGTCCTGCCCTCATAACGGCCCTGACGCTTGATCTTGCCGAGCTTGTTCACGGTGTGAACGCTCTCGACCTTGACGCCGAACAGTTCTTCGACCGCCTTCGCGATCTCGACCTTGTTCGCGCTCTTCGCGACTTCAAACGTGTAGATGTGATGCGCGATGTAATCGTAGCTCTTTTCGGTGAGGATCGGAGCCTTGATGATGTCGTATCCGCTCTTCATTACGCGTACACCTCCTCGATCTTTTCAACCGATGCCTTCGTGAGGATCAGCTTCTCATACTTGAGGATCTCATAGACGCTCAGCGTGCCGACCAGCGTGGTCTTGACGCCTTCGATGTTCGCGCTCGCGCGCTCCACCGTGTCGTCCTTATCCGCCAGGACGATCAGCGCCTTGCTGACGTCGACGGCCTTGAGGACCTTGACCATTTCCTTCGTCTTCGGCGCTTCGATGTTCAGCGCGTCGAACACGATCAGTTCGTTCTCTTCCACCTTGCTGGACAGCGCGGACTTCATCGCGAGGCGCTTGACCTTCTTGTTCACGCGGATCGTGTAGTCGCGGGGCTTCGGCGCGAAGACGACGCCGCCGTGTCTCCACTGCGGAGAACGGGTAGAACCCTGACGCGCACGGCCAGTGCCCTTCTGTCTCCACGGCTTCTTGCCGCCGCCGGAAACTTCGGAACGGGTCTTGGCGCTCTGCGTACCCTGACGGCAGTTCGCGAGGTGCGCAACCACGACCTCATGCATGACCGCCGTGTTGACGGGCTGACCGAAAACATTCTCGGAAAGGGCGATATCGCCGATGTTCTGGCCCTTGATATCATACAATGCTACGTTAGGCATAGTTCTTTCCTCCTTACTTTACTGTGCTCTTGACAGTCACGAAACTGCCCTTCGCACCGGGAACCGCACCCTTGATGAGCAGCAGGTTCCGCTCTGCGTCCACACGCACGACCTCGAGGTTCTGCACGGTGACGTGCTCGCTGCCCATATGACCGGGCAGATTCTTGGTCTTGAACACGCGGCTCGGATCGGAGCAGGCGCTCATGGAGCCGGGCGCTCTGTGGAAGTGGGAACCGTGGGTCATACGGCCGCGGCCCTGATGATGACGCTTGACGACGCCCTGGAATCCATGGCCCTTGCTGGTGCCGGAAATGTCGACCTTGTCGCCCTCGGCGAACACATCCGCCTTGACGATCTGACCGACTTCATAGGAAGCGGCGTCTTCGAGTCTGAACTCGCGAAGGTAGCGCATCGCCTTGACGCCGGCCTTTGCACAGTGGCCCTTGCACGGCTTGTTGGCGAGCTTGTCGCGGAGCTCGGCGAATCCGAGCTGGACGGAATCGTAACCTTCGTTTGCGACGGTTTTCTTCTGAACGACGGGGCACGGACCGGCTTCGATGACAGTGACGGGAATCATGGTACCGTCAGCTCTGAAGAACTGCGTCATACCGATCTTCTTGCCCAAAATGGCTTTCTTCATTGGTACATACCTCCGTTTGGGATTACAGCTTGATTTCGATGTCGACGCCCGCGGGCAGATCCAGCTTCATCAGCGCTTCCACAGTCTTGTTGGACGGCTGGATGATGTCGATCAGACGCTTGTGCGTTCTCATCTCGAATTGCTCACGAGAATCCTTATACTTGTGCGTTGCACGAAGGATCGTAACGATTTCCTTCTCGGTGGGCAGGGGGATCGGGCCGGAAACCTGTGCGCCCGTTCTCTTGGCGGTGTCGACGATCTTTTCGGCGCTCTGGTCGATCAGACTGTGTTCATAGGCCTTGAGCTTGATACGAATTCTTTGGTTTGCCATACTTTTTTCTTTCCTCCTAAATTTGTTGTCGGGCAGTACACAGAGCCGTGTGTTTCCCTCTTCATTTTTTACACAGCCTTTCGGCTGTGATCGGTGGGACGGCACGGGAAACTGCTATTTTTGCCCCGTCCGTTCGGACGTCGGATATGCGCGAAATTACCCGGAATGGCAACCGGCAACCTCCGCTGCACTCCAGCGCTGCATGACGAAACTTCGCCTATGCGGCGCGAACATTTGAACTATACACTATCCTTTCGAAAAATGCAAGCATTATTTTTTATTTTTTTAAAATATATTTTGATGAAAAAAGCTTCTTTCCCCCGTTGAAAACTCCGTCATTGTATGATATATTATTATCGAAGAAAGATCGGGAGGTAACTTTCATGGAACAGAAGATTCGTCGAATCGGTATCCTGACGAGCGGCGGCGACGCGCCCGGCATGAATGCAGCGGTGCGTGCGGCGGTCCGCACCTGTCTGATGAACAAGGTCATCCCCGTCGGCATCCGTCGCGGCTATCAGGGTCTGATCCACGCGGACGTAATGGAGATGAACGCACGCAGTGTCAACGGAATCATCCATCGCGGCGGCACGATCCTCTACACCGCGCGCAGTGAAGACTTTATGACCGAAGCCGGTCAGCACCGCGCGGCGCAGACCTGCCGGTATCTCGGTCTTGACGCGGTCGTCTGCATCGGCGGCGACGGCACGTTCCGCGGCGCGCTGGCGCTCTCGAAGCAGGGCGTCAAGGTCATGGGCATTCCCGCCACCATCGACAACGACATCGGCTGCAGCCACTACACGATCGGCTTTGACACGGCGGCGAACACCGCGGTGGAAGCGATCGACAAGCTGGCCGACACCATGCAGTCGCACGAACGCGTTTCCGTCGTCGAGGTCATGGGACGCCACGCCGGTCACCTTGCCGTTTACGTCGGCGTCGCGGTCGGCGCAACGTCGATCATCATCCCCGAGTTCCCCTACAGCTTCGAACACGACGTCATCGAGAAGATCCGCGAGGGCCGCATGCATGACAAGCACCACCACCTGATCATTGTGGCGGAGGGCGTCGGCAAGTGCGATGAGATCTGCCACCGCATCAGCGAGGAGACCGGCCTCGAGGCGCGCGTTTCGATCATCGGCTACATTCAGCGCGGCGGCGCACCGACCGCGCGCGACCGCGTCATGGCATCCCGCATGGGCCACTACGCAGTCGAGCAGCTCCTCGCCGGCAACACGAACCAGGTCGTCTGCTACCGCGATTCGCATATCCTCTTGACGCCGATCGAGGAAGCGCTCGAAATGAAGAAGAACCTCGACGCGTACATGTACCGCGTCGCGGGCGACATCGCGCTTTGATCCCAAAGCGCTTTCGGGAGTGATGAGATGAAAAATTGCAGCCGATGCGGCGCAGCGGTTCAGGAAACCGATCGGGTCTGTCCGACCTGCGGAAAGATTCTCGAACCGTCAGCCGCGCCGGACGGCAGCCGACAGCGGGAAACCGCCCGGCAGCCGTTCCCGCAGAACGCATACGTCAGGATACCGGAACCGCGCGTCGGACTCCGATGGTTTCGCTTTCTGACGCGTTTCGGTCTGTGGGCGGACGCCGCAGCAACGATCCTCTTCTCCCTCGTAATGCTTACCGACCTCGGCCGCGAAGGACTTGAATCGTACTATCTTGCCGCGCCGGAGCTCGGCACGATCGAGCTTGTCTTCGGGATCCTGCTGCTGCTCGTTGCAGCGTTCGGCATTATTACAGCCGTGCGTCTGATCCGTTTCTGTGCATCAGCACCGAAGCATCTGCGCGTCATGCAGGTCGTTCGGGCATTTCTCGCCTTTGCGCAGCTTGCCGCCGTACTGATCATCATCAACAACCACGATGAGCTCGCCCTGCGCTTCGGCATGATCCGCGATACGCTGCTTACGACCGTGCTCGCGGGGATCGCGGTCCCGATCAACTGGATCTATTTCAAAAGGCGCGAATCTCTCTTTACCAACTGAATCGATAAGCTGTAAAGACGCCCGCGGTTGCGAGCGTCTTTCTTCATATATATTTAGTATCTCACAGGGACGTCTTTAACAACATCTTGCGTCACACAAACAAATACCGGTACAGCGCGTCGGGCGTGTCGAAATACAGCGGGCAGTTTTCCTGTAAGAATTGCCGGATCTCCGGCACGTCGTACGCCCAGCCCGCCGCCGCGAACGGCACGTTCCGCTGCTTTGCCATGTCGTAGCCCGGCTTCAGGTCGTCGACCATCAGAAGATCTTCCGGTTCCAGATGCAGGATCCGCATGATCTCGTCAAGCGCATAGGGATTCGGCTTCCGAAGCTCACGCGGAAGCTCCCAGCCGTACACGAGCGTCGGCTCCGGGAGCCCGTTCGCTTTGTAATCGCGCAGGATGTTGTCCTTGAACGAGTGTGACGCGACGCATACGTACCCGCCGCGCGCAAGCTGCTCCCGGATGATCCGCGCAACGCCCGGAAACACCTCCGGGATATGCTCCTTGACGTATGCGCGCCAGATTTCCAGCTCGCGGTTGAACTCCTCCGGCGTAAAGTGCAGCACGTCTTCACAGTACGGGAGAAATCCCGGATCGAAATTGATGCGGAAATACGTGTCGAGGTCCATGGTAAACCCCGACCGCAGCTCCTCGAGCGCGACGAGAAACGACGGATGATGCACGTGCTTCGTGCTGTTCATCACGGTATCGTCATGGTCAAGCACCAGACATTTGTATTTCAGTCCGTTCATCTTTCGTCTCCCCTTTCATGCGAGCGTCGCGATGATCCTCGTAAACATGAAAAAAGCCGCGGGAAAAACGCGCGGCGATGAAGCATTTCGCCTCAGTTTTCCATGCGGAATTCCGTTCCGCAGTTCCAGCAGACCTTACTGCCTTTGTTTTTTCGCCCGCAACACGGACATTCCCAGATTTGTTCGTCGCGTTGAAAACGCGTCCCGCAGTTCCAGCAGACATTGCGTCCGGCGTTCTGCACCGTGCCGCAGGCGCTGCACCGTTCCTTCCCGTCTTCCGTCGGGAAAGCATAGCCGAAGCCGTCCTTCGTCGGAATGAGCTGCTGTTTCATGGCGGGCTTTTTCGGTTGCTGCGTCGGCGTCGCCTGCGCCGGTTTTGCGGCAGAGGCGGTTTCCTGCTGTTCCTTCCGTTTCCGCTCCAGCGCGGCGACCTGCTCCTGCAGCGCTTGCATCCGTTCGTTCGTATCGCCTACGCAGTAGATCATCCATGCCGAAAAGACGGCGCCGAAAAGCCCTCCGATCAGGGTTCCGAACCCCGCTCCGATCGCATGGACCGACCAGCACGCGATCGCGCCGCCAACCGCCGAGAGGATCAAAAGAACGAAAAAGACGATCGCGACAACCTTCAGCTTCCTGCCTGTATTTTCAAACATGAGCTGCCTCCTATTCCTCCTCGTCGCCGTCCGCCATCTCGTCGAGGATCTCGAGAAATTCGTTGAAGACCTCGTCGAGAAGGATGTCGTTTTCGATCGGCAGATAGCGTTCACCTTCCGCGTCCTTCACGACCTCCAGGATTACGACCTCGTCCTCGTTGACGTTCTCAACGTCGTCGATCGGGATCAGCGCAGCGTAACGTTTTTTTTCATAATCGAACGTGGCGACGAGATCGAATTCGACCTCCCTGCCTTGCTCGTCGATCAAGGTAACCAGTGTGTTTTGTTCTTCCATGTTTTTCTCCTATCGTGATCCGGGATAATTCTTCGTCGCTCCGTTCCTCAGGATGACAGCGGTGCGGACGGTCACTGCCCGTCCCTACGGCATCATGCGGCAAAGCCGCAATTCATTCCACCTCATCCGTCTCGCTTCGCGATCCACCACCTCCTCAAGGAGAAGGCTTAATCCTTAGCTTCCCCTTGAGGGGAAGCATGGTACGCGCGGGAAGCGCGCGATCTTCCGCCGAATCGAAGCGAAGCTGCCCCGCAGGGGCTGATGAGACGTCACGTCTCTGTGACGATCCTGTCCGCCGTTCTTCCCGTAAGCGGGAGGGGCAAAAATCATGTAAATTCGTCAAATTCAGCGACATGTGCGGTGAATTTGACTCCTTGCTGCTTCCGCCGCCCGGGAATGCGAAGCATGACAGGCGGAAGCAGAAAACCGGTCTGATGAAAACAAGTTTTCATCAGACCGAACGGCGTCAGCCGTTCGGATGACTGTCCATATACCCCTGCAGAATTAAAACGGCGGCCAGCTTGTCGATGACCTTCTTTTGCTTGCCGCGCGAAATATCCGCGTCGACCAACACGCGCCGCGCCGCCATCGTGGTGAGCCGTTCGTCAAAGAAAAGCAGCTCGCCGTCCCACTGCTTTTGAATGGCCTCGGCAAAGCGCTGCACCTTTTCCCCCTGCTCGCCGACCGTCCCGTTCATGTTCATGGGCAAGCCCAAGAGGAGCCGACACGGTGCGTAGCGGTTCAGAAGCTCCACGATATGCGCAACATCCTTTTTCGTGCTTTCCGTTCGCCAGTACGTCTCGACGCCCTGCGCGGTGATCCACAGCGGATCCGACACCGCGACGCCGATCCGCCGGTCGCCGACGTCCAGCGCGACCATGCGCGGCTTCAATGCTTTTTCACGTAGAAGCGCACGAGCTCCTCGATAAGCTCGTCCCGCTCCATGCGCAGCATCAGGTAGCGCGCGTTGTTGTGGCTGGTGATGTACGTCGGGTCGCCGGAGAGCAGGTACCCCACGATCTGATTGACCGGATCGTAGCCCTTCTCACGCATGGCGGCATAGGCGGTCATCAGAACGTCCTCTGCCGTCTTTGCGTCCCGCGGTACGGTGTATTGAATGGTATCGCCTTTGTTTTCCATAGCATATTCCTCCGTATATGATTATAACCCAACGCTTTCGGATTTGTAAACCCGTTTCCCGTAAAATCACGTTTTTTTCGCGATCCGCATATCATGCAGAAAAACGAACGAGGAGGAACTTATGAAACGAACGATCCTGATCGTGCTGACGGTCGCGCTTTTGTTGCTGCCGCTTGCCTGCAGATCCGATGAAAACAAGACCGTCACGCTCCAGCTGCACGAGGTGACGCGCTCGGTCTTCTACGCGCCGCAGTATATCGCCATGTCGCTGGGCTACTTTGAGGAGGAGGGGCTCCACGTGGAGATCACGACCTCCGGCGGCAGCGAAAAAGCCATGACCGCGCTTCTTTCCGGCGACGCCGATCTATGCCTTGCCGGACCCGAGACCGGCGTATACGTGATGAACGAGGGCAAGGAGGACCATCCGGTGATCGTCGGCCAGCTCACCAAGCGCGACGGGTCGTTCCTGATCGCGCGGGAGCCTGCCGAGCACTTCTCCTGGGACGATCTGAAAGGCAAAACGATCATCGGCGGACGCGCCGGCGGCATGCCGATCATGACGCTTCGCTGGGTCATGGCAAACAACGGTCTTGTAGACGGCGAGAACTGCACGATCATCGACTCGATCCAGTTCAACCTGATGGCAGGCGCGTTTGAGGGCGGCGAAGGCGATTACGTAACGCTGTTCGAGCCGACCGCGACCGAGTTTCAGAAGGCAGACAAGGGCTATATCGTGGCGAACATCGGACTCGAATCCGGTGAAGTGCCCTATACCTGTTACTTCGCTTCAAAAAAGATGATCGCAGAGCACCCGGAGCGCATCGAGGCGTTCCTCCGGGCAATCTATAAAGCGCAGCAATGGATTGAGACCGCAAGCGACGAAGAAGCCGCGAAAGCCATGCAGCCGTATTTCCCCGACGCGTCGCTCGAAAGCCTCAAAGCGGTCGTGAAGAGCTACCGCGAGACGGACTCGTGGAAGAAGGATCCGATCATGCAGGAAGCGGACTACGAGCGACTCCTTGCCGTTATCGACTTCAACGGCGAGCTGACCGGCCGACCGGCCTTCAGGGATCTGGTCGACAACACCTTTGCCAAGAAGGTTGCGGGGAAATAAAAGTGACCCGTATTGCGGATCGCATCGACGGGAGGCCGGGATCGGCCTCCCCCGCATATTTGAGAGCCCTTATTTGCGGTCGAGGATCAGCGGTTCGCCGTTTTGATACAGATACAGACGATCGCCTTCGATCTTGTATTCGCGCGTATCGGTTTGCGCAGGGAATTTCAGCATGAGCTTTCCGTCCCCGACGGTATACGTAATGGTTCCCGTGTTGGTCTGTCCGCGAACCGTCACCGTCATCGTACCCGTTCCGTCTGCATTCAGCGTCATTGTCAGATCATATCCCTGTTCCACAGCCGCCTGAAATGCCGCCCGACGCGTCTGATTCAGTTCCGCATACGTTGCGTCGGTATTCACCTTCCACGTACCGACGATTGAATCTGCGGACGCGTTCTCTTTCGCACAGGCCGCAAGTGAAAGCGCCATGACCGCAATCAACAAAACCGCAACGATTCTCTTCATGATCCTTCCCTTTCTTGAAAAAAACTCCGGAAACGGTCTTCGTTTTTCGAAATACCGCCGCTCCGTTACAGAGGCAGATCGCCCGTTCTTACAAAATGTTTTGCAACGAACGGCGTCGCCGTTCGGCACGCTTCCCGGAAGAACAAGTACCACACCAATCCGTCAAATCCGGCGACATGCGCGGCGGATTTGACTCCTTTCAGTTTCCGCCGCCCGGAAATCCGCAGGATTTTAGGCGGAAGCTGCAAACTCGCCGAAATCCTGATTTCGGCGAAACGCGAAGCGTTATTTCGCCTCGTCCATCTTTCCGGTCCAGAGCGCGTGCTCGATCCAGATGCGCATGCCGCGGATCGCGCGGTCCAGCGCGGAGAGCTTTTGGAGGATCACGTCGAACTGCTTCCGCTCGAAGCTGTTCACGCGGCCGTCCACGGAGATGTCGATGAGCTGATCCCGCTCAAGCTCCATCGCGTGCAGCGCGGAAAGCAGCTCCACGGTGAGCTGCGGCAGCTTCTTGAGCTCCGCCTTCTGCACATACTTCATGCCGATCGGGCACTCGTGCGTGCAGTAGTAATTGCTTAGCTCCGGGTTCTGATAGCCCTGCTCCATCTGAAGCACCTCGTCCGGGTGCGGCGCGCTCTTGCCGCTCTCGATCTTCTCGATGCGGTCCGCCGATACAAACTGCAAAAGCTCTTCCGCCGCTTCGCGACTCAGGTCCATGTTCTCCCGGCTCTGCTGATAAATGTTTTTATCCTCTTTCGTCGACCGTCTGCCCATCGTGTGATCCCTCCGTTTCTTTGTACCTACAGTATACACCGCGCGCGCGCGTTTGAAAAGCAGAAACCCCGCGGATTACGGCGATTTATTTCGCGCTTTCTTCGGAATACGCGCCGTTAATCCGTCCCGGCTCCGGTTGCGGTTCGCGTCCTTCGGTGATAGAATACATATAGAAAGGGGGACTTTTCATGGGTGGATGTCTTCGGGACGCTTTTCACCGGCGTCTGGAATATAACATCGAACGAGCCACGGCGTCAAGGCGGTGGTTCTGTACCCGATCGTCGGCAATCAAAGCCCTGATGATCGGCGCCTTTCTGGTCGCATTTCTGATCCTGCTCCTGGGTATTTATTTCTTGGACAAAGAAAAACGATCCGTGCAGCCGCCGGAGACCGGGTTCCCCGATTCGATCCGGATCGATCGGCGCGAATGGTCGGATCATGCGGGGATCGACGGCGTCTGCAAGGTTGACGACTGCGCCGTTGTGTATTCGCAAAGCGGTTACTTTGCCGTTTTCCATGATGATGCGCTTCTTCACATGCTGTATGCGCCCGGTCAAAAATGCGGGATCTTCCGGAACCGGATCTTCACGATCAACGGCGATTTCGCTTACCTGTACGATGCGGAGGGCGCTCTGGAAGAACGGCTGAACGCCGCCGTCGTTGCGGACCGGCTGATCAGTACCGGAGCGCAGACGACGATCACGCCGTACGTGTACCGTGTCGTGCATGAAACGGACGTCGACCGCGTGCTCGTCGAAACAGACGGAACGGCAACGGAGCTGCTTTCGCATCCGCATGCCGGAACGAATCCCTATAAGGTAGCCGGTTATATCTGCCTCGGTATCTATGCCGCAACGATCTTTTCCTTGGTGATCCTCATCATTGTAAAATCCGCCCCGGATGTTTTCGACGTCATGCGTAAATACGGCAAAATCAACTGAATCCTTTGCAGTCTGAGCCCTCCCGTGCGGAGGGCTTTTCCTATGTTGCAAAACGACGCGCCTTGCAAAAAGGCCCCTCTATTTCGCACCGGCGCTGCAAATAGCGCCTTCCATTTGCAGACGGCTTCCCTTTCGGAATCGCAGCGGTTCGGGTATGATGGACCCGTAAACAAGAGGCGGACAAAACCGCCGGACACCAAGAGGACCGAGGAAAGAAAGGAGCGAGTGAAATGGGTTTTTTCACGAATCATTTGGGTCTCACCATCGGACTGATCGCCGCGGCGGCAGCGGCGGTGATCGCGATCATCGTCAGCGGGTACGTCAAGGCACCCCCGGATAAGGCGTTCATCATCTCCGGCATCAAGAAGCAGCCGAAGATCCTCATCGGACGCGCGGGCATCAAGCTCCCGTTCCTTGAAAGAAAGGACACGCTGGTGCTGAAGCAGATTTCCATCGACATCAAGACGAACGGCTACGTGCCGACGCTCGACTTCATCGGCGTTGACATCGACGCGGTCGCAAAGGTCCGGCTGAAGACCGACCCGGAAGGCATCAAGATCGCCATGAAGAACTTCCTGAATATGTCCGAGGAAGCGATCACCAAGGCGCTGACGGACTCTCTGCAGGGCAACATGCGTGAGATCATCGGCACCGTGAAGCTCAAGGAACTGAACACGGACCGCAAGAAGTTCGGCGACGAGGTACAGCAGAAGGCGCAGACCGACATGAACGCGCTGGGTGTGGAGATCATCTCCTGCAACATCCAGAAGATCGAAGACGAAAAGGGCCTCATCGTTGCCCTCGGTCAGGACAACATGAGCCAGATCCAGAAGGACGCTTCGATCGCTAAGGCGCAGGCGGAGCGCGACGTTGCGATCGCCGAAGCGGAGGCGCAGCGGATGGCAAACGAGGCGCAGGTCGCGGCGCAGACCGAGATCGCATCCCGCAGAAACGAACTGCGGATCCGCGAGGCAGAGCTCAAGAGGGCTTCGGACCTCAAGCAGGCGGAGGCCGACGCGGCGTACGAGATCCAGCAGCAGGAGCAGCGCAAGACCATCGAGGTCGCCACGGCGAACGCGAACATTGCGCGCCAGGAACGCGAGATTGAACTCAAGAAGAAGGGCGTCGAGGTCACCGAACAGACGCTCGAAGCAGAGATCAAAAAGAAGGCTGAGGCCGAGAAGTTCGCCCGTCAACAGAAGGCAGAGGCAGAGCTCTTCGAGCGGCAGCGCAAGGCGGAAGCGGAGAAATTCGAACGCGAAAAGGCGGCGGAGATCCGCAGGATCCACGCGGAGGCCGAGAAGTTCGAACGCGAGAAGGAAGCCGAAGCGCAGCGCGTACAGGCGGAGGCCGAAAAGTACGCGAAGATGCAGGAGGCCGAAGGCATCCGGGCGGTCGGCGAAGCGGAGGCGGCGGCAATTGAAGCCCGCGGCATCGCGGAGGCGGAAGCGCTTGAAAAGAAGGCCGAGGCCATGAAGAAATACGGCCAGGCGGCAATGATGGAAATGATCGTGAAGGCACTGCCCGAGATGGCGGCGTCGATCGCAAAGCCGCTGGAGTCCATCGACAAGGTGACGATCATCGACGGCGGTCACGGCGGCAGCGGCGTGGACACGATGGGAAGCTTCGTCCCGAGCGTGCTTGCCCGCACGATCGAAACGATGAAGGAGGTCACCGGGCTGGATCTTGTGGACGTCATGAAGGCCGGCACCTACGACGCAAAGGTGAACCGCAACGTGACGGTGCAGGGCGATCCGCAGGGCGCGGTACAGACGGTACTGAATCCCGATCCTTCCATATAACCCACCATAACGCAAAAGCAGCCCCGATTCTTCGGGGCTGCTTTATTGTGCATTATTCGGCTTTCTTGACCGCCGGGGCCGCTGCTTTCGCGCGGGTCTTGCGGGCGGTCGGCAGCTTCGGCTGCGGGTCGTCGTCCCGGATGAGCCGCGGCGGGGCGATCTTATTGATCGTGTCTGCAGTGATCTCGCAGGTCTTGACGCCCTCCTGGGAGGGGATGTCGTACATGATGTTCAGCATGACGTCCTCCATGATTGCGCGAAGGCCTCTGGCGCCGGTCTTGCGTTCGATTGCCTTCTTTGCGACCTCCTTCAGCGCGTCGTCCGTGATCACGAGGTCCACGCCGTCCATCTCGAACAGCCTGCGATACTGCCGCGCAAGCGCGTTCTTCGGCTTCGTCAGGATCTCGATCAGCGCCTCCTCGGTGAGGTTTTCGAGCGTCACGATGATCGGCACGCGACCGACGAACTCGGGGATGAGGCCGAACTTTAATAGGTCCTCGGGCAAGATGTCCTTCAGGATCGTGCCGACGTCCTGCTGCTTCTGCGAGCGCACCTCCGCGCCGAAGCCCATGAGCTTACTTCCCGTGCGCTTCTGGATAATCTTTTCGATGCCCGTGAACGCGCCGCCCACGATGAACAGGATGTTCGTCGTGTCGATCTGCAGGCATTCCTGCTGCGGGTGCTTTCTGCCGCCCTGCGGGGGGACGTTCGCCACGGTGCCCTCGAGGATCTTCAAAAGCGCCTGCTGCACGCCCTCGCCGGAAACGTCGCGCGTGATGGAGACGTTCTCGCCCTTCCGCGCGATCTTGTCGATCTCGTCGATGTAGACGATGCCCATCTGCGCCTTTGCGATGTCGTAATCCGCGGCCTGGATGAGCTTTAAGAGGATGTTCTCCACGTCGTCGCCGACGTAGCCCGCCTCTGTGAGCGCGGTCGCGTCCGCAACGGCGAACGGGACCTCAAGGATCTTCGCAAGCGTCTGCGCGAGCAGCGTTTTTCCGCAGCCCGTCGGCCCGAGCATGATGATGTTGCTCTTCTGCAGCTCAACGTCTTCATCCTTATCGCCCATCATGCGTATGCGCTTGTAGTGGTTATAGACCGCGACAGCGAGCGCCTTCTTCGCATCCAGCTGCCCGATCACGTACTGATCGAGCGCGGCGACGATCTCCGCCGGCTTCGGAATGTCTTCCTTGACAAACGAGGCCTGCTGATTATCGGGCTGCTCGTACCGCATATCCTCCTGCACGATCTCACGGCACAGTTCGACGCACTCGTTGCAGATATATACGTTCGGGCCCGCAATCAGCTTGCGGACCTCGCTGCGCTGCTTGCCGCAAAAGCTGCAGCGCACCTTATCGAAATTGTCTCTGTCTCTTGTGCCTGCCATTCCGTTATCTCCTCGGTGCAATGATCTCGTCCACGAGACCGTATTCCTTCGCCTGCTCCGCCGTCATGAAATTGTCGCGCTCGGTGTCCTGCTCGATCGTTTCGATCGGCTGACCGGTGCGCTCCGCCAGGATGCGGTTCAGCTGTTCGCGGATCCTGATGATCTGCTCGGCGTGGATGCGAATATCCGTCGCCTGTCCCTGCGCGCCGCCGCTCGGCTGGTGGATCATGATCTCACTGTTCGGCAGCGCCTTGCGCTTGCCCTTCGCGCCTGCCGCCAGCAGGAACGCGCCCATGCTCGCCGCGAGACCGACGCAGATCGTGCAGCACTCGCACTTCAGATACTGCATCGTATCGTAGATCGCGAGACCTGCGCTCACCGAGCCGCCGGGGCTGTTGATATAAAGGAAAATGTCCTTGTCGGGATCCTCCGCTTCCAGAAACAGCATCTGCGCGATGACGAGATTTGCGGTGTCGTCGTCGATCGGGCCGCCGAGGAAGATGATGCGATCCTTCAATAAGCGCGACCAGATGTCATAGGAGCGCTCGCCGTGGCCGGACTGTTCGACCACCATCGGTATCAGATTCATAATACCTCCTTTCAGGATCACTCCGCCAAACAAGTTTGCCGGAGTGGTTTACAGTTCCCGCCTGAAACACCGTGTGTTTCCGGGCGGCGGGAACTGCAAGGTGTAAAATTCGCCGCGCATGTCGCCGAATTTTACGGATTTGTGCGTTGTTGATCTGCCGGCTCCTTGCCCTCCCTGTGCAAGGGAGGGTGGCGCCGAAGGTGCCGGAAGGGTTGTAACCCCCCTTACTCCGCCTTCTCCTCGGTCTCGACCGCTGCGTCAACGATCAGCTTGACGGTCTTGTCAACCACGATGCGGTCCGCAAAGTATTCGCGGTCCGCGTCGGTCAACGTGGACTTGAAGGTCTCGACGTCCGTATTGCCGTTCTCGGCATACTTCTTGATCTCCTCCTCGATGTCCTCGTCGGTCGCCTGTACGTTCTCCGCCTTCGCAACCGCGTCGATCACAAGCTGCATCTTCACACGCGCTTCCGCCTCTTCGCGGTAGTTCTTGCGCATGTCGGCTTCGGTCGTGTTGAGGTACTTGAGGTACGTGTTGAAGTCGAGGCCGCTGCCCGCGAGACGGTACTTGATGTCCTGCATCATGTAGTCCACCTGACGCTCGATCATGCAGTCCGGGATATCCACGGTCGCGTTGTCGCACGCGCCTTTGATCGCCGCGTTCTCACGCACGTTCTCATTGTACTTCTTTTTGTCCTCGAGCATTTTGGCCTTTTTGTCGGCTTTCCATGCATCGACAGTCTCGAACTCGGAGATGTCGCCGATGAATTCGTCGTCGATCTCCGGCAGTTCTTTCTGCTGGACCGCCTTCACCGTGCAGGCGAACACCGCGGCCTTGCCCGCGAGATGCTCCGCATGGTATTCGGCCGGGAACGTCACGTTGACGTCGCGGGACTCGCCCGCGCTTGCGCCGACAAGCTGATCCTCGAAGCCCGGAATGAACGTGTTGCTGCCGAGCACCAGGGTCTGGTCCTCCGCCGTGCCGCCGTCAAACTTCTCACCGTCCACGGAGCCCGAATAATCGAGCAGCACGCGGTCGCCGTTCTCAGCCGGACGGTCGACGTCGATGAAGCGCGCCTGGTTCTCGCGTTCCTGCTCGAGCGCCTTCATAACATCCTCGTCGCTTACAGTATAGTCCGCCTTGGGCACTGCAATACCTTTGTATTCGCCGAGCGTGACTTCAGGCTTTAAGGTGACCTCCGCAACGTAGGTCACGCCTTCGTTCTCGCCGATCGAAAGAATGTCCACGTCGGGACGGTCGACCACGAACAGATCGTGCTCCTTGACCGCCGCGTCGTACGCGTCGCCCCAGCAGAGTTCAAACGCATCCTCGTAGAATACGCCTGCGCCGTAGTAGGTCTCGATCATTTTGCGCGGCGCGTGTCCCTTGCGGAAGCCCTGGACCGGGTAACGGCCCGCCGTCTTCTTATACGCGTCGTTCAGCGCCTTGCGGAAGGTTTCCGCATCGACGGTGATCGTAAGTTTTCCCTTGTTCCCCTCAAGCTTTTCAAATTGTGCCATGTTCCTTACTCCTTATCCGATTTCCGTTTTATTCTTTATATACCGATCAGATCGGCATTCTTCGCCGGATTTTGGTATCATACCACAACCCCCCGCCTTTTGCAAGCACAGAACACGTTTTTTGCATTTCTGTTGCAAAAAGTTTGCAATGCGGCGTCCGATCGTATGCTTCCTTTCGCTTGACCCGCTCTCCGATCTGTGTTAAGATAAGATGTTAAAACATGTGATCCGGTTGGGAGGCATTTATGGAACGGTACTGTCTGATCGCGAACCGCACATCCGGCAGCGGGAGCGCCGGCGCGTACATCGACCGCGTCAAAACTATGATGGAGGAGCGCGGCGTGGATTTTGCGATCCGCGAAACACAATATCCCGGCCATGCGACCGAGCTTGCAAAGGCCGCGGTCGAGGAAGGCTTCGACGTGATCGTCGCTGTCGGAGGCGACGGAACGCTCCGGGAGACGGCGCTTTCCGTGGTCCATACCGACCGTGTGCTGGGGCTTCTGCCCTGCGGCACAGGCAACGACTACGCGCGCGCCGTCGGCATCCCGACCGACGCGGCGGCTGCGCTCGATATCCTTCTGAACGGCGATAACCGAGTCGTGGACGCCGGTCAGGCGAACGACCAGATCTTCTTCAACATTGCGGGCTTCGGCTTCGACGTGGACGTTCTGGATTACACCGAGGAATTCAAGCCGAAGTGTAAAAACGGCGAGACTGCTTACCGCCTCGGCGTTCTCAAAGCGCTTTTCGGGCTGAAGCTTCGTAAAACGACGCTGACCTTTCCCGACGGCACGATCGAGCGGAACGTACTGATGGCTGCGGCAGGCGTCGGCACGCACTTCGGCGGCGGCATGAACGTGCTGCCCGAATCGGATATGTCCGACGGGCTTTTAGACGTATGCATCGCGCACGACGTGAACCGTATCACCGTCCTCGGCCTGCTTCCGAAATTTATAAAGGGAAAGCACGTCGGGCTGAAATGCATCACTTACCGTAAGGCGACCGAGGTATCGGTCGTATGCGACCCCGTTTCCCGCATTGAGGTGGACGGCGAACGCATGGACGGCACGCCCGTGACTTTCCGCGTGCTGCCCGGCGCGCTGACAATCCGCGCGCCCAAGAAAAACTGATACGGAGCATCCGGAATGAGCAGAGAGGACTCTCGCTTACGTGAATACCTGCGGGAAAGCGCAGACCGCAAGCTTTCGATCGGTCGTATGACCGTCTCCAGGCTTGCGATCTTCGGCGTTGCCGCGGCGATCCTTGTCGGCGCGGTCGTCGCGTTGGGCATTCTGGTCCTCGGAAAGCGCAAAACCGGTCTGATCTATACGAATGCGGACGTCGTGAACGGATATCAATACCGCATGAAGAACAATTATGTCAATTACCGCACCGAGGACCGCATCTATACCTTCGATTGCGTCAAGAACGAATCCACCTATTTCCCGATCCGCAACATTGAGGGCTATGACAGTTCCGGCACGATGACGGTCGTCTATGCAGGCTCGTATTTCAAGGTCCAGGGCGCCGAGGAGACTCTGTCGATAAACAACGGAACGATCCTCGATGTGCGTGCGGGCACGAAGTATGCCGCTCTGCTGTATAAGGAGACCGGCACGGACCGCGACGAACGCTTCATCCAGATCATCGACCGAGATATGAATTCGATCAACCGCCTGTCTCTGAAGGACAGCGAAATCGTTGCGTTCGATTTCCTCGACGCCGGCGAAAACGAACTCCTATGGGTCAGCACGATGGACGTTGCGCAGTTTACCGAGGAATCCATCGTCCGTATCTATGACTGCGACCGCGAAGGCACGATGATCCACTACTCCGCGCCGTTCTACAATCAATCCATTTATCGGCTCTATCTGTCCGATCGTTGTCTCTTTATGGTGGGCACACATTCGATCATCCGCTACGACCGCGAAGACGGCGGCTTTTCCGCCGAGCGCGACCGTGTGCGCGTATACGGCAGCACCGTCGTCGACTTCGACCCCGGCACGGAGAGCGCATATTTCATTGCGCTGCCCGTCGCCGCAGAGGGTGAGGAAAACAGTCTGATTCGTCTGATCACGATCTCGCAGACCGACGATCTTTGGTCCAACGTCATGCAGAAATATATGCCTTCGCCGGTCGTCGGCGCGTATGTCCACGGCGGCAGTGTCTGCGTCTTTACGAAGGAGAACTTTCTGCAGTATTCCTACGCCGGAAAACAGCTCAACGACATCGAACAGGCATACGCGCCGATCTCTGCGTTCGAGTACGGCGAAGACGGATTCTTTATCGTGTCTGAGCAGAACTGCTGGTGCGTTACCCTCGGATAACGCGGGAAGGAGGATACTATGATCACCGTTCTGATCCTGGTCGTGCTGGGACTCTGCATCCTTGCGGGGTATTACCGCGGCGTCGTTTATTCCGCGATGAGCATCGGCGTCACGCTCGTATCATTCTTCCTTGCACTGCTCCTGATCCCTGTCGTTGCCGGTCCTGTGCGCGACAGCCGCGAGCTCTACGGCAGTCTGCTCTACTATTTCGAAGGATATGAATCCGTCAGCAAGACGAACGTAGAGCTGATCCATGAGCCTGCTTCGTCGAAGAGTGTGGATGAAATCGAAGAAATCGTCGACAACGCCGATCTGCCCCTGCCGCTCGGCAGCGCCATCGAGAAGAACATCCGTCGGGAAGCATACGCGGATCGCAACATTACCACGATCGGCGACTATTTCAATCAGACGATCGTTGACGTCGTGCTGAACATCCTGTCGCTCCTGTTTCTGTTTATCTGCATCCGCGTTCTGCTGGGCTTCATCCTGCGGCTCATCGACTACGGACGGCACGGTCTGCCTGCGCTGAAAAAGCTGGACCCGCTGTTTTCCTGCGGGATCGGATTTCTGCACGGCGTGGTGCTGCTCTATATCTGTTTTCTGATCGCGCCGATCCTGATCACGGTCGTGCCGCGGCTCGGAAATCTGTTGGTCGACACGCCGCTCTCCGGTTTCTTCTACCGCATGAACCCGTTCATGTGGCTGATCCCAACAACATAAAACCGCAAATCAAAAGCGGCCGTTCAGGGCCGCTTTTTCATACCTCGGTCAGTCTCACCTTGGCGCATCGGATATTGTATTTACTGCTGCGGCTGAAACACAATGAGATAGTTTGTTTCATCCGCTTCCTTAATTTTTATCTCCGTCTTTACGCCGTTTACCGTCCCGTACCATCTGTGTTCCGGCGCATCGGCGCTCGCATAATCGGGCGCAAGCTGCTTCACCTTATCTATCTGATCCGAGAAAAACCGTTCGTCATCCTGCCCCAGCCAACCGTATGTAGCGCCCAGCAATTTTTGGGTACTGTCGTCAAACCGATACAGGTGATAGTTTTGACTCGTGCGGGCGGCCTCATCTTTGTAGAAAACAACATAATTGTTGCCCCATGTATTATCCTCGTACATGTATCCGTACACGTCATTTTCAAGTGTGCGAACGTCGTCGATCGTCATATCCGGTCGAAGCGTAATGATTCCGGCAAAATCGTCGGACCAATCTGTTTTGGTGCAGCCTGCCAACAGAACGGCAAAAGCAAGCGTCAGCAGAACGGCTGTCATTTTTCTCATTTTACAATACCTCCCGTTTATTTCCCGACGCAGAAATTCTGAAAGATCCGGTCGACGACCTCGGCGTCCACGTCCGTGCCGGTGACCGTGCCGAGCTGATGCAGCGCTTCCGTAAGGTCGGTTGCGATGCAGTCCAATTCGGTCTGCTCCGCAGCGTGTATGACCGCATCGAGCGCGATCTCCAGCGCGCGGATATGCCGCTCGTTGGTGATCGCCGCCGTCGACTGCGCGGCAGGCTTCGCGATCTCCCCGATGCGTTCAAGAAGCGTTTCGACGCCCTCGCCCGTTTTACAGCTTACGGGCAACGCGTCCTTGATACGGATCCCGAGATCGCGTTTGTTCGCGATCACGATGCGGGTCTTCCCCGCCGTTTCCTTCAGAAGCGCTTCGTCCTCCGCCGTCAATCCTTCGCTGCCGTCCAGCACGAGCAGCACGGCGTCCGCCATCTCCAGCGCCTTCTTGGCACGGTCGACGCCGATGCGCTCTGCCTCGTCCGAAGTCTCCCGAAGTCCCGCGGTGTCGATGAGCCGCACAGGGACTCCGCCGACGGAAAGCCGCTCGTCCAGCACGTCGCGCGTGGTTCCCGCTGCAGCGGTGACGATCGCGCGGTCCTCGCCCAGAAGCGCGTTCAGAAGCGAGCTCTTGCCGACGTTCGGCCGTCCGAGAATCACAAGCTTCAGCCCATCGCGAAGCGCGCGTCCCCTGCGTCCCTCTTCGATCATGATCGATAGCTCTGTCCTGACCGTTGCGAGCACAGCCGGCAGCGACGCGTATGCGCTTTCCTCCGCCTCGTCCGGATAATCGATCGCCGCCTCGATCGCGGCGCGGGCGTCCAGAAGCCGTTCCTCCGCGACGCGCACGCGTCTGCTGACGCTGCCGGAAAGCTGCTCGAGCGCGGAGCGCAGGCTGCCTTCCGCCTGCGCGTTGATCACGTCCATGACCGCTTCGGCCTCCGTAAGGTCCATCCTGCCGTTCAGAAACGCACGTTTCGTGAACTCGCCGGGCCCCGCAGGCACACCGCCCGCGTCGGAAAGCGCAGAAAGTACGGTGCGCACGGTCATCATTCCGCCGTGGCAGTGGAGCTCCAGCATATCCTCGCCGGTATAGCTTTTGGGGCTTTTGAAAAAGACCGCCATGCAGTCGTCGACCACGGTCCCGCGATGCAGAATATGCACATGCCGCATACGGTTCGGACGGTCCGCGACGCTTTTATCGAGCAGTTTTTCCGCGATCGCGCGCGTCTGTTCGCCGGAAACGCGGATGATTGAGATCGCGCCGCCGATCGCCGTGGACGGGGCATAAACGGTGTCAAAGGTTTCGTTCATAAACAGATAAGGCAAAGCCGCCTTGCGGCGGCTCATGTTCCGAAGTTACTTGTCCGGCGTGATGATGACGCGGCGGTTCGGCTCCTCGCCCTCGCTGTGCGTCGTGACGCCCTTGAAGCCCTGCAGCGCGGAATGCAGCACGCGGCGCTCGTAGGGATTCATCGGCTCCATCGCGACGGAGCGGCCGGTCCGTGCGACCTGCGCGGCGTTCTTGCGCGCAAGGCGTCTCAAAGTTTCCTCGCGGCGGGCACGGTAGCCCTCGGTGTCGACGGAAACGCGGCGGTAGCCGTTCTCCTTGCGGTCCTTGTTCATGTACAGCGAAACGATGTACTGGATCGCGTCGAGCGTTTCGCCTCTTCTGCCGATCAGCAGCCCGTCGGTGGAAGAAAGGATGTTGAGCCGGAGCCCGTCCTCGGTCTCTGCCGCTTCGACGGTCGCTTCGATCTTCATGCTCTTCAGAAGATCCGAAAGGAAGATCGCGGCGTCGTTTTCCTTCGCAAGCTCCTCGCTGTATTCGATCGCGGGGACCTCAGGCTGCTTCTCGCGGCGTTCGCCGCCCTCGCGCTTTGCGCGTTCATTGCGCGGCTTGCGGTCCGCATGCTCTCTGCGCTCGCGGCGTTCGCCCTCACGCTTCGGCCGTTCGCTGCTACGCTCGTGCGCAGCCGCGCGCTCCGCTTCGAAATTCGGGACCACAGGCACCTCGCGCTCGGTAAGACGCACGATCGCGTTCTTCGCGCCGATGCCGAAAATACCCTTGCTCTCCTTCTGCACGGTCTCGACTTCAACCTCGTCGATCGTCAGGCCCATCTCATTGAGGCCGTGAAAGATTGCCTCATCGATGTTCCGGCCGGAGAATTCCATACTCCTCATATACTGATTACCTCCTGAACAGCGGTTTACTCTTCGTACTGTTTTGCGGCTTCTTTTCCTTGATCAGCGTCCCGTCGGCCATCTGCTGCTGCATCTTCTTGAAGACCGTCGCGGTCAGGATCAGCGTGATCCCCAGCGAAATCACGTTCGAGAAGATCCAATAGAACGCAAACGTTGAGTCATACTGATAGCAGAAGAAGATCGACATTGCAGGCATGAGGAACATCATGATCTTGTTCATGTTCTGCGACTGATCCGCCGGGCTGTTCTTGTCGTCGCCGTCCGCAGGCTTCGGCATTGCCTTCTTCTGGCTGCGCTGCATGATCCACGAGGACAGGAACGTTGTGGCGCCTGCAAGGATCGGAAGGATCGCATAGCCGTTGGACATTTCTTCGTATGCGCCGCCGATCAGGCTCGCATTCGACGTGATGGGCGAAACAAACGCATCATACGCGGCACGGAACACCGCGCCGCCGTCCTGCGCGATCACATAACTGCCGTCCTCCGCCATTGTGAAGAAATGCAGATCGTAAAGGATCTTGCCCAGTGCTTCATTCTTGCCGTAAAAGATGAAGTCCTGAATGTTGTTCGTCGTTGCAAAGGTGGACCAGAACTCGGCGCTGTTCATCAATGTGCTGCCGGCTTTCAGATTGTCCGGACGCCAGATGTTGGTGATCCACAAAAAGCGATAGCTCTCGAACGTCTTTACGCCGTCCGCGCTGAGAACCAGATTTCCCTGCGTGTCGCGTGTATAATTCAGCATCAGATCAAGCGCCTGCTGATTCGACCATGCGCGGAAAGCCGCGAAGAACATGAACAGCAGCGGCATCATGATGAGCATCGGGAGACACCCGCCGAGCTGAGATACGCCCCGCTCCTTCATGAGCTTTCTCTGCTCCGTGACCAGCTTCTGCTGATCGTTGCCGTATTTTTTCTTAAGCTTCTCAATGTCAGGCTGGATCGCCTGCATCTGAATCGAAGACTTGCGGGATTTGATATCGGAGAAGATCGTTAAAAGCTTGATTGCGAGCGTAAAGAGGAAAATCGTCAGAACGACGACCCAGCCGCCCGTCGAAAACAGCGCGCACATCTGCTGATAGACCCAGTCCATCGCGATGTACAGCCATTTTACGAGAAAAAAGGATGAATTCATGAAATGCTCTCCTTGTGTTTTTTCGGTTCCGGAACGGGATCATATCCGCCCTCATGAAACGGGTTGCAGCGCAGGATCCTTTTGATTGCAAGCCACAAGCCCTTGAAGACGCCGTGCTTTTGGATCGCCTCCATCGCATACTCCGAGCAGGTCGGCGTATAGATACATGCGTCCGGCAAAAGGGGTGAAATATAACGCTTGTAGAAGCGAAGCAGTGCGATCAGAATACGCTTCACGGCTCGTCCCTCCAAAGCCCTGCGCGTTGAAGCAGCGTCTTCATCTGCTTCTGAAGCTCCGAAAACGGCGCTTCGAGTACGTCCGGCTTCGCAACGAAGATCACGTTGAACCCGCCCGCAATGTGCGGAAGCATCGGTGAAAGCCCAGCACGCATGCGGCGCTTTGCGCGATTTCTGTGTACGGCGTTGCCGATCCGCTTCGATACCGAAAAACCGACGCGGACCGTTTCGTTCCGGCTTTTCACGTATACCAGTGTAAAAAGCGGCATGCTCTGCGCACGCCCGCGCGCGTAGGTATAGCGAAACTCCTTATGCCGTTTCAGAGAATAGGACCGATCCACCGAATTCGCATCCTCTATAAAGCAACATACGGCAAGCGAAATGCCTGCCGCAAGCGCTCCGTCTCTACATTTTGGACAAAATACAACCCGCCGTGCGCGATTATGCGCTCAGCTTCTTGCGGCCCTTTGCGCGTCTGCGCTTCAGAACGTTACGACCGTCCGCAGTCGCCATACGCTTACGGAACCCGTGGACCTTGCTGCGCTGTCTCTTTTTGGGCTGAAAGGTACGTACCATACTCACACCTCTTTCTTCCGAATATATTGATGGCGCATAACGCCAAATTAACCTTCCCCATTATAGGGGACATCCCGACAATTGTCAAGCAGTTTTTTTACGTGAAAAACGCCCCGTCCTTTACTTCTCCGGTGAGAAGAAAAACGGATTTTCGATGCGATCCTTTTGCCAGAAGGTGATCGCAAGGCGCCAAAGCGCACGGGCGTGAATGCGGTCGTGCCAAAGGATACGGCGCATGAGCTTTTTCCGTGTCCAGAGCTCTCCGTCGCTTGCGGTATAGACCTTCGGTGCAAGAAAGTCCTGCGTCGATTCGAGCGCGCGAAACAGCCGCTTGCGATTTTCCAGAAGGCCGCCTTCGTTTTCAAACGGAACGCCGACCGCGTCCGCATAGTATTCCAGCGTACGGTTCGTATGCTCCGCCATCTCGCGCGCCGAGCACGGGATCTTTCCGTAGAACGTGCGGCGGGATTTCCGCAGCGCGCGATCCTTCTGCGGGATCGAGGCGAAGAGTTTTTCGAAATCCTGCGCCGACCGGATGCAGAGCTGCTTTTTCTGCGTATACTCCGTCATGTCCATCGGCAGCCGCTCAGACGGAAACAGCACATCGCTGTCTGCATCCTCGACCTTCAAAGCCGTCTGGTATGCGTGCGTCACGACGAAGTCCGACTCCGCCAGGTTCGGCAGCGGCGCGCCGTGCGCCCACCGCGCGTACTCCGATAGCGCCTTCGGAAACTTTTCAAGCGCTTTCGCCACCGTTTCCCCGCGCGAAAAAGCACCGGGGTAAAAATCTGCCCAAAGCATTGCGCCGTTTTCGTTGTATTCCGCTATGACCTCAATGTGTGCCATAAGTCATCTGCCCTCTGCTTTTCTGATTCTTGCAATGATCTCGTTCGCCTTTGCATAGACCGCCTCCGGATCGACGCCGAAGGTGTATTCCCCGCGTTCGTAAAGCACCCTGCCCGCGACCATCGTTAAAGCAACGTTCGTCTTGCTGCCGCTGTAGACGACATTCTTTGCAATATTGTTGATCGGCTGCATGTTCGGCGTATGAAGGTCGAGCATGACAAGGTCCGCCTGCTTGCCTTCTTTCAGGCAATCACAGTCGAATAACCCCATCATTTTCGCGCCGACAGAACACGCGGAGTGCAAAACCCGGATCGGGTCCGCCGCCGCCGCGCCGACGGTCAGCTTCTGAAGCCCGGTTGCAAGGAACATCTCGCGGAACATATCGAGGCAGTTGTTGCTGGCCGGTCCGTCCGTGCCGATCGCAACCGGAATCCCCTCCTGATAATACGTTTCGATCGGCGCGACGCCGCTCGAGAGCTTCACGTTGCTGCCCGGATTCGTGCAGACGTAGAGCCCGCGCTGTTTCATAATTGCAAGATCGCCCTCGCGCGGATGTACCATATGGAATCCACCGCCTCCGTAACGGAACATGCTCAAAGAGTCGAGATACGCAATCGGCGACATGCCGGTGCGTCGGATGCAGTCGTCAACCTCCGCCGCCGTTTCGGAAAGGTGCGTAAAGACCGGTTCTTTAAGCTCCTGCGCAAGCGCCGCAAGATCCCGTAAAAGCGGCTCGCTCGTCGTATATTCGGCATGGAAGCCGATCCGGCAGTTGACCAGCGGATCGAAGCGATTCAGCAATTCAAAATCATCTTTTGTCGATTCCGCCGTTCCGCCGAAATCGTTCGCCGCGCCGCAGATCGTAAAGCGGAATCCCGTATCGCGCGCGCATTCGGCGATGCGCTCCACATGATAGTACATATCGAACGCCGCCGTGACGCCGCCGGACACGTATTCGAGCACGGCGAGCTTGGTCAGATCGTAGATATCGTCGCCGGTCAGATGCGCTTCCATCGGGAAAACGTCCTCGTGCAGCCAGTTGTGAAGCGGCTTGTCGTCGGCAAACGAGCGTAAGAAGGTCATGGCGGAGTGGGTATGCGCGTTCTTGAAGCCGGGAAGGAGCAGGTTCCCTTCGCAATCGATCTCGCGGTCGAACGCAAGCGGCTCTCTTCCCTTCGGATTCCCGACGAGCGCAATGCGATCGCCCTGTACCCAAAGCTCTCCCGAAAGCACCGTTCCGTCCGCCTGTTCCATCGGCAGGATGCGCGCGTTGTAAAACCGAATGTTCATGCCGTCCCCTCTCCTTCTTTTGGTATTTTTCAGTATACCACAGCAAACGCGACTATTTCGTGTCGGAAGGATGAACACTCTGTAAACTGTCATATTCTTATTTGCTTTACGCGCACGCGCACGCATTATATATTATTGAAAATACCGCCCGCCGGTTTGACACCGATCGGCGCAAATGATATCATAAATAAGTACGGTTATCGAAACCGAAAACTATGTGTTTCAGGAAGGAATGTGCATGAATCATCTGACAGAAAACATTCGTCACGTCACCCTGGACGGCGAGTCGCTTCGCATCGAACAGGTCGTTGCAGTCGCACGTTTCGGCGCGCGGGTATCCCTCTCACCCAAGACCTTTGAACGCATCGACGCATCCCGCGCGCTGGTGGATCGGATCGTCAAGGAAGGCCGCACGGTCTACGGGATCTCCACGGGCTTCGGCGAGTTCAGCAAGATCACGATTTCAAGCGACAAGAGCGCGCAGCTTCAGGAAAACCTGATTCTCAGCCACTGCGTCGCCGTCGGCGAGCCGCTGAACGAGGAAACCGCCCGCGCGATGATGCTGCTCCGCGCAAACGCGCTTTCGAAGGGCAATTCCGGCATCCGCCGCGAGATCATCGAGACGCTGATCGGCATGCTGAATAAGGGCGTGCACCCCGTGATCCCCGAGCAGGGCTCGCTGGGCGCTTCGGGCGACCTTGCGCCGCTTGCGCACATGGCGCTGGTGCTTTTGGGCCGCGGCGAAGCGATCTACAAGGGCAAGCGCATGTCCGGTGCGGAGGCAATGGCAAAGGCGAAGCTTCCGACCTTCCATCTTTTAGCCAAGGAAGGCCTCGCGCTGATCAACGGCACACAGTGCATGACGGCGATCGGCACGCTCGCGTGGTACGATCTGAACCGCGGCGCGCAGTTAGCCGATATCACCGCTTCGATGACGATGCAGGCGCTCACGGGGCTTCTCTCCGCGTTCGACCCGCGCATCCACGCGGTCCGTCCGCATGCGGGGCAGGCGCTCGTTGCAAAGAATATGCGCACGATCTGCGCGAACAGCCCGTCGATGGAGCGGAACCGGAACCTGCGCGTACAGGACGCCTACGCGCTGCGCTGCATCCCGCAGGTGCACGGCGCGGTGCGCGACGCGCTTGCGCACGTCCGCAAGGTGCTTGAAACCGAGCTGAACTCCGTCACCGACAACCCGATCCTGTTCCTGGACGACGAGAGCGTCATCTCCGGCGGCAACTTCCACGGCGAACCGATCGCGCTCGTGATGGACTATATGTCCGCGGCGGCCGCAGAACTGAGCAACATTTCCGAGCGCCGCATGGAGCGCATGGTCAATCCGGCGCTAAGTAACGGTCTTCCCGCGTTCCTCGCGCCCGACGGCGGCATCAATTCGGGCTACATGATCTGCCAGTATTCGGCGGCGTCGCTCGTGAGTGAAAACAAGGTCTTTGCGCATCCGGCAAGCGTCGACTCGATCCCGTCCTCGGCAAACCAGGAGGACCACGTTTCGATGGGCACGACCGCCGCGCGCAACTTCCGCCGCATCGTGAACAACCTCTACTCCGTCCTCGCATTCGAGCTGATGGCGGCGGTGCAGGGCATCGACCTCCGCAAGACCTGCGAGCTTTCCCCCGCGCAGCAGACCGTATACGACAAGGTCCGCGCCGTCGTACCGTTCTACGCAAAGGACGAGGAGATCCACCCGATGATCGAAGCGCTGAACAAGCTGATCCGCACCGGCGCGATCGAAAACGACGTTAAAATGATGCTGCCTGATTTTCATTGATTTTCTATAAGGAGGATTTTATGGACTGCGTATTGAAGCTGGACCGGCTTCCCGAAAAGAAGCCCTTTCAAGAAGGCATTCGCCGCGCGCCGCGGCGTGACTCGGTTCTTTCCGAGCACGACATGGAGATCGCGCTGAAGAACGCGCTGCGCTACATTCCGGAGAAATTTCACAAAGAGCTTGCGCCGGAATTCATGGAAGAATTAAAGACCCGCGGCCGCATCTACGGCTACCGCTTCCGTCCCGAGGGACGGCTCTGGGGCAAGCCGATCGACTGCTATGAGGGCAAGTGCATCGAGGGCAAAGCGTTTCAGGTCATGATCGACAACAACCTCGACTTCGAGGTCGCGCTCTATCCCTACGAGCTCGTCACCTACGGCGAGACCGGTCAGGTCTGCCAGAACTGGATGCAGTATCTGCTGATCAAGCAATACCTCAAGGAGCTCACGAACACGCAGACGCTCGTCATCGAGTCGGGTCACCCGCTCGGCGTCTTCCGCTCGCACGAAAACGCGCCGCGCGTCATCCTGACGAACGGCCTGATGGTCGGTCTCTTCGACAACCCCGCCGATTTCAACCGCGCCGCCGCGATGGGCGTCGCGAACTACGGCCAGATGACCGCGGGCGGCTGGATGTACATCGGACCGCAGGGCATCGTACACGGCACGTTCAATACGCTTTTGAACGCGGGCCGTCTGAAGCTCGGCATTCCGAAGGACAAGGACCTCGCGGGACGTCTGTTCGTGTCGGCCGGTCTCGGCGGCATGAGCGGCGCGCAGGGCAAGGCGGCGGAGATCGCCGGCGCGGCCGCGATCATCGCGGAGGTCGACTATTCCCGCATCGAGACGCGCTATAAGCAGGGCTGGGTGAGCCGTGTGAGCGACGACCTCGCGACCTGTGTTGCCTGGGCGCAGGAAGCGCAGAAGGAGGGCAAGCCCCTTGCGATCGCGTATCACGGCAACGTCGTGGATCTTCTGCACTATCTCATCAACAACAACATCCACGTCGATCTCTTAAGCGATCAGACCTCCTGCCACGCGGTCTACGAGGGCGGCTACTGCCCCGTCGGCATCAGCTTTGCGGAGCGCACGCGTCTGCTTGCGGAGGATCACGAAGCCTTCAAGGCGGCGGTCAATGCTTCCTTAAAGCAGCACATCGCCGCGATCGACGAGCTGCATCGCCGCGGGACCTATTTCTTCGACTACGGCAACAGCTTCCTGAAAGCCGTTTACGACGCGGGCGTCACCACGATCTGCCGAAACGGCGAGAACGAGAAGGACGGCTTCGTCTATCCGTCCTACGTCGAGGACATCCTCGGTCCGCAGCTCTTCGACTACGGCTACGGTCCGTTCCGCTGGGTGTGCCTTAGCGGCAAGCCCGAGGACCTTGACAAGACCGACGCGGCCGCGATGGACTGCATCGACCCGACGCGCCGCTATCAGGACCGCGACAACTGGGTCTGGGTCCGCGACGCGAAGAAGAACAAGATGGTCGTCGGAACCCAGGCGCGCATCCTCTATCAGGACGCAATGGGCAGACTCAAGATCGCGCTGCGCTTCAACGAAATGGTCCGCAACGGCGAGATCGGCCCGGTCATGCTCGGCCGTGACCACCACGACACCGGCGGCACGGACTCCCCGTTCCGCGAGACGAGCAACATCAAGGACGGCTCGAATATCATGGCGGATATGGCGACGCAATGCTTTGCGGGAAACGCCGCCAGAGGCATGAGCCTCATCGCGCTGCACAACGGCGGAGGCGTGGGTGTCGGCAAGTCGATCAACGGCGGCTTCGGCATGGTGCTCGACGGCAGCGAGCGCGTGGACCGCATTCTCTCCTCGGCGATGCCGTGGGACACGATGGGCGGCGTCGCGCGGCGCGCATGGGCACGCAACGAAAACGCGATCGAAACCTGTCTCGCCTACAATCGCGACAATGAAGGAACCGACTGCATCACGATCCCGCATATCGCGGACGACGCGCTGGTGCATGAGACCGTACTGAATGCTTTGAAAGATTAAAAGGAGAAAACAGCAATGGCAAAATTGATGGAATGTATTCCGAATATCAGCGAAGGACGCCGTCTCGACCTCGTCGAGGAGTTTGCGGACATCGTGCGCGCCGTTCCCGGCGTGACCCTCATCGACTATTCCTCGGACGCGAGCCATAACCGCTCGGTCTTCACCTTCCTCGGCGACCCCGATCAGGTGATGGAAGCGGCGTTCCGCTTCGCGCAGCACGCGGTCGAGAAGATCGACCTCCGCGTACACGAGGGCGAGCATCCGCGTATGGGCGCGGTCGACGTCATCCCGTTCGTGCCGATCCGCGACATGGATATGGCAGAATGCGTCGAGCGCTCCAAGGTGCTCGGAAAGCGCATCGCAGACGAGCTCGATCTGCCCGTGTTCCTGTATGAGGAGAGCGCGTCCGCGCCGCACCGCAAAAACCTCGCCGCGATCCGCAAGGGTCAGTTCGAAGGAATGGCGGAAAAGGTTTTAGAGGAGCAGTGGCATCCCGATTTCGGCGGCAACCGCATCCACCCCTCCGCGGGCGTCGTCGCCGTCGGCGCGCGTCAGCCTTTGATCGCGTTCAACATCAACCTCGACACCTCCGACGTGTCGATCGCCAAGAAGATCGCGAAGATCATCCGCGAAAAGGACGGCGGTTTCCGCGCGGTCAAGGCGCTCGGCGTTATGCTCGAGGAGCGCAACATCGCGCAGGTCTCGATCAATATGTGCGACTATAAGCAGACCCCGCTTTACCGCGTGCTGGAGTTCGTCCGCTTCGAGGCGGCGCGCTACGGCGTACACGTGGTCGGCACCGAGATCATCGGTCTTGCGCCGATGATGGCGTTTGTCGACGCGGCGGATTACTATCTGCAGATCGAAAAATTTGAGCCCTTTAAGCAGGTATTGGAGTGCCATCTTCTGTGAAACAGGTCTTTTGGAACATCGGTGAACTGAAAACGGCGACCGGAACGGTCGCCGTAAGCGGCAAGGCGCAGAGCGCGCTTCGCTCGCTTCATAACGCGTGGATCCTCGTCGAGGACGGGCTCGTTTCCGCGCTCGGCGAGGGCAACCCGCCGAAGGCCGACGCAGCGGTCGACTGCCGCGGCAAGTTCGTCACGCCGGGGCTCGTCGACTGCCACACGCATCTCGTGTTCGGCGGCTGGCGCGAGCATGAGCTTGCGATGAAGCTTGCGGGCAAAACTTATCTCGAGATCCTTGCGGCGGGCGGCGGCATTCTTTCGACCGTGCGCGAAACGCGCGCAGCGAGCGAGGATGCGCTCTTTGAAAAGACGCGCGGGCTGTTCTTTGAAATGCTGGTGAACGGCACGACAGCCGTCGAAATCAAGAGCGGCTACGGCCTCGACCTCGAAACCGAGAAGAAGCAGCTCCGCGTGGTCCGTCGACTCAAGGAAGAGTTCGGCGACGTCGCGGCGACGTTTCTCGGCGCGCACGCGTTCCCGGAGGGCATGGCGCATGAAGCGTACGTCGACTGGCTCTGCGAGGAAGCGATCCCCACGATTGCCGAGGACGGGCTCGCCGATTTCTGCGACGCGTTCTGCGACGACGGTGTGTTCACCGCCGAGCAATCCGAGCGGATCCTGAACGTGGGCAAGCGCTTCGGCATGATCCCGAAGCTGCACGCCGACGAGATCAAAGAGATCGGCGGCACGCAGGCGGCGGCGCGCGTCGGCGCGGTGAGCTGCGACCATCTTTCCGAGACCGGAGAAGAAGGCATCCGAGCGCTTCGAGACGGCGGTGTGATCGCTGTCATGCTGCCCGCAACGTCGTTCTACCTGAAAAAGCCGTACGGCAATTTCCGCGGCATGATCGAAGCGGGCGTACCGGTTGCGGTTGCGACCGACATGAACCCCGGCTCAAGCCCGAACCTCTCGCTGCCATTCGCCATGACGGCGGGCTGTCTCTACGGACGGCTGACCCCGGAGGAAATGCTGACCGCGGCGACCCTGAACGGCGCGGCGGCGATCGGCATGGCGGACCGGATCGGCACCCTGGAGCCCGGCAAGCAGGCGGACCTCGTCGTTTGGGACACTGAGAACCTAGATCGGCTCATCTATCGCTACGGAACCAATCGCGCAGTCGCGGTCTTCAAGCGCGGCGTGCGCATGACAGGAAAGGAGAATCTATGGAACGTTTGATTGATCTCACCGTAACCGATTTTACGGACGTTTTGGCGAGCGACGCGCCCGCCCCCGGCGGCGGCTCAGTCGCCGCGCTGATCGGCGCATGCGGCGCAGCCCTTGCCGTGATGACGGCAAACCTCACGATCGGCAAGAAAAAATACGCCGATCACTGGAATAACGCGGAATCCGCAAAGACCGTCGGCGAGCCGCTGATCGCGCAGTTTCTGAAGGCGATCGACGACGACACGCTCGCGTTCAACAAGCTCTATGAGGCGATGCATCTACCGAAGGACACCGACGAGCAGAAGGCGATCCGCCGCGCCGCCATGGAGGAATCGACCAAGGAAGCGGCGAACATGCCGTTCCACACGCTGACGCTCTGTGAAAAGACCGTCACCGTCCTCGAAAAGCTTGCAGGCCGGATCAATCCGAACTGCGCAAGCGACTTCGGCGTAGGCGCGGCGTCGATCGTGACCGCGGCGCGCGGCGCATGGCTGAACGTCTGCATCAATCTGCAGGGACTTTCCGACGAAACGTTTGTGAAAGACCTCTATGCCCGCGCAAAGGCGATCTACGACGACGTCACGGCGCGTGCGGACGCCCTCTATCATACGATCGACGAGCAATGCCGTCCCATTTGCAACCAAATTAAAGGGTGACCGGTATTATAAGCAAAACAGTGAAAGGAGCAACGGCTATGAAACGCTTGCTTTGCTTATTGCTCACGGCGCTGATGGTTCTGTCCGCAGCGGCCTGTACCGCACGGATTCCCCAGGCGTCTGAGCAGAATACCGATAAACCGGAACGGACACCGGAATCCTCGATTGAGGTGACCGTCCCCCCCGCCGAACCCGAACCGACGATCGAAGTCACGGAGCCGCCGGTTGAGCCCGATCCGAGCACGGAACCTGCGTCTCCGGGCGAACCGGCCGAAAGCCCGATCCCGCTGACCCCGATCGAGAATCCTCCGATCCAGCCCGGACAGCCGCTTGAGCCGCCGATCGAGCTCACCGATCCCATCCCGCCGGTCTATTCCCCCGACGGCGTAAAGCCCGAGGTCAACAGCTACGGCGATTTCTCGAACCTTCTGTCCGCCGCGCTGCTCTCCGGCACGGAGAACCGCAACCTCTCGCCGATCTCCGTCTACCTCGCGCTTGCGATGGTGGCCGAAGGCGCGGAAGGCGATACGCAGACCGAGCTTCTGAACCTTCTCGGCTGCAAGGACCTTGCGGAGCTTCGCGGCGTCTGCGGCACAATGCTTGCGCAGTTCTCGATCGACGAGGAGCGCAGCACGCTCGACATTCACAATTCGCTCTGGATGGCGGACGAAATCTACGGCAACCCGGTGACATTCCGCGAGGATTATCTCAAAGTGCTTGCCGAAACCTACCGCTCCGAGGCGAACACGGTCAAATTCGGTTCACAGTCCGCAAAGCTGCAGATCGCGAAATGGATCACCGAGCACACGCGCGGCAAGATCCAGATCTCGCCCGATGCGCTGGATTTCGATCCGTCGACGCTCGCAGTGCTGATCAACACGATCTATCTGAAAGACGGCTGGGCGGAGACGTTCGATCCCATGCGCACCGAGACCGATACGTTCTTCGGGTACGACGGCGAAACGACCGCCGACTACATGCACCGCTTCGACAAAAACAGCGTCGTGCGGCAGGGCGACGGCTGGATCGCGTATCGTGTATACCTTGCCCGTGTCGGCTGGATCACGTTCGTGCTGCCGGATGAAGGCGTGGAGCTCAATAAGCTTTTAGGCTCGCCCGAAGCGATCGACAAGCTTCTGCACGCCGGGATTGAAAAGAACTTCGACGTCAGCCTCATGATCCCGAAGTTCAAGTTCCAGGATAAGATGGAGCTGACCAGCATTCTGCAGTCTCTCGGTCTGGAGCTGAGCTTCACCCCCGCGGCGGACTTCTCCGGCATGTCCGATCTGCCCGCCTGCATCAACAGTGTCCTGCAGGAATCCTACATCGGCGTCGATGAAAACGGCGTGGAGGCCGCAGCGTACACGATGATCTCGGTCAAGACAACGAGCTATAACCCGGTCGAGCTGGAACGGCTTGACTTCCACCTGACCCGTCCGTTCTTCTACGCGATCGAGAGCCGCGACGGCACGGTGCTGTTCATCGGCACGGTCACAAACCCCTGCGCAGGTGAATAAACAATTTCAAAAATGCCCCGCAAGGGGCTTTTTTTGATGTAACACTTCGGCGCTCTGCATTGTCTTACAGACAGAATCCGAAAGGAGCAAGCTTTATGAAACGATTCTTCACCATTCTCTTGATCCTCCTGCTGCTGTGCGCATGTGTGCAGAAGCCGCAGAACGAAACCGCGCAGGCGACAGCACAAGCGCACGCCCCCGAATCCGATATGACACAGGCGGATACCCCACCCGTTCCGGATCATGACGGTCCGACGCCGGTCGTTCTGTTTGTCGGGACCGTGAACGCGCCGAACGAAAGCAAATAAGCGCTTTGGCCGGAGGGATCGCCTTCCGGCTTTTTTCGAACGAGCGGATGCGATCCGCCTCCACGGATGTCTGTGCTGTTACAGGAGAGGTCGAAGCCGCGCAACCAAACGCCGCGCTGCGTGGTATTCTTTACAAATGAGGAAAGGAATCATACGAAAATGAAACGATTGTTCTGCATTATATGCGCTGTGCTGATGCTCTGTGCCTGCACCGCAAGAAAGGATCCGGCACAGACCGAACCCGCAAAGACGGACGCCGATCCCGTTGTGACCCCCGATCCCGTTGTGACCCCCGATCCTGCCGCATCCGTCGATCCCGTCGAGATCCATGACAGCATCGACCCGGATGCACTGCCCGGCTTTACGATCCCGGAGATCGAGGGCTACGAGGGCTTTGCCGACGTGCTTGCCGCAAAGCTCGTGGACGGCAAACAGAACCGCAACCTGTCGCCGATCTCCGTCTACCTCGCGCTTGCGATGACCGCAGAGGGCTCGAAGGGCGAAACGCAAGCCGCGATGCTGAAGCTTTTGGGCTGCGAAACGCTCGAAGAACTGCGCGGCGTTTGCGGTGCGATGCTAAAAACGCTGCCGGTCGATTCGGAAGACAGCACGCTGACGTTCGCGAACTCGATCTGGCTTGCCGAGCGCGATCAGAAGCTGAAGTTTAACGAGGACTTTCTGAAGGCGCTTGCCGATACCTACCGTTCCGAAGCGAACGCGGTAAAATTCGGCATAAAGGAGACCGCACAGCAGATCGCGGACTGGATCACGGAGCACACGCACGGCAAGATCAGGATCTCGCCGGACGCGCTGGTGTTCAATCCCGACACGGTCGCGGTGCTGATCAACACGATCTACCTCCGGGACGCCTGGCGCGACGAATTCTATGAAGGCGCGACCAAGCCCGGCACGTTTACAGGTCCCGACGGCGAGCTGACCGTCGATTACATGAATCGCACGGACATGGGCGCGTCGATCGTCAAGGGCGACGGATTCCTGCGCTATTCGCTTCCGCTTCTGCGCGTCGGCCGCATGACCTTCGTGCTGCCGGACGAGGGCACGCCGCTGACCGAGCTTTTAGGCTCGCCCGAAAAGCTGTCCGCCCTGCTGAACGGCGGCGAAACGGTCCGCGCGGACGTCAACGTAAAACTGCCGAAGTTCAAGTTCCAGGATAAACTGGAGCTGAACAAGGTCCTGCAATCGCTCGGCATCGGGATCGCGTTCTCCGACAACGCCGACTTCACGGGCATGGTCGAAAGCAATGCCCAGATCGACCGCGTGCTGCAGGAGTCCTACATCGGCGTCGACGAAAAGGGCGTGGAGGCCGCCGCCTACACGATGGTCGCGATGGCAGAAGGCTGCGCGGAACCGGAGGAGCTCCCGAAGATCGACTTTCATCTCACCCGCCCGTTTCTCTACGTAATCACGGCATGGGACGGCACGGTGCTGTTCATCGGCACGGTGACCGCGCCGACGCCGGTCGAGTAAGACCCCCGCTTTCCGTTTGTCCCTTGCCTCCGCGTGGAAGGCGCCAAGGCGGAGACGGATGAAAGATAACGGAAAGCGTTCATAAAGGAACCGCAGTTTTGCGGTTCCTTTTGCTTCTGCGAATTGACAGCAGGTTTTATATATGTTATACTGTTTCAGATCAAAAGCAGGAGGGGCCGTATGAAATCGTTGCGCAAAGTATTGATTCTTATCGTGATTGCCGCGATGCTCGTTCCGCTGCTCGTCGGCTGCGGAAGCAAGAAATTTAAGGTCGAGCATGTTCTGATGAATTCGATCATGGGCGGCGGATATCTCATTGAAGGAACGTATCAGGGAAAAACGTACCGGTTGCCGCTGAACAGCTTTGAAGGCTATAAGGCGACCGATCTGTCCTTTGCATCGGATCAGGTCACGCTGACCGGAACCAGCGGCGGTTATCTCAGTGTCTCGGACGGCATCAATCTGAATCTGACGAACGAAGCTGGCGAAAAGCGTACCGTCTTCATCGGTGAAGGCGAGACGTTTGACGTCGTTGCGGACGGCGATAGCCTGAAGCTTCTGCTGCCGTAACTTGAAAAGCAAAAAAACGCCGGAATATCCCGGCGTTTTTTACTGTTCGGATCAGAAATCTCGGTATATTGCAACGAGATTTTTGAGTACCTTGACGGAAAGGTCCATTCCCTCGACCGTGATATGCTCATAGGGTCCGTGGAAGGCGTAGCCGCCGGTGCCGAGATTCGGGCACGGGAGCCCCATAAAGCCGAGTCTCGCGCCGTCCGTGCCGCCGCGGATCGGTTGGATCTTCGGCGTGACGCCCGCAAGCTCCATAGCCTTTTTCGCGTTTTCGATGAGATGCATGCACGGCTCGATCTTTTCCTTCATGTTGCGATACTGATCGCGGATCGAAAGCGAAACCGTCCCGGCGCCGTATGTGTCGTTCATGACCTCGACGATCTTTTCGAGCGTGACCTTGCGGCGTTCGAAGCTCATAAAATCGTGGTCGCGGATGATGTAGCTTAGCTTCGCCTCCTCCGTGGTGCCGGAAAGATCCGTAAGATGCCAGAATCCCTGATATCCCGCGGTGTCGCGCGGGGTCTGTCCCTTCGGAAGCATGCCGTTGATCTCGCACGCGACCAGAAGCGCGTTGATCATCTTATCCTTCGCCTCGCCGGGATGGATGTTGAAGCCGTGGATCGTAAACGTCGCGGCCGCCGCATTGAAGTTCTCGTATTCAAGCTCTCCCTCGGCGCCGCCGTCGCAAGTGTAGCCGAAATCTGCGCCGAACCGCGCGACGTCAAAGTGATCCGCGCCGCTTCCGACCTCCTCGTCCGGCGTGAAGCAGACGGAGATCCTGCCATGCGGGATCCCCTCTTTGATGATCTCGTCGAGCATCGTGACGATCTCCGCGACGCCCGCCTTGTCGTCTGCGCCGAGTAACGTCGTGCCGTCGGTCACGATCAGCGTACGACCCTTCAGCGAAGCAAGATGCGGGAACTGCGCGTTTTCGAGCGTCCTGCCGGAATCGCCGAGCACGACGTCGCCGCCGTCGTAGTTTTCGATGATGCGCGGGCGTACGTTCTCGCCCGAGAAGTCCGGCGCGGTGTCGATATGCGCGATAAAACCGAGTCTTGTCGCGTTTTCATAGCCTTCCGTTGCGGGAAGCGTGCCGTAAACATAGCACATTTCATCGACCGCAGCATCCTTGATCCCGATCGCACGGAGCTCGTCGACCAGCATGCGCGCAAGATCGAACTCCCGCGCGGCGGTCGGGACCGATGTGCTCTCCTCGTCGCTCGTCGTATGCACCGCGACATAGTTCAATAACCGTTCGTAAGCCTTCATAAAATCTCCTTTCGTTATTATCCTCTGCTGCCCATGACCTTGACGGTAAAGCGGCGCGAGCGCGGTCCGTCGAACTCCGCGAAATACACCGCCTGCCACTGTCCCAGCACCGGCTCGCCGTCGTCGATCATGATCGTAACGCTGCTGCCGATAACGCTCGCCTTCAGATGCGCCGCGCTGTTGCCCTCCGCATGGCGGAACTCCGCACGGTCCGGATAAGTCTTGTTGAGCGCAAGCAGAAGGTCCCTCTTCACGTCGGGATCTGTGTTTTCATTGATCGTTACACCTGCGGTCGTATGCGGACAGTAGACGGTCATCATTCCGTCGAACACGCCGCTCTGTCTGCAGGCGTCGCGCACTTGTTCGGTAATGTCGATAAAGCCCTCCTTCGGGGTCTCCAAACGGTATTCGTACAGCACGGATCTTCCTCCCTTCCGTTTGTTTTATTGTACCATTTCCGCACGCGTATCGCAAGCATGAAAAAACACGGGAGCGCGTTCCTCCCGTGTTAAGTCGTTAATTCAACACAAAGATCGGATTGCCGTTTTCATCGGTGCCGACCGTGTAGCGTTCGGGCTTCGGATCCTTTTCTTTGGGCAGCAGGTACGTGTGCCCGAACAGCAGACCGTCCGGCAGATCGCGTCGTTCCTTCCGTTCCCGAAGATGCATGCCCATAAAGACGATATCCGCGGAAAGTCCGCCGTCGAGATTGTATGCCATCACGCAGCCCTCGTCGCGGAACAATGCCGCAAAGTCCTCGAACGTGTAGCCGCTCGCCTTGCCCGGATTCTTGCCGTCACAGACGATGACCACGAAATGCCCCGGCTCGACCTGACCGACGCCGACGCGCGGACGCTTGCTGTCCGCATCATGGAGATTCAGGCGATTCAGATTCGGGATGATCTCCCCGTCCTGCATCAGGATCGGACCGAAGCAGAGAACGTCGCGGTAACCGCGTTCCAGGATTTCCTGCGTCGTGAGTTCGTCGTTTGCATACAGATCGAAGGACAGGGTCCTGTCATTCCATGCCAGCAACGGGCCGCCCTTACTCTTGTAATCGTTCTTCTCCAAGTAGACGTGACCGTCCCGGATCGACATGCTCTTCAGTGTCCAGCATTCCTGCCAGCAGAACATATTGTCGCCCGTAATCGCAAGCACTGCGCCGTAGCGACGCGCCATACTGTACAGCGGAACACGCACCGAGCCGTTGTCCCTCTTCTCTCCGCCGAAGCCGGAACGCACCTGGTTTTTCCGCATCCATATATGCACGACCCAATACTGCTGCGGCGCGCCGTCGCGATCCTTCGTATTCACGCGTCGAACGTCGAAATCCGTGTTCTGATCGCGGTAGGTCCAGTGCCCGCCATCACGGTCCATCGTAAACTGTTCCGCTTCGCCCTCTTCCAGGAAATGCCCCGGAAATACCTCCGGCGTAGGCTCCGGGGTAGGCTCCGGCGTGGGTTCCGGCGTGGGCTCCGGCGTGGGCTCCGGCGTCGGAGGAAGCGTCGGCAGAACGATTGGCTCTGCAGTGGGCGCCAATGTCGGGGCGGGCGTCGGGACTTCTGTGGGCGCTGCGGTCGGCTCCGGCGTCGGGACCGCGGTCGGAACGGCAGTCGGCGGACTGGTGATCTCCTTTCCGCCGCAGGAGAACCAACCGCGCTTTTCCTGCACGGGCTCAGGCGTCGGGACCGCTGTGGGCACGGACGTCGGCTCCGTCGTCGGTCTTGTACCCGTCTCCTCGTCTTCGATGATGAAGATGGAGGGCGCGTCCTCCGGCGTCGCTGTCGGCGCTTCGGTCGGCGCCGCGGTCGGTGTTTCAACCGGTATCTCAGTCGGCGCCGCGGTCGGTTCCGGCGTCGGTGTCGGGACCGGCGTCGGCGTTGCAGGCGGGTTCAGCGTCACGGTCAAATGCTCGAAGATCGAATTCTTCTGCTGATCGGCGCCGACCTGCGTACGGACCAGTCGGAACGCCCCCTCGGCATATACCCGGTATTCCCAGAAATCTACGGAACGAAATTCATTCATCGCCCGCTGTGCAACCTCGTATGCGCTTTCATTCTGATAGAATGAAAGCGGCTCGTCCGCGATCACCGTTGCGCTGTCGTCCGGCGCGGCGAGATACAGCTTTTTGAAAGCGTTTTCATGGTTTTTGCAGACAGCCTGTACATATTCGGAAACAACCTGCGCATCCGCGGGACCGTTCTCGTCATCCGACGGAGCGACAATGACCGTCGGCTTCAGCGCTTTGATCTGTTCCGCCAGCGCTTTCTCAAATCCTGCCTTCTTCCATACGCCCGAAAGCTCTTTATAGTCCAGGCTGTGATACGTCCTAACCTTGGGATCGGCAAGTCCGGTATCGACGCCGATCCGCACGGGATATGCTTTTAGACCCAACGACCAGAGTGTCGATAGACCCTCCTCAAGACGAGCGCGGCTCTCGTCCGCGCAGTAGCACACTGCAACGGAAGCGCCGTCGCTGATCAGCTTCGGCAGCAGCCCGCCGAAGAAACGATATTCGTCGCCCGGACACGGAACGACGAGAAGCACGTCGGGATGCTCCGCGTTATGCCATTGCTGCTCGTTCTCCGGAAGCTCGCCCGCGCTGTATGCGCGCACGTCGGAAAGACCGACGCTCTTGTCGGCAGCGGAAAGCACAATTGCCGTCGTCCCCGCGGGAAGCGCGGTCACGGTCGTCAGATATGAAACGGCAAGCGCTTCGTTGGAAAGCACGGTCGCACCGGCATAACAGGTCAACGTCACATCGGCAGGAATCTCCTTCCACACGGTGACGAGGCTTTCCGCTTCTCCGGAAAAATCGAAACGAACGCCGCTGCTTTTGAAAGATACGTATGTCGCCGCATAATCGTCCGTCAAAAGCGGCGCATTCTGCTCACGCTCTCCGGGCATCGTCACGGTGCAGCCCAAACGCTTCGCCGTCGTTTCCTCGATCCCCGATTCCCCCGCTGCAGTCCGTAACGCGCCCTGCGGCATGAGGCCGAGCGTCAGGATCAGGACCAGCAGACAAGCAATTTTCTTCATAATCCCTCCGAATTCTTTTCCGATCGCGTTCAGTATACCACGGTTCCGAACGGTCTGTAAAGCATACAGGGTGTAACAAAGTTGTAAAACACACAAATTAAACGGTTTTGTTTTGAACGGACCGTTCGATCCCATAAAAAAGGACGGCCGAAGCCGTCCGTGAAACGACGCAGTTACTGCGCAAGATGTTCTCCGATCCAGTTCAATCCGGTCTCTCTGAGCCACTTGACTGCAACCTCAATCGGTCCTCTCAGCACACCGGTCATGATCAGGATCAGCACGACCAAAGTGATCGCGAGCAGCACGATGATCCAAAGCCAATAAGAACGCGTGAAGTTCTTCAGATTGACATTCTTCGGCGCCAGAGAGAAAACGATCAGCAGGATCCAGCCGATGACCGGGATCGCGAACAGGACGCTGTATCCGAAATACGCCCACGGGCTCAGCGGACGGTTTTCCTCGGGAACTTCCGGCTCCTTCTCCGGAAGAAACGCAGGCTGATCGACCGGATCCTCGCGCATGGGCTGCACGGGAGCTTTCTTTTGATACGGCATGGCTTCGGGCGCGGCAGGTTCCGGTATGCGTCTTTCGAACCGCGGCTCGCTAACCGGCGGCGCCGTATCAACCGGCTGCTTCGGCTGCGGCGGCATATATGCAGACGCTTCCTCCGGGATCGGGTCCCGGAACGTCGATCTTTCAAACACCGGCTGCGGCGTTTCCTCCTGCTCCTCGTATGCGGGCGCTTCGACCGCAGGTTCTTCGTGCGCAGGCTCCTCATGCACGATTTCTTCTGCTTCGGACGTTTCCGTTGCCGGTTCCTCAAAGACCGGTTCTTCGACCGTCGGCGTTTCGGCAGGATGCTCAACCGGCGGTTCCGGGCGTTCGAGTCCGGACTCCTCCGACGACATTCTGTCGAACCGCATCATACTCGGCGACACCCTCGCAGGCGCCGCGGCGGGAATCTGTTCGGGCGCGGGCGCTTCGTATACCGGCTCGGGCTCCGGCGTTCTGTTCACGACCTTTTGTCCGCAACGGCCGCAGAATCTTGCGCCGTCCGGCAGCTTATTTCCGCATTGACTGCAAAACATGAACCTACCTCCTGTGATCCGGCCGCAGCGCGTCCGTTCTTTATATATAAATTATAGGGGTTTCGCGGTGCCCTGTCAAGCGACTTCCGCGTCAAAACCGGATCTCAATCGACAGCGCCGGATCGTTTGGAGCAGGGATCGGCGGATCGGATCCGCCGAAATCTTTACAAATGTAAAGAATATGTTGAAAACTGTCGAAGATAATGGTAAAATCAATCTGTAATTTTGGCGAAGCCGCACCGATGGGAACGCTCCGCATCCGTTTATGGGGGATCTATGATACCGGAAACCTTCAAAGTCTGTTATGACAAGCTCTGGAAGCTGCTGTCCGTTCGGAAGATGAAAAAGAAGGACCTGCAGTTGAAAACGAACCTGAGCTCCGCGGTCATCGCAAAGCTCGGCAAGGGAATGCCCGTGCATCTTTCTACGCTTCTGAAGATCTGCAGCGTGCTGCACTGCTCGCTGGACGACATCGTGGACGTTTCACAAACGATCCCGGAACAGATTTAAGGAGGACGGCATGCAGAATACGACATTGAACGGCGCGCTTTACGCCGGAATGCTTTCGAGCGGCGCGGACCATCTCGGCTGCTACCGCAAGGCGGTCAACGATCTGAACGTCTTCCCCATCCCCGACGGCGACACCGGCGACAACATGCTCGCAACGGTCTATTCCGGCGCGGACGCGGTCGATCGCGACGAGGACGCGGACCTTGAGACCGTCGCAAGCCGCAGCGCGCACGGCATGCTTTTGGGCGCGCGGGGCAACTCCGGCGTGATCCTCTCCCGCATCTTCTCCGGCATCAACAAGGGTTTCGAAGGCGTGCGCGAAGCGAACCTCAACGACATCGCCCGCGCCATGGAATGCGGCGTCGAAGAGGCGTACCGCGCGGTGCCGGTCCCGGTCGAAGGCACGATCCTGACCGTTTTTTCCGACGGCGTCCGCTACGCAAACAGCCGGATCGGCGAAGACTCCACCTTGAAAACCTATTGGAACGACCTGCTCGGCGAGATGCAGCGCTCTTTGGAGCGCACGCCGGACCTTCTTCCGGTTCTGCGCGAGGCGGGCGTGGTCGATTCCGGCGGCGCGGGTCTCATTTACATTTTTGAAGGCATGCGCCGCTCGCTTTTCGGCGAAACCGTCGAGCGCGCAGAGGCGCACGTCGAGACAAAAAAGGCCGATCTCGACAAGTTCGGCGCGGACAGCGTGCTCGAATACGGTTACTGCACCGAGTTTCTGCTGCGTCTCCAGAACGCGAAGGGCGATCCGGAAGCGTTCGATCTCCCCGCGTTCATCGAATACCTGAACAGCGTCGGCAATTCGGTCGTGGCGTTCCGCGAGGGCTCGATCCTGAAGGTCCACGTCCACACGATGCGGCCCGGCGATATCCTGAACCGCTGCCAACGCTACGGCGAATTCCTGACGCTCAAGGTCGAAAACATGTCGCTCCAGCACAATGAGACCGAGTTGCCCGAGGTCACGGTCACCGTGCCGAAGGCGCGCAAGAAAGCCGGCATCGTCGCCGTCGCGGCGGGCGCGGGTCTTAAGGAAACGTTCCTGGAGCTCGGCACGGACGTCGTGATCGACGGCGGGCAGAGCATGAACCCGAGCACGTCCGATTTTCTCGACGCGTTCGACAAAACGAACGCAGACACGATCTACGTCTTCCCGAACAACGGCAACGTGATCATGACCGCAAAGCAGGCGAAGGACCTCTACCCCGCTTCGGATATCCGCGTGCTGAATACGCATTCGGTCGGCGAGGGCTACGCCGCGATCTCGATGATGGACGCAAACGGCGGCGAGCCGGACGACGTGGTCAGAGATCTCGACGAGGTCATCCGCTCGGTCACGACCGGCTTCGTTTCCCGCGCAAGCCGCAACGCCGAGAAGGACGGCGTCCACGTGCACGAGGGCGATTTTATCGGCTTCATCGGCGACACGATCTACGTGAACGACTGCGGCGCGGTCGACACGGCGACGGCGCTTGCAAAGCATATGCACGTTGAAAACTGCGGCGTACTGCTGCTGCTCGTGGGCTGCGACGCGCCTGATGACGAAGCGGACGAGCTTTTCGCCGCGCTTACCAAAATGTACCCCAGAACGGAGGTCATCCGCATCGACGGAGGACAGCCCGTTCACCAATATATCTTAGTAGGAGAATAAAACCATGCTGACACTGTTTACCGACACCGATACCGACATCACCCCGGAGGTTGCGAAGGAATACGGCTACCGTCTCATTTCCATGCCGTACAGCATCGACGGAAAGACGATCTGGCCCTACGAGGACTTCGACGTATTCGATTCGCACGCGTTCTATGACAGCCTGAGAAACGGCGTTCTGCCCACGACCGGCGGCATTTCGAAGGATCGCTACATCGGCTATTTCAAGCCCGAGTTTGAAAAGGGCAACGACATCCTTTACGTACACTTCTCCGCGGCGATGACCGTCACCTTCCGCGCGATGGACGAGGCGGTCGAGGAGCTTAAAAAGGAATTCCCGGAACGGAAGTTTTATCACATCGATACCAAGGGCATCACGATCGTCAGTTACAACCTCGTGCGCACGATCGGCGACCTGTATAAAGAAGGCAAGACCGCCGAGGAGCTTGTCGAGTGGGCAAAGACCGAGGTCGACCACTACGCGCAGTATTTCTTTGCGGACGATCTGAAGTTCTTCAAGCGCAGCGGCCGCGTCGGCGGCATTTCCGCAACGATGGGAACGCTTCTCGGCATCCGCCCGATTATCTGCATGGACGACAACGGAAAGATGGTCAGCATCGGCAAGGAGCGCGGCAGAGCGAACGCCATGGACCGCCTGATTCGCACCGTTGAGGAACTCGGCGACGACATCAAAAACCACCGCTTCATCGTCGGACACACCGACGCGCCCGAGCTTGCGGCAGAGCTTGCCGACATGCTGCACAAGCGCTTCGGCGACGATCTTGCGATCGAGACCGTCGTGACGAACCCGACCGCGGGCAGCCATTGCGGCCCGAACGGCGTCGGCGTCAGCTTCCACGCAAAGCGCCGCGCGTAAACCGGAGGGTCCATGGTTACCGTCCGGGAGGTCAAAACGAAAGCGGAACAGAAGGCGTTTCTGAACTTCCCGCTTTCGCTGTATCGGGGAAATCCGAACTTTGTTCCGCCGCTGTACGGCGACGAAAAGAAGCTCTTTTCGAAGAACTTCATCTATAACGACACCTGTGAGACCGGCTACTGGCTGGCGTACCGCGACGGCAAGGTCGTCGGGCGCATCATGGCGATCCTGCAGAAGGCGTCGAACGAGAAGAATCACGAAAAGCGCATCCGCTTCGACCGCTTCGATGCGATCGACGATCCCGAGGTCGCAAAGGCGCTCTTTGCGGCGGTCGAGCAGTTTGCAAAGACGCGCGGCATGGACACGGTCTGCGGTCCTCTGGGCTTTTCCGATCTCGAACGCGAAGGGCTTTTGGTCGAGGGCTTCGATCAGCTCTCCACCTTCGAGGAGCAGTACAACGCCGAATACTACGGCAAGCTGATCGAAGGCTGCGGCTATCGGAAGGAGGTCGACTGGGTCGAATCGCGTCTCTACGCGCCCGCGCCGGAGACCGCCGCAAAGCTTAAAAAGCTCTCGGAGCAGGTCCTGAAAAAGTACAACCTGCGGATCGGTCGGGCGAAGAATGTCAACGATTTTCTGAACCGCTACAAGGACGGCTTTTTCGACCTTCTCGACGTCGCGTATGAGGACATCTACGGCACGGTACCGTTCACGCCCGGCATGAAGAAGATGATGATCGACAACTTCCGGCTCATCATCGACCTCGAGCACGTCGTGTGCATCCTGAACGAAGAAAACAAGGTCGTCTGCCTCGGTCTCTGCTTCCCGTCGATCGCAAAGGCGGTGCAGCCTTCCCAAGGTCATCTGACGCCCGCCGCGCTCATCCGGCTTCTGAAGGCGATCAAAAAACCGAAGATCATCGACCTCGGCCTCATCGCCGTCGCGCCGGAATACGTGAACACCGGCATCCCGGCCGTCATCGCCGCCGCGCTGTGCGATATGCTTTCTAACGGCACGGCCGAGTACGCCGAGACGAATCTGAACCTTGAGGACAACATGCAGATCCGCAACCTCTGGAAGCGCTTCAACGCCGTCCAGCACAAGCGCCGCAGAGCGTATGTAAAGCCTCTCGAATAATGCACATCAAAAGGAGCTGCTCCGAAAACCGGAACAGCTCCTTTTCGTATACCGTATTACGGTAGCATGATTTTCTGCCACCCGGTGATGTTCAGCGCATACGGTCCGGTCGCAGCGAGCGTGCCGTCGCGTTTGAGCCCGATCAGGGCCGTGCTGTTCGGGTTCCCGTAGATCTGCGCAATGTCCCGCCAGTCGGAGACCTCGCACTGCCCGTGCCGGTTATCTCCGCAGGCGACGACCGTTCCGTCGCGCCGAAGCCCGACCGCGTGATACCGGCTCTCCGCGATCGAAACGACGTTCGTCCAACCGGAGACGTCATACAGCTTTCCGCGCTGAACAATCGTGCCGTCCCTTTTGACCGCGATCGTAAAACCCTGTCCCGTGCCGATCACGTTCTGCATCGACGGGATCGTCAGCGGTTTTTTCCGTTCGCCGTCCTTGCTGCAGGCCATAGGCAACAGGCACAAGAGCGCAAGCAGCAGTGCCGAAACGAGGCACAGAATACGCCGTCCCTTTGTATTCGTCATGATCTTCCTCCCGATCGTTTTTTTCGATTGTACCACAGCGCTGTGCCGCCGTCAATCAGGTCCGCACGTACGACAAAAGCCCCGACAAACGGGGCTTTTTCCATACAATTTGCTTATGCAGCTTCCGAAAGCCCGTACTGTTTCAGCAGCTCGTCATAACGGTCGATCGCGCTTTTCAGGCGTTCCTCCATCTTCTCAGCCGGACAGAGCCCGTCCGCGTCATAGAGAATGCCCGTAAACGCGAGTTCATACACCACCGGCGGATGCGCGAGGTCCAGAAGCGGCATGCCGCGCAGCTGATCGACCGACTGATAGACGAGGTCGACGGTGATATAGCTCTTGCCCGCCGCATCGCTCCAACGGCAGAACACCACCTTGCAGCCGATCGGCGTCTTGCTCTCGATCGCATCCGGCAACTCATAATCCGCAACGCCCAGCGCCGCGAGCACGCTGCCGACGTTGGAATCGTGACCGCACAGGAAGGTGAACTTTCTGCCCGGCGTCATAAGCTCCCGATAGATCTCCTGTAAGAGCGGATGCGCGACGTTGACAGCAATGTCCGGCGCGGTAAAGAGCACGTCGCCGTACAGATCCTTTGCCGCGGAGATGTCCTTCCACTGCTCCTGCGTCAGCGTTTTGCCGAACGCGGCGTGTTCGTCGTCCGCCTCATAATACTGCAGCACGAGCGCGTCGCTGACCGAGCAGGCGGTTTTCAGGGAGCCCTTCACACCCGGCTCTGCGTTCTCGTTCAGCACAAATTCGGAATCGTCCGTCAAAAAGCCCGTCGTTTTGCCGTTCTTCCAATCCTCGGAATCCCGGATGTCGATGACGTCCTCAATGAGCCGGTAATTGTCGGCAAGATCCGCAATATCGTCCGCAAAGCGCTCGTTGATCTCCTTGATCATATCCTCGCGGTACTGATCGGTCATGAACGTCAGCTGCGGCGTGAAGACCGGATCCATCGTGTCGAATTCGCCGTGATGCTCGATCTCCGTATCAGCGGCAGGGAACAGCCCCGCGCTGAAGAACTTCGCCGTCGCAAGCGTGCGCTGCTTCGAGTTCGCATAGATGCGGACCGCGCCGTCCTCCGGCAGCCAGTTCTCGGGGATCAGCCCCTCGGACTCCATCCATTTGCGGAAATACTGTCCCATCTCCGTTTCCAGAACGCCGCCGCGGATCGAAAGCTGGCTCGGATTCGACGACCAGGAAAACCACTCGTGCGGCGTCAGCGTGTCCAGCGCGGACCCCTTGCCGCTCATCGGCGAACGGATGTTATGACGGCTCAGGATCACCACCTGCTCGAGCGTATACCCCTCGCGGTGCAGCGGCACGCCGGACAGCGCTTCTTTCTCTGCCGCCTCGACCGTTTCCGTATCGTTTTGCACGACCGCATCAGGCGCTGTCTTTCCTTTGAACACGCCCGAAGCATACAGGACCTGTACAAGCAATACACAAACCAGCAGAACGGCCGTGATCGCAAGCAGGATCTTCAATGTTTTCTGTTTCATGATCGGTTCACCCTCTACCTTCTTCTACCGCAAAGACGGGCTTTCGCCGACTTCCGGCTGCATATGATTGTACCACAGCGCTGTGCCGCCGTCAATCAGGTCCGCACGCAAGAATATATCATCCTGAAACACCCGCTGCATCTTGAAAAAACGCAGCAGGCGTGATACTATTTCGGTGTATGCGGTGTACGCACAATCCATATGAAAATCCGGAGGCAAATCATGAAAATCTCGCAGAAGGCGCAGGAATGCAACCTTTCCCCGATGCGTAAGTTCCATCCCTACGCGGTGGAAGCCGTGAATAAAGGCAAGAAGATCTATCACCTCAACATCGGTCAGCCCGACATCGAGACCCCGCCCGCCTATTACGAGGCAATCCGCAATTTCCAGAACCCGGTCCTCGAGTATGCGGCGTCCCCCGGTATGCCCGTGCTCATCAAGGCGGTGCAGAAGTATTACGAAAAGCTCGGCATCCACTATGAGGAAAGCGACATCCTGATCACCACCGGCGGCAGCGAGGCGCTGCAGATGCTGATGCTTTCTATCCTCGATCCCGGCAGCGAGGTCATCATCCCCGAACCGTTCTATCCGAACTACAACACGTTCGTCCGCTCGGCAGGCGGCCGCATCCGTCCGATCACCACTTCGCCCGAGGGCGGCTATCGCTATGCGTTCCGTGACAAGCTCGAAGCCGCGTACAACGAGAACACCCGCGCGATCATGTTCACCAACCCCGGCAACCCGACCGGCGTGGTGCTGACGCCCGAAGAGCTTAAAACCATTGCGGACTTTGCGAAGGAACACGACCTGTTCGTCATCGGCGACGAGGTCTACCGCGAGTTCGTCTACGGCGGCGAAAAGCTCGCCACGATCGGCCAGTTCCCGGAGCTTCATGACAACGCGGTCGTCATCGACTCCGTTTCCAAGCGCTTCTCCGCATGCGGCGCGCGCATCGGCGCGATCATCACCCGCAACAAGGAGCTGCAGCAGAACCTGCTGAAGTTCTGTCAGGCGCGTCTGTCCGTCGCGACGCTCGATCAGATCGCGTCCGCCGCGCTCTATGACGTCGGTCCCGAATACTTCGAGGCGGTCCGCAAGGAGTACAAGCTCCGCCGCGATACTTGCTTCAAGAAGCTTCTTGAGATCCCCGGCGTCGTGGTCAAGGACCCGGAAGGTGCGTTCTATATGATGGCGGCGCTGCCCGTGGACAACGCCGACACGTTCCAGAAGTGGCTTTTGACCGACTTCGACGACAACGGCGACACGGTCATGTTCGCGCCCGGCGAAGGCTTCTACGCCACGCCCGGCAAGGGCAAGAACGAGATCCGCATCGCGTACGTTCTGAAGCAGGATAAGCTCGAACGCGCGATGGATCTTCTGGCGCTCGGCATCAAGGCCTACAACGAGACGCACAAATAAGAAAGCACAAAAAAGACGGCCGATCGGCCGTCTTTTTTATATGCGTTTTTCGGGCAAACGATGCTCAGTACGCATAATAGTATTCGTAGTAGAACCAGTTCTCCCCGACCGGCTCCATAAAGGATTGATAATACCCGTCCGAGATCTGCTCCTCGGTGTTTGTCGTATAGATCAGACCGACGTAATACAGGATTCCGGGATCGTCATACGTGGTGTCGATCGCACGCGGGAAACAGAATTCCAGATACGGCGCCGCCCCTTCCTCAAAAACCGGCGACGGATTGTTCCGCTCCACATCAATCTCCGTTCCCTCTAAAAGCGCCCGGATCGCTTTTAGGTCCTTTGTTTCGAGCGCGGTCTTTGCGGCTTCTTCGATCGCAGCGCGGTTTTCGTTCAGAAACGCAAGCGCTTCGGCCTTATAATCCTCGGCTAAAATAAGCGGATACTTCTGGTAAGCCGTGCCTTCGCAGGTGAAGAACGGATTGTACCCCTCGCCCATCGCATCCGCTCTGCGCCTTGCGTCCAGGGCAATAAACCGCCTGATAACGCTGTCAAAGTCGGCCTCGCCGTCCTCCGACCGTGCGATACCGCGCACGATCACAACCTCCATGCCGTTGTACAATGCGGAAAGGCAAAGCGTATAGCCCTCCGTCTGATGCCGGAAACAATACCCGTGAACCCCTGCAGTGATCTGATGTCCCAGATCCTTTTCAAAAGCGTCGCGCGCAGCGCCGTTCAGCATGGGGTCCGGCAGGGCTGTCTGTGCGTTCCAGTATAATTCCGGAAACGACGCATTGTACTCGACCCTCACGTACGCAACGTCGATAAGGCCCTCCTCCCGCTCGTCCGGTTCCGCCGCATCGAGCACGTCGGCCGACGTGTACGTGATCTCAAACGATTCCGGGAACAGGCAAACGTAACCGCTCCATTCCGTCGCTTTCAAATCGAGACCCGGGCGCTTCGGATCGTCTTTGACGGCGATCTCGGAAACCGCGGGTTCGGGCGTTGCCGCAGGCTTTGTCTCTGCCGCGGGTTCCGGCGTTGCCACGGACGTTGTCTCCGCCGCGGGCGTGTTTACCGCGTCCTTTTTTCCCGCCTTGCAGCCGCAAAGCAGCAGCGACAGCGCAAGCAGAATAATAACTATTCGCAAATTCTTTATCGTCATAGATTCGTTCCTTCTTTCCCCGATCATTCCACGATCGTCATCGACTTTGCAAAGGCAAAGAACAGATCCGTCAGCTCGGATTCATCTGCCTCCCTGCAGATAAACTGCACTATATAGAAAGCTGTATCTCCCTTGAATGCAAAGCTCCAGCCGCACCTGCCGTCCCTTCGGTAGCGATAGTAAACCAGTCCGTCCTGCTCCTCCGGCTGTGCATCGGTTTTATTGTTTCGGATCACATTTTCTATGTATTCCGTCAGCGTTTCGTCCGCAAGCCCGGCTTCCAGCGTAAACGGTTCGATCTTGATCATGACCGCGCCGTAATAAGCCGTGTAGTATCCGTCAAAGCCCGTCTCGCTTTTCTGCTCGCTGAACTGTTCAGTCAGTGTGATCTGATAGCCGTCTCCGGCAAATACCTTGCTTTTCCCGTACTTGCCGTTCAGAGTATCGTGATCACTCGGCGCAAAATCTCCGTTCATCTTCACAAACCGTTTTACAATACTGTCGAAGTCCGCCGTGCCATCCTTCGTTATAGAGGAGGCGGAAAGAAACAGGATGTTTGTCCCGATGGTATTCAGCTTTGCTATGCAGATATAGGAATCATAATTTCTGTTATAATAATGCACGCTCACAATACCCGGTGCGATCTCAATTGATTCCTCTGTATCGAAGTCCTCCGGCTTATCATCCCATCCGTCCGCTGTAAGATACCAAGTCAGAAGGTCTTTTCCGTTCAGCATGCTTTCCGCGACCAGGTAATAGTCCATATCCGTAAGTCCGACTGTTTGCAAGGCGTCCGTGTCCCACATCAAAAGCGCTTTTTCCGTTGCGGACAGCTCCTGATCCATCGCCGCCCTGACGTCGAACGTTTCCGGGACGAGGCAAGTATAGCCTTGCCACGCGTATGTTTTCAGCTGCAGCGCAGGACGATCAGGATCCTCCGGGATTGCCGCCGAATCCGTCTGCGGATCCGCAAGCTCCACACGGATCGCGTTTGCTTCGCGGTCTATCTCGATGGAGATATCCAATCCCATGCCGCGCAGAACGCGCTCCAGCGTCACGGAGTCGACCCACGTTTCCGCCTGCAGTTCCAACTCGTATCCTTCCTGCGCGAACAAATCGATTGCCCGGAAGTCCGTTTTCGTCGGAGTCTTGTCCTGTGCTTTCAATGCCTTAACCACATCGTCATACGCGTCGGCAAATGCAAAAACCTGCGATTCCCAATCGTAAATGTAACGAATGCCCTGTATTTCATAGCATTGCACCTGATACCGATTATACGGAGAATCGGCATAGACCGCACCGACGGACATCAGGAACGCATTCAGCGGAATGCTTGTTTCCTCTTCCGCAATAAAGTAATGCTCCGTATAGACGTTCAATGTCTTTCCGTTCAGAACTAACGTCGGCCCGAAGATGTCTTTCGGCTCGGGTTCGGGCTCGGGTTCCGGCTCCGGTTCCGGTTCCGGCTGCTCTCCCGGCGCAGGGTGCGGCTCGGGCTCGGGCTCCGGCTGCGATTCGGGCGCCTGCACATATTCCGGCTCCTGTGTGGGCTGCGTATCGGGCCGCGGCGCAGCGGTGGCTTCGGCTGCGCGCGGCTCGGCCGCCATCGGCGCCGATTTCGTATCGCCGTTCAGACGGATCATCAGCCCCACGACCAGCACGACGGCGGCAAGGCTCGCGGCGGCAAGGCCGTAGCCGAGCCAGCTCCGACGCGATTTTTGCGGTGCGGAGGACGGATCGGCGGTCGATCCATTTGCAGCGGATGCAGCCGAACGCTGCTTTTTTGTTCCGTTCAGCGCGGCGTCGAAGCGCGCCTGCGCCGCTGCGGGGATCGGTTCATCGGACGCGGTCATCCGCGCGCCCTGCTCCTCGGCTTCGAGGATGATCGCCGCTTTCAGCAGCTTTTCAAACGCTCTCTTACGCATGGTCCGCCTCCTTGCAAAGCTTCAGCACGGCGCGCCGCGCGCGCATCAGGTACACGCGCACGGTGCTTTTCGAAACGCCCAGCGTCCTCGCGATCTCGCCGTCGCTGAGCTCCATAAGATACTTATAGCGCAGTACGTCCTTTAAGCTTACCGGCAGCTTCTTGAACGCCTCCTTCACCTCCGCGACGGTGAGGCTGTCGATCACGCGCTCCTCGACCGAGGCGGACGGATCCGCAAGCTCGAGCTCCTCGACCGGAACGCCTTCCCGACCGCCCGCTTTCAGGCGGTTCAGCGCATTGTGCTTCGTCGCGGTCAGAAGATAGGTCGCACGGGCCTGCTCCGGCAGTGCGCGAAGCGTGTCCATCCTGTCCATGCAGCGCACGAACGTGTCCTGCACGGCGTCCTCCGCCGCGTCCGGCGTACGCAGGATCGCCAGCGCGACGCCCCGCATGCGATGATAATGCGACGCGAACAGACCGGAAAGAAGCGCGCGGTCCGCCTCGCTTTCCAGGATCAGCAGCAGTAATATCATGTGAAAAAGTCCCCCTTGGCCTCTTTGTCTGTACTACAGACAATCCGGCAGGCAAATATGTTACATATTTTTTTGTAAACGGCTCAATCCTCCGCGTCCGGCGCGCTTAAGTGTTTTCGGAAGAACAGGATCAGGAACGGAATGGAAACGAAGAACGTCAGAAGATCGGCCGCGGCCTGCACGGCGACGATGCCGTTCAGCCCGAAGAAGTACGGCAGCAAAAACACGAGCGGTACGAAGAAGATCCCCTGCCGACAGGAGGCAAGAACCGTCGCGCCGACAGCGAAGCCGAGCGACTGATAGAGCTGGTTCACGTAGGTCGAAAATGCCATCAGAGGGATCGTAACGCAGAGATACGCCAGCATCATGCTTCCGACGCGCACGACCTCCGGATCGTCGCGGAACCAGACCATGATCGGTCCGCGGAAGAAATAGACCGCCAGCGCGATGCTGACACAAATGACGGTCGCAGACGCCGTCGCGTACCAAAAGACCTTTTTCACGCGCGAATACCGCCTCGCGCCGAAGCAGTAGCCCGCAATCGGCTGAAAGCCCTGCCCGATGCCGAGCACGACATGCCGCACGAACATATAGAGCTTGTTTGCGATCGAGATCGCCGCGACCGCCGCCGCGCCGAACGGCGCCGCCTGAATGTTGAGGAGCGCAGTGGAAAGGCTTGCCATGCCCTGCCGGAACAGCGTCGGCACGCCCATACGCACGATGTTCAGGTAGATCGACGGTTTTCTGCCAATGTATTTCGGCCGCAGGCGCACGATGCTGCGGTCGCGCAGGAAGATGACCGCCATGATGAAAAAGCTCGTCATCTGCGAGATCATGGTCGCGAGCGCCGCGCCTGCAATGCCCATGCCGCACCCGAAGATCAGAAGCGGATCGACGAACAGGTTCAGCACGCCGCCGGTGATCATGCCGATCATCGAATAGGTCGCCTGCCCCTCGGAGCGCAAGATGTTGTTCAGCACGAACGCCGAAGTCATGAACGGCGCGCCGATCAGAATGAAACGTGCATAGTCCATTGCGTACGGCACGACCTCGTCGCGCGCACCGATCAGGAACACCAGCGGACGCAGAAAAATCAGGCCGATCGCGCCGATCAGTGCGCCGGAAACGACGCTCATCAAGGCCGCGGACGTGCCGACCGTGCTTGCGTCGTCCACGCGCTTTTGCCCGAGCATCGGGCTGATGAGGCTCGTCGCCCCCATGCCGATACTGCCGCCGGTCGCCTGAATGATCGCCATGAGCGAGAACACAACGCCGACAGCCGCCGACGCGCCGGTGTCGATCTTTGCGACAAAGTACGTGTCCGCGGTGTTGTAGATGACGGTGATGAGCTGGATCAGCACCGTCGGCGTCGCTTTTTTGAACAGCAGCCGCCCGATCGGCTCGGTCAGCATCCGCTGCCGCTGCTGTGCGTTGTCCGGGCGCATAACTCCTCCGGTTTTATTCTGCGGAGATCGGCCGCTCCGCCCCGATTTCGAAATGGTATTGCACGATGCCGAGGTCGATCAAAGAATACGGGCCGGAAAGCGCCTTGATCTTCGCCTCGCCGTTGTGCAGGATGATCCTGAACCGCTGTTGATTGATCGCGGTGGGCGCCTTCAGCGCCGCCTCCACGCCCGCGCGAAACCACGGCTCCACGGGGCCGACGGTCTCCGTCACCTGCTCGTAGGTCTTGCTCTTATGCGGCTTGCCGGGCTTGGCGGCATAACCGATCGAAATGATCGCGGCAAGCGCTTCGCCCGCCTTCAGCGTCTTTTTCACGCGGCCCTTCTTATACGAGCCCGCGATCCAGCAGGTACTTAGCCCAAGCGTTTCCGCAAAAAGCACGAGCCGCTCGCCCCAGTAGCCGCAAAGGCGGTAAAGGTCGTCCGTGTCCGGTCCCGCAAGCAGGATATAGTTGTCCGCGTTCTCGAACGCGCCGTAGGCCCAGAGCCCTTTGATCGCGTCCGGATCGTTCAGAACAAGACGCATCGAAAGGCCGCTCTGCGCGTTGCAGGCCTCGATCTCGTCCTCCAGGCTCTTTCGGATCTCGCCGTCAATGGGGCGTTTCGTGTATGCGCGCACCGAATGCCGTGCGTCAATGGCTTCCCGGATGGTCATCGGTTCATCCTCCCTGTGTTTCTTTTGTTATTATAATATGCCGCCTCCATCCTTGTCAAACGGATCGGCATTGCAAACAGTGCCTATTTCCGCTATAATGAGAATAACAGGAGGAATGCCATGATCCGCAATGTGATTTTCGATATGGACGGGCTGATGTTCGACACCGAACGGCTCTATGTGCGCTCTTTGGAGGAATACGTGGGCCCGAAAACCGGCGTCGCGTTCCCGCGCGAAAGCATTCTCAAAACGCTCGGCAGCAACCATGCCGACTTCAAACGGATGTTCCCGGAGCTGTTCGGCACGGCGATCCCGTTTGACGCGTGCTACGCAATGATTTCTGACTGGATGCGGACCGAGATGGAAACGCACGGCGTGCCGGTGAAACCGGGCTTGTACGCGCTTTTAGACGCGCTGAAGGCGCACGGGATCCGCATCGCGCTCGCCACCGGCACAAGCAGGCATATCGCGCTCGAATATCTTCGGCTGACCGATACGCGCAAATACTTCGACGCCTTTGCCTTCGGCGATCAGGTCACGCACGGCAAACCGAACCCGGAAATCTTTCTGCTCGCGTGCAGACTTTTGGGCGGCGAGCCCGCTTCCACCGCCGTATTCGAGGATTCGGTAAACGGTTTGAAGGCGGCGCACGCCGGCGGATTCTTCTCAATCAGCGTGCCGGACCTCATCGACCCCGTCCCCCGTCTGGATTTCACCCCGGACGCGGTCTTCCGCACGCTCGACGAAGCGATCCCCTTATTCTGTAAATAGCGTCGTTTTTTGCCTCCCGATCCGGAGGCATTTCTTTTTTGAGAATCCTGTCCGATTTTCCGATTCCGGATACTCTTATATAGTGAAAACCGGTTTTACGAGGCAACTATGGAACAATACGAAGCATTCAACCGCGTCTATGACGCCACACGCGACGCGCTTTTACGATGGCTGATCCCGCGCATCCGATCGGTTGACGACGTCGAGGATCTGATGCAGGAGATCTATAAAAAGCTCTATCGGAAGATGTGCAGGCGCGACGGCATGCGCGAGCCCGTAAAGTACGTGTTCGGCATTGCGAAAAAGGAGCTTGCAAAGTTTTATCGGCACAAAGCCGTAAAGGAGACGCATGAAGCGCCGTTGACCGATCAGCTTTCCGACGAAGGCGAGGAGCCCGAGGATATCGTGCTCGACCGCGAACGCGAGCGGGCGCTTTGGGATCTTGTCAAAACGGAGCCGCTTTTAAGCTATCAGGCGTTTACGCTCTATTACGGCTTTTCGGTCCCGACCGAAAGTATCGCAAAGGAGCTTCATCTTTCGGAAGACGCCGTGCGAAAGCGTCTGAGCCGCACGAGAGCCCGGCTCCGGGCGTATCTTTCAGAACAGAAAGGAGATTGACATGAACGAACAGGAAACATATAAAACCGTGATCAAAAAACAGATTATAAACGACGATCAGATCAAACAAATTGCAAGGACCGCCGCGCCGCAAAGGACGCCCGCGCTGCGCGTTTTGAAGCCCATCGGCATTGCGCTTGCCGCGCTGTTGGTCGTCTTCGGCGTAACGATGGCGATCCCCTCCGCCCGCGCCGAGGTCATGAAATGGTTTGCCCCGACAAGCGCGCAGGAGTATTTCACGCAGGATCCCGAGGAGCGCGAGCCGAACGAACAGCTCGAGACCATGATCGTGCCCGCGGAGCAGAGCGATACGCATGTAGACGTCCGCGACGCTGCGGACGATGAGATCTTTACGGAGATCGCGCATGCGCTCGAAACCGTCGAGCTCGGCGACACGATGTACGATGGAGAATCCCTCTATATCCGGATGCGGATGAACGGCGTCGCGGCGCTGCCGAGCGTCGAGGAAATGACCGGCGGAAATCTGACCAAGAACATCATCCCGCCGGAGCTGACGCCCGGTTACTTTGAGGACTACCGCACGCCCGCGGAGTTTCTTTCCGGAGAGGCTACGCTCTGGGTAGAGGCCGAGACCTTCGCAACCTTTACGTTTGCGGACGGTACAAAGCTCTGCGGCGGATGGATCAGTGTAGACTATGGCGATGTTCATCCGCTGGTAGATTCGTTGAGAAAGGACGGTCTGGACAACGGCACATATTCCACGCCGGAACAGTTCAAAGCGATCAACGAGCGCGAACTTGCGTATCTTCAGAATCGCACGGTGAACGCGACCGCCGTCACGTACATGGACGGCAGTCTGATTCTGCCCGATCAATCCTTCAGCTCGCTGTATAACGAATTCAAAAAACGCGCGGATGAAAACGGCCGCGTCACCGTGACCGTCGGTCTGGAGGTCGTTCAGGATACCGGCGACGGCCCCGCCTCCCCCGCAATCGAAGCAACGCTCGGCGAAGTCACGGTCGATCTCGACGCGTATCGATCCCTGAAAAAGACGACGCTGCATGCGGACGGCAAGGAAGCGGTCTTTGCGTCGGAACAGACGTATTTCACTGCTTACGATTGGAAGAACGATGAAAACGGCGTCCCGTATCTGGTGTATACGAACACGGCGATCGATCTTGACGGAATGACGCTGAAACCGTTGGACGGCGCATACATCGACGCGCGCGGCATCCGGAATCTTCGCATCGTTGTGACGCCGCCGGAGGAGCTGGATCAAAATGCGCTTGAACAGCTCACGTCCATGTTTCTCAGATTTGAAGTACGGATCAACGGACAGAAGCTCGGTTACACGAACGATGTGCGTTGGGAAGTACAAAACAACGGAACGATCATGGTCACGATCGGCTGGATCAGCGGCGTGCCGCTTGACGCGCTCAGCGACGTTGAAACCATCACGCTGATCCCGTACCTGTCGTACCTTCGCAGTCGGCGCGTCCTCGGCGAGAATGATGAAACGCTGACCGATATCGAGCTAGAACCGGGCGTACCGTATGTCGAAGATAGAGACGTGCAGGAAACATTTATCGGCGAAACGACCGAATATCCGCAATACGCGATCACGTTTACCGTTGACTGATACTCAACCGAACGGAGCGGTGCAAAACCGCTCCTTTTTTGTCGAATTTGTTGCCGCGCCCGCTTGTATTTCGGTGGGCGCTGTGCTATGATAGAGACGCAAATTTGATACGGAGGATCTGATCGAAATGAAAATCGCGATCATCGGCGGAACCAATATCGAAACGCTCCCGATCCGTTACAAGGAGCAGGCAGTTTCCACGCCTTACGGCGACGTCGTCGTGTTTAAGGGCAAGCTCAAGGAGGGCAACGAAGTCATTTTCCTTTCCCGTCACGGCATTCTGTACGCGCACGATCCGGGCGACATCAACTATCGCGCGAATGTCTATGCGCTGCATCAGATCGGCGTCACCCACGCGATCGGCGTGACCTCGGTCGGCGCCTGCGATTATTCGATGCGGCTCGGCGAATACTGCCTCATCAACGACTTTATGGACTTCACGAAGGGTCGTCCCTCCTCGTTCGAGCGCGAACACCGTCCCGCGCTGCACACCGGCATGGAGAACGTGTTCAGCGAATCCCTGAACACCGTCCTTGAGGAGCTGATTCGGCAGCACGGATTCCCGTACTCCGGCCGCGCCGTCTACGCGTGCCTCGAGGGTCCGCGCTTTGAGACCGCTGCGGAAGCACGCGCGCTCCGTATGCTCGGTGCGCAGGTCGTAGGCCAAAGCATCGTCCCCGAAGCGCCGCTGTGCCGCGATCTCGGCATCGAATACGCCGCTTTGGGCATGATCACGAACTACAGCACCGGCATGACCGGCGCCGTCACCGACGTCGTGATCGAACACGTGATGGACGAAAACCGCGACGATATTTTCGAGCTCTGCTTCGATCTGATCCGCCGCATGACGACTTACGCGGAATAATTCCGGAATACATCAGCGCCCCGCATTACGCGAGGCGCTGTTTTTTCATTTCATGCAAATTACTCTTCCGCGTCGTCATCCCTTCCGGACGCGTTTTTCTTTCCTTTTTTCACAAGCATGATAAAACCCGCAACGATGCAGCCCGTGACCGCGACGCCTGCAAGTGAGAGTCCGATGATCAAAAGCCACGGCGTCGGTTCTTCCTCCTCCGGCGGCTGGTACGGAATGCTCTCCGTGATCTCCGCGCCGCAAACCGCGCAGTGTCCGCGATGAACGCCGTCCGTGTTCTTTGACGGGGTCACCAGCGTTACCCAATCGGTCACGATATGACCTGCCATGCCGGTCCGTTCACCGCAGGCGCATTCCAGCCAATGCTGTTTGCTGTCAAAATGGTAAACGCCGTCATACTGATGCGTATGCCCCGACGCCGGCGATTGCGCAGGCTCGGACGACGTCTCCGAAACAGGTTGACCCGGCTGTACGGAAGGAATGGCAGGCGGCACATTCGGTGTTGCGGTCACTTCGCCCGTCTTTATTTCCTCCGCAGGCGTTGCTGTCGGCTCGGTCGTGGGTTCGACTGTCGGACTCGGCGAGTTCTTCGTGATGACACGGATCAACGCGGTATCGGATTCCAACGAATCCACAGGGTTAGAGAACTCACACATGACGCTCCAGCCGTCCAACTCAGCCGGGATATGGCTGAGCTTCAGCTTCTTCTCTTTTGAGCCTGAGACCTTCAATCCCGGAAAGTATTTATCCTTCTCCATAACCGGAATGACGTCGTTGTCTTTTACGAAGAACCAGGCGTATTTGTTCGCATTCTTTCCCTTGACCGTGAATGCGCACGAACCGCCTTCCTTGACAGTCTCGCCTCCTGGATGCTTGGTGATTTCAATCTTATTATAAACCTTGACCTTGATTTTTGCGGTAAAGGTCTGTACGTCGTGTTCGCCGGTCAGGTCCGCCGAAACGACCACATACTGCTCGCCCGCCTTTGTAAACTTAGTCGGGGAGATCTTCTTCACATACTTTGTGCAGTCCCACTTTTTATCTTCCGGCGGGTAATCGCCTGCGCTGTGCGCCCAGACCTTCAGACCCTTCTGATCAAACTCCTCACCGATGAGATAATCGGTCTTCTCCGCCTTTGCCGTGATCTTGTAGGTCCAATACATCGGCGGATCGCCTTCATATTCCTTCACGGTCACATACAGCGAGGTCGAGAGCGGCTCCATTTTTCCGCTCGACGTCAGGCACGGCACCGAGATCGTCACTTTGATCTTGCCTGCCTTCGTAAACTCCGCCGGCGAAAACGTCATGTTCTGCAGCCCCAGCTTGTAGACCGTCGTCGTCCCATCGGTACGCTGCACGTTCCCGTGCACCTCCATGCCGGTCTTGTCAAAACTGTCCCCGACATAATACTCCATATGATCGGGATTCTTATAGATAAAGATGGACGTGTAATAATCAAAACCTGCAGCGTTTGCGATGCGCAGCGGCGGAAGAAGCATGACCGCGATCAGGACCAGAATCCACGCCGCCTTCAGTAATCTCCGTTTCATAATCGGACCCTCCCTTTATTACGTCTCTTTTTTCTATGTTAAGCCGAAAGGACGCCGTTTTTCGACGTCCTCCGCTGTTTACATGATCCGAAGCGTATGCTTTTTATCCCCAAAGGTCCAATGCAGTACGATACCGTCGTCCGCATCGACCGTAACATCGGTCGCGTTTTCCAGAAGATCGCGCACGTGGATAAACTGCGCCTTCTGTTCGTCGGAATACTTGTTCAGCGCATCGGAGGTCAGAAGCATGCCGCCCAAAAGTGCATTGACCGTATAGAGCTTTTCCTTCTCCTCCGGCGTCAGCTTGCAGTTCTGCTCGCGCAGGAAAAACACGTCGGGATCGCCCATGAACGCGCGGCCTGTGAGCTGACGGCGGAACGTCGTATCCTCGATCGACTGCTTGGTCGAAACGCGCTCACGGTGCGTGATCTGCATGAGCTTCGTGTCGTTCCAGTCGAGGCCCACATCGCAGCCCACGCGGCAGTATTCCACGACGCCGAACGCCGGCCACAGCGGCACGCCGCAGCCCAGGATCTGCTTGCCGCGGCAAGCCTTGCGGAGAATGTTCATCGCCCGGCACATCCGCGCTGCGCGGGATTCGGTCTCGGTGCCGAACGGCGCTGCGCCGTAGAGGAAGTCGAGCTTCACAAGGTCAAAGCCCCATTCGTGCAGCACACGATCCAGGACCTGTTCGACGTACGCCACGACCTCCGGCTTGTCGATATCGAGCGAATAAAAGCCGCCCCAGTTCGAGCCGTCCGACCATGGCTTGCCGTTGTGCAGAAGCAACCAATCCGGATGCTCCTCCATGAGCCTCGAGCCCTTCTGACAAACGAACGGCGCAAGCCACAGCCCCGCGCGGAAGCCCGCCGCGTGGATCGCGTCAGCCGCGTTTCTCAGCCCGTTCGGGAATTTATTTGCATCCGGCACGAGCCAGTCGCCGACCGCAGTCTCCCAGCCGTCGTCGATCTGGAAGAGATCGTCGGCCCGAAGCAGCGTCTTTGCGCCGACAAGATCGTCCGTGATCGTCGTGTCGTTGATGTCCTGATAGCGGTTGTACCAGCTCGAATAGCCGAACATCTTTTTATCGGTCAGCGGTTTCACGCCCATTGCTTTGAACCATCCGTCAAAGACTTCCCGCTCGGTACCCTCGGCAATATAGAGATCGAACGCATGAAATTCGCCGTCCGCCTTAAGCCCGGCGCAATCTCGTTCGAGCGTCAGCTCGCCCTTTTTCGCGTCGTATTGAAACAGCGTGTATCCCGGGATCTCGTCAAGCGAGCCGAACAGAAGAAACTTCTTTCCTTCACGCAGATAGCACCAGGATTCGCCGTGCGTGATGCCCTTCTTATAGGGATACTTCACAAAATGATAGTCGCCGTAACGGTTGATCTGGAACGCCCCGCGCAAAAAGCACGGCAGGTGCTTGAGCCCGCGTGTACGGCCGTTGACGTCGTATTCCGGGCTGTACGTCCAGTTCTGATACCCGTTCATGAAGATATGCGTCGCAGGCGTCGCCGGGATCGCGATCTTCGCCGTGACCTTTTTGAGCCTTGCGTCCTTCAGCGGAACGCGTACACGGACCTCGCCGCTCGCCTTTACGCTGCCGGTCACCGGCGCGCCGTTTTCCGTTTCTACCTTGTAATTGAGAATACGTTCCGTCATCGTCATCAGTTATCCCTCCCGAATGATAAAATGGATCGTAACCGGAGCCACCTGCTCCGAAGATACCGTAAGCATACCCTCGCCGCCGCGTCCGACGGTCTTCACAAATGCGCCGGTCATACCGCCCTCGGCGGTCGAAACGTCCGGTCCTGCAAGCGCGACGTCGCCTGAGACCGCAAAGCGGATCGCGAGCTGCGCGTATGGCGCGGGATTGCCGTTGCCGTCGAGCACGCGCACGCGAACCGCCGCCATATCGTAGCCGTCGCCCTCATGAAGCTCCGTGCCGCTGACCTTCACCTCGAGGTGAAGCTTCTTATTCGGACAGCAGACGACCGAGGCAGTGACCTTCTCGCCGTCCAGCGCGTCGAAGCGCCATTCGGTCGCCGCGCCGCCCCAATTGCCGACATACTTTCCGTACAGTTCCTCGCCGTCCGCCCAACTCAGATGATAGCGTTTCATGCACCAGAACATCCGGAGCTTATCGGCAAGCGGCATCTTTTCGAGCCCGTATTTGCCGGCGGCAAGCAGCTCTCGATGCAAAAGCGCTTCCTTCTTTCCGGTGATACCCTCCTCGCTGATCAGAAGCTGTCCGATGAGATCGTCGATCTTCACCGGGGGATGCTTTAATCCCTTCCAAGGCTCGGGCGCGAAGATCTTCACAAGCTTGTCGTTTTTGTACAGTGCGACACGCTCGGCGTTCGTGAACGCCCAGATCTCACCGATCTCGCCCGCCGGATAGTCGCCGATGCACATCGGCGTGCCGAGTTCCAGAACCGGCGTTTCGTCGCCCTGACTCGCGTATGCGGCTGCAGCCAGCTTCGGATTGCGAAACGCGTCCATGACGCCGTGATAGCATACGCGGTCGCCGGAACCGAAGTCCTTGTGCGTCGGATAATCGAACATGCACCAACCGAAGCAGCCCGCATGTTCTCCGGAGGCTTCCGCCGCGTCGAGCGTTCTTGCATGGCGCAGCGCATGCATCTGTCGCTTGCTCCACGGATCGAAAGATTTTGTCGGGAACATATGCCCCGAATGCTCGGAGATCAGATATCCCTTTTCCGGGTCGGTCGTGATCTTATCCTTCTTGCGGATCGGATCGTCGAACTCAAAGGGCTTAAAATCGTTATAAGCGTAAACGTCTTCCAAAAGATGGCTCTTGACAAGGTACCGCACGCCCGAGGTCTGCCGCGTCGGATCAAGGAAATGCGCGAGCGCGTTGGTCTTTTCATACAGCGCGTCGTTGTCGCGGCTCTCGTTGATGCGCACGCCCCACAGCACGATCGACGGGTGGTTCCGATACTGGATCACCATCTCGCGGACGTTGTTGAGCGCCTGCTCCTGCCATGCCTCGCCGCCGATATGCTGCCAGCCCGGGATTTCGGTGAAGACCAGAAGCCCGAGCTCGTCGCAGGCGTCGATAAAGTATTGACTCTGCGGATAGTGTGAAGTACGCACCGCATTGCAGCAAAGCTCCTCTTTAAGGATGCGCGCGTCCTCGCGCTGCAGGCTCTTCGGTGCGGCATAGCCGATGTACGGATACGCCTGATGGCGATCGAGACCCCGCAAAAACGTGCGCTTGCCGTTCAGATAGAAGCCGTCCTTTCGGAACTCGGCGGTGCGGAAGCCGAAGCGCTGCAACAGAACGTCCGTCGGCTGCATATCTTCGTCGTAAAGCGTGGTCTCGAGGGTATAGAGCGTCGGCGTCTCACACGACCACGACTCGGCGTCCGGCGCGTGTACGGTCGTCGTCCGGACGAACAATCCTTCAGGCGCTTCAATGTCGGAATCGGTATTTGCTTCCGCGTTCTGCGCGATACACTTCCCCGCCGCATCCAGTACGCGATGGCGGATCAGGACCGCGCGGTTTCCCGAGACCGTGGTCTGCACCTTGACGGTGTGCAGATTCGGGGTCTGTATGAAGACATTTGCGATGCAGGTCGCATTGCGCACATCAAGCCAGACGTCGCGATAAAGTCCGCCGTAGGTCAGATAGTCGATCACGTAGCCGAACGGCGGGACCTCCGGGTTCTCGGTGGAATCGAGACGTACGGCAAGAAGGTCCGTCCCGTCGAGCCGAACCGCGTCGGTGATCTCGACGCGAAATGCCGTGTAACCGGTGCGGTGCGTGATAAGCTCCCTGCCGTTCAGATAGACCGTTGCGATATGCGCCGCGCCGTCGAACTGCAGAAAGATTCGCTTGCCTTTCAGTTTCCCGTCAAGCGCAAGCGTGCGGCGATAGCCGTACACGCCCTCGTAATCCTCCGGCCCCGCGTAATGCTGCGGGATCGGGCGCGGGTTGTGCGGCAGGCGCACCGGCTCGCCCCGCCCCTCTCCGAGGCGGAAGCCGTTCGTCCACATTGGCGTAAATTCCCAACCGTCAGCCAGCTTCTTCATCGCGCATCCTCCGTTATTTCATATACTTTATTGTATCACGTATCGCGACGCGAAACAAGGCGAAACAACGAAAAAGCGGACGGAAAATCCGTCCGCTTTCACGATCTGATCCTTACTCTTCGCCGTAGAGGAGATTCTTCTCAGTCGCCGGATCGAAGAAGTGCATCGCCTTGCCCTCGAACGTGATATAGAGGGTAGCGTCGGTAACCATGTTCTTGCGCTGTTCGGGCGTAAGGTCAATGGTCGGAACACGGACGATCCAGTGCGTACCGTCTTCGGTGTTGACGTGGAGATGCAGCTCGCTGCCCATCATTTCCTTGACCTGCAGTGTGCAGGGGATCGCTTTGCCGCCCATTTCATCGGGCGCAAGCGAGATGTGCTCCGGACGTACGCCGAGCAGGATATCGCGATCCCTGATGCCCTTATCCGCAAGCAGACCTTCCTTCTCGCCGGTGACTTCGATCTTTGCGCCGCACGGCGTTACAAAGTACCGATTGCCTTCTTTTACGAGCTTCGTGGGAAGCACGTTCATCTTCGGCGCGCCGATGAACTCTGCGACGAACAGATTGTTCGGCTTCTCGAAGACTTCCATCGGGCTGCCGACCTGCATGATGTAGCCGTCCTTCATGATGACGATACGGTCACCGAGCGTCATAGCCTCGGTCTGGTCGTGCGTAACGTAGATGAAGGTCGTATTCAGCTTCTGACGGAGCTGGATGATCTCGGCGCGCATCTGGTTACGGAGCTTTGCGTCGAGGTTACTGAGCGGCTCGTCCATCAGGAAGACCTTGGAGTCGCGGACCATTGCACGGCCGATCGCAACACGCTGACGCTGACCGCCGGACAGAGCGCGCGGCTTACGGGTCAGGTACTGGGTGATGCCGAGAATCTCCGCGGCGTTCGTGACTTTCGCGTAGATCACGTCCTCCGGGACTTTCTTCAGACGGAGGGAGAACGCGATGTTGTCATAGACCGTCATGTGCGGATACAGCGCGTAGTTCTGGAAGACCATCGCGATGTTGCGGTCTTTCGGCTGGAGATCGTTGACGACCTCGCCGTCGATCTCAACCGTGCCGCCGCTGATCTCTTCCAGGCCCGCGACCATACGCAGCGTGGTGGATTTGCCGCAGCCGGACGGACCGACGAACACGACGAACTCTTTGTCCTTTATGTCCAAATTGAAGTCGTGTACGGCAACGACGTTGTTATCGTAAACCTTTTTAACGTTTGTGAGTTTTACACTTGCCATATTGCTAAACTCCTTTTCCTCTCGAAAATTCGGGCTTAACCCTTAACAGCGCCGCCCGTGACGCCTTCCACATAGTACCGCTGCAGGCACATGAACAGGATAACGACCGGGATCGCAACCACAACACCGCCGGCGCAGAACTTGGTGTAGTTCTGGCTGGTCATTGCCGAGGTCTCGAGCCACGACTGCATACCGACTGCCACGTTGTAAGCTACACTCGCGTCACGCGTGATGTACTTTGCAAACACGAAGTCGCCCCAAGGGCCCATAAACGCGGTCAGGACCGTATAGATAACGATCGGCTTTGCAAGCGGCAGGATGATCTTATACAAGACCTGCGCTCTCGACGCGCCGTCGATACGCGCCGCCTCGTCCAACGATTTCGGGATCGTATCGAAGAAGCCCTTTGATACATAGTAGCCCATGCCGGACGAAGCCACATAGACGAGGATCAATCCGGGGATCGCGTTCGCTTCGGTCAGTCCGACGTCCTTCAGGACCTGATATAGAATGATCATGGCGAGCATGCCCGGGAACATGCCGAGGATCAGCATGAACTGCATCAGCGGCTTACGCATCTTGAAACGGAAACGCGAAAGCGTATAGGACATGCACAATACGATGATCGTCTGTATCACCGCGACAATCAGCGCAATGATGAAGGTATTCAGATACCAGCGGAGGAAGCCGTTCGTCTTGAACGTACTCTGCGCAACGATCGTGCCGTCCGCTGCGACCTTCTCATCGACGAATAGTTTCACATAGTTGTCGAAGCCGAACTTGATCGCCTGCTCCGGATGGATCTCGCCATCCGGGTTGTAAAGCAGCTTCTGCATCAGACCTGTGGGGTTGACGCGGAAGGACTGGATCACGATGCAGACGAACGGAACGAGCCAGATGATGCTGACGAGGATCAGGATCACATAGATTACGATGTTGCTGATCCGTGACGACGCCTTCATGCCCATGTGCTGCTGCATGGCTTCATTTTCGAGACTCCTGTTTTCCTTGCGCTTTGCAATGTACAGAAGGAAGAAGATGATGCCGATGAACAAGCCGACCGCCCCGAACAGGACGAAGTAGAAGTTGTCGGTCAGATATTTATTGTTGAAGCTCCAAAGCGGGATCGTCATAAACCGGTTTGTCAGGAAGAACACGCCGGCTGCCGCGAAAATGATCCCGAGCACGAGGAGAATGATCTCTCCGATTCCACTGTTCTTTTTCATTGGTAATCCTCCTCATTCTTGACCGAGGGCAGCAAGCCGTATACGATCAGCGAAATCACAGAAACCACGATGAACACCAGAATACCGATGACGGAAGCCATGTTGTACTTCGCTGCGCTGGTTTCGCCGCCCTGGCCGCTTTGTGTCATCTTGAACAGCCAGGTGATCAGAAGGTCGGTCTTGCCCGGCGAGCCCATGCCGCCGTTTGAGAACTTCGGATTGCCGCCGGTCAGCAGGTATATGACGTTAAAGTTGTTCATATTGCCGGTAAAGCTTGTCAGCAGATACGGACCGGTAATGAACAGCATGTACGGCATCGTGATCTTGCTGAACTGCTTCCATCCGCTCGCGCCGTCGATCTTTGCGGATTCGTAAAGGTCAGCCGGGATGTTCATCAAAATACCCGTTGCAATCAGCATCAGGTACGGGATGCCGATCCAGATATTGATGATGATGACCATGATGCGCGCCATCGTCGGATTGTCGGTGTTCTGCGACTGCAGCCAGTCGATGTCGATGCCCTGCTTCAAAATGCCGAGATCATGCAGGAAGCCGTTGACAAGGCCGTTCGGGCTGAACATTCTCGCCACATACAACAGAGAAATGAACTGCGGGATCGCGATCGTCATGATCAGGATCGTACGCCATACCTTCTTAAGCTGAATGCCCTTCTTGTTGATCGCCATTGCGACCAGGATGCCGAGGAAGTAGTTGGTAAACGTCGCAAAGAACGCCCAAACCAGCGTCCAGAGAAGGATCTCGCCGAACGTCGCCGCGTAGTTCGTTCCTCCGCCGCCCTGCCATGTCAGCAGGGTGCTGAAGTTTTCAAATCCGACCCAGTGGAACATGCCGGAAAACTCTTCCGCGTTCGCCTTGTTCATGTTATTGATCCACGGCATACCGTCCATGCCGATATGCAGCGAATCGTAGCTTGTGAACGCAACCAGGATCATGAACACGATCGGCATGACTGTAAAGATCAGGATGCCCATCGTCGGCAGAGCAAGCAGCGTCTTGTGGAACTGATCGTCCACGAGGGAATGAAGGTCGCTTTTGCCGCTCTTAAGCTTCTTGCCGGTCTTCAGAATCTCCTCAGCCATCTTGTTCTGACGGATGTTGACGCGCCACGTATAGATGAACGCGATGATGAAGAACAGCGTCAGAACGCCGTACAGAAGGATCTGGAAGGAGTTGTCGCCCGGGAAATTCGGGTCGATGGTCGTGACTGTGCTGCGGCCGATATGCGTTTCAACCGCCTTTGCGTGCTCGGATCCGAGCGTCGGCAGCTTGGAAAGATAGTAGCCGCCGATAAAGATCATGTAAAGAATGAATACGATCTCAAACAGCAGGAACAGAACGCCTCTCAGGATCTGACCGCGAGCAATGTTGCCGAAGCCCATGACCAGGAAAGAGATCTTCGTTTTCCAATCGCCGTTGACAAACGTCGTCCAAATGTCCTTTGCTTCGCTGACAATGGAGAGACCGAGCTTCTTGAAGAACAAGCCGATCTTCTTGATGCCTCTCCAGATCGCCTTCGGAATGCCGATCAGGAACCGCATAAACTTGTTGAACGCCTTCTCGCCCTTGTCAAGTTGCAGATAATCTTTTCCGTCGAGCTCTCTGCAGAGATTCACGCTCTTCAGCTCGACGCCCTCCTCTTGTGCTCTTTGCACAGCAGACTTGTTCCCCTTGATCGTACGAATCAGCTTCACGATTCCGCACACGATGCAGGCAACGCCCGCTATTGCAAACAGTACGCCGAAAACGATTCCGGTGATGAGAGACCCATCGGTCTTGTCAAGCGGTTCTCCCATTCTCAGCAGGGCCAGGAGAAGGCTGTTGTAGATCAGCATGAAGCATCCCAACGACAGCAGAAGCACGCCGATCACCATCAACGAAATCGCAGGTGCCAAACTACGTTTCCTCACTTATACCGCACCTCCTTGTTAATCATAAAAAACGGCCGGAGTCAATTGAGATTGACTCCGGCCGGATTCAGTTTACAGTTCAGCCAAAGTCATGAGAACTTTGGTTCTAATCAGTTCTTGACGATCGTGATTTCCTTGGTGTTCAGATCAACGGTCACGGTGTAGTTGCCCGCTTCGGCAAAGACGATGTTGTTGTCGCCGTTGCTGCCGAGTGCCGGCGCCATGTCCGGATTCAGGTATTCCGCACCGGTCTTGACCTGGTCATAACCGAGGTCGTTGTCCCAGGAGCCTGCCAGGACGATACGGCCGCCCATGTAATCGCTCGCCGGAACGTCCAGGGTGATGGTCAGCTGACCGTTTGCCTCTTCCATCTTGTAGTCCATGGAGGCATTGTCCCAGCCGCCCCATGCGCCGACAAAGATGTAACCTGCAAGATTGAACAGATCGTTGATCTTGTTGTAGTAGTTGTCAAGAGCTGCCTGCAGGCCCGCGTCGTCCTTCGCAGCCTTGACGTCATCCGCGATGACCTTCGCGATATCCCACCAGGAACCGTGGATCTGGCCCTGCGGCTTAGAGAACTCGTTCTGCTTGAGCAGCGCCGCGAGGCCCGGGTTGTTCTGGACCGCGTCGGACGCCTGCGCCTTCAGGTTGGACGGACCCCATGCAAGCGCTTCGAAGCGCTCCATCTGACGGGTCTCGTCGGTGAGGAACTCAGCAAGATACATAAGCGCGCCGAGACGATACGGATCGTCCTGCGGCTTGATGCCCATCAGCTTGCAGCCGTTGAAGGAACCGAGGTGGTATTCCTTGCCGTCCACTTCGAAGGAGGGCAGGTCCGTGACGCCCATGTGGTCGCCCAGCAGGTTCTTGACGTTCTCATATTCCCAGGTACCGGTCACAACGATCGCTGCGCCGCTTGCAAATTCGTCCGCCTTGGAGGAGGAGAGGAACTTCGGGGAATCGACGAGCTTCTTCATGCCCTTGACTGCGATCAGGCCCTCGGGGCTGTTGAACGTGTCATGGACGGAGATGAACTTGCCGGAGTCGTCGGTCTGCCAGTCGGAGACGCAGCCGGTCGCGAAGAACCAGGACGCAAGATACCATGCGGAGGTGTTCGCTTCGAAAGCAAAATACTTGTCAGCCGCTTCGCAGTCTGCGATCAGCTTTTCGAGGGAGTCGACGTCCTCCTCCGGAATGACGGTCTTGTCATAGTACATGAAGTAGCCGTTATCGGAGGTCAGC
>JBGULC010000042.1:0-156578 GCA_045114775.1 Christensenellales bacterium | reverse complement strand
CTGGACCTTGGACAGATCGCCGAAGTCAAAGCCGAACTTGCCTTCTTCGTAGTTGTACTTAGCGGTATCGCCATAGTAGTGCATCGGCGTAATCTGGATGCCGAGGATGCTGTAAACAGCAGATGTGGAAAACCCATTCAATGTGACCGAGACGGTATAGTTATCGACTTTCTTGATGCCTTCAATGTACTTGACGCCCTGACCGCCCATCAATTCGTCTTTCGAACCGTACTCGCGAATAAACCGGTCGTCAACGGTGCCGTGGACATCGGTGTCATCTGCACATTCGACCGCCCAATATGCATCGGGGTCTCCGTCGTATCGCGCATAGCAGATATCGTAAAAGTCCTCAATGGTCGGGAACGTGGTTGCGAGGTCCCAGGTGCCAATGCCGTTCGCGAACGTGCCGTCCTCCTGGAACTGCCCGAATCCCCACAGCGCCATGCCGTAAGCGATCTGTAGGCCTTCGTTGGCCCAAATCTGCGCCGCGGTGAAGTCCGGGCTAAAATAGCTTTGTACGTAATCGTCGGTGCCGTAGTTATCAAGAACATACGCAACGATTGCACGGATGTCATTGATCCACTCCTGCTTCATCATCGCCCAGTATGCATTGTAGTACTCCCTTGTGAATTGTGCATTCTGTACGTAGCCCTGATCGCCTGCCGCAAAGATCGCCCGTACCATCTCAGCATACTTTGCATAAACTTCGTCGGAAGTCTGCGTGCGATAGTTCTGCAGACCGACGATGTCATAAGAGCTCAGCGAACCGGAGCCGACATAAGCCGGATCGAGGTAGGTGTAGTACGTGAAGATGATGTCATCTGCCGTTACCGGAACGCCATCGGAGAACTTCAGGTCCTTACGGAGTTTCATCGTATACTTGGTGGTGTCCGTCGTCGCGTTGTACTGGACGGACACATTCGCAGGTCCGGTATAGGTATAATCGGTACCGTTATAGTTGACCGTTTCGCCTTGTATCGCATTAAAGATAACCGCGCCTCTGCGATCGGTGGTCAGAAGGCTGAGCTGCGTCATCCTGACGACGTCCTGGTCATACGCGGTGTTCGCATAAAACGGACTGAATCTTCCACTGAACGGGGCATACGCGACAATCAGCGACGAACTTTCGCTGTCCGCCTGCGCGGTTTTCGTAAAAGCCGGCATTATTGCCAAAGCCATACACAGGATCAGCAGAATACTGATCCATTTCTTCCCTGTCGATTTCATCATGATCCCTCCCGATGTTGTATGATCTGTATCCGACTCTGTCAGACTGTTTTTACAGACTGTTTTTATTGTACTATACTTTTTTCCGACTGAAAAGCGGTAATTTACGAATTTTCATTTTTTACGTTGCTCCTGTTCGATTGGATACTATAAGGATACATAAATATCAAACATACGACAAACCCAATTCAAATACAATTCATTTAAAGAAAGCGTTCTTCTTTGTTTTTTGCAAATAAGCCCGATATAGTATCTTTACAGTATGTTACGGTGAACGGCGATTGCAGAGCAGGAAACGTCCGTACCGCAGGAAAGGGTAAGCATCCATGGAAAGTCCGAATCAAAAAAGCCCTGAAATGGCGACCGTGAAACAGTATACTGAGTACAGATGTATCGCGGATCGCGCACGGCGATCACCGCGCAGATTGCGCCGTGCGTAACGGGGACTTGTGAAAAAGCGCGGAGAACGCTATAATAGAACAAAACCGAGCTTTAAGGGGTGGAGTATGAAGGAGTTTTTCGCTTACTTTTTCGGGAAAGGGGACGAGGTGGAGTTTCGCAATTTCACGCTCGCGCATTTTCTGCCGATCGTTCTGATGATCGCCGTCATCGTGCTGATCTATGTGTTCCGGAAGAAGCTTCGGGAATGCAAGCGGGAAAAGAATCTGCGGCTTGCGCTGGCGCTGATCATGATCATCACCGAGATGTCCTATTTCTGGCGGCTGGTCGGCGTGCCGTCGCTCGGCGCGAACCCGCAGGACCATCTGCCGATCACGCTCTGCGGATGGGGCGTCATCTTCGGAAGCTATATGCTGGTCACGAAGAATCAGACCCTGTTCGACATCCCGTATTTCTGGCTGTTCTCCGGCACGATCTTTGCGCTGATCACGCCGACGGTCATCACCTACACGGGTCCGACACGCTATCGGTATTATCAGTTCTGGCTTGAGCACACAACGGGCTATATCGCCGTGTTCTACATGATCTTCGTGCACGGCATGCGTCCGACGTGGAAGTCGTTCTTCAAGGCTTATCTTGCGACAGCGATCATGGCGGCGATCGCCTTTTCCGCCAACATGCTGATCGGCGGGGACGCAAACTACCTCTATATGGCAAAGCCCGAAGCGACGAAGTCCATTCTGGACTTCCTGCCCTCCAACTATGCGGTGCGTGTGCTGTTCATGGCGGCGGCCGTGACGCTGCTGTTCTTCCTTGCGTACCTGCCCTGGATGATCAAGGACCGCAAAGCGCGGAAGGCGAACGCGTCAAAGACGGCCTGAACCGATTCCCCGCGGCAGCCCGAAGGCGTCGCCGTATTTTCAAAGATCAGACAGGACCCGGCGTGAAAAGCGCCGGGTCCGTTCATATCTCAGTCAAGTGATGTTATCTGCCCGATGCGGCAGGATGCCGCGCCACGCAGAAAATGCTCCGCGTTACTCGCCCTTGTAAAGATACTGCGTGTTCATAACACAGTTCTGTTTGCCGTTGTATGCGACGGCAAACACGCAGTTCTTTCCGACCTTATAGGTTTCGCCCGCGATCTGCAGCGACAGATCCTTTTCCGGGAGCTTCTCCGCCGAGACGTTCAGCAAGCCATCGAGCACGACGTCCAAAGATCCCGATGCGTCCGCGGTCTCGTAAAGCAGGAGCTTCCCTTCCCGGATGATCAGAACGAAGGGGTTCTCCTCGATTTGGGCCGTGTCCGGCACGCCGCATTTTTTAAGAACGTCCTTGTCGGAATCGGACAGAATCGACTTGTTTTTGCTCATCGTACCGCATAGGATCACCGTGCAGGAATCCGCTTCATTTCCGGTCGTGATATAGTCCGCAATCGTATGCGATAAAGCCAGCCATGAAGCATCGATGCGCATCAGGTATTCATATTTGAGATCCATGTCGGTCCTTCTCGGTTCTTTGGCGCCGGTGTCAAAGCCGCTTGTGTCTACGATCGTTTTCAGCGTATGATCATAGACGACAAAATTCAGCCCGCGCTTCGAATCGGAATAATTCTTGCCGTTGATGTTGATGACAGAACGGTTCCCGGCACGTTTTCCGGCGCTTTCAACGGAGAAGAAGCCCTCCCCCTTCAAAAGCGTCGGTTTTTCGCCCTTCACTTTTCCGTCGCTGTCTGTCTTTAGCCGATACTCTTTTTTGATCTTGCATCCGGTCTTTTCGTCAAACGTTCCGTCCGCCGAGACCTGCTCGTCGGATTCTCCCTTTTTGTCGAGGACGGTTTTCCCGCGGCTGACGATCCCGATATAAGACTCCCGGAGTCCGATGCTTTCCAGTTCTTTGAACCCGAGCGCGCTCAGCGCTTTTCTCTCCTCCTCCGAAAGTCCCGTCGCGGCATTGTCCTTTGCGGAAACAAAGACCGTATAACGATCGTTGTCGAGCAGCCTGATATACTCGTCAAGATTTTCGCACCGAATCAGACGAATACTGTCCTCCACGGCGCGGTAGTCCGCGTACTGCTCCTTCATGTAATCGTATTTGGAATCGTTCCGCACATCGTCGAAATGATACCGTTCCGTCAGAAATGCACCGATATACTTCGTTATTTTTTCCGCGCCGGACACATTCGCATGCTTTCCGTCGCGATAATCGTACGATGTGTCCAGCCCGATCTCTTCCTGCAGAGAAATCAGGTTGAAATCGACCAAAGGAACGTCGTGTGAATCCGCGAGATACTGCATCGCGTCATGTTCCAGGTCCGTGGTAGCCTTTGCGATTTTCAAAAACACCAGATCGATGTTTTTCTCCTTGCAAAATGCGACGATCTGATCGATGTATTCAAGATTCTGCTCAGTGATCAGCGCATTGATCTCCTTCTGAGAATGATCGATCGCCTCGGTGATCTCGTGCTGCGGAATAAACATATCGGACGGTTTCTCTCTGTCGTGCGACAGCTCGAATTCGAGATTCTGTCCTCTTGTGAAAAAGGAGTTCTTCTTTGTCGTCAGACCGCTGAAATCGTCCTCCTCCAGATCGGACCAACGGGAATGATACCGGATCAGCGGGATAATATATTCAACGGTGCTGACGCCGTACTGCTTCGCAAGCGCCCGGTACGCTTCCATCTTGACGCCGGAAAAGCGCATATGCGCCAAGGCTTTTTCATTCATGGACATCTTGGACGTTTTCGTTTCGTTGCGAAAAACGAACGAAAGATCCAGAACCGCTGCCTGAAGCGTTTTGCCGTGCAGCCGCTCTGCCTCCTTGATCCAATAGTATGACGCCAGCAAAGGCTGTTGTTCGCTTGAAAGATTATAAGCGCATATCCCGTACCGGCTGTACAGCTCCATCGGCGCGATGCCGTTCAGCGATTGACTGGTTCCGACAAAAACCACCTGCAGACGGTCCTCCGGCTCCCGGTAGAACCCTTTGAAGATGTTGTCGTTGTTCCAGGAATACCACGTCGGCGTCAGTATGTTTGAACAGAGCAGCAGCAGCAGCGCGGTGATGACCAAAACGCTCAGTACTTTCAGAACTCTTTTGATTTTCATTCCGTTCTCAGTCTTCCTGAAGCTTTTTTACAAGCGCAAGGATCGCTTCCGCCGTATTGAAATTATCCGGCTCAAGGTCTTCCACATCGATCTCAATATCATAGTGTTCGTTGAGTTCCCCGACGATAGAGATGATATCGAACGAGTCAAGGATCGAATCGTCGATCAGCTTCGTTTCCTTCGCAAAATCAACGTCCGGGCGGATCTCCTTCAAAATTCCGAGCAGTTCTTCCATGGTCTTTTCTCCTTTCCGTTTGATTGTCAAATCGTTTTTTCGGCCGGCAGAACATACTGCCGACAGGTTTTTCCGGTCCTTTGAAAACCGATCTTTTCATACATTGCCAACGAACGAACGTTTTGTTCGTCGATATAGGTGAACGCGCTTCGCATGCCGTTTTTCGCAGCGTCCTTCAACGCGTACAGGATCAAAAAGGAACCGATCCCCTGCCGAAGACAATCCGGTCTTGTTACGGTATGGCGGATCTCACAGACATCTCCCCGAAACTCCCATCGGTTCACGCCGCAGACCGCGCCGTTTCCGTCCAGAAGGCAAACGATGTGCGCGGCGTCCGTCCCTGCGGCGAAATGTCCCTGCGGCAGATCGGTCGGTTTCAGGTGCGCACGCCACAGCGCAAACGCCTGCGCAAGAAGCTCTCCGTCCGGATCGACGGCGATCCGGTATCCGTTTGCACGGTATTGCTCCGAAAGCGCGGAATACCGTTCCTCATTTTCTGCGATCGCAGACGCTGCGATCTCCACAAGAACATTCTCAGCCGTTTTCGAAAACCCCGCCCGTGCCAAGCGGATCTCCAAGCCCGAGAGATAGTCCGCGCGTCGCCCGTCCGAATCCGGCTCCTCCAGCAAAACCTGCCTGTCCGCCGCAAATCCCGTCATTTCCGCATCCGGTTCGACGAAATAATACAACGTATAAAACGGCGCGTCCGTTCCCTCCGAATCGTACAGCGCAAACCCCTGCGGGAGCTCCTTATAGAACAGCTTCCCCTTGGACAGCGCCTCCCGGACCGTCTTCCCCGGAAGCAGGCTGTTGGAGATCAGCTTCCCGCGACGCTGCTTCTGCGCGGAAGAGAGCTCCCGAAACTGTTCTGCGCACTTCAATTCAATCATCTTTTGTCATACTCCGCACGGATCGCTTTGCGGTCGATCTTTCCGTTTTTCGTGAGCGGCATCCGCTCCGTCTGCATGAAGATGTTCGGGATCATATACTTCGGAAGCTTCTCCTTCAGCTTGCCGATAATCTGCTCTGTGGTCGCATCTCCGGAATAACACGCAACGATCTTATTGCGATCCGTATCGAACAGACAGCAGGCGCGTACAACGCCGTCGATCGCGCCGATATGCGTTTCGATCTCCTCAAGCTCGATGCGGTGTCCCATGTGCTTGATCTGAAAATCCTTGCGCGCGGCAAACACAAGCGTTCCGTCCGCATTCAGCTTCGCAAGGTCTCCGGTCCGGTAGATCCGCTCCGGGTACGCATGATTCAGCGGATTCTGTACAAACGCCGCCGCCGTTCGCTCCGGGTTGTTGTAATACCCGAGCGCAAGGCATGTGCCGCGTACGCAGATCTCGCCGGTCTCGCCCACGGATACGGGCCGATCGTTTTCATTCAGGACCATAACGTCCTCATTTTCAAACGGAACGCCGAGCGGCAGCGTTTCCGTCGGATCAAACGTGCGGTCGACGATATAATACATGCAGTTGCAGGTGATCTCCGTCGGTCCGTACAGGTTGACATACATCGCGTCGGGAATATTGTCACGCCAGATATTCAGCATCTTGATCGGCATGACCTCGCCTGAGAACATGATGTGCCGCAGCTTTTGCGGAACACGGTGCTTGAACGCATTCATGCCGGCTGCAATACACATTGCGGAAACCGCCCAGACGATTGTCGTCACATTCTGATCGTCCAGAGCTACGACCAGCTTTTTCGGCATCACGAAGCATACCTTCGGTATGATGTATACGGTCGCGCCGAGATACAGCGCGGAATAAAGATCCTTCACCGAAACGTCGAAGTCAAACGGCGCCTGATTGCCGAAGACCTCGTCCGCAGTCAATCCGAATGTTTTGGTGAACACGGGAATGAAATCCATAACGGAGCGGTGCGAAATCAATACGCCCTTCGGAACGCCGGTCGAACCGGACGTGCAGATCGCATACAGCGGATCCGTATCGATCATGGCTCGCGCACGCGCGTTCAGCAGCGCTTCGTCAGCCTCCGTCTCAACGATCACATCGTATTCAAGGACCGGAACGTCTGTCTGAAGTCCCTCCGGCATATTGCCGTGGATCGAGACGATCAGCGCAGGGCGCATGGACGAGAGGATCGTGCTGATCCGGTCGATCGGCTGCGACGCGTCGATCGGCACATAGAAATTGCGGCTCCCTGCGATGCCGAGCATAACGCAGACGCCCGCCGCATTCCGGTCGATGAAAACGACGACCGGCGCGTTGACGGCGTCCGTCGCACGTGCAATCGCCGTGCCGATGCTTTTTGTTCTTCTCAGATAGGTCGAATACGTGATCGCTTCCGTTTCGTCGATCAACGCCGTTTTATCGGGAAACCGCCGTGCGGATTCCTCAAGATACTGCAGAACGTTCATACGTTCTCCTCCCCTACGCACATCAAAACTGTTGGTAAATAAATCCCGCACTGTCATATCCGGGACCGTAGACGCCGAGTATCACGATCGCCGCAATGGTGAACGAAATCAAAAGAATGCGGAAAACGACATTTTGCTTCGCGATGCGATCGCGCATCGAAAATCCCTTCTCGTGCTGGATATCCACGATCAGAAGCAGGATGATGCCTGCAAGCAGCAGGATCCAGTTCCATCTGTCCAATCCCAGTTCAAGCAGCGCGTCCTTTTCCATAAAACCGAAATCCGTAAACCGGGTAAAAATGGATTTCATCATGGAGAGCGCGGTCCTGACGCCCGCCGCACGGGAGAAGAACCGACCGACGGATATGATCAGGAACGTTCGGACGATCTGGAACAGCCTCCAAAGGAACCGGTCTTCATGGATATGCAGAAAACGTTTGATCTTTGCGTATACGTCGGTCAGCAGGATCCCGCTCGCGATAAAGACGCCGTTCCAAATGCCGTAAACGATGTATTTCCATTCCGCCCCGTGCCAGAAGCCGACCAGGAAGTAAACGATGAACATCGCGATGAACGGCGCGACTTTCTTTCCGGCAAAATCACCGATCAGCTTGCGGGACCGCTTGCCGATCGCATTGAAAAACTTTGAGAGCGAAAGCGGATAAAACACATAATCCCGCATAAACGATCCGAGCGTGATATGCCAGCGGCGCCAGAAGTTTTCGACGGAGACAGAGAAATACGGCTGTGTGAAGTTCAGTTCCAGATCGATGCCTATGATCTGTGAAAAGCCTCGCGCGATATCCATACCGCCGGAAAAATCCGTATAAACCTGGATCCCGTACCCGATCCCCGCCAACAGAACGAGAATGCCTCCGTAGGCGGACGGATCGTCAAAGATCATCGAAACCGGGATCGCGATACGATCGGCTATGATCAGTTTTTTGATAAAGCCCCACAGGATCAGCTCAACGCCGCGAACCATGCGGTCATAGTCGAAATCATGCGGTTCATACAGTTGATTTGCAAGCTGCCTGTACCGGGCGATCGGGCCCTGCACGATCTGCGGGAAATATGACATAAACAGCATAAACCGCAGAAAACTTCGGTCTGCCTCGATCTTCCCGCGGTATACGTCGGTCATATACGCGATCGCCTGCAGGGAATAGAAAGAAATGCCCAGCGGCAGAAGCAGCTTCAGCTTCGGGATCCGGAAACCGATCAGCTTCGTCACGATGCTGACCGTATCCGCAAAGAAATTGTAATACTTCAGGAACAGCAGAATACCGAGGATCAGTAAAACGCCGAGCGCAAGAATGCCTCTGCTTTGCTTCTTGCTCTTTGCCTGAAGCGCTTTGCGCGCTTCCTTTGTCAGTTCGGCTTTCTGCCGGTCGATCTGCTGCTTTGTCTTCTTAACGACGCGCTCGATCCACAATCCCGTCAGGAACGTGATCGCCGTTTCCGCAAGCAGAACAAGCACCAGCCATTCGCTGTTGATCAGATAGAACAGATAGCTTGCCGCCAGCAGCACCGTCCAACGCCATTTACGCGGTATCAGAAAGTATACTGCGGCCACAAGGATCATAAATCCAATAAAACCGAACGATACAAAAGTCATGAAAGCACCAATTCCTAACCTTGAAACGCGGTTTGTCCGCAGCCTTTGCGGATCTGAGCACCGCTGTCTTCTCCGACCCGATGAACGGGTCCGCTTTGTCCCTGCGCAAGCAAATCAAATCAAGTACAGTATACTGTATTTAACCCGTTGCGTCAAGGAAATGTCTTCTGAATGCAGGGATTCCGGCATCCGGCCTTGTATTCCGCCCGGGGACGAGAGACAGACGCTGAAATCCGGAAAGAACGAAAACGCATTCTGTTTGCGGGAACGACTTACTCTTCGTTCCCGTTCTTTTCTCCGCGGCGCTTTGTGATCGCATTCTCGATTGCAAAGCCGATCCGCTCGATGCGAACGTGTCGCCCGATCTGCACGGCGGCCTCCGAAAGGACGATCGCGGTGAAGATGTCGATCACGAAATGCTGCTTCACAAAGAGGATGCTGTAGCACACAAGGATCAGAAACGCGAGGTTGAACCACTGATACCACTTCGGGATCTTCCTGCAGTCCAGCGTGCAGCGCCAGCAAAGATAGCTTGCAATCACATGGATGGACGGGCAGAGATTCGTCGGCGAGTCGACCCGATACAGGAATCGCATCATGTCGTTCAGGATCCCGGGCTCCGTAATCTCGGGACGCTCGATCGTGACCGGATAAGCAAGGAAGCAGACCAGCGTGACCGCCATGATGATCGTAAACGACCCGCAAAGGCGGTAGGCGTGTCGCTTGCTTTCGCGCAGGATCCAAAGGAAGGAGATCACCCACGACAAAAACGACAGGAAATAGACGATGACCCATCCGGGCATGAGCGGAATGCTCCGGTCCAGCGACGTCCCCAGATCGTGCGCAGGCAGATGCGGGAGCAGCGGACGCGTCGCGTAGAACACGAGCAGATCGACCGTCAGCAGAAAGGCAAAGGTGATCAGGACGTACGGGGGGAAAATCTCCTTCAGCGAGCGCCGCTGCGCCGCTTCTTCCGGCTGTCTGACGTCTGCAAGCAGCGCGGGACGCTTATTCAGCGCAAAGAGCAGCAGCATGCCCAGGATGCCGCAGCAGACGAATTCGCCGATGAACACAAACAGCGCAAGGAGCCACCACGATTCGGTCATGCCGTACGCATAGCGCAGCACGAACGGCACGATCAGCGTATTGGCAAGGATCGGCGGCACCGGCGCAAGCCACTTGTATTTCCGCAGCAGGTACGTCAGGATCGCGCCGATCAGCGTGGCGAGCGTGCCGAAAACGACGTCCCATACGGCGGCGCCGGTCAGGATGTTGGCAAAGAGACAGCCGATCGCAAGCCCCGGGATCGCCGCGCTCGTAAAGAACGGCAGGATGGTCAGCGCTTCGGACAGCCGGAACTGGATCATGTTGGTCCCGGACAGGCCGACCTGCGCGGAAAGCTCGGTCAGCACCACATAGAGCGCCGCAATGAACGCCGCTTTGGTGATATAAGACGTTGTATGTCGATACGTTTTTGACATGTATTTCTATCCTCAGATTCGATTGTTCAATGATTATCAGGCGGCTTTCTTTTTACGGCGGAAATACCGTACGAGCCAGTATCCGAGCCGCAGAAGCCCGTCCAGCGCGCCGCAGGCGGCAAGCGAGATCGTATACGCCCATGCGATCCTTTGCGGGATCACCAGGTATCCGAGCCCGTAAATGCCCGTGACTGCGCCTTCGATGAAGTTCAGGATGCGCAGGAAGGATCCTTTTTCCCGCTTGATCCCCTTTTTCACGACCACGAAGTACGCGAGCGCGAGACATAGGATCCCGTAGAGCACGCTGCCGATCAGGAACATCGCGTGGTCCTTGAAATACAGGCTTGCCGCGAGAGCAAGAACGACCGCCAGAAGCACGAAGCGTCCGCGCATGCCGTCAAGCTTGCCGTGCTGCCGGATCAGTCTTCGAACCAGCAGCACCGTCTGCACGACGGCAAGCGCCGTCACGATGATGACCGTCGTGAGCTGGAACAGGACTCCGGACAGGAAGAACAGGAGCACGCCCGCAAGGATCAGTCCTGCGCCCTGCACTTGAAGATCGGAAAAGATGTGTTTCAGCTTCTCCGTCTTCGATTGCGGCAGTTCCGGGATCGTGTCGTCGAAAAGAAACTTGTTCGGCAAGCCGGCGAGCGTCTTTTTTGTCGTCGCGCTGACGCCGGTCAGCCCGATCAGGATCGACTGGATCTGGTCGACGTCGAGCTTGTCGAGCGTTTCCATGCCGTCCGACGATATCGCGTCGAACAGGTCGGAAAACGTGACCGCTCTGTCCTGCGGCGGGACGTTTTCGATCCACTCGCTCAGCTGCCGGGTGATCTGTTCGCTGATCGGATCGTTCTGCGCCGCGGTCTGAAGCGCGCCGTATTCGATCTGCCATGTCGCAAGGGAATGCTGCATGATCCCGTCCGTGTCGGACCTGACGATCTTCGTATCGGTGAACTTCGGCTCATACAGCTTGCCGACGACGTCGAACACGGGAATGATGCGCGTGACCTTCGGATCGATCCGCGCTTCAAGATCCGGTCTTCTGAGCTCCGGGCAGAATCCCGGGCCGTCCAGGAGATACACATGCCGGACTTTTTCCCACTTGGCGTCGTCCAGCATACAGGCGGCGAACTGCGCCTCGTTCGCACCCTTGGAATGCCCGCTGATGATCCATTCGCCTTCGCCGATCATGCGTTCGGCATACGCGAGCGCACGCTCCTGCGCTTCCGTTTTCGCAAACGAGAGCATGCAGCTCTCCCGCCACCCCGCGACGGAGGCGTCGGTACCGCGGTACGCGATGAAGGAAAAATCCGGCGCATGCACGGTCACAGCCGCAAACTGCAGGGGACGTTCCGGCAAGTATATATCCTCGTAGTCGGTGATCCTGAGACTGCCGAAACGGGCGGAACGCGCCGCTGCCGCCATGATCTCTCTGTTGCCGAGATCGCCGCCCGTGATCATCAGCTTCGCCTCACCCGCCTCAATCAAGGGCAGACAGTCGGAAACCGTATGCTCCGCCTTGCCGTCGGCAAACACAGGCGTCAGATCGAAATAGCTGATGTTGCACAGAATCAGCGCGTCCGCTTCACGAAACGGATAGGCGCGAAAATCAAGGTCTCCGACCCAGCGAATATAATCCGTAAGCTTTCCCATAGACACCTCCGATCCTTCAGCTTCCGGTCAAAAAGCCGATTTGGGGATCAGACCCTATTCTTCTCCATTTTGTCATTATTTGTTTATTATAGCGCAAACCGTCAGGCTTTGCAATTCCCTATCCTTGAAAACATCCGTCGGCTCCGATCGGATTCGGCATCTGCAAGAAAAAACGCAGACTCTCCCCTGCGTGTGTTATCTTTGATCTCTTGCGGAGCTGTTTTTTCCCGATGCTGTGATGTTTCACGGACGCCTGCCGACATACGTCAATTGCAGAACGCCGCGAGCGGCGCGGCGCTTGCAAAAGGTCGGCAGCGACAGCGAGCCGTTATGAGCGCGTTAACAAGCGAACAGACGAGCCGAGCGAGACCTTTTGCAGAGAGAAGTCGCGGCGGAGCAAAGCGATGCGATGATTTGTTTATGCAATAAAAAAACGTCGCGAGCCAAGCAAAGCCCGCGACGACGATGGAGCTGATGATCAGATTCGAACTGACTACCTCGTCATTACCAATGACGTGCTCTACCTACTGAGCTACATCAGCGCTGCAACGCGCATTATAACAAATACGCGTTGAGAATGCAAGAGTTTTTTTCAAATTCCCGAAAAATAATCGGATCAGCTCTGAACGTGGCGCGTGGAGCCGATCGCGGTGATGAACGCCGCGTTCTCGGGGATGACGAATTTGACCTTGTGCAGCTTGGCGATGCCGTCGAGCATCTCCTTTGCGATCGGCTGCGAATCGAGGATCGTGCCGCACACGAAGATCGTGCGGGTCAGGTGCGCCTTCGTGCAGAACGCGCCCATAACGCCGATACACTGGAAGATCAGCGTATAGATGCCGCGCGCAAGCGAAGCGTCGTCCGCCGTGCCGGCCTTCGAAAGGTTTGCGACAGTCGTTTCCGGCGTGAGGTTGCCGATCTGTCCCTTTGTGACATCCTTGATGAGCAGATCGCAGTTCTCCGCTTTCCCCTCCTCCGCAAGCTGTTGCAGCGCTTTCGGATCGAAGGAACCGAACAGCTTCTCGGACAGTCCCTGCAGCATGCCGCCGCCGACGCCGCTGCCGCCGAGATGCCATGCGCCGAACGGCGTGACGCGCACGAACGCGGTACCGGTGCCGACGCTTGCGACGATCATATTGAGCCGTTTGCCGACGACCGACGCGCCGCGGTACAGCGACGCGAACTCATCGACCTTCACAACACGCTTGCCGAGCATCTTTTCCGGAAGCTCTGCCGCTCCGACGCCGGTCACGGTGATCGCCTGCGCGTTCTCCGGGTTGATGCGGCGGATCGCCTCCTCAAGCGTTTCATTCTTCTGCTGCAGCGTCGTTTTGAGAAGCTTCGTGCCCTGCATCAGAACGATCTTGGTGCCGGATGCGCCGACGTCGACGCCGACGACCTTTTTCCGCGGCTGCAGCGCAAAGTATACCGGCGGGGCAATGATCGCCGTTGCGACCGCCTCGGCGATCGCGTTGATTCCCGCAAAGCCGATGAGCAGCGCGATGAGCGAGATCGTCGTGCCGTCCTCCTGCACCTGCAGGGATTTGATATAATCAGTCTGTCCGAACAGCAATCCGAGGAAACCGAGGAAGAACACGGTGTTGGTGAGCGAGCCCGCAAGCGCGGACACGAAGACCGCGACCGAGCGGCTGTTTGTCGGCCGCTTCATGATGAGCCGGAACAGCAGCGCGGGCACGAGACCGACGAGGATTCGCGGGACAAGACAGGTGATGAGCGTACGGAACGGCGAAATACCGACCAGCGCTGCGCCGAACGCGTCGCCCATGAAGCACTGGAGAAAACTCGTCATGCCGAATACAAAGCCCAGAAGCATGCCGTAATACGGTCCCAGAATAATAGCCCCGATGACGACCGGAATACCGATCGTCGTAATGGACAGCGGTCCGATCTTGATGTAGCCGAGCATCGGCGTAAACGCAAGCAACAGGATCAAGGCGATAAAGATCGCCGCAAGGATCATTTTGCGCAGCCAGTCGCGTTTCATCGAAAAACCCTCCCTTAAGAGATATCCGTATTATAATCGGTTTCTTTTCCAAGCGCAACAAATTTGCAAAAATATAGGAATCGACGCAATCTCAGACGGATAAAACCCCGCGAAACACGGCAGACTAACCGAAACAAACACCCGCTTCGGAGGTTTCCCATGCATTTGACGCGCAAACAAATCATTCTGATCGTCACGCTTGCCGGCGTTGCGGTGCTGATCGCCGTCGTTCTGATCGCAATTCTGAACTGCGGGAGCAAGAGCGATCCGATCCCGCGGGAACCGTCTTTGCCGCCCGTAACCGATACGCCCGCACCGACAGACGCGCCGACGCCGTCTTTTACCCCGCAGCCGACGGTCACACCTTCCCCGACGCCCTATTACCTTCCGCTTGTGCCGGAAGGCGCGGCGCGCACGCAGACCCCTGCGCCGACCGCAGCGCCCACGCCGACGCAAAACCCCGCGCCGGAAGCGCAGGCGCCGAAGCTCCGCCCGAATCCGCGGAGCGGGACCTATAACGATGAGATCAGAGAATTTATGGCGATCGGTATTGAAAACGGCGAGGCGATCGCCGTTTTGCTCGTTCATGTACAGCCGCCGGTTGCGAAGGTCACGGCGATCCCGTGCGAAACGCTCGCCGCGGTCTTTACACTCGGGCCCGATACGACGGTGAACAGCGTGGACACGGCGCCGCTTATGACTGCGACGGCGCGTGCGGAGAGTACACGGGAGGGCTGCTGGAACCTGATCTGGGCGGTGAAAAACCTGATCGGCTACCGTGCGCCCGCCTACCTCTGCGTGGACTTTCGCTGCATGGACGCCTTTTTTTCCTTTGCGCCGTCGCTCCCCGCGGACGGCGGAAACGTGGATCTGATCGAATTCAGGCGGATCTGTCAGGAATCCGGCGAAGCGCGGGCGCGCTCGATGGCACGGTTCGGCGTCGGCGTCGTGCGTTTTCTCGGAAAGGTCTCGCTTTGGGACCTGCCCGCGTTCCGCAGCGCGACCTCGGGCGCGTTCACTTCCAGCCTGTCGGTTTTTGAGCTGCTGTCGCTGATGCGAACGCTGAAGGCGGTCGATACGTTTCAGGTCGACGTGCTTTCCACGGAAATGAAAAACGGCGTCCGTGTGCTTTCGGACGCCGCGGAATTGCCGTTTTAACGCGGCTCTGCCGTCAAGTGCAGGGGACTCCGGCATGTGCCGAGCTGCAATTCATGCCCAAAGGGCGATTCATTGATCCGCGAAAATCGTTTCGCTTTTCCGCGTGTTCACCTCATCCGCCGCAAGCGGTCCCCCTTCCCCTCAAAGGGGAAGGCTTTGGGTTGCGATGAATTATACTATCAAGTGCAACAGAAAGGAAAGAAAAATAGAAGTTCATATGAATCTCCGGTATCCTTTCTTAAGATTATTATGATCTTTCCGATGCGGATCCTGTATTCCCCTGCGGTTTGCAGGGTTTGCAGAGAAGCCGACTTCTTCGCCTCGCTGCTGCAAAACAATCCCTCCGTCTCGCTTCGCTTCGACACCTCCCTTCGCACAAGGAAGGCAAGAACCGCTCCGACGGTTCGTAGGGGTACTCCCGAACGCCCCGCAGAGCATCGCAGCAACGAAACGGGAAGATAAGCTCTTCCCCTGCGGTTTTCCGGGGTCGACGTCCCGAAGCGATCAGAGTTTCGCGATCCCGATCCCGATTACGCCGTACGTTTGCTGACGCTCTATAGAGTAGTACGCAAGCATGTCGTCGGGACTTGCCGTTTCAAGTTCCGCGTCCGTATATCCGCATTTTTGCAGAGGCAACGCGCGATAGAGTTCGTAAAACGACGTGAACACGTGCAGCGCCGTGACCGTGACCGCAAGCCGCTCGTCCGTCTCCGTTTCGGTGAACACGATCGTATCGCCGACGGCGATCTTCCGGCGTTTTTCGTCGTAAAGCCGAAGCTCGATCGTCTTTTCTCCGCATTTTATCATCCGGAACGGCGCCGGATCCAGCCGCATTTCGTGTTCCATTGGTTCCCTTTCACGCCAGCCCCGGCTTTACCGGAATGCCTCGCCTGCGGCAATCCGCAAAGTAGAGCTCCTCGGTCGCGAGCGCCATCTTGGTGACGGCAAAATCGCAGTCGTGCGGATAGATGTACCAGGTGTCCTCAAGCGTATTGAGGTCCACGCAGTCGCCGAACTTGCCGAGGTATTCGTACTCGATGTGGCACGAATACAGCGACGGCACGCTCTTTTCCATTGAGAACGGATCGCCGTCCGGATCGACGCCGGACACGTGAAAGCCGTTCATGTCGTGGCGCATCGTGCCCTCGCCGAGCAGGATAAATCTCTTCGCGTTCGGCAGCGAACGCACGGTCACCGGCAACTCTCCGGTATCGTACGTGCCCGCCTCGACCTCCTTACGGACGTTTTCGCGCTCCCATTCGTACCAGTCCGGGATGTGGGAAAATGCCGTCTCGCCGGTCTCCGCCTTTAAGCTCCCGTCCTCGTTGTAGAACCAGCGCTTGCCGCAGGCCTTGCAGAAGAGGTGCATCCCCTCGCTCGCCATCCGGAACTCCGTTTTGCACGCAGGGCACTGATAGAGGACCTTTTCGAGACCTTCCGCGCGCTTTTCGTACGTCACGCGGATCCCCTTCTCCTTCTGCCAGGCGTAATCGTCGTACTGAAACGCCTGCACAAGCTTTTCATTGATCTCGTCCGGCGTATCCGTTTTCAGCTGTTCCGCCGTAAACTGCAGCGTCATTTCTGCCTCGGTGGGGCGTACGCCGCGCTCATGCAGGTTCCAGAACGGCGAATTGATGTGATGCCCGTGGCAGATGAACGTCACGACCGGAACGCCCAAAAGCTTACAAAGTTTGCCGAGCGACGCGGGCAGCACGGCGGTCGTTCCGCACAGCGAATACCGCGCCTCGGGATAGATTACGTTGATGTCGCCGTGATCGACGACGCGCTTCAGCTGCCGGATCAGCGTGATATCGTTCGTGAACTTGCGCTTGCAGATGCACCCGACGCGGCGAAGAAGCCCCTCCCTGCCGATGAACCCGTCGATCGCCACGACGTAGTTTGCGCGGCTCGGCCAGATCGCCTTCGTAGCGACCTTGAAGTCCAGAAACGCGTTGTGGTTGCAAAGCAGCAGATACGGGGGCTTCAGCCCCTCCACGCCGATCTTTCGGATGATCGCGCCGTGCTTTTTCACGTCCGGCGCGCTGAGAATGTACGTCAGCGGCCGCAGATACCACGCCGTGCGATACGGCGGTTTCTTCATGTCGAAGCGTTCGAATTTGCTCTGATCCATTGCCCCGTCCCCCTATTTCAAAAGTCTGAGTCCCTTCGGATAGTGATTCTTCAGCATTCCGTCCGACGCCTTGTAGAGTCCCAGCGCGTGCCCCGCGAACGTCGCCGCGCCGTAGCCCTTCTCCGCGTCCCTCTGGAGCGTTTCGCCCCGAAGATAGCGCATCGCCTCGTCAAAGGAGAGCGCACAGGTACGGTAAAACGGCGTCTCTCTGCCCGCCATGGCGAGCGCATGCGCGGGCTCGAAGCGGCTGCCCCTGAGCTCGCCCAAAAGCAGCCCCGCCCGCACAAGCTTCACGCCGTCGAACGGGAACGGCATCGCGGGAAGCAGCAGTACGCGTCCGTCCTTCAGAAGACGAAGCTGTCCCGCGGGCAGGCGAAGCAGCTCTTGAAACGTCTCGAACGCCGGGATCTTGTCGCTTTTACCGACCGAAAACATGGACGGAACGCGCGTGCACCGGCGCGAAAGCACGGCGAAAAACTGGCCCTCGCCCGCGCTCGTATGCGGATAAAGCCGCTGTGTTTCAACGACCGAGAACTCCGTATGCCGATCGAGGAAATACCGCACCGTCTCTTCGTTTTCCTGCGGCGAGAACGAGCAGGTGGAATAGACGAGCGCACCGCCGGGCTTCACGGCCTTCGCGGCGTCTTCGAGGATCGCCCGCTGCCGGACCGCGCACGTCTCGACGTGCTCCGGCGACCAATCGCGCACCGCCTGTTCGTCCTTCCGGAACATGGCTTCACCTGCGCACGGCGCGTCGACGAGCACCAGATCGCAGCGCGCCTTCAGCCGTTCGCAGAGCGGCTTCGGTTCGCTGTTCGTGACGATCGCGTTTACAACGCCCATGCGCTCCAGATTCCCCGCGAGCACCTCCGCGCGCGAGGGAACGATCTCGTTTGAAAACAGTATGCCGCCGTGCATTTTCGCCGCAAGCTGCGCACTCTTGCCGCCCGGCGCGGCGCAAAGATCGAGCACCACCGGTTCCTCCGGAAGCGTGACCGCTGCGACGGGCGCCTGCGCCGTCGCCTCCTGCATATAAAAGAGCCCCGCGGCGTGCAGCGGCGTCGCGTTCGGGTTGAACGCGTTCGGCACGGAAGCCCCGTCCTGGTTTTCGGAGAGCGCGGGAAGCGGAAGATTAAGAAGCCCCGAAAGCTCCGCGCGGTCGGTCTTGATCGAATTGATGTGCAGCGCCTTTTTCGGCGGTTCCTGCAAGGCCGCGCAGAACGCCGCAAAGTCCGGGCCGAGCTGCGCCTCCATGCGCCGAAGGAACGTCTCGGGCCAGGTTCTCATACCGCAACCTCCGTATTTGCACCGAGCAGCACGATATGCCTCTCCCGGACCGGGATGCCGGAAAGCCGTTCGAGCGCCGCGGCGTAAAGCGCGACCTGCCGCGTATGCTTCTTCGCATATTCGCGCGGATCGCCGGTCACACGGTCGGTCTTATAGTCGAGCAGCACCCATGCGCCGTCCTCCAGGAAGCACGCGTCGATCACGCCCTGTAAAAGGATCGTTTCGTCGGAATCCGTTTCCGGCAGCAGTTCCCTTGCGGGCGTCGGACAGAGGAAGCTCCATTCGCGCTCAATGCGCTTCGACGCCGCCATGCGGGCAAAGAGCGGCGACGCGGCGAACGTCCGGATCGCCTCCGCATGGAGCGGCGAAACGCCGGAAAGCTCCCGTAGGTATGCCGCACGCTTCGCTTCGTTCCGAAGCGGCAGGCATTCGAGCGCGCGATGCACCGCGCTGCCCTCACTGAGAACGTCGTAGCCGGTCTCGAACGCGGGCTCGTTGAAATCGGGCTCTTCGACGCGCGAAAGACCCGTGACCGAGGTTTTGTCGGGAAGCGTATCGAGGACGGGATGCGGATAACGCCAGTCGAACTGCGCTCTGAGCGCTTCACGCTCCTCTGCGTTCGGGCGCAGCGCCTCCTCCGCTGCGGGACGCGTTTTGCTTCCGGTAAACTCGCTCTTCCGGTGCTGTACCGGCACAAGGTATCCGTTCAGCGACAGGAGCATCAGATCAAGCGCGGACCTGCATTTGCGGATGCTCTGCATCATCGGCGGCTTCAGTCCGTCGAGCTTTTCCTGCATATTGATCAGAGAGCCCAGCAGGTACAATTCCTGCTTTGCGCGGGTCATGCCGACGTACATGATGCGAAGCTCCTCCGCCCACGCCGCGTCGTCCACGGCGGAAGAGATGTTCCGGTGCGCCAGCGTTTCGCACGGGACGCCGAATTCGTCGGTGTATTTCAATCCGACGCCGAGCGTGCCCTCCGCCAGCAGCGGCTTGCTCTTTTCTTTGTTGTTGAACTGCCCGCCGAGCCCTGCGTAAAACACGAACGGAGCCTCCAATCCCTTTGAAGCGTGTACGGTCATGATCCGCACGACGTCTGCCGTGACCGTCGACGCCGCGCCGAAGCTTTTCGTCTCTTGTGCGCTCTTCATATAGTGTACGAACCCGTGGACGCCGATGACGCCGGACGCTTCGCACGCCCCTGCCGCACGGATCAGCGCTTCCAGATTGGCGATGCGCTGTTCGCCGCCCGTCAGCGTGCCGACCAGTTCGCGGTAATGCGTTTCGTCAAGGATCAACTCGATGAGCTCGGTAAGCGGCATGCGGTGCGAAAGCGCGCGGTAGCGCTCGATCGCCGCGAAGAACGCGCCGACCTCCGGTTCCGTGTCCCTTGCGCGAAGCAGCGTATCTATGAGATCTTCTTTCTTACTGTCGGCGCGGAGCCGCGTGAGAAGCGCGTCCGAAAAGCCGAACAGCGGCGAGCGCAGCACGGCGGCAAGCGGAATGTCCTGTCTGCGGTTGTCGAGTACGGACAGCAGGCTCATCACAAGCTTGACCTCGATCGCGTCGAAATACCCGCCGACGGATTCCGCATAGCACGGAACGCCCTCCTCGGCAAGCGTCTGCGCCCAGACGAGGATGTTTTCTTTTTTCCGCATCAGCACGACAAAGTCGCTGTGACGACATGCGCGAAGAACTCCGTCCTCCGAGACGGGTTCCTTCATCCGCGCTTTGATCACGCGTGCCGCAAACCGCGCCTCCGCCTCCGCGTCTTCCAGCGTTTCTTCGTCGTCCGAATCGTTTTCCCGCGCAAAGAGATGCAGCTCCGCCTTGCCGTCCGGCACGCTCGGATTGCCCTGCTTCAGGCTTGCGCGCGCGTCGTATTCGATCCCGGCGATCGGCTTTTTCATGATCGTGCCGAACACGCGGTTGACGGCGTCGATGACCGCTCTTCCGGACCGGAAATTGTCTCCGAGGTCGATGCGTTTCCCGTACTCGCCGCAGAACGTCTCGCATTTTTCGAGAAACAGCGACGGCTCCGCCATGCGGAAACGGTAGATCGACTGCTTGACGTCGCCCACAAAGAAGAGCTTTCCGGGCCGCGCGATGCGGTTCAGGATCGCCTCCTGCAGACGGTTGCTGTCCTGATATTCATCGACGATGATCGTCTGAAACCGGTCGCGATACTCCGCGGCGATCTCGTCGTCTTTGAGGATCTCGATCGCCATATGCTCGAGGTCGTTGAAATCGACCGCGTTTTTTGCGCGCTTCGCTTCCGTATACAGCGCGAGATAGCGGCGGATCAGCGCAAAGAACGCTTTCAGGATCGGCGCCGCCGGACGGTCCGCTTCGAAGAGATCCGCAATCGACGTCGCATGAAGCGCCGCCTGTTCTCTGCACAGCTCCATCAGGTCTGATTTCGCGTCTTTGAGCGGTTTTCTGTCCTCCTCGGGAATCTCCTCCGGAAAGCTCAGTATCAGCCGCTTTCCGGTAAGGGCGGAAAGCGCCTCTGCAAACGATTCGCGCGTGTCTGCAAGCAGCGCGCCCCGCAGGTGCGAAAGGATATGGTCGATCACCGCCAGCGCTTTCACGCAGTCCCGCGGGAGCTGATCCGCCTCGTACTGCACCGCCTCGATCTGCTGCCGCAGAATATCCTTTCCTTTTTGAAACGCGTACTGCGCATGCGCCTGCATGGCGTTCGGATCGTCCGTCGCCCGCTCCTGCTGCGCAAGCCATTCGTCCGGCTCGGGCAGGGAGGACAAAAAGAACGCAAAGTTCTTGATCGCTTCGTCCAGATTCTTCTCCTCTTCAAACGCAAGGATCAGCTCGCCGTATTGCGCCGCGTTCTCCGCGGCGATCGCGTCCAGCGCGGCGTTGCGCGATTCCGCCTTCAGCATGTCCGATTCGAGCGCGTCGAGCGTGCGCACCGAAGGCGTCAGCCCCACGCGGAAAAAGTGACGGAATACGATCTTCGCGCAGAACGCGTCGATCGTCGAAATGTGCGCGTTCGCCACGGCGGCGGCCTGCTTGCGGTAGTATGCCGCCCGGTCGCCTGCCGCATGCTTTGCGGCGTCCGAAAGCCTCTTCGCGATGCGGCTCTTCATTTCTGCTGCAGCGGCGCGCGTAAAGGTCAGGATCAGCATGCTGTCGATCGGAATGTCCTCGGATACAAGCCGGGCGACGCGTTTCGAAAGCACGGTCGTTTTGCCCGCGCCCGCCGACGCGGAAACGATCAGATTGCCGTTGAAGTTGATGGCGTCGCGCTGCTGCGGCGTGGGATCCTGTTTAGCCATTCGTATCGCCTCCTTCGTTCAGAAGATCGGACAGCGTGCAGGTTTTTGCCGTCCTCTCGCGGAAACCGAGCTGCCGGTCATATCGGCACACCGCGCCGAACGGGCAGTATTTGCATCTGTCCTTGCCGTAGCGAATGTCCGCTTCGCCGTTCATGATCCGTTCCGCGGCGTTCGTCGCCGTTCGCAGCGCCTGTTCCTTCAGCGCCTCGAGCTGCGCGCGGGTCACGATATCGCCCTCGCAGCCGTTCTTTCCCGTCTTCAGCTTAAAGATCAGCTTGGAGTACCCGGAAAGATTTCCGTCGCTTGCCGCGATCGCCTCCGGATCGCTTGCGGTCACGCCGGACAGCTTGTTTTTCGGAATGTCGCCGTCCTTCTTCGGCTTATCCGCAGTAAGCGGCATGTAGTAGATGCCGACCGCTTCCCCGCCGAACTGCTTTGCCGCTTCGAGGTACAGCGGAAGCTGGATCGTTTCGCCGCTTCTGAACTTCGTCGGATCGAAGGTATGGTCCTTTCCGGTCTTATAGTCTACGATGCGGAACATCGTACCGTCCAGAGAACGGTCGATGCGGTCGATCTTGCCCCGAAGCGTGATCTGCGTTCCGTCCGACAGCGTAAGCTTCACCTGCGGCTGGTCCTCGTTCCAACCGAACGACGCTTCGGTCGCCGCGACCGTAAAGCTGCTTTCGCGCAGCTGCCGCAGCACGGAGCTTACGCACCAGCGCAGCATGCGCGTTCTCACGGTCAGCGCTTCGCGGCTGCGGAGATCGCGCTCGAAGATGCCGTCGTTGTGCGAGGCGATCAAAGGCTCGAGGATGCGGTCCAGCAGCGCGTACGCCTCCTCGTCGGTCATGGCGCGAAGGTCCTTCCCCTCCTCCGCCGCGGTCTTCACGAACATGTCCAGAGCATCGTGCAGGAACGTGCCGACGTTGTCCGCGCGCTCGGTCGATTCCTTGCGCTCCTGCAATCGGAGACCGTAGCTCAGATATTCCCGGAACGGGCATCCCGCAAACTGCTCGAGCTGGCTTGCGCTCATCTTCGGCGCTTCGCCGTACAGCGCACGGGCAAGCGCCTTTCCGAGCCGCACCTTCGCCTGCGTGCCTGCGTCTCCCGCAAGCATCGAGCCGGTCGCGGCGGCATACGCTTCGTCATGCGCATAATAGTCGTACAGCGCGGGCAGCTGTCTGTGCACGAATCCGTCCGCGCGATAATCGCGAAGATACCCCGCCATCCGCAAAAAACCAACCTCCGGCGTTGCGGGGAGCGACACGTCCGGCTTCACGACCGTCTCCGGCTCCGGCAGCGAGAACAGCGCCCGGACCGTGTCGAGAAGCGGCGAAGGCGCAAGCTCGCCGGCGCTTCCGGCGCAGGCGTACGAGAAGACGATGCGGTCCGTTGCCTTTGTGAGCAGCGTATAGAGCTGCAGCCGATCCGCGTCGGACAGCAGCTCCGTCCTGCCCCACACCGATAGCCCGCTCGTCTCCATGCGGGCAAGCTCCGCGTCGTTCAGGAGCGCGTCGTCGGAACGCGCAGGCGGAAACGCGCCTTCGGTGCAGCCCAGAAGAAACAGCATTCTGCAGCGGTTCAGGCGCGTGCGAACAAGATCGCCGAGCACGACCTGATCCGAGCTCCCCGGCAGCACGCCGATCCGGCAGCCGGAAAGGCCCTCCTCCAGAAGCGCGCAGAATTCCTTCTGCCCCATCGGCACGTCGCCCATGATCGCGTCGATCTGCGAAAACACGCCCATCAGCGTGTTCCACATCTGCGCATAGGTCTGCGCGTCCTGCGATTCGCCCGCCGCAAGCAGCGCGTCCGCCTCCGTCTTCAGCTTCTGCATCAGCCCCATTTCTTTGAGGTATGCGTAAACGCCGCGCACCTTTTCGCCCGCCGTCTCCTTTGCGAGCGATTCCTTCAGCAAAAGGAGCTTCGGCGCGATCGCGGCGCGAACCTTTTCCGCGCGGCTCGGCACGCTGCCGACGGCAAACGGCGCGGCAAGCGCGGACCCGAAGAGTCCGTAGCGAATGAGATAGTTTTCAAAGATCTCCGTGTCATATGCGGAAACGCCCGCGTACCCGCTTTTCAGCACGTGCAGCACGTCGTCGACGCGCAGCGAACGGATCGCCGCGCGAACCGACGACAGCACAAAATCGGTCGCCGCGTGGCCGAGGATCGGACGCGACGCGTCAAAGAACAGCGGAATATGACGCATGCGGAACGCGCGTCTCAAAAGCGGCGCGTAGGCGTCGAGCGAGGAAACGACGATCGCTATGTCGGAATAGCGGATCGACGGATCCGCCTTGACGATCTCCAGGATCCGGTCTGCGGTCAGCTCCGCTTCCAGCGCCTGTGTGGCACAGCTCGTTACGCATACCGCGTCGGTCTCCTTCCCGAACAGCGGCGGGTCCGGCAAAAACAGCCCTCGGCAGAGATGGTTCAGCGCGGGATCGACCTTCGCGCTCTGCGTTTGGAATTCTTTGGTGAAGAACGGGATCCCACGCTCGGCGCAGAACTGCGCAAGCGCCGCCGCACGTTCCTCCTCCGGCCGGAACAGATCCGAGAGCGCCGGATCCGATTCGGCGCGGAGCGTCATTGTCACGCTCTTCGCATGCGCTATGATCCCTTTCAAAAGCCGCATGACCTGCTCGCGGGTGCGGTCGAGGTCGTCGACGTAAACGTGCGTGTCGGAAAGCTCCGCCTCCGGCATCACCAAAAGCGCCTCGGTCAAAAGATCCTGCGCGGTAAGATAACGCGACGCAAGGAATTCTTCGCTGTCGCGGTAGATCACCAGAATGTCGTGCAGTTTTTTTGCAAGCAGGGAATCCGGATCCATCCCGGCGATCGCCGTTTCGAGATCCTGCGGCGTGATGCAGCTTTGCTTCAGTCTGCCGATCATTCCATCCATTACCTCGGCAAACCCGTTCGACTGCGAAACGCGCGAAAATACGGTCAGCTCCGCTTTTCTGCGGAACGCCGCACGGCGCAGAACCATGCGCCGTCCTTCGACGGAGAGCGACGGGCGCACATGCCCGAAGCGCGTAAGCAGCCGTTCGGAAAAGCGCTCGAAGCTGTAGACCTCGACGCCTAAAAGTCCGCCGAGCGCTTTGCAGAGCTTCTGTTCCGCGGCGTACGTCGCCTGCTCAGGCACGAGCAGGATCGCGTGCTCGCCTGCCTCTTTATGCGCGCGGATCCGTTCATAGAGCGCTGTACTCTTGCCGGTGTGCGCGCCGCCTTTATAAATCGTAAGTGACGCCATGCTTTCTCCTTAAAACGTCTCCGTATGAACGGGGGTATAGACCATGCGCCCGTTTTCGTTGGTACTCTCGAAGAGCACGATCGACCGCACGGTGAACGCCGCGTTCGGCACGCGAATGCGGGAAGCGTCGCCGTTGAGCTCCACCGCGCGCGCCAGCGTGATATGCGGCGAAAACCGCACCTTGCCGCCCGCGAAGCCGTATTCGAAGAGCGCCGCTTCAAGTGTTTCGCGAACGCGGAAAAGCTCGTCCAGCTCGCCGGTCACGGAAAGATAGCTCGTCCTGGCCCCGCCGTGCGTAAACGAACCCGGCGCGCCGAGTCGGAGCTGGAACGGCCGCGCGTCCTTCACCGCCTCATGCATGGCGGCGGCGATGTCGGCAAGCGCGCTGCTTTCGCCCAAAAACCGCAGCGTGATGTGATGGTTGCCGAACGGCACAAAGCGACCGGAGCTGCTTAAGGAGCGCAGCCCCTCCTCCGCGGTGTAAACGGCGCGCTGCACGTCCTTCGGCAGCGGCACGGCGATAAATAAACGCATAGGAATCCCCTTTTCGTTATGATACGTACATTATAAGGTTTTTTCATCGGTTTGTATAGGTTTTCTCTTTGCTATTTTCGGAATGTTTGTTATAATATAATTGGGGTAGGATGAAATAACAGCAACGAAACGAAGGAAAGCGGAGCCTGCGACGACGTGGAAACCAAGTTTAACGAGGAAATAAAGCAAAAGAAAAGACGGCTGCTGCGGCCTGGCTGGCAGGAACGGCTTCCCGTGAAGCCGATTCTTGTCGCTGCCGTCGCCGTACTGCTCGTCGCCGTGCTGGTGATGATCAACCGCCCGGCGGCTTCCGTGCTGTCGAATCCGGAGCTGGACGTCGTGCGGAGCACCGGTGTGCTGCGCGTCGGTGTGGACGAAAGCATACCGGGTCTCTTCGCAAACGGCAGCGGCTACGAAAAGGCGGTTGCGGACGAGCTGGCGATGCTGATCTTCGGCACCACGGAGGGCGTGACGTTCGTGCCGGTCGACCGCTATACCGCGCCGTGGCGCATGAATGACGGCGAGCTCGATCTGGTGCTGATGAGCGTGCAGAAGTTCCCGCAGGAGGCGTTTCAGAGCGGTACCGTCCCGTTTTTCACCGATCCGTGCGTGATCCTCGCCTACGAGCCGTTTTCCTCGCTTCGCGGGAGGACGGTTGCGGTCCTGGAAAACACGCCGTCGGAAACGCTTCTGGACAAATACCTCGAATCGGTCGAGCCCGAGTTGGTCGTGCATCCCGCGGCGGATTATTACTCCATGCGCGTAATGCTGCGCGCAGGCACGGTGGACGCCGTCTGCCTGCCGCGATCCGTCGCCGCGTCGTGGCGCGAGGCGCGGACGCAGATCCTTCCCTTTGAGATCGGCAAGATCCCCTATTACGCGATCGCGAAGAAGGACTCGGTCCTGCTCGAGGTGTGCGACTCCTTCTTCTACGACTGGCAGCGCGACGGCACGTTCCAAAAGTGGGGCGCGCAGTTCGACGTTGAATGGGGTACGAACGGTTGACGGAACGCCCGAAATCCGATACAATAGAAAGACAGTATTTCTTGCTTTTGCAAGACCCGGAGAACACGCAGTATGAATTCTTTTTACAGCATCCACGGCGGCAGACGGCTTGAAGGAACGGTGACGATCAGCGGCGCGAAGAACGCCGCCGTCGCGATCATTCCCGCAGCCATCCTGGCCGGAGAACCCTGCGTTCTTGAAAACCTTCCGAACATCGCGGACGTCGAAAGCCTCAAGGAGATCCTCGAAGGGCTCGGCGCCAAGGTCGACATGACCGAGGGCGGCTGCATGCGCATCGACCCGTCCGTGATCAACACGCACGACGCGACCTCAAGTAAGGTCAGCTCCATGCGCGCATCCTACTACCTTTTGGGCGCGATGCTCGGCGCATGCGGCGAGATCGAACTGGCGCTGCCCGGCGGCTGCGTGATCGGACCGCGTCCCATCGACCAGCACGTCAAAGGCATGCGCGCGCTCGGCGCGAAGATCTACATGGACGAGAGCCGCAACGTGCTCCGCGCGCAGGCGACGAAGCTCAAGGGCGCAGAGATCTTCTTCGACGTCGTTTCCGTCGGCGCAACGATCAACGTCATGCTGGCGGCAGCCAAGGCCGAGGGTACGACGGTGCTTCAAAACGTGGCGAAGGAGCCGCACGTCGTCGACGTGGCGAACTTCCTGAACATGATGGGCGCCAGTGTGCGCGGCGCAGGCACCGACGTGATCCGTATCCAGGGCCGGAAAAAGCTGCACGGCTGTTCCTATTCCATCATCCCCGATCAGATCGAAACGGGCACCTACATGATCGCGGCGGCCGCGACGCGCGGCGACGTGGTCATCAAGAACGTGATCCCGACGCATATGGAAGCGATCTCCGCAAAGCTGATGGAAAGCGGCGTGCGCGTGATCGAGGGCGACGACGGACGCGACTTTTTCCTGCGCGTGACGATGAATGATCGGCCGCGCGCGGTGAGCTTCCGCACGATGGTCTACCCCGGCTTCCCGACCGACCTGCAGCAGCCGATGATGGCGTACCTCACGACCGCGGGCGGCACGAGCGTGATCACGGAAAACATCTTTGAAAATCGCTTCAACCACGTGAAGGAGCTTCGGAAGCTCGGCGCGAGCATCTCGATCGCAAAGCGCGTGGCGCGCGTCAAGGGCGTGGAGAACCTGCGCGGCGCCGATATCTATGCAAGCGATCTTCGCGCCGGCGCGGCGCTGATCGTGGCGGGATTGATGGCCGGCGGCGAGACCCGTGTGCACAACATCGGCTACATCGACCGCGGCTACGAATATCTTGACAGCAAATTCAGGGCGATCGGCGCGGACATCCTGCGCGTTGAAGAGGAATAACGGCCTCATAACCCCCTCAGTCCCGGCAAGCCTGTTCAGCTTTCCTTGCACAGGGGAGCCGAGAATACAACCTATCGAGTTTATCAGGAGAAACCTATGTATCTTGCTTCCGGTTGGAAAGACTACGCGATCTTAGACGCAGGCAACGGCGATAAGCTGGAGCGCTGGGGCGACGTAACGCTTTTGCGTCCCGATCCGCAGGCGGTGTGGACGATGGACGAGCGCGCGGCAAACCGCGCCGACGCCGTCTATCACAGAAGCAGCAGCGGCGGCGGGCACTGGGAATACAAGCGTCAGCTGCCCGAGCAATGGACGGTCTCCTACCGCGATCTCCGCTTCATCGTGCGGCCGACCGGCTTCAAGCACACGGGGCTGTTTCCCGAGCAGGCGGTCAACTGGGACTGGATGCGCAATGAGATCGAAGCGCATGAGAAGCGTACCGGGAGGCCCGCGAAAGTGCTGAACCTCTTTGCGTACACCGGCGGCGCGACCTGCGCCTGCGCGAAGGCCGGCGCGGAGGTCGTGCACGTGGACGCGGCGAAGGGCATGGTCGCCTGGGCGAAGGACAACGCCGCGGCGTCGGGTCTATCCGACGCCCCGATCCGCTATCTCGTCGACGACTGCGTGAAGTTCGTCAAACGCGAACTCCGGCGCGGAAACCATTACGACGGTATCCTGATGGACCCGCCGAGCTACGGCAGAGGTCCCACAGGCGAGATGTGGAAGATCGAGGATGATCTTTTCCCGCTTGTTGAGCTCTGCGCGGAGTTATTATCCCCCGATCCCTGTTTCTTTCTCATCAATTCCTACACGACCGGCCTTGCGCCGACCGTGCTCAGCAACGTATTGAAGCTTGCAATCAAGGGCGGACGCGCCGAAGCCGACGAGATCGGGCTGCCGATCGCGCGCGGCGGTCTCGTTCTGCCCTGCGGCGCGAGCGGAAGATGGACAAACGCATGAACGCGCCGCATATCCTTTACGAAGACAACCACCTGCTGGTCGTGGAAAAGCCCGAAAACCTGCCCGTGCAGGCGGACGCCTCGGGCGACGCGGACCTGCTCTCCGTCTGCAAGGCGTACGTCAAGGAACGATACCGTAAGCCCGGCGAGGTCTATCTCGGGCTCGTGCACCGGCTCGACCGCCCCGTCGGCGGCGTTATGGTCTTTGCAAGGACGAGCAAGGCCGCGGGACGGCTCACAAGTCAGTTCAAGGACCGCACGGCGCACAAGCGCTACGTCGCGATCGTCGAGGGAAAGGCGCCGGCTTTCGGCGAATGCGTCGACTGGCTCTTGAAAGACGAAAAGACCAACACGACCCGCGTCGTGCCCGAAGGGACCGACGGCGCGAAAAAGGCGATCCTCCGCTACCGCACGCTCGCAAGGGAGAACGGCACGTCGCTTCTCGACGTCGAGCTTCTGACCGGAAGGCCGCATCAGATCCGTGTGCAGCTATCGAGCAGAGGGCTGCCCATCGTCGGCGACATGCGCTACAATCCGAACGCGAAGCCCGGCACGCAGATCCGTCTTTGGTCGTACACGCTGACGATCACGCATCCGACGCAGCAGGAGCCGATGACGTTCTATTCGATCCCGCAGTGGCGCGAATACCCCGCCGCGCTGAAGCTTCTGCCCGCGCACGAAGTCGCAAGCGGCGTGTATTTCGACGACGAACTCCTTGTCGCGGACAAGAACGCGGGCGCGGAGGTCGAAGGCGCGCTTTTGGGCGAGCTTTCGGCGATCTTCGATCCGCTCTACCCGGTCCACCGGCTCGACGCGAACACCGAGGGGATTGTCGTCTTTGCCCGCACGGAATCCATGCGCGACCGGCTGCTGGACGCGTTTTACCGGCACGAGACCGAAAAGATCTACCGCGCCGTCGTTGTCGGACGTCCGCAGGACGGAAGCTACACGCACTTTGCGAAAAAGGACGCGGACGCCGCCTTGATGTGGCTTTGCCGCGAGACCGATCCGGACGCGCTCCGTATGGAGCTTGCACTTCGCGTACTCGAAACGCGGCGCGATCTCAGCCTTGTCGAGATCCGGCTTATGACCGGCCGCACGCACCAGATCCGCGTGCAGATGAGCGCGATCGGCTGCCCCGTGCTCGGTGACGACAAGTACGGCGACCGGGAGCGCAACAAACGATACAGAAAACGCCGTCAATGCCTGATCGCGAAACGGCTGACGGTGCTCGGAAAGACCTTTGAAAGCACAAGAGACTTCAACCTGAATGAATTTACGGAGGAAAAACGATGAACGCACAAGAACGCTATGCACTTTGGATGAACAGTCCCGACATCGACGAACAGACCAAGGCGGAGCTTTTCGCCATCAAGGACGACCCGCAGGAAATCGAGGAGCGCTTCTACACCGAGCTGGAATTCGGCACGGCGGGATTGCGCGGGATCTTGGGCGCGGGCGACAACCGCATGAACATCTACAACGTCCGCAAGGCGACCGAGGGCCTTGCGCGATACCTTGACGAGAACGTCAAGGGTACTGCGCGCGTATGCATCGCGTACGATTCGCGGCACTGCTCCGACCTGTTCGCCAAGGAGACCGCCTGCGTGCTCGCGGCGCACGGGGTACACGTTTATCTCTATTCCACGCTGCATTCCGTGCCGCAGCTCAGCTTCACGGTGCGCGAGCTTAAATGCGACGCGGGCGTCGTGATCACGGCGAGCCACAACCCGCCGAAGTACAACGGCTACAAGGTCTACGGCCCCACCGCGGGACAGGCGGCGCCGGATCTTGCGAACGAGATCACAAGGCACATCCGCGCGGTCGAGGGCTTCAAAACCGGCTACAAGCCGTTTGACCAAGGCGTCGGTGACGGTACGATCGAGCTGATCGGCAAAGAGATCGACGAGATCTACTATCAAAAGACGATGTCGCTTTTGACGCAGCCGGAGCTGGTCAAAGAAAAGGGTAAGGACCTGAAGCTCGTCTATACCCCGCTGCACGGATCCGGCAACGTGCCGGTCCGCGAAGTCTTAAAGCGCATCGGCGTCACGAACGTCACGGTCGTCAAGGAGCAGGAAGCGCCGGACGGCAGCTTCCCGACGGTCAAGGCCCCGAACCCCGAGGATCCGAACGCGTTCACGCTGGCGTTCCGCTATGCGGAAGAAGTCGGCGCGACCGTCATCATCGGCACCGATCCGGACAGCGACCGGCTCGGGCTTGCGGTGAAAAAGACCGACGGCGATTGGGCGGTGCTGACCGGCAATCAGATCGGCGCGATCCTGATTCATTCTCTGCTTTCCTCCTATAAGGCGACCGGCAAGCTGCCGGACAACGGGCTCGTGGTTCGCTCGATCGTATCCACGCAGCTTGCGGACGCGATTTGCGCCCGCTTCGGCGTCGAATGCAGGGAAGTTCTGACCGGCTTCCGCTTCATCGCGGAGGAGATCGCGCGGTGCGAGGAAACGCACGAGCATACGTTCCTGTTCGGCTTTGAAGAGAGCTACGGCTTCCTCGCGGGAAGCTTCGTGCGCGACAAGGACGCGATCTGCGCGGCGATGCTCGTTGCGGAGGCATGCGTGGTCTATCGCGAGCGCGGCATGACGCTCTACGACGCGCTCCTCGAGATCTACGGGATCTACGGCTTTTACCGCGAAAAGGTCAAATCCTACACGCTCGAGGGCAAGGCGGGCATCGAAGCGATCAAAAACGCAATGGCGCTGCTCCGCAAGGATCCGCTGTCCGCGATCGCGGGCGTTTCCGTCGCAAAGACCGAGGACTTCAATAAGCCCGAGGAAACGGGGCTTCCGAAATCGAACGTGCTGCGCATGACGCTTTCCGACGGCGCATGGGTCACGGTGCGTCCCTCCGGCACGGAGCCGAAGCTCAAGCTGTACATCGGCGCACACGCGGACACCGACGCGGCGGTCGACGCGCGGCTGACCGCACTCATGAACGATATGGACGAGAAGCTTTCGACGCTTCTCGGCCTCAAATAAGAGAGGAGAACGGCTATGGCGACTATCACTCCCCACAACGGAGCAAAGCCGGGCGATTTTGCAAAGACCGTGCTGATGCCGGGCGATCCTCTGCGCGCAAAGTTCATTGCGGAAACCTACCTGAAGGATCCGCAGCTTGTGACGGGCATCCGCAACGTCTACGGCTACACCGGCACGTACGAGGGCAAGCGCGTTTCGGTCATGGCGAGCGGCATGGGCATTCCCTCAATCGGCATCTACTCCTACGAGCTTTTCCACTTCTTCGACGTGGACAGCATCATCCGCGTGGGAAGCGCGGGCGCGTATCACCCCGATCTCCGACTCTTTGACATCGTCATCGGCATGGGCGCCTGCACGAACTCGAACTATGCCGCGCAGTTCAATCTGCCCGGCACGTTCGCCCCGATCGCGGATTTCGGGCTCGTCAAAAAGGCCGTCGACGCCTGCGAGGCGATCGGCGCACGGTACATGGTCGGCAACCTGATGAGCTCCGACGTGTTCTACGGCGATGACCCGGAGGCGTGGAAAAGCTGGCGCAAGATGGGCGTGCTTGCCGTGGAAATGGAAGCGGCGGCGCTCTATATGAACGCAGCGCGGTGCGGCAAGAAGGCGCTTTCGATCGACACGATCAGCGACATCATCGGCACGCACGAGGAAACGACGCCGGAACAGCGCCAGACCGCGTTCGATCAGATGATCCGCGTGGCGCTGTCCATTGCGGAGGACTGAAACGATCTTCTGTCCGGCAATTACCAACACTTGACCGAATTCTTGCCTTCCCCTTAGAGGGGAAGGTGGCGAAGTGTGAGCGAGCCGGATGAGGTGGACACGCAAAAAACGTCAGTTTTTGCGGATCGAGCGAATGCGCTGCATTCGCCGTCCTGTACACCTCATCAGTCACCTGTCGGTGACAGCTTCCCCTCAAGGGGAAGCCAAAGCCCTCTCCGCTCGCATGCCTGAGAGACGCAGGAACATAAAAGGAGGAATACCCCATGATCAAGCACATCGTTCTGTTCAAGTTTGAAGACCCCAAAGTCAACGTTCCGATCGTGCGCGAGTCGCTTTACGCGCTCGTCGATAAGATCCCCGAGATCGTGCACATGCAGATCGGCGAGGACTTTCTGCATTCCGGCAGAAGCTACGACATGGCGCTTCTGGTCGATTTCAAATCCAAAGAGGATCTTGAAATCTACGATAAGAACCCGGACCACGCAAAAGCCCGCGTCTACATTCACGCGCATCGGCTGGATAGTAAGACGGTCGATTTCGAGTACTGATGGGCGAATTCAAGGTCGTTTCCCCCTACGAGCCGCAGGGCGATCAGCCGCAGGCGATCGAAACGCTCGCAAAAAGCATCGAAGCCGGCAATCCCCTGTCCGTTCTCTTGGGCGTTACGGGAAGCGGAAAAACCTATACCATGGCAAAGGTCATCGAGCGTGTGCAAAAGCCCACGCTCGTGCTTGCCCATAACAAAACGCTCGCCGCGCAGCTCTGCTCCGAGTTCAAGGAGCTGTTTCCGGACTCCGCGGTCGAGTTCTTTGTGTCGTACTACGACTACTATCAGCCCGAAGCGTATCTGCCCGCATCCGACACCTACATCGAAAAGACGATCGACGTCAACGACGAGATCGACAAGCTGCGCCACTCCGCAACCTGCGCCCTGAACGAGCGGAACGACGTCATCATCGTCGCGTCGGTCTCGTGCATCTACGGTCTGGGCGATCCGAAGGAATACCTGAAGCTCTCCATCTCGCTTCGTGAGGGCATGGAGATCGACCGCCGCGACGTCATGAAGCGGCTCATCGAAAACCAGTATCAACGCAACGACATGGACTTTTCACGCGGGACGTTCCGTTCGCACGGGGACACGCTCGACATCTACCCCGTCAACTGGACCGACAAGGCGCTGCGCATCTCCTTCTTCGGCGACGAGATCGAGCGCATTTCCGAGATCAACGTGCTCTCCGGCGAGGTGATCTCCCGCCGCAGCCACGTTGCGATCTTCCCCGCCTCGCACTACGCCACCGGGCAGGAAAAAATGCAGCAGGCGCTTCGCGAGATCGAAGCGGATATGGAGGTGCAGGAAAAGATGTTCCTCGACACGAACCGTCCGCTTGAAGCCGAGCGCATCCGCTCGCGCGTGCTGCACGACATCGAGATGATGCAGGAGATCGGGTTCTGCAGCGGCATCGAAAATTATTCGCGCTACTTTGACGGCAGAAAGCCCGGCGAACCGCCGTTTACGCTGATCGACTATTTCCCCGAGGATTTTCTGATGTTCGTCGACGAAAGCCACGTCACGCTCCCGCAGGTCGGGGGGATGTTTCGCGGCGACCGCGCCAGAAAGGATGCGCTCGTCGAATACGGCTTCCGGCTTCCGAGCGCAAGGGACAACCGCCCGCTGACCTTCGACGAATTCATGGCGCGCGTGCCGCAGCTCGTCTGCGTGTCCGCAACGCCCGCACGGTTTGAACTGAACCGCGCGTCGGTCGTCGCCGAGCAGATCATCCGCCCGACCGGACTCGTCGATCCCGAGGTCACCGTGCGCCCCGTCAAGGGACAGATCGACGATCTCCTCTCCGAGGTCCGCATGCAGGCGGAAAAGGGGTTCCGAACGCTCATCACGACGCTCACCAAGCGCATGGCGGAGGACCTCACGGAATACCTCGACCGCATGGGCGTGCGCGTGCGCTATATGCACAGCGACATCGACACGCTCGATCGCATGGAGATCATCCGCGATCTGAGACTCGGCGAATTCGACGCGCTCGTCGGCATCAACCTCTTGCGCGAAGGGCTCGACCTTCCCGAAGTGGGCCTCGTCGCGATCCTCGACGCCGACAAGGAGGGCTTTTTGCGATCCGAAACGAGCCTCATTCAGACGATCGGCAGAGCCGCGCGAAACGCCGAGGGACGCGTCATCCTCTACGCCGACAGCATCACGGACTCGATGCGCCGCGCGATGGACGAGACCGCCCGCCGCCGCGAAAAACAGATGGCGTACAACAAGGAGCACGGCATCGTGCCGAAAACCATTCAGAAGAAGGTCTACGACACGCTGGTCATCTCGCGGCACGAGGACGCGCCGCCGGAAAGTCTTACCGAATGGCAGAAGAAGGAGCGCATCGCCGTGCTGACCGAGCAGATGCAGCAGGCGGCACGCGAGCTTGAATTCGAGACCGCGGCAAAGCTTCGCGACGCGATCCTTGCCCTGAAGGGCGAAAAGGTGCAGAAAAAGAGCGAGCTTAAACCCGGTCAGATCGGCGCGCACAAACGCGCGCGGGAAAAGACGCATAAGTGAAACCGTTTTCAGGGAGGCATTTTTATGGAAGAACGAAAAGCGCTTCGCATCATTGCCGGTATCCTGCTGATCGTCCTTGCCGTGATCAGAGTATGGGCATTATTTCCGTCCTTTTTCGCGCTCATGAAGATCGACCACAAGGTCGACGCCGGTTATTGGATCGGCTTCGGACAAAGCATCCTGACCGCATTCATCGGCGTCATGCTCCTCGCACGCGGATTCCGCGCAGCCGGCGTTGCGGCGGTCGTCTATGCCGCGTCGGTGATCGCGGTTGAACTCGGTTCCATCAACGCTTCCTACGGGTATACGCTGATCCCGATCACGTCCGCAAGCACGGTCCTTTTCTTGTGCGCCGCGGTCCTTGTCACGGTGCTGATCTGTATCGGATTGTTTCTGCACGATCGCCGCTCCATGTGGATGCTGATCGTTTCGGCGATCCTGCTGCCCGTGATCCCGTTTCTGCTCTCGGCGTCTTCGTCTGCGCAGATGGAGTACCTCGGAACCATCAGCTATGCGGGCGAATCGCTTATCCTTGTGCTTATCTTTGGTATTCTGAAATCAATCCCTCTCGCAGTCGCAAGCCTGCTCCTGGGGCTGCACTTCGGCGCACAAGCGCGCGCGGGAAAAGACGCATAAATAAACGCGCCGGATAAAACCAAACGCATTGCTCATCGGTCTTGTTGCATGAAAGCAATGAAAAGGAGAACGCTATGAAGCGATTGCATCATCCAATCCTTGTGCGCGCTGCCGCGCTGTTCCTCATCCTTCTGCTGCTTGCGGCAGGCACGGGCTGTGCAAGGCGTCATCGGAGGAACGAAGTGCGCGCGGAACCAACGGCGACGCTTCCCGACGGGGACCTTGCGCTGTTCCCGGAAGCCGCGTCCTTTGAAGCGATCGAAACCGTCGATCCGCAGGAAGACTACTACGGCGACGGCGAATTCGGCAGCACCCGGATCCTCCGCGCGGAGGCGCTGTACGACGCGGCGAAGGAACCGCTGGGCTTTGTGATCGTTCTCGAAAACCGGAACGCCCACAATCCCCCGCTTACGCTTGCGCTAGGCATCCGACCGGACGGCACGACCGCCGGGATCGTCTTCCTCGAGCTGAACGAAACGCCCGGCAAGGGGTCTTTGGCAAACGAGCCGGCGTTCCGGGATCAATTCACAGACCGCAGCGTCGACGCTTTTATTCTGAACGGATCGGATAAAAACAGTGTCGACGCGATCTCCGGCGCAACCGTAACCTCGAAGGCGGTCGTCAACGCGGTCAACGCGGGGCTGGATTTCTGTCGCACCGCGATCGCCCCGTAACCTCCCATCGGCAAAAAAGCGGCTTTTCAGCCGCTTATTTTATTTCATCCGGAAGACGGGCGCCGTCTCGTCGAGCGCTGCGCTCGCGGGAAGGTACGGGCCCGGCGCATCCTTCAAAAGCCGGTAATTGCAAAAGATCAGCAGCACGCCGTTGTAACCCTCCGGCACCAGAACGCCCTCCCGCCAAGTGAAGCGCAGCGCGCGGTCGTACCAGTCGGATTCGATGGCGGGACCCGTTTTCTGCCAGCACGTCACCCGCGTGCCGTACCAATCGGCGACGAACGCGCGAAGCCCGTCGTCGTCCGCGGCGGTCATCGCGTTGTCGCAAAGATACCAGTCGCCGTAGGTCCAGGCGCTCTGCGCGCCGTTACTCTTTGCATCGTCGCCTTCGAACACGAGCCGCACCGTCGCGATATGCCATTCATAGCCCGCGCGCGGCGGGAAGTCGTCGTCCCCCGCCGTCACGGTATAGTCCGCGATCTCGACCGTGCCGGTCACGTCGACGTCATGATCCTCGTACCCCGCGGTCGTATACGGCACGGGAACGCCGACCGCAAGCTCGTTCAGCGCTTTTCCGAGCAGCGCCGGCGACAGCGCTTCGCCGTCCTTCAGCCCGCAGCGCGTACATGTCGCGGGGGTCTGGAAGGTCGGCGCGGTCATGTCGTGTCCCAAAGGTTCGCCGCGGGTGATTCCGCAGCGGGTGCATCGTTCCGGCGCCGTGCAGGCTGCAGGCACAAATACGTGCCCGAGCGGTTCCCCGCGCGTGATCCCGCAGCGCGCGCAGGTCTGTGGATGCTCGCAATCGGCGGGCAGAAAATCGTGCCCGAGCGGTGAGGAAAGAACCGCGCCGCAGCGGCGGCAGACCGCAGGCGCTTCGCACGCCGCGACGGATTCGTCATGCCCGAGCGGCTCGCCGCGGGTTTTTCCGCAGCGCGTACAGGTTTCCGGCTCCGTACAGGTCGCCGCGCGATAGATGTGATTGCCGAACACACAGGTGAACAGAAGCAGCGCAGCGACGGCTGCCGCCGCCATGAGCCCGACGCCTGTCCACAGAGCAATGCGTTTCATTTTCCGTACCCCCGAAAAGCTTTTGCTGCAGTATACGCATATACCGTGTGTTTCTATGCTTCTTCGTACGATCTTGCGCCGATCCGCCAAAAAACAAAAAAGCTCCCGTCCGGGAGCCGTCTGACAACGCTTACAGCGCGTGAAACAGAATCAAAACAAAGAACACGACCGGCGCGGCGAAGCAGAAGCTGTCGATGCGGTCGATGAAGCCGCCGTGCCCCGGCAGCAGATCGGAAAAGTCCTTGATGCCCGCCTGCCGCTTGATCATGGAAGCGCAGAGATCCCCGAACTGCCCGGCGACCGTGCAGAAGAAAGATGCAGTCAGATAGACATACCAGGGGATCGGCGCAACCCCCCGGAGGATCAGCCACGGTACGAGACCGAGCGCCGTGCCGAGCACCGTGCCGAAGACTGCGCCTTCGACCGTCTTGTGCGGGCTGATCGCAGGGCAAAGCTTGTGTCTGCCGAATGCGCGGCCGCAGAAATATGCGAAGATATCGCAGCCCGCGGCGGCAAACAGCGTGATCAACAGGACCGGCCAGAACATAGCGTCCGGCTGTACGGAGAGATAGCAATAGCCAAGCATAAATGCGGTCGGATACAGACAGACGATGCAGGAGCCAAGCACGTCGCGCATCGTGTTTCGTTTGAACAACGCGCAAGTAAGCCCGAGCATGATCACAATACAGATTGCCGAGATATGGAACGCGGTCTCGTCCCGGAACCGGAACAGTACGCACAGCACGAGCGCAAGCACGCGCGCGATCCACGGCGAGGTCATAAAGCCCATTTGGTTGAGGGCGTCGGACATCTCGCGCGAGGTGAACCAGATCACGGCATAAAAGAAGCACAGGCGCGTTTCCGGTCCGATCAGCATGCACGGAACGAAAACGGCAAGCAAAGAAAGCCCGGTGATCACACGAACGAGCGTTCCGCTTTTCTTTTTCATGCCCATACCTCTCCCTTTCCGAAATTCTATCCGCATTACGGACAGTATAACACGGCTTCCTTTATTTGTCAGCCCCTTTTTTCGCGCAGCAGCCGCTTTGCGCGCACGAATCGCAGCCGCAGGAACAGCCCTTGCCGCGCCGTTTACGGCGTATCGCAAAGAACACCGCGGCGCCTGCGGCAAGCAGCACGGCCGCAAGGACGGCCCAATCGACCGGCTTCACAGGCGGAACCCTCCGCCGATGAAGTGTACGAGGAACGACGTTGCCCAGGCGACGGCGCATTGGAACAGCACGACGAGCGCCGCCCAGCCGCGGCCGAGTTCACGGCGGATCGAGGCGATCGCCGCCACGCACGGCGTGTACAAGAGGCAGAACGTCAAAAACGACAGCGCGGCAAGCGGCGTCAAGCTTCCGCACACAGCCGCCTCTGAACCGAACAGCACGTTGACCGTGGCGACCACGCTCTCCTTGGCCATGAAGCCTGCGATGAGCGCGGTCGACATGCGCCAGTCGCCGAAGCCCAAAGGCTTAAAGATCGGCGCGATGAACCCCGCAACGACGGCGAGGATCGAATCGTGCTGATTCGTGACGATGTTGAGACGGAAATCGAAGGTCTCGAGGAACCAGATCACGATCGTCGCGATCAGAATGACGGTGAACGCGCGGGACAGGAAATCCTTCGCCTTGTCCCAGAGAAGCCGGAGAACGTTCTTCGCGCCCGGCAGACGGTAGTTCGGCAGCTCCATGACGAACGGGACCGCCTCGCCACGAAAGAGCGTACCCTTGGAAACGAGCGCGAACAGAATGCCGACGAGGATGCCGAGTACATAGAGCCCGACCATCACGAGCGCGGCATAGTTCGGAAAGAACGCCGCGGAAAAGAACGCGTAGATCGGCAGCTTTGCCGAACAGCTCATGAACGGGGTCAGAAGGATCGTGAGCTTGCGGTCGCGCGCGCTCGGCAGCGTGCGGCTTGCCATGACGCCCGGCACGGTGCAGCCGAAGCCGATCAGCATCGGCACGATGCTGCGACCGGAAAGACCGATCTTTCGGAGCAGCTTATCCATGACGAACGCAACGCGCGCCATGTAGCCGGAATCCTCTAAAAGCGACAGGAAGAAGAACAGCACGATGATGATCGGAAGGAAGCTCAGCACGCTCCCTACGCCCGTAAAGACGCCTTTGATGATCAGCGAATGCAGGACCGGGCTGACGTTCCATGCGGTCAGCGCGCCGTCGACCAGCTTGGTCAGCGCGTCGATGCCCATGGCAAGGAGATCCTGCAGTCCCTTTCCGATCACGTGGAAGGTCAGGAAAAACACGAGGCCCATGATGCCGATGAACACCGGGATCGCCGACCATTTGCCGGTGAGCACCCGGTCGATGCGCTCGCTCCGTTTATGCTCCTTGCTCTCTTTGGGCTTGACGACCGCCGCGTCGCAGAGCTTTTTGATGAACGAAAACCGCATGTCCGCAATGGCGGCAGCGCGATCCAGCCCGCGCTCCTCCTCCATCTGCGTGATGATGTGCTCGACCATGTCGCGTTCGTTCTCGGAAAGCTTCAGCGCTTCGGTCACATACGGGTCGCCCTCGACGAGCTTGCTTGCCGCAAAGCGCAGCGGAATGCCCGCGTCCGCCGCGTGGTCCTCGATGAGATGCATGATGCCGTGCAGGCACCGATGCACCGCGCCGCCGTGCGCGTCCTTGTCGCAGAAATCGGTGCGGGTCGGCTTTTCCTGATACTGCGCGACGTGCAGCGCGTGGCTGACGAGCTCGTCGACGCCCTCGTTCTTGGACGCCGAGATCGGAATGACCGGGATGCCCAGAAGCGATTCCATGTCGTTGATGCGGATCGAGCCGCCGTTGCCGCGCACCTCATCCATCATGTTCAGCGCAAGGACCATCGGCACGTCCAGCTCCATGAGCTGCATCGTGAGGTAGAGGTTGCGCTCGATGTTCGTCGCGTCGACGATGTTGATGACGCCCGTGGGCTTTTCGTTGAGAATGAACTCACGGGACACGCGCTCCTCGTCAGAGTACGGCGACAGCGAATAGATGCCCGGCAGGTCCGTGATCTCGGTATTCGGATTGTTGCGGATCTCGCCCCCCTTGCGGTCGACGGTCACGCCCGGGAAGTTGCCGACGTGCTGGTTCGAGCCGGTGAGCTGATTGAACAGCGTCGTCTTGCCGCAGTTCTGGTTCCCCGCGAGCGCAAAGGTCAGCTTCGTGCCCTTTTTCAAGGGCGTTTCCGTTTCCTTGATGTGGAACCGGCCCGTTTCGCCGAGGCCCGGATGCTCGCGCACGCGCAGCGGTTTCTTTTCCGACACGGCATGCGCGGCTTCCATCAGCTTCACGCCGATCCTCTCGGCGTCCGCAACGCGCAGCGTCAGCTCGTAGCCGTGGATACGGAACTCCATCGGATCGCCCATCGGCGCAAGCTTCACAAGCGTCATCTCCGCGCCGGGGATCACACCCATATCCAGAAAATGCTGCCGTAACGCGCCTTCGCCGCCGACCGTTTCCACGACCGCCGTCTGCCCGGTCTTCAATTCTTTCAGCGTCATGCCGTCCCCGCCTCCGTTCGCCCCTCTTTGACGATGGCAATTATACCGCAAGACGGACGCGGATGCAAGGGAATTTCCCGTCGAAATCAAAAACCGCTCCCGATCGGAAGCGGTTTCGTCATATTTCCCGTGCTCAGTTTCCTGCGGTGGCAGGCGCGGACGGCGAAACGGCCGGCTCGGTCGGCATGACCGGCGCGACCGTGCTCTCCGGCGTTGCCGAGGCGGTCGGCTGCACGGTCGGGGCCGTCGTCGCGGTCGCCGTCGGCTTTGCAGTGGGCGCCTTTGTCGGCGTCGTGCTGTTTTCGCTGACGGTGCATGTGCAGCCGACAGCCGCCAGCAGCAGCGCAAGCAGCGGGATCAAAAAGAATCGTTTCATTATGCGCATCTCCTTTCGGTTCTTTTCAGCAGTATGCCCGATTGCCGCGCGGCTATACGCTTGCGGAACGGGACAAACTGTGCTATACTGCGCGTATGAGAGCAAGCGTCGAATTTGTCAAAACCGCATTACAAGAGCTTTCCGCTTCGCCGAACCGCGCGCTCGGGCAGAACTTCTGCGTCGACGGCGAACGGCTTTCCGCCTGCGTCGATCGCATGACGCTTTCGGAAAACGTGATCGAGATCGGTCCCGGTCTCGGAGGCCTGACCGCGCTTCTTCTGGAAAAAGGCGTTTCTGTCACCGCCGTCGAAAAGGACGAAACGATGGCGTCCTATCTTGCCGCGTCGCTTCCGCATCCGAAACTTGCGGTCGTGCACGGCGACGCGCTGAAATTCGATTACCGCGCCGCAAAAGAGCCGTTTTCGGTCGTCGGCAACCTGCCCTATTACATCACAACGCCGCTTTGCACTGCCGTCCTTAAGGCGCTGCCGGAGTCCTTCTACTGCATGGTGCAGAAGGAAGCCGCCGAACGCTTTTTCGCCGCGCCGAAGGACAAAAACTACGGCCCGCTGTCGATCCTCGTTTCCCTGTATTATGACGCGGAAACGCTTGCAGCATTCCCGGAAGACTGCTTTTATCCGAGCCCGGACGTGCAGTCCGTCTTCGTCGGTATGACAAAAAGGACCGACGCGCCCGACGCCGATCCTTCAAAACTCTTTGCGTTCTGCACCGGGCTTCTTTCCATGCGGCGCAAAACAATCAAAAACAACCTGAAGGCCTATCCGAACGCGGACGAGGCCCTGCGCTTGCTCGGCATCCCGCCCGAGACGCGCGCGGAAACGCTTTCGCCCGAAACGTTTCTTGCCCTGTTCCGGCTTCTGTAGCCGCAGATCAAAAGCAGCAAAGGCTCGCCGCAAACACTTGCGGCAAGCCTTTTTTGATTTGCGTTGTTCGGAACTACCCTATTCGGCTTATTCCTGTTTTGTGCCGCAGTTCATGCAGAACTTTGCGGACTTCGGACTCACTGTTCCGCAGACCGGACAGGTCCAGACTTCCTCCGAAGCCTCCTTCGGCGGGAACTCCGTCGGCTGCTGAACCGGCGTTTGCTGCTTCATCGAGGGCTGCTGATACTGCGGCTGCGGCTGCGGCGGCTGATACTGCGGCTGCGGGGGCTGCCACTGCTGCGCGGGCTGCGGCGAGACGGGCTGATACTGCGGCTGCGGCTGCGGCTGCGGGGGCTGCCACTGCTGCGCAGGCCGCGGCGGAACCGGCTGATACTGCTGCTGCGGCTGCCACTGCTGCTGATACGGCTGACCGTATTGCGGCGGGACCTGATAGGATTGCGGCTGCTGATACGCAATGCTCTTCGCCGGGACCGCCTTTTTGCGGAATGCGATCGCGATCATGGCGAACAGTATGCCGAGGAAGAGCAAAAGCGACGAGAAGCTCGACGACAGTATTTCCAGAATGTCCTCAATGTCCCGGAGGTCCGAAATCTGTATCGCCGTGATGATATCTGTGATCACGTACCAGAGCCCGGCAAATACGATCGCAAGGATGCCGAACGGTTTTGCCGCGCTGCAGCACTTTTCCGAATCGTTCAGGAAGCAGACGACCGCGGCAAACGCAAAGGCAAGCAGAATGGACATGTTTATCATGACATTCTCCCAGCTGCCGAGCCTGCCGTATTTGATCAGGGGGCTGATGATTGAGGAGAGACGGATCCACGCAAGCATCGAGAATCCGACGCCTGTCAAGGAGATCCGCTTGACCGCAAACAGAACGGCTGCAGCGGCGATGAGCACCACAAACTCGGGCCAATAGAACCGGAGCGCTTCTTCAAAGCTGATCTCTCCGATCATGCAAATGATCTCAGCCGCCAACAATGCGGCAAAGAGCCCGCCAAAGGCGAACCGCAGTCCGTTGCTCTTCTTCCCGGCGAACAGCCCCGCCGCTATCATCGCAAAGATCGCGATGGAGTAGACCAGGTCTCCGGCAATCCGCGATATGACGTTCTTCACAGCCTCGGAGCCGCTGAACATCCACGAATTATCCGACATGTACCGGATGTTGGAAATGATCTCCACCACGCAGACCATAATAAACATGATCGCCGCGACGATGCGCAGTCCCCGTTTTTGTTGCACTTGCTCCATAATTGCCCTCCCTCATAATATGTATCGTTCAACACGTACAATATACAATACCTGCCGCGGAAAGTCAATGAAAAACGCCCGGATCACGTCCGGACGCGGATCAGAAGATCGACGCCGTCGTCGCGGCGGGTCTCCTGAAGATCGGCGGTGACGCCGGAGCCCTCGAGCTGGTCGATACAGGATTTGACGCTGTTGATGAACAGGCGGCAATCGCGCGAGAAGCGCAGGATCCGCATCGGCGCGGCGCCGGGCGCCTGCGTCATCGAATCAACGAGACGTTCCGCGGCGGGACCGGTCAGCTTGCGCCGCTCGATGAGGTCGATCGCCTGCTGCTGCCGCTCGCTGTCGTTGAGACGCAGGAGCGAACGCGCGTGCCGCTCCGAAAGCCCGCCGGTCCGAAGTCTTACGCGGGTTTTTTCCGGAAGCTTCAGAAGCCGAAGACGGTTTTCAAGATAAGGGTCGTGCTTGCCGAGCACGGTCGAAAGCTGCTCCTCGGTATACGCGCCGTTTTTGAGAAGCGTCTGAAGCCGTTCCGCCTCTTCCAGATAGTGGAGCGGCCGCCGCTGGAGGTTTTCGGACAGCGCAATGACCGCGCAGCGCTCCTCGCCCGCCTGCACCACGATACACGGGATCTCCTTGTGGCCCAAAAGTCTGCACGCCTTGAGCCGCCGTTCCCCCGCGATCAGCTCGTAGCCGTCCTGCTGCCGACGCACGACGATCGGCTCTATGAGACCGATCTGCGCGATGCTGATCATGAGTTCGGACAGTGCCGCGCGGTCCATGCTCTTCCGAAGCCGATTAGGCGCGGTGCGGATCTGTTCGATCGGAAGCAGCAGAAGACGGCGGTCCGGATCGCGCTTCGGCGGCATGTTCAAAAGGCCCTGTTGAAACGAATACTGCATACGGCCTCCTTTCCGAACCATATCCTACGCCGCGGCGCTTGTCGAAAGAAAGGCATGGGACAAAGGTCGAAGAATCGTGACAAAACTCGTGCGGATAAGATCGTGAAAAATGGTTAAAAAAAACGGTTGCAAAATCAAAAACATTTGCTATAATGAGGATGAAATCTTATGAGGAGGTACAAACAATGGCATACAAAATTACTGATGAATGCATCTCCTGCGGCGCATGCGCGGCAGAGTGCCCCGTTGAGGCGATCGCTGAGGGCGACGGCAAGTATGAGATCAATCCCGATCTCTGCATCGAGTGCGGCAACTGCGCAGAGGTTTGCCCGATGGGCGCACCGAAGGCGGAATAATCCGAACGACACAGAAAACGGCTCCTTTGCGGAGCCGTTTTTTATTGCGAAAAAGCTTCCGATATGCTACCATATCCGTATGATACCGCTGAACAAACAGGAAATGAAGACCGTAAAAAAGCTGCTGCTCCGCTGCACCGAGGTGCTCCGGGAGGGCTTTCGCGTCGACCTTTCCGAACAGACGGACGAATGGGCAGCGCTTTCCGCGCATCTCGGATCGAATCGGCTTTGCGCATTCTGCGCCGAAGCGCTCTCTCTGGCGTACCGGAAACGATTCGGCGAACCGTTTCTGTTCTCCGAGCGCTGTATGACGTTTGAACTGAAATACCACCTGAACGCATATCTTTGCGTGAAAGGGTATCGGCGTCTGCGGCACGTTTCGACGCTGCTGTTCCGAAAACCAACGATCGAGCGCAAATGCCGTACGGTCGAGATCGACACGGACGACGTATACCGTCGGAGCCAGCGGCTCGCGTTCCGGTATTTCTTCGGGATCCGAAAAGTCTATCGGCAAACTGCGCGCGATCCGTATGCAAAAAAGCTCGGAAGCCGCTGTTTCCGCATCCCGTTTTACCGGCTTTGCGGCAAGCGCTGATTGCATTTCTTCGTATGATATGGTATGCTGTTATATTATGAACAAAGGAGGCGCCCATGGCACGCGGAACGCACAAAGCCGCTAAGCTGACCGGACTGATCGCTGCGATCGTTGTGATCGCGGCGCTGGTCATCGCGGTCGGTTCGCTGTGCACCTGTCTTTGCACCTGCGGCACATGCGGCAGCCGGTCCTTCGTCTGCGGCAGGCGGCAAACCGAAGCGTCTCTCGCGACGGCGTCCGCACCGATCGAACGCACGACCGAGACTTCTCCCGCGCCGACGCCCGTACGGACCGCCGTACCCACGTCCGCGCCGACGCCCACGCCGTCCCCGACGCCGACGCCCACTCCCACGCCGACACCCACGCCGACGCCTACTCCCACTCCCACGCCCTCGCCCACGCCGACGGTTTATCTGATCATCGACGAGCCCGTGGAGCCTGCGCCGACACGAACCTCTGCGCCGCAGCATGCCGTCCGTCCGAAACAGGTGCAGCTCCGTAACGACGGCACGGATACCGTGACGGTTCTGGTGCTGATGAACGGCTCGGACCTCGAATCCAAGCATCACGAGGCGACGGACGACCTTTCCGAAATGATCGCGGCAAAAAAGAGCGACCGCGTGAACATCCTGATTGAGACCGTCGGCACGAAGAGCTGGTCTTCGCGCTACGGGATCGCCTCGGACCGCTCGCAGCGCTATCGCTTGACAAACCGCGGTCTTACGCTTGTCGACGATTCGCTCGGTCAGCTTGATACGACGATCCCCGCGACGCTTTCCGATTTCATCCGCTGGGGCGCGGAAAACTATCCCGCGGACCGCTACATCCTGCTCTTTTGGAATCACGGCGGCGGCCCGGTCTACGGCTTCGGCTACGACGAATATCAGACCTATTCGTCCACGCTGACCATCGACGAGATGCAGATCGCGCTCCGGGACGGCGGCGTCTTCTTCGATCTGATCGGCATGGATTGCTGCCTGATGTCGTCGCTCGAGGTCGCCTGCGCACTGTACGATCACTGCGACTACACGCTGCTTTCCGAGGACTTTGAGCCGGGGTGCGGCTGGGCGTATGCCGAATGGCTCACCGCGCTTGCGGAGGATCCGGCGATCTCCACGCCGGAGCTTGCAAGGATCGTGATCGACAGTTCCGTCACCGTCTGCGAAACCGAGCGCAAAAACAGCAGCATGACCCTTGCGCTGATCGATGAATCGTACGTGAATCTGCTGTTCCGCGCATGGCTGGAGTTCGCCTATGCGAACGAGCAGACCCTGCTCTCCAAAAACTACGGTCAGCTGCATGAATCCACCGGACGCGCGCATCCGTGCGTTGCGCGGGCGGTCGGCGGCTGGGGCTTCTCCGACGGGTATACGTTGAGCGACTACTGCATCACCGATCTTTTGTCCCTTGCGGCAAACATCCCCTCCGCAAAGTCCGACCTGCTGCGGGCGACATACGACACGACGGTCCTCTACTATCGCGCGACGACGAATGAGCGGACGCTTGCAGGGCTTTCGGTGACGCTTCCGTACGGCGACGCTGCGTTTTATAAGACGCTGCAGCGCGTATTTCAGAACGCCGGCCTCGATCGCGACTATATCGCATGGCTGAAAAAGTTTGTCGACGTGGAGACCGCGGACGATTACTTCGACTTCAGTGACTGGGACGCCTGGGCGGACTACATCTCGCAGCACGACTGGGGCGATTGGGTCAACACGCTCTGGGACATCGGCGCGATCGCTGCCGACTGGCTGGACGAGTGGGTCGGCGACGACTTTGACGACTTCTTCGATTGGCTGTTCAGCGAATAAAGAAAGGAATTTCCATGAAAAAACACTTTTTGATCCTGTTTCTCCTCTGTCTGATCTGTCTGCCGCTTGCCTGCGCAAAGCAGCCGGAGCCCGCGCCGGAACCGACGCCTGCCGTGACCGCGCCCGCGGAGTGCGAAGTGAAGCTGAAGCTCCCGCTCGGCTCGCGAAACGACGTCGCCGAAACGATCCCGGCCTACACCGCGGGGTTTTCGACCGCAAAAAATGAGATCCTGTTCTATACCGTCGTAAGCGACGACATGCGCGTCGCCGAGGGCGTATTGAAGAATGACGGCACGCTGTACGTGATCGCGCACGGCACGGGCGAAACGAAGCTCACCGTTACCGCGAAAACGCTGTCCGGCGAGCAGGCCTCCGCGTCCGTCTCCGTCACCGTGCGCGATTCGCGGCGCACGCTTGCGTTGATCGTGCTCGGCGTTCTGGCCGTCGTACTGCTCGTGCTGCTCGGCAAGCCCGCCGCAAAGAAGCCGGAGGCAGCGGCGGAAGGCGCCGCGGCTAAAGAAGCGGAGTCCAAGACGCCGACCGTGATCTTTGAGGACAAAGCACCCGAGACGCCGACCGTGATCTTTGAAGAACCGAAAGACAATCCCGAAAGGAGTTAAACTATGATCCAGGAAACCGTTGAACGCTACCGCGCATACCTTGGAAAGCTCCGCGCATACGGTCATGCAATGGGGCTGATGAGCTACGACATGAACACCGTGATGCCGAAAGGCGCGGGGCCTGTCGTCGGCGAGACCTTCGGTGTGCTCAGTGAAGTCATGTACGACATGATCACCTCAGAGGAGACCGAAGCGATGCAGAAGGAAATCCTCGAACACCGCGACGAGGTTGATCCCGCGATCGTCCGCACCGCGGAACTCGCCATGGAAGAGCGCGAACGCATTGCATGCATTCCGAAGGACGAGTACGTGCAGTATACGATCGACCAGACGACCGCGGATCAGGTCTGGCACGAAGCAAAGCTCAAGAGCGATTTTGCGATGTTCCTGCCGCACCTTGAGAAGCTGATTGCGGCGCAGAAGCGCTTCGCAAAGTACTATAAGCCCGACGCGCCGATCTACGACACGATGCTCGACGCGTACGAGAAGGGGCTCAACACCGAAACGCTGGACAAGTTCTTCTCAATCGTGCGCGAGCGTCTCGTGCCCGTGATCGCAAAGATACGGAATCAACCGGACGTTTCGTTCCTGCACCGGCACTATCCGATCGCCGATCAGCGGATCTTCTCGGACTACCTGATGGACGTTCTGGGGCTTGATCGGAATTATTGCATCATCGGCGAGACCGAGCATCCGTTTACCACGGAGTTTACAAAATACGACGTGCGCATCACCACGCACTACCACGAGGACGCGGTCGAAGCTTCGATGTACAGCGTCATCCACGAGGGCGGCCACGCGACCTACGAGCGCGGCATCGCCGACGAGATTGCTAAGCTTCCGATCGGCTGCGGCGTTTCGATGAGCGTGCATGAAAGCCAGTCGCGCTTCTTCGAGAACATCATCGGCCGCAGCGAGCCGTTCATCGAGGCGATCTTCCCAAAGATGCAGGAGATCTTCCCTGAGCAGCTCAGGGACGTCACCGCGCACGAGTTCTACGTGGCGGTCAACAAGGCCGAGCCGAGCCTCATCCGCACCGAAGCGGACGAGCTCACGTATTCGCTGCACGTCATGGTGCGCTACGAGCTTGAAAAGCGGCTCTTCAACGGCGATCTCGAACCGAAGAATCTGCCCGTAGAATGGAACCGCATGTACAAGGAATATCTCGGCGTCGACGTGCCGGACGACCGCCGCGGCGTACTGCAGGATTCGCACTGGGCCGGCGGGCTGTTCGGCTACTTCCCCTCCTACGCGGTGGGCTCGGCCTACGACGCGCAGCTCATCAAGCGCATGGAGCAGGACCTTGACGTCTGGAGCTTTGTGCGCGCGGGCAACCTCCGACCGCTCGTTGAATGGCTCACCGAGCGCATCTACCGCTTCGGCTGCATGAAGGAGCCGGGCAAGCTGATGGAGGAAGCCTTCGGCGCGCCGTTCGATCCGACGTACTACACGGACTACCTGACGAAGAAATACAGCGCACTCTATCACCTCGACTGAGCGGAGGTATCATGCAAATCAATTACTATGTCGACCCGAACAGCGATGCGGGAAAATCCCTGCTGAAGATCATCAGATGGATGCTGAACGGCATGATCGCGCTCGGCGTGGTTTTCATCGTCGTCGCCGCCGTGACCCTTTTTACGGCGCTTTCCCACGGCAAGGACCTCGTGGAAACGCAGGGGACGATCGTCGGATTCACCGCAAGCGGCGCGCCGACGGTGGAATACGAGGTCGACGGCGAGACCTACCGGTTCGTCTCCAACGTCTCCAGCACCGCCTTCCGGCAGGGACAGGCGTTCAATGTGCAGTATCCGGCCTCCGATCCGGCAGGCGGACGCGCGGTGTCGGGCAGATTCGTCGCGCCGATCGTATTCGGCGCGCTCGGCGCGGCCTTTACGCTGCTCCCGCTGCTGCTCAAATGGATCTTCGGCAAGGTCTTCGCACCGTCCTGGTAAGCTGCGGAAGAAACCCCGCCCTCCCGGCTCTGAAGCGAACGTACGAAAAACGGGAAGCGCAATGCTTCCCGTTTCCTATACAGATCGGTCAATCCTCGTATTCCCACATGATCGGATAATCGGGGAAGAGCGTTCCGTCGACGCGGACACGGCTGCAATAGCGGAGCATATCATCATGATAATAATACACCCATCCGTTTCCATACTGCGGAAGGACCTTTTTTCTTTGGTAGCCGTCCGTCTCCTTCCTGCCGTCGTCCCGGATGAGGACGCGGCTCTCACCGTTTCCGGAAGCAGCTTTCAGGTCACCGCCGCGTGTGAAATAATAGACTGTATCGCCGTAAACGGCATATGTAAAGGTGTCAGTTATCGTCTCATCGGACGAAACAATGTAACGCTTGTTTCCGGTCTCAAGCTCGATGCTCATGACCTCCGGCTCTTTGGCCGACAAAAACAGATATCCGCCGGAGACAACGGCGCGCATTTTGCCTTTGTCAATTATTTGTTCGAACTCCAAAGCGTCGATGTCGCAGATTCCGTGCTCTTCGGGTCGGTCAAGCGCTGAATAACAAATTCGGTTGTGACCGGATTCAAACGAGCGGTCGATTCTGACGTAATAGATACGGTCCCCGTCGATCGCAATGATAAAGCACAGCTCATCGGCCCCGACAAACCGCTGCGCGTCAAAAACCTCTCCCCGCTCGGCCTCCGGATCATAACGATAATAAGACGGCCCGTTTTCGGTAAACATCATGAAATACAGATATCTGCCGTCGGAAAATACGCTGTTTATCCTTTCTTCTTTGGTCAGATTCAGATCAAAATTCCGCGCCGTTCCGCTATCCTTACCATCCTTGGACACCCAGCACAGGTCCGCCTTTTCATTGATTTCGATCCGGTCATATATGTTGCACCCCCGCAAAAACCAAACCCGATCGTTCGTAACAAACAGCTTGACGAGGGGGATCTCTCCTGACGTGTGATAAAGGATCTCCGGCTCCGCGTCGATACTGCTTCCGAGCGCGACGATCACATTTTCACTGAGGTCCACAAGGTGGGTGATGAAGTAGCTGCGATCACCGTCGCTCGCGACAAGGCCGCCCGTGTTGAAGTTTTCGTTCCCCGTCGGGACCGAAGCCGCAGGCTGCGCGGACTGTGAATCGGACGCGGGCTGCGGATCGGGCGCGGACGGCGATCCGCTTTCGCCGATCACGGGGATCCTTTCAGGTCTTTCCGACTTGCACGCGGCCGCCGCAAACAGCAGCAGAAGCGCAAACAGCAGACAAAGTGTTTTTTTCATAGAATTCTGTCTCCTTTTTGTTTGTTTTCACCAAATAGACGCGAAAAACGCGGATCCGGTTTGATTTTTTCAAAAGCTTTTATAAATTGCGAGGATCAGGGCGTCGGATTCATTCAAAAGGCCTTGCTTCATGTCCGCGTTGATGCGGGCGAAGGCGGCGACGGCGTTCTTGAGCTTTTGGAGCGGGAGCTTCTGCGCGTTTTTCAGCGCGATCTCCGCCGCCTTCGGATTTCCGCCCATCGCTTTGATGATCTCCGGCCGCGGACGCTTCGCTTCGAGCAGTTCCTTCGCGATCAGCATCTGCTTCAACCGCCCCTCAAGGAACGACGCAACTCTGAGCGGATTCTCCTGCCCATCGTTTATCGCCTCGGTCAGCATGCGCATCGCGGTTTTTTTGTTGCCGGCAAGGAGCGCGTTCAGCATCGGAAAGATCTCGTATTCGACCGAGGGCGTGACGACGAAGCGAAGCACGTCGCGCGTGACCGCGCCGCCGTTTCCGACGTAATCGCAGAGCTTGCTTACCTCGTTGCTGAGTCGATACGCGTCCGTACCGACCATATCGACAAGCTGCGCCGCCTCCGGTCGGTCGAGCCGCACGCCGCGCCTTGCGCAGAGCCGCGCGCACATCTCTTTGGCGCGGTCCTCGCTCATCGGGTCGAAGGATACATAGCGGTCCTTTGCGGTAAAGAGCTTTGTAAACGGCGTCTCCTTGCCCTTGCCGCGGCGCACGAACAGAACGACCGCGTCTTTCGGCGCAAAGAGCAGGTCGAGCGCGTTCCGCTTTTCGAGCGTCTCGAAAAGCGCCGTGTCGTCGAAATCGGTGAAGACGGCGACGCAAAGCGAATCGAACACCGGCACGGCATGCGCGGCGTCAAGCACGGCGGATGCGTCCGGTTCCTTCATGCGCTTCAGGTTCAGATCGAGAAAGCCGGGATCGAGCAGCGAAACGATGCGGTCCACAGCCTGCTGCTTTAAAAGCTCCTCCGCGCCTTCGAAAAGATATGCGCCCGATAACGTCCGGGCCTTTGTTTTTTGATAAAGCTCCTGTTCGGTCATACCCGTATTGTACCACACAAAAATCTTTCGCACAATGGGAAAAAAGTCCTTGCATTCCGGGAAAAGTTGTGATATAGTACGAAAGCTAACGGTCCTTCTTGCCTTCAAAAGAAGGCCACAAGTCCACAAGGAGGTGAAATACATGAATCAGTACGAAGTTTTGTACGTGATCACGCCCGAGCTTGATGAAGAAGCGGATAAGGTCGTCATGGATAAGTTTGCCGACATTATCACCGCAAACGGCGGCGAGATCGAGAAGACCGAGGTTTGGGGCAAGCGTCGCCTGGCATACCCGATCGACTACAAGACCGAGGGCTATTATGTTCTGGTCGTCTTCAACGCGAATCCGGAACTGCCCCGTGAGCTGGAGCGCAACATGCGCAACGATGAACGGCTCATGCGCTACATGGTCACTCGCAAGGAAGCATAAGCACCAAAGTAACAGCACGAAAGAACGGAGGAAAATGAAAGCATGAACAAGATTACTTTGATCGGCAACCTGACCCACGACCCCGAAGTGCGCAGCACGCCCAGCGGCGTGACCGTCTGCACCTTCACGATCGCCGTCAACCGGCGCTTCGCAAACCAGAGCGGAGAAAGACAAACGGACTTCTTCCGCATCAACGCCTGGCGGCAGCTGGGCGACACCTGCGCGCGTTACCTTCAAAAGGGCCGCAAGGTCGCCGTCATCGGCGAGCTGCAGGCGCGCACCTACGAAGCGAAGGACGGCACGACCCGTATGTCGCTTGACGTTTCGGCCGATGAGGTCGAGTTCCTGACGCCGAAGGCGGCAGATGAAACCGGCAGCGGTTATTCCGCACCGCGTCCCTCTGCGCCCGCGCAGGATCTCGCCGGATTCACCGACATCAATGCCGACGACTTACCGTTTTAATTCATTATTTCAGGAGGCATCACATGGAAGATCGTAAACTGCGTCCCCGTCGTCCGAGAAGCAGACGCAAAGTTTGCCGTTTCTGCGTTGAGAAGGCCACATCCATTGATTATAAGGACATCAAAAAGCTGCAGGGCTTCATTTCCGAGAGCGGAAAGATCATGCCCCGCCGTATGTCCGGCGTGTGCGCAGAGCATCAGCGCGACCTCGCGGTCGCGATCAAGCGCGCGCGGATCATGGCTCTTCTGCCCTACTGCGCAGAGTAAGTTATCAACAGTCACACACAGACCGTTTAGCACGGGACCCGAAAGGGTCTCGTTTTTTTGCATAAAAACGGACGGGCAATGCCCATCCCTACAGAATATGATAAATCCGGTGACATGCGCGGCGGGATTCTTCTTTCGATCAAACCGCAAAAAGAACGGCGTCGCCGTTCGGCGCACGCACCGGAGGAACAAATATCACACAAATCCGGCGACATGCGCGGCGGGATTTGACACCTTGCGGTTTCCGCCGCTCGTACAACCCGGAGGGTTTCAGGCGGAAACCGAAAAAAACGGTCTGTTGAAACCCTGTTTCAACAGACCGAATTTGTTAACCCGTAAAAGGATCCCCCTGATGCGGCATCGGAGTGACCTGCGGCTGCGGCTCGTACGGCTCGTCGTCCGGCGTTGCCTCCGGGCCGGGGTTCGGCGTGGTCTGCGGACCTTCACCCGGGGACGCAGACGGACGCGGCGAAGCCGGTGCAAGCGTCGGCGCAGTATAGCCCGGTTCGTACGGCGAAACAAAGGAGCCGTCCTTGCCGTACAGATAGATCGTAACCGTCAGCGCGTTATCGTTTCTGACGCATTCCGCGGCTTCCCGCATGATCGTATCCCAGTTTTTGGCAAGGCGATCGAGGCAGGTGTCGAACAGCGACACGCTGCCGAGCTCAATGACATACGGCTTTCCCTCGACGTACATCCGGATCTGCATGAGCTCCGTCATATCGATGCGGCTGATGCGCGGCTCACGATCCATCAAACCGCGATCGTTGAGCTTCTGCAGAAGCCGGATCAACGCTTCGACCTGAATATCGCTGGCATCGCCGAGCCGGGCGCCGTTGACCGCGCTGGAAATACTCATGCCGTCCGCGATCAGAAGCCCGCTCGCGGTCTCGGCGCGGTCGTCCAGCACCGTGCCGTTTTTGTCGATGATCGCGAGATACTCGCTCTGCGGGCCCCAGCGCACGCACGCAGCCTCGTCGCGTCTGCTCAGCGTGATGCGGATCTTCGACGGGAACGAATACCGTACAGTCGCCTCAAGGTACGGGTCCTGCTCGATCCGCTCCTCGACCTTCTGCGTGCTGATCAGAAGCGCGCTCTTCTTATGCAGGCTCGGCTCAAGCCCCGAAAGCTCGATGATCCGCTCCTCGGTATAGCCCCTCGGCACATTCGTGATCTCGATCTTGTTGAGCCGCGTCGTAAACCAAGTCAAAGCCGCAAGCGCCGCAAGCGCCAGGACGCCCAACACGAAAGTCGTCGCGCTGCGCCGCCATTTTTCCTTTCGCTCGGCTTTTTTCAGCTCCGCAGCCTTTGCTTCTTCACGGGCACGTCGCTTGGCGCGTGCCTCGGAGCGCTGTCGCGCTTCATCGTACTCGCGCTTCGCCGCCGTATCGTGCTCAACAACGGTCGTCGCGGCCCGCGGCGCATTTTTCCGCTTGCCGTAGCGCGCGCGCTTGCCGACGCGGCGTCCGTACCGGTCGAACCGGAATTGCGGCGTTTCAGAGGGCTTGTCCGTTTCCTTTCCGCTCGGTTTCGCTTTCTCCGACGTTTTTTTCGGTACAGGCTTGTCCTCCGGCATTTCAAAGGATCCCGGCACACGGAACCCGCCGGACGACGCTTCATCCTCCGGTACGGGTTCCTCTATGGGTTCGTCTTCCTCGTCCGGTCCGAACAGGTCGATCGTTTCATCGGTCTTTCCTGCTTTTTCGTCAAACCGGAAGCTCACCCGTTCACCGTTCTTTTTCTTCTTCGCCAATGCTTTGTTCCTTTCGTATGATCGAACCGCCTAAAAGCCCGATCACGCTGTCCATTCGTTCATAGCCGCGCTCGATCCGCTCCGCATGCAGGATGCGCGTTTCGCCCTCTGCCGAAAGCCCCGCAAGCGCCAACGCCGCGCCGCCGCGCAGATCGCGGGCGGTAACCGTTGCGCCGTGAAGGCGTTCGACGCCCGTGATAATCGCAGTGCGGTCAACGATGCGGCTTTCGGCGCCCATCCTGTTCAGCTCCTGCGCGTGGCGGAAGCGATTTTCAAACACGTTCTCCGCAATCACGGAGGTCCCGTCCGCCGTCGACAGCAAGCTGAAAAGCTGCGGCTGCAGATCGGTCGGAAATCCCGGGTACGGCCGTGTGACGGTAAACCCGACGCTCTTCACGCGGGACTTTGCCTGCACCCGCACCGAATCGGCGCGCCGCGTGACGGTACAACCGCACTCCGTGAGCTTATTCAGCAGCGGCCCGACCGTTTCCGGCAGCGTTTGCGTCACGGTGACGTCGCCGCCGGTGATCGCGGCGCCGATGAGGTACGTTCCCGTGACGATGCGGTCCGGCATGACGCGAAACGTCGCGCCGTGCCCGCGTTCCACGCCTTCGATCACGACCGTCGGCGTGCCTGCGCCGCGTACCCGAAAGCCGCAGGCGCGTAAAAACTGTTCCAGATCGACGATCTCCGGCTCGCAGGCCGCGTTCCGGATCGTCGTCTCCCCCGCCGCGCGGCACGCGGCGAGCATGATGTTCTCGGTCGCGCCGACGCTCGGATAATCGAGATCGACGACCGCGCCGCGAAGATCTCCGCCCCTGCAGCGGATGCGTCCGTCGCGCTCTTCGATCGAAGCGTTCAGCCGCCGAAGACCGGCAAGATGCAGGTCGATCGGGCGATTCCCGATCTCACAGCCGCCCGGATACGGCGCGTCCGCCTCGGAAAACCTTGCGAGCACGGAACCGAGCAGAAAGATCGAGGACCGAAGCTCGCCCGAAAGCGCGGTCGGCAGCACAAAACTCGCTGCCGTGCGGCTGTCGACGATCAGCGCGTCCCCCTCCCGCTTCACGGTGCAGCCGAGCGTTTCAAGGATGCGCAGCATGTTCTCCACGTCCCGGATCCGGGGACAGTTCAAAAGCGTTACCGGCTCTTCATTGAGAAGCGTCGCCGCCAGGATCGGCAGCGCCGCATTCTTCGATCCCTGTACCGAGACCGTTCCCTGCAAAACGGCGTCGCCGCGCACAAGCCAATCCGACATTTCAGAAGTCTCCTCCGCATGATACTGCATCTTATGCGGGGATCCGCGGAAATGTGCCTATGTTCGCGGGTTCACGTCACGCGAAATACTGAGGAGCAGGCCCATTGCGGCAAGGAAGACGAGCAGCGACGTGCCGCCCGCCGAAATGAACGGAAGCGCCTGCCCCGTCGTCGGCAGCAGCCCCGTGACGACGCCGATGTTGACGAAGACCTGGAAACCGAAAACGATCGAGATACCGGCGGCAAGAAGGCTTCCGAACCGGTTGCGGCAGCGCATCGCGATCACGATGCCGCGGAACACGATCCACGCGTACATCAGGATGACGATCAGCCCGCCGATGAAGCCGAACTCCTCGCACAGGATCGCGAAGATGAAGTCCGACTCGCCGTAGGTCATGTACAGAAGCTTCTGATAGCTGTTGTTAAGTCCCTTCCCGAAGAACCCGCCGGAGCCGATCGCGTAATACGACTGCAGAAGCTGATAGCCGGTGCCCTGCGGGTCGAGCTCGGGATTGGAAAACGAGGTCAGACGGCTGACGCGGTATTCCGCCATGTTTGCGAGCACGAAGAAGCCGATGACGCCGATGATGCCGAGCACGATGAGCTGCTTGATGTCGCAGCCGCCGAGGAACAGCAGAACGACGCCGATGAAGCCGATGATAACGGCCATGGACATGTTCGGCTGGAGCATGACGAGACCCGCGATGAAGCCGATCGCGATCAGCATCGGCAGCATGCCGTAACGGAACGTATGCATCTCGTCCTTATGACGCGACATGTAGGAGCACATGAAGATCATCAGACCGAACTTTGCAAGCTCGGAGGGCTGAATGGAGATACCCGCGACGTCCAGCCAGCGCTTGCCGCCGTTCAGGTCCTTTCCCCACAGAAGAACCGCGATGAGCAGCAGCAGCGAGATTGCCATGAACACGGAGCGCAGGCGCTCGATGATGCGGTAGTTGATCAGCGAGACCAGCAGCATGATCGGATAGCCGATCAGAAGATAGACGAGCTGACGCTTGAGGTAGTAGAAGCTGTCGTTGTTCGCGCCGGAATAGTGCTGCGCGTAGTAATAGCTCGCGGAGAAGATCATGACAAGCCCGAACGCGCACAGCACGGAAATCACGAGCAGGATGGAAAAGTCCATCTTGCCGCGAACGAGCCGCGCGTTCTTCAGCCGCTTCAGCAATGATTCTTTTTTCTTTTCCGCAACAGCCTCCATGGTTCCTCCGGTTTATTCGTATGCGCGCGCGATCTCCTTGAACACTCTTCCGCGCGTTTCGTAGTTGTCAAACATGTCCCAGCTTGCGCAGGCGGGGCTCAGGAGCACGCAGTCGCCCGGTTCGGCAAGCCCTCTCGCCTTGTCCACCGCGTCGCGGAATGTGTCCGCCGTGTGCATGATGCTCTCGTACCCGTGCGCCTTTGCACAGTCGAGGATCTGTTGTTTTGTGTCGCCGAGCACGACGCAGGCCTTGACGATCGGCGTGAACGCCTCGAAAAGCTCGTCGAAGCCGATGTGCTTGTCGTAACCGCCGAGCAGCAGGACCGTCGGCTTTTTCATCGCCTCGATCGCGCGGATCGTGCTCGCCGGGTTCGTGCCCTTGCTGTCATTGATGTAGTCGACGCCGGACTTCGTGCAGACGTACTCGATGCGGTGCTCGACGCCCGCGAAGGTCTTGAAGACCTCGCGGATCGTTTCCGGCGCGATCCCCTGCGAAAGACCAAGGAGCGCGCAGAGCATGGCGTTTTCGAGGTTGTGCGCGCCGGGGATGCGGATCTCGTCGGCGGGCATCAGCGTATGCTCCTCGCCGTTCATGCGGTAAATCAGCATGCCGTCGCGAACGAACATACCGTTTTCGACCTCGGTCTTCCGGGAGAAGTACAGCACGTGCGCCGGCGTAAGTTTCGCAAAGCCGCGGACCGTTTCGTCGTCCCAGTTCAGCACCGCGTAATCGTCCGCAGTCTGATTGTCTAAAATCTTCGCCTTCGCCGCGATGTAATTCTCCATCGTGCCGAAGTGGTCGAGGTGGTCCGGCGTGATGTTGCACACGCCCGCCGCCTTTGCGTGGAACCGGACGTTGCCTTCGAGCTGCAGCGCCGCCGTTTCCGCCACGACGACGTCGCCGGGCTGCGTTTCGAGCGCGTGCGCCGAGATCGCGACGCCGATGTTGCCGAGCACGAAGGTCCGTCTGCCCGCCGCCTTGAAGAGCTCGCCGGTCAGCGCCGTGCAGGTCGTTTTGCCGTTTGTGCCGGTCACGCAGACGAAGTCCGCCTTCGAATAGCGGTAGCCAAGCTCGATCTCGGAAATGACCTCGATGCCGCGGCGCTTCGCCTCGACGATAAAGTTGCGCGTCATGGGAATGATCGGACTCGGAATCAGAAGATCCACGCCGTCTAAAAGATCCATCGGATTCGCGCCGAGCTTGACCTCGTACGCGATGCCGGAAAGCTGCTCGAAAAGCCCCTTGATCTCGGGCTTCATGTCGTTGACAATGATGCGGTAGTTATCCTGATACAGAAGACGCGCCGCAGCGATGCCGCTCTTTGCCATGCCGACGATCAGCGCCGTTTTTTGCTTTGCCATAATTCCTCCTTATTTGCAGAACCAGAAAATGATCAGCGCGCCCGCGCTTGCGATCACGGTCACGACACTGTACATGGAAACGATCTTTGTTTCCGGCGTACCGCCGAGCTCGAAGTGATGATGCAGCGGCGCCATGCGGAAGATCCGCTTTTTGCGGAGCTTATAGGACCCGACCTGCAGGATGACCGACACCGACGAGGCTACATACATGATCCCCATCAGCGGGAGCAGCAGCGAGGTGCGGCTTAGAAGCGCCATCGCGGAGACCGCGCCGCCGAGTGTGAACGCGCCGAGATCGCCCATAAAGACCTTCGCGGGGTACGTGTTGTGTACGAGGAACCCGAGACAGCCGCCCGCAACTGCGAACGCGAACACCGAAAGCCCCGTAAGTCCGCCGAGCAAGCTCTGCGCGGCAAGCGCCGCCTCCGGCTCGATCGCTCCGGCAGGATAGGTCAGCACGAACAGCACGAGCATCACGCCGGTCGCCATCGAATAGATCGAAGTCACGGAGCTGCTTAGCCCGTCCAACCCGTCAATCAGATTGACGGAATTGGTCGCCGCGATGATGACGAACATCGCGAACGGAATATAGAAGACGCCGAGATCAAGTTTGTCGAGCCAAATCGTGCTCCCGACCGACGGATGGAAGTACAGCGCGATCGAAAAGCCGAGCGAAAGGACGAACTGCGCGGCGATCTTCTGCCACGCCCGAAGCCCCAGGGAACGCTTCTTGATGATTTTGATGAAATCGTCCAGGAACCCTACAAGCCCGAACAGCACCGTCATCAAAAGCGCCCAGAGCGTCAGCGAATAGTCCTTCGAGAAGATCAGCGTCGCGACGACGACCGCTGCAAGGATGATCACGCCGCCCATCGTAGGCGTGTTCTGCTTTTTAAGATGCGTTTTCGGGCCGTCGTCGCGTACCTGCTGCCCGAACTTCAGCCGATGCAGCACCGGAATCACGATCGGTCCCAAAAGCGCAGCGACGCCGAACGCGACAAGCAGCGCCAAAAGCGAATTCAGTACGATGGTTTCTTCCATATCAAAGCCCCCTTTTTGTTCCCCCGAACTTATCTCAGGATCTCTTCCACGATCTCGCGGTCGTCAAAGTGATGCTTGACGCCGTTGATCTCCTGATAATTCTCGTGCCCCTTGCCCGCAATCACGAGGATGTCGTCGGGCTCTAAAATGCCGAGCGCGTACTCGATCGCGTCCCTGCGGTTGACGATCGAAACGTACGGCGTGCCGCTCTTCTGCACGCCGAGCTCCACGGCGCGGACGATATCGTCCGGGTTTTCGGTACGCGGATTGTCGCTCGTGACGACGACGAAGTCCGAATGCCGCCCGCCGATCTCGCCCATGATCGGGCGCTTTGTGCGGTCGCGGTCGCCGCCGCATCCGAACAGGCTCACGATGCGGCCCTTCGCGAACTGGCGCACCGACGTCAACACGTTTTCGAGCGCGTCCGGCGTATGCGCGTAATCGACGTAAACCGAGAACGGCCGTCCGTTCGTGTTGACCGACTGAAGCCGTCCCGAAACGCCGGAGAGCGCTTCGAGGCCTTTGATGATATCGGCGAAGGAAACGCCGACCGCCTGCATCATCGCCGCTGCGCCCATCGCGTTGTAGACCGAGAACAGACCGGAAATATGCATGCGCACCGGACCCTCGCCGTTCGGCGTCCGCAGATGGAAGCGCACGCCGTCGGTACGGATGTCGATGTTGATGGCGGTATAATCCGCGCGGTGCTGAATGCCCATCGTTTTGATCGGCAGGGTAAGCCCGTCCATCATGCGCTCCGCATAGGCGTCGTCGATGTTGATGATCGCCATATCGCTCTGCCGGAACAGCAGCTTCTTCGCTTCGAGGTACTGATCGAAGGTCTTATGATAGTCGAGGTGGTCCTGCGTGAGGTTCGTGAACAGACCCACGCGGAACGGGATGCCTGCGACACGGTCCTGCACGAGCGCGTGGCTACTTACCTCCATGATCACGAGATCGACCTTTTCGTCCGCCATCCGGCGCAAAAGCGCGAACAGGTCCGCCGATTCCGGCGTGGTGCGACCGGTTTCGAGCATCGTGTCGCCGATCATATTGCGGATCGTGCCGATGAGGCCGACCTTCATGCCCGCCGCTTCCGCGATCGACTTGACCATGTAAGTCGTACTTGTTTTGCCGTTCGTGCCCGTCACACCGAGCATCAGCATTTCGCGCTCCGGGTGTCCGTAGAACGCGGCGGCGGCGTGCGCCATCGCAACGCGTCCGTCCGGGACCACGATCTGCGGCACGTCAAGCGGCAGAAACCGTTCGACCAACAATGCTTTCGCGCCTTTTTCCACCGCTTGCGCAGCAAAGTTGTGTCCGTCGGAAACGAGCCCCTGCATACAGCAGAACAGGCTTCCTTCCTTTACCTTTCTGGAGTCGTATTCGACCGACGTGATCTCTGCGTCTCCGCCTGTAACCGCGACCCCGAGGTCAGCGGCAAGATTCGATAACAGCATTCCTTTGTCCCCCGATTCGTTAATCGTTGTCTTTCTTTTCCACTTCAAACTGAACGTGGACGACCGTGCCGACCGGCACCTTGTATTCCGCCATGATATCCTGATACACAGCCTTTCCGGCGCAGTTGTGCGTGTCGTAATCCATGATCAGACCGGCCTTCTTGAGTTCGTCGAGCGCGTCGATGCGGTCCATGCCGATCACATTCGGCACCTCCACCATTTCGACTTCCTCATCAAGCTCGGAGAAGAACGTGTAGCCGGTCGAGTACAGCATGACCGGGCTGCCGCGCACGACCTGCGTATTTGCCGCGGGCGATTGGTTCGAGACCGTGGAATCCAGCTCGGTCTCAAGATAGATCGACGTGAGCCCCGCTTCCGAAAGGATGTCGTTCGCCTCGCGGACCGTCAGCCCTTTGACGTTCGGCACCGTCGCGATCCGGCTTTCAATGTCCGGCGCAACCCCTGCGTATGAAAGCGCAGCAGCAAGGACCTGCTGTACGAACGGCGCGGCGACCGTGCTGCCGTACACCTGCGGGACCTGCGGCTCGTCGACGATGATCAGACACAGAAACTGCGGATCCTCGACCGGCGCGAAGCCGATGAACGATGCCACAAGCTTCGAACTCGACACCTTGCCGTTTTCGTCATACTTCTGCGAGGTGCCCGTCTTGCCGCCGACCGAATAGCCCGCGACCTGCGCGTTCTTGCCGCTGCCCTTTTCCACGACGCCGCGCAAAAGCGTGCGGACCGTTGCGGACGTGGTCTCCGAGATCACACGCCGTACGACGGTCTTTTCGCCCTTCATCAGCACGACGCCGTTCCGGTCGACGATCTCCGATACGATATAGGGCTTTAAAAGCTCGCCGCCGTTGATGCAGGCGTTGACCGCCATCGCAAGCTGCATGCCCGTGCAGCTGATGCTCTGTCCGAAGCCGACGCGCGCCAGATCGGCGTCACGCATGTATTTCTTGTGCGTGACGGTTCCGCTCGTTTCGCCCATGACGCCGGAGCCGGTTGGTTGGTCGAAGCCGAACTGATAGATATAATCGTAAAACTTGTCGACGCCCATCTCCAGCGCCATCGACATAAACGCCGGATTACAGCTGTTCTGCACTGCCTCCGCAAGGCTCTCCTCGCCGTGTCCGCCGGACTTCCAACACTTGATCTTTTCGCCCTTCACGAGCAGCGAACCGCTGCACTTGAAGCGCGTTGCCTGCGTGACCGCGCCGGTCTCCAGCGCCGCAGCCAGCGTGATCGTTTTGAACGTAGAACCCGGCTCGTACGTGTCCGTCACCATGCGGTTCTTCGATAGCTCAAGCAACGTTTTTGCGTCGGAACGCGGCGGCTTCGAGCTGTCAAACGTCGGGTATGTGCCGATTGCAAGGATCTCGCCCGTGTCCGGCACGATCAGCACGCCCTGCGCGCTCTTCGCGTTGTTGATCCGGCACGCCTCCTGCAGCGCGTTTTCAAGGATGCCCTGATAGCCGGTGTCGACCGTCAGCACGACGTCCGCGCCCGGAATGCTCTCCACGTACTCTGTTTCGCCGCCGGGGACCGGGTTATTGTCACGGTCCTTGTCCGTCTTCTGATAGCCGTCCTGACCGGCAAGATATTTATTATACGTCAGCTCGACGCCGGTCTGTCCCTCGCCGTCGATGTTCGTAAACCCGATAAGCTGCGCGTAATAGCCCGATTCCGGGTAGTCGCGCTTGACGTCTGCGTAATAACTCACGCCGCTGCCGAGCTGCATGGAATTGAGTTTCGAAATGACTTCCTTATCGACCTGATCTTTGAGCTTGATCTGCGAATACAGGATGCGCTCGTGGTTGTCGGGGTCCTTCGGATACTTCTTGCGCGTCTTGGTGATCTTGTTGTACACCACGTCGTAGTCCATTTCAAGGTACGTCGACAGGATGTACGCGATACGCTCGCGGTCGCTCTCCTGAATGTTCTGCGGGTTCAGACAAACCTGATACGTCGTATAGGAGGACGCCAGCACCGTGCCGTTCCGGTCGAGGATACGGCCGCGCTCGGCTTTCAGGGACGTAACGCGCGTCCATTGCTTCATGGCCTGGTCCGTCCAATACTTTCCTTTGATGATCGAGGCGTCAAACAGCTTCGCGATCACCAAAAGGAAGGCGACGCCCGCGATCAGCATTGCGATAAGCAGTTTTCTTTTTTGCGGCGCGATCCGCACCCGCCCCGTACCGCGTCCGCTCCCGGAACGCTTCACGGCTCTTCGGCGGCCGCGTATGTTCAATAACTTCATGGCTGTTCTCCGTCCGGCGTAAAGGTCTGCGGCGCCGTCGAAGGCTGCGCGCTCGGCTCCGAGCCGCCCGTCGTCGTTGTTTCCGTCGCTCCCTTATACCAGTTCATCGTCATGCCGAGCCTGCGGCAGACCTCGTTGATCGTCGCAAAGTCGTTCATGGAGCTCTGCGTCTTCTTAAGCTGGGAGATCTGCTGATTATAGGACTCGATCTCCTTGTTGACGGTCGCCGTGTCGCTGATGATGCGCGAATAATCGGCCGCGCCGAACAGCGCGAACAGCGCCGTCGCCGCAATCACGAAGACCGAAAGCAGGATGAGGACCTTGGACATCGTCGTCAGCCGGACCTCTGTGCGCACGCTGCGCTTTTTGCGCGCGGTGCAGGTCGGCTGCGGACGGATCGGCATCGACGTATCCTCCAGAACGGGGGTGGGAGTCCCCGTTTTGGTCGGCGAGTAGATCCTTGTTTTGGCGCTGCCGCCCTTTTTCAGGTCGTCGTCGAACTGAACGTCCATGCCGTCTCTCCTTTCTTCATCAATATGTTCCCGAATCGGGATCCATGCGCACGATCGCGCGAAGCTTTGCGCTCGTCGCGCGCGAATTCTCTCTTTGTTCCTCCTCCGACGCGACCAGAGGATGACGCGTCAGAACCTTTGCCGTGGGCTTTTTGCCACAGATGCATACCGGCGCCGACTTCGGGCAGGTGCAGGGGTTTTCAAACGTGCGGAACGCGTTCTTCACGATCCGGTCCTCCAGCGAATGGAACGTCAGGATCGCCAGCCGCCCGCCGGGATTCAGAAGATCGTGAGCGGCTTGGATCGCGTCATTGAGACCGTCCAGCTCGCCGTTGACCGCGATGCGGATCGCCTGAAAGCACCGCCGCGCCGGATGCTGCGGCTCGTTCCGGAACTTCGCGGGGATCGCGCTTTTGATCAGCTCCGCAAGCTCCGTCGTCGTCTCGATCGGCTTTTCCTTCCGCCGTTCGACGATGCGGGCAGCGATCTTTGCGGAGAACTTCTCCTCGCCGTACTCGTAAAAGATGCGCCTTAGCTCGCTCTCCGGCCATTCGTTCACCACGATCTTCGCAGTGAGCGGCGCGCTTTGGTCCATGCGCATGTCCAAAGGCGCTTCCGCCTTATAGGAAAAGCCGCGCGACCTCTCGTCGAGCTGATGCGAGCTGACCCCGAGGTCCAGCAAAATGCCGTCGACCTTGCAGATTCCGCGATCGAAAAGCAGCGTCTTCATATCGAAGAAATTGCCCTTGATCGCCGTGAAACGCTCTCCGAAGCGGGCAAGGCGGGCAGAAGCGGCTTTGAGCGCCTCGTCGTCGCGGTCGATGCCCAGTAGCCTTCCGTTCTCCGGCATGGCAGAGAGCACCGCTTCCGCGTGACCGCCGCCGCCGAGCGTGCCGTCCACGAAGATCCCGCCGCGGGCAGGCGCTAAAAGCTCCAGCACTTCCGAAACCATGATCGGCACATGATGAAATCCGGTCTCCATGCGGCTCCTTTCCCCGTAACGGTATACTTTCACATATAAATACATCATAAATTATACACCAAACAGTTGTGCTTGTCACCCCGTAAATGCGTCAGAAAAGCAAATTTTCCATGAAATATGAATAAAACGTAAAAAGCGAAGCCGAAAGACACATAAACACAACATCTTGTGGTATAATGGCAAGAACCAAGTTTCGGAGGATATATATGGAAGAGTATTCCGTCAAAAATATAACGGTCATGGAGGGTCTCGACGCGGTCCGGATGCGTCCCGGCATGTACATCGGCTCGACCGGTCTGCCGGGGCTCCACCACCTTCTCTGGGAGATCGTGGACAACGCGATCGACGAAGCGGCGAACGGCTACGCGGACGAGATCACCGTCACGCTCCACCGCGACCATTCGGTAACCGTCACCGACAACGGCCGCGGCATCCCCACCGGCATCCATGAAAAACTGGGCGTCTCGGGCGTCGAGGTCGTCTTTACGCAGCTCCACGCCGGCGGCAAGTTCGGCAACGCGGCGTATTCGTATTCCGGCGGTCTGCACGGCGTCGGCGCATCGGTCGTCAACGCGCTGTCCCGCTGGCTTTCGGTCGAGGTCTATCACGAAAACCGCGCCTATAAGATGGAGTTCGAGAGCGTGGAAAATGAAGAAGGCAAGATCGTTTCCGGCAAACCGAAATATCCGCTCACCGAGATCGGACGCACCAGAAAGCAGGGCACGGTCGTGACGTTTTTGCCCGACGACCGCGTGTTCGAAACGATCGACATGCAGTATTCGGTCGTGATGAAGCGGCTTCGTGAGCTCGCGTACCTGAACCGCGGACTCAAGCTCGTATTGGACGATCAGCGCGAAAAGCAGCACCACGCCGAATTCAAGTTCGACGGCGGGTTAAGTGACTTCGTGCGCTACATTCAGGAGGACAAGAACGCGCTCTACGATCCGCCGATTCACATCAAGGGCGAATCGAACGGCATCGTCGTCGAAGCCGCGATCCTGCACAACGACGAATACGCCGAAACGATCGCATCGTACGTCAACAACATCCCGACGACCGAGGGCGGCACGCACGAGACCGGCTTCAAGGCGGCGATTACGAAGATCTTCAACGACTACTGCCGCAAAAACGGCGTTCTGAAGGACAAGGACCCGTCGCTTGCGGGCGAGGATTTCCGCGAGGGCATGACCGCCGTGCTGTCGCTTAAGATGCGCAGCGTGCAGTTCGAGGGCCAGACGAAGACCAAGCTCGGCAACACCGAGGCGCGTCCGGCGGTCGAGGCGGTGTTGAACCAGACGCTTGTGCCGTGGCTCGAAAACCTCAAGAACGCGAACACCGCAAATTTGATTGCGGAGAAAGCCGTGAAGGCGGCGAAGGCGAGAAGCGCGGCGCGCAAGGCGAAGGAAAACGCGCGCGAAAAGAGTAAGCTCGAAAACGCGCCGCTCGTCGGAAAGCTTTCTAGCTGCACCGGACGCGACTATTCGGTCAACGAGCTGTTCATCGTGGAGGGCGACTCCGCGGGCGGCAGCGCGAAACAGGGCCGCGACCGCAGATTTCAGGCGATTCTCCCCTTGCGCGGCAAGCCGCTGAACGTCGAAAAGAAGCGGCTCGAGCAGGTTTTGCAGAACGACGAGTTCCGCTCGATCATCACCGCGCTCGGCACGGGCATCGGCGACGATTTCGACATCAGTTCGCTCAAATACAACAAGATCATCATCCTTGCCGACGCGGACCAGGACGGCGCGCACATCCGCGCGATCCTCTTGACGTTCTTCTACCGCTATATGCGGCCGCTGATCACCGAGGGACACGTCTACATCGGCATGGCGCCGCTCTACCGCGTGCAGAAGGCGAACCAGCAGCCGGTCTACTGCTACGACGATCCGGCGCTGAAGACCGCGATGCGCGGCATTTCCGGCAAGAACTACACGCTGCAGCGCTACAAGGGTCTCGGCGAAATGAACCCGGAGCAGCTTTGGGAAACGACGATGAACCCCGAGCGGCGGCGGCTCACGCGCGTCACGATCGAAGACGCGGCGGAAGTCGAGCACCTTGTGACCGTTCTGATGGGCGACAAGGTGCAGTCCCGCAAGGAGTACATCTTCGAGTATGCGGACTTCAACCGCACCAGCGCCGTGTTTGAGAAGATCAAGGAGTAAGCCATGGCAAAGACAACGATCCCCACGCAAACCGAAACCATTCTGAATAAGAGCATGGACGAGGTCATGCACGACTCCATGATGCCCTATGCGCAGCACGTCATCCTGGAACGCGCGCTGCCGCGGGTCGAGGACGGCTTAAAACCGGTCCAGCGGCGCATCCTCTATACCATGATGGAGCTCGGACTCTCCCCCGACAAGCCGCACCGCAAGAGCGCGCGTATCGTCGGCGACTGCCTCGGCAAATACCATCCGCACGGCGACTCCTCCGTCTACGATGCGATGGTCCGCATGGCGCAGCCGTTCAACATGGGCGTGACGCTCGTCGACGGACACGGCAACTTCGGCTCGGTCGACGGCGACTCCGCAGCGGCGATGCGTTACACCGAAGCGCGCATGACCGACGCCGCGCTGCTGCTCCTGCGCGACATCGACAAGGACACGGTCGATTTTACATGGAACTTCGACGACACCTTAAAGGAGCCGGAGCTTCTGCCCGGGCGGTTCCCGAACCTGCTCGTCAACGGCGCAAACGGCATCGCGGTCGGGCTTGCGACCTCGATCCCGCCGCACAACCCGGTCGAGGCGATCGACGCGGTCTGCGCCGTGCTCGACAATCCGCGCATCAAGATCGCGGACCTTCTGAAGATCATGCCCGCGCCGGACTTTCCGACCGGCGGGTTCCTGCTGGATTCGCCGGAGATCGCGCAGAGCTACGAGACCGGCCGCGGCAAGCTCACCATGCGTGCGCGCACGCACTTTGAGGAGGTCAAGAACGGCAAGACGCGCATCGTCGTCGACGAGTTCCCGTATCAGATCAACAAGGCGGCGTGCCTCTCGAAGATCCTGGAGATCACACAGGAGAAGAAAGCGATGTTCGCCGCTGTCTCCGACATCCGCGACGAATCCGATCGCATGGGCACCCGCGCCGTTATCGAGGTCAAGAAGGACGGCGATCCGGAAAAGATCCTGCAGCTTCTTTTCAAATACTCCGATCTGCAGTGCACGTTCGGCGCGAACTACGTGGCGATCGCCGACGGCAAGCCGCAGCAGCTGAACCTCAAGCAGATCATCGAATACTACGTGCGCCATCAGCGCGCAGTCGTTACGCGCCGCACGAAGACCGAGCTTGAGATCGCAAGAAAGCGCTGCCACATCTTAGAGGGTCTCATGGTCGCGGTCAACAATCTCGACCGCGTGATCAAGCTGATCCGCGCGAGCAAATCGCCGAAGGAAGCGCGCGAGGGCCTGATGAAGACCTTCAGCCTCACCGAAATTCAGGCGCAGGCGATCCTCGATCTCCGCTTGCAGAAGCTCACGAACCTGGAGCTTCTTTCGATTGAAAAGGAATACAAGGACGTCAAGAAGCTGATCGCGGAGCTTGAAGCGATCCTCGCGTCCGACGCAAAGCTCGTGCATCTCATCAAAAAAGAGCTTCTGGAGGTCCGCAAGCTCTTCGACGGGAAGCGCAGAACGCAGATCATTTCGGCGGACGCCGCCGAGGTCGAACCTGCGGCAAACGAACCGGAGCGCATCGAAGAGATGGTCGTCGCCGTCTGCGCCGACCTTAAGATTCGCAAGTGCCTGAAAAAGCAGTTCAATCTCAGTCAGATCCGCGCCGACAAGCCGGAGCGCATCTTAGAGGTCAACAGCAACGAGAGCATCCGGCTCTTCACGAACCGCGGCGCGATGCTGAACCTCAAAGTCAGCGACATTCCCGAAACGCGTCCCGCCGCCCGCGCGGCGAATCTCGTCAGTATCGTGGAGCTTGAGAAGGGCGAGACGATCGTCGGCGCGTTCCCGGACCGCGACGAGGGCAGCTATCTGTTCTGTACGACCGGCGGCATGGTGAAGCGCAGTAAGGCGGCGGACTACCGCGTGCGCGGCAAGCGCACCGCCGCGCTGAACCTCAAGGACAAGGACGCGCTTTTGGGCGCGTACCCGATGCCCACGATGGATATTCTGCTCGTCACCGAACAGGGCATGTGCATCCGCTTTGCGGCGGATTCCGTGCCGGAGACCGGACGCGCGGCGGCGGGCGTCATCGGCATCAAGCTGGAACCGAAGGACCGCGTCTTAGCGTGCATGCCGGTCGGCGATGAAGGCGAGCTGATCGTGCTCACCGACCGCGGCTTCGGCAAGCGCAGCTTCCTCTTCGACTACGAACAGCAGGGCCGCAACGGCAAGGGCGTCAAGACCTTCGACTTCCGCAAGAACGGTTCGAACGGCACGCGCATCGCGTACGCCGCGACCGTGCAGCAGCCGTTTACGCTCGTGATCGAACAGCGCCACGGCACCAAGACGCCGATCAATACCGAAAGCATCCACATCGAACCGAAGGCAAGTAAGGGCGAAATGCTCCTTGCGGTCGTGCTCGACGACGACGTGACCGGCGCGTACCGCAGCGACGAATAACAGGATACGAAAAAAGCACCCCGTGCGGGGTGCTTTTGTCATACGTTCGATCAGGGACGGTGCTGACCGCAGACGGAGCAATAGCGCGCGTTTGCTTCGTTGGCATTCCCGCATTTCGGGCAGTTCCACGCGGTCGTATCCGGTTTCATCGCGGAGACGCTCGGTTCGGGACCCCGGAAGACAGGCCTCGAAGCCACTATCACCGGTTCCGGCTTCTTCGGCGCTTCGGGCCGCGGCGCGTGTTCCCCGCAGACGAGGCAGTAACGCGCGTCTGCGTCGTTGATATTTCTGCATTTCGGGCAGGTCCATCTTTCCGGGATCGTTCCGGGCGTCTTCGGCTTGGGTTCGTCCGCGGTCAGCGGCTTTCCGCATTCCCAGCAGACGCTTCGTCCCTTCGGCTGCACGGCGCCGCAGTACGGACAGCGCATCTGATTCGCGCCGAGCGGTGTTTCGTCCGCTTTCTTCAAAGGATCTTCGCCCTCCGGCTCCGCGGCTTCCCCACCTTTGACCCGCTCGGGACCGTTTTCGTCATGCTTCATTTCGGAAAGGATCTTCTTCAGCAGCTTCTGATTCTCCTGGTTCGTTTCCCGGTTGATCTCCGTATCCTCGACCATCTGCCCGTACGCATAGATGAACATGGAGCTGATCCATGCGCTCACGATACCGGCCCCGGCGACCAGAATAAAGACGCCTGCGCCCGCGAAAAAGCCCGCCGCGCCGTTCTCCTCTCTCGTCATGGTCGTGTAATAATCACCGTCCCATTCGTCGTAACGGCGTAATTCCCTGACGACGGAGCACGCCGTTGCCGTCGCTTTGCCGGTCATGATCGCCAAGGTGAGTCCACCGGCGATTGCGCCGATGAGCATGATCACAAACAGGACCCGTGCAAACGTTTTCAGCTTTACGCCGATGTTTTCAAACATATTCGTTTCCCCCTTTATCATGTAAAAAAGGACCGTTTGCACGATCCTTTTTCCGTTTATTCCTTTACGACCTTCGTGCCGCTCTCGCCGCGCAGCGCCGCCGCCGCGTTCTCCAAAGACGCGATGATCGCCTCGCCGCCGGTGCGCGCAAAGCTCATGGCCGCCTGCACCTTCGGCAGCATGGAGCCGGGCGCAAAATGCCCCTCTTTGCAGTACTGCTCGGCTTCGGCGCAGGTCATGCGCTCCAGAGACTGCTGATTCGGCTTACCCCAGTTGATCGCGACGCGGTCGACCGCGGTGAGGATGACGAGCGCGTCGGCACGCACGAGCTCGGCCAGCTTCGCGGACGCGAAGTCCTTGTCGATAACGGCGGGAACGCCGACAAGCTTCCCGTCCTTCTCGATCACCGGAATGCCGCCGCCGCCCACGGTAATGACGACGTGCCCCGCGTCGATCAGCGTGTTGACCATATCCTTCTCGACAACGTCCACGGGCTTCGGGCTCGGTACGACCTGACGGTAGCCGCGACCCGCGTCCTCGATCATCGTATAGCCCTTCTCCGCAGCGATCCGATCCGCTTCCTCCTTGGAATAAAACGCGCCGATCGGCTTGGTCGGATGCTGAAACGCCGGATCGTTTTCATCGACGAGCACCTGCGTGACGACGGTCGCGACGGACTTTCTGATCCCGCGCGCCTTCAGCTCATTCTGGATGCTGTTTTGCAGATGATAGCCGATGTAACCCTGGCTCATCGCGCCGCATTCCGGGAACGGCATGTCCGACTTGATCGCCTTTGCCGCCGCCGCGGTGGACATCGCAAGGTTGATCATGCCGACCTGCGGGCCGTTGCCGTGCGCGATCACGACCTGGTTGCCCGCTTCGATCAGATCGACGATGGGCTTTGCGGTCTCGGTAACGAGACGGAGCTGCTCATAGGGCGTGTTGCCCAGCGCGTTTCCGCCGAGCGCGATGACGAGTTTCTTCATGAATTCTATCCTCCTGACGTGCCATGCACGGTTTATACCGCATTTATTATAAAAGCCCGCCCCCGCCTTGTCAACCGAGCGCGCGGAATATATCGTTGTCCGCGGCGCAGCAATACACGGATCCGCGAAAAGCGCGTCCACCTCATCCGGCTCGCTGCCGCTTCGCCACCTTCCCCTCAAGGGGAAGGCTTTTGGGCGCGCGCAGAGGCTTCGCCGCACGAAAAAAGCCCCCGCAAAGGGGGGCTGAAGGTTCGTTTTCGCTTACGGCTCTTCCACAGGGAAGACGTCGATCAGGCCGACGATGTAACGCAGGATCGTCGCCGCGTCCGCCGCCGTGATCTCCAGATCGCCGTCCACGTCCGCATTCAGCGCGCCGCGCATGGACAGTTCGGACAGTCCCACGATCGCACGCAGTACGAGCGCCGCGTCCGCCGACGTGATCACGCCGTCGCAGTTCACGTCGCCGTATACGACCTCCTCGAACGTGATGCTGCCGTCTATCGTGTCCGCCTCAAGCTCCAGAACCGTGCCGAAGAACGCGATCGACGCCGCGCTCGCGTTGCCCATCAGGTTCGTCGTGAACGTGACCGGCACTCTGCCGTCCTCCGGCGCTTCGCCGATCTTCTCGAACCACAGCGTCAGGATCACCTCGTCCTTGCTGAGCAGCACGTCCGTATCGCTTGCCCAGACCGCCATCAGCTTGTTGTCCTTCCCGCTGACCGTCCAGTCGAGCTTGCCCTCGGTCTTTGCCGCCGCAAGCACCGTATGATCGAATTCCACAAAGACCTGCGCGCTGTTGATCCAGAGCCCCGCTTCGGGCAGATCCTTCACGCGAATGTCATACCGATACAGGATCTTGCCGTCCTCGATCGCATAGACGTCGCCGGAAAGCATATCCTCGCCCGCGATCGTGAAACGCTCGGGCGCCGCAAACGTGATGCTGCCGTCCTGCGTGACCGCGAAGAACTCCGTCGTCTCGCCTTCTTCCACAAACGACAGCGCGCTGCCGTAACCGAGATTATTCTGCGCAAAGCCGATCGCGACGGTCTCGCCCGGCGCGACGTTCTTCGCCGCAAAGTACAGCGTCAGCACGACGTCGCCGTTTTTGAACGTCGTCGTCGAATCGCTTGCCCACGCCGCAGAAATCGTATTGCGCGCGTCGTTGATCGTCCAGTCGAACGGGCCTTCGCCGCGCTTCAGCTCCAGCTTGTCGTGATCGTAGGTCATAAAGATCTGCGCGCTGTTGACCTCGACCGCGCCGTCCAGAAGATCCGTCACGGTGACGTCATAGCGGTACAGCGTTTCGCCTCCCTCCTTCACGACCGCATCCATAGCATCCACGTCGTCGCAGATGAAGATCGGATGCAGCAGCGATTCCGTAAAGACGGCGGTGTAGGTCGCCTCCCCGGTGACCGGCACGATCTCCGGATCCCAGCCCGCAAACGTGTATTCAAACCGCAGCGTCTTTTCCTTGGTCGGCGTTTCGCCGTTGTATTCGGGCGTCTCGCCGTAGGCGACCTTGCCGCTCTGCAGCTCCGTGCCGTCCTCGTTTACAAACGTGATCGTGTACTCGTTGACCGTACTTGTATAGATCGCCGTATAGGTCATTTCACCGGTGACCGCGGGCAGATCGTCCGTCAGTCCGTATTCGATCCCGTTTTCATCCTTCCAGCCCGCAAAGGTATAGGTGTACTGCGCAGTCGCGGGCTTGGTCGGTTCTTCGCCGGTGTATGCGGGCGTCTCGCCGACGGCGACCGCGCCGCTTTGCAGCTCCGTGCCGTCCTCATTGACGAACGTGATCGTGTATCCGACGCCGATCATCACCTCGTAGGCGTTTGCATCGCCCAAAAGGTATTGTTCGCCGTTGTTCAGGGTGATGCTGTATGCAGAAATCGCCTTTGCACCGTTTGCCTTGGCGTGGACCGTACCGCTGTTGACCGTCATGGCGCCGTGTGCGTAGATGGCTTCGGACCCTTCGCCGGTATTCTCGACGTCCAGCGCGCCGCCCTCGACGGTGAGATAGCCGAAGAGAAAAAGTGCCATGCCGTTCTCACACTGCGCGCGCAGGGTAAAGTCCCCGTTCAGCGTCAGATTGCCCTCGTATACTGAGATCGCAGATGAGGCCGCACCGGTCACGCCGATCTCTGCGCTGCCGACGATCGTAAGGTCGATCCCATCTGCGGAGATGCCGACGCCGTTATAATTCTCGAGCTTATAATCGTTCAGCGTCAGGACGTTCCTGCCGTCGATGATCTCGAACTTCGCCGTGCCGTCCCCGAAGATATCGCCCTTGTTGAGATCGGTGACCTGTTCGTCGCCGACCCAGAGCGGGTATTGTTTGCCGATGAACACCTCGGAGGCGTATGCATCGCCCAAAAGGTACTGCTCGCCGTTGTTCAGAATGATGCGCGCATAAATCGCATTTGTGCCGTTTGCCTTGGCGTGGACCGTACCGCCGTTGACCGTCATGGTGCCTGGAATACTGATGGCTCCATTCCCTTCGTAAGTATTCTCGACATCCAGCGCGCCGCCCTCGACGGTGAGATTGCCGACGACAACAAGTGCCGCGCCGGTCTGTCTGTCTGCGCGCAGGGTAAAGTCCCCGTTCAGCGTCAGATTGCCGTTTACAGCGATTGCAGATGCGGTCACGCTGATCTCTGCACTGCCGACGATCGTAAGGTCGATCCCGTCTGCGTAGATGCCGCTGCTGTTATAATTCTCGAGCTTATAATCGTTCAGCGTCAGGACGTTTTCGCCGTCGATGATCTCGAACTTCGCCGTGCCGTCCCCGAAGATATCGCGCTGATTCGCATTTGTGACCTGCACGCCGCCGACATAGAGCGAGTACTCGACGAGCTTGCCGATCATCACCTCGGAGGCGTCTTCATCGCCCAAAAGGTAAGCCTCGTCGTTGTTCAGGGTGATGCTGGCAGAAATCGCTGCTTTGTTTGCCTTGGCGTGGACCGTGCCGCCGTTGACCGTCATCGTGCTGTTAACGTAAATGGCTTGGCCACTTTCGTCGGTATTCTCGACGTCCAGCGCGCCGCCCTCAACGGTGAGATTGCCGTCGACAAAAAGTGCTGGGAAGTTCACACACTGTGCGCGCAGGGTAAAATCCCCGTTCAGCGTCAGACTGCCCTCGATTATATAAATTGCAGATGAGGTCGCATCGGTCACGCCGATCTCTGCGCTGCCGACGATCGTAAGGTCGATCCCGCGTGCGCTGATGCCGTCTCCGTTATAATTCTCGAGCTTATAATCGTTCAGCGTCAGGACGTTCTTGCCGTCGATGATCTCGAACACGACCTTGCCGTCACAGTAGCTGCCGTTCTGCGTCAGATCGATATATGTGTCGCCGACAGTAAGGAATCCTTCGTCCGCCTTTGCCGCGCCGACCGGCAGCAGCACAAGGACAATGACGAGCGCCAAAAGCCCCGCAAGAAGCCGCCCGGTTCCGTTCCGTTTCATATCAAAAACCCCCTTATGTGATTTCTGTTTTCCCAATTATATATTGTATCACATCCCCTGCCCGCGCGCAAGGAAAAAGATTGCCGCGGCGCGGGGGATATCGACAACCCTCCCGGCTCGTTCCTCGCCACCCTCCCTTTCACAGGGAGGGCAAGATTGTGCCGCGGCGCGGGCGGATTTCCGGGCATGATGCCGCTCCGGTTGACACCTCATCACCGCCTTCGGCGGAGCTTCTCCTCAAGGAGAAGCCTCCGTATGCACGAGCCAAAAGCCTTCCCCTTGAGGGGAAGGTGCCGTAGCGTGAGCGAAGGCGGATGAGGTGTTTTCACGCACCGAAGGTGTAATGCCGCGGCGCGGGGGATATCGACAACCCTCCCGGCTCGTTCCTCGCCGCCCTCCCTTATAACACTTCGCTTCGTTGCTTCGGTAGATCGCGCGCTTCCTCAAGCTCCACTCCGCTTCGCTCCTTTACGGCGGTAATTCGCGCGCTTCCCGCGCGTACCATCGCGCGTGCCATCCACAGGGAGAGCAAGGTTGTGCCGCGGCGCGGGCGGCAGGCCGGGGTCGACGTCCTCCCAACGGCTTTTCTGTGCGGACGTCTCATCCGGCTGACGGAACCTTCTAAGTAAGAGCAAACTTCTTTTTGCCGTTTGCGGCAAATGTGTTTTCTGACGCCCCATACACTTCCGACCCGTTTTCAACCCGTACATGACTGTGCCGCGTTTCTGATTTTATATTGTTTTCAACCAACCAACCTACCACTTAACCAACCAAAACGCCTTTACCCTTCCGAACCACAAAACCGCAAAAAGGTCCGGATGATCGGACCTTTTCTCACATTCTTCTTCAGGTGTTGTCTTCTGATGACAGTGGTTGCTCGGTTGATTGACTGGTTGGTTTCAAGCCGAGCACTCGCGCGCCAATTGGCTGTCAGCGGGGTGGTTGTTAGGTTGGTTGCGTGGTTGGTTGCACGCTGATCGTTTTGCCTCGATGATGCTAAGTGGCTTTGCCCTGCTTTAAATCTCCTTGAAAGACAAACAGAACGTTTACAGTTTGCATTTTCTTCACATTCTTGTGACGGTTCTTTCACATGGATAACGCATTTTTGACGCATTTACGGTTTATACTAAAGCCATCAAAAGGAAAGCGGGTTACCCCTCCTGCCGACCGATTGACAATAAGGACTCCTCCTTATCATTACCCCCCCTCTATCCTTGTCAAGACCGCCCTCACCCCGGGGCGGTTTTGATTTACAATTCAATCCACTGAAAACCGGTTTTCAACGGATTAATGTTTACAATAGAGAAAAAATCGAGGCAGCACAGGATTCGCTGTAACTGCAGCCGTCTGCAGACATACGATGCATGTTTCTACAGCAATATACTTCCTGCCTGATATGACATACTTCTTCAGCGAGCGGGTACGATCCTCTCCTATGATACCGTTGACACGAATGCAAAAGGACCGCCGGCGATTCGGCGGTCCTTGTTTATACGGTGATTCAGTTTTCTCCGCCCTCCCAGCGCTTTTTCGCGTCGGCTTCGAGCTTTAAGAGCGTCGCCTGCGGGTTTTTGACCTTCGCGAGGAAGATCATTGCCGCGATGATGTACGGTTTGAAGGACGCCTGCTTGTACAAAGGATCGCGATAGCGGTCGAAAACGCTTGCCGCGACCTCGCCCGCTTCGCAGCTTACGTCGGTGATGTCGGCGGGCAGGCAGTGGAGATACAGCGCTTTGCCGTCCTTGGTGAGCTTCATCATCTCCTCTGTGCATTCCCAGTCCTTATGCTCCGCGTTCTGGGCGAGGAGACGCTTTTCGAGCGCTTTGATGCCCTCGAGATCGCCGTTGCCGTACAGCTCCGTGCGCTCCTCCATGGCCTTATAGGGCGCCCAGGATTTCGGATAGACGATGTCCGCGTCACGGAACGCTTCCTTCATGTCGTGCGTGATCTTAAAAGAAGCGCCGGACTTTTTGCAGTTCTCCTCCGCGACCTTGACGACGTCGTCCATGATCTCATAGCCCTCGGGATATGCAAGCGTGACGTCCATGCCGAACCGGGTAAAGAGCCCCGAAACGCCCTGCGGCACGGAAAGCGGCTTCCCGTACGACGGGCTGTACGCCCAGGTCATCGCGACCTTCTTGCCCTTGAGGTTTTGGATCGCCTCGTCGAGGTCGTCGGATCCGCCGAGCGTATGGATGACGTGCAGCATGTCCGCCATGCACTGCGTCGGGTGGTCGATGTCGCACTGGAGGTTCACGAGCGTCGGCTTCTGTTCCAATACGCCCGCCTTGTTGCCCTCGGTGACGGCGTTCACGACGTTGTGCATATAGGTATTGCCCTTGCCGATGTACATGTCATCGCGGATGCCGATGACGTCCGCCATGAACGAGATCATGTTCGCGGTCTCGCGGACCGTTTCGCCGTGCGCGATCTGGCTCTTGCCCTCGTCGAGGTCCTGTACTTCCAGACCGAGGAGGTTGCAGGCCGACGCGAAGCTGAAGCGCGTGCGGGTGGAGTTGTCGCGGAACAGCGAGATGCCGAGGCCCGAGTCGAAGATCTTGCAGGAGATATTGTTTTCACGAAGGTGACGCAGCGCGTCCGCCACGGTGAACACCGCCGCGATCTCGTCGTCGGTCTTTTCCCAGGTCAGGAAAAAGTCGCCGTTGTACATTTCGTCGAACTTCAGTTGATCCAGCTTATCGGTATACTTCTTGACGTTGCTCATAACTCCTCCTCAGTCGTTTGCAAACTTGGTGTCGGTCCTGCCCGCGCGGTATTCGGTCACGTCGTCCGTGCGGTTTTCGGGCTTATAGCACATCGGGACCGCGGCATAGAGCGCCGCGCAGGTCACGAGGTCCTGCTTCCATGTGATCTCGTTCGGCGCGTGCGCCTGCGATTCCGCGCCGGGTCCGAAGCCCACGCACGGGATGCCGTAGCGGCCCTGAATCGAAACGCCGTTGGTCGAGAACGTCCACTTGTCGATCAAAGGGCGATCGCGCTTGTCCATTGCGGAGGGATGCCCGATGCGCTTATCGCCGAACAGCGCCTTATGCGCGTCGACCAGCGCCTGCACGTGCGCCGCGCTCTCCTTGTTGATCCAGGTCGGGAAATAGCACTCGGTCTCGTACTTCAGCCCTGTCCACGCCGGACGGTCGTACAGATACATCGAGACCTTGACGTCGTCGCCGTACTTCTTACATGCCGGAAGATTGCGGATCTCTTCGAGGCAGGAATCCCATGTTTCGCCCGCGGTCATGCGGCGGTCCAGAGAGACCGCGCAGGAGTCCGCCACTGCGCAGCGCGACGGCGAGGTGTAAAAGATCTGCGAGCAGGTGATCGTGCCGCGGCCTAAGAAGCGCGCATCCTCCCAATGCTCTGGGTTATACTTCGGATCGAGCATCTTCACGAGGCCCTTGATCTCGTCAGAGTCGGTCGCCGAATTCTCGTTCAGCGCGCGGACCTCTTCGAGGATGTCCGCCATCTTATAGATCGCGTTGTCGCCGCGCTCCGGCGCGGAGCCGTGGCACGAAACGCCCTTGACGTCCACACGGATCTCCATGCGGCCGCGATGCCCGCGGTAGATACCGCCGTCGGTCGGCTCGGTGGAGACGACGAACTCGGGCGTGATCCCGTCCTCCTTATGGATGTACTGCCAGCACAGGCCATCGCAGTCCTCCTCCTGCACGGAGGCGACGACGAGGATCTTCGTGTCGGCGGGAATGAGATTGAGGTCCTTCATGATCTTTGCGCCGTACACCGCCGAGACCACGCCGCCCTCCTGATCGGAGCCGCCGCGTCCGTAGATGACGTCGTCGGTCTCGTAGCCCTTGTAGGGATCGTGCTCCCAGTTTGCGATGTTGCCGATGCCGACGGTGTCGATGTGCCCGTCGAACGCGATGATGCGGCTGCCCTCGCCCATCCAGCCGAGCGCGTTGCCCTCCGGGTCGATCTCCGCCTTGTCGAAGCCGAGCGCTTCCATTTCGGCGATCGTGCGCCGGATAACGCCCTCCTCCTCACAGCTCTCGCTGGGGATCGCGATGAGATCGCGGAGGAACTTCGTCATAGCCGGAAGATAGTCCTGCGCCGCTTTTTTGATCGATTCAAAATCCATGCCTTTTTCCTTTCTGACCCTTTAAACGGGATTCTTTGCGTCGATGTAGGAATATAGGGTATATTTGCTGATGCCGAAATACTTCGACACCTTATCGCCGCTTCGCGTGATCAGAAACGCCCCCGCCTTGTTGAGGAACGCGATCGCCTCGATCTTATCCTCCTTGTTCATCATGGCGACGGGCTTGCCCACGAGCTGCACCGATTGCTCGATGAGATCGTCCAGAAGCTCGTTGACCGACAGCGGAATGCGCTCCGGCACTTTCCTTTCCTCCTCCTTATGGTGCAGAAGCGAGCCCACGGCGCGCTCCGCCATCAGAAGCTCGGTCACGTCGTAGTTGATCGAAAAGATCCCCTCCGGCTTGCCGTTTTCATCGCGGAGATAGACCGTGGAGCATTTCAGGATGCGGCCGTCGTGCGTGCGCATGAGATACCCCGCCTGATCCTTCAACGCGTCCGGGTCCTCCGCCTTCAGCGCCTCGAGCGCAATGCGGCTCGGCCCGTCGCCGACCTTGCGGTGCGTGACGTGTCCGTTTTCGATCAGCGCGATCGTGTGTTCGTAGTCGCCGCTTTTCAAATCATGTACCGCGACCTCGCAGCTCGAACCGAACTGCTCTGCGATCGCTTCCGAAAGACGTTTCAAAAACTCCAGGTCCATGCGTGTTTCTCCGTTCCGCGCGTTACTTCATGATATAGTATAAACGATTTGCTCCCGTCGCACAAGGGGGATTCTAACTTTGTTTTAGATTTGCAAAAAGTTTTTTCGCGCCGCCGGTTTTTGCTTGCAATGCGGCGCGGAATGCGGTACAATGATTTGGAATAAAACGAAAGGAGAACCGCAATGGAAGACGAAAGAGATCTTGTCACCTTTACCGATGAGGAAGGCAACGAGTTTGACCTTGAGGTCATTGATTATTTTGAGCATAACGGCAAGGAGTACGCGGTACTCGTGGACGCCGATCTGCCCGAGGAGCCCGAGGAGGACTTTGAGGTCTGCATCATGGAGATCGTCGTGAACGAAGAAGAGGACATGGAAGAGTTTGTGCCCGTGCCCGACGACCTTCTGGACGAGCTGTTTGCGATCGCCGAAAAGCGCATGGAGTGCTGGGACTGCGACGCGGACGACTGCGAAGGCTGCGAAAAGAACGAAGAATAAAATATAGAGCAAAGCGGAGCGATATTCGCTCCGCTTTATTTCTTTTGGGCTGTGAAGATTCTTCTTTTTATTCAAAATTATACTCGAAGATTCCCTCTATCACATTACTGTCGTCGATTGTTGAACTTATAACATATTCTCCTGTAATGAATTCACCATTTTTTCCTATGACAGATTGTACCGATGTTGCCTGCAATTTTGGCAAACTCATGGATACAACAACCTGATAACTGCCTTTCAATCCTTCACCATGATTTGAAAACTCTGCCGTATACCCTTTTCCATTGTTCAGTATAACTGCGGTATCTTGCGCGCGATATCCTTCATTATTCGATACCGTGACCATCAGTTTTGTGTCTTCCGGCAGATTGGTGGTGATTTCAAATAATACAGACCCATCCTCATCATTCACTTTGGGGACAACCGATAGTTCCACCTCAATCTTTGAGGGTTGCTCTTCTGTTTTATTCTGCTCTGTTATATTCGGTTGCATCGTTTCAACGGGGGGGGCTTCCTTGGTGGAATTATTAGATAATGATCCTGCAAATGCTATCACCAGATATAATGCCCATGCTCCCGCGATAATCAGAATTTTCGCCCACGATTTGAGCTTCTTGTTTTTCACCATGAGGATCGTCAAAGGGATCGGGAAAATGAAAATCCATCCCAACACCCAAAGCCACGTTTTGCGTTTTGAAGATTTTATTTCATCCTCAAACCATGTGTATCCACAATCCTTACACACACCGACAGTTCTATGCACGATCCGGTTCGATTTCTTTCCTTTAATCTCTCCCTGATTCTCACGCCTGAAGGAAAGATTCGGACTTCCGCATCTTTTGCAGCAACCTTTAGGATTATTGATTTGCGTACCGCAGTACTCACATACTGCAGCGTTTGTTTCCGCACCACAATTTGGACATTTCATAGTATCCCTCCTTATCGATTATTTGGTTAACAATGCTAATAGAAACCAAAATGATGCTAAAAAACCATCGGCCTTATTTTATTCTATATTATTTCCGGTGTCAATAGCATGGCGATAATGTTATACTTTTTATTGCTTGTAAAAAACCACCTAAGTAATAGAGGGATGATGACATGAAAGACAACATCTGTATGAAAGCTTCGGATAGAACAGGACTATTATCGCAAGCAGGTCGAAGCATATGCAAGCGGAAAAGAGCTTCTCGCGGGACGCGTTTTTCCTTTTTTGGGTGTTCCGAACAGTTCGCCGAAGCTCTTGCGGCTGAAGTGACAACCCTTCCATTGGGCTTCGACTGCCACCCCCTTACACAGAGAGGGCAAGATCGCCTAATCATTATACCCTCCCTTGTCAGGGAGGGCGGCATCCGACAGGCTGACGGGCGGGTAGTGCTCAATTCGCCTATGTGATCGGGCAGAGAGCCCCCGATGTCTCGTCCATACCGTACTGTCGTTGAAAAGCCCTGCTTGAACCGTATGTTGTATGGCTGGATGCCGGAGACGCTTCCTCTCTCTGCTTCCACTTTGTTACATAAAAAGTAAAAAAACGATCCTCGCGGGGAGAATCGTTCAAAGATCGCGCATCTTTCCTTTACGGATTGCTGAGACTTTCCGAGAGTGCTTCAAAGGCGAGGCGCGCGCTGTAGGACGCGAAGGTGAATTGCTGCACGTCGCCGGGATCGCCGGTCCAGTAGAGATAGAGCCACGGACCCGCGGCGCCGTCCTCGAGATGCTCCTGCCTCGCAATCACCGTGCCGCCCGCCACACAGTCGAGGAAGGCCTGCCACTGTTCCTTGTTAAGCGGTATCGTTTCGGAGACCGTCGCATCCGATTCCGTCAGCGGCAGATGATCGCCCTCGCGCGTTTCATGGAAGAACTTGTATTCCCCGTCCTCGACGAAAAAGCGATAGCGCTGATAATGCGGCGGAAAGGTCGTCGCGGAGATCGTGTAGTAAAAGTCCGTGACGCTGTCGAAGGGGATATGCTCGCCGACGACATATACGCCGTTTTTCGGCGCGACAGGCTTTTCAATTGCCGCGTTATTCTGCGGTTCCTCCTCCGTACAGCCGGCAAGCGGCAGCAGCATGATCAGACACAAAACGATGATTGCACGCTTTTTCATGGGTAAACTCCTTTACTCGTCAAAATAGAACAGGTCCTCAAACTTTCTGTCCAACGCAATGCACAGGATCAGGGCAAGCTTTGCCGTGGGGTTGAATTGCCCCGTTTCGATGGAGCTGATCGTATTGCGCGAAACGCCGACCGTCTCGGCAAGCTGCGACTGGCTCATGCCGGCTTCCGTGCGCGCCTCTCTGAGGCGGTTTTTCAGGATCAATGCGTCCTGCATAACGCTCACCACACCTTCAGAAGCTGCAGCAGCCAGAATACCAGAAACATCAGCGCGAGCGCACCGTAAACGATCGCGACGATCAGCTCATGCTTCTTTTTCAGCGTGCGGTACTTCGCGAAAAACGCGACGGCCGCCATCAGACAGATGATGAAATTCGGTCCGTGATTGACCGTCCCGAATACCGCACCGTTGATCACATTGACAGCGATCATGCCGACGATCCCGACGAGATATGCAAACCACGCGCCTTTCTTCTGCGCCTCCAGATCCGCCTCGTCACGTCCGCGGTTCTCCGCCTGCGCTTTCTTCAATATCGTTTCTTTATCCATTCTTCTCATCTCCTGCCAAGTTTTATTGATATCATAATACCACCGCCAAGTTTACTTGTCAACACCTATTTGCAAAGTTTTCTTTGCAATTCTGTGGAACAAAAAAGGCGGGAGCCGAAGCCTCCGCCGAAAGTGATTTACGCTTACAGACCCGCTTCGATCAGCGCCATAAAGGCGGGCAACGAACGCAGGATCATGTCGTGGCTCACGCAGGTGGAAAGCCTAAGGTATCCGGGGCAGCCGAACGGTTCACACGGCGGCACGAGGATGTTGAAGTCCTTCGCGCGCTCGGAAAACTCCGTCGCGGTACCGAACGGGGCCTTAATGAGCATATAGAACGCGCCGTGCGGATAGACGCAGGTGTAGCCGTAGCTTGTCAGCGCCTCATAGAGTGTCTTGCGGTTCTCGTCGTACGCCGCGATGTCCGGCATCATGCCGCAGCACTGCTCCACGATGTACTGCGAGGTGGTCGGCGCGCAGATGTGACCCAAAGCTCTTGCGGAGCCCGCGACCGCGTTGAACAGATCGACGCTGTCGGCGCAGCGGTCCGGCACGTACACGTAGCCGATACGCTCGCCGGGCAGGCTCAGGGATTTCGACCAGGAATAGCAGACGACGGTGTTCTCGTAGATGTTCGGGATGAACGGCGTCTCATAGCCGTCAAACACCAGCTCACGATACGGCTCGTCCGCGATTAGGTAGATCGGATGTCCGAACTTCTCGCCCATTCTGCGCAGCAGCGCGGCAAGCGCCTCGAGCGCTTCCTTTTGATAGACGACGCCGGAGGGATTGTTCGGCGAGTTGATGATGATCGCCTGCGTGTGCTCGGAAAAATACGGCTCGATCTCCTCGACGTGCAGGTCGAAGTCCTCCGTGTTTGCGGGGACGACGACCATCTTGCCGCCGACCGCGTGGATGAACGTCGGGTATTCCGGGAAGTACGGCGCGAGAACGATGTATTCTGCGCCAGGCACGCACATGGCCTTCATGGTGCTCATGAGCGCCGGCGCCGCGCCGCAGGTGAAGAACAGATTCTGTGCCCTTGCGCCGCAGTTGAACCGCTCGTTCAGGTTCTTTGCAACCGCCTCGCGCACGCTCATCGCGCCGGTCGCGGACGTATAGCCGTGAACCTTGACCGTGTCCTTGCGCGCGGCTATTGCCTTATACGCGTCCTGCACCGCCTCGGGCGCAGGCACGGACGGGTTGCCGATCGAGAAATCAAAGACGTTTTCCGCGCCGATCTCGGCCTTGCGCTTCAGACCGTACTCAAAGAGCTCGCGGATGCCCGAGCGCTTTGCGCCGAGCTGTACCATTTCGTTTACCAGCATTTGATGATCCTCCCTGAAATTCTTTTACATACCGCGTGCGACGACCGCGCCGAGCGCCATAGCCGCCAGCTTGACCTCCGCGCTGTCCGCGCGGGAAACCAGCACGATCGGCACCTTGGCGCCGACGACGATGCCGGCGTTCATGGCGCCCCCGAAGATCGACATCGCCTTGCCGATGCCGTTGCCCGTTTCATAGGACGGAACGAGCAGAATGTCCGCTTGCCCCGCGCCCTTGACGTCGTAATGCTTGTGACGGCAGGCCGCCTCGCTCACCGCAAGGTCCAGACCCACCGGTCCGTACACGTTCATGTTGTACGGCGCCCAGCGCTCGGTCATTTCGGAAAGCGTTTTCGCGTCGACCGTCGACTGGATCTTCGGGTTCACGACCTCCGCGCCGCAGATGCACGCGGCGTTGATCTCGTCGTAGCCCAGCGCTTTGAACACCTTCGCCGCGTTTTCCAGGATCTCGGCCTTCTTTTCGAGGTCCGGGAACGTGTTCATGCCGCCGTCGGTGAGACCCATCATGCGGTGTCCCTTCGGCTCGTACATCATGACGTGGCTGATGAGCTTGCCGGTCCGAAGCCCCGCTTCGGGCTTCAGCACCGCGCGCATGATGTCCGGCGTGTTCAAAAGGCCCTTCATGAGGAAGTTCGCTTTCCCCTCGGACACACATTCGACCGCCTTTGCCGCGCAGTCCGTATCGGAATCCGCGTGAATGATCTCATATTCGGACGGGTCCTCGCCGATCTCTTTGAGGATCTCGTTGATCCTGTCTTCGTGCCCGACCAGGATCGGCTCCGCGATCCTTCTCTTTTTCGCTTCCGCGACCGCCTTCAATACGTCCGCGTCGTGCGCGGCGGCAACCGCGATGCGCCCGGAGGCAAAGCCCTCCGCCGCGCTTATGATCTCCTGAATCGTTCTCATTTTCCGTCCCCCAGATACGTTTTGCATTCCCCGCCGTGCAGCACGCGCAATGCGCCTTCGGCGAGGCTCTTCATCTCCTCCTCGCCCGGGAAGCGCAAAACCGGCGCAAGCGGCGCAAGATATTGATCGAGCTCGTCGCAGAACGGTTTACTGTACGCCATGCCGCCCGTATAGATGATCGCGTCGACCTTGAACTTCATGACGGCTGCGAGCGCACCCGCATCCTTCGCAAGCTGATACGCAAGCGCCTTGAAGATCAGCGTCGCCTCAGGTTCGTCGCCCGAAAGCGCGCGGCGCTCGATCTCGCGGAAATCCTTTGTGCCGAGGTAGGAGTAGACGCCCGCCTCGCCGCTGATGAGCTTTTTGATCTCTTGCTTCGTCTTGCCCGAGAAGCAGAGGTTCACGACCGCGTTGACCGGCAGCGCGCCGCCTCTGTCGAGCCCCATCGCGCCGTCGTCCTTCACGTTGAAGTTGTCGACGACCATGCCCTTTTCGTGCGCTGCGACGGACACGCCGCCGCCGAGATGCAGCACGATCAGGTTCAGCTCTTCATAGGGCTTGCCGAGCTGCTTCGCCGCTTTTCTTGCAACGGATTTCTGGTTCAGCGCGTGGAAGAAGCTTTCGCGCACCATGCCCTTCAACCCGGAAACGCGGGCGAGATCGCAAAGCTCGTCGACGCACACGGGATCGACGAAGAACGCCGGAATGCCCAGCGGATCCGCGATCTCCCGCGCGATGTACGCGCCGAGGTTCGCCGCGTGCTCGCCGTAGAACGGGTGCAGGATGTCCGCGATCGCGCGGTCGTTGACGCCGTACGTGCCGGACGGGATGTGGCGGAACAGACCGCCCCTGCCGCAGACCGCGTCGAGCGTCTTGAGATCAAAGTTCTTCTTCGCGAGCGCGTCGAGGATCAGCGCCTTGCGGTAGGGCATCTGATCCGCGACCCGTTCAAAGTCCTTTAATTCTGCGGCGCTGTGGTCGATCGACACGCGGAATTCTTCGGTTTCTTCCTCGAACACCGCGATCTTCGTGGACGTCGCGCCGGGATTGATGACCAGTACCTTCATGAGCTCAGACCGCGTCGAAGCCCGCGTGATACGCTTTGAGGTTCAGCTCGCGGAACTTCGCGGGAACGACGTCACTGATGACCGCGTCCCAGTCGATGTCCGTCATGCCGAGCGCTTTGACCATGCTGCCGAACAGCACGATGTTCGCGCACTTGACGTTGCCGAGCTCGGAGGCGATCTTCTCCGCGTTCAGCGGGAAGACCTTGAAATGCTTCTGCATCGCCTCGAGGCAGCCCTCGGGATATTTTTCCATGCCCGCCGCAATGGTAGATGACGCCATTTCGTAATCGTTGATGATCGCGACGCCGTCGGGCTTCAGATAGTTTGCATAGCGCACCGCTTCCATCTTCTCGAACGCGACGATGATGTCCGCCGCGCCGTCGCCGATGACCGGAGAATAGACTTTCTTTCCCCAGTGCACCTGCGTCGAAACGCTGCCGCCGCGCTGGGACATGCCGTGGACCTCGCTCATCTTTACGTCGTAGCCTGCGCGCATGAGACCGGTGACGAGGACCTTCGCGGTGAGGATCGCGCCCTGACCGCCGACGCCTACCAAAAGAGCACTCTTGTTTTCCATTGCTTATTTCTCCTTTCGGGTGATCGCGCCCATCGGGCAGACCTGCGCGCAGACCGTGCAGCCGACGCAGGTGGTAACGTCGATCTTCGCCTTCTTGTTCTCGACCATGACCGAGGGACAGCCGACGGAGAGACACTTCTTGCAGCCGATGCACTTATCGGTGTCGACCTCACACTTGCCGATGTCGTGCTTGATGCGCTTGATGAGCAGACACGGACGGCGCGTAATGATCGCCGCCGGGACCTCGGAATTCGCGGCCTCGGTGACCGCCGCTTCCATTGCCTTCAGATCCTGCGGATCGACAATGATGATGTTCTTATAGCCGTAGGAGGCGAGGATATCCTCGATCTTCAGCTTCTCGGCGATCTCGCCCTCGAGCGTGTAGCCGCTGCCCGGGTTGTCCTGATGCCCGGTCATGCCGGTGATCGAGTTGTCGAGCACCACGGGGATGACGGCGCCCTTGTTGTAGATGATCTCCGCCGCGCCGGTCATGCCGGAGTGGAAGAACGTGGAGTCGCCGACCACGCCGAAGACCTTCTTGTCCGTCTGACCGGAGGCTTCAAACGCCTTTGCCATGCCCATCGCGACCGTGAATCCGCCGCCCATGCAGACGCAGGAATCGAGCGCGTTGAGAGGCGGCGCGAAGCCGAGCGTATAGCAGCCGATGTCGCCCGCGACGACGTAGTTCTTATGCCGCGCGACGGTATAGAAGAAGCCGCGGTGCGGGCAGCCCGGGCACAGGGCCGGCGGACGGGAGACGGGCTTGACGCCGACGTCGACCGTGACCGGCTTCTCGCCGAACAGGCGTTCCTTCAAAATCTGCGGATTCAGCTCGTAGAGGTTTCCGATCAGCTCCTTGCCGACGCATTCGATGCCCGCCGCTCTTATCTGCTCCTCCATGAACGGATCGAGCTCCTCGACGACGTAAAGCTTTTTGACCTTCTTCGCAAACGCCCTGATGAGGTCCATCGGCAGCGGATTGGTGAGGCCGAGCTTCAAAAACGACGTGCCCTCCGGGAACGCGTCCTTGGCGTACTCATACGCGATCGACGCGGTGACGACGCCGATCTCCGAGCCGTTGATCTCCTCGCGGTTCAGCTTCGAGGTGTTTGCGTACTCCTCAAGCGCCGCAAGGTTCTTTTCGACCTTCGCGTGGTTCCTGTACGCGTTTGCCGGGCTCGAGACGTATTTCATGTTGCGCTTGTAGGCCGGGACCTCGCGTTCAAACCGCTCGCCGAAGCGGACGAGGCTCTTACTGTGCGCAACGCGCGTCGTGATGCGGTAAATGACCGGCATGTCGAATTTTTCGGAAATGTCGTACGCTTCCTTGAGAAAGTCGAGGCATTCCTGCGAATCGGAGGGCTCCACCATCGCGATCTTTGCCGCGCGGGCGTAGTGCCGGTTGTCCTGCTCGTTCTGCGAGGAGTGCATAGAGGGGTCGTCCGCCGAGACGATGACGAAGCCGCCGCAGACGCCGTTGTAGGCCGCCGTAAAGAGCGGGTCGGCCGCCACGTTTACGCCGACGTGCTTCATCGCCGAGAGAGAGCGAACGCCCGCGATCGACGCGCCGTACGCGACCTCGACCGCGACCTTCTCGTTGGGCGCCCACTCGCAGTACAAAGCGTCTTTATACTGCGGGAGGTTTTCAAAGATTTCCGTGCTGGGCGTGCCCGGATACGCCGAGCAGACCTTGACGCCTGCTTCGAACGCGCCGCGCGCGATCGCTTCGTTGCCGGAAAGCAATACAGGATCCATGTTTTATTCCGCCTTTCTTACATTTTTCGTTTCAAACGGTTGGATTATATGATATATGAAAAGGACAGCCGAAGCTGTCCTTTTTCATCAATCATCGACGTCCAGCGCCTCTAAGCCTTTCTTGCGGATCGGCTTTGCGTCGCCGTGTTTTACGAAGAGCATTGTGAAGAACGCAAGTCCGGCCGCCACCGTAGCGTAGGGGAACAGCGAGGTGAAGCCGAGCCGGTCCATAAACATGCCGGAGAGGAACGGCGTGACCGCCTGCGCCGCCATGCTCGCCGCATAATAGTAGCCGGTGTACTTGCCGACGTTGCCGCCTCTCGAAAGCTCCACGACCATCGGGAAGGAGTTGACGTTGATCGTCGCCCAGCCGATGCCTGCGAGCGCGAACATGACGTTCATCAGCATGGTCGGCGTGGTCGCGCGCATGAAGGACGCGCCGAGGAAGGTCCCGGTCAGGATCACAACGCCGACCAGGATCGCCTTTTTGCGGCCGATCTTTGAGGAGAGCATGCCGATCGGCAGATAGGAGATGATCGCCGCCGCCTGTGCAATGATCAGCGTGAGGTTATAGTCCTTGTCGAGCACGCGGCCCGCGTAGATCGAGTACTTGGAGGTGACGGCGTTATAGCCCATGTACCAGAGCACGACCGAGGCAAGGATCAGGATCAGCGAAATCTTTTCGCCCTTCGAAAGCTTTTTCGAACCGGACGCCGCGGTCTCGTCGTCCACGTCGTCGATGCCGAGCTCGCGGCTCTTCTGCTCCATTTCGCCCGCCCACTCGGGTTCCTTGACCGTCACCATGAAGACGACGAGGGCGATCAGCATGATGATAATGATCGCGCCGAAGAAGCCGATGTAGCTCATAAACGTGTTCTTGATCGCGCCGGTGTTGAAGAAGATCCCGAGTCCGAGAACCAGTGCGCATACGCCGCCAGCGCTGCCCATCAGGTTGATGATCGCGTTCGCCTTAGAACGCAGCGGCTTGATCGTAACGTCCGGCATCAGTGCGACCGCCGGGCTTCTGAAGATCGACATGCCGATCAGCACAACGAGCAGCACCGCGATGAACGCGATCAGCACGCCCGGGTTCGCGATCGTGATGTTCCACACGTACGCCTGACGCGCAGGCACAACGTAGTCGATGTAATCGGGGTTGGTCTTGAAGCTGAACTGCTTATCCGGATCGGCAACGGACGGATCGAGAATGTTGATCTGCGCAAACTCCGCCAGGAATTCGTCTTCGGTCTTATACTTCTCGGAGAGCTTGAAGCTTACGCCGTCCGGCGTCTGCGGATCGCGTCCGCCCTTCAGAATATTCTTGACAAACCAGTTTTCGGACTGTCCTTCGCCCTGGTGCGCATAGATCTCACGGTAGGCTTTTGCCGCTTCCGGATTCGCCGCAAGACGGGCCGGCACGACGTATTTCTGATATTCTTCGTTGTCGAGGTAGATACGTTCGCCGTTCTCGTAGTGCTTGACGCGGCCTTCGGCGTCCGTTTCCACGATCTTTGCGGGGATCTTCAGGAACGCTTCCTTATCCGGGTATTTTTCCTTCAGCGTGTAAAGCTCGCCGTCCGCAGTTTCAAGCTTCGTGTCGCCGACCGTGTCATAGACCTCTTCAAGCGACATCGTGTTGATCTCGGTGACGTTTTTGATGTTCTTGTCGAGCTGCATATAGTCGACCGCGGCGAGCGCGAAGAACGCGACGACCGCAATGATCGTGCCGATCAGCACGTACGGCTTGCGGCGACCCATTTTACTCTTGCATTTGTCGGAAAGCCCGCCGAACAGCGGGAGAAGGAACAGCGCTAAGATGTTGTCGAGCGCCATGATGATGCCGGACAGCGTCTGCGTCATGCCGAATTTGTCGGTCAGAATCTTCGGGATGATCGTGTCGTAAGCCTGCCAGAAGGTGCAGATGAGAAAGAATGCGAACCCAACGAGGATCGTGCGCTTGTAGTTCAGTTTCATAATTGCCCCCGATCGACCGAAAAGTCATATTTTTACCTTTTCATTATAGCCGAAATGCGTTATAATCTCAATAGGCAATAATCTTATATTATCAAAAGGAGCTTAAAAATGGGTTGGCTGATCGCAGGGATCTGCGTGTTTGTTCTGTTTGTCGTTTATGTCTTTCTGATTCTGCCGCGTCGCGCGGACCCGGCAAAGTTCGCGCCGTTTCAGGGGCTGATGGCGGCGCATCGGGGCTTATATGAAAAGGATCAGAGCGTGCCCGAAAACTCGCTCGAGGCCTTCCGCCGCGCGGCGGAATACGGTTGCGGAGTCGAGCTTGACGTGCAGTTAAGCAAGGACGGCGCGGTGGTCGTCTTTCACGACGACACTGTCGACCGCATGACGACCGAAAAAGGGCGCGTGGACAGCTTTACGCTTGCGGAGCTGCAGGCAATGCCCTTAAAGGGCACCGCGCATCGCATGCCGCTGTTTACCGACGTGATGGCCGTGCTCGACGGCAAATCTCCCACGATCGTGGAATTGAAGTCCACGCCGAATTATAAAGAGCTTTGCGAAAAGACGCTCGCGATCCTCAGAACGCTCAAGGGGCCGTACTGTGTCGAGAGCTTCGACCCGCGCATCGTACGCTGGTTCTATAAGAACGCGCCGGACCTCGTGCGCGGACAGCTCACCGAAGCCTTCTCCTACTGGCGCAAAGCCAAGCTTCCGCTTTGGCGGTGTTTCACGATGCATACGCTCTGCATCAATTTCCTGACGCATCCGCAGTTCATCGCGTTCGGACGCGGTCACCGGCCGCTGTGCATGCTGCTCGGCCGCAAGCTCGGCGCAAAGACGGTCTTCTGGACCGAACGGCCGGATTCGGATCACGAAACGCTCGCCAAGCGCTATGACTGCCGCATCTTCGAGCACTACCGCCCCGAAACTCATTATAAGGCATAACGGCGCAATAAACCGTGGGAGGCCGAAGTCGGCCTCCCTTATTATTTTATATGTTGATGCAGCCACAGGGACGATCACCGATCTTCCGTTCCGCTTCTTGGCTCCCCTGTGGATGGTACGCGCGGGAAGCGCGCGATCTGCCGCAGCAATGAAGCGCAGCGAAATGTTAAAGGAGGAACTGGCGTCGCAGCCGACTGAGGGGTTGTACTGACGGACACAATGCCCGTCCCGGCAGTCCGTTGATAATGAATTGCACGGGGCGCGGACAACCCTCCCGGCTCGTTCCTCGCCACCCTCCCTTGCACAGGGAGGGCAAGAGTGTCGCGAACCCAAAAGCCTCCCCCTTGGGTGGAGAAGGTGTCGCCGTCAGGCGACGGATGAGGGAGCAAAATCCACCTGAACGTGCCCGCAGGGCACATATCACGTCCCGAAGGGATATATCACGCGGCGAAGCCGCATATCACGTTCCGCAATGCGGAACATATCGCTGAGGGCGCATCGCGCCGTCAATATCCTTTCCCGAGGTCGATCAGCGTGCCGTCGGCGGCGTTGATCACAATCGCGTTGTACTCGTCGAAGTATCCGCTCACGCTGCCGACGTTGCCGTTTCTCTGTTCGATCACGCGGCGCTCACTCTCATGCGAATCGTCCCAATGGTACTGCGCCCGCCACTCCTCGGACGGATAAAAGTCGGTAAAGAAAAAGTACGCCGGGACGTAATAGAAAACGCCGCCGTTCTTTGCGATGCGGCAGAGTTGCGTTATCTTTATGACGAAGATGTAACCGAAATGTCATATTTCGGAAGTGATGCATTTGTTGTGCAATCCCTTTTCCCCGGATACCCTCCTTGCAGCGCGTTGACAAGGTCTGCGAATCATGGTACATTTTGAATATCCTGACATGTTTTATATGAGATGACGATCAAAAAGGGAGGCAAAGGATGAACGGTACTTCGAAGACGACCCGCATGACAATGCGGGAATACAACAGGCGCAGAGCGCTGCGGCTTCTTCTGCGCTTCGCCGGGCTCGCAGTCGCGATCATCTGCAACTTTTGTATCCTCGGAATGATGGATGATGATTCCGTCTTCCATCGACTGAGTTGGCTGCGATGGCTCATCTTCGGCTTGTATTTTCTCGGCGCAGCGGCGTTTATCCTCAGCTTCTGTATTCTGAAGCTTCCGCGTCTGCACAAAACCTATTCAAACGGGGTCCCCGTCTGTGCCAAATGCGGCTGCAAGCTTCTACTGATCCCCGAAGAAAAGGTCCTCATCCTCAACGACACGGTATACTGCGACGTTTGCGCCGCAAAGATTGCAAGCGGACAGACCGACCCGTTCCCGACGCCGCCGGTCCCGATACGGAAAACGCCGCCCGCGTCAGTCGCGCCCCGCGGCGCGTCCGCAAGCGTACGCACACCGAAGCCCGCAGATCAAGTCCCCGAGACCGACGTTCGGATCGACCTTTCCACCGGCAAGCCGCGGCCTGCGGACATTCCGTACGGGTTGGAGCTGACGCCGGACGCGCTTTCCATGCGGCTGACGGCCGTTCGGACTGAGATCCTCGGCGGGCTGTTCTTCAGCAAGGACCCGACACGTCTGCATGCCGTGAAAAAAGAAATGATCGAGCAGCGGGACCTCTGCTGCACGGAGCTTTTGTGGCTGATGCACGAGACGGATTTCCGGATCCAGCTCTGCAAGTATCACGAGCCCGAGGATCTGACCGACAAGATCCCGGCCGAGGATCTGACCGACAAGATCCCGGAGCTTACGGAGAGCAAAGCGCTGCTACGCGGCTATGTTTTGCGGCGGCTTGCAGACAATTCGGTTTATGCGTTCGTTCGCAGAGAGCCCGAACCGGAAGAAACACAGCTTGCGCTCTATACGCATAAAAGCAAAGTGAACGCGGTGATCGGGCTTCTCGGCGAGCGCGCCGCGGCGTATACCATCCGGACGGTCGCTCCGCGCACGCTTCACGACGCCGTCAGAGAATGGACGGCGAAGGGCTTTGAGAAGTTCACCGTAGACGGACAGCCCGACGTTTTCCGGTTTTCGGAGTTGGAAGCGCTGCCCCGACCGGACGCGTCGCGCGTCGAAGCACAGCCCGCGCAAACGCGCGCCGAAACGCCGGACGAGCCGCATCCGGACGACATCCCGGATTCGCTTCTGTTCATGCCGAATGAGCTGTATATGAAGCTGAAGGATTCCCGCTGCAATGAACTCAGCGCTCAGTTCTTCGGTCCGATTTGGGATCTGAATTCTGTCACCGAAGAACAGTTGACGCAGGAGCACCTGAGCTGTACGGAGCTGATCTGGCTCATGGAAGCCTGTGACGAGCCTATCGAAAAAAAGCTTTCCGAACAAGATTTTCCGAAGCCGCAGCTTGCCGTCAATGCGCAAAACCGCGCGCTGCTGCGTTCCGCCGTATTGCGGCAGCTGACCGGAAATGACTGCTGGGTGATCTTCCGAAAACCGACCGATCTGCCGCTGCCCTTGCAGGATCGGAAGCATATCGCTTTGTATACGCATCAGAGCAAGGCAGAGGCGGTCGCAAAGCTTCTGGATCGTCATGCGAATGCAAAACTGCATTCCGTCCGCAAGCTCACCGCGGACGATCTTCGCGAAGCCGCCGAAAGATGGCAGGCGGAAGGTTACGAGGCATTCAATATCGACGGCAAGCTTTCCGTTTTCCGACTTTCCGAAATCAGTCCGCTGCCCGATTCGGTCATGCCGCGCAATCCCGCGTTGTGTCGGGCGATCCTCGGTTTTCTGTTCACGGTGTACACCGGCCGGGACGATATCTTTTTCTCACATCAGAGCATTCTGGACATGCAGGGCAGGATCCTCGATTCGGCAAAGGAGGGAACCTTCCTTGCGCTGCGATCCACGAACCCGATCACCGGTCCGGACGGCCTGACCGTCAACGAATTCCTTCGTCCGATCAACTATGAAAAGATGATGCTCGCTCTTTGGACCGACCCGTACGCCATGCGCGCGTTCCTTGCCGCTCCGAACCGTCAGGGTCTCGAAAAAGAAATCTGTACGGTCACGTTCCGGGAAGTCCTTGAGCAGCTGCAAACCCATCCGTTCAACCGGATCTACGGCGGGATCGTGATCAATCCGGATTCGCTTACCTATATGATCCCGATCAAAAAGCCGTCCGAACAGAAAGATGCTTCCGAAAACGTGCAGGAATCCTCCGGCAAAAGCAGCATGGTGAACGGAAAACTCCCGAACGGCGTGCTGTTCCATGCGGAAAAGGTCTCCGACGGCCAATATGTTTTGGAGCTGCACGATCCTTCCGGAAACCATATCGCCGATCCCATGTGGATGCCCGGTCAGGCCGGCACCGCGATCTTCGCGCTGACCGAGGACGAGTATCTCCTGGCCGTACGGTCCGAAGGCGAAAACACGGATCCTGCGTTCCTCTCTCTCGTACAGTCTCTTATGGAAAAGCTGCCGAAGGACCGACTGCTCGATTCCTTCTATATCAATATCGTGACGAATTCCAAAACGCCGATGAAGGGATTGCAGCCGAACGCGGAAACCATGGACGATTTCAAGTACCCGAAATGGAAAAAAGAGAGAACGGCTTCCGCCGTTCCGGAATCCTGAAGCGATCGGAAGGACAAGACCGGTTGAAACACAGTTCCAACCGGTCTTTTTTATACCACCAGATCGCCCTCGTCGCTGTTCAGCACCTCGAAGATCTCCTCCTCCGCGCCGGTCTGCGCGTTCACGTAGACGATAAAGAACGTTTCGCCGCAGGTACACTTGAATTCGTAGCAGAGTACCTCGTACGTGTTCGACTTCGGGATCAGCGCAAGCGCGGTATGCTCGAGCGTCAGCGCGTCACTGAGGCTGCTCTTCGCGTCCTCCTCGGTCATGATCGGGGCGGAGAGATCGCGTTCGCGGTGATGGAACCGGTAGTTCATCGCGTCGAGCCCGATGACGACTTCCGTGTCGCGGTCGACATAGACCTTGACGAGATCGGCGTAAAGGATCACGCCGTTCTGCACCGCGGCGTAGTTCAGAATGACCGTGCCCGCATAATACTGCGCGTAGGAGGGTTCCATCCTGCCGAAGCCGTGATCCTCCAGATACTCGCTCGCCGCCGCGTGCAGCCGCTCGCTTTCCTCGTCGCTCGGCGGATCGCTTTTCGCGCCGGACGGCGTTCCCATAAAGTACAGGAGCAGTCCGCCGCGCTCGGTGATCGAAACGCAGAGCTCGCCGTTTCCGTCGTCAGCGGAGAAATCGTAGGTCGTGATCAGGCTCTCCGTGCGCCCGTCGAAGCGCAGCGTCCGGTCCGGAAACAGCGCCTGCGCTCTCTGCGTCGCTTCCGCTTCGTCGACCGTTTCTTCGGGCAGGCCTACGGGCTCCGCCTGCTCGCTGCTTTCGGAGAACGGACCGTCGTACAGAAGTGTCGGATAGTCGGCAATGTTTTCGTCGTCGGTCTCGCCGCCGTAGAAGCCGTCCTGCGGCGCCGTCGGGAAATCGCCGTCCGTGCAGCTGCCGTCATAACGCTCGGAAAGGCCGGAGCAGCATGTCCTGAGCTCGCCGAGCGAGTCAAGCTGCTCGCCGGTCAGCATCTGGCCGGACAGCACACGGTCCATCAGCGATTCCGCAAAGTCGCCGGTGCGCGTCAGAAACCGCATCAGCCCCTCGTCGTCCGCATGTGCGACCGGCAGGAGCGAAAGCGCGCGCACAGCACCGGCGCTGCTGCGGCGAATGTCCGCAAATGTCTTCGAAAGCCTTGCGGGCGTGCTTGCGGCTTCGAGTTTACTGAGCGCGACGGAAAGGTCGTTGAGATCGTTCGAAAGCGCCCGATAGGCGCTCTCGGTCTGCGCGTCGATGACGCGTCGCTGCGCCGCAAGCTCCTCCCGCTGGCGGAAGAACGAAACGGTCATCACCGCGAGTCCGATCAGCAGGATTGCGGGAAAGCCGAACAGCCATATCTTTTTCGAAATGCGGATCATTTGCAGAATACGTGGCTGCCGATGCGCACCACGATCGGCCGGCTTCGGATCCAGCGGTTGCTCGTCTTGGCGGGGTTGTAGTAGTACAGACAGCCGCCCGTCGGATCCCAGCCGTTCATGGCGTCCTTTGCCGCCTTGATGGCCGTGTCGTTCGGGGTCAGGTTGATCTGCCCGTCGTCGACCGCCGAGAACGCGCCTTTCTGATAGACGACGCCGGAGATCGAATTCGGAAACGCGCTGCTTTTCACACGGTTCAAAACCACCGCGCCGACCGCGACCTGCCCCTTATAGGGCTCGCCGCGCGATTCGCTGTAGATGCACTGTGCCAAAAGATACACGTCGCCGGTCGCGGGCTTCTGCGTACCCGAAACCGTGCTTGTGAGGTTCAGACCCATCGCCGCTGCGGTCTTGGCGCCGACCACGCCGTCCACGGTCAGCCCGTTCTTTTCCTGAAACCATTTGACCGCGCGCTCGGTCGCATAGCCGTAGATGCCGTCGACCGCGCCGGAATAGTATCCCCATTGCTTCAGCCGCTTTTGTACGGCCGTTACGTCGTCGCCCGTGGAGCCGCGGCGCAAAGCGGCGGCCTGCGCCGAAAGCAACGGGATCGCCGTAAGAACGAGGATCAGCGCAAGGAGCGCGATCCGGCTTTTTCTGAAAAACCTGCGCATATCGGCTCCTTAAAACAGAGATTTGAGAAAGTTCCAGATCCAGCTCTCGGTCTCGACGGTATCGAGATCGACCGGATCGCCGGTCTCGCTCACGATGCACAGCGGCGGAAACAGGACGCACCACCAGTTGTGCCCCTCGGCCGCGCCGATCCGTACGCACAGCGCGTCGTATTCGCCTGCCGGAAACAGCGTGTCGCCGTAGGTGCGATCCGGGAAGGTCTCCGTACCCAGCGAGAGCTGTACGCCGTCGTCGATCCCGCGCTCGCGCAGCACCGCCTCGGCCGTCAATTGGATCTCGCGCCCGTGCGAAAGCAGAAACGCGCGCGCGTCCTCATAGCTTTTCGCCCGTTCGAACAGCGGCAGGATCGCATCGCGCACCGCAAGCTTCGCCTCCTGATCCTCGTCGGAATCGCTCGCCGCGATCACATGCAGACGCAGAACGCCCTCGCCCGACGCGAGCGTTTTTACCGCGGGCGCGGCGGTCTTTGAAAGACAAACTGCCGCGAGCAGCATCAGGAACAGACCGGAAAAGAATCGTTTGATCATCATTTTTCACCTCGAAACAAGTATTTCCGGCCATATCCCGTTTCATACCTGTTGACATTTGTGCAAGAATCCGATACGATTTATATATGATCCGAATGAGTGACGCGATCGAAGAAGCGCTCGGCGCGTTCGTCGAACGGCATACGGGCGTACGGCCGGTTTTCAAGCCCTCGAAGAAGGCGCATCTTGCTTCGAGCGCGTTTCTGCGCGCGGACGCCGAAGCGGTCGCGAAGACGCTGGATCTGCACGCGTCCGACTGTCGGCTGCTCTCCGCGCCGCTGCTTTCGCGCGTGATCGCGGAAAACGGCTGGCTGCTGTTCTTTTTCACGGCGCAGGCGGTCGACGCGTTTGCAAAAGCGCTGCCGGAGCCGGTCGAACCGGACGAAACCTGTTTTCTGCGGCGGCTTTGGATCATGGCGCATCACCCGGACGTCGAAACGCCGGACGATCCCGCGCTTTTGGACGGTTTTTTCGCGGCGCTTTTTGCGGCGCCGCAGGGGGAGGAGCGCTTTCTTTCCGCACCGAAGACGCACGACGGCGCGAAACGGATCGCGATCGAACAGCGGCTTTTCCGCCCGGCAAAGATTATATTATGGGAACGGAGGAATACTGTATGGAATGGACCTGGCTCGGACACTCGACCTTTCTGATCGCAAACGACGCGGGAAACCGGCTTGTTACCGACCCTGCGGACGAAAAAAGCATCCCTGTGATGCAGCGCGTGACGGCGGACGTGATCACCGTTTCGCACCGGCATTTCGACCACTGCGCCGCGGAGCGCATCGAGGGCGATCCGATTGTCAAGGAAAGCCTTGAAACGGAAACGCTCGCGGGCTTTACGATCACGGGCTTTCCGACCTTTCACGACGAGGTGCAGGGCGCAAAGCGCGGGGCGAACACGGTCTTTCTGATCGAAGCCGACGGACAGCGTTACGTGCACTGCGGCGATCTCGGGCATATCCCGGACGAGCGGACGATCGCTGCGATCCAAGGCTGCGACGTTCTGTTTCTGCCGGTCGGCGGCATCTACACGGTCGACGGAGCGCTTGCATGGGAGATTGCGAAGCGCATTGCGCCGAAAGCTGTCGTACCGATGCATTTTCAAACGCCCGATCTCGGCTTTCAGCTCGAACCGCTCGGAAATTTCCTCACGGCGGCAAAGGCCGATCCCGCCCCGATCGTGATCGATGTCCCCTCCCGGGATTGAAGGGAGTCTCCGCATGCTCGGAACATTTACCTTTCATAACCCGACCAAGCTGTATTTCGGCGAAAACGCGCTTGAAGGACTCCGTGAAGAGCTCAAACAATACGGGAAAACCGTCCAGCTCATCTACGGCGGCGGCTCGGTCAAGAAAAACGGGATCTACGACGCGGTCGTAAAGATCCTGAAAGATTGCGGCAAAACGGTCGTCGAGGACGGCGGCGTCATGCCGAACCCGACCGTCGACAAGCTCAAAGAGGGTGTACACATCGCCCGCGAACACAAGGTCGACCTGCTCCTTGCCGTCGGCGGCGGCTCCTGCTGCGATTACGCAAAGGCCGTGTCCGTCTCCGTCCACGAGCCCGAAGACCCGTGGGAGAAGTATTTTGCGCGATACGAGGACCCGACCTGCGAGATCGTCCCCGTCGGCTGTGTGCTGACGATGGCGGGCACCGGTTCGGAGATGAACGGCGGCTCGGTCATCACAAACCCCGCGCAGAAGCTGAAGATCGGCAAGGTCTTCGACGAGCGCGTGAACCCGCGTTTCTCGATCCTGAACCCGAAGTTCACGTACAGTCTTCCGATGCGGCAGACCGTCGCGGGCATTTATGATATCTTCAGCCACATCTCGGAGCAGTATTTCTCCGGCACGGACGACAATGTGAGCGACGCGCTTGCAGAGGCGCTGATGCGTTCGGTCGTGCGCGCATCCCGCGTCGTTGTTCTGCGGCCCGACGACTATGAAGCGCGGTCGAACATCATGTGGGCGGCGACGTGGGCGCTGAACAACCTGATCGGCTGCGGCAAGACCGAGGACTGGATGGTGCACATGCTCGGGCAGGCAATCGGCGCGTACACCGACGCCACGCACGGATTTACGCTTGCCGCCGTTTCGCTGCCGTATTACCGGCACGTGATGCCGTACGGGCTTTCAAAGTTCGTACGCTTTGCAGAGGAAGTCTGGGACGTCGATCCCAAAGGCAAAACGAAGGGCGAGATCGCCGGAGAGGGCTTAAAAGCCATGCACGATTGGATGAAAGAGATCGGCGTCGCCTGCACCATGCGCGAGCTCGGCGTGACCGAGGACATGATCGAGGGCATTGCCGATGCGACGATCCTGATGGACGGCACGGGCTACCATACCTTGACCCGCGACGAGGTCGTAACCATTCTGAACGAGAGCTTATAAGGAGGCAAAAAGATGATACACGCATTGGTCACCTATTTTTCCGCAAGCGGCGTAACCGCCGCCGTCGCCGCCCGCCTTGCGAGGGGTGTGGGCACAGCGCTGTATGAGATCGCGCCGGAGATGCCGTATTCCGACGCGGATCTCGATTGGAGAGACAAAACCTCCCGGAGCACGCTCGAGATGCAGGATCTTTCCGCCCGGCCGCCGCTGAAAGACAAAGATGCGCCGGTCGAAGCCTACGATATCATCTTCGTCGGCTTCCCGATCTGGTGGTACCGCGAACCGTCGATCGTCGACACCTTCCTCGAAGCGTACGATTTCACCGGCAAAAAGATCATTCCGTTCGCAACCTCCGGCGGTTCGGGGCTCGGTAAGGCGCCGATCCGCATGGGCGAGCTTTCCAAAGCGACGATCCTCCCCGGCCGCGTCTTCCCGCCCAAGGTCTCCGAGCGCGAGCTCAAGGATTGGGTCAGAACCCTGCCGATCTGACTGTTTTGTCTTTGCGGGAGGCCGAAGACTCTCCGCTCCGTTACATAGGCAGATCGCGCGTTGAATCGCGCGTACCATCGCCCCCTACGGATTTTTGTACAGCAAAAAGCGCCGCGGCCGCGGCGCTTTTTTATGTTCCCGTATGTTTACAAAAACCGGATCAGGGACGGAAAGCGAAGCGCAGCAAACGGCAGGAGAATAAGCGTTGCCGCGCCGCTGAATTGAGCGACCCGGAATGCAATATGCTGCCAATCGCGCATTCCCTCTTTCTTTTTTCGGCAGGATATGTTATAATGCCGCGGAATTCAGAGAATGAAGGGACTTTATGGGCTGTACGTTCTTCAATTATAAGGGCTATTTCCGGGAACAGGGATTCGATTCCGATCTGTTCGGCCCCGCGCACATTGTCTTTATCGTGCTCGCGTACGTGCTGACGCTTCTGCTCTCCTATCTGTTCCGCAAGGCGCGGCGTCGGCGCATCGACACGGGCTTGAAAATCCTGTCGGTCGTGATGGTCGTACTCGAGATCACGAAGATCACCTGGGAAAGCTGTTTCGATATCAAGAGCGGCGCGGGCTTCAACTGGTTCGGGCTTCTGCCGATCTACACCTGCTCGCTGTTCATCTATACCCTCGTCCCTGCGGCATGGGGACGCGGCAGGGTGCGCGAATACTGCCTGTCGTTCATTACGACGATCAGCCTGCTGTACGGCGCGATCGGCGTCGTTTACTGCAACGGGCTGAACTTTTACCCGTTCTGGACGTTCGGCGCGTTTTACTCGCTGTTCTTCCACACGACGATGTTCGCGACCGGCGTGTTCCTGCTGATGACCGGCTACGTCCGGCTCAGATGGATCGACGCGCTGCGCACGATGCTGCCGATCCTGCTGCTTTCCGCCGTCGCGATCCCGGTCAATCACCTGCTCGGATCCGACTACATGCTGCTCTACAGCGGCGGCGGCGTTCCGCTCTACGAGGACCTTGCGGCGCGGCTCGCGTCGAAGGGGCTGCGGTTCGTCTACACGATCATCATGCTTTTGACGCACATCCCGCTTGCGCTCGCCGTGATTGCGGTATACAAGGGTATCGCGGCGATCGCCGGGAGAAAGAAATCCGCATCATAAACTGCCCTGCCGCCGTAAGCGGTTCTCCTCCCCCTCGCAAGGGGAAGTCAGGTACGATGTTTATAACGGGGCTGCCGAATGGCAGCCCCGTTTGTTATTTTGTGAATCAGCCTTCCTCGTTCGGTTTCAGATCCTTCACCTGCTCGGCGATCTCGGAGACCTTTTCGTCGGTCAGGATGAACTTTTTGCGGAACCAGAAGAAGGCGATGATCAGCCCGATGATCGGAATGACCGTCATCGTCAGGCGGAGGCCCATCTTCTGCCACGTCAGCACACCGCCTGACCAGTCGACAAGCTTTTCCTCCTCGGTGATCTTGGTGCTGGACTGCAGATTGACGACGGACAGGCATATGGACGCCGCGAACACCGCAACGCCGCTGGCAAGCTTAACGACGAAGGTCTGCATCGAGAAGATGACGGATTCGTCGCTGGTGCCGTTCTTCAGAAGGCCGTAATCGACGCTGTTCGCAAGGAAGATCGTCGTCAGAATGCTCAGAAGCCCGTTTGCCGCGTAGATGAAGAATCCCGGCACGAACAGCACGAACACGCTGTTGAGATTGAAGATCGCCAGCAGCAGCAGCGAAACGTACCCGAAGACCGCCATGCCGAGGCAGATGTAAAAAATCGGAATATTGCCGATCTTCAGGACCTTCCGAAGCAGCGGATACAGCAGCATCATCGAAAGGATCTGCACCGCGCCGCCGAAGGTGTTGAACAGCACCTGATCGTCGTACCAGGTCACGCCGCCGACGTCATACTTGAAGAAATAAATGACGAGATTCGCGGTGATATAGATCGCGGTATTGATCAGCACGATCGCGACGACCGCCGCCATTGCCTGATCGTTTCGGAGAAGCGCCTTGAACATCTGCTTTACCGAAACGGTCTTCATCTCGACGGTGGATCTTTCCTTGACAAAGACACAGGTGAGGATCGTGAATACGATGAACAGAGCCGCCACGATCAGCGTAAACCACTTGAAGCCGACAAGCTCGATCTCCGTTGCGTTGCCGCCGCCGAACGCGTTGCCGAGGATCGGCACAAGCTTCATCGTCAGAATGGAGATGATCGCGCTGCCGACGCCCGCGCACGAACGCGCCAGCGTGGTCAGGTTCTCGCGCTCCTTGCCGCCTCTCGTAAACGCAGGGATCATCGACCAGTAGGGAATGTCCATGATCGTATACGTCATGCCCCAGAGGATGTAGAAGATCGCCGCGTACGCAATGACGCCGCTCGGCGTGTCGACCGACGGCGGGCATGCGTACATCAGGTACAGAACGACTGCGTTGGTCAGCGTTCCGATCAAAAGCCATGGGCGGAACTTGCCCCAGCGCGTCTTGGTCTTGGCCACGATCACGCCCATCAGCGGATCATTGAACGCGTCAAAGAACCGCGCGACCATCAGGATCACGCCGATCGCGACCGTGACCGCCTGATATCCGGCGGCGTCGAACCTGCTGCCGACGACGTCCGTAAAGTAATACAGAATATAGCCCGAGGACAGCATATAGACCATGTCCTTGCCAACCGCGCCGAGCCCGTAGGCGATTTTGCTCTTCAACGGAAGCTTCGATTTTGTTTCCATCGTTTTCCCCCTTAATCGTTTTTGAAAGGTCCCCCGCCGTGCAGAGGACCTTTCGGATGGTTTTGCTTATTTCTTTCCTTCGATCGCGAGCTTCACGACCTCATAGCCGCCGTTGTAGACGCCGAAGTTCTTGAGCTCCACGATGCGCTTGTTGAGCTGCCGGAGGATCGCCTTGTCGTTTAAGAGCGTGTCGATCATGTCGCAGAGCGCCGCGGGTGTTTCGCACTCGAAGGTCGAGTCGCCCATCTCGCGCGCGTAGATCGCGCCGTAGACCTCGTGGCCGCCGATGTGCCGCATCATGAGCTTCGGAACCGGATAGAACGCAAGCTCGGAGGGCTTTGTGATCAGCACGTCCGCTTTACGCATCAGCAAGTTCGTCGAGTAGACCGCCTCGAAGATGTTCTTGTTGCAGAACACGGTGATCCCCGCCTTGCTCGGCGCGTCGAGCGTTTCCGCCCAATCGGAAAGGCCCTTGTAATCATCGAAGTACGTCTTGGCCTGCCGTTCGATCTCCGGCATCTTCTTTTTGAACACCTCCCACATGGTGAGGTGGTCGCCGAAGTTGATCCACAACTCCGCCTTGCCTGCTTTTACGTACGGCAGCAGATGCTTCGTCATGGCGAGGTACAGATCGCCGCCCGCGCCCGCGCCGCCGACCGTCATCAAAAAGCGGATCGGCGCTCCGGTGTCGAGCCGCTCCACGCGCTTTGCGCAGTCGTGCTCGACGTTTTCGACGAGCTCATGGTCGATGTAATGCCCGACGAGCTTGAGATCGCCGTCCGGGATCGGCTTCAGCGCCGTCTTTGCAAAGCCGTTCAGCTTCTTATAGCCGAGATAGGCGAACGGCGTCTGCACGGCGTGGATCGAGCCCTCCGCAAGATGCAGACCCATCGGCCAGTTGTCCGGGATCGCGTTGACGACGTGCGTGAGTCCCGCGTGCACCGCGCCCTGCGAGGGCCAGACGTGCGTGCCGATGTACGGAACGTCCTTCGGAAGATCCGCATAAAGCGGCGCGAGCAGCTCGGAGTTTTTCTGATCCGCCGCATTATAGGTGATCTTTTTGAACCCTTCGCTGTTCAGCGGCTCCCACACGAGCTTGTTGAAAAGCCCGATCTTCTGCGAGAGTTTGGAGCCGGTGGAATAGAGATCGTTCTGGTGCCGGATCATGGCGGAGCCGGTCGCGTCGAACGAAGCAAGGTCCATCCAGATCGGCGTGCGCCCGAGCGCCTGCGCGCAGGACGCGATCGCCATCGCGATGCGGTAGTGACCGAAGCCCATGCGGATGTTGCCGACGATCACGGCGTCTTCGGGAAGCTCCAGCGGCTTTTCCGCGAGAACGAGGTTCTGGATTTTGATCTCCTTGATCTCGTCGATCGGCTTGAGGCCCAGATGGTACTCCTTTTTCGTGTCGTCGCCGAACTTTTTAATGAACTTCGCCTTGCTCTTCTCCGCCTTTTTGACGGTTTTCGGATCGATCGGATTGCCGAAAATAACGCTTGTTCTGTCCATAAGAGACCTCGTTATTCGGGAAGGTTTTCCTTCTTGTGCGCCTCTTCGATGACGCCCATGACCTTCTTTTCCTTATAGAACGCAAGGATCACTGCGCCGAGCAGGCAGAACACGACCGCGACGATCGCAACGATGCGGAGACCGTAGCGGGACGCCGTCAGGTCGCTGCTGACCATCTTGGCCTTCAACTCCTCCGCGCCTGCTTCGTCCTTCGTAACGGTCAAACGTCCGGGCGTGACGATCTTGTTTGCGGTCGCGCCTTCGGGCGCGTTGACCTTGAAGTCGTCCTCGTTCATCTGCATCAGGTAGCTGCCGACGAGATCGCCTTCCTCGGGTTTTTCCTTATTCTCGGGATTGTTCTTGACCAGCGTCGGATCGACGGGCTCCTTGCCCTCCTCGGACGCTCTCATGACCAACTCGACCGTGAAATCTTCTGCCTTCAGGTTTTTCTTCTCACCCTTTTCGGTGATCTCGACGTCATAGTCGAAGCCCTTAAGCTCCTGCTGAATGCCGGTATTTGCAACGATCTCGGTCTTGCCGTTGATCTTGATGTTTGCGTCGCAAAGCGGCAGCAGGATCGCCAGCGAGGTGAACACCAGAGCGGCGACAGACTGGCCCATCTTCATGGCGAAGGTACGCGCCGCGAAGAACATGCCCTCACGCTTCTCGCCGGTGAGGATCGCGTCCTCCTCCGCAACGTCCGCAATGATCGACTGCGGGATGATGCCGAGTAGCGCCATCGGGAACGCAGAGATCACAACGATCAGGATGCCCGGAAGCATGCCCTCGAAGCCCGGGATCACGCCGATCAGCGCGGTCACGATGTACGCAAGCGCAAGACCGACAAAACCGGTGATGACGAGTTTTTTCTTGCCGAACTTCGAAACGAGCTTCGAAACAATCGGATAGAAGCAAGCGGACAGCACGGTCATGCCGCCGAGGAAGTACATCGCCCAGGATTCATCCAGCTTCATGGAGACCTTGACGAAGAACGGAAGACCGGTCTGGAACAGGGTCAGCGCGATGAAGTATGCGATATCGGAGCCGGAGAACTTCAGAAACTCCTTGTTCTTGAAGGTTTTGATCAGGCTCTTGACAGTGTTGCTCTTTTCGGTCGTCGGCTGCGCGTCGACAAAGTCGCGCTCCTTGAGCTTAAAGGTCGGGATCAGCATGCAGACGAGCGCAAGCGCTGCCAGGATGATGAAGCAGATGCGGTAGCTCCAAGGGAAGCTTGCGCCGATCGCGCCGCGAAGCACCGGAGCGAGCACGAAGGGGATGTAGCTCAAAAGCGTTCCGACGAAGAACGTCGCCGAGATCGCCGTGGAGATGTACATGCGGTCCTCCTGCGTCTTGCCGAACTCTGAGATCAAAGCGTTGTACGGCGTGCAGTACATCGTCATAAAGAGATAGAACAGAATGAGGAAGCCGAGGACCCACGCGACGTTGATGCCGCTGATCGCTTCGACCGGCGCGCAGAACACGAGCACCGCGATCACGGCGAACGGGATCGCCGCGCGGCGCATGAACGGGATGCGGCGGCCTTTCGGGTTCTTGCTGCGGTCGGACATCGACGCGATCAGCGGGTCGGTGACAGCGTCGAAGATACGGCAGATAAACGAGATCACGCCAAGAATGGTCAGACCGAGGAAGATTGCGCCCGTCTTCAGGAAGAACGGCGCGCCGTTTGCTACGTCACCGGACGTCGGCAGATAGAACGTGACCAGCCATGCATTGATGAGACCGCCGAGGATCGACCAGCCGAGCTGACCGATCGCGAAGATCCACATCTCTTTCTTGGTAAGTCTTCTGGTTTTCATGCTGTGAAATTACCCCCCCTTGTACCTTGATAAACTTTTCCGCGCGCGAAAAAAACCGCATCGACGGATCGTTTGGCTACAGTATAAACCATTCTTGTGTAAAAGGAAAGTAAAATTTCTATAAATGCGTATAAACATACAAAAAGCGGCGGTTCGAAGACCGCCGCTGTGATGCTGTGCGTATTACTTTCTGTAGAACAGGATGCCGATGCAGTTCGGTCCGCAGTGTGAGGAGACCGTGCAGCCCGCGCGGGTGTGAATGACCTCAGCAAAAGGCGCGTTCTTGAGGACCGCCTCCTCGACCGCGTTCCGGATCTCGTCGCTCGAACCGGAGTCCGTGATGAAGATGCGCCGGAGATCGAGCGAATCCTTGTCCGCCAGCTTATCGTTGACGTAGCGCACGACCGCGCGCTCGAACGAGCAGCGGTATTTCTTATCCACGCCCATCGTACCGTCATGTTTGACCTGGATCGACGGCTTGATGTTCAGAAGATTCGCGCCGAACGCGAGCAGCGAGTTGCAGCGCCCGCCGAGCGCGAGATAGCGCAGCGTGTCCAGAACGAAGCTGACGTCGAGCTTCTTCTTGCGCTCCTCCAGGATCTCGAAGATCTCCTTCGCGCTCTTTCCCTCGTCGCGCATGATGCACGCGTCGAGCACAAGATGCCCGATGCCGGTGGACAGCGTGCGCGAGTCGACGATGTATACGTTCTCGAAATCCTGTGCGGCAATGCAGGCGTTCTGATAGCAGCTCGACATCTCAGCGGAGATCGTAAAATGCACGACGGCGTCGTAGCCCTCCTCCTTGACCTTTTTGAAGAACGCCTGATAGTCCCCGACGTTGACCGCGGCGGTCTTCGGAATGGACTTGGTCTTATCGACAAAGCTGTAAATATCGTCGCGAGTGACCTCGATCGTATCCTTGAGGTCCTTTCCGTCGAGGCGGATATACAGCGGGGTGATCGCTACGTCATATTGTTCGATGAGCTCCTGGCTCAGATCGCAGGTACTGTCTGCGGAAATGCGGATGCGCATATATAGCCTCCTGAAATCTATATTTTTCTATTTTGATCATAACACGCGATCCTGTCAAGCGCAATCTACCGCTGTGTAAACGCAATCTACCGGACGTAGAATTCCCCTCTACGCCCGGTAGAATCCTAAAAATCCGTACGTTTTTACACGCGGAACCTGTCCTTTGTCGCGCAGTCCAGAGCAAGCGCGAGCCCCGCGCCGACGACCGCCTGTAAAAGGTTCAGCGGCAGATCCGCCCACGCGTAGTTTTTGAAGAGGATCAGCTCGAAGAAGAAATAGCCGACCGGGATGATGAGCACCGCAAGGAACGCAAGGTATCTGAGCTTCCCCGGAAGCTTTCGCCACAGAAGCGCGAACGTCAGCGCCGTCAGTGCCTTGACCGCGAACGTGACCGGCGTGTAGACCGGAAACCCGATCAAATCCGCAAGCGCGCTTCCGACGCCCGCGCAGACCGCCGCCCACCCCGCAGGCAGCAGCATGGCGACCAGAAACACGCCGACGTCCCCGAGGTGCAGATACCCCGCGGGGATCGGAATGCGAATGAAAGCTGTCAAAAGAAAGATCGCGGCGGAAAGGATCCCGCCCGTTGCCAGAATACGGATGTGTCGGTCGTTCATAAATGCCTCACAAAGAATAACATACCGTCGAAAACGCGGCGTCGGATACGGCGGGAAGCGCGGCGTTCGCCGCTTCCTCATTCTCAAACAGGCCGAACACGGCAGAGCCGCTGCCGGTCATCTGCGCTGCGACCGCGCCTGCGTCCAGCAGCTTTTGCTTTAAAACCCCGATCTCCGGGACCATCTCAGTCGCCGCGGGTTCGAGAACGTTACTCATAAGCGGAGCAAGAGACTTCAGATCGCCTATTGCGAGCGCAGCGACGGCGGACAGCGTCCGTACCTGCGGCCGCGGCAGCGGCAGCATGGAAAACAGCGCGCGCGTACTTACGCCCTGCTCCGGCTTTGCGATCACGAACCACAGACGCTTGCCGAGCGCAAACGGCGTCAGAATCTCCCCCACGCCCTCGCAGCGGGCCGTCCCGCCGTAAAGCAGAAACGGCACGTCTGCGCCGACCTGCAGCGCGATCTCGCGGAGCGTGCGATCGTCCGCCATGCGGTGAAGGCGCTGAAGCCCCCTTAAAACCGCCGCGGCGTCGGCGCTTCCGCCGCCCATGCCCGCTTCTGCGGGAATGCGCTTTTCGCAGCGGATCTTCGCACCGCAGCCGGTCGCCTGCTTATAGAGCACAGCCGCTTTGTACATCGTGTTTTCCTGCGGCAGCGTCATACCGGTGACGTTGACCTCGATCGAATGCGATTTTTCCACAAACACGCGATCGAACAGCGACACGGTCTGCATGATCGTGTCGAGCGCGTGATAACCGTCCGCGCGCTTATAAAGCACGCCGAGCGTCAGATTCAGTTTGGCCTGCGCCAGTTCCTCAATGATCATGCGAAAAGTATAGCACGGCTTTTTCGCGAACGCAATAAAAACCCTTTCCCGAAGTCTAAATTTATGTTATACTGATTTTTCAGGAGGCAGATTATGCGATTTTGTCCTTTGTGCAGCGGTTCCTCGGGGAACGCGACCTATATCGAAGCGGGCGGCGCGAAAATCCTGATCGACGCGGGGCTCTCGTGCAAGCGTATCACGGAGCTTCTTTTGCGGATCGGCGTCGATCCGCACGCGCTTTCCGCGATCCTCGTTACGCACGAGCACAACGATCATATCCGCGGCGTGAACATCCTGTCCAAAAAATACGATCTGCCGGTCTACGCAAACGCTGATACCTGGTCTGCCATGCGCCCGCAGATGTTCGGCGTTGCGCCGAAGAACGTCTGCGTATTCGAATCCGACCGCGATTTCTATCTTGCGGGCGTGCGGGTCCTGCCGTTCTCGATCCCGCACGACGCGGTCCACGCCGTGGGCTTCACCTTTTCCGCCGAAGGACATAAAGCGGGCGTTTGCACCGATCTCGGTCACGTCGACGCGCGCATCCTTTCGATCCTCTCCGGCTGCGATCTTCTGCTCTTCGAGGCGAATCACGACGTCGATATGCTGATGGCGGGCAGCTATCCCTACCTGCTCAAAAAGCGCATCCTGTCCGGCAACGGACACATGAACAACGACGACTGCGGAAAGGCGCTTGTGAAGCTGCACGAGTCCGGGGTCAAGAACGTGATCCTGGGTCATCTCAGCAGGGAGAACAACTACCCGGAGCTTGCGATGGTCGCCGTGCGTTCCGTGCTTGAGGAAGCGGGGATCGCAGACGACATGCAGATCGCGATCGCCGCGCGCGAGGAGCCGACGGGGGTGTTCGAGATCGTATGACCGTCCGGATCGTTTGCGTCGGAAAACTGAAGGAGCGTTATTTTGAGGACGCCTGCGCCGAGTTTCAAAAGCGGCTCGGGCGGTTCGTCTCGCTTGAGATCGCCGAGGTCGCCGACGAAAAGGCGCCGGAATCGCTGCATCCGAAGGACGAGGACCTCGTCCGCGAAAAGGAGGGCAGGCGCATCCTGAAATGCATCGGCCCGAAAGACTTCGTCACGGTGCTTGCGATCGACGGAAAGCAAATGACGTCCGAGCAATTCGCCGACTGGCTTGCGGAACGCGAAGCCGCAGCGCAGCCGCTGACGTTTGTGATCGGCGGGTCCCTGGGGCTTTCTCCCGAGGTCTATGCCCGCGCGAACGCAAGGATCTCGTTCTCGAAGATGACCTTCCCGCACCGCATCGCGCGGCTTTTATTGCTTGAACAGCTCTATCGCGGATGCAAGATCCGCGCGCACGAGGCGTACCACAAATGAGCGAAAAGATCATCACCGTCGCGGGGATCGAGGCGATCCTCGTCCGCAAAAAGGTGAAAAACGTCCGGGTGACGATCATGCCGCCTGACGGGACCGTGCGCGTGACCGCACCGAAGCTTTACCCGGAAGCGCTGATCCGCGCGTTCCTTGCGGACAAGGCGGACTGGATCAAAACGCATGCCGCACGCGTTCGTGAAAGCCATCGAAACGAGCCGAAAGAGTACCTTTCCGGCGAGCCGGTCCCGCTGTTCGGACGCACTCTCCCTCTCCTTGTTCTCGAAAACCAAAAGAAAAACGGCGTCGTGCTCGACGCCGACCGCATCATACTGTCGCTGCGCGGGACCCCGACGAAGGAAAAGCGTGAGACGGTGCTGAACGCATGGCTTAAAGAACGCCTGCTTGCCGAGATCGAACACTTTCTGCCGCTTTGGTCGGAGCTTACGGGCCTCACGCCCTCCGAATGGACGGTGCGCAGCATGACCTCACGCTGGGGAAGCTGCAACACGCGCACGAAAAAGATCACGCTGAACCTACAGCTGGTCCGTTACCCTTCGATCTGTCTCGAATACGTGATCCTGCACGAGCTCGCGCATCTTCGGGTCCACGACCACGGCCCTGACTTCAAAGCGATCCTCGATGCATTTATGCCGGACTGGAAGGCAAGGAAGAAGCTGCTGAACGGATAAGCTTGTTCATCGGCGTTTTCGCCTTCTCAGGATGACATACGGAACGGAAAAAGCGATCCGTTCGGAGCGGCCGACAACCCTTTTGACGGGCTTCGCCCGCCGCCTCCCCTTGCACAGTGGAGACAAGGAAAGATGCAAACCGTTCATTGCGGCCGATCTGTCGATCGGTACGGCAGAATATGGGAAGTATGAAAAACGGCCCGGAGATCCGGGCCGTTCTGCGTTTTGGTTTTTATGCCATGGACTGTTTCTTTTCCCGCAGCAGACTGCGCATCGCGTTGATCGAACGGTCGGTGTCATTCTTCTTGTTCAAAGAAACAGAAAGCTGTGTTCCGCCCGATGTCGTGAGAGAAAATTTCTGTATCGGTTGTTCTTTTGTCCCGATTTTTACTGTTTCCAAAATAGTAGAAACGGATACCACATCACGATAAAAGTATACATCCGTTGCTTCCGACCATTCATTTTTAGTTGTGTGGAAATTACACGTATAACAGTGCACTTCATTTGCCGAGAAATAGATGATGACCGCTTCATAGACATCGGTGCGGTACAATCCATCCTTTCCTCTCTTAAACCGGTTTGCGCCGAGAATCTTGTATCCGCCGAAAATCAGCGGACGAATCTCCTGTACCTCAGAAGCATCGATTCCGAGGACCTGCATTGCGCGTGTATTCCGCAATTGCAATAGAAACCGGTCGATCATCTGATCGTATTCCTGATCCGAAACATCGTGCAGTTCTGCTTCTTTGTTGTATCGACTAATGCTTGCTATAACAGCGATCCCAACAATCAGCAAGACGATACTGGCAATCAAAAAGACGATACAGATAATCATTTCAACATCGCGTTCGGGCAAAAATGGAAGCAATGTAAGACCGAATAAAACACATACCGCTCCCGAAATGAAAAACGGAAGCGAGCGAGCTTTACTCCTCCTCAGCGGATTGAAATACCGTTTAGCCAGTTCAAAATCCATAATTGTCCCTCCTCGTTTTTATAAGCATGCAGGGCGTTCCGTGCCCAGCAGCAGATACAGATACCGAATGTCGTCGGCAGGCGTTCCGATCGCTTTGGATCGCGCAAGGTAATCCCGGTAATCCGGAGTCACGTTCAGATACTTTCGCTCATAATAGTCGTACCGGATGTATGCCAGAAAATACAGATAGATCCCGCGCGATTCTGCGACAAACGCGGCTCTCAGAAGCGATTCGATCTCGTTGATCGTGCTGCGCTGTGCAAGAAAAGGCTTTTTGCCCCGAAGCAGTGACGCAGCCGCGTAGAAATATGCCTCCGATCCGTTGAAATTCCTGCGGATCTCCTCTGTAAACGTCTCATATGCTTTTTCGTACATCTGCAGTTTCAGATAGCAAAGCCCCGCCGAATGCCGCGCCGTAAGCGCCTTCGGATCCGTCTCGGGAATCCGCGAACAGGAATTGACGTACGCTTCGATCCTGCCGAACGGCATGGAGGCAATATCCCGGAATGACGTAACATAGACACGGCATCCGCAATACGGACAATCGAGCGTATCGCCGCCGATCGCCGCGCCGCAGTTCGGACAACTGATGCCCTGCGTCTGGATCATTCCGTTTTCCTCCGCCGTTTTTTCACGCAAAAAAGCATTTCACCGCATGAATTTACATTTCTTTGATTATACTCCTATAGATGTTTTTCGTCAATATCTATAGATGATTTTCAAATCTGTTGATTGCTTTATGCTATAGCTAAAGAGGTGATCACACATGGAGTTTCCGCATGAAGAGATGGGGCTTCGGATCCGCGCACTGCGAACCGAACGCGGATTGACACGGGAGCAGTTGGCTGAAAAAGCGGATATTTCCGTACAATTCCTGGCGGATCTCGAAAAGGGCAGGAAAAGCATGACGGTCGCAACGCTCAGGCGGCTTTCCTCGGCGCTTCTTGTCACGACCGACCGGATCGTAATCGGAACAGGATCCTCCGAGGATCAGCATGACGCTTTGGAGACGCTGTGCGCATCCCTTTCTCCCCGGCAAAGAAAAGAAGCGGAAAAGCTCCTGCGTGTGTTCATCGAAGCGCTTCAGCAGGAAGGGATCGAATCATAACAGAAAAACGGCCCGGAGATCCGGGCCGTTTTGCGTTTTGGGCTTATTCTTTAGTGAACTCGACGGTTTCGTACTGCGTTTTCAGGATCAGACGGTCTCCCTCGATGCGGAACGAACAGGTTTCCTCGTCGCCGTCCGCATACCGCACCGTAAGCAGATCGCCCTCGACCGTATAGGTCATCGGGTAGTCCGTTCCGTTTTCCCTGAACAGACCGACGCCGTTCTTCTGAAATGTGAACGATTGGTATCCGTCTCCCCATGTGCCCGCAAGCGTGTTTTTTGCGGCGCAGGCGACGAGCGTCAGCGCCGTCAGAAAGACCAAAAGGATCGCTGTTGCTTTTTTCACGGTTTTTTCCTCCTCGATTGCATTCAATATACGAAACGGCGCGCCCTTTCAGCGGGAACGCGGCGGCGGAATATGCAGGAACACGCGCAGCGTCAGCACCGGCGCCAGACGGCGAACGCGGAGCTTGATCCGTTCGGAACGCGAAATGTCGCGGGCTGAAAGAAGGGGCTTGATGCGCACGTCGATGCGGGCCTGCAATTCGGCTGCAAGCGGCTTGTTCTTCGCCTGTTTTGCGGCGGCAAGGAGGTTCAGCGCGGACTTCACATGCGAGAGCTCCGCCGCGTGCAGAACGTCGTCGCCGAAGACCGCGGCGATCCGTTCGATCTGCTCACGCGCGGCAAATTCCGTCATGCGCTTTTCGTCGAGCGTGCGCAGCGCGCCGCTTTCGCGGTATAAATAATGATACAGCGGCGTCGGATCGTAATAGGCGCTTTGCCCTGCGGCAAAGATCTTCGCGCACAGCAGAAGGTCCTCGCAGACCGAAATTCTCGGATCGAGCCGAAGCGACGGATCGCGGAAGATCGAAGCGCGGAACAGTTTGTTCCAGAGGTATCCCTCAAAGCTTTTGCCGATCGAAACGGCGTATTTGATCGCTTCCTTCGGCGAGAGCACCGCGCCCGCGCCCGCCGTACCGCCGGTTTTGCGGCCGTTCGGGTGCCCGTGGATGAAGCGGTTGCAGATGCCGACGCCGATCTGCGGATGGTCCGAAAATGCCTTCAGAAGCGTTTCGACATAAGCAGGCTCGACCGTATCGTCCGAATCGACGAAGCCGATGAACACGCCCGTCGCCGCGTCGATGCCGGTGTTTCGCGCCGCGCTCGCGCCGCCGTTTTTCGTATGAATCACGCGAATGCGCGGATCCTTTTCCGCGTACGCGTCGAGGATCGCGCTGCAGCCGTCCGTCGAACCGTCGTCGACGAAGAGCAGCTCAAGCTCTCTGTGCGTTTGGGCAAGCAGGCTTTCGACGCACGCAGGAAGATATGCCTCCGTGTTGTACACGGGGACGACGATGCTGACCTTGGTTCGTTCCATGCGGCGCCTCCTTTCCTGTACGATTCTGCGCTTTTGCGGCGGACGGGCAATGCCCGTCCCAACGGGTTTCCTGGCGTAGCGGACCGTTTTGTTCAGTATATCAATGTTTGCCGCGATTTGCAAGGCTGCTGCGTTCTTGAACGGGCCATTGTTTCTATTTGATATAATTATGCGTAATATTATCAATTCTACCGGGAGTAGAGCGATTTTTGCGATTCTATCGGACAGGGCTCGTTTGATAGGGCGGATTTTCGGGAGCGTAGATTGACCGAAATGCAGAAAAACGGATATAATAACGGTGACGAGCGGCGGGGAACACGGTTTCACGCCGCAGACTCTTTTTCACAGGAGGTTCATATCATGCAGTTTGTCGCAGCAACGGATACGTCCGGCAATCTTCCGACCGCGAAGGTAAAGGAATACGGCCTTCGAATGATCTCTTTTGCATACTATATCGATGGGAAGCGCTTCACCTGTCTCGATACCGAATCGTTCGACGGCGATGCGTTCTATGCGCTCCTGAAAAATACCGAGGTACGAACGAGCCAGATCAACCCGCAGGAGTACGCGGACTTCTTCGAACCGTTTTTGAAGGATGGCAAGGATGTGGTGTATGTCGCGATGTCCTCCGGCATTTCCGGCTCCTGCCAATCGGCAATGCTCGGCGCGGAAATGCTGAAAGAGGCCTATCCCGACCGTGTGATCGAGGTTGTCGACACGCGCGGCGCATCGCTCGGCGAGGGGCTTGTGGCGCTCGAGGCGGCGCGGCTTCGCGACGCAGATCTTTCCGCAGCCGAGGCGGCAAAACGGCTTCGTCTGCTTTCGGAACGGATGTTCAATGTGTTTACGGTCAACGATCTGATGTTTCTGCGCCGCGGCGGAAGACTAAGTAACCTCTCCGCGATCGTCGGCACCGTGCTCGGCATCAAGCCGATCCTGAAGGGCGGCGAGGACGGGCAGATCTCGGCGTTCGACACGGTACGCAGCCGCCGCCGTTCGGTCAAGGCGCTTGCGTCGCAATATGAAAAGTACGTCGTGGACAACGAGCGGCAGACGATCGGCATAGCGCACGCGGCCTGCCGCGAGGATGCGGAAGAGCTGATCCGCCTGATCAAGGAAGGCGAGCATCCGCCGAAGGAGATCCTGCTCGTCGATTATGAGCCCGTCACCGGCTCGCACGTCGGTCCCGGGGCCTTGGCGCTGTTCTTTGAAAGCTGCGAGGGCGTACGCGCCGTCAAGGGGCTGGATTCGATCCCCGAAAAGGCGAAAGCGCTGCTCGAAAAGGCGCGCGCGAAGATCGGTCCCCGCCGGAACGCCGCATCCGACACAACGGTAAACGCATAAAAGCACATAAAAACGTCTTCCGCATGAAACCGGAAGACGTTTCTATTTGTCGTTATCCTGATCCGAAGACGCCGGTGCAAGGTTCGGCATCAATTCTGCACTTTGGAATGTACGTAGGGGCTGGTGAGATCCAGGGCGAGGAAGGTGTAACCGTTCTCCTTGCCCCACTTCAGGATGGATTCCACGGCGCGGACGCTCGTTAAGTGGATGTCGTGCTGCAGCACGATGGCAAAGTCCTTATGCGCTTTTATGCCGCCGGTGACCCGTGTCTTGACGTCGGCTTCCGTGTAGCCCTTTCCGCTGTCCCCCGCCGTTACGTTCCAATCGAAGTAGCGGTAGCCCATATCCTCCATGATCTTCGTGAGCCTTGTCATGATGCCTTTGTTGCGGCGGCTTGCCGTATTTGCGCTGCCGCCCGGAAAACGGAAGATGCGCGTATATGATCCGGTCTGCTCCTTGATGATCTCCTGCACTTTCAGAAAATCCTCAAAGTACGCTTCTTCGTTCTTATAGATTTCCTTATACTCGTGCGTATAGCAATGTACGCCGATCGAGTGACCTTCCTCGTAGGCACGCTTGATCATTTCCGCGCGTCCCATTTCTCCGACGACAAAGAACGTCGCCTTGGCGTCGTATTTTTTCAACACGTCCAGAAGCTTTGCGGTGTAGCCGCAGGGACCGTCGTCAAACGTCAGATAGACGGTCTTTTCCGGCGGCATGACGATCTCCGGCATTTCAACCGGAACGATCTCAACATGCCGCACGACAGTCGTGCTCCGGCCGTCGTCGTCCGTGACCGAGTACGTGATCGCGTAGCTGCCGACCAGATAGGGCACGACCTTGCCCGAGACCTTTACGCGGCTCGTCAGATCCTTTCTGAGATAATCGTCCGCAAGCCAGCCCGGATCGGTGAACGTGAAATTTGCTTCGACCGTGAGCTCCTCGCCGCCGATCAGCGTAATGATCGGATTTGTGATCGGGATCTCGGTGGGCTCCGGCGTCGGTACGGGCGTCGGTACAGGCGTCGGCGCAGGCGGGAGCGTGACATCCGGCGTCGGCTCCGGGGTTACCACGATCATATCCTCATCCGGCGTGGGCTCCGGGGTGATCACGGGCGTCGGCGCATCCGTCGGCGCTTCGGTCGACTGCGCTTCAAACACAGGCTCGGCGTTCTCCGTCCGGCAGGCAAGCAGCACGAAAAGCAGCAGCATGCACAGGGCTGCAATGCGGATCGTTCGTTTCATTTGCTTCACCTCCGTCCGGCTTTCGGAAAATCTATCCGATATTATGCCATAAATCTTTCAAAAGTGCAACGGATTCTGTCGGTTTTTGTCGAATGAAAGTGAGAAAAAAGAGGACCTTCTTCGGCCCTCCCCCTTCGGTACGCTTGTGCGCACCGCTCAGAACACCAGCTCGACGAGCGCATAGATACCGGCGCCGACCGCGCCGAGTCCGCAAAGAATCACGCCGATCAGTGCAAGCACGAAGAAGAACGTCGTGTGCTTCTTGATCTTTGCCACGTTTGCATTCATCTCGCGAAGCAGAGCCAGCTTCTCCGCCTCGTGCGGCGGCAGCATGTACACATTGGGCTGTGCGTTGTTCTGTACATTATTCATTTCCATGGTTTTCCCCCCCCTTTTCATTTTTGCGTATAGTATTGTTCATTATTTGCGCTCGTTGATGTACCGGCAGGCGGCAAGCGCGGCGGTCGCGCCGTCGGCGACGGCCGTGGTAAGCTGACGCACGAATTTAGAGCGGCAGTCCCCCGCGACGTAGACGCCCGGCGTATCCGTGCAGCACTGTTCGTCGGTATCGAAATAGCCGTACTTGTTGAGGCGGTGCAGGTCCTTGAACGGCTCGTTTTCGGGAATCAGGCCGATCGCGACGAAAAGACCGTTGCAGGCGACTTCGCGCTTCTGACCGGTCGTGCGGTTTTCTACCTCGACGCCCTTCAGAACGGTCCCGTCGACCAGGAGCTTATTGATCTTCAGGTTCGTCATGACGCGCACGTTTTTGCGCGATTCCAGCACCTGCTGCAGCCGCTCTTCGCCGGTAAGCATCGGCAGGTCCTGCAGGATGATCACTTCTTTGCATTTTTCCGCAAGCAGGATCGCCTCCTGCAGCGCGGAGTTGCCGCCGCCTGCGACGCAGACGGTTTTATCGGTATAGAAATCACCGTCACAGACCGCGCAGAACGAGATGCCCTCGCCGACGAGCTCGTTTTCGCCTTCGAGGCCCAGCATACGATGCTTGACGCCGGTCGCGATCACGACGGTCAGCGCCTCGTAGCGGCCGCCCTCCTCGGTCTCGACGATCCTGAGATCGCCCTCGGTCTTGACGGAAATCGCGCGCTCAAGCTCGATGTCCGCGCCCTGATGCAGGATCTGCTCCAGGAAGCGGTCCGCAAACTCGTTGCCGCTCATCTGGAGCGTGCCCGGATAGTTTTCAACCTTCGGCGAGTGCGTGATCTGGCCGCCGAAGCCGTGCTTTTCGAGTACCAGAACCGTTTTGCCGTTGCGCAGCGCATAGAGCGCCGCCGTCATTCCGGCGGGTCCTCCGCCGATCACGATCATGTCGTACATGGAAATACCTCCTGAAAAGAGATTGACCCTCCCTTGTCAGGGAGGGTGACTGCCTTTGGCAGTCGGGAGGGTAGTCAGTCACTCCCTCAGGCACTTCGTGCCGCCTCCCTCGTCAGAGGGAGGTCAAATCACAGACGATTCTCCGCAGAGAACTGCGGAGAATCGGGACGTGCGGTGTGTGTCTTATTTATGCATCAGCCAGCCCTTGATGTCACTGACGCCGCGGTACTTTTCGATGCTGTCGCCGTCCTTGATCACGAGCGTAGGCGCCTGCTTGACGCCGAATTTTTCGACGAGCTCCTTCTCCTCGTTCGCGTTCAGCGCGACGAACGGGATGCCGGCCTTTTCCAGCAGCATCGTGGCGACCTTGCAGTTCGGGCAGGTCGGCGTCTTGAACAGCAGGTACTTCGCGTCCTCTGCCTTCGGCGCGGTCTCGGGAACGACCGGCGCGCAGCACGGCGCTTCCTGCACGGCCTCCATGGCCGCTTCTTCGATCGTATCGACCGGCGCGGGATTCGGGCCCTGATGCGTCAAGTGCGAACGGCCGATGTTATAGACCTTGCGGTCCTTGAACTCCTGCGCCTTACCGTCGTTCCAGTTCTGGACCGGACGGTAATAGCCGGTGATGCGGGAGTAGACCTCGGTCTTTTCGCCGCAGATCGGGCAGGTGAAGTGCTCGCCCGTGATGTAGCCGTGGTCCTTGCAGACCGAGTACGTCGGCGACATCGTGTAGTACGGCAGCTTGTAGTTTTCCGCGATCTTGCGGACGAGGTTCGCGGCGGCTTTCCAGTCGGGCAGCTTCTCGCCGAGGAACGCGTGGAACACGGTGCCGGAGGTGTAAAGCGTCTGCAGATCGTCCTGAATGTCCAGCGCCGAGAAGATGTCTTCGGTGTAGCCGACCGGCAGGTGGGACGAGTTGGTGTAGTACGGCGTGCCGTTCATGTTCGCGGTGATGATGTCCGGGTACTTCGCCTTGTCATGCTTTGCAAAGCGGTACGTCGTGGACTCCGCGGGGGTCGCTTCGAGGTTGTAGAGGTCGCCGTACTTCTCCTGATAGTCGGAGAGACGCTCGCGCATGTGGTTCAAAACCTCGCGGGTAAACTTCTGCGTTTCGGGATGGGTGAGGTCCTTTTTAAGCCACTTGGCGTTCAGACCGACCTCGTTCATGCCGATCAAGCCGATCGTACTGAAGTGGTTATTGAACGTGCCGAGGTAGCGCTTGGTGTACGGATAAAGGCCCGCGTCGAGGAGCTTGGTGATGACGGTGCGCTTGGTCTTCAGGGAGCGCGCCGCGATGTCCATCATCTTGTCGAGCTCGGCGTAGAATTCCTTCTCATCCTTTGCAAGATACGCGATGCGCGGCATGTTGATCGTGACCACGCCGACGGAACCCGTCGATTCGCCGGAGCCGAAGAAGCCGCCGGACTTTTTGCGAAGCTCGCGGAGGTCGAGGCGCAGACGGCAGCACATCGAACGCACGTCGCTCGGCTCCATGTCCGAGTTGATGTAGTTCGAGAAATACGGCGTGCCGTACTTGGCGGTCATTTCGAACAGCAGCTTGTTGTTCTCGGTCTCGGACCAGTCGAAGTCGCGCGTGATCGAATACGTCGGGATCGGGTACTGGAAGCCGCGGCCGTTGGCGTCGCCCTCGATCATGACCTCGATGAACGCCTTGTTGACCATGTCCATTTCCTTCTTGCAGTCGCCGTAAGTGAAGTCCATCTCCTTGCCGCCGACGATCGCGGGAAGGTTCTCAAGATCCTTCGGAACGGTCCAGTCGAGGGTGATGTTGGAAAACGGCGCCTGCGTGCCCCAGCGGGACGGCGTGTTGACGCCGTAGATGAACGACTGCACGCACTGCTTGACTTCCTTCTGGGAAAGGTTATCGACCTTAACGAACGGCGCGAGATACGTGTCGAACGACGAGAACGCCTGCGCGCCCGCCCACTCGTTCTGCATGATGCCGAGGAAGTTGACCATCTGGTTGCACAGCGTGGAAAGATGGCTTGCCGGAGAGGACGTGATCTTGCCGGGTACGCCGCCGAGACCCTCCTGGATAAGCTGCTTTAAGCTCCAGCCCGCGCAGTAGCCGGTGAGCATAGAAAGGTCGTGCAGATGGATTGCCGCAGAGCGGTGCGCTTCCGCGATCTCGTTGTCGTAGATCTCGGTCAGCCAGTAGTTTGCCGTGATCGCGCCGGAGTTACTAAGGATCAGACCGCCGACCGAATACGTGACCGTCGAGTTCTCCTTGACGCGCCAGTCGTTGATCTTCAGGTAGTTGTCGACCAGATCCTTGTAGTTCAGCATCGTGGAGTTGATGTTGCGGATCTTCTCACGCTGCTTGCGGTACAGGATGTACGCCTTCGCGACGTCCGCATAGCCGGATTCCGACAGCACCTTTTCGACGCTGTCCTGAATCTCCTCGACCGTGATCTTGCCGTCCTTGATCTTGCTCTCGAAATCGCTCGTGACGTGCAGGGAAAGGAGCTCGATCACGCTCGGATGATACTGCTTCCCCGTCGCTTCGAACGCCTTCGTGATCGCCGCGGTGATCTTGCCGATCGAGAATTCGGCGAGCTTTCCGTCTCTTTTAATGACCTCGTACATAAAATGAATCCCCCTCTGAGGTAAAGTATTGAAAGTCGTGGAATGCGGAAAAAACCGCAGTTCCGAGCGTTGTCACTTTACCACAAGTAGGGGGTGCGTGTCAATATGTAGTGGTGATTGTTAACAAATCATACAATATCTTGTATTTATGCGTTGCATATGCAAAACGGCATATGCGGCGGGGCGAGAACGGAAAAAGCCCGATTATATGCCCCTTAACGCGGTGTTCGGTACGGTTTTTCGGACAGCATCGGCATACAGCTCCATGCATTCCCTTGTGGGTGCATGGAAGTTTTCATAGACCACCGTATCGCGGTCCGTAAACGCTTGCAGGTAATATGCCTTCGCGCCCGCGATCCACTCGGAAATCGCCGTAAAGTCGGACAAATCGTGGAGTTCGTCGACGACGGTCGTGCGGAATTCATAGTCGATCTTGCTGTTTAAGAGGATCGAAATGCTCTCCTTGATCGGCGCAAGATCCATTTTTTCCAATCCGCATATATGCGCATAATGATGCGGTCCGCCCTTGACATCCATTGCGACGTAATCCAGAAGCCCCTCGTCGAGCATCGCTTTTAAGCGATCCGGGTGCATGCCGTTGGTGTCGAGCTTCACGGGATACCCCAATGCGCGGATCTTCCGGATGAGCTCCGGAAGATCTTTCCGCAGCGTCGGCTCGCCGCCGGTAAAGGCCACGCCGTCCAGAAGCCCTCTGCGCTTTTCGAGAAACGCCAGAAGCTCGGTTTCGTCCATGACCGGCTTTGCCGTGCCGTCGATGAGCTCGGCATTATGGCAGAACGGGCACTTCAGGTCGCACCCGCCGAGAAACACCGTGCACGCCACGCGTCCCGGAAAGTCCAGAAGCGTCATTTTCTGTAATCCGTGAATATCCATATCGTTTCCTTTCATGCGCCGCAGGCGCAATTCATTGATCCGCGAAAAGCGTTCCGCTTTTCTGCATGTCCACCTCATCCGGCTCGCTGACGCTTCGCCACCTTCCCCTCAAAGGGGAAGGCTTTTGGTCCGCGTAAGCATATAATAGGGGGCGACGTCCTCGGCGCCCTGCCTACGCCTACGGTCGCATTCTCCCTCCGTCTGCCTGTCGGCAGACACCTCCCCCGTCAGGAGAAGGTCAGAGTGAATGCTGAACCGCTTGACCCTCCCTTGTCAGGGAGGGTGTCAGACGCAGTCTGACGGGAGGGTAGTTGCACGAGCTCACACCGCAGCGAGAATGTGCAGGTTGCGGATGCCGCCGTCGGCGATCGAATCGTTGACCGAATAGGCATGTTTTTCGAGATCGCCGCAGATCGCTTTTGTGAGTCCTTGCGCCTGCAGTTCCTCGATCACGTCCGCCGCGACGTCCTCGATCATGTACGCCTTGCTTTCCGCCGTTTCGGGCTCGTTGTCGGTCGTCAGCAGCACCTCGAGCGTCTCGGCAAGCATCGAAAGCTTCGGCAAAGACCGCATCGCGCGGAAGCTCCATTTATAATACGGCATATAAGCGCCGTTCAGCAGAAACGCCGCGTGCATCGCAGCCTTCGTAAATTCCGCGATCGCAAGCTGCGCGGCGCCGGTCTCGCCGTGTCTCAAACAGCGGGCGTAGTTGTACTGCCCCGCCTGCGCCATCAAAAGCAGCTCGCCCGCAAGCTTTTTCCTGCGGACGTCCTCGGGATACCGGGAAAGCCCCTCGCGGATGCGGCTGACTTCGCCGGACCCGTCGAAGAACAGTTTCCCGTTCGTCGCCTCAAAAAGCGCATGCTCCGGCACGGTCAGCCATTGCGAAACGGTGAGGATCCCGTCCGCCGCGCCGACCTTGTCCTGGAAAAACTCCGCCGTGCGCAATACGCCGTGCCGCGCGCCGCCGACCGGTGCGATCGGGCTTCGCGCAAAGCCCATAAACTCCTTCGGGAGCTTCGCGTACGCGCGTTCCAGTTGAAACGCCGCCTTTCGGTCGACGACGTCCTCGCCCGGCAGCAGAATCAAAAAACCCGGCTCAAAATCGTGATCGCGGCTCGTTTCGTCGTCGAAGCCCGCGCACTCCGAGCCGCTGCCGAACAGCCCTGCCGCAAGGTACGGCAAAAGCGCGGGAAACTGCTCTTCGAGCATCGGTTTTCCGCATTCGAAATAAAACCGTTCGGAAAGCTCAAGTCCGTTCATACCATGCCCTCGCGCGGTCGTTGAGCTCGTTTGCCGCCGCAAACCAGCCGTAATACTCGAAGGTCGGCGCACATTTCTCGCATACGAACGCGTAATAGCCCTCGTGCGGGACGTCCGGCGCGTTCAAAAGCCGCTGCGCCGTTTCAAGACAGGCGTCGATCGTCTCCGAAGCGTCCAAAAGCCCCTTTTCATCCTCGGCAGCGTTCGCCATGTTGAGATACGTGATCGCCTGCTCCAAAGCGCCGTGCGGGGCGTTTGCCATTGTTTCAAGCGCCTTCTCATAAAGGCCGTTTGCCTCGTCGAAGCGCTTCAGCGAAACGAGCGTCAGCGCCATGTTGTTGTAGAGCCCGCCCAGAAGCTCCGGCTTCAGCGAAGCGATCGCCTCGTAGTTTTTCCGAGCGCGTTCGAACACGCTGAGCGCCTTTTCGTGCTCGCCGAACGCCTGATACGCCGTCGCCGCGTTCACGCAGGTCGTGCCCGCGGTGATCGAGCCCTCGAAGTCCATCGCGTCCAGAAGCGCCAGCGCCGCCTCCGCCTGCGCAAAGGCCTTGTCCTTTTCGCCGGTCTTGCGGTAATGGCCCACGAGCTCGTTGCGGATCATCAGCTCGCCTTTTTCGTCGCGACCGAGCTTCGCCTCCTCGAGCCAGTAAAGGAGATGCCGCTCCACGCCCGCATAGTCGCGGCGGGACATGCACTCGTCCACCTTTTCCATGATCCGCTGCTGCGGGACCGGCTTGATCTGCGGTTTTGTGCCGTACGGCTCCCCGCACAGCACGCAGTTCGGTTCCAGATAATCTTCCTTGTCGATCGGCATAGTTTTCTCCGTTTTTACGCGTCGCAGGCGCAATTCATATTCCTTTGAAACAATTCATGGCGGCAGAGCCGTCATAAATCAGACGATTCTCCGGCAGGAGGATCCGCCTGAACCTTCCCGCAGGGAAGATATCACCGCCCGAAGGGCGATATCACCTGCCACATAGCGGCAAATATCACTGCGCCGTCAGGCGCTCATCCTTCCGCCGCGTCCGAAAGCATCCAGCCCAGACGCACCGGCGCGGAAAACGCCGTGCCGCAGTAGACGCAGACACGCGCGCCCGCCGCCGGCAGCGGCGCGCCGCAGTTCGGGCAGTTGAATCCGACGATCGGGCTGTCGGGATCATCCGCGTAGCCCGCGATGTACACGAGGATCAGCCGACGCTCGCGCGGGGTATCGGCCGTGTCGTTAAAGCCGACGGCCGCCTGGCAGGTCAAAATCTTCTGCCGCGCGGAGCCGTCATAAGCCGCGATCGTGGCGCGGCGGACCGTGATCCCGTCCTTGACATCGGTCGGCAGACGGTCCTCGAACGCCGATTTGAACGTTTCTGTCGCGTCATCCGTATACAGGACCTTGCCCTTTACGCCGCTTTCATAGTATGTCTTCGCGTCGCGCCGTACGCGTTCCGCAAAGATCCGCGCGTTGAAATCCGGAAAATCCTTCAGGATCTTCGGCAGCACGACCGATTCGAGCGAGCTCAATGAGCGCGGCTTCTCCGGCTCCTTGTCCGCTGCGATCGCCTCGTCGATCGCGCTCTTGATATACCCGAGCCGCTCGCGCATTCCGCGCGTCGCGCGGCGTACGCCTATAAAACCGCCGAACAGAACAAGCGCCCCGCCGCCGATAATCAGCGCGATTTGCCACCATTCCATAGATCGACCGACCTCCCGTTTCTTTGCTTTCAGTTTGGACGCATTCGGGCGAATTGTCAAGAGCAAACTTGCCCGCTGCCCGCATTTTCCCGGATAATTGCGACAAAAATACACCAATCCATAGTTGACATCGGCGCGGTCTTGGCTTACAATATATAATTAAGAATGTATATCATTCCAAACCAAATATAAAGAAATGAGAGGGGTTTGCATGGAAAAGAAAGAACGAACGATCACCCGTGTATCCGACGGGAAACAGACCGTTAAGCAGACTGAGAAGAAGGTCACAAAAGCGGTCGAAGAAAAAGAGCCGGAAGTCACCAAGGCAAAGCGTGTGGAAAGCCTGACGGCTGCGGAAGAAAAAAGCAAAGCAACGACCCTGCGCATCGTCGCTTTCATCCTGTGGGCGGTCGCGATTGCCTGTGAGATCATTGCGATCCTGCTGATCAACGAAAAGATCAAGCTGCCGTTCTTCAGCACGCATGACGACGTTCGCATTGCGCTGTGGATTCCGCTCGCGATCTTCATTGTGATCGACGCAGTTTGCTGCATCATTGCGTCTTCGCTCTGGAAGAAGTCCAACCGCCTTGCGCCGTTCAGAAAGACGAACAACAAGGTCGGCTTCTTCATTCTCACCCAGCTCGGCGCGATCATGGCGCTCGTCTGCTTCATGCCGCTGATCATCTTCCTGCTTACCAACAAGAAGCTGGATAAGAAGACCAAGACGATCTTCACCATCGTTGCGGCTGTCGCGCTTGTGGTCGTCGCGCTGCTCGGCATTGACTGGAACCCGATCTCCAAAGAGGAAAAGGATGCGGCGACGAATACCATCACCGACGACGTCTACTGGACGCAGTACGGCAGAAAATACCATCTGTTCGATGATTGCCAGACCATCAAGAATTCCGACCTGCTGACCGGATCCGTGCAGGACGCGATCGACAACAGCCGTGAATCCCTCTGCGCCTTCTGCGCAAAGCGTGCGGCCATCAGCAATCCCGATATGAAGATCGAAGAGCGCAGCGACGTGGATGAGCTGCTGGAGATTCCCGAGGAAGTCACGGAAGATCTCCAGACCGTGCCCGAGGAATAAGGCATGACAGGGATCGACCTCAATGCCCTGATGGGTATGATCGGCAGCGACGGCGTGCAGACGATCGCGAAGATGACCAAGACCTCCGGATCGAAGGTCAACGCGGTGCTGACGGACGCGCTTCCGGTGCTTGTCGGCAAAATGTCCGACAACGCATCGACCAAGGCCGGTGCGGAATCGCTGAACAAGGCGCTGAACGAGCATAAGACGGGCGACGTCGTCGACGCCGCTTCGTTCCTGGCTTCCGCCGACGCCGAAGACGGCAAGAAGATCCTCGGTCACATTTTAGGCAGCGACGAAGCTGCGGCAACAAAGGCGCTTTCAAGAAAGAGCGGCGTTTCCGGCAGCAAGGTCGGCACGATCCTTTCGACGGTCGCGCCGCTGCTTCTGACCCAGCTCGGCAACAAGAAGGACGACGATTCGAGCTCCGGGCTCGGCGGACTCCTCGGCGGGCTTCTGGGCGGCGGCTCGTCCTCCTCGTCCGGCAGCGTCGGCTCGACGCTTCTGGGAAGTCTCCTGGGCTCGCAGCAAACGCAGACCCAAAGCTCCGGCGGCATCTTGGGCGGACTTCTGGGCGGTCTTTTAGGCGGCAAGGACGAAAAGGATGAGGAAGACGAAAAGGAAGAATCCTCCGGTGGGCTTTTAGGCGGCCTCGGTTCGCTTGCGATGGGTCTTTTCGGCGACAAGGATGCGCTCGAAACGACCTCCTCCGGTAAGAAAAAGACCGGCAAGAAGACGGGGACAACGACCTCCGCCAAGAAGAAGACCGGCACGACCGCGGCAAAGAAGCCGTCGACGAGCACGACCGGTAAGAAGACGGCTGCCAAGACCGGTACGACTTCGACCGGCAAGAAGACCGCCGCGAAGACCGGTACGACCGCAAAAAAGACCGGAACGACCACGACCGGCAAGAAAACGGCGAAGAAAACCACGACTAAGAAATAAGATCCGATCCGTATAGGAAGGTTCCCCGGTTTCGGGGAGCCTTCTTTTTTCAACACAAACGACTCGATCTGTCGATTTTCCTTGCAATCGGTCAAATGATTTGTTATAATAAAATTAGAAATATGTCTATATGATTGAGGGGACGGCAAATTGAGCGAACGTAAAAAAGTCGGCTTGGCACTTGCGTCCGGCGGCGGTCGCGGCGCGGCGCATATCGGCGTACTGCAGGTTCTGACCGAGCATAACATTCCGATCGACATGATCTCCGGCTGCAGCGCCGGCGCACTGGTCGCGGCAATCTATGCCGCAGGGACCGACCTGTATCTTCTGGAGAAATATCTCTGCACGCTTGCGCCGAAGGATCTGATCGATCCGACGATCGTCACGCGCGGCGGCATCATCTCCGGCAACAAGGTTTCCGAGCTCATCCGGACCCTGTCGCATGATCTGACCGTGGAGCAGACGAAGATCCCGTGCTTTATCGGCGCGACGGATCTCGAGTCCGGCACTTTCCACATCTTTGAACACTGCAAACTATACGAGGCTGCGCGCGCCAGCATGGCGATCCCCGGCGTGTTTACGCCGGAGAAGATCGACGGGCATTGGTATGTCGACGGCGGCATGCTGCAGGAGCTGCCCGTCGAAGTGCTGCGCGAGAACGGCGCAGACATCGTGATCGGCGTCGATCTGTCGATCAAAAAGCGCTTTGTCGTCACCGAGGACAAAGCGCCCGGCGCGCACTCCACGGTGCTGCGCTCCTTTGACATGATGCAGAAAGAGATCAGCAGGCTCCGAATGGATCGCATTGACGTCCGTATCAAGCCGGACGTATCATTCATGAGCATGATCTCGACCGCGGGCGCAGAAGAAGCGATCCGCATCGGCCGGGAATGCGCCGAACGCGCGCTGCCCGAGATCGAAGCGCTGCTTCTCTGATCCTGCCCGATCCCCCCAAAGCGACCCCATCAACCGCAGGAGGAACGACACATGAAAACCGCATCCGAACAACCGCTGTATCTGCGCATCGCAGACGAACTGCGCACCAGACTTTTACAGCTCCCCGTCGGCGCGCCGTTTGAAACGGAGCAATCGCTGACCGAGCAATACGGCGTCGCGCGCGGCACGATCCGTCAGGCGCTCGACGTGCTCGTCCGGGAAGGCCTTCTTCTTCGCACGCAGGGCTGCGGCTCCTTCCGCTCACAGCCGGTGCTTTCGCCGTATCGCTTCACGCTCTCGCAGGAGCTGACCGATTCCATCCGCAAGGTCGGTATGAACAGCGGCGTGCGCAATCTGTCCGTTACGCTTGTGCCCGCAACGCCGGCGGTCGCCGATCTGCTGCACGTCCCGCACGGCACGAAGGTCCGCAAGGTCACCAGGGTCCGCTGGGTCGACGGCAAGCCGTTCGCCTACTGCGAGGGCTTCCTTCGCACCGACAAGGTGCCGATGGTCTACAAGCGCGATTACGACACCTCGCTCGGCGACATCGTCCGCAACAAGCTTCAGGTCCCCATCGGCTCGCGGCGCTGCGATTTCTGCGCCGTCGTCGCAGACGAGGCCATAGCGTCCGCGCTGGATGTGCCGGTCGGTTCTCCGGTGCTTGAGGTGCGCATACTCTGCGAAGATCCCGACGGCGAACCGCTGCTCTCGGACGTCTTCTTCTTTCCCTCCTCGCAAACGCTGCATATTGACGTGTGACCTCTTCGCAGCGGGGTTTGCCAAAAACCAAGAACGGGTTTTTTACCCGTTCTTTTCGTTTGCGTTGATTCTTTTATCCGGCGGGAAGGTCACGGTGATCTCAGTGCCGATGCCCTCGGCGCTCTCGAGTGTGATCTCGGCGTTGTGCTCTTCGCAGATGTGCTTGACGATCGCAAGCCCGAGCCCCGTGCCGCCCGTCGCCTTGCTGCGGCTCTTGTCGACGCGGTAGAACCGCTCGTAGATGCGGCCGATGTGGTGCTTCGGGATCCCGATGCCCGTGTCGCGCACCGAGAGCTTCCCGTCCGTAACGCGGACCCAGACCGAGCCGTTGTCGCGGTTGTAGCGGATCGCGTTGTCCAGCAGGTTATAGGTTAGCTCGGACAAGAGCGCACGGACGCCGAAGACCTTCGTCGGCCCGCCGGAAAGGCGTACCGATACGCCGCGCAGCATGGCTGCGCTCTCCAACGTCTTCACGGTGTCCTCGGCGAGCGCATAGAGGTCCACGGGCTCCGCCTGCTCCAGGATCTGTTTCTCATCCAGCTCGGACAGTGTGATGATGTCGGTCACGAGCGAGAGCATGCGATTCGATTCACGGCGGATGCGCGCGGCGAATCGCTTTACGTCCTCCTCCCGCGCCATGCCGTTTTCGATCATTTCGGCATAGCCGGAGATCGAGGTCAGCGGCGTTTTGAGCTCGTGCGAAACATTTGCGGTGAATTCGTGACGGATCCGGTCCGCCCGCTGCTGTTCGCCGAGATCGGTCAAAATCAGCACCGCGCCGGCGCGCAGTCCGTTTTCCCGGATATCCTGATAGTGCAGACGAACGGCCTGCCCGAAGAGCTCGACCGTTTCGCTGCTGCCGCTCCGCACGTCGCCGAAGAACTTTCGCACATCGTCGGGCAGATCGGAAAGCTTTCCGATCGTTCCCGGCGCAGCGTGCAGCAGGGCGTATGCCTTTTCATTGCAGAACAGCACGGTCCCCTCGAGATCGAACACGACCGCGCCGTCCTCCATGGCGTCAAGGATGCCGGAGAACATCGCTTCGTTCATGCTTACCTCCCGAGCCGGTAGCCCACGTTGCGCACGGTCTCAATGAGACCGCCCGCCGGACCGAGCTTTTTCCGCAGCGTTTTGATGTGCATATCGACGGTGCGCGTCTCACCGGTAAACGCAAAGCCCCACACGGCCTCCATGAGCTGATCGCGCGTGACGGACATGCCCGCGTTGTTCAGAAGATACTTTAAAAGTCCGTATTCCTTGAACGTCAGCTCCGTCTCCTGCCCGTCGACGGTCACGCGATGACGGTCGTCATCCATCTCGATCGACCCAAACGCAAGCACCGCGGTCTGTCGGTGCGCGCGGCGCAGAAGCGCTTTGCAGCGCGACACGAGCTCCATGACGCCGAACGGTTTTGTAAGATAATCGTCCGCGCCGGAATCGAGGCCTTTCACCTTATCCGTCTCGGCGGTCTTTGCGGTGACCATGATGATCGGGATCGCACAGGCCGCAGGGTCTGCGCGAAGACGTTTCAGGACCGCAAGCCCGTCCGTGCCGGGCAGCATGACGTCCAGCAAAACGAGATCGGGAAGCTGTTTTCGGACCGCAGCGAAGAACGCCGTGCTTTCTTCAAAAGCCTCGACCGAAAAGCCCGCGCTCGAAAGCGCGTAAGCCTCCATTTCCCGGATGTCGGCGTCGTCCTCGACGATATAAATGCGGTCCATATCAGACGGTTGCCAGCCGGCGGATCGCCTCCGCCATGACGTTTGTGTTGAAGCGGATATCCTCGATCGAAATCGATTCGTCCGGCATATGACACATGCTCTCCTCGCCCTCGCGCACGGTACCGAACGCAACTGCGTTTGTGAGCTCGCGGGCATAGGTGCCGCCGCCCATCGACAGCGGCTTCGAATCGGAACCGTTCAGCTCGTTGTAGACGTTCATCAGCGTGGAGACGAGCTCGCTGTCCGCCGGAATGAAGTGGCCGGGCTTGATCGTCTCATCGGTGCGGACAAAGCCCGCTTTTTCGTATGCCGCGTCCCATTTTGCAAGCAGATCCTCCGCCTTCGCGGTGAACGGATGGCGGCAGTCGGCGATGAAGCGAACGCCCTCTTCGTTGAATCGGATCACGTCGGGCTGATAGGTGGTACGGCCGGACTCGTCCTTTACGTCGACGCCGAGCGTCTCGCCGTGCAGATCGTAACCCCACAGCGCATGCAGCGCGGCGACGGTCGCATGGTCCTCCTCGGGCAGCGGCTGCTCTGCGAGGATGCCCATCAGCGCCTGCAGCGCGTTCTTCGCAAACTCCGGCATGGACGCATGTCCGCCGCGGCCTTCGACCGTGATGCTGTTTCCGTCGAACGTCGCGGTAAAGCCCTCGGGCGCGGCCACCGGAACAGCCTTTACGGGAAGCGTCGCCCGGATCACGCCGGGGATGACGTTTGCCGCCGTACCGCAGTCGATCCGAAGCTCCGATGCGTATTTCTTTTCATAGGTGCTCTGCAAAATGCCCATCTCGGAATTGACGGCGGGGTATTCCGCGTCCGGCGTGAACGCCAGCGTCGGCTGACCCTCGACCGCGAGATAATGCTCGACGCCCAGTGAACCGATCTCCTCGTCGCAGCCGAGGATGACGCGTACGCGGCGCTTCATTGCAAAGCCCTTCTCCTTGATCGCGGCGAGCGCGTAGATCGCGGAGAGCGCGGGACTCTTGTCGTCCAGCGTGCCGCGGCCGATGATGCGGCCGTCCTTCTCCGTCGCGGAATACGGCGGAACGCTCCAGCCCTCGCCCTCCGGCACGACGTCAAGATGCGCGAGGATGCCGAGGACCTCCTCTCCCTCGCCGTACTCGACCACACCGCAGTAGCCGTCGACGTCCCACGCGTTCAATCCGAGCTTCCTTGCGATCTGAAGCGCTGCCTGAAGCGCTTCATAGACCGTCTTGCCGAACGGCTTTCCGGGCTCCGCGGGGTCTCCGCGCGAAACGGACGGAATGCGTACGAGCGCTTTCAGGTCCTCGATCTGATCTCTGAGCGTGTTTTCGATCCAATTCTTCATACTGTTCCTTCCTTTCTGTCAGTTGACTGCGGAGAAGCCCTTGCCGATGACCTCCCGCGTATCAATAATGGAGATGATGGCCTTCGGATCCTTTTCGAGGACGATGCGGCGAATGCTCGCAAGCTCGATCGTCTTCGTCAGGATGTAGACCAGCGTCTTTTCCTGATTGGTGTACGCCCCGCGGCACGGGATATACGTGACGCCGCGGTGCATTTTATTGAGCACCTCCGGCGCGATCTCATCCCACTTGTCGGAGATGATGAACAGCGTCTTGGTCCGGTTGATGCCCAAAATGATGTTGTTGAACGCAATGCTCATCACGAACAGCGCGATGACCGACAGCGCCGCGCCCTCCACGCCGACGCGGTAATCGTGCGCGCCGATCGCTCTTACGACGCCGAGCGCGATCGCGATCACGACGTTCAGCGACATCGAGATCGTGCCCATCGAGATCGAATACTTGCGGTTCAGAAGCAGCGAAACGATATCCATGCCGCCCGTGCTGCCGCCGAGCCGCACGATCATGCCGCCCGCGACGCCCATGGTGACCGCGCCGAATACGACGCTCACCACGCGCCACGCCGGTTCCTCCACGTCGAACAGCGCCGGGAACGGCAGGTTCCCGAACAGCGCGAGCTCCGCGGCGAACAGCACCGTCATCAAAAGCGTATAGACCGTGAAACGAATGTGCAGATACCGGAACGCCAGGATCAGCAGCGGCGTGTTCGCGATCACGACGAAGATCCAGTTCGGGATCGCGCCGTTCGTCGCGTAGGTGATCAGCATGGCGATACCCGTGACGCCGCCCGTGACCACGCCCGCCGGCGTGTACAGCAGCGTGACCGCCAGCGCTTCGATCGTGATCATCAGCGTCATCAGCACGATCGCCCGCGTTTCCCGCAGGATCTTTTGCCTGCGGTTCAAAAGCTTCGGTTGTTGATTAGTCCGGTTCATGCGCCCTCCCAAATATTTCTTCATTATACAGTATAGCAAGTTTTTCCCGCGCTTGCAAGTCCGCTTTGCGATTGACAGAGGCCCGAAAGGGATGGTATCATACGGGTACGGATATCGGGGAGGCGCTTATGAAAAAAAGTCGGGGGATCGGATTTCTGATCATTGCCGGGATCTATGCGGTCGCGGCGGTCCTGGGGATCCTGTTGTATCAAACGCTGCCGGGCGCATACTGGCTGCGGCTGCTGCTCGCGGACGTCGCCGCGACGGCGTTCGTATTCGTGTTCAGCCTGCTCTTCAAAAACGCTTCGATCTACGATCCGTACTGGAGCGTACAGCCGATCTTGATCCTTGCGGGCTTCGTCGCATCGCGCGGGGCGACGCCCGTCGGCATCGCGCTGCTTGCGGTCGTCACGATCTGGGGCGTGCGGCTGACCGGCAACTGGGCGTATACGTTCCGCGGCCTTGCGTTTCAGGATTGGCGCTACACCATGCTGCAGGAAAAGACCGTCGCGCTTTATCCGTTCGTGAATTTCCTCGGCATCCACCTGTTTCCCACGCTGATCGTCTATGCCGTCACGCTGCCCGCCGTCGTCGCGATCGAGACCGGCGCGGCATGGACCCCGCTCTGTCTGCCGGGACTTCTGCTCTCGCTTGCCGCGACCGCGCTGCAGGGTGTTTCCGATCTGCAGCTCCACCGTTTTCAAAAGGATAATAAAGGCGGATTCATCCGCTTTGGCTTCTGGAAACGCTCGCGTCATCCGAACTACTTCGGCGAGATCCTGATGTGGTGGGGCGTGGCGTTTGCATCGATCGCCGCGCTCGGCGGCGTTTGGCAGCTACTGCTCGGCGCAGTGCTGAATACGCTGATGTTCCTGTTCATCAGTATCCCGATGGCGGATCGCCGTCAATCGCGCAAGGAGGGCTTCGACGCCTACAAGGCCGAGACCCACGCACTTTGGATCTTTTGATCAAGCAAATATGCAAAGGGCGAGACCTGTTTGGCCTCGCCCTGTTTTTGCTTTATTTCATTCCTTTCCGTACAGCGCCTGCCGGAGCAGGATGCGGTTCTTTTCGAACGCAGGCAGCAGCGCGTACGCGCCGTCGACGTTCAGCTCGGTATAGGCGTCGTCGAACGGCAGCCGCAGCGTTTCAAACGTCAGCTCGTTCGAAACCGCCATTTCGTAGCCGACGCCGCGCAGCGTTTCGAAATCGACGTTCGTCTTAATGCTCTTGAAAATCTTGCGGAAGAAAGGATAGAGGAACGCGCTGTCGAACTTGTCCTGCATATAGAGGAACGCCTCATGTACGATCTCCACCTGCCGGTCCGCGCGGCCGAGGTCGCCCTTGTTGTCCGAAGTACGGTCTAAAAGCAGCGCGACTGCTTCCTGTCCCGAAAGCTGCTGTCTGCCGGGCGTCAGGCTTCCTCCGCAGATCGCGTTCAGATTTTTTGCCTCCTCCTCGGAGAGCGTCGCCGGGACGCCTTCAATGCCGTCCGCAAGCGCGGCAAGCTCGTCCGTTCCCGTCAGTACAAAATACTGTATGTCCAGCCCGAACACATCGTTGACCGTGTTGATGAGCTGCCCGATCCCGCCGCGCGCATACGCAGCGTTGATACGCTTCCATTCGGTCTCGGAAAACGGCACAAGCATGTCCCGCGCAACGGAAACCACCGTGAATTTCTGCTGCAGTTGGTTATAGGACGCGATAAACATCATATCCGTCTGCGCAGACGCTTCCTTCACGGAGCCGTTCTGCACCACGATCAGCATCGTGAAGATAAACTTGTCGATCTTCTGCTGCTCGTAGATCGGAACCTCTTTGATCTCGCCGCTCTCGTAATAATCGACATCCCTGCGCGTCGCCTCGTCTAAAAGCTCTGCGTCCGGCGTCGGAAGCGCATTGACGTCGATCGGATCGTATTGACGCTTCACGACCTCCGGCCCGCAAGAGACCAGATGGAATCCGCGGCTGTCGCAAGAGAAGAGCCGCGCCTCCCTGAGCATCGGCACGCGGGACGCAAGCACGATCCCGATTACGGTGAGCAAAACAAGCGCAACACACAGCGCAAAAAACGCGATCCTGAGCTTTCGGAGCGACTTTTGCGGCACCGTGGGGCGCTCGGTATTCTCTTCCGTCGGACGTTTTTCTTCTGTATTTTCCATAACGTCCTCCTTACGATAAAACGATCAGCGCGACGTCCGCGGCGAGCGCAAGAAACGTCAGGACCGACATCACAACGACGCCGACGATCCAGCCTGTTTTTTTGACCGTATGCTTTCTCATACTTATTCTCCGCGGATGCGGTCCGCCGTGACCGTCAAAAGCTCCGGTGCATTGCCCTCGACGTCATATTCCGCAAACTCCAGAAGGTCCTTGATGTTGCGTCCTTCCACGACATCGCCGTCGCCGTTCCGATGCGGCGCGGGAACATTGATCGTTTTGCCCATGAACAGCATCGCCGCGCTGTATCCGCCGTCGAGATTCATGGCGTCCGTGCAGCCCAGCGACAGCATCAGCTCCGCCATTTCCAATTCCGTCATGCCGATGGATTTCTTGGTTCTTCCATCGACCGCGACCGCAATGTAATGACCCGGCTCACAGTAACCGAAGATGATGCGCGGCTGGCGCGAATAGTTTCCGAGCCAGTTCTGGATCTCGCCGTTCTGTACCAGCACCGGTCCGAACTGCAGCGCGTGCCAAATGCCGCCGTGCAGCTCGTTTTCTGTGTTGTAGTTATAGGTTTCCTTCTTTGTGCGGTTGATGACCTTTGCGGAACCGTCCTTATAGATGATCAGGACGCCTGAACGGAACGGTTTGTTGCTCTTTTCCACGGTCTTCTTCACGGCTGTGCCGTTATGGATGACCAAGCCGCTGTTATAGCTGCCGGAAAAACCGAGGATCGCATGCTCACGCGTGGCAAACTTTTCGGGATTCTCCGTGCCGCCGTTGAATTTCCCGTTTCCGAAGCCCATACGGAAACTATTGATGTTCCGGATCCAGATATCCGCGACATAATAGACGATATGGTCTTCCTCGTTCTCGTTTCGCTTGATCGCGATGCGCAGCTCGTCGCTCTGATAACTCCAATCCGCGTTCGCGCCTGTATCTTCTGCCGGAAACCGTCCGGTCGAAACATCTCCCTCGATCGGCTCGCGCGTGGGCGACGGCAGCACATTCGGTCCCGGCGTCGCATCCGGCTCCGGCGTTGCGATGAACGGATCTTCCTCCGCGCTCGGTATTGCCGAATAAACGGGCGATGCGCTCGTTACCTGTTCACTGTTTTGAAACTCAATCGTATCCTCTCCGGGCATATTCTGCTGTCCCGACTCGTCTGAAGGCGGAGTCTGTTCCTCCGTATCTTCCCGACAGCCGACCGGACCGATCAGCATTGCCGCGCATAACCCCGCAGCAATCAGGATCTTTGTGTATTTCTTCATGATATTTCCTTATACTTCCTTTCCTTGCCGGCCGCGCAGCCGACTGCTTTTCCGCAGTGTTCCATGCAGCCTCTCATTCCGGACAAAGCGCTTGACAAACGATATGCATCGTTCTTTCCCGTCATTCTCCGAAGGCGGAATTATGATGTTCATATTGTATCGAATGATTCGATGAAGAGCAAGCGAAAAGGCGATAATTCACCGAATTACTACATTTTCGATGCATTTGAAGGGAGCTGCGTTTCTTTTTCCGCTTCCGCTGCTTTCGGTTTCTTCTCCGCCAATCCGATCCGCTGTTCGTATTCCTGATAGACGATGTCCGGTCGGTCGATCATTTTGATCCTGCCGTGCTCAAGCCATACCGCGTTTTTGCAGAGCTCAATAACCGGCGCTTTCGAATGCGAAACAAACAGAAGCGTTGTCCCGCGGTCCAAAAGTTCCTTGATGCGCCCGCGGCATTTCTCCTGAAACGCCGCGTCGCCGACCGCCAGCACTTCGTCCACAATGAGGATATCCGGATCCACGACCGTCGCAACCGCAAAACCGAGACGCGCGCGCATGCCGCTTGAATAATTCTTGATCGGCAGATCCATGAAATCCCAAAGCTCGGCAAACTCAACGATTTCTTTATACTGTTCCTTCATAAACTTGCGGCTGTGGCCTAAGACCGCACCGTTGATGAAAATGTTTTCCTTCGCGGTCAGATTCGGATCGAAGCCCGCGCCGAGCTCGATCATCGGAGCAATGCTGCCTTTGACTCTGACCGTTCCCTTATACGGCGCAAGAATACCGCAGATCAGCTTCAGGAGCGTGCTCTTGCCGGCGCCGTTTGTCCCGATCAGCGCCCACGATTCTCCCTTTCTGATCGTCAGGTTGATATCGCTCAGCGCGTAGAATTCCTTGAACCGCAATTCACGCTTGATGAGCTTCACAAAGTATTCCTTGAGGTTGTCCAGCTTTTCCCCGGCCATATTGAACCGTACCGAGGCGTTTTTGATCTGTATGCAGGGCTCTCCCTGTTTTAGCAATTCTGTCTGTTCCATAGCTCAGATATAAAGGATAAATTTCTTCTTTGTCGTGTTGAAGATCAGCGCGCCGACCGCCAGAAAAACGATCGACACAAGCGCGCCGCGCCACATCAGCTCCGGTGTGGGAACTTCCCATAAGTCGTGATTCTGTATGATGAAGGAACGAAATTGCTGGATGTACATATACATCGGATTGAACCGGCGGATGAACAGGCCGAGACCGTCCGCGGCAAGGATCCGGTTCGGTTCGTTTTCGTTGTAAAAGCTTCCCAGCGAGTAAAAGATCGGTGTCAGATACATCCATGCAAGCGTCACGACGCTCCATATATTTCTGATGTCACGGAAAAACACCGTGAGCGCAGCCAGGATCAGTCCCAATCCGATACAGAAAACATACAGTTCGATGATCGGAACAATAATCAGAAGATTTTCGAACCGGAACGGCACCTTTGTTACAATCATTACGATCACAAGCGCACCGAGCGACAGCACGAAATTTACCATGCTGCTCGTTACCCTCGAAAGGGTGAAAACATATCGCGGAACGTTTGCCTTCTTCAGCAACGACGCATTGTCGATGACCGAAGTCATCGCCTTGTTCGTCGCTTCCCGCATAAAGGAAAACATAATATTGCCGCAGATCAGATATACCGGGAAATTCGGGATCTTGCGCTTAAACATCGTCGAAAATACAATCGCCATGACGGTCATGGACAGGAGCGGACTCAATACGCTCCAGAGATAGCCCAAAAAGCTTCTCCTGTATTTCAGCTTGACATCGCGCTGGACGAGCAGGACCAGAAGATCCCAGTATTTGAAAAATTTGCGCACCCAGTTTCTGCAACCTTTTATGAATTTCTTCATCTTACATTGATCATCTCCTTGCTTGCAACTGCCGCCCGGCGCTTTGCCTGCCGCACAACAGACGCATCCGTTCAGGCTGAAAAGTCTCTTAAAGCCAGTACCGTTTCACTCCATGCATAAAATAGCCGATAAAACAAGCGATGCGCTTGAAAAAACCGACGCCGAGGAATCGGTATGTCCGATACGTCATGACAGCGGATCTTCGTTTGTTTCCGGACTTCGATCCTTCGGAGACCCGGTAGCGTACCAGCGGCTCATTGATCCCGACCGCCTTTTCTCCGTCCTTCAAAATCCGATACCAGCAGATCAGATCCTCATGCAGATCGCTGCGCTCCATCGGATGCTTCTGATAAACCGCCCGTTTCACAAGCGTCGTACTCGTGATCAGATCGTTTCCCCTCAGCAGCTTATCCGCGGCAACCGTCTCCGGCACGGAAAACATCTTCCCTGTCGGTTCACCGTTCCCGTCAATGCAAATCGCGGCGGTATAAATGAGCGCAGCATTCGTTTGCGCCGCAATCTCGAGCTGACGGGCAAGCTTGCTCGGTTCCCAGAGATCGTCGCTGTCCAAAAACGCGATCCAATCCGCCTTTGCTGCACGGACGCCGCTGTTTCTTGCACCGGCAACGCCTGTGTTCTTGTTGTGCCGAATCACCGTAATCCGCGGATGCTTCGCCGCAATGCGCTCTGCGACCTCCGCCGAACCGTCTCCGGAAGCGTCATCGACAATGATCACTTCCAGGTCGGAGAATGTTTGATCGAGCACGGAACGGACGCTGTCCTCCAATGTGCCGACACACCGATATGCGGGTATGACCACACTGACCTTCGGACTCAAGGCGCTTCCCCCTCTCCGTCTCTCCGAGACAGCTTCCGTTCAAAAGGACCTTCATAAACAAGGTCTCCGAACGCCTTTTTTCCCGTACGCGTGCATGCGCGGAATACGCGGATCGCCGGGTTCAAAAGCTTCGAACGCTTCGGCGTTCTGCCCTGCTCGCGCATGGCTTGCTCGATAAGCTCGCCCGTGGAGATCGGCCGATTTTCCTGCGGAACAAAGATTCCGGAGCGCGGAGCGTCCAAAAGCGCCTTAACCGTTTTGCATAGCGTTTCGATCGACAGCATGCTGCGGCGATTATCAAAGTCCGGACAAACCGGAAGCCGTTTTGCAAGCTTGAAAAGCCTGGCGGGATTGCCCTTTGCACCGGCGCCGAACACAACGGGAGGCCGCAGGATCGTTACAAAAAACGCCTCGTCCGCAAGCGAAACGATCCGCCGTTCCGCTTCCAGCTTTGAACGTGCATACTGCGTTATGGGATCTAAGGGGGCGTTCTCCGTGATCGTTCCCACAAGAAGCCCGTAAACCGCCATCGTGCTGAAAAACACGAACTGCCGCACTCCCTCGCGCTTCGCCTTTTCGGCGACGGCGACGGCAAGATCCCGGTTGACCGCATCGTAAAGCGGCTGCGTCTCTTTCGTTTCCCTTTGATGCACGATCGCAGCGACATGTACAACGGCGTCCGCGCCGTGAAAATCATACTCGTCCGGCGTATGCCCGTGCAGCGACAGCGTTTCCGCCGCATACTCTTCCGGAAACTCCGCAAGACATGACGCGATATGCGTGCCGATGTAACTGTTCGCACCCGTAATCAGGATCCGTTTCATTTATCCTTCTTCCGTCCCTCGCGAAAACCCTTTTGCGTTATGACCGCAGAAATCGTTTTCCAAATACATCTGAGATCCATACGGAACGATACATTCGCAGCATATTCCCCGTCATATCGGACTTTCTCCTCAACGGAAAGCGCGTCGCGACCGTTGACCTGCGCCCAGCCGGTCAGTCCGGGGAGAACATCGTTCGCGCCGTATTTGTCACGTTCTTCGATCAGGTCGTACTGATTCCAAAGCGCGGGGCGCGGCCCGACAATCGACATCCTGCCGGTAAAGATCTGAAAAATCTGCGGAAGCTCGTCAAGGCTCGTGCGTCTCAAGATCCGTCCCGCCCGCGTGATCCAATGATGCGAATCGCTCAGCAGATGCGTAGGCACGTCATTCGGCGCTTCTTTCTTCATCGTACGGAACTTCAGGATCTCAAACGTGGTCTTATGAATGCCGATCCGCGTTTGCCGGAACAGAACGGGACCTTCGGAATCCAGCTTGATCCAGACAGCGATCACGACAAACAACGGCCATAGGACCAGAATGGCCAGGCCGGACAGCGTGACATCCAAAACGCGTTTCCAGAATTTTCGATACATTTCCGCTCCGTTGTTTATCGTTCGCAGTCGAAACGACCTCAATGGGTACATTACTGCGACTATACTACCATAACCATATCATAGCACAGGTATGCGAAAAATGCAACCTCGCCCCGTTTTTTTGTGTAAACATAATAAGAACATTTTCCCGTTTCAAGCGCTTTTCCTCTTGACAAAGCCCCCGGTTTCGCGGTATCGTATACAAGGACAAAATCGCATATCGTCACGGTCGATGGGCCCGGGAGAGGTCGTGTTTTACGGCGCCGAAGGGGACTGCAGAAACTCTCAGGCAGAAGGATCGGACCCGGACGTGACTCCGGAAAGGAAAGGGCTCGTCCCTTTACGCCGTCGGTGCAACCGACTCGAAACATGCAGAGGAAGACTTTTTGGTCATTTTTCCTTCTTCATTTTTCCGAGCGGGAATCTCTCAGGCTCGTTACGGAGGCGCAGGGTACGGGCGTACTTTGCGCTTTTTCATATTCGCGGCGGTGCCGCGTTCCATTCCTCTGCGGCGGGGCCGCAACAGTTTATATTTCATAAGGAGGACTCTCATGAGCGAACTCAAACGCACCCTTTTGTACGACGAACATGTCAAAGCCGGCGCAACGATGGTCGACTTCGGCGGTTGGGAAATGCCGATCCAGTATCCGGAAGGCATTCTCGCGGAGCATCTGTACACCAGAAGCTGCTGCGGTCTTTTCGATGTAAGCCACATGGGCCGTCTCATCATCGATGGACCGGAGCGTCTTGCGTTTTTGCAGCACGTGCTTTCGAGCAACGCAGCGCTGCTCGACGTCAATCAGGCGCAGTACTGCATCATTCCCGCCGAGGACGGCAGCGCGGTCGACGACGCATATCTCTATCGGTTCGAGGAGGATCGGTTCCTGCTCGTCGTCAACGCGTCGAACACCGACAAGGACCTTGCCTGGTTTGCGCCGATCGTAAAGAACTATGACTGCACGATCCGAAACATCACGGGCGAGACGATCTCGATCGCGGTGCAGGGCCCGAAGAGCGAGGAGATCCTGAAAAAGCTCGCGGGCGTCGACGAAGTCACCAAACCCGCGCGCAACAACCTCAGCACGCTCATGATGGAAGGCCGCAAGGTCCTCGTCTCCCGCACGGGCTATACCGCGGAACCGATCGGCTACGAGCTGTTCATCGAAAACAAGGACGCGGTCTGGGCCTGGAACCGTCTCATCGAGCTCGGCGGCAAGCCTGCGGGCCTCGGCGCGCGCGACACGCTGCGCATGGAGGGCATGCTCCCGCTGTACGGCGACGAAATGGGCGTTGACGAAGAGGGCAAGCCGATGCCGATCTTCGCGCTGGCGCTGGCGAAATTCGCCGTCTCCTTCGACGAGGCGAAGGGCGATTTCGTAGGCAAAGAAGCGCTTGCAAAACAGGCGGCTGCGCAGGCATGCTTCAAGGCGAAGGACTACAATCCCGAAGCGATGGCGGTCCTCAGCAAGCGCGTCCGTCCGATCGCGCTTCTGGACCGCGGCGTCATCCGTCACGGCATGGAAATCTATCGGAACAGCGAGATGATCGGCTGGGTCACCAGCGGCACGATGATCCCGTACTTCATGACGGAGGGCGAAGGCGCCGATTTGAAGCTCCTTCCCGAGACCGGCAAGCGCGCGATCGGCATCTGCTACATCAAGTCCGACGTTCCGGTGAACGGCGAGGTCGAGGTCGACGTCCGCGGCAGACGCCTCAGAGCCGTCATTCCCTCGAAGCACATCAGCAACAATGTCCCGCCCTATGTGGTGCCGGTCATTTATAAACAAAAATAATTTCAGGAGGATACAATCATGACGATCAAACCCGAATTACAGTACAGCAAGGACCATGAGTGGGTCAAAAAGGAAGACGACCTCTTCGTCATCGGCATTTCCGATTTTGCGCAGGACGCGCTCGGCGATCTCGTGTTCGTGAACCTGCCGGAAGTCGGCGACGCGGTCACCGCGGGTGAAGCGTTCGGCGACGTCGAATCCGTCAAGGCGGTTTCCGATCTCCTTTCCCCGGTCTCCGGCACCGTTGCCGAGATCAACGAGGAGCTCCTCGACGCGCCCGAAAAGCTGAACGAGGATCCGTACGGCGCGTGGATCATCAAGGTGTCCGACGTCACCGCGACCGAAGAGCTTCTGGACGCGGCTGCGTACGAAGCATTCTGCGCGGAGGCATAAAGCATGGGAAGCTACGTTCCTTCCACCGAGGAACAGCGCCGGGAAATGCTTGAAGCGATCGGGCTCAGCGATTATCGCGAGCTCTATCGCGACGTGCCGGAAAACATGATCTTAAACCGCCCGCTCGATCTGCCCGAAGGCAAGAGCGAGCTTGAGGTGCGCAATGCGATGGCCGAGCTGGCAGCCAAGAATACGGTCTTTTCGACCGTGCTGCGCGGCGCAGGCGCATACGATCATTACATTCCGTCGATCGTGAAGTATATCCCCGCGAAGGAAGAGTTCCTCACCGCGTACACGCCCTATCAGGCGGAGATAAGCCAGGGTGTTTTGCAGTCGATCTTCGAGTATCAGACGATGATCGCGGAGCTTACCGGCATGGACGCAAGCAACGCGTCCGTGTACGACGGCGCGACCGCGGCTGCCGAAGCCGCCGCCATGTGCCGCGACCGCAAGCGCCGCGTAACGCTGATCTCGGCGACGACGCATCCGGACGTGATCAACACCGTCCGCACCTACTGCTACGGCACGAACGACGAGCTGAAGGTCGTTCCGATGAAGGACGGCAAGACGGACGTCGAAGCGCTGAAGGCCATGCTGAACGACAGCGTCGCTTCATTCTACGTGCAGCAGCCGAACTTCTACGGTCTGTTTGAGGACGCGGACGCTTTGGGCGAGCTTGTCCATGCGGCAGGCGCGATGTTCGTCATGGGCTGCAACCCGATCGCGCTCGCGATCATGAAGACCCCGCGCGACTGCGGCGCGGACGTCGCAGTCGGCGAAGGTCAGCCGCTGGGTATGCCGATCGCCTTCGGCGGCCCGTACCTCGGCTTTATGGCGACGACCATGAAGCATATCCGTAAGCTCCCCGGCCGTATCGTCGGCGAAACGACGGACCACGACGGCCGCCGCGCGTACGTTCTGTCCCTGCAGGCGCGCGAGCAGCATATCCGCCGCGAGAAGGCGAGCTCCAACATCTGCTCGAACGAGGCGCTGTGCGCGCTGACCGCAGGCCTCTATATGGCGACGATGGGACCCGACGGCATGGCGGAAGTCGCAAACCAGTGCATGGCGAAGGCGCATTATCTTGCAAAGGCGCTTTGCGAGATCCCCGGCGTACGCCTGCGCTACGACGCGCCGTTCTTCCACGAGTTCATGCTCGACATGCCGAAGTGCAAGGAGATCGAGCAGGCGCTCGCGAAAAAAGGCGTTCTCTCCGGTCTTCCCTATGAGGACGGCATGCTCTGGTGCGTCACCGAGAAGGTCAGTAAGGCCACGCTCGACGAGGTCGTTTCCGTCGTGAAGGAGGTGCTCGCATGAATCTGATTTTTGAAAAGAGCGTCAAGGGACGCAAGTGCGATATTCTGCCGAAGTGCGACGTTCCGGCGGTCGAGCTGCCGGAAGGCCTTTCCCGCAAGGCTGCGCCGCATCTTTCCGAGATGAGCGAGACCGACGTTTCCCGCCACTACACCGAGCTCAATAAGCAGGTGCACGGCGTGAACTGCGGCTTCTATCCGCTCGGCTCCTGCACCATGAAGTACAATCCGCGCATCGACGAAGAGGCGGCGGCGATGGAAGGCTTTACGAACATCCATCCGCTCGCGCCGAAGTCCTCGGTCCGCGGCGCGCTCGAGGTTCTCGACACGCTGCGCTCGTATCTTTGCGAGATCACCGGCATGGACGGCATGACGTTCGAGCCCGCGGCAGGCGCGCACGGCGAGTTCACCGGCGTGCTCCTGATCAAGCAGTATCACGATTCGCACGGCGACACGAAGCGCACCAAGATCATCGTGCCGGATTCCGCGCACGGAACGAACCCCGCGACGGCGGCGATGTGCGGCTATCAGGTCGTGAACATCCCCTCCGCGCCGGACGGCTGCGTCGATCTTGAGGAGCTCAAAAAGGTCCTCGGCGACGACGTCGCAGGCCTCATGCTCACGAACCCGAACACGGTCGGTATCTTCGACGAGAACATTCTTGAGATCACGAAACTCGTACACGAGGCGGGCGGTCTGTGCTACTACGACGGCGCGAACACGAACGCGATCATGGGCGTCGTGCGTCCCGGCGATATGGGCTTCGACTGCATCCATCTGAACCTCCACAAGACGTTCGCTACCCCGCACGGCGGCGGCGGCCCCGGCGCAGGCGCGGTCGGCTGCAAGGAATTCTTAAAGCCGTTCCTCCCGCACTCCGCGCTGATGGATCGTCCCGGCCGGCTGCAGGTCCGCGCGTTCATGGGCAACTTCCTCGTCTGCGTCCGCGCGCTCGCGTATGTGTTGACGCTCGGCCGCGAAGGCATTCCCGAAGCGGCGACCAACGCGGTCCTCAACGCGAACTACCTGATGCAGCGGATCAAGGGCACGTTCACGCCTGCGTTCGACCGTATCTGCATGCATGAGTTCGTGCTCGACCTCTCGCATTACGAGAAGGAGACCGGCGTTTCCGCGCTCGACGTTGCGAAGTCGCTGATCGATTTCGGCATGCATCCGCCGACAATGTACTTCCCGCTGATCGTACACGAAGCGCTGATGCTCGAGCCGACCGAAACGGAAAGCAAGGAAACGCTCGATTGGGCGGCGGACGTCTTTAGGAAGCTCTACGAGCTCGGCAAAACCGATCCGGAATTTATGCACAACGCGCCGCATCACACCCCGATCGGCCGTCCGGACGAAGTCAAGGCAGCGCGCAACCCGATCGTGCGCTACACCTTTGCATGATCGATCGGATCGCGATCTATGAAAGCGAGGGGTTCAACCCCCATCGCAACCTTGCCATTGAGCAGCACCTGCTGGAAACCGTTTTAGGCGGGTGCTGCCTTCTTTATCTGTGGCAGAACGAGCGCACGGTCGTGATCGGCCGAAACCAGAACGCGTGGGCGGAATGCCGCACGACACAGCTTTTCGAGGACGGCGGCAAGCTCGCCAGGCGGCTGTCCGGCGGCGGCGCGGTCTATCACGACTGCGGAAACCTGAATTTCACGTTTCTGATGCGTGAGGAGGACTACGACCTTCACCGCCAGCTTGCCGTGATCCAAAGAGCGTGCAGCCTTTGCGGGATCGAAACGGAGATCTCGGGCAGAAACGACGTCCTCGCCTCCGGGCGCAAGTTCTCCGGCAACGCATTCTATCACCACGAAGGGCGCGCGTATCACCACGGCACGCTGCTCGTCGACGTCGATGCGGAGGCGATGGGACGCTACCTGAGCCCCTCGAAAGCAAAGCTTCAGGCCAAGGGCGTCGAAAGCGTACGTTCGCGGGTCGTGAATCTAAAAGAACTGAATCCCGCGATCACCGTCGATATGCTGAAAGCCGCGATGCGGCAGGCGTTTTCGGAGGTCTATGACCTCCCGCTCTGTCCGCCGCCCGTCGTTGACGGGACGCGGATCGAGAAGCTCACGGCGCATTACGCAAGCGACGACTGGCTCTTCGGGCAGAAGCTGCCGTTCACGTTCCGCTGCGAACAGCGGTTTTCGTGGGGCGGGATCGAGCTGCAGATGAAGGTCGACCGCGGCGTCGTGCAAAGCGCCTCGGTCTACACGGACGACATGGACCCCGAGACCGCGCCGATGATGCAAAGAACGCTTCTCGGCTGTCCCTTTTCCCTTGCCACGCTGAAAACGCGCGTCGAACCCCTCCCGCACGGGCGGGACATCATTCAAATGCTGACGGAACAGGAGATTTAATATGTACGATTTTGATCTGATCGTCGTGGGCGGCGGCCCCGGCGGATACGAAGCGGCGCTGCATGCCGCAAAGCTCGGTTTGAAAACCGCGCTCGTTGAAAAGGACTTTGTCGGCGGCACCTGCCTGAATCGCGGCTGCATCCCGACCAAGGCGCTCTTACATGCATCCGGCGTTTACGAAGAAGCGAAAAACGGCGCGGCGCTCGGCATTTCCTGCGAGCCCGCGATCGACCTTTCCGCAGTCTATGCCTATAAGCAGCAGGTCGTGGAAAAGCTCAGAAGCGGCGTGGAAGGGCTTTTGAAGAGCGCGAAGGTCACGGTCCTGAACGGCCTCGGCACGCTCAAAGCAGAGCACACGGTTTCGGTCGGCGAGACCACCTACACTGCGGAGAATATCCTGCTTGCGACGGGCTCCGTGCCCGCGCGTCCGCCGATCCCGGGTCTCGATCTCCTGGGCGTTCTGACCTCGGACGAGCTTTTAGCGGGCGTTACGCCGTTCAAGTCGATCGTCATCATCGGCGGCGGCGTGATCGGCATGGAGTTTGCGACGTTCTTCAACGACCTCGGCGTGGAAGTGACCGTGGTCGAAGGGCTCGACCGGCTGCTGCCGCTTTTAGACAAGGAGCTCGGACAGAACCTTTCTATGATCATGAAAAAGCGCGGCGTGAAGATCTTCACGGGCGCGATGGTCAAATCGGTCACCAAGCCCGAAGCCGGTCTTTCGGTCAACTTCGAATCCAAAGGCGCGCCCGCAAGCGCCGAAGCCGAGGTCGTGCTCTGCGCGATCGGCAGACGTCCGTATACCGACGGGCTGTTCGGCGAGGGCGTTTCGCTTGAAATGGAAGGTCGCCGCATCAAGGTCAACGAGCGGTTCGAGACCTCGATGCCCGGCGTCTATGCGATCGGCGACGTCTCCGCAAAGATCCAGCTTGCGCACGTCGCGACGGCGCAGGGACTCTACGCAGTCAACGAGATCGCGGGCAAGGCGAACGGCGCAGACCTTTCGATCGTGCCGAGCTGCGTTTACACGCGTCCCGAAATCGCGTCCGTCGGCATGACCGAGCAGGAAGCGAAGGACACGGAGATCCCGGTGAAGGTGGGCAAGGTCACGATGTTCTCTAACGGCCGTACGGTCATCGTCAACGGCGACCGCGGCTTTATGAAGGTGCTCGCGCATGCAGAAACGCGCAGAATCCTCGGCGTACAGATGATGGGTGTGAATGTAAGCGACATGATCGGCGAGCTCGGCCTTGCGATCGCAAACGGGCTGACGCCGGAGGATCTCCTCAAAGCGATGCGTCCGCATCCGACCTTTGAAGAAGCCCTGACCGATGCATTGAGGGACCTTTCCGCCAAGCTCGGCTGAGCCCGATCCAACCGATTTATACATTTTTGAACGGAACGCTTCCGCGGCGTTCCGCTTGTTTTTGTTCGCAGTGGAAAGGCCTGCCTGTTCCGGAAAATCTCCGCATTTTTTCTGTACAAATGTTATGTTTTTTCTGAAAAAGTGTGGATTATTGATGCAGCTTGTGTTATAATTATTCTGTTAGTGTGCCCTTGTTCGGGGTGCAAATTTATAAGGATAGGAGACCTTAGATGAAACGAACGACTTTGAAGCTGTTTGCCATTCTTCTGGCAATGGTCATGATCCTCGCCTTGATTCCGACCGCAGCACTTGCGGAATCGAAGCTCCCGGATCGATCCGGAGACGCAAAGCGTCCCGAGCGTATCGGCGAAGTGAAAACGCGCGATGGTCTGGAACTGCCGGCACCGAACGGCTACAGACGTACGCCGGCACACGGCACGCGCGCCGTTTCCGATGCGTACAAGCGCGGCGATATGGAAACGTATTACCGCCTCTCCGGCATTCAGCCCAAGCGTGACACGCTGCCGAGCTCGTACAACAGCAATACGCTCGGCTATGTGACCTCCGTCAAGAACCAGAACCCGTACGGCTCCTGCTGGGCGCACGCGGCGATGGCGAGCGTGGAGAGTTACATGATCAAGCACGGCATTGAAGTCGGCTCCACCGGCTCCGCCGCGACGACGAGCCTGAACCTCTCCGAGACGCAGCACTGCTTCTTCAACTACTCGAGCGCCTATGACGCCGAGGGCATGCTGACCGGCGACAAGACCACGCTGCTCGGCTCCGACGGCTGCCTGGATTCCGGCGGCAACGGCGAGATGAGCGCATACACCCTGCAGAGCTGGGTCGGCGCGGCAAGCGAAAGCGACGCCTCCGCCCTGCAGTACAGCAAAGCGAGCACGGTCGCAAGCTCCGGTCTCGACAGCAAATACTCCTATCAGTACGACATCTGCCACGTCCAGAACTCCGAGTGGATCCCCGGCACGGACATTGAGGGCATCAAGCGCGCGATCATGGAATACGGCGCCGGCAACATCAGCTACTATGAGACCGGCAACGCCTACACCTACACCTGCACGATCGACACCACTTCTCAGGACAGCAGCTCCCACAAGTGGTCGAACCACGCGATCACGCTGGTCGGCTGGGACGACAGCATTGCGGCAAGCCGCTTCTCCCCGAACAAGCCTTCCGGCAGCGGCGCCTGGATCTGCAAGAACAGCTGGGGCACGAGCTATTTCAGCCAGGGCTACACCTACATCTCCTATGAGGACACCTCCGTTCTCGAGGGCTACATCTACTTCTACGATGCGGAGCCGATCGACAACTACGATCACAACTATCAGTACGACGGCACCTGCAACCCGGTCCCCTACGGCTCCGGCAACCGCACCGGCTTTGCGAACAACACCAAGGTCGCGAACGTCTTTACCGCAAAGGGCAGCGAGAGCCTCGAAGCGGTCGGTTTCTGCAGCTGGGACGAAGCGCTTTCCTATACGCTTGAGATCTATAAGAACCCGACGACCGGCAATCCGTCCTCCGGTACGCTGATGACCACGCAGACCGGCACGCTGACCTATTCCGGTTACTACACCATCAAGCTCGATAACCCGGTCGCGCTTGCCGCGGGCGACACCTTCTCGGTCGTCTTCACGCAGAACGTTCCGGTCGCGGACGACGCCGGCAAGTACGTCCACACGCCGTATGACGCGAACTTCTATGACACGAGCGTCGTCTCCTGGGCAAAGTGGGAGCATGCAAACCACGGCAACACCTCCTACTATAAGGAGCCGAACGGTTCCTGGACTGACTGCCCGGACAACGGCGACTACCGCATCAAGGCATACACCAAGGACGTGAACTTCACCGTCACCGCAGTCTCCAACAACACCGCATGGGGCACGGTCACGGTTTCCGGCACCAAGATCACCGCAACGCCCGCAGCCGGCTACTACGTCTCCGGCTATGAGGTCGTAAGCGGCACCGCGACGGCAACGATCAACGGCAACATCATCAACGTCGCGCCGACGACCGACTGCACGATCAGGATTATCTTCGCGCCGAAGCCCACCTACACCGTGAACTACCGCTCCATCGGTTCTTCCGAAGGCAGCGTCTCCGCGCAGATCTACGACGTCATCAACCTGCCGACCTCCGTCAGCAACGTTCCGAGCGATTGGACCTTCATCGGCTGGACGACGGCAGAGATCGCCGAGACCACCGCGGAACCCGAATTCTACGCGCCCGGCGCGGAATACACCGTGACCGCGAACGCCACGCTGTACGCGCTGTTCACCCGCACGGAGGGCACCGGCGAGCTGATCTACCGGCTGGTCAACGACAACCTCTCCGACTGGTCCGGCAACTACGTCATCACCTACGCCAAGGATACGGGCATGTATGTGCTGAAGACCGCGAGCAAGGATCAGCGCATCGAGACCACCTCCGCAGGTCAGTCCATCACATACGCAAACTCCGGCATCACGCTGGACGGCGAGGTCCTGCGCAACGTCGGTTCGGATTACGTGTTCGCCATTGCGAAGAACGGCAACTACTACACGATCAAGAACGACGGCACCGGCTACTGGATCGGCACGCAGAGCACGTATCTGCACAATATGCAGTCGTATCAGTCCGAGTATTCCGACTGGAACATCGAATACGACCTCTACAACATCTGCATGAAGATCAGCAATGTTGCGAGCACGCAATACACCTACCTCGTCAAGGGCTCCAACAGCTACTTCGTAGTCAACACCGGCTACACGACCAACAAGACGCAGGTCTGGAAGGAAGAGGTCGAGGGCATTACCTACTATAACAGCAACCCGGTTGCGCCGCATACGCATACCTACGGCGATTGGACCTCGAACAACGACGGCACGCACAGCCACACCTGCGCAGAGTGCGGCGACGTCGTCACCGAAAACTGCACCTACACCGACGTTGTGACCGCCCCGACGCAGACCGAACAGGGCTACACGACGCACACCTGCACCGTTTGCGGCTACAGCTTCGTCGATAGCTACACCGCGGCGCTCGGCTACACGGTGACCTTCTCCGTGCCCGCAGGCGTCACGGCGCCCGCAGCCATGAACTGCCAGGCAGGCGCGTCCATTACGCTGCCCACCGTCACCGCACCCGCAGGCTACACCTTCCTCGGCTGGGTCACGGAGGATTACAACAACGTCGCAACGCTGCCCACGGTGCTCACCGGAAGCTACAGCGCAACTGCGGACATCACTTTGAAAGCGCTGTTCTCGCACACCGAGACCGAAGCGGCGGCCTTTGAGCTGGTCACCGAAGCGCCCGATGCATGGGAAGGCAGCTACGTCATTACATTCGGCAAGACCGACGCCATGACCGTCCTGAAGGGCGTTGCGGGCAACAAGAAGCTTGAGTCCGCATCGGCAGGCGGCGCTGTCGCGTTCTCCGCGACCGGCATGGTGCTGGACGGCGAGACGCTGACGAATGTAAGCAGCGACTACGTCTTCACGATCGCAGCGGCAGGTGAGAAGTTCACCGTAAAGAATGTCACGACCGGCACCTACCTTGCGAGCAAAGGCGGCTATCTGTACAGCTACAAGACCACTGCCGCAAGCTATACTCGCTGGACGCTCGCGATTGTAGAAGGAACCGTTGACGCCACCAACGCGGCAAGCACGAAGCTCCCGCACCTCGGGTTCAACACGACGAAGAACTACTTTGCGATCGCCCGCACCGCGAATCCGGAGCTCTGCTTCTGGAAGATGGGCGGCGTGACCGAGACCACGACTTACACCACCGTGATCGGCTGAGCGGTCCGACACAAAGCACAAGGCGCTGTCCCTTTTGGAACAGCGCCTTTTTGATTACGCTCTTATCTGCCGCTGAGCTCCTCTGTCCAGCGGAATGTGCCGGTCTTTCGGACCTTTTCTCCGTAGATCGTTTTGAAATCGTTCGCCATGGAAATGACGTTGAATCCAAGACCCTCCCACTTTTCACGAAGGCCGTCCGCCTTTTCGGGATGCCCGTAATCACGGACATCGTCGTCTGCGATCAGCATGAACGCAAGACTCTTGTACGGATTGTTGCTGATCGTGTAAAGATGCATGGCCGTATCGCCGCTCGTATTGCCGAAGGAGAGCACCGGCTGCTTGCCGATCTCGCGCATGATCGCCGTGACCTTGTTCGTTTTCAGGTTCTTCACCTGCAGCCGGTCGGTGCGTACAAGCTCGTCCGTTGGCTGGAAGGTATAGTCGAGCGCATCCGTATCGCCCTGACCGCTCGCCTCAAGCGCAACGTCCATACCGATGAAATTCTCCGACGGGATATCGACCATGCCCTCAAACAGAGCCCGGCAGATATAGCGGTCGCTGCCGCTGACGACGTAGACGCTGAAGTCGTTCTCCATGAGGTAGTCGATCACCTCAACGATGGGACGATAAAACGCCTGTCCGTAGGTCATGCCCTCAAAACCGTCCGCGTCACGAACAAGGATCGTGGTAACGTAGTTGGCAAACTCGGTTACGGTCATACCCGCATATGCGCGTGCCGCAGCGTTGGCGTGTTTCAAAGCCATATCGCTTGCATAGGTGTGCGTGGGTCCGCCCGCGCGGATCTCTTCCGCGACCGCGATCAGCTCCTCGTCGGGTTCAAAGGTCGGATCGGCCAGTATGCGCCAGGCGAGCATGTAGTATTCAAGGTAGGTTGGAAACAGCTCCGCATAGATCGTGCCGTCCATATCGAAGACTGCGATCCGCCTGTCCACGGGAATAAACTCCGGCGAGCTCTCGTCGGTAACTGCCTCGACGTATTCGATCAGCGTATCCAGCGCCGGTGCTTCGTCGCTCCAGGACGCAAAAACCTCCTCATAGACCTCTTCCGGCGCGTCGGTCGGCGCTGCCGTCAGCTCCGTCGTCTGCTGCGGCGTTTCCTTCGCCTTGCATCCGGAAAGCCCGAACAGCAGAATGATCACCGTCGCAAAGGCAAGCAGCTTCAAGCTTTTGTTCCTCATATTTGTCCCTTTCTGTACTGCCGCATATATTTTCGCGTCATATTCTGACGGCTATTGTACCATATCTTCGCAAAATTGCAAGCATGCTTTTTGCCATACCTCGAACTTCTTGAAATCTCGTCCTTTTTTTGCTATAATACGAAAGACCGGATCAACAGGAGGACAAACAGATGAAGGACGGGCAGACGCTTTTGAACGCTGCGCTCAGAGAGCCGCTTGCGGCACGTTTACGCCCCGAAACGATCGACGAGATCGTGGGGCAGGTGCATCTATTGGGCCCGGGCCGTATCCTTCGCCGCATCATCGAACAGGACGCGGTTTCCTCCATGATCTTCTGGGGCCCGCCCGGCGTCGGCAAAACGACGCTCGCGCACGTAATCGCCAACCAGACGAAGGCGAAATTCATCAACTTCTCCGCGGTCACCAGCGGCATCAAGGAGATCCGCACCGTCATGCAGCAGGCGGACGAAAACCGGATGTTCGGCGAGAAGACGATCGTATTCGTGGACGAGATCCACCGCTTCAATAAGGCGCAGCAGGACGCGTTTCTGCCGTTTGTGGAAAAGGGCAGCATCATTCTGATCGGCGCGACCACCGAAAACCCGTCGTTTGAGGTCAACGGCGCGCTTCTTTCCCGCTGCAAGGTCTTTGTGCTGAAAGCGCTTTCGGAGGACGATCTCTTTACGCTTCTGCGACGTGCGATTGATAGTAAAAAGGGATTCGGGAGTCAAAAGGTCGAGATCTCCGACGACGTGCTGAAAATGATCGCGGTATTCGCAAACGGCGACGCGCGGACCGCACTATCCACGCTCGAAATGGCGGTGCTGAACGGCGAATACGACGGCGGCGTAACAAAGGTGACCGTCGACACGGTGGAGCAATGTACGTCCAAAAAATCGCTGCTATACGACAAGACGGGGGAGGAGCACTATAATCTGATCTCCGCGCTGCACAAGTCCATGCGCAATTCCGACCCGGACGCGGCGGTTTACTGGCTTGCGCGGATGCTGGAGGCGGGCGAGGACCCCATCTATATCGCGCGGCGCGTGACGCGTTTTGCGAGTGAGGACGTCGGTCTTGCCGATCCTCGTGCGCTGGAGCTCGCGGTCGCTGCGTTTCAGGCTTGTCATCTCATCGGCATGCCGGAATGCGCCGTACACCTGACGCAGGCGGTTATTTACCTCTCGCTCGCGCCGAAATCGAACGCGCTGTACATGGCTTACGAAAACGCCAAACGCGACGCGATCACGCAGCTTGCGGAGCCGGTTCCGATGCACATCCGCAATGCGCCGACGCGGCTCATGAAGGACCTCGGCTACGGCAAGGGGTATCAGTACGCCCACGATACCGTCGAAAAGCTCACCGATATGCGCTGTCTGCCCGATTCGCTGCTCGGACGCGTCTACTATGAGCCGACCGAACAGGGACTCGAAAACCGGTTCAAGGAGCGGCTCGAACAGATCAAAGCCTGGAAGGTCGCACAAGAAAAGAAATAAATCAAGATCCCTTGCCTATCTGGCAAGGGTTTTTTCAACGAATAAAAAGATGCCTCCCTTTTCGGGAGGCATCTTTCGTATTTCGGTTATTCTTCGTCGAACAGACCTTCGATGATGAAGTTGTCCTTGTCGGGATTCGCTTCGTCGTACGCAGTTGCGTCGGTGATCGCGTTGTACGTCTCGACAGTGATCGTCTTCTCCTTCACGTTGATCTTGATGACTCTGATGAAGCCGAGGCCGTTCTCTTCGTTCGCTGCGTAGTTGAACATGACTGCCGCGACCTTGCGTTCGCCGTAAGTCTTCTCAAGCATTGCAGCGCCGTTTGCGTTGCCGCAGAGGACCAGACGTACGTTCTCATTGCCTTCGACGACCTTCTCCTCGATCAGCTTGCCGAACGCCGTCAGTGCGCCGGTCTCGTCGATGTAGTCGTTGACAACCAGGATTACGAGATCATCCTCGTGCGCGGCGATTGCTTCGTTGACGAAGGCCAGCCACTTCTCTTCGCGTTCCTTCTCTTCATCGGTCTCCGCGATCTTCTGGTAGCCGATACCGACCATCAGAACCGGCTGCTTGCCGGGCTTCGCGTACCAGACAGAGCCGTCCTCGAACGCCGTTACGCGGCCGTTCAGATTCGCTGCGAGGTATGCCTCGTAGTTCATCGCGTCGCCGTCGACATCCTTCGCGCCTGCGACGCTGAAGAACTTCGCAAGACCGCCTGCAATCTCCTTTGCGGAGGTCCATGCCGCTTCGTTGTCGTAAGCGTCGACGATGTTACCGGAATCGACCATTGCGTCGATCTTCGCGGTCTTCGCGTACTCGGCAATTGCCTTGAACGCATCATCATATGCGCCTTCGCCCTTCAGCAGGAGATCGGATACCCACAGCAGCGTAAAGTCGTTGTCGTCTGCCGACGGCATCTTCTGCGACGTGATGGTCAGCGTGCCGGTTACGAATTCGACTTCGTAGTTACCCTGCGTCGTCTCGCCGCTCGGCGTGATGACGTATTCGCCCGGCTCCTCGCCTTCTTCACGGCTCAGCGTGTAGGTGATGACACTCTCGTCGTCGCCGTTTGCCAGACCTTCGACCGTTGCAGTGAACTCCGGATCCGCCTCACCCTGCACCTTCGTCGCGTCGTTTGCCGTGACGATGACTTTCGCAGGCGTGATCGTGAGGGTGCCCTCATTGAACGTGATGTTATAGTTGTTCACATCGAACGTCGTCTTTGCATTCACTGTCGCAATGATGCTGCGTACACCCGTGATCGTTCCGTTGAACATGTTCATCAGGAAGGACTTCGTGCCCATCTTGCCGTGGATCGGGTATGTACCGATGTCCTCGCCCTCTTCACGCCAGAGCGTGATCAGGTCTGCCGGAATCTCTTCACCGTCCACAAGGCCTTCTGCCGTGTAGGTGAATTCCGGATCTTCGGTGCCGTAGACCTTCGATGCATCGTCGATGGTGATCGTCAGATCCTTCGGCAGGACTGTCAGCGAATAGCCATCCTTCACAACGTCGTTGTATGCCGGGTGGGTCGCCTTGATCGAGAACGTCGTGGTGCCGACTGCCGTGCGGCTCGGCGGCGTGGTGGTCCACGTTGCGCCACCGTCGGTGCTGTACCAGACGGTCGAGCCATCCACAGTTGCCTTTGCGGTCAGGGTATGCGCCTTGCCGTCGTAGACGACCGTGATGCTCTTTCCTTCGACATCCATCTCTTCGTCCGGATCATCGGGATCGGGTTCAGGAATGACATCGTTGCCGTCGCGCTTCTTGGTCTCATCAGTGACCTCGGCCTCCGCCGTGACGGTCTTGCCGTCCGGATCGGTCGCCGTTGCAGTCGCCTTGTTCGTAACACTGCCCGCAACCACATCGTCCGCCGTGACGGTGTATGCCGTCGTCGTGAACTCCTTGCTCTCATTCGGTGCGAGGGACGCGATCGTCCATTCGTCGCCCGTCAGCGGGTCGGTGATCTTGACGTTCGTCAGCGTGACATTGCCATCGTTCGTCACAGTTACCTTATAAGTGATCTGTTCGTCGATGACGTACTTCTCATCCGCCGGCGTGCTGATCGTTACCTTCTCGAGCTTCATGCTCGGATTCGGATCTTCCGTCGGTTCCGGATCTTCGCCCGGATCGACCGGTACGTCAGGATCGTCCGGATCGGGGCTGTCGCCCGTCGCAGTTGCGACGTTCAGTACTTCGCCC
>JBGULC010000041.1:0-2141 GCA_045114775.1 Christensenellales bacterium | reverse complement strand
TACGGTCAGCTTTGCGGCGGTCGTTCTTACGGAGCCGTAGCTGTTGGAGGCCTTGCAGCGATAGAGGCAGCCGTTGTTGGTGCTGCTTGCCTTTACGACGAGATTCTTTTCCGTTTTACCGGACCAGGTCTTCCAGGAAGAGCCGCCGTCCTTGCTGTATTCCCACTGATAGCTGACGTTCTTGCCGCCCGCATAGGCGCGGAAGGTCACCTCATTACCGAGATTCGTACTCTTATTAGTCGGATTCGTAAGGATCATCGGCTTCACGTTGGAGACGGTCAGACGCGCTTTGGAGGAAGTAACGCTGCTAAGACCGTTCTTCACAACGCAGCGATAGAGACAGCCGTTATTGGTCTTACTGGCCTTTACGGAAAGCGAAGCGCTCGTCTTGCCGGACCATGTCGTCCAGGATGCGCCGTTGTCCTTGCTGTACTCCCATTGATAGGCTTTTGCGCCGCTTGCGGCGACTTTGAAGGTCACGGTCTCGCCGAGCGCGACCGTCTTGCTCTTCGGCTGTGTCGTGATCGACGGCGTCGTATAGGTCGTCTGCTTGACGAAAACGGTATCCGGTTCCGCCACTGCCGCTGCAGGCAGCAGCGCGATGCTCATGCAGATTGCGAGACACAGTGCCAGAATCTTCTTTATCATGATGATCTCCCCTCTGACCGGTGCGGCTCCGGTCCGTAAAGTCTTACGGGCGCCGCATAAAAGCCCGCCAATTCACAAAAGGTTTTTTGATATCGTTTGCCTTTCGTATTTTTAATTATACAGTTTTCGATTTCTTTCGTCAACCCGTTTTTGTTGTTGTATCGTTTGGATAAGTGTAATTTCGTTAATAATTATACCCGTGACAGATCGAAAAAACCGGGAGACGTATGGTCTCCCGGCCTGATCGGTTATTTGTCCGTTATCTTCTGAAAAGGACTTCGTTTTCGTTTCCGTAGTATTGCGTGCTTTGTGAGAAGCGGTTATCGCTCAGCAGATCCGTGATATAGGTGTACAGCTCTATGAGCGTAATGCGCGAGTTATTGTCGGTGTCCGCGGGCATTCCCTTGCCGTTATACATGCCGGTCGTATTGAAAGTACCGTTCTCGTTCGTGCATCCGAGGCCGCGAAGCAGTGCGTAGGTAAAAGCTCCGAACTTTGTATATCCGTCAGTCGCCGTAGAAGCGGTCTGATCGTATCTTGCCGCGGTCAAGACCGTGAATTTATTTGTACGCATATTTCCCATTCTGGTGGGGAAGCCGTCCTCGTCGGTTCCGGATTCGTCCTCAAACGTATATCCCTTGAAGGCATCGATCACGGACGCATTGAACGTCTTGAGTTTCTCGGGATCCTCCTCAGCGGCTCCCTTAAGAGATCTTGTGTTGATCGCTGCGCCGCTGTGGCAGCTGTTCATCATAACGAATACCTTGCCTTTGAAGGCGCTCAGAGCTTCCGCCAGCTCCCGCATGGTAAGATACTCCTCCGTGACCGTGGAGATTGCGCCTTGGTATTCTTCAACAAAGCTATCGCTTCCTATCGCATCAGCGCCGTGTCCGGAATAGAAGAACACGAGAATGTCGTAAGACTTCGAAATCCTTGCGTAGGATTTGATCGCGCTGAGGATTTCGCTCTTACCTGCATTGGACAGTTTCTTCACGCTGTACTTTGCGCGAAGACCGCTGATCATACCCGCAAATGCATTCATATCGTTCTTGCATGCCTCACGCGCACGAGGATAACCTTGATCATCATATCCTTCATAATCGCTTTCGCCGACCACGATCGCAAAATACTGCGGAACGGTCAGCTTTGCAGCATCGGACGTGATGCTTGCACCGTTGGAGGTGACGATACAGCGGAACATTCTCTGGTCCATGGCACGGCTGGTAGTGAACGAGAACGTCGCCTTGTTGTATCCGGTCGAAGAGCAGTTCGACCATGTGCTGCCCTTATCTTTGCTGTACTGCCACTGGTAAGTAAGATTACTGCCGCTTGCTTCGACCTTGAACGAAACGGTCGTGCCGACCGCGCCCTTCTGTGCCGCGGGCTGCTTTGTGATCGAAAGAACGCCCTTTACGGTCAGCTTTGCGGCGGTCGTTCTTACGGAGCCGTAGCTGTTGGAGGCCTTGCAGCGATAGAGGCAGCCGTTGTTGGTG
>JBGULC010000040.1:0-45672 GCA_045114775.1 Christensenellales bacterium | reverse complement strand
TCGTCAGCGCTTCGCCGTCGTATTCCTTCTCGCCGCTTTCCGTTACGATCGTCAGCGTCGCAGGCGTTACCTTCAGAGTGCCTTCGTCCGTGGCGTCCTCATAGTTCGGATTGGTCGCCTTTACCATGTAGGTGACCGTGCTTTCCGCAACGTGCTTGATGCTCGGTGCCGTGGTGCTCCAGGTCGCGCCGTTATCGGTGCTGTACTGGATCGTCGTGCCCTCGGTCACGCTCGGGGTTGCGCCGCCCTGGTGCGCGTTGCCGTCATAGACGCCCTCATAATCGACCGCCGTGACCGTCATGGTCGCCTTGGTGATCGTCAGGGAGCCAGGGTTGAAGGTCGTTTCTTTATAGAATTCCTTAACGTCCTCATTCTCGGCATTCACAATGGTGAACGTCGTGCCGAATGCACCGTTCTCATAGGTATCTACGTCCGTGCCGTGAGACGGGGTATAGGTGATCGTCAGGATGTCGCCCTTACCGAGACCTTCAATCTTGTAATCGTCGGTCTCGATCGTTTCACCGGTACCGGTGATGGTAGCAACGAACGAACGACCTTCCTGCTCGCTGCCGTCGTACACCTTTTCGATGGGCTTGACCGTGACGGTAAGTGTCGCCGCGGTGACCGTCAGGGTACCGAGTTCTTCCTTTATAGTATAGTTGTTCGAGTTGACCGTGCCCCAGTCGATCAAGTAGGTATTCTCGCTGTTGCCGACCTCGGTCTGACTGCCGGTTGCGGTGACGGTGACAACGCCTTCATCCGCCGCAACGAGACCGTAAAGCGTCGCATCGTCCTTCGTCAGCGGCGTGCCGTCGTATGCCTTGCTGTCGCTGCCCGTGGTGACCGTCAGCTCTTTCGGGACGATCTGCAAGCGGCCGGGACGGACGTACAAGCTGACGCTGTAGTTGCCGCTGCCATTCGGCATCTGCGCAGACGTCAGATCCAGCGTGTAGGTATAGTCGCCGACGTCCTTTTCGTCTTCTACATAATATCCCAGACCTGCTGCAGCGCCCGAATGAACATTGCTCAAGCCCTTAACCATCTCGACAATATCATCGAGATATTCGGTGGCATAGCCCGCATGGCTGATCATGATGTACTTGTCCCAAGACATCTTGCCCGGGTTGGTGAAGCCGGTCAGATACTGTTCGCCGGTATACGGCGCGTTCGTCCAACGGTCGGGCTCAATACGGATCGTAACGTTGATCGCGGTGACTTCGAGCGTACCGTTGATGTAGCGAATCGTATAATAGTTCGCGTTTTGATGCGCCGGGGTAATCGTTGCGTTCTTCGGCGTGACCGTCGCGACGCCCGTGTTCAGGCGACCCATGGGATCGGTCGAATCGTTGTTCGCATAAGTGAACTCGATACCGGTCAGCGAATCGCCTTCCTTCAGACCGTCCACGATGACCTGGTCCGCGAGAGCCGCGGGCATCGTCAGCGTGGTGCCATCGTACGGCTTGCTGGCGCTGACGGCGGTGATGGTGACCTTCTTCTGATAATAGAGGGTAAAGGTCAGTCCGTCCGTCGCGTTCGCTTCCGTAATCTTATAGGAAGAACCTGCCTCCGTGCCGCTGTACGCGGTGCCTTCGACCGCCTTGTTGAGCTCCCAGCCGGCGATCGGCGTGCGCGCCAAAGTAAAGGTCTTGCCGACCTTCAGGTGCTGCACATCCGCAGTCACGATCGGAGTGCCGTCCATGTCGACGAAGTTGACCGTGACAATCGCGTTCTTGTAGCTCGAATAAATGAACGTATAGACGTTGTTCGCTTCGATCGCCGTCAGAACAAAGGTCTTTTCGGACGCATCCGGGAAGAACTCGATGCCCTGGAGTTCGGGATGCGCCGCATAGAGCGCCGTATAATCGACCGCCTTTGCAAGCTCGATGACGGAAGCCGTGTCGCCGGGAACGTTCTCAACCGTCTTTGCGGCGGCAACCTCAATCTCTTCACCGGGGTATTCTGCCGGATCCAGAATATACTTGACCGTATAGCTGGTATATTCACCTTTCTCCACGTAAACGAAGGTGATCTCGTTGCCTTCAACCGCAAGCTCGATCGTCTCCGTGTTGGTCGTCGGACGATAGCCCGCGACTGCGATCGCGGATTCCGTGATGCTCTGACCGACCGTGAAGTTCGGGTTGGAGACTTCCTTGTCCGGCGCAACCGCATTGTTGTTTTCATCCACATAGTGGACGACGTAGCTCAGCGTCGCGCGGGTCCAGTGCGCATAGACCGTGGTATTCGCCGTGATCTGCATGCCGAAGTCAAACAGATCATTGCCGTCCGCCGTGGTGTACCAACCGTCGAAGACGTAGCCCGCCTTGGTGGGTGTGCCGGGGTTCGTCGCCTTCTTGTACTTTTCGACCGACTGATCATCAAACAGTTTCGTCGAAGTGGCTTCACCGTCTACAAAGCTGACCGTGAAACTCGGCGCCGTCCACTTGGCGTAGAGCACGAGGTTGGACGCCGGCATCGTGGAGAAGGTATACTCCGTGGTCAGACCGGAATCGGAATACCATCCCGCGAACGTATAGTCGCTGTCCACGCTGCACTGCGCCGCGGTGGGCGTCCAGATGTACGGGGATTTGTTGATGTTCGCGTCGAACTTAACGTTCTCGATCGTGTCAAGCAGATTGCTGCCGTAGTAATAGTCGATCTTGAACGTATCGCGGTCATAATAGAAATTGTACTCTATAATGTATCTATTATTACCGTATCCGGTATAGACATGATCGTCCTTTGCACTGTTATAGGTATAACCCGTGATGTCTTTAGCGCCGAGGTTAATACCGCCCTGGCTGGAAGTAATCGTCTGGCTGTATTCAGCAGACTTTGTATATCCGTCATCATCCGCGTTCTGCAGCCAGTAATTGACGGTATACGTCTCTGAATTGAAAAGCCAAGAAGCTGTATATGTTATTGTTGTACCGCTTGCCGGCAGCATGTCGGCAGTAACAATGGTTCTCTTTGTAACATATACCGTACCATCCGTATGCTTCCATCCCTGGAACGTAGGACGATATGTGGTACCATAATAATTAAAGGACGCATTCGTTACACTGGTCGGCCAAGTCGTTCCGATACTCTGACCGAGTTTGACGGTCATTGTATATGTAAATATATTAGTACCGGTCTTTGTATCGCCGTTCAATGTGGCAGTGACATTACCATAGTTACCGTAAGAACCCGGGCAGAACTGGAACGTATACTCTACCAGTTTATAGTACACATACAGTACGGAAGAACCATCAGCCGCGATCGTAACGCTGGAAGCCGCGTTACGTTCGTCGTCCTTTTCCCAGCCGGTTCTGGTCTTGTCATCGATGCCGCTGTTGTTTCCGTATACGGTCATGCCGACAGGACCAGTATATGTATCAGAGTTATCGTATACAAAGGAGGATTCCGTTCCGGCGTCGTTGTACTTCTCGAACATGAAGACAACCGTCAAGTTAACATTGTTGCCGGTCCACTTTGCATAGAGCGTGGTGTTGTCGTTGACGGTGACCGTGCTGCCCGCCGCCTGCGTCAGTTCCTCATCCAGATACCAGCCGTCGAAGGTGTAGCCGTCGCGGGTCGGGACGGTTTCGGTGACCGCCTGCTCGGTGCCGTAAGGCACGGTGACGCCGCCGACGTAGGAACCGCCGTTGGTTTCGTAGGTCAGCTGGAAGTTCTTGCGGGTATAGTAGACTTTCAGCTCCTGCTTCGGCTGACCATTCATACCGGTAGAGGTGATGGTCGCGCCTTCGGCAAGCTCAAGCACCGCAAAGTCAAAGGTCTTGACCGTCGGGGTGACGTAGCTGTTCAGAACGCCCTGTACGTTGCTCTGTCTGTCGATCTCGGTATAACCGTTGCCGGTGAGATCTTTCAGCATGTACACAAAGTCATAGACCGCCGTGTACGGAACGTACTTGACCCGGACCAGGCAATGCTTGTCCGTATCGAAATCGGATTCTTTGACTTCAACCGTCGGCGTTTCCGGATAGTAGACCGGCGCGCCGGAGACCTCGTTGGGATCCGTCTTCGTCGTGGAGGGCGCCGTGATCGTATACGGCAGCTCGCTGTGTTCTACCTGCAGAAGTTCGGTGCTGAAGATGACTTCACCGGAACTGCCGATATAGTAGTATTCCACCGTGATGTTATAAACATCGACGGTACGGAACTGCGCAACGGCGGTGATGTTGCCGTTGACGACCGTATCCGCGGTAACTTCTTCGCCGGTGTCCTGATCGATCCACTTCTCGAAGATCTTGCCCTCGATGAACGGATCCTGCGGCATGGTGCCGATGGCTTCGCCTTCGGTACGGAAGTACTGCGACAGGGTTTCGATGACCGTTACGCCGTCGTCGTCAAGAATGACGAAGCGGACGTAGTATTCGTCCTCAAACTCCGCAATGATCTCCATATCGGAGGTAACCGGGGTGCCTGCGCTGATCGGTTGACCGTTGTATGTCCATTGCACAAATTCCTTGCCTTCGACCACGGGATCCGCGGGGAGGACAAGTTCATCGTTCTTATTATACTGCTCGGTCTTGTAGCTGCTGCCTTCCACCATGAAGACAACGGTGAAGACGTTCTTCTCGTATACGGGCCAGACGTCCAGATTGCCGTCGACTGCATTCTCCTTCGCAGAGGTACGGTTGGAGAAATCGCCGCCTGCATAGACCCACTTGCCGAGGCTGCCCTGTACGGCAGGAACTGCGGGAATGTCGTTCAGGCAGTAGCTGGTGTCCGCCGTGACCGTCCTGGTGTCATAAACTGTGCTCTTTGTATCATCCGTATAGAAGGTGATGGTGTAGGTGATCTTCTCGTAGTCCGGAACGACGGTCGTATCGGCCGTGGGGATGTAAGATGCGTCGATGCGGGGACCGGTCACGCTGATCTCCTGGCCCTGACCGCCGGAAATGATCTCACCGACCGCCCAGTATGCAATATAGTCTTCACGCGCGATCGTTGCCGGGAGCTGATCGCCGATGGCCTCGCCCTTTACGACGTAGATCGTGGTATGCACTTCCGCGTCGCGGTTATAGAACGTGACCTTCCAGGTTTCGAGGTACTGCGCCTCGACCGTCATGTTGTCCGTGACGAGCGTTTCCGCGGTCACTTCTTCGCCGCCGGAAACCCACTTGTCGAAGACGCTGCCTTCGGGTCCTTCGGGATCCGCGGGAAGCGTGCCGACCGCCTCGCCGTCGGCGACGAGTCTCGTCTCGACGGTCGTGTCGCCGTTCATGAACGTGACGGTCCACGCAGCGCTGACCTTATCCGCGAAGACGTGCTCCGTGCTCGGCGTGAAGTAGACGCTGTACTTGCCCGTCTCGTTGATATAGTAGTTGCCCGCAGGATACCAGTTGCTGCCGTCGGTGATCTTGAATTCATCGCCTGCGGTGAAGTATACCGGCGAGATCATGTACTCGCCCGGGGTAGACGGGTTATCGTAGAGTTTATAGCTCGCGTCGTTGGTCGCCCAGCCGTTGATGCTGCCGGCGAGGTAGTAATCGCCCGGATACGCCGCCTGCGGTTCCGCATCGCCGTCTTCGGGCTCATTCGCCGGAAGCTCGTCGCCTTCATAGTAGGCTTTGATCCGCAACATGCCGTTGACGATCGTCGTCGAATAGACGTGCATGCCGTCGTCGGTATACCAACCGATAAACGCATGACCCTCGACTTCGGGCGCCTCGGGAAGCTCGCCGATTGCCGTTCCTGCCAAAACGAGCTTACGGGCAAGAACATTTCCGTCCCTGTCCGAAAAGATAACGGGTATATAGAGGTCTGCCGACGGATGGTCGGGCGCTGCATTCGGATCCTCGTTGTTGTCCGGGTTTTCCGGATTTTCCGGGTTCTCCGGGTTTTCCGGTTCTTCCGGCTCTTCCGGGTTCTCCGGGTTTTCCGGCTCAACCGGCTCTTCCGGGTTTTCCGGCTCTTCCGGGTTTTCCGGGTTCTCCGGATTTTCCGGCTCGACCGGCTCTTCCGGGTTCTCCGGGTTTTCCGGCTCGACCGGCTCTTCCGGGTTCTCCGGATTTTCCGGCTCTGTGGATTCATCCGGTCTTCCCGGGAGCTCACCCGGATCAAACCTGCCGTCGCTTCCGCCCGGCGTATAGGAAACCGTATCCTCGCCGTGAACGTCCACATTACGAGCGGGCTCGGTCGATTCTACATCGATCGTGTCGCTCATTGTGACGTCAGCGATGGTTGCGATCGGGAGCAGCTGCAATACCATGACGATCGAAACGATGATCGCCCATGTGCGTCTGCCGAACAGGATCTTGTGCATCTTAGACATTTCTCCAATTCCTCCGTGTCTGTTTTTCGCGAAAGTATTATAAGAATAACTCTCAGTTTTTTACCCGGCTTTCGCCGGGACGGCATAATTTAGCCCATAGCATGGGTATGATATAATCCTATGCTATTATAGGTTATCCAGCTTGGAATTGCAAGGGTTTTTTATGTGAATAAAGCGTTATATTTCGGAAAATATGCATTATTACCGGCTTTAAACACAAGATATTGTGGTACTGCCAATTTATTCATAAAGTATATTTTACTGTACATGGAAAATGGGGGCGTTTTGAACAATTTGTTCGCTTAAATTTTCAGTTTTTTTCAACCGGATCCGTAACGGGAAATCCGGCATAACACCCGACAACTGCCGAAATTGTCTATACATTTCAATCTTTCATCGGTATTTGTCTGTACATTTATCTTTCCGCAATTGTACATGTTTTTTTCTGTTGACCGTACATCGCATGGATGTAACCTGTCCTCATGTTTTAGCGACGCTTCCGCAGGAAACCTTGCCCGCGATCGTGAGATAATAATCTCCGGACACGCTTTTTTGACGCATTCCCGCGCACAGGCCAGGCAAATACAGCCGCGTTATTATGCAGGGAATACGGAACATGCCGAAACACACACTTCCGATGCGTTTTCTGTACTGTGAATGCAAGAGACTTCCATAGATTCAGAGAATGCAGCAGATTCAGAGAATGCAGCCTGAACACCCCGTTGCAACCATTGTCTTTTTCTGAAAGAGCGCCGACAGGGAAAGATCGATATCCGTATACACAGCACAAAAAAGGAACGGTTTCCCGCTCCTTATAATATAAAATACTCAATTATTCGTTTCCTACGATCACACGGTATATCCGATCAAGGTCCTCACGCGAATAATAGTGAATGACCAGCTTGCCCTTGTCCTCGCTGCCCTGCACCGAAACCTTGGTCCCGAGCTCGGCGCGCATCCGGTGCATGGCGTTGCGGAATTCCGGCGTCTGCTCCTGCTTTTCTTTGTGTTTGCGCTTCGGCATCTCGGCAAACCGCAGCTCGTCTTCAAGCCTGCGCACCGACCAGTCTCCTTCCACACACTTTTCCGCAAGTTCCATCTGCAGACGCGGATCGCCGACGCCTGCGAGCATTTTGCCGTGGCCTGCGGAAAGACGACCGTCCTTCACGAGCTTTTGCACCGACTTCGCCAGCGTCAGCAGTCGCAGCGCGTTCGCGATCGCGGGACGGCTCTTGCCGACGCGTTCGGATACCTCTTCCTGTGTCAGATCGTGCTGCTGCATCAGTAAACGGATCGCCGCGGCTTCTTCGATCGGGTTCAGGTTTTCGCGCTGGATATTCTCAACGAGCGAGATCTCCATAAGCGCGTCTTCATCGACGTTTGTCACAACGACCGGGACCGTCATAAGTCCTGCCTGCCGCGCTGCACGGTAACGGCGTTCGCCGGCCACAATGGTATACCGTGCGCCGTTTTTACGCACTAAGATCGGCTGTACGACGCCATGCCGCTTGATAGATCCTGCCAGCTCCGCAAGCTTCTCCGGGTCGAATGTTTTGCGCGGCTGATCCGGATTCGTGTCAATGTCATAGAGATCGACTTCGATTTTACCCGATTGATCTTGCTCCGGCGTTTCGATCTCGTCCAGAAGCGCATCCAGCCCGCGCCCGAGGCCTTTGTTCTTTGCTGTCATATATTAACCCTCCCGTTCGATGAATTCTTTCGCTAAATTTACATACGCCTTTGCGCCGATATTGCGCGCGTCGTACAGCGTGATCGGCAACCCGTGGCTCGGCGCCTCACTCATACGGACCGAACGCGGAATAATCGTGTTATAGACTTTCTCACGGAAATATTTCTTGACTTCCTCAACGACCTGCACGCAAAGATTCAAGCGCGATGAGAACATCGTCAGAACTACACCCTGTATGTCGAGCTTGCCGTTCAGATTCCTGCGCACCAGCTTGACGGTATTCATCAATTGCGAAAGTCCCTCCAGCGCATAGTATTCGCACTGGATCGGTACCAGCAATGAATCGGAAGCGGTCAGCGCATTCAGTGTCAACAATCCGAGCGACGGGGGACAGTCTATGAAAATATAATCGTAACGGTCCGCGATCGGTTCAAGCGTTTGTTTCAGCCGCTGCTCGCGCGCCATCATGGAGACAAGTTCCACTTCAGCGCCCGCAAGCTCGATACGTGACGGCAAAACGTCCAATGTATCGATCATGGTATGCCGGATCGCGTCTTCTGCCGGTATATCGTCGATCAATACATCATAGCTGCACGGCATATCCTTTTTCTTTGCAATACCGAGACCGCTTGTGCTGTTTCCCTGCGGATCGAGATCGACGAGCAGGACATGTTTCCCCTCCTGTGCGACACATGCACTCAGGTTAATTGCGGTCGTCGTCTTCCCAACGCCGCCTTTTTGATTTGTAATTGAGATGATCTTGCCCATAAACGCTCCTTTTCCTACCCATTATAGCGTAACGTATCGACGTTTGCAAGAGCGTTATTACAATTTATCTGCTGTTTCAAACCGAAATTCATTCTGTGTTTCACGTGAAACATCCTTGGCTGCCGAATCTTCTCTTGTTTCACGTGAAACAAATAAGGGAACGGATCTCTCCGTTCCCCACTGTAACGTTTTCTAAACTAATTGAAATTGGATTCGTTGATCCAGCAATAAACCGGTTCCTGTCCTTTTGAGGCTTGTTTCATACAGAAATACCACCGTTTCCCATCTATCGTTCGCTGCGCAAGCAGAGTAAACCGTGTTCCTTTCGGAACACTCATGATGCGGTTGTCCGGAAGCGGCGGATCCATCTTCTCCGGGACATACGGATTTTTGCGGATATTGCCGGAGCTCGATTTCGTTGTTCTGATCAGAAACTCTCCCAGAACCTCATAAGACAGAGGCGTTTCAAGACCGTCCGCGATCTGTACTGTAAGAGCGGGGTTGAATGTACTGTTATGCATCCATGCCGCATACAGGAAGGATGCGTTTACCCATCCTTCTCGTCCGTCCTTGATCTCAACCAATGCAAATCCTTTATACAATGCCCGTATTGTGACCTTTGTGTTCCGCATCAAACGGCTTTCATCGGGAATCAGCTCTTCATTTATATCGTTGAAATATGCTTTCCATGACGGATTGATGTAGCAGCATTTGTAATTCGCGTCCTGCGCTTTCTGCCCGTCAAACGTAAAATCAGCATCGGAAGGCGCATCGTCTGTCTCAGGAACCGGCACAAAAGTCGGTTCGGGTGTCGGTTCCGGCGTTGGACTTGGAGTATTTGTCGGCGTCGCCGTTTCAACCGCCGGCGTTGGCTCCGTAGCGGTAGGCTTTGACGAAGGCGTATACGTGTCTGTTACATGAACTACGATCGATGAGGGAGTCGTCGTCACTGTCGGAGCCGCAGAGGGAGTAGGCGTATCCGTTTTGATTAAAGTCGTAGGTATTCGGGACGCTTCACTTCTTTTCGAGCTGTTTCGTGCAGTATCCCTATTGTTCGTGATCACGATGATCGCAACAGCAACGCTTGCAAGCGCGACAAGGATCAATCCTGCAATCGCCGCTATGAAACCGAAGGCTGCACGCTTCTTTTTCTGTACCGTTTTATCCGGAAGACGCTCCTGCACGGCTCTGCGGCGTTCTGCAAAATCATCCTCAAACAACAGGATCGAACCGTCGTTCTGCGCCTCTGTCGGGATCGTCTCTTTACGCTGTACGGGCCGTCGTTCCCGGACGACCGGTTCGGCGTAAAGTCGCATCCCAGGCTGCTGCGGGATTGTGATCGGATCGATCGGTACCTGTGCCTTATTATTCATGACAAGAAGGCTGAGCTCTCTGTACATGGCCGGTGCGCTGCCATAACGGTCCTTCGGATCGTAGGCGCATGCTTTTGCAATGATCTCCTTCAGTGCTTTGCTTCCGTACTTTGGTTCCGGGATCACGCCTCCGGACATACGCCTTGCAACAGCATCCTCAAAGTCTTTGTCATTCAGAGGCTCTTCCGGTGCAGGCAGGAACGGGATCCGGAAATCGTTGCAGAGCCAATAGAGGAGCAGACCGACAGAGTATACGTCTGCGCGTACGTCATATTCTCTGCCGAGAAAGATCTCCGGCGCCGTGAAATCACAGGCGTCACCGACGATTTCAAGTGCTTTGTTCCCGAGAAACTCTGAAACGCCGAAATCAGAGAGCTTATACACTCCGGAACCGGAAACCAGAACATTTTCCGGCTTAATCGCACCGTGTATAAGCCGATACTGTGCATATACCTCAAGCGCTTTGAGAAGATCGCAGCCGATCGCGACCGCGCGCTGCTCAGAAAAGCTGTAATCCAACGTATCGCACAACGGCGTCAGCTCCTCCATCAGAACGGAAACGGTGCAGCCGGACCCATCCTGAGAACGTATGTACAGAACATCGACGATCGAAACGATGTTCGCTTCACCGTTCATCTTTGCCAATAAATCATATTTATCGAATATTTCGCTTAATCGATTGCTCAATAATCGGGAAATCGCATTATCTTCAAATCCCTTGCTGCGAAGCCTCGGGATCTCATTCTCATCCATCGGGATCGGAATGACCTTCAGCGCGGCATGTGCGCCGTCCGATTGCCGTATAACCCGATATACGCTGCCGCAGCTTCCGCTGCCGAGAAAGCCCTCAAGCTGCCATCCCTGCGGGATCGGCGGATTGCTTTCGCCTGCCATATACGGTTCCTCCCTGTTTTATGTTTGAAGAAAGCAGCCGACATCCGACTGCTTTCCGATCATACTGTTTTGCTGTTATTCCGGCTTTTTCGCCGTTGTTTTCCGCGCAACAGGCTTCCTTGCCGCAGGCTTCTTCTCCGCAGACTTCTCTTCTGCGGGCTTTGCAGTCCGCGGCGCGCGTTTTCTGACGGGCTTCGGCTCCTCGTCCGGAAGGCCCAGCAGGTTTCTGTAAAGCTCCATATACTTGCGCGCGGAGACCGCCCAGGAGAAGTCGGTCTTCATCGCGCGCTTCATGAGACGCGCCCACATATCCCTGTCGTCGTACCAGTAGCCGACGGCGTGTTCCAGAACGTGCAGCATGTCGTGCGCATTGTAGTCGTGGAAGCTGAATCCGTTGCCGTCGTCCGTGTACCAGTTGTACGGCAGGACGCTGTCGCGCAGCCCTCCGGTCTCGCGAACCAGCGGGATGGAGCCATAACGCATCGCGATCATCTGAGAGAGGCCGCAAGGCTCAAACTGCGACGGCATCAGATAGATATCGCTCGCGGCATAGACGCGCCGCGCGATCTGCTCGTCGTGCCTGAGGCAGCAGACGAAGCGGCCGGGGAAGCGGTACTGCGCGTCGCGGAAGGCGTTCTCGAAGTACGCGTCTCCGGTGCCGACCACGACCATCTGCACATCCATACGCATGATGTCGTTCAGCACGCAGGTGACGAGATCGAGGCCTTTCTGCGCCGTCAGCCGCGTGACCATACCGATCAGCGGAACATCTCGTTTATCGAGCCCAAGCTCTTCCTGCAGCGCTGCCTTGCAAAGCTTCTTGCCGGACGGATCTGCGGCGGTAAAATGAACGGGAATATGCATATCGTTGCTCGGATCAAATGATATTACGTCAATTCCGTTCAGGATGCCCGACAGCACGTTTTGCCTTGCGCGAAGAAGACCGTCGAGGCGTTCGCCGTAGTAGCCGGTACGGATCTCCTCCGCATAGGTCGGGCTGACGGTCGTGATGCGGTTTGCAAACACGAGGCCGGCCTTCATGAACGACAGGAGACCGTAAAACTCGAGGTTGTTCGGCGAGAAGTAGCCCTCGTTGAGCCCGAGCACGGAGTTGATGCGGTGCCAGTCGAAGATGCCCTGGAATTTCAGGTTGTGGATCGTGAACACGGTATGCACGTCGCGATAGCCCGGAAGCGCGCGGTACTGATCGTTCAGCAGCACCGGAATGAGACCCGTCTGCCAGTCGTTGCAGTGGATCACGTCCGGATAATAGTTCATGTACTTGAACGATTCCAGCACGGCGCGGCAGAAGTACGCGAAGCGGAAGCCCTCCTGCTCGTCGCCCGTGTAGATCTTTTCGCCGCCGAACATGGCGAGATTATCGACAAAATAGAACGTCACGCCGTCCTGTTCGAGCTTGTCGATCCCGCAGAACACGGAATAGCTTCCGAGCTGCAGGTTGAAGTGGCAGACATGCTGCATCTTCAGGATGTAGTAGTCGCCGATCGGCGTATATTTCGGCAGGATGACCGCCGCCTCCGCGCCCTGGCGCACGAGTTCCTTCGGAAGCGAGCCCACGACGTCGGCGAGGCCGCCGGTTTTGATGTAGGGGAAGCATTCGCTTGCCGCAAACAGAATTTTCATGATGATTCTCCTTCCTCCGTACTCAGACGGTCAGGTTCTTACGGAAGACGAGCGGAATGCCCTCGTAACCGGTGAGCTGCCGCCCGGCGTTGACCGTTACGTTCTTATCGAGAATGACATGATCGAGCTGCGCGCCGGACCGTACGGTCACGCCCTGCATGAGGATCGAATTCTTCACGACCGCGCCGCGTTCCACGGTGACGCCGCGGAACACGATCGAATTCTCCACGGTGCCGTCGATGCAGCAGCCGTCCGCCATCATGACGTTGTGCACGTCGGCGTTGACGCCGTACTGCGTGGCGATCTCGTCCTTGACCTTGGTATAGATCGGATGACGCATGTTGTAGAGATCCTTCGCGTCGGAGGCGTTCAGAAGCTCCATGCTGTGCATGAAATAGGTATTGATCGAGTCGATCCTTGCCACATAGCCGTCGTAACGCCAGCCCATGATCTTGAGCTCTTTGACCCGCGGAAGCAAGACCTCGCGCACGAAGTCGACGCAGCCGCGCGAATAGGATTCCTCCACGAGATCCTCGAAGAGGTCCTTGTCGATGACGGTGATCTCGCAGGAGCGGTAGTTGGAGCCCGGGCTGCGCGGGTTCCATTCGAGCCCGTTCACCGTCATGCCGTCTTCGTCAAAGAACAGTCTGAGGTCTCGGTTCTGCTCCTCGGGGAAGAAGCGCGGATCCTCGTTGTACATGATGGTGATGTCCGCGCCGGTCTCCTGATGCTGCTTGAGGATCGCGTCGAACGTCGTGTTGAACACGGTATGGCTGCCGCAGAGGATCAGATACTTCTGGCTGGAACGGCGCACATACTGCATGATGGAGTGGAACGCGTCGATGTCTCCGCGATACACGCCGGTATTGTCCTTGGTGGAGAACGGGGGGAGCAGGAACAGGCCGTCGCGCTTGCGGTTCAGGTCCCATTCCTTGCCGGTGCCGAGATGGTCCATCATCGAATGGTAGTTCTTCTGCACGATGAGACCGACGTTCCGGATGCCGGTGTTGACGAGGTTGGACAGGACGAAATCGACGACGCGATAGCGTCCGCCGAACGGCACCGCTGCGACCGCGCGGGAAAGAACGAGATCGCGCATATAGGGGTTCGCTTCACCCGTGAAGATCAGACCGAATGCTTCCTGATTCATGCTTGTTTCCCTCCGTGAATAAACTGTCCGATCGTTTCGGCGGTCACGACCGCGCCGCGCGGGATCGTCGTGCCCGCGGGGATCGTGACGTCGTTTCCGATCAGCACGATATCGCCGGTGAGCCGGTTGTCGACCGCCTCGCTCTCCTTCGGCGGCACGCCGATCCGGGAATTCTCGCCGATGACCGCGTTTTCGCCGATGATCGACTTGCCGACAAAGCAATTCTCACCGATATCGGCGTTCGGGAACACGACCGTGTCGGAGATCTCCGCGCCCGCTTCGACCTTTGCGCCGCAGAACAGTACGGTGTGCCGCACGTTTCCGCGCACCACGCAGCCCTCGGCCACAAGGCTGTTCTTCACGTTCGCCTTCGCGTCGGTAAAGTGCGGCGGCATGACCGGGTTACGCGTATAGATGCGCCAGCTCGGATCGTTCAGCTCGAGCACCGGCGGATCGCCCAGAAGATCCATATTCGCCTCCCAGAGGCTCTGGATCGTTCCGACGTCCTTCCAATAGCCCTCGAACGGATACGCGACCATCTTCTCGCCCGCGTTCAGCATAGCCGGGATGATGTTCTTGCCGAAGTCGTTGTCGCTTTGCGGATCCGCGTCGTCGCGCTCCATGTAATCGCGCAGAAGCTTCCAGTTGAAGATATAGATGCCCATCGAAGCGTTGTTGCTCTTCGGAACTTTCGGCTTCTCCTCGAACGAAACGATCGTGCCCTTCTCGTCGGTATTCATGATGCCGAAGCGATGCGCTTCCTCCATCGGGACCCGAAGCACCGCGATCGTCGCCGCGGCGCTGTTCGCGATGTGGAACTTCAGCATCTTTGTGTAGTCCATCTTATAGATGTGGTCGCCCGAAAGGATCAGCACGTAATCGGGATCGTACTGATCGACAAAGGAACGGTTCTGCCAGATCGCATTCGCCGTGCCGGAATACCACCGTCCGTCATGCTCCGTCATGTAGGGCGGAAGCACGAAAACGCCGCCGTTGGTGCGGTCGAGGTCCCAGTGCTGACCGGTGCCGAGGTACGCGTTCAGCGCAAGAGGCCGGTACTGCGTCAGAACGCCAACCGTGTCGATATCGGAGTTTACGCAGTTACTGAGCGGAAAGTCGATGATGCGGTACTTTCCGCCGAAGGGGACCGCAGGCTTCGCCATGCTGGAGGTCAGGACGCCGAGACGGCTGCCCTGTCCGCCGGCAAGCAGCATACAGACGATTTTCTTTTTCATTCGTTGGCTCCTTTCGGGTTGTTTTCAGGCGTAAAACGGAAGAATACGGCGCCGTAAGCCGGCAGCTTCACGTGCAGACGGTGACGGAACTTGCCGAACGGTTCCTCGACCGTCTTCACCGGCTCGTTGAACGACATGCCGCCGCCGCCGAAATACGGCGCGTCGGTCGAGAAGATCTCGGTATACGTGCCCGCGTTCTCGCTGCCGAGGCAATAGTCGTCCCACGGGACCGGCGTGAAATTGAACACGCACAGGACCGGAGCGCCGTTCTTGTCCTTGCGGACGAACGCGGCGATCGAATGCACGGCGTCGTCCACCGCGATCCAGTCGAAGCCGTTCCAGTCGTCGTCCCGCTCATAGAGCGCCGGGGTGTTCTTATAGAATTTATTCATTTCGCGCACGTAGCACTGCATCTCGGCGTGCTTCGGATATTCGAGCAGCATCCAGTCGAGCGATTCGTCGAACCGCCACTCGATGAACTGACCGATCTCCATGCCCATGAAGGTCAGCTTCTTGCCCGGATGCGACATCTGGTAGGCGTAGAGCAGCCGGAGCTGTGCGAACTTCTGCCAGTAATCGCCCGGCATCTTGTTCAGCATGGAGAGCTTGCCGTGCACGACCTCGTCGTGCGAGAAGGCAAGGATGTAGTTTTCGGAGAACGCATACATCAGGCTGAACGTCAGCATGTCGTGATGCCACTTGCGATAGAGCGAATCCATCTGCATATAGCGCAGCATGTCGTTCATCCAGCCCATGTTCCACTTGTAGTCAAAGCCGAGGCTGTCGTCGTGCTTGTTCGTCACGCGCGGGAACGCCGTGCTCTCCTCGGCGATCAGCATCTTGTTGCCGGGGATCTCCTTGACCGCCGCCGCGATCTTGTGGAACAGATTGATCGCGTCGAGATTCTCCTTGCCGCCGTACTGGTTCGGCAGCCATTCGCCGTCGTTGCGGCCGTAATCGAGGTATAGCATGCAGCTCACCGCGTCGACGCGGAGACCGTCGATGTGGAACTCCTTGAGCCAGTAGCACGCGTTCGAAACGAGGAAGCTCTGGACCTGCGTGCGGCCGTAGTCGAACAGCAGCGTGCCCCACTGCTTCATCTCGGAGCGCCGCCAATCCCAATGCTCATAGGTCGGCGTGCCGTCAAAGTACGCAAGCCCGTAGCTGTCGCGCGTGAAGTGGGCGGGGACCCAGTCCATGATCACGCCGAGCCCCTTCGCGTGCGCGCAGTTGACGAAATACCGGAAATCGTCCGGCGTGCCGTAGCGCGTCGTCGGCGCATAGTAACCGGTGACCTGATAGCCCCAGCTCGGATTGAACGGATACGCCATCAACGGCATGCACTCGATGTGCGTGTAGCCCATGTCCGCCGCGTAGTCGACGAGCTCCGTCGCAAGCTCGCGATAGCCGAGCCCCTTGCGCCAGGAGCCGAGATGGACCTCATAGATGTTCAGAGGCTGATCATGCCGCTTCGTGCATTTCTTGAGGTACTCCTCGTCCGTCCACGGGAATGCGCCCGCTTCCCAGACCATCGAAGCCGTTCCCGCGACCTCGCAGCGCTGCGCGTACGGGTCCGCCTTCATGGAAACGTTGCCGTCCGGCCCCTGGACCGCGTACTTATAGAGCTGCCCCTCGCAGGCGATCCCGATGAGCACCTCCCAGACGCCGGTCGAGCCGACGGGCGTCATCGGATCCGCGTTCGGATTCCAGCCGTTCCAGTCTCCCGCGACCGCGACGCTTCTTGCGTTCGGCGCCCATACGGAAAACCGCCAAACCCATTCGCCGTTGTTCTGCACTCTGTGGCAGCCGAGCGAACGATATGCTTCTTTGGTTGAGCCTTCATTAAAATAATACAGTTCCTCATCGGTCAAATGTGACATGTATTTCACCTCGTCCCCGGGCGTCCGGAAAGCCTCTTCACGGACCCCTATATTTTTACGCTTATATCATATCATATCCTGACGCGGATGGAAAGTGTTTCCACCCATGAATTTATTGTAAAACCGTGAAAAACTTTCGGGAATCCTTTTCTTTTTTCCGAAATATATGGTATACTTGCAGCAAAACAGGGAAAGGAGCGGCGTTTTATGAAGGATTCGGCCAAACGATGGATCCTGATCGGAAGCTTTGCGATCGTTCTGATCGCGCTTGCCGTGCTGCTTCCGCTGCTCCTGCACCCGGGCGAAACGACGCTGTCACTCACGGCGGAACGCACTTATGTGACGCCGGAGCCGAAGACGGAGGAGGACGCCGTCGTCGTCCGCACTCCCGTTCCCACGCCGGAGCGCGCAATCGAAACGCCGGTCCCGGTCTTTCCGTCCGGCGCGGTCGATCTTCTGATCGACGGCGTGCCGCTGTTTGCGCTCGACAACCATGAGATCGCCGATCAGCTCATTCGTCATTATCTGGAACTTTGCGCGCATGAAAACGTCGGCGGCGACCGCATCCTTCTGACCGCGGCGATCGACGCGGAGCTTTCGACCGTTCCCGCGACCGGCGCCGTCGAATACCTCCCGGTCGAGGAGGCGATGAACCGTCTCCGCAAGGATCGCACGCTGATCCCCGTACGCTGCGCCGTCGAACGGATCCGGATCGACGTACAGCCGCCCGACGCCCAGATCGAACGCGTCAGCACGCTGCCGTACGGCACGCGGATGTTCCGTCGCTGCGGCGTTGCAAGCCGCACGCTTGTCCTGACCGAAACGCTTTACCGGAACGGCGAGGCCGTTTCCGAGACCGAAACGCTGAATAACACGGTCGTCGCCGGCATCCCTCAGACCATTCTGAACGGCGCGTACCGAAAAACCATGCCGGTCGGTCCCGAGATCGATCCCGCGCAGCACACGAACGAGGGCGTAAGGGGCCCGCGTCCGGATACGTTGGAATTCATCCTCCCAATCCACGGCAGACTCTCCGCCGTCTTCGGATTCACAGCTTACGGCATGCAGTACGGCGTCGAATTCGCCGCCGCGCCCGGCACATGCATCGTCGCGCCGGAATCCGGCACGCTGGTCTTTCTCGGCGAACGGCCCGGCCTCGGATTCGTGATCGAGATCGCGCACGACGAAGGCTTTGTCTCGCGGCTGTCCATCGACGCGGATACGACGTCCGACCTCGTGCTCGGCATGCACATCAACAAGGGCGACGTCATCGCATCGCTTCCGCCGCGCGAAAACGCGCCGGAATCGTTCCTGCACTATGAACTCATCATCGACGGGATCCCGTATAACCCGCTGTACTGGCTGCCGGCGCAATAAACGCCCGGCCCGTTGAAAGGCAAAGGTTCAAAAAAACTGCCTGACCGGCAGTTTTTTTCATGCGCATGTATTCTCTTTCTTTTTTCTCAATCCCAGCCACACGATCAGAACGCCCGCGGCGACAAGGCCCTCGCACACGGCAAGCGTCGCGGCGATCCCCAGTCCCTCGATCGCAAAACCGCCGAGCAGCATGCTGACCACCCCGGCCGAAAGCTGCGCCTCGGTAAGGAGCATCTGTCCTTTGACGCGATCGCTCTCCGAAACGGCGTCGTTCGCGTAGTACGAGGCGGCGGGGATGAACAGCGCATAGCAGAGCATCTGCAGCGCGGAGGAAACGTAGACCGCCCAAGCGCCGATCGGAAAGAGCGCGGCAAGCAGCAGAAGTCCCGTCTTGAGAAGATAGACCGACGCGCTCAAAACCAGCATGATCCGGTCCGGCACGCGCTTGCGGATGTGCGAATACGCCATCATTGCGGGGAACTCCACGATCGCCGCGACCGCGATCATGACGCTCATGTCGCCGCCCGTGACCTTTGTAATGCTCGCAAGGTATGCGTTCAGAAACGTATGCGGGATCACAAGCACAAAATTGCCGACACAGAACAGCACGAACGCCGGATAGCGTTTGAAAATGCGAAGCAGACTGCCGCCCGCATCGATCTCCGGTCTCGGCTCCGTGCGGTGCGGCGCAAAGAACAGGGAAACGGCAAGGAGCCCGATCTGCGCTGCGATATAGAGCCAAAGCATGGCGTCCGCGCTCTTTTTTGCCAACGCGCCGAGCAGCAGGGAAGCGAGCGCATACATGACGCTCGCCGTGCCGCGGGCAAAAGAATAGTCGAGATCGAGCCCGCGGTTCGTATAGTGGAAGCCGACCGCGTTGATAAGCGGCTGCACGGCCAGCGTCACGCTCGTCAGCGCGCCGAACAGCACGGCGAACACCGGCAGCGCGCGCGTCGACAAAAGCGCAGCCCCCGCAAGGAGCGCGCCGAGCGCCGCGCAAGCCACGATCGCCGTCCTCAGCGTGACCCGTTTTTCCCGGTCCGCCGCGGCGGCGAGCATCGGCTGCAGCGCCATCGCGGAAAGGTACGCCGCGGCAAGGATCACACCGATCCTTCCGGTCGAAAAGCCGTGCGAAAGAAGCAGCCGCTCCCCGTACGAATACGCGAGGCACGCGCCGAACCAGTAAAAGCTTTGCGTCAATGAAAACAGGAACGTTCGTTTCTTCATGCGACGATCATAGCACAATTCAAAAAAAACTACAATCACCGCGGTATACATTTTTGCACCCGTGTCCATACTACAGCCGAGGTGATAAATATGGAAAAAAAGAATGATCGCATGGAACGCTTCCGGCTGTTCCTCCGAAACAACGGTTTCTATGTCGTGCTGGTCGTGTGTCTCGTCGTGATCGGCGGCGCGATCCTGCTGCTGGCGCTCACCGGCGATACGGAACAGCAGGCGAAGGCGAAGCCCGAAACCGAATCGAACGAACCGATCGTGATCGTCGGTCAGTCGCAGGACGAACGCCTGTCCGGGCTCTTGCACGCACCGACGATGCTGCCCGCACCGGCAAAGCAGACGCCTGCGCCGACCGCCGTGCCTACGCCCGTCCCGACGCCGGAGCCGACGCCCACCGCAAAGCCCGCAAGCGCGCCGAGTAAAGCCGCGCCGCCAGTACAGGGCGAGATCGTATTCGGCTTTGCGGTCGATAAGCTGCTGTATTCGGTTACGCTCGACCAATGGACGACGCATCCCGCCATCGACATCAAAGCGGACGCCGGCACGCCGGTCAAGTGCGTATTCGCCGGCACGGTCGAACGCGTGGGTAAGGACGACGCCTTGGGCTATACGGTCACCGTACAGCACGCGAACGGCCGCACGACCGTCTACGGCAATCTCGGACAGGACGTGCGCGTCAAAGTCGGCGACCGGCTGAACGCGGGCGACGTGATCGGCACGGTCGGCACGAGCGCGATCTCCGAATGCGCGCTGCCGCCGCATCTGCACTTCGCCGTCCTCGTCGACGGATCGCCGAAGGATCCGAAGAAGTATGTGAGATTGGGCTGATCGCTGCCCCAAAACACAAAAGCGGCGGGCAAGTTGCCCGCCGCTGTTCGCATTGCGTTTTATTCATCGTCGCCGCCGAGCGACTCGTCGAACGATTCGTCGATCTCCTCTTCGACCGCTTCGTTCGCCTGCTCTTCGACCGTTTCCTCTGCTTCCTTTAGAGGCGCTTCACCCTCCTTTGAAGGCTCTTCGGTTTCCTCGGGCGTCGGAACGGTCAGATCCTCCTCATGGAAGACCACGAACGGTTCACTCTTTTTCCAGCGACGCGACAGGATCAAAATGACCACACCCGCGATCAGGATCGCGATGCTGATCCACTGCGAGGTGAAAAGACCGCCGAAGCCGCCGCGTTCTTCGACGTCGCCGCGGAACATCTCGATCACAAACCGCCATACTGCGTAAAGCACAAGGTACCAGCCGGTCGTCGTGCCGAGGTGCTTTTCTTTGCGGAAGATCAGAACGAGCACGACGCACAGCAGCAGCAGGAAGATCGTTTCCATCAGCGGCACGGGAAGGCGCATCGTACCGTCCGCATACTTCACGGCGCAGAAACCGTCGTAAGTGCAAAGCCCGAACTGCGTCGTTTCACCGGTCGCAACGCCGTAGCAGCAGCCGACCAGAAGGCAGCCGATCCGCCCGAACGCATGCGCCACGCAGAAGCACGGCGCCATCAGATCCGTGAATTCAAAGAAGTTCTTTTTCTTCCGTCTCGACACAATGAAAATGCCGAGGATCCCTCCCAGGAGGCCGCCGTAAAAGACCATGCCCTCCATCAGAAGGTTCAGGATCCCCTTAAAGAAACCGTCCGCAAAGGCAGTTTTGAATACGCCCGGATCCACGATCCAGTAGAGGATCTTCATGCCGATAAAGCCCAGAAGCACGGCAAGGATGATCGCGTCGACGACGGCGTCGTTCCAATCCAGCGCGGATTTTTTCCGGAGAAGCCAGCTTAAAAACACAGCCAGGATCGCGCCGACGAGAATGCATGCGCCCATCGCCGGCACGCCGAAGCTGCCGATCGTAAACAAATACGGACTGCTTGGTAGCATTTTATCTCCTTTCGCGGCAAATGCGCCGCTTTTCGGTATCGATTCAGTTTATCACATCCTGATTTTCTTGTAAAGCGGTTGACAAAACGGTCCAAAAAGTTATATCCTATTATATCTATCGGGCAACCGATGAAAGGAGCAATTCATGGCAGATTTTTACGATTTCAACGCCGTCGAAAAGAAGTGGCAGGCGTACTGGGACGCGCACCGCTGCTTTGAGGCGGAAAAGGATCATACAAAGCCGAAATTCTACGCGCTCGTGGAGTTTCCGTACCCGTCCGGCGCAGGCATGCACGTCGGGCACATCAAAGCGTATACGAGCCTGGAGGTGCTTTCCAGAAAGCGCCGTATGCAGGGATATAACGTGCTGTTCCCGATGGGCTTCGACTCGTTCGGTCTGCCCGCCGAGAACTACGCGATCAAGACCAACACGCATCCGCACGACATCACGACCGCGAACATCGAGCATTTCAAGGATCAGATGAAGCGCGTCGGCTATTCGTTCGACTGGACGCGCGAGATCGCCACCTCCGTCCCCGATTACTACAAGTGGACGCAGTGGATCTTCCGCAAGCTCTTCGACCACGGGCTCGTGTTCCGCGCAAAGACGCTCGTCAACTACTGCCCGAACTGCAAGGTCGTTCTCAGCAACGAGGATTCGCAGGGCGGCAAGTGCGACGTCTGCCACAGCGACGTGATCCAGCTTCCGAAGGACGTTTGGTACCTGAAGATCACTGCATACGCCGATAAGCTTCTGGAGGGTCTCAACGACGTCGATTATCCCGACTCGATCAAGCAGCAGGAAATCGACTGGATCGGCAAGTCCGTCGGCGCGTTCGTGAATTTTGCGATCAAGGACGTTCCCGAAAGTCTCGAGATCTACACGACCCGCTGCGACACGCTCTTCGGCGTGACGTTCATGGTCATTGCGCCGGAGCATCCGATGCTCGACAAGTACCGCGATCGCATCGAAAACTGGGACGAGGTCGAAGCATACCGCGCGGCCTGCGCGAAAAAGACCGAGTTCGAGCGCACGCAGCTTTCGAAGGAAAAGACCGGCGTGAAGCTAAAGGGCTTTACGGCGATCAATCCGGTGAGCGGCAAGGAGATCCCGGTCTTCATCGCGGACTACGTCATGATGGGCTACGGCACCGGCGCGATCATGGCGGTGCCCGCACACGACCAGCGCGACTGGGAGTTTGCAAAGAAGTTCGGCGTCGAGATCATTCCGGTCATCGAGGGCGGCGACATCGAAAAAGAAGCCTACACAGGCGACGGACGCATGATCAATTCGGACTTTTTGAACGCGTACGACAACAAAAAGGATTCGATCGCGGCGATGCTCGACTACCTTTCCGAACACAAGCTCGGCAGAAAGGGCATCCAGTACAAGATGAAGGATTGGGCGTTCAACCGCCAGCGCTACTGGGGCGAGCCGATCCCCCTGATCCACTGTCCGAAATGCGGCACCGTCGGCGTGCCGTATGAGGAACTGCCGTTAAGGCTTCCCGACGTTGAGAACTTCGCGCCGGGCACCGACGGACAGAGCCCGCTTGCCAGGATCGAATCGTTCGTAAACTGCACCTGCCCGCAGTGCGGCGGAAAAGCAAAGCGCGAGACCGACACCATGCCGCAGTGGGCGGGATCCAGTTGGTACTATCTCCGCTTCATCGACCCGAAGAACGACAAGGTCTTCTGCGATCCCGAGGAGATGCGGTACTGGATGCCGGTCGACTGGTACAACGGCGGCATGGAGCACGTTACGCGGCATCTGCTGTATTCGCGCTTCTGGCATCACTTCCTCTATGACATCGGCGAAGTCAACACGCCGGAGCCGTACGCAAAGCGCACCTATCAGGGTCTGATCCTGGGACCCGACGGCGAGAAGATGAGTAAGTCGAAGGGCAACGTCGTCGACCCGATCAGCGTCATCGACCGCCTCGGCGCGGACACGCTGCGTCTTTACGTCATGTTCATGGGCGATTACACCTCTGCGACGCCGTGGAGCGACGAATCCGCCAACGGCTGCAAGCGCTTCCTTGACCGCGTCTGGAGATTGCAGGACATGGTAAAGGGCGAAGGGTACACCGACGACGAACTGCGCACCAAGGTCAACGCCTGCATCAAGAAGGTTGGCGAGGATTACGAGCGCATGAAGTTCAACACCGCGGTCGCGGCGATGATGTCGCTCGTCAACGACTTTTACGCGAAGGGCTCGCTCACGAAGGACGAGTTCCATACGCTTTTGCTGCTGCTCTATCCGCTCGCGCCGCATATTTCCGAGGAGCTCAACGAAAAGCTCGGCTTCGCCCCGCTGCACCACGCCGCGTGGCCGGAATACGATCCGGAGGCGCTCGTCGAGAACACCGTCGAATACGGCGTGCAGGTCAACGGCAAGGTCCGCGCAAGGATCAAGCTGCCGGTCGGCATGGAGAACGCCGCGATCGTCGAGGCCGCGCTCGAGCTGAACGACGTGAAGCCGTTCGTCGAGGGCAAGACGATCCGCAAAACGATCGTCGTCAAAAACATCATCAACCTTGTAGTCGGTTAAGAAAGGGCACGTAAAGAATATGGAACGTTTCTCGGATCTTTTGAAGGGCAGGCTCGCGTTCGGCTGCATGCGGATGCAGTGCAGGGAGGACGGCGAGATCGATATGGAGAACTTCAAGGCGATGGTCGATCTGTTTCTTGATGCAGGCTTCAATTATTTCGACACGGCGCACGTTTATTTCGGCGGCAAAAGCGAAGCCGCGCTCCGCGAGGGCTTAACGAGCCGCTATCCGCGGGACCGGTACGTTCTCACGAACAAAATGTCCGACAGCTGCTTCGAGACCGAGGCGGACATCCGGCCGTATTTTCAGCTGCAGCTAACAACCTGCGGCGTCGAATACTTCGATTTCTATCTGCTGCATTCGATCCATCAGGGCAATTATGAAAAGTTCATGCGCTGTCATGCATTTGAGATCGCGCAGGAACTGAAGGCGCAGGGCAAGGTCAGGCACGTCGGCTTTTCGTTCCACGATTCGGCGGAGTTTCTGGACCGCGTTCTCAACGAACACCCCGAGGTCGAGATCGTTCAGATCCAGTATAACTATCTGGACCTCGACGATCCGAACGTACAGTCGCAGGCCTGTCTCGACGTTCTGAAAAAACACGGCCTGCCGGTACTCGTCATGGAGCCGATCAAGGGCGGCAGTCTGGTGTTTCTGCCCGACGCGGCGCTCGAAACGCTCGGCGCCGTGCACGAGGGCTCGCCCGCGGAGATCGCGCTGCGGTTCGTCGCCGAGCAGGAGAACGTCGTGATGGTGCTTTCCGGCATGAACGACGTTCGGCAGATGCAGGAGAACATCGCATTCATGCAGGATCCGAAACCGCTTTCCGAGGCGGCGCATCAGGCGATCGACAAGGTCCGCGGGATGATCCGCAGTCTGAAGCTGATCGAATGTACCGGCTGCCGCTACTGCACGGACGGCTGCCCGATGCAAATCAATATCCCCGGCGTGTTCCGCTGCATGAACGATAAAATCAAATTCCCGAACCGTCCCGGCAGCCGCTACGGCTGGGTCACCTCGAAGGGCGGCAAGGCTTCGGATTGCATCGAATGCGGGGCGTGCGAGGAGATCTGTCCGCAGCATCTTGAGATCCGAGAACTATTGAAGCAAGCTGCGGAACAGTTTGAGTAAGCCGATCGGCCGCAAAAACCGCCGGGACGTCCCGGCGGTTTTTCATACATATATATGCGGACGCGCGGTCATTACAGCCCTGCGGGCGGTGGCGTTTCCGGCTCCGGCTTCACGCGCTTGTAGAGAATCAGAGAGGCGATGGCGCTCGCGGGCAGCAAAAAAGCCGCGGCGCCGAAAGACACGGACGCGGATCCGGCCCCGCTCACGACAAAGTTCGAAAAAAGTCCGAGAAGTCCGAGCAGCAGGAACAAAGCGCCCACCTGCACAGTGAGTACGACGAGCACGATATTGCACGCTTTCGTCTTGTTGAACAGAATCATCGGGATCGCGGCGAACGCGACGACCAGGATCGCGAAGAAATACCCGTTCAGAATGACGCCGATGACAATCGGGAACGAGTAGTCGACCGGCGCGGCGTATTTCAGCAGCCGCGGAAAGAACGTGCACAGCCGCGCAAAGGACAGTGTGTACGACTCATCCGTCAGAAGATCATAGAGCACCAGCCCGACCTCCCGCGCTTTTTCGACGTCCTTTTCGGACAGTTCCCCCGCAAATTCCCGAGCAAAGTAATCGCCGAATTCGTCTTTGCTCATCTGCTCCGCACCGTAAAACATCCGGAGCCCGTCTTCCCCGAAGCCCGGACGGATGATCGACGGCCAGAACAGAAAAACGATCGTCAGCACGACCGCCACAATCGCAAGAAAGCGGCGGACGCCAAAAGAGCTGCTGTCGGTTTCCATCATGATCCCCTCCCTCAACCGTATCCGAATATTTACTGTTATTGTATCCCTTCGTCCCGTTCGCGTCAAGCAGAAGAAGCGGCGATTCGTGTCCTGCAGGGAACGTCAAGTGAGCGATCCCGTTGACGGACCGTAAACAGTTGAAACGATAAGCGCATAACCGGAACATCGCACATAGGGCAGAGATAAATCGGAGAAAGGCAATCCTTTCTCCGATTCGTCGTTGTCCTTTTCTGCGGCCCGGGTTCCGACGTTACCCGATCAGTAAGCCCGGGCGCTCTTTATGCGGGGGTTTTTGCGCACGCACGTTTCCGCAGCATTCTACCAAAGCTTTACTTTTTCGGCTTCGGCGCGTTTTCAAAGTACTGCCATTCGGATTCGTACCAACCGTCTTTGCTGCCATCGACATTGTACATTGTATCCTTGATCCCGTTTCCGTTCGCGTCGTATTCGTATTCAACCCAATACTCGATGCTGCCGTCAGCAGTACTGTCTTATCTGACGTCGATCTTGCATTCAGGAAGCTGCGTCTGAAGCTCTTCGAGCAGCTCTTCCGTGATCATGATTCCGTTAAACCCCAGCGTCAGTTTTTTCAGCTTTGCAAGAGCGAAAAGCGGCGTGAAATCTTTGATCCCGTTATTATAATAAATATTCAGCGTCTCCAGATCGGCAAGACCGGACAGTGCGGAAATATCCTCGATCTTATTGTTTTGAATGAACAGCCTCTTCAGATTGACAAGCTCGGAAAGAGCGGAAATATCGGTGATATCATTGTAATGCAGATCAAGATCCTTTAGATTTTTGAGGTCTTTGAGCGGCGTGAGATCTGCGATCCGATTGTTATTGATTTCAAGATCCGTCAGTTCGTAAAGCTTTGCGAGCGCAGAGATGTCAATGATCCGGTTTCTGTAAAGAGAGAGATCCTTCAGCTTCGTCATCCCGGCAAGCGGAGAGATATCCCGGATCTTGTTTGCGCCGATCCAAAGCGTTTCCATCTCCGTCATACCGGCAAGCGCGGAAATATCTTCGATCTGATTGGCGAACAAAGACAGATCCTTCAGCTTCGTAAGCCCTTCAAGCGCGGAGATGTCAACGATCTTGTTCTCATAAGCGACCAAATCTTCCAGATCGGTCATCCCTGCAAGCGCGGAGATGTCCTCGACTTGATTTTTACCGAAGGATAGTTTCACCAGATTCTTTAATCCGGCAAGCGCGGAAATATCACTGATTTGATTGTTGTAAAGATAGAGAGAATTCAGGCCTTCCATCCCTGCAAGCGGTGAGATATCGGAGATCTGATTGTTAGCAAGGGAGATCCCATTCAGATTTTTCAGCTCTGCAAGCGGCGTAATATCAATGATTTGATTGTATTCCAGAGAAAGCTCCTTCAGGTGTTCCAGCTCTGCAAGCGCGGAAATATCGCTGATGGTATTGAAGCTCAGATCAAGACTTCTGAGATTTTTGAATTGCGCGATATCCGAAATGTCGGTCAGCTCCTGTTTGCGAAGCTCCAATACCTCGAAGGAGAGGATCTTATACTCATAGATCGGTCCCTTGATTTTATACTTTTCGCGGAACGCCTTTTCGAAGACCGCATCCCTGAATTCTACCTCGCGGGGAGGCTCGGACGAAGTTTCCGGCGCCGCGGTCGTTTCGGTCGAAGAAGGTTTTTTCGTCTCCGTTTTTCCGGCGCACGCGGCGAAGAGCAGCAGAAGAAGAGCAAGCAGAACAGCGGCGGTTTTCTTCATGAATCGACCCTCCCGTTTTTTTCATCATATCAAATGCAATCCGGCTTGTAAAGCCGTCAACGAAAAAGCGGCAGCCTGCGCGCGGTAGCCGCTTCTATGCAGATTCAGAACAGCTGGCCCGGCAGCTTCAGCTTCTCCTTCGGCGGGAAAGCCTTATCGAATTCCTCGCAGTCAGCTTCGTCCACGTAATAGCCCGCCGGCGTCTGATACACGCCGGTGACGTCCGTAAGAGCCCCCGGGATCAGCTCCCTGCAAAGGAAGAACGAATCGTCCGCGCCTTCCGGAAGATCGTGGTAGCGGATGCCGAAGTTTCGTGCGTAATCAAAACCGGACTTGCCGTAAAAGCCGATATTGCCTTCGAACAGCACCGCACAAAAGCCCATTTCCTTTGCCTTTTCGAGCGAGTAGTCCAATAGCTTTTTTCCGTAACCCCTGCGCTTTAACTTCGGCGTGATGCCGATCGGTCCCATGGTGAGGACCTCGACACGCCTGCCGTCGTCGGCGTCGATGTGCGTTTTCATAAACATGTTCTGTCCGATCAGCTCGCCGTCCAGCTCCATGACAAAATCGAGCGCTTTCACAAACGCCGGATCGTCGCGCAGGACGTGGATGACGTAATGCTCAAGACAGCCCGGGCGGTACACGTTCCAGAATGATTCCCGCACGAGATTTTCGACCGCGCGGAAATCATCCGGCTGTTCCAAACGGATGATGACGTTATTTGTTTGCATGATGATTCTCCTTTACTTTCGCCCGGCATGGGCGTTATAAACGATAAGAGGCCTATGCGCGAACATGCAGGCAATCAAATCCCGGACGGGCAACCGTCCGGGATGGTTTTTGCATGAAGCGATGCGCTTCAGTCACCCTGATGCACAACGACCTGCGGGAACGGGATCTCGATATCCTTTTCGGCGAACAGAACCCGGATATCCCGTGCAAGACGACGCTTTGCGGGGAAGAAATCTTCCTCGTTGATCGACACGCAGAAGCGGAGACGCACGCCGCTTTCCCCAAGCTCTTCGACTCCCATGTATTGAGGAACTTCAAGATACATATCCTTGTTTTCTTCGTACATCCGTGTCAGTTCCGGGGGAAGCATCTTTTCAAGCGCCTTAAGATCGGTTTCGTAAGCGACGTCTACTTCAATAATCGCCAGCGACGCTTTGCGGGAACGGTTCTGCAGGTTGCGGATGTCGGAGTTGTTGACAATTTTCAAATTGCCGCCGGCGTCCTCAAGGACGGTCGTTCGCACGCCGATGCTGCGGACTGTGCCGCGAAAATCATCGAGCACGATAATGTCACCGATGCTGTACTGCCCTTCAAAGATAATGAAGAAGCCGGTAATGATATCTTCGATCAGACTTTGCGCACCGAAGCCGAGCGCGAGACCGACGATCCCGACGCCCGCGAGCACCGTAAGCATATTGACGCCAAGAATGCCGAGGCTCCAGATAAATGCGATGATTACGGCAAGGTACTTCACAACGCTCTTCAAAAGCGTCGTAACGGTTGAGGTGCGATTGCTTTTCCTGCCGAGAAGATCAAGAATCGTACGAAGCACGATATAGCAGATCCAGACGATACAGATCGCCAGCACCACGTTCAGAAGCCGCGAAATCGAGATCTTGAAATCCCCTTCGATCAGAAAGTTCTGCCGGGTGGTTTCCTGCATTTCCTTTGCAGGACCCGGCTTCATAAACCACTGCGGGTTCAGAAGCAGAACAATAAGAATGATGGCGATCACCGCACCGACGATCGTTCCGATGCGCTTGCGGTTCTTTCTTGCGGCTTCTCTGGATCTTTTATCAGACGTTGAATGTTTCACTTGATTCTCCCTCCCAATCGTTATAGTACAAAGCACAATCAAATTTATACTGCCCGGACGGCAGTGATTCCGTCATATCAAACACGAAACGTACGATGTTTCCGTTCCACGAAACGGTCGGCGTCGGCAGCGAAACGTATTCCCATTCGTCATCGGAGATCTTGCGGTTCATAGAGTAAATCGCGCTGTCAAGATCAATTTGCGAAGTGTCTACCATGCTCGTGTCTACGGTGAACTCCACCGTCAGCGTCGGCGAGTCCGCGGAACCGCTGACGGTTGCGGAAGACGGTGTGATGAAAGTGCCGCTGTACACGAACATCTCATTTGATTCGAGCGTTTCTGAAACGCCGTCCGGATAGGTGTAATCAATAACGATCTTGACATTCGCCGTTTTTCCGGGTGAAGAGCCGCGATCGAGGAAATAGTGGAATTCGGAATACATCCATGATTCCTCATCGTCGTCGACGTAGGTAGTCGTCTCTCCTGTTGACGTATAACTACCGCTTTCATTGCTGTACAGCGTCGCGGTCGCAGTTCCGCCCTTCAGATCATACAGATCGAGCTGGAAGCCTACCATAAATTCTCCGTTCGTCGGAAAATCATCATTCCAGGGTGCGGCAAACCATTCGACAATCTCCGGTTTGTTATGCGTGATCGGCGACGATGACGGCGTAGGCGTGGGTGTCGGCGTAGGCGTGGGTGTCGGCGTAGGCGCGGGCGTCGGCGTAGGCGTCGGCGTAGGCGTGGGTGTCGGCGTAGGCGCGGGCGTCGGCGTAGGCGTCGGCGTGCGTGTAGGCGCGGGCGTAGATGTAGGCGTCGGTGCCGGCGTCGCTGTAGGTGTAGGCGTCGGCGTAGATGTGGGCGTAGGCGCGACAGTCGGTACAGAAGGTTCCTTGGTCGGTGCCGGCGTCGCTGTCTGGGTCGCGGTAGGCGCAGCAGTGGGAGCTGCGGTCGGAGTCGGTGTCGGCGTCAACGTGGGGGCAACGGTCGGCTCTGCCGCAGGCGTTGGCGTTGACGTTATTTCCGGCGTCTGGGTAGATGTTGCTTCCGGTGTCGGTGTCGGAGAAGATGTAGGCACAGGAGAAAAGGTGAGGTCTGGCGTCAGAACAGGCGCGGGAGAAGCTGTGGCTTTCACGATGGGATCGGGTTCGACGTCGCTCTTCTGTGGCGTCGGCGACAGCGCGCCCGAAAACAAAACAACGCCCGCCGCAGCCGCCGCGATGAATGGCGCTGCGCTTCCGAACAATCCTTTTTTGTGTTTGACGCCCCGTACCGGCTCGTGCATCGGCGCGATCTCGGGAGCGTGATTGTCTACCTCATGCATACCGTGATCCCGTAGAACCAGAATAATGATGTTATAAATAATATATCATCTAACAAGGAGACTGTCAATCCCTTCGTCTTTACGGACGTCTATTTCAGACCGTAAAACGCGCAGATTTTTGCGATTGCGAAGTCCATCTTCTCCGGCGACTGGAAGCGGTGATCGGCGTTTTCGACCGGCTCAAAGTCGATCACGTTGTTCTCCGCAAACGCCTTGACCGCGTCGAACGGTACGATCTCGTCCTTCGTGCCGTGCACGATCAGAAGCTCGTCTGCGTACGGAAGGAAATCCCGCTGCGTAATATCCGTCTCTTTGACGCTGTCTAGAAACGCCTTGTCGATCTCGACCTTGCGGTCGAAGCCGACCGGGACCGGCTTGCCCCTTTTGATCCGTTCGAGATCGGCTTCCGTCATAATCGCGTTTACGAACACATCGTACAGCACGACGGCAGGGCAGCGCAGCGCGATCTTCTGAAACGGATCGCCGTGTTCGGAAAGGTATTTCAGAAAAAGATACGCGCCGAAGCTCGTTGCGTGACCGAACAGCGCGGCGGACGGGTATCGCATCTTCGCCCAGTTGAGAACGGCGGAAAGATACGCGTCGCAATCGGCAAGACGCAGCGTTTTTTTCACGTCGTCGCCGTGACACGGCCAGTTGAAGGTCAGCACAGCGGCGCCGCGATTCTTTTCGAGCAGGTGCTTTGCAAGCTTCGCCGCCGATTTGTTGTCCTTATCGCTGCCGAAGCCGTGCCCGCAAATCACAAGCGTACGGACATCGTTCGGATCCTTTGCGTAAAGCTTGCAGCGGATGCTGAAGCCCGCGTCGTTGACATTGAAGTATTTTTCCATAATCCTTTTCTCTTCTGAATCGTCCCTGATCAGTGGTTTTTGAGCCAATCGACGGCTTCGCGGTACGTCATCGGCGGAACCGTGCTTTTCGGAGAATTGCCGCGCAGATCCAGGTTGCCGGTAAACACGTAATCCTGATTCTGTTCGATGTACGCGATCTTTGCGTCAGAGTCACTCTTGCTTGCCTTTCTGCCGTCGATCTCGCAGGAATAGACCTTGTCGCCTGTTCCCGGGCGTCCTTCCTCTGTGATCGACAGAACTTCTTTCATCTTCAGCCCGCCTTTTCCGTCGGGCACGAATGCCGTATGTGTTTCTGTCAACACACGGTCATGGCCGCTGCTGTCGTACAGATACAGTGTTTTCTCTCCGGGAAGCTGATACAGATAAAACCGTTCTTCAATATTGTCGGAGCAGATCGGTCCGGAGAAGAGGAACTTTATCTTTCCGTTTTCAAACGTCGCGATCACAAGACCGGAACCCTCCTGAAACGTGTCCGATTCATCCTGCAACAAAAAGAGCAGCTCCGGCGTATCGTCGCCGTATACGTCGCGCAGCGCGACCGTTTTCGGCGTCCCGTAATCCGGCAGATACGAGAAATACGCCCGCATCGTTTCCTCATACCATTCGATGTCTGACCGATATCCCTCCAGAACGGAAAAATACGCGTTATACGCAGACGGTTCGGCGCCGGCGCCGTTTGCCATCGCGTCGAGATAGGCGATCATCCCGTCGCAGGTCATGGCGGAGACTCTCTCCTGATCGTCCCCATCGCTGCAGCCGCTGCAGATCAATTGATTCGACCGTTCCGCATACAGCTCAAACAGCTTCGTCCGGTAGGTCTGCTCATCGACCGCCGTGCCGCGGTATTCCCGACGATCATAATCTTCTTCCTCTTCGCCGTCTGCATCTTCATGGTAATCCGTCAGGATCGTCGTCCGTTCCAGAAGCCCGTCTGCGGTCTCGGTGAAAACATAGTATGTATTCTCCCAATACAACGTCATGCCGTCAGTCCAGAAACCGATCAGCTTATGCGCGCCCGATCCCGCGATGATACGGAATTCATACGCGCCTTCAAACGACTCCAACCGGTTCCAATCGCCGTCATAAAGCGTAACGAGCTGTCCGCTGCGGTACGTCAGGATCGTGAGGCGGGAAAAGGTATTGTAATCGAACCGCGTCGAATCGGGTCCGCGCAGCAGGATCAGCTCCGGGATCGTATCGCCGACGATATTGTACAGCGCCACGGCGCGCGGTACCGGCCGCACCGCGCCGGGCACAAGCCTGTTCAGGTCGTAATAGCCGGGATCATTCCAGTTGTCCGGGTCGTCCGACAGCCATTCAAACGCCTCATCCCATCCTTCTTCCTGCCAGATATATGCGTTGATCTCCGCCCTGTGCTCTCTAAGATAATCCCGGTATGCCCGGAACGCGGCGTTGAACACGGCTTCTTCCGGCTGTGCGTCCGGGTTTCCGTCCAAAAGCCCACGGAGGTATTCGATCGCCTCATCCGCGGTCATCGCAAGCTTCCTTTCGGAGCGGTTGTACGTGGACATCAGCTCGTATGCGATTTCCCTGTCTTCCGCTCGTTCTCCGATCTTCTCGATCGCAAAGGTCCCGTCCGGCTGCCGCATATAACGGGCGATCCAATACCATGTGCCTTCGTCGTCGCCGCCCGAATACTGTTGATACAGTGTTTGTTCGCCTTCGAGCTGGTAGTAAACATAGTCCTCCTCGCCATGGGTAAAGAGATCGTCGTCATTGTCGACATAGACGGTCTTTGCCGCGCCGTCGACCCAATCGACGATATGCAGACGAACGAAATCACCTTCCGTATCCGTCGGTTCGTCCGGCGCGCAGTAAAGGAGTTCGAAAAGCCCGTCTCCGTCGATATCGCGAAGCGCGACCGGTCGTGAAACAGCCCGATAGGGCCCCGCCTCATACGCCTCGTTATCACCGTAATCGTTCTGATATGAATAGCATGTATCGTTCTTCTGCCACGTATAGGCGTCGATCACGGCACGGTTGTCTTCCAGCACCTTGATATACGCCCGATACGCCGCGCGCGCGGTCTCGGAAAGCCCCGGCTCCGGCGTCTCCGTCACGATCGGCTCCGGCGCTGCCGTCCCGCCCCAGGCGGGCGGATCGGTCGGTTCTTGCCGTCCGAAATCAAAAGGCGCATACGGATCCTCCGTCGCTTCGGCGATGATCGCCGGTTTGTCTTCGCTGCGCGACCGTACCGCGCTGACCGTTGCGACCGTGCCTCCGGCAACCGCGCCCGTGCCGATCACCGCCGCGACGACGCCCGCAATGACCTTCTTGGAAGCGGCTGCAGCCGCGACCTTAGCCGTCGTTCCCGCGCCTGCTTTTGCCGCTGCGCCTGCGCCGGTCTTTGTGGCTGCTCCGGCTCCCGCTTTTGCAGCTGCTCCGACGCCCGTTTTCGCGGCGGCGCCTCCGCCCGCGGCCGCCGCATTGGCTGCTGCGGCAATGCCGCCCGCGATCCTTGCAAATACCTGCGACGCGGCTGCCTGCGACAGCGACGCGGCCTGCGTTTCGGCAAAGAAGAGCTTGCCGAACGGAATGAGTCCGAGTCCGACGATGCCGAAGAACGGCTGTCCGGACCGGCGCTCCTGCTCCTCGATCTCCGTCTTGATTGACTTTCGCGCAAGGAACAGACGGGACTTGACTGTATTCACGCTGCAGCCCATGATCCAGGCGATGTTCTCAACCGGCAATCCGTCGTAATAATACAGGTCGATCGTCTGCCGCTGCACGTCGCTGAGCTCATGTACGATCTTTCCGAGCCGCGCTCTGAGGTCGTTTCGCTCAGCGTATACCTCCGGCAGCAAAAGATCGGATTCGAGCTGGATCGGCGCGTTGTCCTCATCGTCGTCCCTGTCCCGGTCGATCGAGATCTCCGGATGCTTCTTCCGCATCAGGCTGTAGCACTGGTTCAGCGTGATACGCTGGATCCATGTCGAAAACGCACCGGGATTTTTGAGCTTATCAAGGTTGTTCCAAACCTTCAGAAAGGTCATCTGCAATACATCCTCAGCATCGGCGTCGGTCTTGACCGTCGTCTTCGCAAGCGCGTAGACCTTTTGATAATAGAGCCTGTACAGCTCGGAAAAACCGTCCGGATCACCCGCCTGCGCGTTGCGCACGAGCGTCTCCGTCTGCGCCTTCAGCGCGGCCTTTTCCGCACTTTCCTCCGGCGAGGGCTCTGCAGGGCTGCCGACGCGCGCGGGGGACTTCGGCTGCGCCTTCAGGGGATTCCCGCACGACGGGCAGAACGCCGCGCCCGGCCGGATCTTTTCGCCGCAGCAGCTGCAGCGATCCTCTGACGCCGATTCGACCGATGTACCGCAGACGGAACAGAATTTGTCCCCTTCCCGTAATACCGTATTGCAGTTTGGGCATCTCATAATTGTACTCTCCATTCTTTCCGTGTTTTACTCTATAGACGCGGAAGGCCCTCGTTCGGTTTGACGATTTCATGAATTTCTTTTATTGTAGCACAGAACGACACCGGATGCAAAAGAAAAGCACAGCCGTTCTCTGAACAGCCGTGCCTGTGTACGGATCCTTATGCCTTCTTCGGTGCAGGCTTTTCCTGCGGTCCGATGCCCGCGCGCTTTACGATCGCGGCGACCGGGAACGCCAGCACGAAACAGATCAGCGTGTCGAACAGCATATACCAGCCGTTGTATACTGCAGAGACAACAAGCGCATTGCCGTTCAGCACCTCGGAGAAGAACAGGAAACCCGAGAGCGTGTGAATGACGAAACGGGCGAATCCGCCGATGACCGTTCCGATCGGGAGCTTCATGATCCCCGCCGGGATATGCTTGGAAATACCGGCGAGTCCGATTACCGCAAACGCCACCGGATAATCGAGCACGACCTGCGCCCAGTGCGTGATCTCCGGCTTCTGGATAAACTGCAGAAGACCGTAGACGAGACCGACCAAAAGACCGCGACGCGTGCCGTACATGCTTGCGTAGAGCATGATCGGAAGCATGGAAGCGAGCGTAACGGAGCCTCCCTGCGGCGCGGAAAACAGCTTGATGTAGCTCAATACGAACGACGTTGCGACGCAGATAGCGCCGTAGGTCAGCGCGCGCACATCGACCTTATGCGGTGTACGTTCACGGTCGGAAACGCCGACGATCAATCCTGTGACGAACAGGACGAAGCCCGCCAGGATCGCAAAAGCAGGCAGCAGATAGGAAACGAGCTGCGGCATCACAGAAGGATCGTATTCCGTCGGGCTCAGCGCCATGATCACGATCATATGTGCAGCGAAAGCGGCGACGATGAAGCATATCGCAACGATGCCGACGATCTTCACAGCCTTGTTTCCCTCTTTTTTGCGGTAATAGACCGCCCACAGCGCAACCGCGCCGATCACGATGACCGCCGCAACGATCCAAAGCCATTGCGGAGTCTTGATCTTTTCCAGCTTTTCCAGCAGGATGAATTTGACGTCTTCCATAATTACCCTCCAAAAAATCATTGACGCCGTCCCGATGGGACGGCATCCGAAAAGCTTATGACTTACGCTTCCTACGATGGCATGACCCAACAGGTTCCAAGGGTGCTTCTCAGCCGAAGGTCGTTCGGCGCCCCTGCGTCGGGTCTATATTAGCAAAACCGAGCGGTTTCGTCAAGTATCATCGGGTAAAAAACGTAAAATCGCGGATGCGCACGCGGATAAGCCCCAAAATGTCCTCCGGCGCAAGGCAGCCGATCGTCTCTATGCGGCTGTCCTCGCCGAACGTACGGTTGTCGGACAGCACGAAAACCATGCCCTCCGGGACCTCGACCCGTTCGAAATCCGGTGTCTTCGAGGCGGCGTAGCGATGCTCGTCCATGCCGAACTGCCCGTCGATGATCAGAACGCCTTCCTTTGCCTCGACCGTTTCTCCGCCGAGCGCAACCACGCGCTTGATGAGAAGCTCCTGCGTGTCCGGATCGCGGAACACGATCATATCGCCGCGCGCATATTCATGAAAATGCCGGTACAGCCGATCATAAAAGACCGTGTCGCCGCTTTTCAGCGTCGGCTCCATAGACGTATCCGCAATGTGCACGGGCGAAAACCACACGAACAGCACGAACAGCACGACGGCAAGACCGAACAGGCCCGCAAAGATCCAGCTTAAAAATCCCTGCGCGCGATGCTCGTGCTTATACCGTTCGGTGCGTGTTTTCATACTCAGATCAATCGGAAATTCTTAAATGGATAAACGACCGAAAAGGCCTTGCCGATCACGCGTTCCATCGGGATCGGACCGACCAGACGCGAATCGCGGCTCGACGGGCGGTTGTCGCCCATGACGAATACCGTACCCTCCGGCACGACGCTGTTCTCCGGCAGGATCCCTTCCGCAGCAAGATCCTTTTCCGGCGTATATTTGCCGTTGAGATAAGGCTCCGAGAGACGTTCCCCGTTTATATAAACGCTGCCGTCCTTCAGCTCGATCTTATCTCCGGCAACCGCAATGACACGCTTGACACGCGTGGCGTATTTGAGATCGTTCTCGGTATAATACGCATCGGGATAGTAGCAGATCACGATGTCGCCGCGCTTCGGTTCGGAAAATGTGTATGCGGTGCGGTTGACCAACATGACCTCCTTGTCCGCAAGCGTTTCGATCATCGACGTTCCTTCCACGCGTACGGGATCGAGGATGACCGCACGGAATGAAAACATGACCATAACGACCATGAGAAAGTACAGCAGAAAATCCAGCGTGCGCCAAACGCCGCCGCCTTCCGCATTTTCATTTCGCTTTTCCGCTTCGCGCCGAAGCTTTGTCAACGGCATCCGGACCGGATTGATCGCTTCGCCCTCCCGGGCCGTTATTGTTTGTTCCTTCATAGTTCCGATTCTTTCTCCATGATTTTCTTCGCAGCCTTCAGAAATGCCAGCCGGTCGAGCATGACCACGCGGCCGCAGCCGAGGCATCTGATCTTGACGTCAGCGCCGGTCCGCGTCACGGTCCACAAATCATTCCCGCATGCGTGCGGTTTTTTCATTTTCACCGTGTCGCCGAGCGCAAACGTGTCGATCATTTTTCCTCCCCCTTGAAGCGGATATAACGATCTACCGCTTCGGCGATCTGCGCGCCCTTCTCCTCGTGGATCCAATGACCGGTGTTGCGGACGCCGTGGTATACGCTGTCGGGCAGCAGTTTGCGGATCTCAAACAGACGGTCCATCGGCTGCAGCCGATCTTCTTCGCCCCAAATGATGAAATACTCGCGCTTCGCCTTGCGGATCGCCTCGAACGCGTATTCCTCATCAAAGTTACGGATCGCGTACATGATCGCCTGACGGCTCGCATGATCGTCGCAGGTCGAATAATACTGCTCCACGACCTCGTCCGTCACGACCGTGCCGTCATAATAAAACAGCGGCAGGTATTTTTCAAAATCCTTTTTCGAATACATCTCGCGGAAAAACGCGCCGAACGGACCTTCCAGCCTACGGATCTTCTTCGGCATTTTATCCGTGATCCCGCCGGGGGTAAGGGCGATCACCTTCATGAACCGATCAGGATACTTCGCCGCGGCATACATTGTATAGACCGCGCCCATTGTGACGCCGAGCGCGTGCGTCTTCCTGACGCCGAGCGCGTCGAGACACAGCACGATCACCTCCGCGATCGAATCCATCGAATAGTTCAGCGACAGAGGACGGTCGGAATAGCCGGAGCCCGGCAACTCGATCGCTACCACGCAATAGGATTCCGCAAGAATCGGCATAAGATTCCGCCAGGTATAAACCGACTGTCCGACCGAATGCACGAGCAGCAGCGGCTCGCCGCTTCCCATTGTGATATAGTGGATACGGCATGGCTCAGGCTTCGGCTTGCTGCCCGGAAAGCCCGGCAGCTCGATTGTAATGTAGTCTCCAATCAGGTCTGAGTTGACGATCGGCTTGAATTTTTGTTTCATATAAACACCTCTTTATACGATTTGATTATAGCGCCAAGCCTCGGCCGATGCAAGGATACGGCGGAAAACTTTTCTTTTCGTACATATTTCTGTTGCAAAAAGAACGCTGTTTTCTGTTATCATGTGTAAAAACAGAACTTTTTTGCAAAAAGCGTCACTTTTTCTTCTCCCGAAACGCTTTCTTGACAGAACATGTTCAAAAACAGAAAGGAAGCGCCGTTTGGAAGATCTGTCAAACCTGATGAAAACCGATCCGGAAGACGGGATCCGAACGCTGCTGGATCAATACGGCGGACTTGTTTATGTGACCGTGCGGCGTGTGCTGCGAAATTTCTCCGAGGACGACGTCGAGGAATGCGTGTCGGACGTTTTCTATTATCTCTTCCGGCACAGACGGCGGCTGGATTTTTCCGGCGCGGCGTTTCCCGCGTATCTCATCCGGATCGCGGAACACAAGGCGCTGGATCACCTGCGCAAAAGCGCGCGTATGCCGATCCCGATGGAGGACGCGCTCTGGGACGAAACCGCGTCCGAACGGTCCGCCGAGGAGGAAGCGATCGCGCTGCTCTCGAACGACGCGCTCATCGAACGGATCCGCGCGCTCGGCGAACCGGACGCGACGATCCTGCTTTCAAAATACTGGCTCGGCATGACGAGCGCCGAGATCGGCAAACGGCTCGGCATGAAACCGAACACCGTCGTGCAGCGGGCAAAGCGCGCGCTGCAGAAGATCAAAGAAGCATGGAAGGGAGAAGAACCATGAACAGCAAGCTGGAACAGAAATTCGAAACCATGAACGACGCGCAGAAAGAACAGCTCTTGAACGCGATCGATCCCGATATCCTTTTGACGCCGGAAACAAAGGCCCGCATCAATGCACGGCTTCATCGGAAGCTTCCGAAAAAGCGCGTATCGTTTGCAAGGATGTGGAAGCCCGTCGCGATCGCGGCAGCGGCGTGCGTCATGATCTATCTTACGCTCGGCTTTACCGTGCCGGGCGTTGCGGACGGACTGTACCGGATTGCGCATCCGGACACGACTACTGAAACCTACTTTATGCAGAAGCCGGACGAACGCGAACCGATCAAGGAGATCGAGCAGGCAATCGAAAGCGCGAAACCCGAAAACGTCAGCGGACGCGTGGAGCTGATCGGAAGCTACTCCGGCGAGCTCAGAAGCGACGCGGAATTCAATCGCCGCGTGACCGAGCCCGGCGACGGTCCCGTGATCGATCCTAACGAATATGCGTACCTCCTTTCGCTCGATCCGCAGCTTTCCGAGGTGTATTACGACGGCAGTCAATTGATCGTCACCGCATATTTCGAATGCCCGTATGCCGGCGATTTTCTGGTCGGCTTCGGAAACACCGAGGCGCCCTATACGCACAATCTCGACATGACGACCTATGAGGTGCTCGGCGCCGTCAACGGTACGCCATATACGTTCGGCAGCTACGGACACGGCGTGATCCCGAGCTACAACAAGGAGGAAAGCGGCTTCTATATGCAGACGGAGATCGATCTTGCCTCTCCGCTGCCCGACGGCGCAGTCGAAATGACGCTGTATTACTACATCAACAACGAGGACGACATCAAAACCGGGAAAACCTTTAACGTCGCGCGGGTAAAGCACGTGTTCACGTTCGATACGACGGCGAGCAACCGGCACGAAACGAAGACGCTGTCTCTGTCGCTTGCCGGCTCCGCGCCGATCACCGTATGGACGCTCAATCAGAAGAGCTTGGATTTCGTCTCGATCGAAAACCGCACCGTTTCGTTTGACGGCGTCACGCTCACGTTCGAGGTTTCCTACCTGCCCGGCGGCGTCACGATCGGATTGAAGGACATAAGCGCCGAAACGTTCGACAAGGATCTCATCCGCGCCGCCTTCAACAGTCGGACGGAAGGACTGCAGTTCGACGTTTACGTAAACGGCGAGCGGATCGAAAGCCGCATTCCGGACAACATGGGCGGCGACGACTGGAAAATCGAGCTGCCTATCCATGCGGAGGACTGGGACGGGATCGAATCGGTCATGCTGATCCCGAAGCTTGTGAGAATGACCGGATTCGTTCCCTGTCTCGATCCGGTCGACGGAACAAAAACCGGAGCGCCCGTTCTGCTTTCCGACGACGGCGGGCCGCAGCCGTATCCGGAATACGGCTTCCAAACCACCGGATGGGCGGAAACCGTCCTTTCCGACTGCGCAATCGCGCTGCCGAAGCCATAAGGAAACCCTACGACCGAAACGCACCATGGCATGAAAAAATCACATCAAAGGAGAGAACCGACCGTTACGAGGCCGGTTCTTTTTTCCCGAAAACTCTTTTCTTTCCGAAAAAAATCTGTTATGATAATAGTGGTATAGGAGCGTCATCAAAAACGCTTTGGGATTTTATGCGCAAAAAGATTGGGGAAACACTATGGAAGATCTGAAAAAATTATGGTATGAAGCGCGGGAAAGCATTCGTCCGCAGATCTCTGCGGTTACGTTTCATCGCTGGATTGATGCGCTTGATCCGGTAACGGTGCAAAACGGGATCCTGATTTTGGAAGCGGCGGACGACGTCGTGAAGAATACGGTTACGGAATATTACTTCGATCATGTACGCACCGCCGCGCAGAAAGCGGATCCGGACATTCTTGACGTGCTTCTGATCCTGCCTTCACAGAGGAAGGATTTTATCCGCACGCAGACAGAGGACGTCTCCCTGAATTCCCTGATGCTGAATCCGAAGTATACGTTTGAAACGTTTGTCGTCGGCAAATCCAACGACTTTGCGCACGCGGCTGCGCTTGCTGTCGTCGAAGCGCCCGGTAAGGCATATAACCCGCTGTTCCTGTACGGAGGCGCAGGGCTCGGCAAGACGCATCTGATGCACGCGATCGGTCATGCGGTGCGTGAAGCGGATCCGACCGCAAGGATCGTTTATGTTACCAGCGAAATGTTTACAAACGATCTTCTGGAAGCACTGCGCGCCGGAAAAAACGTCGAATTCCGGCAGCGGTATCGAAACGTCGATCTTCTGATGATCGACGATATCCAGTTCATTGCAGGAAAACAATCGACACAGGAGGAGTTTTTCAATACATTCAATACGCTTCACAATGCCGGAAAGCAGATCGTAATCAGTTCCGACCGGCCTCCGAAGGAGATCAAAACATTGGAGGAGCGTCTCTCTTCACGTTTCGAATGGGGACTTGTCGCGGACCTGCAGGCTCCCGATCTGGAAACAAGAACGGCTATTCTGCGAAACCGTGCGCAGAATGAGCATGTGAAAGTGGGAGACGACGTTATCAATTTCATTGCGGAAAACTTTGTCGATAATATCCGAAAACTGGAAGGAAGTTTAAACCGCGTTATTATGTACTCGCGGCTGAAACGTATGCCGATCACGCTGAGCTTTGCAAAAGAAGCGATGCGCGACATGCTGCCTCAGAAGAAAGAGATCGTAATCACACCGGAGCGTATCAGGGAGACGGTTGCTGAATACTATTCCGTACCGGTCGAAAGTCTGCTGTCGCAGCGGCGTGACAAGGAAGTTGTGATGCCGCGGCAGATCGCAATGTATTTCTGCCATACGCTTTTAAGCCTTCCTTATAAAAGGATCGCAATGCTGTTTGAGCGCAACGACCATACGACGGCGATCTCCGCATGCAATAAAATCGCGCAGATGATCACCGAAGACCCGACCTTTTCCGATACGATCGAAAGCATCCGAACAAGGATCCGGGAAGGATAGAATTTCCACAAATTGTGGTTTTGTAAAGTGGATGAAAACAGGGATTCGGGGATAAGACGGAAAACTTGGATAAGAGAAAAGCCTGTCCACCGGTAAGCCGCAGAGGAGACCACCGAAAAAAAGAGGCAGCGGCGTTCAAATATGTATTTATCCTTGTTTTCCACACCTACTACTGATAATACTACTGTTAATAGAATAAAGGACCAACAGGAAATAAAGAGAATCGGTGGATAACCGACGGAAAGGAAAAGAGTATGAAGTTTACAATGCAAACCGAAGACCTGTGCGCAGGCGTTCTCTCCGTGATCAAGGCGTTGCCTGTCCGCAGCACAATGCCGGTTTTAGAAGGTGTTTTGATCGAAGCAACAAACGAAGGTCTTCATCTGACCTGCTCAGATCTGATGTTCCAAAAGGAATGTTTTCTTCCCGCATCGGTTGAAGAGGAAGGAAAATGTGTTTTGAAGGGAAAGTTTCTTGCGGAGATCCTAAGAAAACTCCCGAACGAACCGTTGTATGCCGAACAGGAAGGGATGATTCTGAAGATCAAAAGCGGCCGTGTGCGTCAGCGTCTTCAGTGTATCGAGTTCGATGAATATCCGATTATGCGCGCAAAGGGCGACGTCGTTGATATTCCGGTTCAAGCGGAACAGCTTCGCAATATGATCGATCGCACAGTATTTGCGGTCTCTCAGGATGATTCCCGTCCCGTTCTTACCGGCGCGCTGGTAGAAGCGAGCGCCGGACAGCTTACGTTCGTTGCGACGGACTCCTTCCAGTTTGCGATGACGACGCTGCATCTTCCGGATGATTCGCTCGAAAAGCGCACAATCGTGCAGGGAAAGGTTCTGACGGAAGTTGCGAAGATGGCGGAGGAGACAGAAAAGGATGTTACGCTTTCTCTCACGCAAACGCATCTGACGGTACAGGTCAACGATTCGCGTCTGACCGCACGTCTTTTGGACGGCAATTATATTGATTATAAGCGTATCATCCCGAAGGAATGCAAAACCCGCGTGCTTGTGAATACCGCGGATCTTTATACCATGACGGACCGTGCGCAGCTCATTGCGCGCGAAGGAAACAACAGTGTTCTGCTGCACTTCGAGGGGGACTCTCTTACCATGAGTGCAGAGAGCTTTGTCGGTCGCGGAGAGGATACGATGGAGGTCAGTATCGTCGGAGATCCGATCGACATCGCCTTCAATCCGAAGTATATCATCAACATTCTTCGGAACATCACCGACGAAACGGTTTACCTTGAGTTCAACAGTCCGATCAGCCCGTGCGTCATCCGCCCGGTACAGGGAGATTCGTATCTTTACCTGATCGTCCCGATGCGCGTATATTGATCAAACAGAAAAAAGAACCTTCCGTAAGGAAGGCTCTTTTATTTTGAAAAGATTTATCTTCTGCGTGCTCTTCCTGCAATTGAGAAAAGACGCAGTACGGTCACAAATGAACCGAGCGCTGCAAGCACGTAGGTCATTGCCGCGGCGTTCAGCATCTTCTTTGCGCCGGGCAGCTCGTCGTCTGCGATATATCCGCCCTCGGTAAGCATATTGAGACCGCGCTTTGAGGCGTTGAACTCAACCGGCAGTGTCAGAAGCTGAAACAGAAACATGACGACGTACAGTCCTACGCCGCCCATTGCAATATAATAGCCGATGTTTCCGGTATTTGCGGCAAGCACGGAAAGCAGCAATCCGCCGATGACCAGGAACGGCCCGATCCGGCTGCCGATATTCGCGACCGGCAGGATCACGCTTCGAAGCTTCATCGGTCCGTAGCCCTCGTCATACTGCAGCACGTGTCCGATCTCATGCGCGGCGACGGCGAGCGCAGATACCGAATCCGATCCGTAAACAACCTCGGAAAGGCCGACGGTCTGTTCCTTCGGATTAAAATGATCTGTGAGACTCCCAGAAACCTGCTGTATCGGAAGACTCAGACCGTTCTGATAGAGCAGCCGCTGTGCAAGCTCCGCGCCGGTCACGCCGCTTTTTGCGCGGACCTGCTCGTACTGATTGAAGACGCTTGCGACGCGGTTCTGCGCGATCATCGACAGGATCATTACGCCGAGCAGCAAAAAAAGATAGAAATAGTCCCGCATACGGATCCCTCCTTTATCGATCATTATAACCGCTTTGCATGTGAAATACCATCGCAAAAAGTGAACAAAATGTAATCATTCCATTGAAAAAAGCCGGGAAACGTCATATTTCCCGGCTCTCGTTATTTACAGCTCAGTATCTTCTGAAAATAATTTCGTTTCTGTTTCCGTAATATTGTGTTTGCTGCGAACACTCAAACTCTTTAATAACACTAGTGATATGATCGTACATTTGACCGAGCGTGATACGGGAACAATCTAAAGCACCGGTATACTCGCCGTCCGGATATCTGCAGCCGAGCGCGTCAAGTATGGAGTATGTGAATAAACCGAAGTAGAAATCATCGCCGTAAGTTATGGAGACGGAAGTCTGCGTGTAGGACGCCGCCGTGATCACCAGGAATTTATCCTGTTTCAGCTCGCCGGTTCTTGCAACGGCGCCTTCCTGCACCTCGGATTCATCGATAAACGTGTAATCTGAGAAAGCTTCGATCACGCTGCTGTTGAATTTATCCAACTCGTTCCCATTTCCGGATTTATCGATCGCAGCTCCGGAAAAGCAACTGTCAAGAAGAACAAGGACCTTTCCTTTATACTGTGACAGCGCGTTCGCAAGTTCTGCCGTTGTGATATAATTACCTTCCACCGTACAAAGAGCGCCGAGGTATCCGCTGTTTGCGCGCGCGTTTGCGCCGTGTCCGGAATAATAGAATACAAGCATGTCATAGCTTTTGGAGCTTTTTGCAATGGAGGAAATTGCGTTCATAATGGTCGTTTTTTCAGCATCCGGAAGATATTTTACGGAATACTTGGCGCGAAGATCTCCGAGCATGCCCTTCATGGCGTGAATATCATTCAGAGGACCGGGCAGATAGTTATTCGTATTATAATAATTTTCTTCACCGATCAGGAGCGCGGAATACTGCGGAACAGTCAGCTTTGCAGCGTCGGACGTGACGTTTACGCCGTTGGAGGTGACGACGCAGCGATACATTCTCTGGTCCATGGCACGGCTTGTCTTGAACGAGAACGTCGCCTTGTTGTATCCGGTCGAGGAGCAATTCGTCCACGTTTTGCCCTTATCCTTGCTGTACTGCCACTGATAGGTAATGTTGCTGCCGGTCGCTTCGACCTTGAACGAAACGGTCGTGCCGACTGCGCTCTTCTGTGCCGCGGGCTGCTTTGTGATCGAGAGAATACCCTTTACGGTCAGCTTTGCGGCGGTCGTTCTTACGGAGCCGTAGCTGTTGGAGGCCTTGCAGCGATAGAGGCAGCCGTTGTTGGTG
>JBGULC010000039.1:0-14414 GCA_045114775.1 Christensenellales bacterium | reverse complement strand
AGTCCTCGACGGAATAGGTCTTTTCGATCGTCTTTTCTTCTTCACCCTCGGTCCAGTGGAACGTCGCCGTGATCGGCTCCGCCATCTCGATCGCTCTCACCTTGCAGGTAAAGCTCTTCGTTTCGCTGCTTCTGTTCTTTGCCGCGGTGTAATTCACTTCCTGTGTATTGCCGCAAACGTCGAAGGTCATATAGCTCGTCTCATAGCTCACACCGCTGATTTCCGGAAGAACTATGGTAAAATTCACACCGATCAGACCGTCCAACGTCAAACTTTGCGTCATGAAGTACGGCGCGGTTGCGGGCACGTCCTCGACGAGCTTGTAGAGATAGACGGCGCCCGTGATATGCGAATCCGCCGCATAGCAGGAGAACAGGTTGTTCTCCCCGTTATAGTGCATATAGCCGCGCGTGTTCTCGCCCTGCGCAACGGGAACCGTCGCGCCGTCGTCGCCTTCATACGCAATGATGAAGATGCCGTTTGCGTCAAGCTCGGTCTCGGTGCGCAGCCAGTTCTTTTTGTTGGTTTCGTTCCCTGCTGCGTACAGATAGCCGCCCGTCACTTTGTCGTGGAACGCCCAGCCGTCTTCCGCGTCCTCGAGCGTGAACTCAAATGCGAGCGCATCCGCCGCCGCGGTCGCGATCCAGGTCTCGTCCAGTGTCAGCGTCGTACCTTCAACGCCCGAGACCTTGTACTGCGCACGGTTGTTGGAGGTCTGGTTCGACATGAGATAGAGCTCGTCCGCAAAGAGCTCGCTTGCGATCAGGTACGTGCCGCCGTCGACAAGACCGTCCTCGGAGGTCACGAGCTCGTACGTTCTGGCTACAAGTTCCTTCCACGTTGCAAAAAACACCGTGTTCGGCTCTTCCAGAACGACCTCTGTGCCTGCCGCATAGACGTCGCCGTTATCCGCCTGCCAGCCGTCAAAGACGCAGCCTTCGGGCGCCTCGAACGGGCAATCCGGAAGCGTATAGGGGCTGGTGACATCTTCGATCGTCTGCGGCTCGCCTTCCGCTTCGCCCGGATACAGAGTCACGGTATAGGTCGTCTCGGGCGTCGGGCCTTCGCCGTCTTCGGAGAAGAACTGGAAGGTGAAGATCGGCGTGTTCGAGGTATTCAGGGAATACACGGTGAAGTAGCCGCCGTAATACTCGATGTACTGCGCGCTGCCGTTAAAGGTCGCGCTGTCGCACTTGATGTAGTAGTTGTCCGTACCGGCAGCCGCGGTCTCAAGCTGGAACAGCGTGTTCGCGCTCTGCGCGGAAACGAGCTGTACGTTGGTGCCGTCCGCTTCGAGGTACTTGCCGTCCGCGGTGGCGAAGGTGTACTTGCCGTCGGCGACCGAGACCATCAGTCGGACTGCCTCGTCGGGCACCGCAAGGATGTTGTCGGTCAGTGTCGCATCAGCCGCGGTGAGCTCGTACTTCTTGTTGTTGTAGTAGTAGCTCTCGGCGGTCATGACCTTGCTCGCCTTCGGATAGTAGATGACGACCGTGTCGCCGTTCGCCGGCACGCGCTTCAGCATCATGTCGGTGTAGTTGACGACGGGCAGATCCTTCCACTGTGCGATGAACGTCGTGTTGCCGGTCAATGTATAGGGATCGCCGGGGGCGTACATGCCCTCGTCTCCATCGACCGCCCAATAATCGAACTCCTTGCCCTCCGGTGCGGTGAATCCGCAGGCCGGAAGCGTATAGGGACTCGCGGTCGTCACGTTCACCATCGTGCCGGTGCCGCCGTTCGCGTCAAAGGAAACGGTATAAGTGGGCGCGGGCGGGGTGTCGCTGTCCTTCAACCATTTGATCTCGATTGAATTGATATACATCGCACCGCTGTTAGAACGCAGACCGATATACTCGTAATCACCGGTGATTGTGAGTTCCTCACTTGTACCGTAGGCGATCGAACCGAGCTTTGTTCCCTGCGTGCTGCTGTTGTACAGATCTGCAGCGGAAGAATACGCGCTGTTCTTGCCGTAAATATCGAGCGTTCTTCCGCTTGTTGTGTTTTCGTTCCACTCCACGGCAATCTTCGTCGCCTTGCCGCCGGAAACAGTGGTCACGATTCCGGAGTTATCTTTGCTTCTCAGCTGGATCGCTTCGTCGGACGTCTTAGCTGAATTGCCTGCATAGACGGCATCCGACGTAAAACTTACACTGGCAAAATTCGTGTAAGTGGTGCCGGTCGCCGTAAATGCAGCGGCAGTCAATATGTCTATTATCTCGGTCGTTTCCGCAGCCGCGATCGCCGGGATCAGCGACAGCACCATAAGAGTTGCCAGCAAAACGGACAACAGTTTCTTGTGTTTCATTAATGATTCTCCTCCTTATCCTCTCTGTTGTATTACCGCAATTACTTACGGGAGTTCAGGCAGTTCGATTGGGCTGTCGTCCGGTGTCGGCGCGGGCGTAGCGGTCGGCATTGAAATGTTGTTCGGCGTAGGGGTAGCGGTCGGTTTTTTCGTTGTGGACGGCGACGTGGTTTTCTGCGCCTCATAAGGGGCCTGGGAAGGTGTGGGAATCTTGTCCGGATCGATTTCAAGCGGATCCTTTGTCGGCTCAGGTGTTTCCGTCGCTGCGGGCTTCTCCGTATCGACAGGCATCTGCGTATTGGTCGGCGCATTTGTATTGGTCGGTGCCTTTGTATTGGCCGGCGCCTGCGTGTTGGTCGGCGCCTGCGTGTTGGCCGGTGCCTGCGTGTTGGTCGGCACCTGCGTGTTGGCAGGTGCTTCCGTGTCGACAGGTGTCTCCGAGTTGACCGGAGTATCTGTCGCGGACGGATTTTCATTTGTGGGCGGAGTCGGCAGCACATTTTCGTTGCCGCTGTCATCTGTTGTTAAGACCTCATCCTCCTGGACCTCGGTCTTGGTGCTGTTCTGCGGCTCCGCACTCTCCGGCGCAACCGGATCGATTCTCTCGGTTTCTCCGCTGTTGCCGGAACAGCCGAACGCAGTAACGATCGTCAGCATAAGACAAATAAACAAAATACAGCCTGTCTTCCGTTTCATAATGATATCCTCCTATCCGGAACGGTTTCCCGTCTTCTCTTGTGTTATGATGTGCTCTGACAGGCCCGGAAAGCCTGCATGCGCATATCATTACATTATGAAATTGTATCACACAATCAAGGATTGTGCAATATTAAAATAAGTGTTCATTATCATCGCGACAGCCTTCTGCTTTGTTTTTCTGCGAATCGGTATACAGTGGAATTTTGCCAAAACAGGCAAAAATAACTCTTTTTATCCTTGGATCCATGTGCTATACTGTGTTCGGAGGGATACTATGAAGCACATCAAACAGGTTTTTTCCGTTTTATTTGCATTGCTCCTGCTTGCCGCGCTGATCGGATGCTATGTCTACCCGACTCCCGATCCGGAACCGACGCGACAGACGAGCGGGATCGACGCGCCCGTCTTTACGCTGGAACCATCCGGCGAAACGGCCGATGCGCCGGATAAAACGCCGTGTCCCGTTTCGGAGGACGGGCAATACTGGACCAAAGACGAGGTCGCGCTCTATATTCACCTTTACGGGCATCTGCCGAAGAACTACATCACGAAAAGCAAGGCGCAGGAGCTCGGTTGGTCGGGCGGATCTTTGGAGCCGTATGCGCCCGGCTGTTCGATCGGCGGCGGTTATTTCGGCAACTATGAAGGGCTATTGCCGAACAAAAAAGGCCGCAAATACACGGAATGCGACATCGACACGCGCGGCGCCAAAAGCCGCGGCGCCAAGCGGATCGTGTTCAGCAATGACGGCTTGATTTACTATACCGACGATCATTACGAATCGTTTACGCTTTTGTACGGGGAGGATTGACATGGAATTTATCATCATTGACGGACGGCGCATGACTACAGTCGAACAAACGCACGAATATCTTGCAAAAGCACTGCGTCTGCCCGATTACTACGGGCGCAACCTTGACGCGCTGCACGACTGTCTCACGGACCTCGGCCGCGGGGTGTGGATCGTACTGATCAACGGCGATATGATGGATGCCGCTTTGGGCGAGTATGCGAAAAAACTGCGTCTGGTCTTCACCGAGGCGACAAATCTCCCCTACTCCTGCAAGTTTACGGAATACCTTTCCTGATCGTAACACAGCAGCCGCCGGATCCGATGACCCGGCGGCTGTTTTCGTTTGTTTTCAGTCGGCGTAGCAGATGTTGTCGAACACCTTGTTCTGCGGATACCCGTTGATCGTGTATGTGTACTCGTCCGGATCGTATTCCACCGTGATCAGCGCGATCTGCCCATCCTCGGTGCATACTTCGATCAACCGTCTGGACTCATGGAACCGGGTCATATACAGGTATGTCCCCTTTTTCAGCGTCGTCGCTTTTCCGTCGATCGTGCACTTGATCTTGCGCTTGCTGTGAAGCAGGACGCCGCATTCAATGTTGATCTTCCGGTCGACGGTCAGATCGTTTTTCGTCAGCTTACGGCATTCAAACCACTCCGAATCCGATTCCAGCTTCTCGCCGTGCACGATGCGGCTGCCGCTGTTGGTGCCGAGGATGTCGGTACGTTCGGACACGCGCAGAATCCCGTCTTCGGCAAGATAGACGTCCTCCCGTTCAACGCCCTTTACGAGCTTCCCGTCCTCCACATGCACTTCTGTCGTCACATAATCGTCCGAAGCCCAGTCGATCACGATCAGCAGATTGACCCACGGCGTTTCCGGATCGAGGTCGACCAGGATCGCCCTGTCAAGCATGCTGCTTTCGGTAAACGCGACCTCCTGGTCGCCGACGACGATATATGTGGTATCGTCGTCGAAATCCAACCGATAGGAGATTGTATCCTCCTCGCCGTCGAAGTCGACGTCAAAGCGGAACAACACGTCCTCTGTGAGCGAAGCGTCATGGACCTGATATTGCTGCGGAAGCAGGGACAGATCCGGCGCGTACGGCGTCGCAGGGGCCGGCGTCGGTTCTTCCGTTGCGGGCGGTGTCGGCGTTTCGGTCTCAGGCTCCGGCGTCGGCGCTTCCGTTGCGGGTGCGGAACTCGGCTGTGTTTCCGGCAACGACGTCCCGACCGTGATCTCATCCTCCGACGCTTCCGCAGACTGCGGCACTTCGGTCTTTACGGCGATGGGGCTGTCTGCCTGTTCCGTGTTCTGCGGCGCCGCGGTCTGATTCGTTACGATTGCTTCATCGCCGCTGTTGATGCAGGCAACGCTCAACAGCATCAGCATAAAAAGCGACAGTACGACGATTCTTTTCATAAGATCCTCCAAAAATCCCTTTGGAAAATGATTCGGTTCAGTTCTCTTCACTCGGAAGCGCTTTGAAGTATTCCTCCTGCGAGACGTCGTTGATGCTGTATCCTAGGTCGTCGTCGCCGGTGAATGTGATGATCGCCTCCACGCCGTCCGTCGTTGCGACTTTAACCGATTTTGCGATCGGATCAATGCCCAGGACGTACAGATACGTGCCTTTTGACAGTACGGCCTCCTCCTCGTCGATCCAACAAGGCAGATCGCGAATCACCTTTAAAAGGATGCACGCATCCGTCAGGTAATCAAACTCGTCTTCGATCTCGTCTTCGGTCGGGATATAATCATCCTGCCACCAGTCGCCTTCCGGCGTAAGATCCTCGCCGCTGCAGGCGCAGAAGCCGCTTCTTGCGCCCAACAGCAGAAAAGGCTCGTCGCGGTACAGGACACCGTTATCGCAGTAAACGGTCCCGGAAAAAACATTGTCCATCAGCTGATCCCCCTCCGGGCGCAGTACGAACGTTACGCCGTCGATCACGGCAATGACGTTCGCATACGGCGTCTCGGGATCAAGGTCGATCAGGATGAAGCTGAACTCGTCGGCGGCGCGTTCGATCACAATGCTTCTGTCCCCCGCAAAGACCGTAATCGTTCCCTCCTGATAGTCCGTTGTAAAGGAAATCTCCTCCGGCGTCCGGTCATAATCGAGATCAAACGTAAACAGATGCCCTTTTGTCGGATACTCGCCGAATTGAAGGTATGAATTCACTTCGATCGGCAATCCGGACAGATCCGGCACAACGACCGGACAATCCGGCTCGGGCGCAGGCTCCGGTTCGGGCGCAGGCTCCGGTTCGCGTTCCGGCTCGGATACGGGCTCCGTCGCAGGCTCTGTCGCGGGCGCTTCCTCCTGCGTTTCCGCGTCGGCGGTCGGTTCAGGCGCGGGCGTTTCCTCCTGCGCTTCGGTCGCATTCTCCGGTCCCGGTTAGGTCGTTGCGATCGCGGGCGTGTCATGCTCGGATTCCTCGACCGTCCGCAATGTCGGCGCCGCGGTCTCGACGGTCTCCTCCGCCTGTCCCGAAGGCTGCGCCGACGTAGACTCGACCGTCTCCGATTGTTCCTTTGTCCCACAGGCGACGCTCAACGCCAACGCAAAGCACAGGAAAAGCGCAAAGATCCTTTTCATAAGCTCCTCCTTTTCCCGAAAACCGGTCATCGGCCCGCAGTCAACGACGGAGACGACCGACGTTGTTTCCCATTTGTACACAGTATACCATACAGCCCCCCGAATTGCAAACAGTGTCTTCCGTTCCGATTTAACGGACAGGTCGTTTTCTATACTGGTTTCAGAAACCAAAGGAGGGACAAACAATGGCAGAACGGATCCGATACAGACTTTTAATGCGGCGTTTACGCAGAGAGATCGCGCACTTTATCAACCGGGGCCGAAAGCAATCGGAAAAGCAAAACACGGAAATGGAGAAAAGAGCGCTCTTGACGACTTGCAAAGCGTGCGGAAGTATTGTATAATATTCACATGAAACCGTTGCTTCGCCCTGTTGTATGGGTGCTTATATTCTTTCTTCTGCTGACGCTCGGCTGTTCCGCACTGCGCAGTTGTCTGCAATCGGACGAGCCGGATGTGCTTGCCGATGAAAAGGAAGCTCTTTGGGAGAAGCTCATCGCAGACCGTCCGACCGGCTCCGGCGGAAAAGAACCGGCGCTGAAGGTCGTTGTGATCGACGTCGGCCAGGGCGACAGCATACTGCTCGTTTCACCCGAGGGCCGGACCATGCTTGTGGACGCGGGCCCCGCCGATGCGTTCAGCAAGATCGTCGCGGCGCTTCACGAAAACGGCGTGACGGCGCTCGATGCCATCGTTGCCACGCATCCGCACGGAGATCATATCGGCTCGATGGCGGCCGTCCTGGACGCGTACGAGGTGGGTGCATACTATACGATCGCGACGGATCCATCCGATGCAGGCGACGCCGGGTTATCTCGCGCGCTTCAGGAGGAAGGCTGCCCCGTCGTGCTTGTAAACGGCGGCATGACGATCCCCTGGTCCGAAAGCTGCACAGCGACAGTCCTGAACCCGATCGCTGCATACGAATCGGAACCCGCGGAGATGAACGACCGATCCGTCGTTCTCAACGTACGTTACGGCGACACCGCCGTTCTGCTTGCGGGCGACGCGGAAGCCGTCGCGGAGAAGCGGATGCTGGATACCTTCCCGAAGTACATGCTGAAGGCGAACGTATTGAAGCTCGGACATCACGGCTCGTCAAGCTCGACGGGCTATTCGTTCTTCCTTGCCGTCGACCCCGACTATGCGGTCGCGTCATGCGGAGAGGAAAACGACTACGGGCATCCGCATCTGGAAACGCTATCGCTGCTGTACGATACCTGTACGGCGTTATATCGAACCGATCGAGACGGGACCGTCACGTTCCTGCTCGACGGCAAGACCGTATCCGTTAAACTGCCATGAAAGGAGTCCATCTATGAAAACCTGTCCCGTTTGTCAGCAAACTCTGACCGATACCGCAAAATTCTGCTATTACTGCGGCGCATCACTTTTAAGTCCCGTTACGGAAGCGCCCCTCTCCCCGAGCGAAGCAGCTCCCGCAGACCTGCAGGAAGAGCTCGCCGAACCTACGATCGAGGCGGAGCTCGAAACCGTGATCGCGCCGGAGTCCGAGCCGGAACCCGTTTCCGTTCCCGAGCCCGAGCCTATGATCATACCGGAGCAGAAACCGCTTGACGAGCCTGCGTTCGAACCCGAGTCGGAACCGGATCAAACGAATCCTTCTGCTGACGCTCCCGCTGTTGAACGCAAGTCGGAACCGATCATCGTTGCAACCGATTCGCATTCACTAATGACCACCGTCGGCTATATTTTTACGACGATCCTGTTCCATATTCCTGTCATCGGTCTGATCTTCATGATCGTCTGGGGCTGCGGCAAAACGAAGAATATTTCGCGCAAACGTTTCTCCCTTGCCTTCCTGATCATGCGGCTGATCCTTTACATCGTGGTTTTGGCCGCCGCGGTCTTTGTGTTGATTTGCTTCTCCGGCGTGATTAACTCGTTGTGGGAAGCAGTCAAGCCGATCCTTTTCGCATAATCTTTATAGAAAAAAACCTCCTCCGATCTTTCACGGAAGGAGGTTTTTTATGTTTTATGCTTTTCCATACAGGACGCCGCGGCAGATCCGGCAGGTAATCGGTTTTGCCGATCCGCCCTTCCTTTCACGGGGCAGACAAGACTTTTTTGCGGGAAAAGCTTTCGTAAATATCAGTTGAGCCGGATGCCGAAGATGGTCTGATCGCCGCGGCAGCCGATCACGAGCATGTTGCCGAACACGGCGGGCGACGCTTCAAAGTTGCTGTCGGTCGGACGCACCACGCCGAGCTGCCGGCCCGTCGCGCCGTCGATCAGATAGATGCGGCCTTTGGAATCCGCCTGTATCACGTAGCCTTTTCCGTCCGCATCGTACACGACCGTCGGGCTGGACCACGAGTACGCGTCCATTTTGAATTCCCAGCCGATCTCGTCGTGTACCGTAAGCGTCTCCTTGTCGAGCGCGACGAGCACGCCGGAATCCTTATCGCCGTAACGGGCGATCGTGATGAACACGAGGTTCTCGACGTTGCTTCCCGGCCTGCCGAGGGCTGCCGTGGACTGGATGCCGCCGGATACGCCGGAGACCGTGTAGACATTGAGCCCATACTGCGCTTCGATACGTCCGGTCATGGCGTTGATCTTGAAGAACGGCGCAATGCCGGTACTGTTCTTATCCTTCGTGAAGTGGAGCGAGGTTCCGACGTAGAGATAGGCTTCCTCGTCCGAGATCACTTCAAGCACGGGGCTTCCGTTGGTGTCGTCCACGGTGTTCGCGATCCAGATCACCTGCATCGTCTCAAGGTCGATGCACTGGAACATGCTGTCGTTGCTGGAAAGGTACAGATACCCGTTCCACGCGACGGCGCTTCCCTCGTAGCCCTGCCAGCGATGCGTGCGGTCCGCCTTGTCGATTTCGTCGTAGATGTTGTTGCAGTCATAGCGGAACTTGACGATATCCGACGGATTGACCGAGATCGATCCGAGCTCCGGATCGTACTGCGTGTTGAGCTTCATCGTATAGACGATGCCGTTCTCGCCCGGATAGATCAGCGTGTCGGTCTTCGCGTCGACGAGCGGCGCGGAGTCGTATGCATACCATCTGCGGCGCGCGAACGGATCGGTGCCCTGCTTGCCGAACTCATAAAGCACGTTGCCGTTGATCAGGCTGATGATGAACGCGCGGGATTTCTGGCTGTCGTTCTCGTACTGGTCGCCGGAGCCGCAATAGAGCAGCGGAAGTCCGCGCGGGTCGACGCTGCCGGTGCCCTTGAACGGGACCTTCATTTCGATCGTGTCTCGCGTCTGCTTGCCGGTTTCGAGATCGAGGAAGTAGATATTGCCGTCCTCGGTCGGATAGATGACCTCAATAAGGTCCTCATTTTCCTTCGCCCAGTCGTAAAGGTTCATGATCCGGCGCGTTTCGGCGGGCCACTGCACGATCAGAGGCTGTCCCGTCCAGCCGCAACCGGACCAGCTTCCGCTGCCGCCGCCCTTGGTCAGCGAAGAGATCTTCTTGTCCCAGACCTTGGTCAGCTTATACTCGGTCAGATTGACCGTTCCGACGCTTGAAACATTTCTCCAGTTGTTGCCGCGGAAGGTCAGAATGCCCTTGACCGTTTCCGCGTTGTATTCGTCCGCGGACGGGAATTCGATCGGCTCCGTACGCTGGAAGCTGTTTGCCATGACCTCCTCGCCGCCGGAATAGGCGCCGTTTTCAAAGCTCCCGCCGACCTGCAGATGCGGTACGAAGCCGTACTGCTCGGGGTTGGATTCCGCGATCACGTACGGCGTGGGCCGCGGCGTCGGCTCGGGCGTCGGGATCGGCGTGGGAAGCGGGGGGATCGTCGCGCCGCCCTTGTAATCGTCATACGAGATCGTCGGCAATACGACGTCGATATACCGCTCCGGGTTCTTCTGAACCTCCTCCTCATAAGCAGCCTGCCGCTGCTGTTCCTCCGCGGCGAACTGTTCCCTCAGTCGCTGTTCCTCCCGTTCGACCGCCGCGCTTTCGACGCAGCTCATGACCAGCAGGATGATCAGAACGATCAATACGATCAGCAGCACCGCGAACGCCGAAACGATCACGTAAAACCGAGGTTGTACTCTTCTCCTTTTTTTCTTCTTATTTGTTGCCATAGAGTTCCTCCATGTATATGCGCTCGGGCAAAGCCCTCGGCGTCGGACAGCATCCGGAAGCTCGGGGGCCTATCCCCGTTTGGAATTTTCCGGGTGCGCGGATCTTTTCGGATCGGTTCGGATTGAGCATCTTTTGGCATCAAAATTTTACCGCATTTTTTCACAGCAAACCGTTGCAGAGCCTGATTTCGATGCTTTACACGCCGTATCTTGCGTGCGGATCCGTCTTTTTTCGCTATATCTTGCGCCGTTTCCGTACTCTCCCGGCCGGAAAGCAGTCATGATAAGCTTTTCCATCGTATTGATCATAACACGCCGATTTGAACAAACTGCGTTATCTTTGTGAACAGTTTTGCCCGAATCTGTTTCAATTTTGTGTCGGTTTGCGGGAAAGCAAAAAAAAGACCGCTTTTGCGGTCTTTTACACGGAATGATACTATGCGATATGCCCTTTGGCTCTTATTACCTCAATCACGGAATCAACGTACTTTTCACAGATCTCGTTCGTTCCGGCCTCGACCATGACGCGAATAACAGGCTCGGTTCCGGATTCGCGTACGAGGATGCGGCCGGAATCGCCGAGCTCGTCGGCAACACGCTTCACTGCTGCCTGTACATCCGGATCGTTCTGCGCATCGGGTTTGGATTTGACCCTTACGTTCTTCAGCACTTGCGGATAGAACACAACGGGCGCTGCAAGCTCACTCATGGGCTTGCCCTTCGCCAGCATGACCTCCATGAGTTTGAGGCTCGTCAGGATGCCGTCGCCGGTCGTCTCGTACTTCAGGAAGATCGTGTGACCGCTCTGCTCGCCGCCGATTCGGTTTCCGGTCTTGACCATGTTCTCATACACATACTTGTCGCCGACTTTGGTCTTTTCGTACTCGATGCCGACCTTGTCCAGCGCCTTATAGAGACCGAAGTTGCTCATAACGGTCGTAACGACCTTATTGTTCAGAAGCTTGCCGCGTTCCTTCATATAAAGCCCGTAGATATAGAGGGTATGGTCTCCGGTAACAACGTTGCCCTTCTCATCCACGCAGAGACAGCGGTCCGCATCTCCGTCGTAGGCAAAGCCGACGTCCAGCCGGTTCTCCGTAACAAACTTCTGCAGATGTTCGATATGCGTTGAACCGCAATCGGTGTTGATGTTGTAACCGTCCGGGTTATCGTTCATCACATAGACCTTTGCGCCGAGCGCTTCATAGACGCCCTTCGCGATCTGCCATGCAGCGCCGTTCGCGACGTCGAGACCGACCTTGACGCCCTTGAAGCTGTACTTGCTCATCGAAATGAGGAAGCCGATGTAGCGGTTTCTGCCCGCAACGTAGTCGACCGTGCGGCCGATCTCGTGCCGTCCGGCGACCGGGACCTCGATCTTGCCGTCAATGTATTCCTCGACCATCAGGATCGTTTCCTCATCCATCTTCTCGCCGTAGCCGTTCAAAAGCTTGATGCCGTTGTCGTAGTACGGGTTGTGCGACGCGGAGATCATGATGCCGCAGTCGAAATCATCAACGCGCGTAATATATGCAACCGACGGCGTGGTGGTCACGTGCATGATGTATGCGTCCGCGCCCGAGGCCATCAGACCTGTGCAGAGCGCGTACTCGAACATATAGGAGCTGCGTCTCGTGTCCTTGCCGATCACGATCTTGGCCTTTTTGTCAAGCCTTGCGCCGTAGTACCAGCCCAGGAATCTCCCGATCTTCACCGCATGCTCAAAGGTCAGATCCTTGTTGGCTTCGCCGCGGAAGCCGTCCGTTCCGAAGTATTTTCCCATTACCGTTCCTCCTTCGTCGCTACCGTTCCGTTGTCCTTCCAGATGCTGTGCGCCGGCACCACGCCGCGTACACAGCTCGTCGGATAGACGTTGCTGTGCCGTCCGATCACCGTGCCGGGATTGCAGACCGCGTTGCAGCCGACCTCGACGTAATCGCCGAGCATCGCGCCGAACTTCTTGATGCCGGTCGCGATCTGTTCGCTGCCGTTGTGGACGACGACAAGCTGCTTGTCGCTCTTGACGTTCGAAGTGATGGACCCCGCGCCCATGTGGCTCTTATAGCCTAAAATCGAATCGCCTACATAATTGTAATGCGGCGTCTGCACATTGTCGAACAGGATGACGTTCTTGAGCTCCACGGAGTTGCCGACGACGCAGTTTGCGCCTACCAGCGCGGATCCGCGGATGAACGCGCAATGCCGGACCTCGGTCTCGGGGCCGATGATGCAGGGCGCGCCGAGATATGCCGACGGGAAGACCTTCGCCGTCTTGTGCACCCAGACGTGCTCGGAGACCTCTTCATAGTCCTCGCCGAGCGTCGGGCCGAGCGCAAGGATGAACTCCTTGATGCCCTTCAGCGCTTCCCAGGGATAAGTGAACTGTGCAAGATAATCCTTCGCAAGCGTATGATCCAGATCGTATAAATCTTTAATTGTATACATCTTACAGTCTCTCGTTTCTCTCGATGTCGAGGAAGTATTTATAGGTATCGACGGTCAGCTCGCCGCAGGCGGCCTCGTCGCACGCGATGATCGCGCCGTTATGCATCTGCAGCGCGGAGCAGGTCCACTTATGGCTGACGTTGCCCTCGACAGTCGCCGCGAGCGCGCGCGCCTTGTTGTGTCCGTTGATGAGGATCAGGACTTCCTTACTGTCCGTGACCGTGCCGACGCCGACGGAAAGCGCCTTAGAGGGTACCTTCTCAGGGTCGTTTCCGAAGAAGCGGGAGTTTACGATGCGCGTGTCAGTCGTAAGGTTCCGGACGCCGGTGCGCGAGCACAGCGAAGTAAACGGCTCGTTGAACGCGATGTGTCCGTCCACACCGATGCCGCCCATGAAAAGGTCGATGCCGCCGTAGGACTTGATCTTTTCTTCATAGCGCGCGCATTCGCCCTCGGGATCATCGGTCATGCCGTTCAGAATATTGATGTTTTCGGGCTTCATGTCGACCAGATGATCGAAGAAATTGTCGTGCATGAAATACCAGTAGCTCTGGTCGTGCTCGTGCGGAAGACCGAGGTACTCGTCCATGTTGAAGGTCACGACGTTTTTGAAGCTGACCTCCCCCGCCTTGTTCATGCGGGCAAGTTCTTTGTAAACACCGATCGGGCTCGAACCCGTCGGAAGCCCCAGCACGAACGGACGCGCTTCCTTGTGCGCGTTGATCTTGCCGGCAATATAGTGCGCAGCCCAAAGGCTCATTTTCTCGTAGTTGTCCTGAATAACGACTCTCATTTGTTTTCTCCTTCATCATAATCACGAACGTTCGCGCTATTCTATGCGCGGTCCGCATCTCATACGACGTCCGGGATCGCTCTGTTGCGGTTTTGATTCCGTTTTTTGCCGATCCCTTTTCGACCCGCCGCAAAAGCCGTGACAGCATCCGCCGAATCTTTCGATAAACTGCCATCCTCGTCGCCCTTCACGGGCCCGGCGCTGACGGTCCTTCTGACCTCCTCATCGAAGCGGCCGTTTTACAGTGTTATTATCTATAACATATGTATTATATACGATATGTTGTGGCGTGTCAATAAAAAAGGGGCTTTCCCTTGCGGTCATCCGAATTGTTCTTTACAAACCGCCTCCGGGAAGACAGAAGCGCAGCTCACCGATTCCATGACTTCTGTATTACAGATGCTTCATTCCGTGAACCCCGGATTTGCAAGCGTCGGCTCATTCTTGCAAGGTCTCTGCAGACATCCGTTTGATCCTTCGATTTCTTTGTCACAAAAACACCCTGCTTGTCTGCATTGTCAGCAAGCAGGGTGTTTTTATCGTTTGGTTCTTCCCCCGCGCATCTGTCGATTCGGAGCGAAGAGTGACCGCTTATTTCTTTCAATCAGAAGATCTCAATGTCTTTATAACGGATATAACGTGTCAAGCGGATAATATCCTTGTTATTCACCGTACCATTGCCATCAATGT
>JBGULC010000038.1:0-15287 GCA_045114775.1 Christensenellales bacterium | reverse complement strand
CGACGAGGAGCTTTCCCCGGACTATATCATTCCGAAAGCCTTCGACCCGCGCGTGGGCAAGGCGGTCGCGGCGGCGGTCGCAGAGGCCGCAAGACGCAGCGGCGTAGCAAGAATCTGAAAGGAGAAAGACCATGGCAATGTTTGATTCGGAAAAAGTAAAGTTGGGCATCGCCCCGATCGGCTGGTGCAACGACGACATGCCGGAGCTCGGCGCGGAAAACACGTTCCGGCAGACCGTCAGCGAAATGGCGCTGGCGGGCTTTACGGGCTGTGAGATCGGCAACAAGTACCCGAAGGACCCGAAGGAACTCAAGTGGGAGCTGGATCTGCGCGGTATGCGCATCGCAAGCCGCTGGTTCTCGTCGTTTTTGCTGACAAAGCCGCTTGAAGAAAATATCGCGGATTTTACAAGAGAGCTCGATTTCCTTGCCGCTGTCGGCGCGAACCGCATCAACGTTTCGGAGCAGAGTTATTCGATTCAGGGTCAGGTCGATACGCCGATTTTGACCGGCAATCACAAGTATGTGATGAACGACGCCGAATGGGACCGTTTCACAAAAGGACTTGACGCGCTCGGCAAGATCGCGGTTGAACGCGGTTTCAAGCTGTGCTTCCACCATCACATGGGTACCGTCGTGCAGACTGCCGAGGAGACCGACCGCATGATGGCGAACACCGACCCGCGCTATGTCTTCCTGTGCTACGACACCGGTCATTTCACCTTCGCGGGTGAGGATCCGCTTTCGATGCTGAAGAAGTACGTCGATCGCGTAGGACATGTGCATCTCAAAGACATGCGCCTTCCGGTCGTGCAGCTTGCGCGGGAGAACGACTGGAGCTTTTTGACCGCGGTTCGCAACGGCGCGTTCACCGTGCCGGGCGACGGCGACGTGGACTTCGATCCCGTGTTCAAGGTCCTCTCCGACGCACAATACGAAGGCTGGCTTCTGGTGGAAGCGGAACAGGACCCCGCAAAGGCGAATCCGCTGGAATATGCGATCAAGGGTCGCCGCTATATCAAAGAGCACACCGGACTGTAAGGAGCGAACCATGTATTTCAAAAAAGAGCTGCAGCGCGGCTACAACGCGTATATCGATACCAAGGTCGACGATTACGGGATGCTGATGGACATCGGGCTGCTTGTTCTGGAGCCGGGCGACACATACGTGATCGACGAGCCGGACAAGGAGACGGCGGTCCTGCTGTTTGCGGGTAAGGTCGTGCTCAGCTGGGCGGGCAAAACCGTCGAAGCGGACCGGCCCGACTGCTTCCGGTACGAGGGAACCTGCCTGCTGTCGCCGCGCAGAGTGCGCATCGGGATCGAAGCGAAATCGCACGCGGAGCTGTTTATCCAGCAGACGGACAACGACCGCGACTACGAGCCGGTTCTGTACACGCCGGAAACGGTGCAGGTACAGCACGCGGGCGCGAACGGCGAGCTGATGGGTTGCATGCGCCGCGAGATCAAGACGTTCTTCGACTACGACAACGCGCCGTTCTCGAACATGGTGCTGGGGGAGGTGCTGAACTTCCCGGGTCGCTGGTCGAGCTATCCGCCGCATCATCATCCGCAGCCGGAGGTGTATTTCTATCGGTTCGATCATCCGCAGGGCTTCGGCGCGGGATTCAGTAACGGCGAGATCTACAAGACCGAACACAACGGCATGGCGACGATCCGCCACGGCTTCCATTCGCAGGTTTGCGCGCCGGGCTACGCCATGTGCTATGCCTGGGCGATCCGCCATCTTCCCGGCGATCCGTGGAGAAAGACGCGTATCGACGATCCGGAGCACAGTTGGCTCTGGAAGCCGGACGCGAACGAACATATCTTTCAAGCTTGAACACAGGAGGGACCTATGAAAACCGTACGACTCACCATGGCGCAGGCGCTGGTGCGCTTTTTGGAAAACCAGTATATCGCCTATGACGGCAAGGAGCTCCCGTTCGTCGAGGGCGTGATCATGCTGCCGGGACACGGCAACGTGGTAGGGCTCGGTCAGGCGCTTCGGCAGGAGACGCGCCGTCTCAAAGTGTGGCAGGGCAAGAACGAGCAGGGCATGGCGCACACCGCCGTTGCCTTTGCCAAGCAAATGAAGCGCAAAAAGATCATCGCGGTGACCTCGTCCGTGGGACCCGGCGCCGCCAATATGGTGACCGCCGCCGCGACGGCGACCGCCAACAACATTCCGGTGCTGATCCTGCCCGGCGACGTTTATGCCTGCCGTCAACCCGATCCGGTGCTGCAGCAGATCGAGCAGGTCAACGATCTTTCGATCTCGACGAACGACGCGTTCCGCGCGGTCTGCCGCTACTGGGACCGCATTGTTCGTCCCGAGCAGCTGATGAGCGCGATGATCTCCGCGTTCCGCGTGCTGACCGATCCCGCGAACACCGGCGCGGTCTGCATTGCGATTCCGCAGGACGTCGAGGGCGAAGCGTACGACTATCCGGAGAGCTTCTTTATGAAGCGTGTCTGGCGTCTGGCGCGACGCCTGCCCGAAGCGGAGGCGATCGAGGAGGCGGCGAAGGTCATCAAAGCCGCGAGAAAGCCGCTTCTGATCTGCGGCGGCGGCGTCCGTTACAGCGAGGCGCATGCGGAGTTCAGGGCGTTTGCCGAAGCAACGGGCATCCCGTTCGGCGAGACGCAGGCGGGCAAGAGCGCAATCCCTTATGACCACGAACTCAACCTCGGCGGCATCGGCGTGACCGGCTGCTCCGCCGCAAACGAGATCGCCAAGGAAGCGGACGTCGTCATCGGCGTCGGTACGCGTTATACGGACTTCACAACCGCGTCGAAATGGCTGTTCCGTGACGACGCGAAGTTTGTGAACATCAACGTCAGCGAATTCCAGGCGTACAAGATGGACGCCGTTCCGGTGATTGCGGACGCCAAGCGTGCGCTGCCCGTGCTGCTTGCCGCATTGGACGGCTATCGCGCGCCGTACACGACCGAGGTCAAAGACGCGCGCGACCGGTGGTTCAGGGAGCTCGACCGGCTGCATCACACCGCCTACGGCGAGGGCTATGTTCCCGAGGTCAACGATGCAAACGCAAAGAGCGCGGATCGCTTTGCCGAAGACATGCAAGCCGATCTCACCCAGACTGCGGTGCTCGGCGCGATCAACTTTGCGATTGATCCCGAGGATGTGGCGATCGGTTCGTCTGGGTCGCTCCCGGGCGACATGCAGCGCATGTGGTGCGCGCGCGGCGTGGACACCTACAACATGGAATACGGCTACTCGTGCATGGGCTACGAGGTCTCCGGCGCGCTCGGCGTCAAGTATGCGATCGGCGATCGCGACGTCTATGCCATGGTCGGCGACGGCAGCTTCATCATGCTGCACAGCGAGCTTCTGACCGCGGTGCAGGAGCACAAGAAGATCAACGTCTGCGTGTTCAACAACGCCTCGTTCGGCTGCATCAACAACCTGCAGGTCGGTCACGGCAACGATACGCTGTGCACCGAGCTGCGCTTTCGCGGCGACGACGGCGCGCATTCCGGCACGTTCATCCCGGTCGACTTTGCAAAGATCGCCGAGGGCTACGGCTGCCGTTCGTTCACGATCCATACGATCGAAGAAATGAAGGCGGCGATCAAAGAAGCCAAGAAGATCGAGGGCGTTCCGGTCGTGTTCGACATCCGCGTGCTGCCGAAATCCATGACCGACGGCTACGGCTCCTGGTGGCGCGTCGGCGATACGGAGGTCTCCGAAAATCCGGGAAACCTCGCTGCTTACGAGGATCACCTTGAACATGTGAAAGACGCAAGAAAGTATTGAGTTCCGAACCCGAAAGACCCGGCAGCGTTGTGCAGCCGGGTCTTTTTTTGATTCTTTTTTCCGGTCATCAGATTTTGATCGAGCCGGACGTGATGTAGCGTCCCGACTTACGGTCGAACAGCATGATCGCGTCGCCGTCAAAGTGGATATGCGTCGCGCTGCCGATCGTGTAGACCGTGCCGCCGAACACGACGCCGGTGAGCAGAAACTCGCCGACACGGATCTTCAGCGTGGATTCCATACCGGTGGGCATCGCGCCGTAGATCTCGCCGTCGATGCCGTCGTCCGCAAGACGGATGAATTCCGGACGAACGCCGAGCACGAAATCGCCGTCACGGATGACCGGTGCGTCTTCGATGGAGGTATCGACCTCTTCGACGCGGGCAATGTTGTAGCGGAAGACCTCGTCCTTGTTGCCCTTTTCCACATAGCCCTTCTGTTTTGCAAGCATGGCACGGCGTGCGTTCTCGGCTTCGATCGACTCGTCACGCATAAGGTTCCATCTCGCGATCGAGACCTGATCGTTCGGACGGAACGTCACATGATTGTCGCCGAGCAGCGTCAGCGCAATACTGCCGTCGGCGTTTTGTTCGCCGTGCGTCTCGATGAAGTTGATCGACGGATTGCCGACGAAGTCCGCGACAAACAGATTGTTCGGACGGTTATAGACCGTCAGCGGCGGTTCGTACTGCTGCAGCACACCGTTGTTGATCAGGCAGATCGAGGTCGCGAGCGTCATTGCTTCCATCTGGTCGTGCGTGACATAAACGAAGGTGCTGCCGGTTTCCACGTGCAGACGCTGCAGTTCGTAACGCATCTCAAGACGCAGCTTTGCGTCGAGGTTTGAAAGCGGTTCATCCATGAACAGCACGCTCGGTTCCGGCGCAAGCGTTCTTGCGATTGCGACACGCTGCTGCTGACCGCCGGACAGTTCCGCGGGGTAGCGGTCCATGAACATGCCGATCTTGACGATGCGGGATACTCTGCGGACGGCAAGGTCGATCTCTTCCTTGCAGAGCTTGCGCTTGACGACGATCGGTTTGCCGCCCTTCAGCACGCGAAAGTCCTCGTCGAGTGCTTCGCCCTTGGCTTTGTGCGCGGCGATCGCGTTGTCGAGCTTCGTTTTAAGCTCTTTTATGATCGAATCCGCTTTGGAAGTATCGTTCTGCAGATTGTAGCCGAGCAGCGTCTTTGCGCTCATCATGGAGATCGTATAGGCGTCGATCAGCTTGATGTACGCTTTCTTTTTGTCGACCGTGCCGCTCTTGTCACGGCAGTCGTTGATGACGTCCGCGACACCCTTCGGATCCTTGAGAATCTCGATCATGCGCGCAGTGGCTTTGGCGCTGAAGTCGAAGGTTTCCTTCGGCTCGTTGATGTTTTTGAGACCGAATGCGATGTTGTCGTAAACGGTCATGTTGGGCCACAGCGCATAGTTCTGGAACAGGAAGCCGACCTTGCGCTTGTTGGCCGGGACGTTGATGCCCGCAGCACTGTCGAACACAACTCTGTCGCCGATCGTAATGCGACCTTCGGTCGGTGTTTCGAGGCCCGCGATCATGCGGAGCGTCGTCGTTTTGCCGCAGCCGGACGGACCGAGCAGCGTGACGAACGCGTTGTCTTCGATAACGAGATTCAGATTTTCGACAGCGTAGAATTTCTTCCAACGCTTCGTGATGTTTTCCAATACGATTTTCGGCATATCATTAACCTCCGATGCCTTCATCCAGGCTTGCGCCGGTGAGTTTGTTGACGACTGTGTTGCAGATCAGGATCGTGACGACCAGGATCAGGTTGATACCGCTTGAGAACGCGTACAGACCCATTTCATCGAAATAGTCCAGCGTCGTGGAGAGGATGTAGCCCTGCGTACAGAGAAGCATGAACAGGGACAATTCACGAAGACACGTCATAAACGGCAGCATAAATCCGCTGATGATCGAGGATTTCTGGATCGGCACGATGATGCGGAACATGCGCTTGAACCACGGAATATCCTGAATGATCGCCGCCTCCTCGATCTCGCCCGACAGCTGCAGCATGGAGTTCAGCGACGCGCGGCTGGCGAACGGGATATACTTGACGGTACCGACGATGATCAGCAGCCAGTAGGTGTTGTAGAGATTGACGTACTTGTTCGAGAACAGAATGAAGAACGCGACGCCGACCGCGATGGAAGGCATCAAATACGGCAGGAACGCTATGTTGTTGACGTAGTTCGCCCACTTCGATCTGCGGTTCTTGCTGACGGCATAGCCGATCAGCGTACCGATCGTGCCGGCGGTCAGCGCGCAGGCGAAGGAGACGAGCAGCGTGCCGCCGTAGGCATGCCAGATCGTGCTGTTGTACAGCATGCCCTGCTGACCGTACATGCCGTTCTCGGTGACGTTTTCAGCGGTGAGCCACCACTTGGCCGTCAGATTCTGCACGTTTCCGGTGTACAGGAAGCTGTAATCGCCCGGGTTCGGCAGGAACGTTTCAAACGCGAACGAGATGATGGGGTAGATGCTCGTGAAGAACGTGATGACGATGAAGATCACGCCGATCACGTACTTGCCCAGCTTGCCGAGATTGAACCGGGAGATCTGTCCCGATTTGCCGGTCACGGTCGTATAGCTCTTGCGGCTCTTCAGGGTGAGCTGGTTGGCAAGCAGGATCGCGATGCCGAAGATCATCATGATGATCGCAAGGATACTCGCTTCACCGGTATATTTGCTGTTCAGCGAAATGTACTTCGTGGACAGCGTTTCAAGGTTCAGATAGTGCGGGACAGGATAGCTGCCCATCGCGCTGCCGAAGACCAGCAGCACCGTCGACAGGATCGCGGGCTTGATCATCGGGAGCGTGATGCGGAACATCGTCTTCCAGCGCGGCGTATCGAGGATCGTCGCCGCTTCTTCGAGGTTCGCGTCCATGTTGCGGAAGATGCCGCCGATCAGAATGTACGCAAACGGCGCGTAGTGCAGACCCAGCACCATCGCGGAGGGGAACAGCCCCTGACACCACCAGCCGGGCATCTGAAGGTGGAATACCGAGGCCAAAAGACCGTCCGAGGTGTGCGTGACGGCGTTCGAGTAGAAGAGGTTCTTCCAGACGATCGCCAGCGTCCACTGCGGCATGATATACGGGAAGATGAAGATGGAGCTTAAATATTTCCGAAACTTGAGATTGGTTCTGGTAACCAAAAACGCAAAGAGTCCGCCGAATACGATCGACACCACGCAGGAAATGGTGGACAAAAGCACCGTGTTCAGAAGCGGCGTCCACAGGTTCTGTTTGGCAAGTCCCGAGGTGAACAGATCGATATAGTTGACGAGCGTATATCCTTCCGACTCGCCGGTCAGATGCGCGTCGATCGTGCCCGGATGGATCAGGATCGTATCCCGGACGATCGCGATGATCGGCGCGACGGTCGTGACGGTCAGAATAATGCCAAGCACCAGAAGGATGATATTTTGCGGTTTTGAGAAAAACGTTTTCAGCTTATTGAGCCGAATGCGCCGCTTCATGGCGCGTGTGGGTGCGGCTGTTTGCACGAATTCCTCCCTCTATCCCATCGGAGGCGCCCTAAAATCCATTAAGGCGCCTCCGATCATTTTCGTCGATGTGAAATTAGTCTACCTTATACTTCGTGAGCATTTCGATCCAGGAACCGACGGTGAACGCAACGGATGCGCAGTACTCCGGATCCTCGATGACGAGCTTGCCCTCTTTGACCCACCAATCATAGCCGCGGTCGTTCTTGCACTCGAACTCGACCTCGCCGGCCTCGTTCATACCGCCCTTGCTGTGGCCGTACTTTTCTTCGGTGCCTGCCGCAACGATCGGGTTGGAGGAGTAACCGCCCATATCCTTGCCCCATGCGGAGAAGCCGTCAACGGTGCAGGTGATGAACGCGATGAACGCGCATGCGGTCCAGGGCAGCGGGCTGTTGTCCGGAACGAACATGTAGTGGCAGTAGCCATAGCCGCCGATGCCCTCGAAGCCGTCCTGATACGCAGCAACCTTGATGTTGTTCTTGGAAATGGTGTCGGACTCTTCAACGGAACGGAGCTTGGAGTAAACAAGCAGACCGAACTGATCGGTTGCGGACTTGTCGACCAGCGTGTTGCAGATCGGGCCGTCGTCCGGTTGCGCAGCATAGCTCTCTACCCAGAGCTTGATCCACGCAAGCGCGTATGCGCCGTTTGCGCCGAGACCGAGGTCCTTCGCGTCCGCTGCCATCGCTTCGATGACGGGCTTGAACTGCGCCTGCTTGTCAGCGGGGAGCTTGTCGAACGCATCCTTCAGATAGCCGGCGTACTCATCCTTCGTGAGCATGTAGAGGAAGTTCTTGCCGACGATCTCGGAGTCGATGTCCATGAACAGACCGTGTTCACCCTCTGCGACGAAGTCCCAGCAGTTGGTGAACGTCTTCGAACCGGTGCAGTTGTACTCGAAGACCTTATTCAGGGTCTGCAACGGCAGATAGCCCTTGTAGTCGTCTGCCTTGATGCCGTTCGCGTTCGCCCAGTCGAGCGGAATGAACGTGTCGAGAATGCCCGTCTTGACCATCTTGCTCTCGATCTGGTTGCCGTCCTGGATCAGGGTGACCGCGAAGGTGCCCTTTTCCTTCATGGAGTCGGCGGTCAGCTGATCGAAGATCTTGTTGTTCTTCGGCTGCTGCCATTCGAAGTTGAGCGTATAGTTCGGATCGATCGTCTGCAGATATTCGATGAACAGAGGCAGAGCGGACTTGCCGCGGCTGGAGTTGCCCACGCCGTAGAAGGTCGCGCCGTTGGATTCAGCGATCGCCTTTTTGCAGAGCTCTTCAAGCGTCAGGCCCTGCGCTTCCTTGATGACCTTTTGCACATTGGATTCGTTCTTCTCTGCCGGTTTGTCGGAGCCGCTGCAAGCGACCAGACCCAGCACCATCACGAAAGCCAACATGACAGCGATAAACTTTTTCATAATTACCCTCCTGATTGTTACTTCACGGAAAATCTCCGTACATATTATTATACCAGAAAACCGGATCGGAATCAACAGGGAAAAGACAATTATATATATAAATTTTGCGTTTCTGCCGTAGGATCTTTCGGTGATTGTCAAGCTGCCTGCGGCATGGTATACTGGTTAAAGGAATATCGAATCAAAGAGACGGAGGGATCCTGTGAAACCGAACGAAACGGCAATTTTCTGCGATCTGGACGGTACGCTGTTCGACAGCACCGGTGCGGTCTCCGAAAAAAACCGTGCCGCGATCATCCGCTATACCCGCGCAGGCGGGCTGTTTGCGATCGCCACCGGACGATGCCCGGGCAATATGCTTTCCTTTTTGGACGGCGTCGCGTTCAACGCGCCGAGCATCGTGCTGAACGGCGCGGGCGTTTACGATCGCGGTACGGACCGGTTTCTCTATACGCATTACGCGGACCGCGACGCGATCGCCGCCGTGCTGCGCTATTGCAGGGAACGGCATCCCTCGCTCGACCTGCAGGTCTATACGGACAGGGACATTCTGTACGTTTCGCCGGAGGAGACCGTAAACCGTCCGTTCTGGGAACTGCACCGCACGAGCTGCTTTGTCAGCATCGAAGAAGCGGAACGCGCGCCGTGGTTCAAATCCCTGCTGTTCGGCGATTCCGCCTCGCTGAAAGACGTCAATGCGTTTATCGACGCGCAGGGATTTTCCGACCGGTTCGACCGCGTGTTCGCCACGACGGACATCGTGCCGGGCGTGGAATACCTTGAGCTTCTGCCGAAGGACGTCAACAAGGGCTCCGCGCTTCGCGTTTGCCGTGGACTGGATCGTTACCGGGGACGGACGATGATCGCGGTCGGCGACTACAACAACGATCTGGAACTGCTCAAAGAAGCCGATATCGCCGCCTGCCCGCGCAACGCGAACGACGCCGTGCGTGCGGTTTCGGACGTCTTTCTTCCCTCCAACAACGAACATGCGATCGCCGCGCTGATCGACCGCCTGGCTGAGATGGACAGCCGATGAGCTTTTTTCAATGCAAAAGCCGCTCCCGGACGGGGGCGGCTTTCGCGTCGGTTTATAAGGAGGAATCAAAGGAGATGGATCAGCGCGATCAATCCGGAGAACACGATGGAAACGGTCGCGCAAAGCTTGATGAGGATGTTGAGCGACGGACCGGAGGTGTCCTTGAACGGGTCGCCGATCGTGTCGCCGACGACGGACGCCTTATGCGGCTTCGATCCCTTGCCGCCGAAGTGACCTTCTTCGATGTACTTCTTGGCGTTGTCCCAGGCGCCGCCCGCGTTGGACATAAAGACCGAGACCGCAAAGCCCGCGACGGAAACGCCCGCCAGAAGTCCCACGACGCCGGTCGGTCCCAGGATGAGACCCGCGACGATCGGAACGACGACCGCCATGATCGCCGGAACGACCATTTCCCTCAGCGCGCCCTTTGTGCAGATCGAAACGCACTTGGCGTATTCGGGCGTCGCGGTGCCTTCCAGGATCCCCGGAATCTCACGGAACTGCCGCCGCACCTCGATGACGACCGACTGCGCGGCGCGCTCGACGCCGTTCATGGTGACCGCCGAGAAGACGAATACGAGCATCGCGCCGATGAACATGCCGATGAGCACCGTCGGATTGATGATGGAGAAATTCAGCACCGCATCCGTCTTTTCCTGAATGATGTTGACATAGGAGACGAGAAGCGCAAGACTTGTCAGCGAGGCTGAGCCGATTGCGAAGCCCTTGCCGGTCGCTGCCGTGGTGTTGCCCAAAGAATCCAGCGCGTCGGTACGCTCGCGTACGACCGGGTCCATGCCTGCCATCTGCGCGATGCCGCCCGCGTTGTCCGCTACCGGGCCGTAGGCATCGGTCGCCAGCGTGATGCCGAGGGTGGACAGCATGCCCACGCCCGCGATACCGATGCCGTACAGACCGCGGTTAAAGGACTGCAGGAAGTGTCCGTTCGCGTCTACGATCGTCGTCGTACCGCCCGCCGCAAAGTAGCTGACGAGCACCGCCGCGCAGACGATCAGGATCGAGGTCAGCGCCGATTCCATGCCGAGCGAAATACCGCCGATGATGATGGTCGCGTAACCGGTCTGCGAGGTCGCGGCAAGGTCGCGCGTCGGGCGGTAGGACTCGGAGGTAAAGAACTCGGTGAAGAAGCCGATCAGGCATCCCGCGATCAGTCCGCACAGGATCGCGATGTAAATGCCGAGCCAGTTTGCGCCTTCTACGCTGCGGAAAATGAAATAGGTCAGCGGCAGCGCGGCGATTGCCGACAGGATCGCCGCGGTATAGGTGCCGGTGCGAAGCGTCCGCAGGAGCGTCTTTTGCGTGGCGTTTTCCTTGACGCGAACAAGCTGCGCGCCGATGATCGAGCAGATGATGCCGGACACCGCCAGCATCAGCGGCAGGAACATACCCTCAAAACCGTAGCCGCCGATGGCAGACAGCGCAAACGTCGCAAGAATCGAGCCGACGTATGATTCATAGAGGTCTGCGCCCATGCCCGCGACGTCGCCGACGTTGTCGCCGACGTTGTCCGCGATCGTCGCCGGATTTCTGGGATCGTCCTCGGGGATCTTCTTTTCGACCTTGCCGACGAGGTCCGCGCCGACGTCCGCGGCTTTCGTATAGATACCGCCGCCCACGCGCGCGAACAGCGCCATAAAGGATGCGCCCATGCCGTTCATAACCATGATGTTGCCGATCTGCACGGCATCACGAATGCCGAACGCATAGTAGAGGAGGAAGTACCAGAGCGTGACGTCCAGGATGCCGAGCGCAACGACCGTAAAGCCCATGACCGAGCCTGCCGAAAACGCCACGCGCAGACCACGGTTCAGGCCTTCGCTCGCCGCCTGCGCCGTGCGCGCGTTGGCGTGCGTTGCTATGCGCATGCCGATAAAGCCAGCCAGCAGCGACCATATACCGCCGGTCAGAAACGCGAACGGCGTGAAGTGCGACAAAAGTCCGCCCTTGAACGCGAACGCCAGGACCATCAGAATGACGAAGATCACCGCGAACACCGGCAGAACCGTCTTATACTGCCGTTTCAGGTATGCGTTTGCGCCTTCGCGGATCGCAGCGGCAATCTTCTTCATGCGCTCGGTGCCCTCCGAAAAGGACTTGACGCGCTTTGCCTGCAGCAGCGCGTACAATCCCGCAAGCGCAGCGCCGATAAAACCGATCCAGAATAGTGTTTCCATAATAACCTCTCTTCCTTATATTGTTGTTATGATCGTTTCCGATTGGAAGCGTAAACGTTTACGTAACTTGTAAAAAGAAATACGACGTTTGCCGTCTTACCGAACCGGTCAAAACCGGAAACGGCAAACGTCGATCAAAACCAAAGGGATCAGGTCGATTTCGGACCTTTTTTCTTTTTCAGAATCAGGAACAGGACGACCGCGATCAGAGCCGCTGCGCCGATTCCGATCAGCACCGGGACAAGCGGCGACGGGGTCTTCTTTTCGGGCGCGGCGCCGGATTCGGGTTCCGCCGCTGCCGTCGGTTCGGGTTCCGCCGCTGCCGGTTTTTTGATCGTCAGGCTGTCGATTGCGGTGTACTCCGAACAATTCTTCTTATTGGCGTCGCCTGCTTCGTTCCGCCGATACGCGGTGACAGAGACGCCGTTTTCCGTGACCTCTACGTAGGTGAAATATTGCCGTTCGTCATCCTGCCCGCCGGTCTGAAAGTCCAGAAGCTCGTCGATCTCGCCGCCGTACGGGTCGAACTTCATGCCCATCGGACTGGTCGTAATGAACGTCGTCGCCTCGCCGGTCTCCGCCTTATTGCCACTGCCGTCGACCGTTGCGCGGAAGTAGTTGTGGATGTGGCCGTTAAAGTACAGATCCACGTCCAGCTCATCGCACATCTGCTCGAGGAATGCGGTTGCCGCGTCGTCCTTCTGCACCAGCCCCGCGTGCGCAAGCATGATCCGATAGGTGCAGCCGGAGGCTTCGAAGACCTCCTTCGCCCATGCTTTTTGCTGTGCATAGTAGTTCAGCTTGTCCTGCGAAGCGTCCGTGCCGTCGATCCCCGTATACGGTTCGGTGTTCAGAACGACGAAGCAGACGTCGCCGACGACGAAGCTTGCCGTGTTCTCCGCAAGCATGGGATCGTCGATCCCCTTCGGCAGGTTCGTACGGCCCTTGAAATGCGAATATACGACGTCGCCCTTCGATTCATGATTGCCCGGAACATAGACCGTCGGCGTCTTTGCCAGCAGGTCGCCGAGCACATCGAACAGATACGACCATTCCGCCATGGTATCGTCCTCGGTCAGATCGCCGAGATTGACGACGAAATCCGGGTGCAGGACGTCGGTCAAAAAGGTATCCTGCGTATATCGCCACGGGAGGTATCCTTCCTCATTGGTCGCCTGCAGATCGGAGATCACAACGAACGAAAAGCTTTTTTCCGGAAGCGCGGTAAACGCATAGACGTCGCTTTGATAGCTGCCCGCGCCGTCGCTCGTGACCGCCATGTACTCATACGCCGTACCGGGTTCCAGGCCGGCGAGGTCCGCCGAATAGCTTGTGAACGTGCCGTGATCGCCGCGCACGTTGACACGCTCGATCTCGGTTACATTCAGGACCGTCCAGCCGGAATCGCCTTTTTTCCGCCAGCGGAGCTCCGCGGTCAACCCGTCGGCTGCCGTGATCCAGTTCACGCACATCTCCGAGACCGTCGCGCCGGGCGTCAGCGTGATCTGCTCGGGAAGGTAGCGCATGGTGGGCGAAACGACGTCCAGCCGCATCGTGCCCTCGGTCGGGAAAGTGTACTTTCTACCGTCCGCATTGACCGCGCAGTAATAATAGTAAGTGCCGACCTCGTTTGCGGAGAAATCTGCAAAGAGCGTATCCTCTCGGATCTCCATCGGAACGGTCTCGGTGCAGGCGGAACGCTTCTTGGACGTTCCGACATACAGCGTCGCGTCGGTTGCTTCCGTGCCCTCCGGCAGCTTCAGACGCGCCTCGATCGGAACGGTTTCCCCTGCGTACATGGTGTTGACCATGGGTTCGGAAAGCATCAGAACCGGCTTGTCGATCGTAAGATCCGCTCGGATATGCTCGGTCATATCGACCGCGTCGGCAAACGCTTTGATCATCGGATAGCCGTCGTTTGCTTCGCCGACCCATGTCCAGACGCCGTTGAAGTCCCAGCCGAGGTTGTTCGGGTAGAACGCCTTGCTTGCGATCGCGTCCGCGCCGATCAGACGATAGGCCGCTTCCTCCGGATGGCTGCTTGCCACGCCGCCCAGGAGACGCGTGCCGTCATAAACATAATTGTTGTGAAGATGCGAACCGGAATCGCCGCTGTAATTGCCGCAAAGGAAGCCGATGTTCTGGCTGTCCTCGCCGCCGTCGATTGTTTTCAGCAGCATGACGTTGTTGTCGATCGCCGAGCCGCCCTTCAGATTCCCGACAATGCCGCCGACGCTGTCCGCTTCCTCGCCGAGGACTTGGATCGATCCTGCGGCAAAGCAGTTTATGACCTGACCGCCGCCGGAGCAGGAGGCGGTGATCCCGCCCGCCGCGCCGTTTTCACTGCCCTTGCCGCGCACAAGAATGTCGCAGTACACGAAGCAGTTGCGCGCGACGCCGACATAGCCGTTGTCGTTCTTCTTGATCTTGCCCGCAAGACCGCCGGCGTTCTTCTCGAGGCAGTCGATCGTGCCGGTGCAGACGATATTGTCCGCATCGCCGTATAAGCTCCCCGCGAGGATTCCGCAGGAGGCGCGGCCGACGATCTCCGCGTCCAGAATCGCGAGGTCCTTTACAAAGCCCTCGCCGAAATCGTGTCCGATGTTGCCGAACAAGCCGCAGTATTTTGCGCCCATCCGCACGACGCGAAGATTCTTGATCGCATGGTTCTGTCCGTCGAATGTGCCGAAGAATGCGCAATGCACGCCCTCCGTTTGATCCGCGTCCGCCAGCGCGCCGATCGGCGGCATATAGCCCTTGGTCTCGGTTCCGGTCTTTTCGGAAAGAACCGCGCCGATCTTCTCGTTCAGCGGCGCCATATCGAGGTCCTGTTCAAGAACGTACGTTCCGGTGCAGGGCGCGTCCGGCGCGCCGTCGCCGTTCGTATCCTCCGACTTCCATGTGCCGGAAAGGTACAGAAGCTGTTCGGGCTTCGAGATGCGGTAGACGTCGGACGTTTTGTCATAGTCCGGCAGCTCCGCGCCGAGCGAGAAAAGGGTTTCCTCGCTCCAGCAATCCTGCTCCCACCACGCTTCTTCCTCCGCCTGCGCGGGCACGGAAAAGAGCCCGCAGACGAGAACCGCTGTCAGCAATAAGATCCAAAAACGTTTCATGTGCGCGCTCCTTTCCGAGAATCCGGGAGGCAGTCCGTAAGACTGCCTTCCGGGTGATTCTCCGCGGTTGCTTATGCCTCAGGATACCATCCGTCATCCGGAATCGCCGCTGCAATGACTGCCTCAAACTCCGGATAGTCCTCTTCCTTGGACGCTTTGTGCTTCCACTCCGCGCCTTCCGCATCGGGCTGCGTGCCGCCGTCCATGGAG
>JBGULC010000037.1:0-14701 GCA_045114775.1 Christensenellales bacterium | reverse complement strand
GTTGTGACCGCATAGGTCGTGTTGACCGTCTCGGTCTCCTTGTGGCTTGCGTCGTTCTTGCAGACGCGGGTCGCCGTCACGGTGCTGCTGTCCGCCGCCCACTCGTAGGTCGGCGCATCCCAATCGTGGCCGATCGGGTCGATGTCCTCGACGTCCTTGGTCTGCGTCGCGAACGCCGGGTTTTCGAACGTCGCCGTGTAGGTCGTCGTGCCTGCGCCTTCGCAGGTCGCCGGCGTCTTGACTTCGCTCGTCGTCATGGCGTCCTCCGTCTCGGAATGATCCATGTCGTTCTGGCAGACGCGGCTTGCGGTCACATAGGAATTGTCTTCCGCCCATTCGTAGGTCGGCGCAGACCAGTTGTGTCCGGTTGCCGGGATCGTCTCCGTCTTCGTCTGTACCTCGAACATGGGGTTCTCGAACGCTGCGCTCGTCCAGGTCTTGGAGCCTGCTTCCGTGCAGGTCGGTTCAACCGTCGTAAGCGTCGCGCTGACGGTCTCGGTCTCTACTTCGTCGCAGTCATCCTCTGTGCAGGAACGGGTCGCCGTTACCGTGCTGTTGTCCGCCGCCCACTCGTAGGTCGGTTCGGACCAGATATGGACGTGCTGCGTCGCAATGTACAGATAACCGTAATGCCATCCGTCGCCGCCCTGGCCGTCCGGACGGAAGAAGACCGTCACGTTGCCCGCCTGATTCGCGCCGACAACGTAGTTCGTGCCCTGATCCGGATACCATGCAAGGATCGTCGTGCCTTCCGTCTTGACCGCCTTGAACTCAGCGCCTGCCGCGAGGGTGATCTGCAGCATGTACTCGCCTGCGGTGTCGGGGTTCACTTCGAACTTCTTGGTCGTATCGAGCGCCCAGTCCGTCATGGAGCCGATCAGGTAGTAGCCGATCTCGACTTCCTTGGTGTCGGTATAGGTCTCGCCCTCGAATTCGACCGTTGCGGTGTAGACCGCCAGATCGCCGTTTTCGGTGCGGACGATGTCCGTCGTGCTGCGGGTCTCGACGTGCGTGCCGTCGTTTGCGCAGGTGAATGTCGCGGTCGCTTCGGTTAAACCGTCCCACGTCCACGCGGGCGTGCCGTAGTTATGTCCGGTCGCCGGGATCAGCGCGTTCTTGATCTCATCGTCGTACCACGCGGAGTTGACCTGGCTGCAATGGCAGATCACATGCGCGACGCCGGGCTCAGTGCAGGTCGGCGCCTGTTTGATCTCAAGGATCTCATAGGTGTGCGTGTGCTGCGGACGGTGGCTTCCGTTCGTGTAGAGCGAATTGTTCGTGTTGAACGCCGTATCCGGATCCGTGAGAAGCGCCCTCTGGATCAGGTAGTAGTTCTCCATGTAGTGCGGGTCGATGATCTTGGTCGCATAGTTCGTGATCAGGCTCGTCTTACCGAAGTCGAACCGGTCCGCAAGCTTATAGGACGTCAGGAAGCTAAAACCCGCGGAAAGACCGAGGTTACCCATCGTGATCGCCAGGATCTGCATCGCGTAAGCGGGCGTCTGGCAGCAGGACCACTTGTTGCCGAGCCCCAAAAAGCCGCCGTCCTTGTCCTTGACGCAGTAGCTGTACTTCTTGGTGTGCTCGTTGTAGCCGTTCCAGTTGCTGTCCGTGCCGAAGTCCATTCTGGAACCGGCGATATAGTCTCCGATGGTCTCGCCGGCATGCTGATGCACCTCGACGTGGTCGATGCCGCTCGTGCCGTAGCAGTGATACACGTACACGTCGCGCCAGCCGTCCGTGGACATCGCGGTAAACTTGCCGACCAGCGTGGCGAGGTCGTCGGAATACGAATACGACGTCGTGTTCAGGATGCTGCTGCGCTGCGAGGAAGACGCGTTGTGCGCGGCAATGGTCGCCGATCTGCCGTAACGGGTGAAGCCCCATTCGGGCATCGGCAACATCGGAACGAAGTCGTCGCCGTTGACGAGGTTGAAGATGCAGTCGTACTTCGCCGCCGACGCCTCGGTGTTCGCCGTGGTGTTCGGGGAGGCGTAGGTATATGCGTAAACCTTGTGTCCCTCGTCGATGCAGGACGCGCTGACGATGTTCGCGATCGCAGCGCCGCGGGAGTGACCGGCAAGCCAGAAGATCGGCGTCGCTTCGGAATCCACGAACTTGGTCATGTACGCCGCAAGCGCGGTGTAGATGCGCGACGCGCACATATCGAAGCCGCGGTGGTTCGATTTGCGGTTCCAGCTGCCGTTCGTCTGACGGGGATTCTTTCCTTCGACGCAGTCATAATCGTCCAGGAAGCGGTTCAGATCGCCGACGTCGAAGTTACTGCACCATTCCTTTTCGGTGCCGTTCGTGCCGCGGACGAAGACCGTGATGATCTCGTAATCCTCGCCGCCATCCGTGATCTTGTGATGACCGAAGAAGACCTCGGTGATGTTGTCGTCGCTGTACGCGCCGAGGCTGATGTCGCTGTCGAAATAACCGTTTTCGAGCTGATAGTCGATGACGTTCTGCATGCCGTGCGCGCGCATGAGCGTGTCGATGCGCCGCGCGTTCGTGATCACGCTGCCGTCGCTGTCATAGAGCGTCTCGCCCGGCGTGAAGGTGATATCGTTGTCGTACGCAAGCTGCGCCGCCCAGACCGAGAAGCTCGCGATCGCCGCGTTGTAAACCGTGTTGTCTCCGAGGAAATCCCGGTAGTCCATGGAATACGTGAGGTTGATCGTAAAATCGTCGCTCTTGTACGTGGCGGAGAAGTTGTTGCTTCTCGGCAGCGTATCCAGATCGTCCCGGATACCGTCGAAGTCGGAGTCAACAAGCGTCGGGTCGGAAACGTAGCCGTAAACCGCCGCGGTATAGCCGTTGCCGAGGTCGATCGCGTACTGCGCGCCGATCTCCTCGCAGTCCGGGATGCCGTCGCCGTCGGTATCAACGTCGCTGCCTGCGGTCAAAGGCGCGGAAAGCGTAACGGTGCGGAAGTCCTCCAAAAGGTACGTGTTCTCCGGAACGCTCTGCACGGCGCCGCCCGTAAAGCCGAGCAGCGTGCTGAGCTTTGAAAGATCCGCGGCGTAATAGACGCCGTTTTCTTCGAGCGCGACGGAGAACGTCTTGCCGCTCTTTTCAGCGTCGAGACGGACCGTGCCGTTCCCATTCATGCGGAAGATCGCGATCTCCTTTGCGTTGCTCTTCACCGTGAGCTTCAGCGTAAGATCGCCGCCCTCGGGCAGACGGATCTCGATCGGCGTGCCGACAAGCGCCGGATTCTTGAGGAAGGAATCCACGCCGTACGCCGCCGCAACGCCCTCGCGGAACAGCACGAACGGCGCATAGCCCTCGATCGTGAAATCGCTGCCGTCGAACGTCTGGAACACGCGGGCGATCTCATCCTTTTTCAGAGGATCCGTGCCGAGCACGAGCTCGTCGCCGTCGAGGATGCCGTCGCCGTCGGTATCGGGATTCATAGGATCGGTGCCGAGCACGAGCTCGTCGCCGTCCGCAATGCCGTCCGCGTCGGTATCGCCCTTTACGGGATCGGTGCCGTATACGAAGATCTCGTCGTAATCGGAAAGACCGTCGCAATCACTGTCCTTCTCGCCCGCCGCCGTATTGTACACGTACAGTTCGTCATAATCGGAAAGCCCGTCGCCGTCGGTGTCGGCGTTCTCGGGATCGGTGCCGAATATCAGTTCCTTCACGTCCGGGATGCCGTCGCCGTCGGTATCGAGATCCGGGTCGATCTCCTCCGGCACCTCGACCGGCTCGGTTTCTTCGACCGGCTCGGTCTCTTCTGTCGGTTCCGCATCGCCGAGCTCGGGCAGCTCGATCGCGGGCTCGTCCGCCTCGTCGGCAAACGTCGGCGCGATCCCCGTGAATACCGTTGAAAGCAGCATCAACGCCGCCACGAACATGGAAAGCAGTCTTTTCCGATCAGTCATCATACAGTTTCCCCTTTCGGTTTGTTGCTCAGATAACAGTATTACATACTTTTTACATTATATAGGAATTGCCTTACGCTTGGCAAGTATATAATCGCCGTTCCACGCGTTTTTTGTGCGCTGCGTCATTTTCCGGAACGCGCAAAAACGGCGGCGCGCATCCGAGCGTACCGCCGCAGTCATTTTACGTTTTATTCCGCCTCGCGCTCCATCACGCCGTCCTTCATCATCAGGATCTCGTCGGCCTCGGCTGCGATCTCAAGGTCGTGCGTCACGATGATCACGCAGCGGTCCTCCTCGTGCGCAAGCTTCAGCAGGATCGAAACGACCTGATCCCCGTTCGTGATGTCGAGGTTGCCGGTCGGCTCGTCGGCGAGAATGATCCGATTGTCGGCGCATACCGCCCGCGCGATCGCCACGCGCTGCTGCTCGCCGCCCGAAAGCCGCGACGGCAACCGCTTGAACTGCTCCGGCTTGATGTCCACGGAGCGCAGCGCTTGATCTGCGCGTTCCCTCGCCTCCGCCGTCGGCACGCCGCGAAGCTTTAGGGGATACATGACGTTTTCGACCGCGGAGAGCAGCGGAAACAGGTTCAGGCTCTGGTAGATCACAGCGGCGCTGTCGCGGCGATACGCGTCGCGGTCCATTGTGCGCAGCGGCGTCCCTTCAAACAGCACCTCGCCGTCGGTCGGATTTTCAAGCCCGCCGAGCATGGACAGCAGCGTCGTTTTGCCGCTGCCGCTCTTGCCGACGATCGCATACGCCTTGCCGGTCTCGAATGTACACGAGACGTTTTTCACGGCGTCCACCCGCTGAAACCGGTTGACGTAGGAGAAAGAAACATTGTCAACTTTCAGAATTTCCATAATGATCCCCTTTCCGGATTATTCCTGTTCGCGCAATAGCTTCGTCGGCGAGACCGACACGGCGCGCAGTACGGCAGCAGCGCAGCCGAGCGCATAGAGTCCCAGCGTGCAAAGCGCAGGCAGCGGCGCAAGAAACGCCGCGCCCATGATGAGACACGCAAAGAACGGCAGCAAAAGTTGTTCGAAAAGCGCCGCGAGCAGCAGCCGCTTTTTCGTCATGCCGACGCTTCGCATCAGCGCGTAAGCGTTGGTTTCGTTGCGCGTCGCGATAAAGCCCATTAAGAATCCCGCGGCAAGCGCAAGCGCAAGCGTGACCGGGATCAGCCAGTCCGTGCGTCGGATATTGCCGTCGATCGCCGCGATCGTCGTCTGAAGGTCCTCGTCGTGCACCGTCAGCGCAAAGCGATACGAGCCGGACAAAGACGCATCCGGTATGACCTCGCCGAACACATCCGACGCGGCGTCTTTCAGTTCGTCGAGTTTATGATTGTCCTTCGCAAGAAAGGACAGCGCATCGACCGAACGGGAGCCGGTGATTCGATCAAGGATCTGCATGCCCGTTTCAAACGGGATATATGCCTCCGCACCCTCCCCGGCATAGAATCCCGCGACGGTCAGTTCAACCGTTCCGTACCCTCGCTCATCGGGTTTGTTGTAATTGATCATCGGATCAAAGACCGTGCCGGAAACGGCGGTCTCTCCGTTCATCTGTTCATACACTTGTTCCGAAACGATGATCCACCGCGCGTCGGACGTGTAGAAATCCTCGCAGAACAGCGTGACCCTGCCGCCGCGCGCCGGGTCCAGTTTGTCAATACCTTTCGGGCTTGATACGGCAAGCAGCGCCATGTCCGTGCCGACGCCCGAAAGCGTCGCAACAAAGTCCTTTGTCATGCGGATATCCTTCACATACGGCGGCAGGCGATAGTAATCCGCAAGTGTTACCGCCTGTACCGCGCCGTAGCCCATGCGAAGATGGTCCGCCCGCGTTCCGCTGACGTTCGTCACGACGCATAGGATCTCCGCGCCGTCGATCACCTCGGCGCGCTTCTGCTTCTGCCGTTCGCGATAGACGAACAGGAAGCACAGAAGCCCGGAGAGCACGAGCGTTGTGAGAAGCACACCGATATGCTTTGCAGGCGCGCGCAGCATTCGTTTGAAAAAGAACGGACTCATACTATTTCCCCATCAGCTTTCTCGGATGTTTCTTTGCAATCAGCGCCGCCTGGATCCAAAGCGCAAGCGCGGCGATCGCGATCGCTGCGGCGGCAAGCGCCGCATAGACCCACGGCGGAACGCTGCTCTCCGTCAGCATCTCCCTGAACTGCGCGGTTTCCTGCGTCAGCGTGATTTCATAGAGCTTTGCGGAAATGATCTTGGACAGGACGGCCGAAAGGACCGTTCCGAACGCAATCCCAACCGTTGCAAGCAGCAGACCGCTGAAAAACAGATACCGCCTCGCCGCTTTCGTCGTCGCTCCGAGCGAACGCATGATCCCGAGCGTTTTGCGCTCCGTGCCCTGATACAGCAGCATGAACATCAGAAACAACAGCGCGGCGCCCGCAGCCATCAGCGCCGCAAGCTTTTCCGCGGAAGCAATGACCGCGCCGACGTTGTCCTTGATCGCATCGTAACCCTGATCAAAGAAGAGCCACCTGTGGTTGCCGAGTCCCTTGCATTCCACCAGCTTGAATCCCTGATATTCGCGTTCGATGTATTTGCTGTCGTCTTTCAGCTGCTTTTGGAAGCTTTCTATCTCGCCGTTTTTCAGAATGACCGAGAAAAACACGCCGCACACGGCGCCCGGTTCGATGAGCTGCTCCTCAAAGACGACCTCCTGCCCGTCCATTTTTGTCCCGGTCCTTTGGATCGTACCGTTCTGTTTGCTCGGACCGCCGTACGCTTTTTCGGTCTGCGCCTTGCGCGGCATAAAGACCGTGTTCGGCGTAAAGGAACAAATCGCTTCCTTCCATTCATTCTCGATACGGTACAAGCCCACGATCGTGAAGGTCTCCGCCTCGCCGTCCGGCAGTCCGTGATAAAACACGTTGGTGCCGAGGATCGGGTTGTTCGATTGATCGAACGTCGCATACATGTCGTTCTGAACGGACCAGTTTCCCTCCGGTCCGCCGACCGCTGCCTGAAACTGTGTGAGCGTCACCGTATCGCCGACGGACAGCCCGGCGTTTTTTGCAACGCCCTCGTCCAGGATCAACACCTTTGCGCCGGTCTCATATTCTTTCTGCGTGAAGGTCCTTCCCTCCGTGATGACCGCCTCGTTTTTGACAAAGGAATACATGCTCTCGAGATGGTCCGTTCCGAGCACCGGGAAAGAATGCAGCGCAGCTTCATACTCCCTTGCAATCTGTCCCCATTCGGGATCGGCGCGCAGCTCCTCGACCGTACCGTTCCATTCCACGGCGACCGGAACGCGGTTTTCACGGGAAAGCAGCGCGTTGAGCATAGTTCCATCGCCCACAGGCTTCAAGATGTTGCCTTGCAATTCCCATGCAACATCACGGATCATTTTTTCTTCTATCTGTTGGTAGCACACCAGCGCCCCGTCCTCCGCAAAGCAGCTGTAAAGACCTTGTCCGAGGTTCCTTTCCACGTACGGACAATCCGGCGTGTTCTTCGGCACGTCCGCTGCCCGCGCCACGCTGGGATTATACCCGCCCTGCACCGCATAGCGCTTCCCGACCTGAAAGAACGGCTCCGTTTCATCCCCGAACGCCGGAATTCTGATCCAGACCTTTCCCTGATAGAGAGATTCCGGATCCGACGAAAACAGCGGGAAATCCGGGTGCAGTCCGATCGTGCTTTCCACCTTCAGGATCGCGCACTGCTCCCGTTCACCGACTTCCGCCTCGCCGCCGAACGCGGAAAGATCGTATCGGGCGACGCTGTCGTACGGGCAGGTAAACGCCTGCTCGACCGTCCCGATAAAGATCGCATTTTTATAGCTGTCATTGGCATGATTGATGTTTACATGCCACTTTGTATCGAAAAAATCGGTCAGCCCGATCTTTGCGGTCAAGCCGTCTATATAAGCGCCGGAAAAATACCGGAAATCGACGTCTTTAACCTGCGGAAGCGAGCGGAGATAGTCGACGTCTTCCTCATAAAGCCAGCTGGATTCCGGATCGCCGATATAAACGCCATCCACCTCTGTTTCCTCCGCCGCCTGATGCACCGCGATCGTCGTCATTCTCCGATCGAGCGCCTCCGGCACGCCTTTTGCCGAAGCGTAGATCGACGCCGCCGTTCCGAGGATCAGCGCCGCAAGCATGATCACAACGAGCCATATCGCCGTCGAAACGGGCCGTCTCAATAACCGTTTTCGTGTATCCAGAAAGATCACCTCCCGTATCATTCTCCAAAGATCCCGTTCTCTGCGGGAGGCCGGAATCGGCCTCCCCTGCGATTCTTTTTATACCATATTCGCATATAGTTGTCAATGCTATATATTGATTATTCACAATTATTGTGATATGATAGCTGCATCAAAAAGAAATGGTTGCCAAAATGGCGGATTTCGGAGTATACTGTGGGTCGGAGGCGAAAGAAACACTTGCCCGATACCGGTCATTCGTTCATATCGTATTTCAAGCGAGCGACAAGCCCGCTTGTTGTGCTGCGATTTCTGTCCGAAAAACCGATGTACGGCTATGAGATCTCGGCGGAGCTCAAAGCCCGCAGCGACGGCAAGTACATGATTTCCATCCTCTACCCCGTTCTGTACCGGCTCGAGGAGCAGGGCTATATCGAAATCTCCGCGACCGAAGTAGCCGAGGGCCGCGCCAGAAGCTACTATTCGATCACCCCTGCCGGGCGGGAATACCTCAAAAAAACCGAGCGGGAATACCGGGAGATCTCGAAAACCTTCGAGGATCTGATGCAGTAAATCGAACGATCCGCAGTTTGCGGGTCTTTTTTCACATCTTTCGTAAAACCAAACGCCGTTCCGTTCTGTCCTATTAAGCAGAAACGAAAAGGAGCATGAAGCCATGACATTTTTTGAATGGATCCGGCGCTGCCTTTTATCGGACGCCGAAAAGCATCCGCTCCCGCACGAATGCAAACGGGAGCTGAAAAAGCTTCTCCGCCGCCTGCGTCGTGCCGAGCGAAACCCACAGGAGCCGTAGCAATGTTTTATAACCGGTCGAACTGCCGATTCCGCGGAAAACACTTTTACCTATTTGTTGCCAATTTAAAAAGGAGAGGATCTTTTGAATACCATGCTTGATCTGAAACTGCTTGCCGCAGACGTGCGGCTGGCACAAGGCGGCGATCCGAACGCCATGAACCGTATCCTGACCGCCGTACAGGATATGGTTTACTACAACTGTCTCCGCATGCTGAAAAACGAGCAGCAGGCGCAGGATGCGGCGCAGGATATCCTGATCACGGTTTATACGCGGCTCAGCTCCCTCGCGGACCCGCAGGCTTACCTTCTCTGGGTCAAACGCATCACCGCCAACGAGTGTAAGAACCGGCTCTCGAAAGTCAACCGGGAGTTTCTGATGAACGCGACCGAGGACGGCTCGGATCCGTTCGCGATCTTTGAGGACATCGACGAGCAGCGCATCCCCGACAAGGCGCTGGACAACGAAGAGACCCGCCGCATGATCAACGAGCTTGTCGACCGGCTTCCGGACGAACAGCGCGTATGCGTGATGCTCTACTACTACGACGAAATGAAAACGCGGGAGATCGCCGAAGCGCTGAACGTCTCGGAGGGCACGATAAAAAGCCGGCTGAACTACGCGCGAAAATCGATCAAAGAGGGCGTGATCGACTACGAAAAGCAGGGCATCAAGCTGTACGGCCTCTCTCCCATCCTGTTCCTCGGCTACTTCCTTCGTGCCGCCGGCTCCTCGACGCTTGCGCCGTTTTCGGTTTCTTTCGGCACGGGCGCGGCCGCAGCGGCCGCAGGTGCGACGGCGGCGGGCTCCGCAGCGGGATCTGCCGCGGGTACGGCAAGCGCGACCGCAGCAGCGGGCGCAGCCGCGGCTGCAGGAACGACGGCGGCGGGCGCAGCCACGGGCACGACTGCCGCATCCTCTGGGATCGGCGCATTCCTTGCGACCGCAGCGGGCAAGGTCGTCGCAGCCGCGACGGCAGCCGTCGTGCTGACCGGCGCGGTGACCGGCACGGTCCTCGCCGTAAACAAATCGACCTCCCGAACCGCGCCGAAGCAGCTCAGTGCGGAGCAGAAGATCGTCGAATATTTGGACGCAACGAATTTCCGCAGCAATGATCATACGTGTCTGCTGTCGTTGAAAGAAGAAGACAACGGCGCCGTCAGCTTTACGACCGTCGACGACAAGCAGGGATGCTTTGATTATTTCTGTTGGACGAATTTGGACGATGATCCGGATCACGAGCTGCTGATCGAAGCGCATACCGTAAACAAGCTGACGATCCATTCTTTGGACGGGACGGAATCCACCGAGTTACAGATGTTCGACCGGCATTTCAGTTATCACTGTTATCTGGCCTTGGATTGGGATCGGGAATCGAATACCGTGCGTGAGCGGCGATTGACCTGTTTGACCGGGGAATCCGTCGAGACCCTGTCCGTCCTGGAAAACGGCCTGATCCGGATGGGAACCTATGTTTCGAGTCCGAATTCCTTTGGGGATTACTCGGATGAATACATATCTCCGATATTCTGGTACCGTGCGGAACGGTATTGGAGCCCGTTCACGGATACGGTGCGGAACGCCATGCAGGGATACGGCAAAGCCGATCAGGTGTTTGTGAACATGATGAGCAAACAGGTCGAATGTGCAGGCTTTGCGGGCAACGACGGGCACGAGAGCTTCCGCTTTACGTATGACTATTATTCGCCGGAGGTCGACGCGCTCGGAAAGACCTTGCCGAAGGAAAACGAACTCCAAGGCAAGCAGGCGTTCTATCTCTTCCGCAAGGAGATCCTGCGGAAAGCAACGGACAATCTCACGACACGATCGGAAGAGATTCCCGAGGAATACCTGTCGCCCATTCACGAGCTCGGTCCGGATTATATGAAGACCGACCTCACGCTGGACGCCAACGGCGGATCGTTCGACGGACAGCCGATCATGCGCTCGCAAACGATGAACTGCATGTTCTGGTTCCAGCCGATCCCGACGCGGGAAGGGTACGTCTTTACCCATTGGTCGACCGATCCGGACGGACAGTGGATCGTCTACGGCGGCGATACCGCCGCGAATGAGGACGCAGACGTGACCGTTTACGCTAACTGGACCCCCGATCGGTGATGCGCTTTCATCCTTCGGCCTTTCCCGACGGCGTCTTTCAAAGGGACGAGACCCGGGAAGAGCGTCCCGAACGCCGAAACGCGTGGCCCGGGCAGGCGAAACCGTCTTGAAACGGCGGATCGCTTTTGCTATAATATGCGTCGACGGATCGGAAGCAGTTTCCGATCATTCTCCCATGGAGGAAATGAAATGATACAAAAACTGACGACATTCGAACCCTATTGGGACTTTATCAACGAGATCAACGCCGATCCCGTCTATTTCGAGCCGATGCTCTCCAGTGAGGAGCAGATCGAGGGCAATCTCCTGAGCGCGCTGAAGGAGCCGGATCAGGTCCCGCTCGGCGTGTTCAGCGGCGATGTGATGACAGGGCTGTTCGTGTTCCTGATCGTAAAGGACGAGCAGTATATCGAAATGCTTGTCGGGCTCTCGCGCAGCCCCGCCGCGTATGAAGAGATCGCCGACTGGCTGAAAGCAAACTATCCTGACTATCACGTCGATTTCGTGTTCAATCCGAAAAATCCCGCGATCAAGAAAATGCTCACACACCGCGGCGCGGTCCTTGATCCGGAGCAGTTCAAGATGCTTTTAACCGGCGACGTTCCCGCGGTCGACACGACCGGGATCGAGCCGCTGTCCGACCGGTACGAGGCCCAGTATATCGCCATGCACGACACAGATCGCTACTGGACGGGCGACAAGGTCGCGAAAGCGCCGCATATTTTCAATGTCTTCCTCGCGGTGGACGCCGGAACCGTGATCGGCTATATCGACGTCACGAAGAACAACGAGGAAAACGAGCCGTTCGATTTTCTGGTCAAAGAGGATTGCCGGCGGCGCGGTTGGGGCAGAAAGCTCCTTTATAAAGCGATCGAGGAGAACCGTCCGAAGCGCATGATGCTGATCGTCGACGCCGACAACGAACCCGCGATCGCGCTCTACCGCTCGATGGGCTTCACGCACGATCCCGAGCCGGTCAACCAAAGCGCGACGTGGATCGCAGAATAACGCAAAAGCCCTTTGCCGTTTCATGCGGCAAAGGGCTTTTTTATGCTCTTTTATCGGAAAACGTACATCAGGTTCAGACAGTCCGGCGCGTCCGGATCGACATAGCCCGTGTCGGTGAAGCCGACCTTTTCATAGACGTGCAGCGCCGCGGCGTCGTCCCGCTTCACGCAGACCTCCGCGCAGCCGTATTTGCGCTCCGTTTCGAGCTCGGCAAGGATCATGCGCAGCGCCTCCGTGCCGTACCCCCTGCCCTGAAAGCGGCGGTCGATCAGAAACTGCTGCAGATCGTAACAGTCGGGTTCCTCGTCGAGATCCTTCACAAGCGCGACGCCGACAACCGTGTCGCCGTCCGCGATCCCGATGACACGCGCGCGGTTTGCGCGGTAAACGTAGCCGCGCGCAAGGATCCCTAAGGCGCTGTCCAGAAATCCCTCCTGGTCCTCGCCGACGGACAGCGCACGGATCTGCTGCCAGTTGGTTTCGTCCACGTCAACCAGCCGAATCCTGTTGTTTTGCCGCATTCTTCTTTTCCTCTGCAATGTGATTTCGTTTTCTCCGAACCCGCCGTCAGCCCGGCGCCGAAAAACCGGGTTGAGCCGGCTGCCGTCATATCCGTCCGTTCATGCCGAGCCGTTATTCCTCCGTGTGCGGTTATTTCCTTTTCCGCCCGTGTACGCCCATTTCATCGTCTGTCAGTTCCCGCGTATAGTTTCCCTGCCACGGGAACATGATCTTCTTCCGGGTCAGACAGTACCTGCAAAACGGGATCTGCCGATGCAGTCTGCTCAGTATTTCGTACCCGTCTTTCACGCCGTAAAGATCCGTCCAGCATTCTTCGCCGACCTCTCTTTGCACGCGCAGGTGCGTCATGTTCTTTTGATACACCATAGGAGGATCGCACAGGCACAGTCTTCCGTCGTCGCTCAGAATATGACAATAGATAAACGGGCAATGCCGATAGTTGCATGTTCCGTTCCCCGCGGTTTCGCCCACCTCATACTGGAAATACCGGATCGGTTTGGAAAAAGTATACGGAACCTTGCTTTCTTCCAGCCTCTCTTTGATCTTTTCGGTCATTTTGACTGTCGGAGGATAATAGGAGATATTCACGACAGCATTGTTCTCCCGGAGCGTATCAAGGATCTCTCCTTTTACGTGCGGGATCAGCAAACCGTTTGTCACAACGTACAGCGTCGCATCGGGAAACGCTTCCCTTACAGCGGCGGCAAACTGCCCGACGTCCGGATTCAGGAACGGTTCTCCGCCCACCAGCCGGAAGACTTCGATATGGTCGAATACTTCGCGAAGCCGAACCAGATGTTCCCTGAATCTTTCCAGATCCCCCCAGACAGGTTCCTTTGTCAGATTGCTGTAATGTGAGCATCCTTTGCATCTCAGATTGCAGTGACCCGAAACGTCAAACTCGAGATATCCCAAAACAGGCTTCCCGAATTTCATGATCCTGTCGCTTTTTACATCGTATAAAAAGATCCGGTCGCTGAGGCTCTGCTTCTCGAGCAGGATCTGAACCTCTTCATGAAGCCATCCGTCGCCGGTTTTCAATTGATCGATCAGTAAGTACAGGCAATTCCGACCGTCCGCTTTCTTAACGCATTGCAGCTTTCTTGCCGTTGAAAACAAAAGATACTTGATCCGCCGCTTTATTTTTTGGGACTTCGTGATCCTTTCCGACAGCCTGTACCTGATAAACCGGCGCATCAGTCCGCCCATACTCCCTGCGAACCGAACCCGGAAGCCGTTGTTCTCAAGGTCGGTCTTCAGCTCCCGCACCCGTTCGTCATCATTCAGCTGATAGCTGATAATGCAGATATTCTTGATTCCGGTTGCCTGCAGCAATTCGAGGTTTTTCATATTCTTTCCTTTTCCGCAAGTAACGTTCAGCCTTGTCCGAAATCCGTTTCCTCTGTCGTCAATGAATCGGCAAACTGCTTGTCCGCCTGTGCCTGCATGGATTCAGGCGGAGTTTCCATGATTTCGATCCGGTTTCCGTCCGGATCGTGCGTCCAGAATCTGAGGCATTTGGACTGTCCCCGTTCGATTTCGGAATCAACCGGGCCTCCGGAAGCCAGGATTGTATGATATGCGTTGCGAATATTCTCTGTGACCAGACAAATATGGCATATTTCACTATGGTCGGAAAGCTTATGAAAAACGGAACGCAGCCGTTTCGGAAAACGAAGGTGCTTCTTCCCGGCTGTTCTCCCGCAAATCAATTCCAGATACTGACCCGGCGTGATCATGAGATAAACAGCCGAAATGGTATTATCGTCTCTCATCAGGCGAAACGCCTCTTTCAGCCCGAGAACGTCCGAATAATACCGGATGCTTTCCGTTATGTTTCGGGTATTGATTGCCGCGTGATGCAATCCCGTCAACGGTTGATCGCGCAGACCTGCCGGATTTATCTGCTGTGTGCTTTTCAAATTCTTCTCCTCACAATAATCTGTGTGTTTTTCCGGATCGGATCTCTGCCCAATCGCCGGTCTCAAAGCATTCCGACAGATCATGCCTCGTTTTTCTGCAGGTAATCATGCAACGGGAAATCAATTGATTCTTTTACTCCCACTCGTTGTTGGGCATCGTGTTTAACGGATTTTGCTTCATAAATTTGATACCTCATTTTTTTGATTATTTGATGTGTCCATAT
>JBGULC010000036.1:0-50874 GCA_045114775.1 Christensenellales bacterium | reverse complement strand
GGAGACGCCCGCGCAATTCGAATGCGCCTGCGATACCTGTCCCTCTTTGGAAGCGTGCAAGGCTGTGCAGGAAGCGGAAAAAGCGGCGCCCGTCGAGGAGAAGATCGACTTCTCCAACGTGGAGATCGAACCGCTGTTCAAGGATTTTGTGGATTTCGAGACGTTCAGTAAGTCCGATTTCCGGGCGGTCAAGGTGCTTGCCTGCGAAGCAGTGCCGAAGTCCAAGAAGCTTTTGAAGTTCACGCTGGACGACGGCACCGGCGAGCCTCGCACGATCCTGTCCGGCATCCACGCATTCTATGAGCCGGAACAGCTTATCGGCAAGACCTGCGTGGCGATCGTGAACCTTCCCCCGCGTCCCATGATGGGCATCGAATCCTGCGGCATGCTGCTCAGTGCTGTCCACAAGGAAAACGGTGAAGAACGGCTGAACCTCCTGCAGCTCGATCCGCACATCCCGGCAGGCGCAAAGCTGTACTGATCCAACCGAACCGTCTATCACGAGCCGTCGAACGAAACGACGGCTCGTTTTTCATAAAAGACGTTCTTTTGCCGCGGCGGTCGGTCGGCGTTTCGACGCTATCCCTTGACATTGCGCGTTTTATTATATATGATAAGCGGGAACGGGATCCTCTGCCGCAGATCCGATCGGTCTGCTGCGGCGCATGGATCAGAGAAGGGGACGACACTGTTATGAAAAAACGCATCGTTTTGATCCTGGTTATTGTTTTCATGCTGTCCGTTCTGACGGCATGCAGCGGAAGCAGCGCGCCGAAAGAGCTGACCGGCGACGTGACGATCCGGGAGTGGCTCGACTGCGAAGGCAATGGGGACGACTTTACCGTAACCGTCACGGTCGCGGAACTGGTGAATCCGTATTACGCGCGCGTGGAGGACGCCACCGGCAGCGTGCTGCTGTACGGGCTTTGGGAGAACGGCGAGCCGAAAGCGTTCGCCGAGAAGGAGATCGGCGTCGGAGATACGATCGTCGTCGGCAATCCCGCGTACAACGTTTATGAAAACAATATCGAAATGAAGGAAGGCGTGCTTGCGGAAGCGCCGGCGGGCAACGTCTTTCATTTCGAATGGGAAATGCGGCTGATGGAGTGGCTGCAGGCGCATATCGGCACGGACGGCTTCATCGTCTGGCTGCTGTCCAATCTGTCCGCGTTCGGCGAGCAGCTTCTGCTCGTGGTCATCATGGGGTTCCTCTATTGGGGCCTCAATAAGGAATTCGGCAAATATGTCGGTCTGAACGTGCTGATGGCCAACGTCTGGAACCCGATGGTCAAGAATCTGGCTCTCCGCCTGCGGCCGTATCTCGTGCCCGGCTACAAGGTCAACCTGCTTCGGAAGATCGACGCAGACGCGAGCACCCTGGATATTGCCGCGCAGGGATATTCCTTCCCCAGCGGGCACTCCTGCAACGCCGTGACCGTCTACGGCTCGCTGGCCGCGCATGAGAAAAAGCGGAAGGTCCTTTGGATCATCGCCATCGTGCTGCCGCTTCTGGTCGGTTTCTCGCGGGTATTCGTCGGCGCGCACTTCCCCACGGACGTGCTCTGCGGCTGGCTGCTGGGCGTCATCATCGTCCTGCTGATCCCCTGGCTTAAGAGGAAGATCAAGAACCGCTGGCTGTTCTATGCGGTCTTGCTGCTCACCACCGTGCCGGGGCTGTTCTTCTGCACGAGCGACGACTATTTCAGCTCCTTCGGCATGCTTCTCGGCTTCCTCATTGCCGAGCCGTTTGAGGAGCGGTTCGTGAAATTCGAGAACACGAAAAACATCCTCCGCTGCATCCTGCGCACGATCGGCGGCGGTCTCGTCTACTTCGGACTGAGCGCGGCGCTGAAGGTGCCTTTCGGTCTGATCCACGGCGGTCCCGTCGTTACGCAGCTTCTCCGTATGCTGCGCTACGCCATCGTGATCTTTACGGTCATCGGCGTTTACCCCATGCTCTTCAAGCTGACGGATAAGCTTTGGAACAAGATCTTTCGCAAGCCGCAGGCGGACGCTCCGGAGCAGCCGTCGGAACAAGCCTGAATCCCGCGACCGGATCCGCCGGTCATGCAAAAGAAAACAGCACAGACCCGCTGAAACGCTCAGCGGGTCTTTTCTCTTCTGCTGCGATCCTGTCGGCTCGGCGGCGCTTCGGCAGGATTGTCCGTCTTTCTCATTCTGTCGGTTGATTTCTTGGGAAAAGTGTTGTAAAATAGTATATAAAGATTTACGCAGGAAAGGACGTCGGGTATGAGAAAAACGAAGATCATCTGCACCATCGGGCCTTCGAGCGACAAGCCGGAGGTTTTTCGGGCAATGTGCCTTGCGGGGCTGAACGTCGCGCGGCTCAATTTCTCCCACGGAACGCATGAGGAGCATCAGAAGAAGATCGACATGATCAAGGCGGTGCGCGAAGAGCTGAACCTGCCGATCCCGATCATGCTCGACACCAAGGGTCCCGAATACCGGATCAGAACCTTCAAGGACGGTAAGATCATGCTGCACGACGGCGACGCGTTCACGTTCACCACACGCGATATCGTCGGCGACGAGAGCATCGTTTCGGTCAGCTATGCGGGCCTTGCGGACGATCTTTCCTTAGGCGATCGCATTCTCGTCAACAACGGACTTGTAATCTTCGAGGTCGAAGAGATCGAGGGCACCGAGATCAACTGCCGCGTCGTAACCGGCGGCGTGCTTTCTGACCGCAAGAGCATGAGCTTTCCCGGCAAAGTCATGCGGCAAAAATATCTGAGCGAGCAGGACAAGGCGGACCTGCTGTTCGGCATCAAAAACGGCGTGGAATTCGTCGCGGCGTCGTTCGTATCCTGCAAGCAGGACATGCTCGACCTCAAGAACTTCCTGCACGAGAACGGCGGCGATTTTATCGACGTCATCGCCAAGATCGAGAACCGCCACGGCGTCGACAACATCGACGAGATCTGCTCCTGCTGCGAGGGCGTTATGGTCGCGCGCGGCGATCTCGGCGTGGAGGTCCCGTTCACCGAGCTGCCCGCGATCCAGAAGCACCTGATCACGAAATGCCGTCTTTTGGGCAAGCGCGTCATCACCGCGACCGAGATGCTGGAAAGCATGATCAGCAATCCGCGTCCGACCCGCGCGGAGATCAGCGACGTCGCAAACGCGGTCTACGACGGCACGAGCGCGATCATGCTCTCGGGCGAATCCGCGGCGGGCAAATATCCGGTCGAATCCGTGCGCACGATGAGCGAGATTGCCGAGGAGACCGAACGCCACATCGACTACAAGCAGCAGTTCGAGACGCAGAGCTTCACGATCCACAACCGTGTCGACGCGATCTCGCACGCCGCCTGCACGATGGCGATCGACCTCAACGCGAGCGCGATCGTCGTGACCTCGTTAAGCGGTCTCACGGTCCGCATGGTCTCGCGCTTCCGCGCGCCGATCACGATCCTCGGCCTTGCGACCAACCGGAACGCCTGGTACAAGCTTGCGCTGTCCTGGGGCGTCGTGCCGGTGCTGACCGAACAATTCCCGAGCATGGAGGTCCTCTACTTCTATGCGGCGCGCTGCGCGAAAAAGACGCTTGGCCTCGCCCCCGGCTCCACGGTCGTCATGACCGGCGGCGACACGACCGGCGCAAGCGGCAACACGAACGTTCTCCGCATTGAAACGATCGTATAATGGCTACCTTTGAAGAGCTGCTTCAGAAGGACGGCAGGCTGATCTATAAAACAAAGGGCGTCAGCATGGAACCCATGCTGCGGCAGAACCGGGATTTGGTGATCATCGAGCCCGCCGCTTCACGGCTCGAAAGGTTCGACGTCGCGCTGTATAAGCGCGGTGAACAATACGTTCTGCACCGCGTGATCGGCGTCTGCGACGGATACTACCGCATCCGCGGCGACAATACCTACGCCATGGAGCACGTGCCGGACGAAGCCGTGCTCGGCGTGCTGGTACGCTTCAACCGCAAAGGAAAAACGCACGCGGTCACGGAGCGCGGCTATCGTCTGTACTGCCGCTTCTGGAACCTCCTATATCCGCTGCGGTTTCTTTGGCACCGCTGCGTACGGCTGCTGAAGCGCATCGCGCGAAAGCTCGGCCTCACGCCGATCCTGAAGAAGCTGCTGCGACGCAAATAACGATCCCAAAGCCTGATGCAAAAACCGACCGTTTATAACGGTCGGTTCGTTCTTTTCAGAATCCTCTCGGTACATACCAAAAGGAAGTCTTTTTCGGCTCCGGTTTCGGCGGCGGAGGCGGCGGAGGCGGAATATGTCCCGGATCCTGTTCTCCGATCCGGTTCAGCGTTTCGAGGACCGCGTGCATGTCCGGCCGATCCTCCGGCTTGACAGCAATCATTTCTGCGATCAGATCAGCGTACACGTCCGGAAGCTCCGAGGAGAGATACACGTTTCCGCCGTCCAGAAGCGCCTCGTGCACATATTCAAATCCTTTGTCGATCTCCGGCAGCGAGCCGGTCAAGTACAGATGGAAGAGAAGCCCCGCCGCGAATACGTCGACCTTCTGCGTCAGCATAACGTCCTCGCCGAATATATACCGGCAGGTCTCCGGCGCAAGAAACGGAAGATCGCCCTGCACGTCCTCGCAATGAGGCTGCGCGCCGACAATGTAGCTGCTGTCGTAGTCGATGATCTTTGCAATCAGGTTTCCGTTCGCCGATTCCTTGATCAGGATATTGTTCGGCTTCAGGTCTGCGTGAACGACGCCGTTTTCGTGCAGCTTCATCAGACTGTACGTCAGGATCTTCAGCAAAAGCAGCTTCTTCCCGTCCGGCGCTTTCGCAATGTCCTCCGTGGGGATCGCCGCTTCGTTGATCTTCTCGGTCGTGATATAATACTTTGCACCGTACAGAAAAAAATCGCTGATCAAAACGATGTTTCCGGTCGCGCTTTTCGCGATCCTCTGATACAGTTCGCGCTTTTTTGCGTAAAAATCGTAACAGATCGCGCGCTTCTTGTTGAGCGTCTCCTTCGAGATCGCGTCGGAGGACGGAAAGACCGGAGACAGGAATTCCTTGATGAAATATGCCTTCCCGTTCTTTTCGGCAAACGACCATCTCGCATTCCCGCTGTTCGTGTTGCGCCACGGTTCCAGCAGCCTGTATTTCGCGATGACCGGAAGTTCTTTTTCCTTCTTCGGCAATGTGCTTCGCATATCACTCATATCTGCGTCCTCAGATACCCCTCTTTATACCGATCCCAGACCGCCCGAAGCTCCTCACGGTTCACGGCGTTTGCGATCTGATTTCCGTAGCTTTCCCGAAAACGCTGCAGCGTCGGCAGATAATACGCTTTGATCGCGTCAAACGTTTCAAAACCGACGGACAAAATCTCCATCGTATAATCGTCGGAAGCGACCCTTCCGATCCGACCGATCAGAAGCTCACGCCATTCGGAGAGATTCCTCGCCGTCTGCAGCGTCGTAAGCAGCGTCTGCTCAAACTCCATCGGTGAACGATAATAGGAAAAACACCCGTCCGTCGCCGTCAGAACAAGGCATGGCTCTTTGATTGCCGCCTCCCGCACGTTGATCCGAAACGGCGCAGCCGAGATCACATTGGACAGCACGCCGTCCTGTACGATGTTGTCGAACGGGTCCGCCGCGCCTCGGATATCGTCGATCGTCGTCTGCACAAGCCCCTGTTGTGTCAGAAGAAATCCGCGGGAGTCTCCCGCCCACAGCCAAAGACAGCGCGGCGCGGCGTGTGTTTCGGAAACGATCGCGCAGGAAAGCGTCGTCGGGAACTGCCGGATCATACTGCTGACGATCGCGCGGTTTGCTCCGTCGCCCGCTGCGCCTTTGATCTGTTCTGTGTTTTCCCGTAAAGCCAGCGTCATGCTTTGCGCGATCTTTTCAGCGGGATAGTCCTGCAATCCCAGCCTTGCAAGCGCATTCCGCTCATACCATGCGGCAAGCATGCGGCCGTTGGAGTAGGATGCGATCCGCGCGCCCGTCCAGTTTTCCGCCATGGAATAGATCCGCGCGCCCGATCCGCCGCAACCGTCCAGGCACGCGATCAAAGCCGCCTTGCCGTGCGGCGGCGCGATACAAACGGCGGCGTCCTCGCCCCGTCCTTTTTTTTGCTCGATCTCAAATCCGAGGATCGGCTGTACGTTCATCGTCTCTTTCACTTCCGGTTTTTCCGTTTGTTCAGACCGTTTCGGCTATGGTATGAATGATCTCTTTATAACTGATCCCGTCCAGTCCCTGTCCCGCTTCGGACGGAAAATGCAAAACATTGTCCCAGTTTGCGGTGATCGTGTTCCAGTATGGCTCGTCCGGTGCGTACAGAAGCAGACGTTTTCCTCTCTGATCCATATAACCGGGGTCCGAAATATCGCCCCACCAGCTCGTCAGTTCATTGAAATCACGCGCCATGTACTCCCGCGGGTATGTCTCCTCCTCCCAGCCGAAGCCGAGCTCATGGGTGGCCGCATCCGTCCAGACAACGATGACCTGCCGATTCTTGATGCCGACGCCGCTCTCCGCCCAATGTGAACGGATCGCATAGGCCAACGCCTCGAGACCGTCCTCGGGATCGTCGCCGCCTCCGTCTGCCACGATCTCGCCGATGCAGCGTTCAAACAATTCTCTGTCCTCCGGCAGCGTAAAGAAATTCGTCGCGAGCATAGCGTCCCTGCCGTCGAATTTATAATCGCGGAACGCGACGATGCGGATGCGGAGCTGGTTGATCTCCTTCCTTTTCGCCGCCATTTCATCGCTGAGATCCTGATGGAAGGACAGTGCATGCTGCTTTACCATGTCCAAAAGCCCGTCCATGCTGGCGGTCGCATCGATGCAGAACACGAGGTCCACGTTGTAGGGCATCTTGTAATTGCTTCCCATAATTCTGATTCCTTTCTGAATATAGGTGCTTAATTCAGCTTATCGAGCTTCCCTTCATCCAGGGCCGCTTTGAGATCCTCACGTATTCTTTCTTCCGTCTTTTCCACGATGACCGTTTTGATCGCGGGGTTGTGATCGATCGCTTCGCTCCAACTGACGGGTATACCGCCCCACGTGATTTCCTCCATGGGCTTGCCGTCGAAACTGCACCCGATATGGATCTGTCGCAGCTTCGGCAAGTACGCTATAAAATCAACTTCCTTTACATCTGTATGATGAAAATGCAAATCCTCAAGCGCCCTCAGTTCCTTAAGCGGCTCAAAATCCGAGATCGGATTGCCGCTGATATCCAGCTTTGTCAGGTCGGTCAGCGATCCGATCCAGCCGATATCGGTGAGCGAACGCGGATCTCCGTCTGCGGAACAGTCGCGCAGCACGAGCGTTTTCAACTTGGTCAGACCGGAAAGCGGCTCATAAGTTTCCAGGAAACAATGGGAAAGCGTGAGTATCTCCAGATCCGGACACAACCGGACCAGATCCCGGATCTCATTTTCCGTAATTTCACGGAATTCATCCGCCGTTCCGTCGATTCCGAAGAAAAAGCCGCTGACAATGACCGAGCCGCTGTTGATCTCGGCGCCTCCGAACAGAAACGATTCCTTCTCCGGCTTGGATCCCGGATCTGTCTCCGGATCGGATCCCGGATCGGGCTTCGGCTCGATCCCCTCCGTCGGCAGGGGCTGTGAATCCGGCTTTGAGCTGCGACTCTTGCAGGAGCGGCACGCAATGCCGCCGAAAATGCAGGTCAGCAGAAACGCGATCGCCGTCGCGATCGCCAGGATCACGATCACGCTCCGTTGTCTGCGGATCGTTCTCCTCTGCGCTTCCGCGCCCTTTCCGTCTGCAGACTTCTGCGACGCCGTGAACGGCTGCGGCGGCGTCTGCGGAACGGCTGTCCTCTGCGGCGTCTGCGGAACAACTGCCCTCTGCGGCGTCTGCGTTGAACTCTGTTTCATCGGGGTCGATCCGGAAAACGGCACAGCTTTGGGAACATATCGGATCCTGGACGAAAACTGCGTCGGTTGACCGCAATACGCACAGACATCCTGCTCGACCGTAATGTTTTTTCCGCAATTCGGACAAATCATGCTGTTCTTTCCAACCTTCCTCCGGCTGTTCCGTTTCCGACTCCCTCATCCGAACGGGACGCAGGCTGCAGGATCGGAACGCCTATAATTACCTATTATTGTTTTAGTTATACCATAAACCGCTCTGTTTGTCCACAGCAAACACTCCCGTTTCGTCTTTTTTGCGCGCCGCACTCCGTTCGCCGTGTTTTACTCGGGAAAAGAGCGGCTTCCGGAAAAACCGGTGCAAAAGAGCGGACTTTGCTGTTTACAAACCGCGCGTTTTCTGTTAATCTAATAGTGTGTATACGTCTGCGCCGAAATGGGAACGGCGCGGATGAATCTCTGACGCATTAAGGAGGGGTCACAATCGTGAGAGACACGTTTCGCGGCGGCGTTCATCCGAAAGAACACAAGGATCTGAGTCGGAAAGCGGCGCTGCGCGTCTTTGACGCAAAAGGAGAACTGGTCTTCCCGCTGGCACAGCACATCGGGAAACCGGCAAAGGCGATCGTCAAGAAGGGCGATCCCGTGCTGGTCGGAACCCGCATTGCGGAAGCCGACGGCTTCGTCTCCGCCAACGTGATATGCTCCTGCTCCGGCACGGTCAAGGCGGTGGAAAAGCGCCGCACGATCTCCGGCGCCATGCAGGAATGCATCGTGGTGGACAACGACGGGCAGTACACGGAAGCCGAAGGCATTCTGAAGCAGCCGATCGACGCGGAAAGCCTGCAGAAGCAGGATATCCTGAGCGCCGTGAAGGACGCGGGCATCATCGGTCTCGGCGGCGCGGGCTTCCCGACGCACGTCAAGCTTGCTCCGAAGGATCCGCTTGCGATCAAGTACCTGATCGCCAACGGCGCGGAGTGCGAGCCGTACATCACCTGCAACGATCAGCTTATGCGCGGCAGCGCAAAGGAGATCGTCGAGGGCATGGAGATCGTTCTGAAGCTCTTCCCGAACGCGCAGGGCGTGATCGCCATCGAAAACAACAAGCCCGAAGCGATCGCCGCCATGGAGAAGGCCGCAAACGGGCATAAGCGCATCCGTGTGCTGGGGCTTCGCACGAAATACCCGCAGGGCGGCGAACGCAGTCTCATTAAGGTCATCGCGGGCGTCGATTATCCGATCACCAAGCTGCCCGCAGACGTCGGCTGCATCGTCGACAACGTCGGCACGATCTACGCGATCGGCCGTGCGGTGCTCTATCACGAACCGCTGTTCCGCCACGTGCTGACGGTCACCGGCGAAGCGGTCAGGGAGCCTTCAAACTTCATCGTCCGCGACGGCACGAGCTTTCAGGAGCTCATCGAAGCGGCGGGCGGTCTCAAGGAAGGCGTCGAAGCCGCAAAGGTCATTTCCGGCGGTCCGATGATGGGTATCGCGGTCGGCACGACCGAGGTCCCGGTCACCAAGACGACCAACGCGATCACGGTCCTTGCGGAGGATCCGGTCGAAAAGGCCGATCGGAAGATGACGGCCTGTCTGCACTGCGGACGCTGCACCACAGTCTGTCCGAACGGACTGATGCCGCAGATGATGGCGGACGCGGTCGCCGCGGGCGACTACGAGCGCTATGAAAAGAAGCTCTTCGGTCTGGACTGCATCTCCTGCGGCTCCTGCACCTATATCTGTCCGGCGAAGCGTCCGCTGACCCAGACGTTCAAGCAAACCAAGTCTGAGATCATGGCACGCAAGCGTGCGGCACAGGGAGGCAACAAATGAGCAAAGCATTGCATCTCTCCGCAGGTCCGCACGTCCGCGACCGCTGGACGACCCCGTTCATCATGATGATCGTTCTGATCGCGCTGGTTCCCACGGCTGCGGTCGGCGTCATCGTGCATTGGGTCAAGTTCCACAGTCTCAACGCGCTGTGGATCATCCTCGCGTCGATCGCGTCCGCCGTGCTCACCGAGCTGCTCTTCTGTCTCGTTACCAGACGGAAGATCACGATCTGGGACGGCAGTGCGGCCGTCACCGGCATGCTGCTGGCGCTGTGCCTCTCGCCCGAGACGCCGGTGCTCCTTCCGGTCATCGGCTCGGCCTTTGCGATCCTCGTCGTAAAGTGCCTGTTCGGCGGCTTAGGCAGAAACTTCATCAACCCGGCGCTCGCGGCGCGCTGCTTCCTGCTCCTGTCGTTCTCGGGCGTCAAGGGCATGACGAGCTATCCCGGCCTCGACTCGCTTTCCTCCGCGACGCCCGCCGCGCTGCTCCGTCAGGGCAGCATGGTCAACGTGACGCAGATGTTCTTCGGCACTGCGGGCGGCGTCATCGGCGCTTCGATCCTCGCGCTGCTCATCGGCGGTCTCGTGCTGTGGGGGCTTGACATCATCCACGGCGAGATCTGCTTCTCGGTCATCGGCGCGTTCACGCTGGTGCTTGCGCTGTTCGGCGGTCACGGCTTCGATCCGGGCTTCCTCGCGGCGCATCTGTGCAGCGGCGGCGTGGTCATGGGCGCGTTCTTCATGGCGACCGACTACACCACCTCCCCGGTGAGCCGTCTCGGTCAGTTCGTCTACGGCTGCATGATCGGTATCATCGGCGCGCTGTTCCGCATCTTCGGCAAGGATCCGGACTCCTTCAGCTACTCGATTATCATCGCGAACCTGTTCACGCCGCTGATCGACCTGTACATCATCCCGAAGCCCTACGCGTACCGCAAGCATGCGATCGAAAAGGCCGAGGGCGTTCAGAAGCCTCCGCTTCTCAAGCGGATCCCGAAGCCCGTCATCGCGCTGACGATCATCGCGGTGCTCGCGGGGCTCGCGCTGTCCGGCGTGTTCTCCGTGACCAAGGGCCCGATCGAGGCGAACGAACTTGCAAAGAAGCGCGAGTCCTATAAGATCGTCTGCGAGACCGCGGCGGACTTTAAGGACGTCGACGCGGCAAGCAAAGCGATCGAAGCGCTCGGCGGCGGCAGCTACGGCGGCAGCAAGTTCGGCTCCACGACGGTCGACGAGGTCCTCGAGGCGGTCGACGCGAACGGCAGCACCGTCGGATACGTGTTTGCGATCACCAACCGCAACGCCTACAATCCCCCGCTGAAGCTCGCGCTCGGCGTCGATCCCGAAGGCAAGATCCTGAAGATCGCGTTCATCGAGCTCAACGAAACGCCCGGCAAGGGCTCCAAGGCGGACGAACCGGCGTTCAAGGATCTGTTCGTCGGACAGACCTCCACGGAAAACGTCGACGTCATCTCCGGCGCGACCGTTACCTCGAAGGCGGTCAAAAACGCCGTGAACGCAGGTCTCGACTTCTTCCAAAATGTGATCATGGAGGGAGGCAAGTAATATGAAGAATCCGTATATGGAACGGCTGTACAACGGCCTCATCAAGGAAAACCCGACCCTCGTCCTGATGCTCGGCATGTGCCCGACGCTGGCGGTCTCGACCGCGGCGATCAACGGCGTGTCCATGGGTCTCTCGACGCTCGCGGTCCTCGTGCTTTCCAACTTCCTGATCTCCGTGATGCGCAACGTCATTCCGGATCAGGTCCGTCTCCCCGCCTACATCGTCATCGTCGCGTCGCTGGTCACGGTCGTCAAGCTGCTGATCAAGGCATATCTGCCCTCCGTCGACGAGGCGCTCGGCACCTACATCGACCTGATCGTCGTCAACTGCATCATCCTCGGCCGCGCCGAAGCGTACGCGAACAAGCATACGCCGGGGCTGTCGGTCATGGACGGCATCGGCATGGGCCTCGGCTTCACCGTTGCGCTGACGCTCGCCGGTTTCTTCCGCGAGCTCCTCGGCGCCGGCACGGTGTTCGGCTTCAAGGTCTTCCCCGAAGAGTACGCGATCCGCATCATGACCCAACCGCCGGGAGCGTTCATCATCATCGCGGTGTTCATCATCGTCATGAACGCGATCGGCATCAAGACGCGCCAGCGTCAGCTCGTCGAGTCGGACGGCTGCGACGGCTGCTGCGCAAAGTGCGCGATGCGCTGTGAAGAAGCAAAGGAGGAAGCAAAATGATCCGCTTAATTCTGATCGTGATCCTGAACGCGCTGATCTCCAACGTCGTTCTCAATCAGTTCCTCGGCATCTGCTCCTTCCTCGGCGTGTCCCAGAGGATCAAAGCGTCGGCGTCGCTCGGCGGCGCGGTCATCTTCGTCATGACCATCGCCTCCGCGGTCGCAAGCGCGCTCTACAGCCTCGTTCTGCATCCGCTCGGCCTCGATTTCATGAAGATGATCATCTTCATTCTGGTCATCGCGGCGCTGGTGCAGATCGTCGAAATGTTCCTCAAAAAGAAGTCCCCCGCGATCTACAAATCGCTCGGCATCTATCTGCCGCTGATCACCACCAACTGCGCGGTGCTCGGCATTGCGATCGACAACGTCGACAAGTTCGGCTACAACTTCATCGAGAGCGTCTTCTCCGGCTTCGGTACGGCGGTCGGCTACACGATCGCGATCGTGCTGCTCGCCGGCATCCGTTCCCGCCTGGTGGAGGAGGATATTCCCCGTCCCGTGCGCGGAGCGCCCGTCGTCATGCTGGCTGCCGCTCTGATGTCCATCGCGTTTATGGGCTTCCTGCAGCTGCAGCCCGCCATTGAAACGGTCCTGAAGGGGGTGGGTCAATGATCATTCTGTACGCCACCGTCGTCATCACCGTCATCGGCATCGTCGTCGGTCTCGGCCTCGTGTTCACGGGCAAGAAGTTCTTTGTCCCGGTCGATGAGCGCGAAGCGGAGGTCCGCGAATGCCTGCCCGGCAACAACTGCGGCGCCTGCGGCTTTGCAGGCTGCGACGCGGCGGCCGCGGCGATCGTCGCGGGAAACGCGCCGGTCAACGTCTGCCCCGTGGGCGGCGGTCCGGTCGCCGAGAAGATCGGCGGCATCATGGGCACCGACGCGGAGATCCTCGAACGCAAGGTCGCGTTCGTGCGCTGCAAGGGCACCTGTGAAGCCTCCGGCATGCAGGGCGAATATACCGGCATCCGCGACTGCCGCGCGGCGGCGCTCGCCGGTCTGAATCTCAAGAACTGCGACTACGGCTGCATGGGCCTCGGCTCGTGCGTGAACGTCTGTCCGCAGGGCGCGATCAAGCTCGTCGACGGCGTCGCGGTCGTGAACCGCAAGAAATGCGTCGCCTGCGGGCTGTGCGTCAAGACCTGTCCGAAGGGACTCATCGAGCTCGTGCCCGAAAGCAAGTTTGTCGCGGTGCAGTGCATGAATCGCGATAAGGGACCGCAGGTCAAGAAGGTCTGCTCCGCGGGCTGCATCGGCTGCACGCTGTGCACGCGCCAGTGCCAGTTTGACGCGATCCAAATGGACGGCAACCTTGCGCGCATTGATTACGCGAAGTGTACGCAGTGCGGCAAGTGCGCGGAGAAGTGTCCGTCGCACGTCATCACCCCGCCCTGCCCCGCGCAAAAGGAGGCATAAGCTATGGAAAAACGCAATCAGGCTGCAAAGCTCATCATCGGCGCGGTCGTCGTGATCATCGCGATCCTGGCGCTCGCCGGCATCGTCGCGAGGAGGGACATCAAGTATAAACCCACTCCCCTCTCGCGCGAGGACATTGATTACGAAGCTCTGAAGGCTGTCGAAGCACCGAGCGCCACGAACAAGGACGGTGTGATCGGCGCGAACGACTGGGCGAAAACGTCGAACGTGATGAAACACATCGCCGACTCCAAGCTTGCCAAGGGCGATTATCAGATCAACGCCGAGGACTACCTCAAGGAGGATCCGTATCTCGTCAAGCTGTATGCGGGCTACGGCTTCGCGGTGGACTACAAGGCCGCCCGCGGACACGAGTTCACCATGCAGGACGTTTTGGAAACGGGCCGCACGAACATCGAGGGCAAGCCGCAGAAGGCGAACTGTCTGACCTGCAAGACGCCGAACTTCACCAAGCTCGTGGAAACGACGAACGGCGCGGCATACGCCGAGGACTTTAAAACGGTCCACGCGCAGATTACGGCGAATGGCGCGGAAAGCGTCAGCTGCTACACCTGCCACGGCAATACGCCGAACGAATGGCATGTCGTCGATCCGAGCGCCAAGGAGCCCACGGAGACCAATCTCACCGTCACGCATACCTACGTGACGAAAGCGCTCGGCGACAACGCGAAGAAGATCGACCCCGCCGTGCTCGCCTGCGGTCAGTGCCACATCGAATATCACTTCGATAAGGCCACCGCCGAGACCACGATGCCGTATCACTCCGTCGAGGAGATGACGCCGGAAGCGATGTATTCGTACTATCAGGATCTCGGCTTCTCCGATTGGACGCATAAGACCACCGGCGCGGGCATGCTGAAGGTGCAGCATCCCGAGATGGAAACGGTGCTTTACGGCAAGCATGCCGGATCGCTCAACTGCGCCGACTGCCACATGCCGGTCGTGCAGGACGAGAAGGATCATTCGATCTACCACAGCCACACGCTCGTAAGCCCGCTGAACGACGCGTCGCTGCTCGCCTCCTGCGCGCAGTGCCACGGCGATACCGACATGGTGAAATACGTGAAGAACATCCAGAGCCGCATCACCGGCGAGGAGAAGCGGATCGGCGAAAAGCTCGAAGCGTATACGAACGAGCTTGCGAAGGCGGTCGAAGCGAACAAGCTGAGCGAACCCGTGCTGAACGAGCTTCGCGAGATCCAGCGCGAGGCGCAGTGGTTCTTCGATTTCTGCTACGTCGAGAACTCCGAAGGCGCGCACAACTCCGACCTTTCGATGCACTGCCTCGACGTAGCGGAGAAGCTCGTCGACCGCGGCGTGAAGGAACTGTCGCTTGCCAATCAGCTGATCTTCGTCGACGAACAGATCAAGGCCGGCAAGGCGCAGCCCGACGTGATCGATAAAGCGCGCGAGCTGCTTGAAAAGGCGCAGAAGAGCTTCGATCTCTGCTACGGCAAGGACTCTCCGAACGTGTACAGCACCGAGGTCTCGGATCTGTGCGTCAAGGAAACGGAAGCGTTCCTCAAGGAGGCCGTCGCTCTGTTCCCGCAGGAGGAACCGAAGAAGTAATCTCATTCGATACGCGGCAAAGGACTGCCGACCGGCGATCCTTTGCCGCATTCTTATACCGTTGTCTATGAAGGTTCTGAAAAAAATCTATGCGTTTCTGATCTCGATGAAGTTTGCGATCGCGCTTCTGATGCTGGTCGCCGTTTTCTGCATGCTCGGCAGCTTTATCCCGCAGCGGAACGCGCTCCCCATCGTCATTACAAGCGAATCGGACGTCGTCGCCTACTATACCGGTCAGTACGGCGAGCGCGGCGGCGCGCTGATCTACAGTCTGCATCTCGACGACGTGTTCCACAGCTGGTGGTTTATCGTGCTCGTCGCGCTGCTCTGCCTGTCCGTTCTGCTTTGCAACGTCAGCCGCGTCCGCTCGCTGATCAGAAAGACGCGCGACGCCGCCCGGATCGAGCATGCGACGTCCGAAACGCCGACCGCAGCCGCCTCCGGCGTTGCCGACCCGAAGCCCGTTTTTCGCCGTCTGCATTTCTACCGTCCGATCGAAACGACCGTCGACGGCAGGGACGTCGTTTTCGCTTACCGCAACCGGCTCGGCTTCTGGGGCGCGTGGATATGCCATATCGGGATCGTGCTGATCGTGCTCGGCTACGCGCTCGGACAGATGACTCTGTTCACCGACACCGTCTACGGGCTCCCCGGGCATACCGCGAGGATCGGAGACACGCCGTATGAGGTCACGATCGACGATTTTGCGATCAAGCGCAACGACGGCGGCTACATCGAGCAATACATCTCGACGCTGATCCTGCGCATGCCCGACGGCGGAACGCAGACCGGCACCGCAAGCGTCAACCATCCGGCAAATCTGCACGGCTATAAGTTTTATCAGGTCGCGACCGGTCAGGTGCTTTCGGTCACGCTGAACGAATACGACCCGACCTCCGGCTCGGCGGAACCCGTCTACACCGAATCCGACCTCATTGAGATCGGCGGCGAAGTCTCCCTGCAGGCGATCCCGGACCTCGTTCTGGTCATCGACCGCATCGACGCCGTCAACGGCGTCATTTATACGACGCGCTATATCAGCGGCGAGATCGCGCCGTGGAGATACGATACCGTAAGACCCGGCGAGGAGATCAGCCTCGCGCCGTTCCCCTATTCGCTCGTGCTTTCCGAGCCGCTCGACACGCAGCTTCGCGTTAAGAAGGATTCGTTCGCGTGGCTCGTGCTCGTCGGCGCAGTGCTGACCTCGCTCGGCTTGTTCTTCGCGCTGTACGTGGTGCCGGAGACGCTTTGGGCGGTGCGCGACGCGGACGGCACATGGACCGTGAACGGCAAGAGCAGAAAGCTTGCGACGCTGTTTGCGGAGCAGTTCGACCGCGCCGTTTCCGGGCGCAAGGGAAAGGAGGCGCGAAAATGATCCGGTCGGAAAGCATTCTGTTCTGCGTCACGTTCGGGCTGTATGCCGCCGCGATGTTTTTGTATTTCCTGTACGCTGCGGTCAAAAAGCCGATCCTTTCCAGGCTCGCGATCCGCGTACAGGCGGCTGCGCTGCTCGTCCATACGGCGGCGATCGTGCTCCGCGGGATCGACATGGGACGGCTGCCGATGGCGAACCAGTATGAGTTTGCGACTGCGTTTGCGTGGGCTTTGGCGCTCGTCAGCCTGATCTTCATTCTGAAATTCGATTTCCCGGTGCTCGGCGCGTTCAGTTCCCCCGTCACTCTGCTGCTCGCGGTCTACGCAGGCTTAATGAAGCTCAACGAGCTCAAAACCATTGCGGAAAACGGCGCGGACAGCATTAAAAACCTCATGCCGGCGCTTCGGAGCAGCTGGCTCGGCATCCACGTTTCGACGGTCATCGTCGCATACGGCGCGCTCGGCGTGTCGTTCGTGCTGTCGATCCTGTTCCTCGTGCGCGATCGGATGAAGGAAAACGGCTTCTGGGACGCGCACATCCCGAAAAAGGAGAAGCTCGATACGATCAGCTACCGCTGTATATCGCTCGGCATGATGTTCCTGACCGTCACCATTTTCATCGGCGGGATCTGGGCGGAAAACGCCTGGGGCAGCTACTGGACCTGGGACCCGAAGGAGACCTGGGCGCTCGTGACGTGGCTCATCTACCTCGTTTATCTGCATCTGCGCATCAAAAAAGGCTGGAGCGGCAGGGCCGCCGCGATCTTCGGCGTCGTCGGCTTTGTCTGCGTGCTGTTCACCTACATCGGCGTCAACACGCTGCTGCCGGGGCTTCACAGCTATAAATAATGCAGAAATTCGTATAATCATTCAAAAATAACGGTCGTCGGCATTGACACCCGCGGCCGTTATTTGTATAATAAAGGGTGACAATCAACAGGAGGGGTTTACGGATGTCGATTCAAATGCGGGAATACAGAAATCCCAGGAACAACAATCTTCCGCTGCGCGTTGCGAAGGGACATTTTGCGACCAGTCACAGCCATATCAACTACTATGTGGACCTGACCATGACGAAATACTGTCTGCCCGAGGCGCGCGAGGCGGCGATCCATCTGGCGAACCGGTTCAAATCGACCACGATCGTCGATACGATCCTCTGTCTCGACGGCACTGAGGTCATCGGCGCGTGCATGGCGAGCGAGCTCACCAAGCAGAGCTATACCAGCATGAACGCAGGCCGCGCGATCTGCGTCGTAACGCCGGAGCACACGACCGGCAGCCAGCTTCTGTTCCGCGACAATACCGCGCCCATGATCCGCGACAAACACGTCCTGATCCTTGCGGCATCCGTCTCCACGGGCTATACCGCGCTCGGCGCAGTCGAGGCGATCCGTTACTACGGCGGCGAAACGGTCGGCATCTGCTCGATCCTTGCGAACATGAAGGAATGCGCGGGCTACCCCGTCACCGCGATCTGCGATACGAACCATATCTGGGAAGACTACCAGAGCTTCCCGGCCCACGAGTGTCCGCAGTGCAAGGCGGGCGTCAAGCTGGACGCCATGGTCAACACCTACGGCTTCAGCAGCTTCTGAGCTTCTCGGTCTGTTGAAATGCTTTCAACAGACCGCTTTTTTCATCATACAATCACACAAGGAGGAAAACCCAATGGAAATGAAGTTCTATCGTTGCGAGACCTGCGGCCAGATCATCGCGATCGTCAAAAAGACGCCCGTCCCGGTGATGTGCTGCGGCAAACCCATGAAGGAGATCGTCCCCGGCACGACCGACGCGTCGCTTGAAAAGCACGTCCCGGTCGTCGAAGTCAACAATGGCTGCGTCAAGGTGAAGATCGGCGCCGCCGCGCATCCGATGCTCCCCGAGCACTACATCGAATGGGTCAGCCTGCAGACCAAGTACGGCAATCAGAGAAAGGCGCTGGCGCCCGGCGACGCGCCCGAGGTCTGCTTCAAGATCTGCGAGGGCGACGAGGTCGAGGCAGTCTATGCCTACTGCAACCTGCACGGGCTCTGGAAAGCGTAAACGCTTCGCTTCGGTCGGATGAAAGAATTTTCATCCGACCGGTTTTCAGCTTTTGCCTAAAATCCTGCGGATTTTCGGGCGGCAAAAACTGTAAGGTGTCAGATCCGCCGCGCATGTCGCCGGATCTGACGGATTTGCTTTATTCATGATCACGACAAGGAGGACATATGAGCAAATATACCGGTACAAAAACCGAACAGAACCTGCTCGCCGCGTTCGCGGGCGAATCGCAGGCGCGCAACAAGTACACCTACTTCGCGTCCAAAGCGAAGAAGGACGGCTATGAGCAGATCGCCGCGCTGTTTCTGAAAACGGCCGACAACGAGAAGGAACACGCCAAGATGTGGTTCAAGGAGCTTGAGGGCATCGGCACCACCGCCGAGAACCTGAAGGCCGCCGCGGACGGCGAGAATTACGAATGGACGGACATGTACGAGGGCTTTGCCGTGACCGCCGAAGAGGAAGGCTTTGCGGAGCTTGCGGAGAAGTTCCGTCTGGTCGCCGCGATCGAAAAGCACCACGAGGAGCGCTATCGCGCGCTTTTGAAAAACGTCGAGACCGCCGCAGTCTTTGAAAAGAGCGAGGTCAAGGTCTGGGAATGCCGCAACTGCGGGCACATCGTAATCGGTGAAAAGGCGCCGGAGATCTGCCCCACCTGCGCGCATCCGCAAGCGTATTTTGAAGTGAACTGCGAGAACTATTGACGCTTTGCTTCGGTCGGATGAAAGGATTTTCATCCGGCCTTTTTTTATTTGCCGAGATCGGGATCTCGGCGAGTTTATGTGATGTTTGTTCCTCCGGGAAACGGGCCGAACGGCGTCGGGAGAATCGTCGTTCCTGCGAAACGGTCATATCGGAACAGGAAGACCCGAAGAAAGAACGCAACGAGTCTTCTGTAGTCCCTTCCGCTGCTTTAACGGACGTGCAATGCACGTCCCTACGGGTTTCACGCGCCGCAGGCGCATCTCGTTCCGATGGAATATCGTGCCGTAAGGCATATCGCGGCGAAGCCATATCGCGCCGCGCAGCGGCCATTCAGGTGTTCCTTGCGGCGGCGGATTCGATCCGCCCCTACGGTTTGTCGGCTGTTTTCTTGCCTCCCCTGTGCAAGGGGAGGTGGATCGCGAAGCGAGACGGAAGGGTTGTTTCCGTCGCCGCGCGAACGGATGTAATCCGCCCCTACGGAAATGCAAATAAGGACCGCTCGCGCGGTCCTTTTTGATTTTTGTGTCAGCCTTCGTGCCCGAATTCGATCGCAACGAACAGCCGCCATGCGTTGTTGTACCACACAACCAGTCCGTCCCGCATCACATAGAACCGTAAGCCGACCGAACCGAAGTTCGCCTGTCCGTCCGTCTCCGGTATTTCGGAGATCGGCACGACGGAGTTCACGGTCCCTGACGCCGCATCGGCGTCAGGCGCGTCCGGGCGTTCTTCGCTGTGCAGACCGTACACCTCGCTCCCGAAACAAATCATGGGAATATGCTTCGGGTTCGGCTCTTCTGAAGGATTCGGCGTTTTCGTCGGCGTCGGCTGCGCCGATTCGCCGCCGATCTCAACACAGATCACGCACTCATAGCCCCGGCTGTTCTTTCCCTCGCGATGCGAGACCACCGCGCTGAGATAATAGGTCCCGGGCCCAAGCGTTTTCAGCATCTGCGGTACCGTGTAGCCGTGTTCCGTTTCGGTAAGCTCGCCGCGCTCGATGCGCGCAATCTGTGACGTCGTATCGCCGTTGATCGTATAAATCATGACCCGATCCAACTCCCATCCGTCGCGTGGCACGATCTCAAACGATGTATTGTCCCAAAGCATTGAATAAGGAATCTCGCCCCGGATCCTTTCATCCTTCAGATTATAAAAGATGCTCATGCCGTCCGCCGCAAGGCCGTCCTTGTCCTCCCAAAGGAAGTTTTCGTACGGATAGACGGGGTTCCCGTTCACGAGGAACCGGCACGGCGTATTGCTGACCTTCAGCGTGCAGATGCAGGCATAGTCCGTTTTATCCGTCCCGGTGACGGTGACAACGAGCCGGTAATACCCCTCCGAAAGCGTTTTCAGGCGCAATACATCCGGCAGATCGCGCATGACGAGCTCGCCCTCCGTGTCGTAGACGTCGATGTATTTGATCCCCGTCGGGCTGTCGATCGAAAAATCGTCGTAAAGTGCGACGATTGGCATCGCATCGATGCTGCCCAGGTGCTTCGGATCGACCCGATCGGATTTCAGCACGTACGGCTCAACGGTCTGTCCGCCGCTGACAAACATCGCGGGGATCGACGCTTCCGACGTTTCCGCGCCGATTTTGAGACAGATCGCGATCTCGTTGCCTATGCTGTAATTGCCTGCGCGGTATGAAACGATCGCACTCACGTAGTACGTGCCGGGCGAAAGTGTTTGGAGAAGGTCCGTTGCGACATAGCCATATCCCTCCTTCCACGGGATCTTGCTGCCGGCGACGTCTACGATGCGCTCGTATGCGGCGTCATAGACGATGATCTCATTCAGCTTCCAACCGTCCGCCGTCAGGGCAACGAGGGGCATGCCCACATTGTATTCCGTGACGGGGATCCGGTTTCGGACCTCTTCGTCCTCGAGTTGAACGCCTATGCCGTCCGCTTCCAATTCCGGCTTCGATTCCCAAAGGAAGCCTTCGTATGGATAGACGGGCACGCCGTCCACGAGAAAATAATACGAGATGTCGGCATGCGGCTGCGACGGTTCCAGCAGCCGCCATTCGTTTTCATAGAGAATGAGCAAGCCGTCGCAGGTCGGCGCAAGCGGCATACCGGGCTCGCCGAAATTCGCGTGGCATTCTTCGCGCGCTGTGGGATAAGGGTCGATCGCTGCGATCGTTCCGACGATCGCGCTCTCATCCGGCTCGCACGCATACTCCTGTTCCGTCAGCAGGTACAGCGTGCCTTGATACAGGACCGACAGGGTCTTTTGCGGTTCAGGCATCGGCGGCGGAGTCTCTTGCGGCTCAGGCGTCTGCGCCGCTTCGGTCAGCGGGAGCATGAACGTGCCGAGGGATTGCCGTTCCGTCATAAGCGCGGGCAGCGTGCCGTCCTTGACGTCCCAACGCCAATCCTCGTTGCGTTCGCCGCCCGCCTCGCCTGTCACAAAGAATGCACAGAGTCTGAACTCCAGCGTTTGGGCCGACGCGTATTCCACCGGCAGGACCAAAGCCTCGAAACGGGCAAGCTTCGTCGTGCCCCAGAACGCGCGGCTCAGATGATAGACCATGCGCTGATCGCCGTTGGCGTCGACGCAGGCAAGCGCGCAGTCGTTGACGTTCCACGGATTGTTCATCGCCTGCAGAAGCGCGTCCTGCTGCGCTTCGGTGAGGCTCCCCGGATCCTTGATCGAGAGGATCACGAAGACGCCCGTCTTGGTATAATGGATCTCGGCGTCGAGCGTCGCGCCGTCCAGTGCCGCGCGCTTATTCCGGTAGCCGGTCCCGGTGCGTACCGTCAGGATGATTTTGCCCGAAAGCGGCACGTCGATGTGCGTGGGCTCCTTCACGTTCAGAAGCTTTTCGGCGTCGAACGTAAACGACTGGTGCACGCGGCTGAGGAGTACCGGAAGCCCCTCGCCGTCCGCCGCGGCGTCCACGAGGAAGAAGGTCTGCTCAACCGTGATCTCGCCGGTCGGCGGAAGCGCTGCCGGGAACGAATCATACACCTGCGGCATGGCAGCGACCGAGGAGATACGGACGATCCAATCGGCTTCGTCCTCCGTCGCCACATAATTATTATCCTTAGACGCCAGTTCGACGAGCTTTGCGCCCGCGTCCTCGGTGAGAAGGCCGTCGGCGTTATAGAACTTGCAGCGCGCTTCTCCGTGCGCAACGCGCGTCAGCGCCTTAAGCGGGTTTTCCGCTTCGCCGTTCTTTTTAAGACGCAGCTCGGTCGTCCATTGCAGCGTGCCGGGATTCACGTCAAGCTCCGTAATGCTCATACGGATCGCGGATAGCCCGACGCCATCGCCCTCCGCGCTCGACGTCGAAGTCATGTTTTCGAAGAGATCGAGATAAACGACGTCACCGCTCTCGGCAAGCCCTTCGACCATAACCGTCGGCACGCTCACGATGCACATCGGGCCGTAAGCGCCGAGATACAGGATCTGCCCGTCGGTCAGGTTCGCGTTCAGTCGGTCGCGGTTCATGCTTTGATATACCTCGGTGTGTACGGCGCGCGCGCCTTCAATCACGCGGTCGGTCTCCGCATCGGTCATCGGTTCGTTGTTCAGTTTCTTCCGGTACAGCTCGTACAGTTCGGGATCGGTGCGCTGCATCTTTTCCTGCACCGCTTCCTCGATGCCGTCGTCCTTGAACCAGACATATAGATCGAGCGATTCCTCCGTCGTTGTTTCAAGCGCGGTTCGGAGCTTTTCCGAGATCTTGTTTTCCTGCGCGGGTTCCGGCGAGACCGGCTTCGTGTTCTCGTCAAACGACGGACACAGTTCGATCCGATAGGTATGTTCCGTGATCGCGTCGGTCGCAGAGGACTGCTCCGAGGAAGTTTCCGAAACGCGATTACCGGGCTGTACCGCTTCATGCTGCTTGTTCTGCAGCCCCCGCGAGATAACGACCGCGCCGATGCCGAGCGACAGCACGGCGAACACCGCCGCCACGGATGCGACCATGATCTTTTTGGCCCGTTCCCAGCGGGTGGACTTTGTCTTTCTCTCCGTCTCGGTCACGGTTTCGACCGCGCGAAGCGGCGCGCTCTGCCGTTTCTTGCAGACCGTCTGCAGGGTCCGTTCCACCGCCGTGTCGAACGAGGCGGGCATATCGGGAATTGCGTCGGAAACGCGAATGATCCGTTTATTCATAATCGTTTTCCTCCAGAATCTTGCGTAGCGTGTCCTTTGCGCGGGAGATGCGCGACTTGACCGTACCGACGGGAACGTTCATCACGGCTGCGATCTCCTCCATCGAGTAGCCCTCCTGCTTCAGAAACAGCACGTTTCGCTGATCCTCCCGAAGCTTCATCAGCGCCGCCCGAAGATCGAGCGACTCCTCCGCATCGGGTAACGGCCGGGGCGTTTCGGGAATCTCATCTGTCTCAAAGACCTTGCGGCGCTCGCGTAAAACGGTATACGCCTCGTTTCGCAGAATGCGCAGAAACCAAGCGCGGAAGCTGCTCCGCTTCTGTAATTTGTCGCGATGCGCGTAGGCCTTCAGAATCGCCGCGCTCATCGCGTCTTCGCAGTCGTATGTGTTTTTCAGGATCAGATACGCTACGCCGAATGCGGTCTTTTTGATGCTTCTGACCTCATCGACAAACGCATCGTCGTGTATCGCTGCCATCGGTATCCTCCGTTGATCTCCCGTCCGGGCATTGCTTTTTGAATGATCATTCTATAAGGCAGACGCAGAAGCGGCCCGAAAAGTTCCCATGTATCATAAAAAAATCATAAGGACCTTGTCTTGGTTCTTTTGCAAAACGGAATATAATAAAACAACAAACAAAACGCGGAAACCCCATCCGTCAAATCCGGCGACATGCGCGGCGGATTTGACTCCCTGCAGATGGTACGCGCGGGAAGCGCGCGATCTGCCGCTGTAACGAAGTGGATCGCCGCTCGCATCATCCGAAGGATGATAGGCGGGAACTGAAAAATCGGCCTGATGAAACCTTGGTTTCATCAGGCCGAACGCTTATGCGTTTCTGCCGCAGCAGTTCTTGTACTTCTTTCCGCTGCCGCAGGGGCAGGGATCGTTGCGGCCGATCTTGGCCGCTCGCTTCAAAACCTTCGGCTTTTCGCCGTCCGGAGAAGGCGTATCGACCGGCTTTGCAACCTGCTTGCGCTCGACCGGGGCTTTGCGCACCTGCACGCGCAGGAGATTCTTTACCGCTTCCTCGCGGATGCGCTCGATCATCGCGTCGAACAGATCGGCGCCTTCGCTTGAATAGGCGTTCGCCGGGTCGGTCTGCGCGTAGGCGCGAAGTCCGATGCCCTGCTTCAACTGATCCATCGCGTCGATCTGATCCATCCAGTTCGTGTCGACCGCGCGCAAAAGCATGATGCGCTCGACCTCGCGCATGTCGACCTTCTGTTCCGTAAGCTCCGCTTCCTTTTTGGCGCGCTGTTTCCCGGCAAAGTCTTTGCACCGGTCAACAAGCTCGCTGCGGCGCTTCAGCGCCGCGCTGTGCAGAAGACCCGTCGCGTCGGCCGCGCAGACGTCGGAAAGCTCCCTTTCGATCGCGGAGATATCCCACTCCTCGGGCTTCGAATGCTCGCTCGCGTAGGCGTTGACGATGTTTTCGACGGTCTCGTCGATCATCTTCGTGAACTGATCTTTAAGATCCTCGCCCATCAGAACCTTGCGGCGCTCGCCGTAGATGACCTCGCGCTGCTTATTCATGACGTCGTCGTAACGCAGAACGTTTTTACGCGTATCGAAGTTCGAAGCCTCGACGCGCTTCTGCGCGTTCTCGATCTGCCGCGTGATGAAGCTGTTCTCGATCGGGTATGCGTCGTCTGGCGAGAGCTTTGTCATCAGGCCTTCCATGCGGTCCATGCCGAAGCGGCGCATCAGCTCGTCCTTCAGCGACACATAGAAGCGCGTGCTGCCGGGGTCGCCCTGTCGGCCGGCGCGGCCGCGGAGCTGATTGTCGATACGGCGGCTTTCATGCCGCTCGGTGCCGATGATGTGCAGACCGCCGAGCTTCACGACCTCCTCGTGCTCGCGGTCGGTCTCCTTCTTGAACTCGGCATACAGATTCGCGTACTGCTCGCGCGCGGCAAGCACCGCCTCGTCCTCGGTCTCTGCATGTCCGGTCGCCTCGTCGATGAGCTCCTCCTCGATCCCCTCCTGGCGCATCGCGCGGCGCGCCAGAAAGTCCGGGTTGCCGCCGAGCAGGATGTCCGTGCCGCGGCCCGCCATGTTCGTGGCGATCGTGATCTGGTTGAGCTTGCCCGCCTGCGCGACGATCTCCGCTTCCTTTGCGTGATACTTCGCGTTCAGAACCTCGTGCGGGATGCCCTTGCGCTTCAGAAGCCCGGACAGGTATTCGCTGCGTTCGACCGAGATCGTGCCGACCAGGATCGGCTGGCCCGTCGCATGGACCTTCTCGATCTCGGCGACGACCGCGCGGAACTTGCCCTCCTCGGTCATGTAGACGCAGTCCTTGTTGTCGACGCGGATGTTCGGCTTGTTCGTCGGGATCTCGACGACGTCGAGGTCGTAGATCGCGGAGAACTCGTCCTCCTCGGTCTTCGCGGTACCGGTCATACCGGCAAGCTTTTTGAACATACGGAAGTAGTTCTGGAACGTGATCGTGGCAAGCGTCTTGTTCTCACGCTCGACCTTTACGCCCTCCTTCGCCTCCAGCGCCTGATGCAGACCCTCGTTGTAGCGGCGGCCGATCATCAATCGTCCCGTGAACTCGTCGACGATGATGACCTGTCCGTTCTGTACGACGTAGTCTTTGTCGCGCTCAAAGAGCGAACGCGCCCGCAATGCCTGCTTGATGTAGTGATTCAGCTCGGTGTTCTCGGTGTCGGCAAGCGATTCGACGTTGAAATGCTTCTCCGCCTTCTTGATACCCTCCGCGGTCAGGTTGACCTGCCGGTGCTTGACGTCCACCATATAGTCGCCGCTCTCCGGCTGTTCGATGCCCGAAAGCTGATCGGATTTCGATATCTCCTTGATGTCCTCGCCGCGGGTGAGCCCCTTTACGAAGCGGTCCGCCTCCACATACATCTCGGAGCTTTCCTCGCCGCGGCCGGAAATGATCAACGGCGTTCTTGCTTCGTCGATCAGGATCGAGTCGACCTCGTCCACGATCGCGTAATGCAGCGCGCGCTGCACCATGCGCTCCTTGTAGACGCACATGTTGTCTCTCAAGTAATCGAAGCCGAACTCGTTGTTCGTGCCGTAGGTGATGTCCGCAAGATACGCCTCGCGCCGCTCGTCGGAATCCAGATCGTGAATGATGCAGCCGACCTTAAGACCCAGGAAGCGGTAAATCTTGCCCATCCACTGCGCGTCGCGCTTTGCAAGATAGTCGTTGACGGTGACGATGTGCACGCCTTCGCCCTCCAGCGCGTTCAGATACGCGGGCAGCGTCGCGACGAGCGTTTTGCCTTCGCCCGTCTTCATCTCGGCGATGCGGCCCTGATGCAGCACCATGCCTCCCAACAGCTGCACGTCGAAATGGCGCATGCCGACGGTCCTGACGCCCGCCTCGCGCACGACCGCGAACGCCTCGACCAGAAGATCGTCCAGCGTTTCGCCGTTTTTCAGGCGTTCTTTGAACTCGACGGTCTTATGCCGGAGCTCTTCGTCCGAGAGCTTCTGCATTGCGGGCTCCAAAGCGTTGATCGCCGCCACCTTCGGTTTCAGTTTCTTCAGTTTGCTTTCGCTCGAGGTTCCGAGCAGCTTGTCCAAAAATCCCATATGATTCTCCTGATGCAATATTGAATTGATTATAACACAAAAATCCCCCGCTGCAAAGGGGGCGATTGTGAACGCTGTGCAACGATTTTACGGATTTTGCGCCGAAACCTTCGAAAACGCCTTCTTTGTCCTCTGACGGGCGATGAACAGCCCCGCCGTTCGGCGCGAGTATACGGGATGGAGCTATCACATCAATCCGTAAAATCCGGCGACATGCGCGGCGGTTTTTAGACTTTGCGCCCCGCGCCGCCCGGCGGATCTCCGATCCGCAGGCGCGGGGTGAAACAACATGCCGAAAAACCTGTTTTTTGCGCGACTGTCAGATCGGCGCGTTTAGGCGCGCGATGATCTCCCGCATGCGCGCCTTCTGGCTCTCGGACAGCATCGGCGAAAGCATCCGATAGATCTCCTCCATCTTGCTTTCGCTCATTTCACCGCTTTTTTTCTGCTCCGCCGTGAGCTTCAGAAGCGTTTCCATCAGCTCGCCGCTCGTCTGATTGCGATACATTTCATAATCCTTGTTCAGATCCATCGTCATCACCTCGTCACATTCTATGCGCCGCGCACCGAAACCGTGCATCCCGCATATCATGCTGCAAGGAGGAATTGCCATGAACATGCAACCGCAACGAAACGGACCTTCCCCGCTGTCCTGCGCCGTCATTTTGGGCGAAGCCGTGCGCGACGAGCACGGGCGCGCGGGCGTCGAAGCGTACGTCAAAGCGCTCGCGCCGCTTTTGCCGCGGGATCTGATCGATCAGCTTGCCTACCGGCTGAACGTGCCGGTCCCGCAGCCTGCGCCGTGTCCGCCCCCGCCTCCCCCGCCGCCTCCGCCGAAGCAGCAGCCGGACATGGAGAAGCTCTTTCAGATGATGCGGCTTATGGAGCAGTTCCGTCCGAAGCCGCCCTGCGGGCAGTGAGCGCCGCGGAAGGATCCTTCGTCGCTGTCCGGCTTCTCGTGATGATACACGGAGGTTCGGCATTTTGTCAACCGGACAAAGAACGGCGTCGCCGTTCGGCGGACCGGTAGGAGGAACCACTATCACACAAATCCGTAAAATCCGGCGACATGCGCGGCGGATTTTACTCCTTGCACCCTCTGCCGCTCGCATCATCCGCAGGATGATAGGCAGAGGGTGAGGTAATGATCCCGCAAGGCGGGATCATCCATTCAACGGAAACTCTGTTTCCGTTGAATGAAAATCACGCGCCGAGGGGGCGACGCGTGATTTCCTGGGGGGAGAGTATATCAAGAATGATCTTGATGCAGGGGGATTTCAACCTCTGCAAGCATAGTATAACCCGAAGATTTGTCAAAAACGCGTTATATCTGTGAATGAATTGCAACTTTTTTTCGGATTTTCCGTTTCAAAAACCGTAAAAATACAGCAGAAATGCAGCAATAATGGATTTTTATAAAATATTTTGTGTTTTTTTGAAAAAAGGGAAGATATTTCCGGAAAAGTATGGTATTATATAGGTGACACGAACACAATACCCGTGTCAGAAGGAGTGGAACATATGCGTATTTCTATTTCCGGTAAGAATTTGGAGATCTCCTCCTATATGCGCGAAGTCGCTGAGAAGAAGCTCTCCAAGCTGGATCGGTACTTCCCGCAGGACACAGAAGCACAGGTCACTCTCTCCGTCGAAAAGAACCGCCACATCGTCGAGGTCACGATCCCGCATGAGGGTCGCATCATCCGCGGCGAGGAGGTCTCGGGCGACATGTATGCGTCGCTCGACAACATCGTCGAAAAGCTCGAAAAGCAGATCGTGCACAACCGCACGCGTCTTGCCAAGGGGCTTCGTCAGGATGCATTCCGCGATCTTCCCGAAGAATATGACGATGATGAAGACGAGGGCCCGCGGATCGTCCGCGTGAAGCAGTTCTCCGTCAAGCCGATGAGCGAGGAGGAGGCCATGCTGCAAATTGAGCTTTTAGGCCATGCCTTCTACGTATTCCGCAACGTGGACACGAACGAGATCAACGTTCTTTATAAACGTAAAGACGGCAATTTCGGCCTGATCGAGCCGTTGTAAGTTTCACCTTTCACCCAAAAAGGAGCTTCCCGCAAAGGAAGCTCCTTTTTTGCCATATCCGTTCATCCGGCTTTACTCGGGCCACTCGTATTCGATCCCGACGCCGAATTCGTTGCCGAGCAGGTAACCGACGTCCGGGTTGTCCTTGTTGGTCACGATCAGCGTCAGCCGCTTCATGTACCAGAAATAGCCGTAATGCTTGGATTTGATCGGACAGCCCGAAATGTCGAGCCATTCGACTTTTTCAAAATACTTGAAATATGTATTATCCGCGATCGCGGTTTTCGCAATGCGAAGCTTTTTCAGTTTTTTCAGCGCGGTCAGCGGCTTGATGGTCTTGAGCTTGCTGTTGTAGTTCAAATTCAGGTACGTCAGATTCGTAAGGCTTGCGAGCGGCGAGACGTCGGTGATCTTTTTGAGCCCGTAAAGCGACAGCTCGGTCAGGCTCGTGAGTCCCGAAAGATCCTCAAGATCGTCGTTTTCGATGTCGTTGTAGGCGAGATTCAGCCGCTTCAGCTTTTTGAGGCCCTTGAGCGGGCTGAGATCGTCAATCTCATTGTGCCCGAGATGCAGATAGGTCAGCTCCTTGAGATTTGCGACCCATCCAATGTCGTCGACCGCATTGCCTTTTCCGCCTTCGTTGCCTCGGCGCAGCTTCAGCGTTTGGAGCTTTACGAGCGCGCCGAGCGGCTCGTAGTCGTCCATATAGCAATAATTCAGAGACAGTTCTTCGAGATTCGGACAAAGCTCGACGAGGTTATAAACCTCCTCCTCCGTGATGTGCTTCAGCTTCCCGCTCTTGCCGTTGATGCCGAGCTTGGACCCGTCGATCTTCTTTGTGCCGGCCTTGATCGTCTTGCCGCCGAACTTGAATGAATCGGGCTTTTTGGTCGGCACGGGCGTGGGAACGGACGTCGGAACCGGCGTCGGCACGGGCGTGGGAACCGGCGTCGGCACGGGCGTGGGAACGGGCGTCGGAACCGGCGTGGGCACGGACGTGGGCATGGACGTCGGAACCGGCGTGGGTTCTGCGGTCGGAACTGCCATCGACGCCGATGTGGGCATTGCCGATGAAGCTTCCGAAGGCTGCGCTGTCGGCGTTTCCGGCTCTTTTGTCGGCGTTTCCGCAGGCTGCTCCGTCGGATTCTCCGGCTCTTTTGTCGGCGTTTCCTCCGGATTCTTGATTGATTTCTCTGTCGGAACCGGCGTTGCAATCGCAATGATCCCCGAATCTCCGTCAGGCGTCGCCTCCGCTGCACGCTGCTGCTCCCGATCCGGCGTCGTTTCCGTGACCGACGGCGTATTGCTCCCCTCGCTTCGGGCGGGTTTGAACACCTCAAACCAAAGCAGCAAACCGGCGACGGCAAGTGCAAGCACGATCGCGACAGCACCGATCAGCACGGCCACCCAGGCCGGCAGCCCCTTGCGAACCTGTTTTTCCATACCCTTCTCCCCCTCCTGCATGAAAGCTAGTTTTTATCAGTATATCACATCCGTTCCGAGAAGAAAAGCGTCCGAACGGCAAAAAGCGTCCGAACGCGCAAACGAAATATCCGTATGCCGACTTATATCCGGCACAGCCAGAATCCTACGAGCGGACCGAGGAAGATCGCAAGATAGATCAGCGAGATCCACGGCTGATAGTCGACGTAAAATTCCCGGAACGTCAGGCTCCACGGATGCTTGATCAGCACCCAGCCAACGAGGTCGAATACAATACAGATCCCGGCCCAGATCGCGCCGGTAATCAGCGCGTCGGCGAGCGTCGGATTTTCAAGCCCGCGCATATAAAGCCAGCCGAACAGCGAAAAGATCACGATGTTATAAAGAGGATGCCACGGCTTGGTCTTTTCGTAGCCCTCGCCCATACCGGGGCCGTCCTTCATGGACTTCATGTGCAGCACGGTGATATTGAAGATCGTGTGCCCGATCCCGATCAGCGTGACGACGATGTACGCGATCCAGAACCAAAGCATGGACATGCCGAAATCTCGCATATCGTCCTCCTATCCGCGCGCCGCGTTCACGAACGCCGCGAAGAGCCTGCGGCTCATCTCATCCTTAACCCAAAGCCGCTCCGGGTGCCACTGTACCGCCCAATAAAAGCGTTTCTCAGGCGCGCAGATCGCCTCGATGAGGCCGTCCGGCGCGACCGCCATGGGCAGCAATCCCGGCGCAAGGACCTTGATCGCCTGATGGTGGCTGCTGTTGACGCCCGCTGAATCCGTGCCGAAAAGCCGATACAGCGGCGAGTCTTTCAGAACCGTGACTGTATGCACCACGCGGTCATACGGCGCTTTCATACGGTGCTCCACGTCCGAGGGATGCTCCGTCGGAATATCCTGGATGAGTGTGCCGCCGCGCTGCACGTTCATCATCTGCAGCCCCCGGCAGATGCCGAATACGGGCTTATCCGTCTCCCAAAGAAGCCGCAAGAGCGTCATTTCCATCGCGTCGCGCTCGGGACAGATCTCGTTGACCGACGGAAGCTCCTCCGCGCCGTAATAGGCGGGATCGACGTCCGGTCCGCCCGTCATCAGAAAGCCGTCGAGCGCTTCGACAGCACGGGAAAGCGCCGCCGCATCGTTCGTCAAAGGCAGCATCACGGGCACGGCGCCCGCCTGCTCCAATGCCTGAAAATATCCGGGCAGCATCCAATAGGAATCCCTCGCCCGATCGAAAAGCGGCGTCACGCCGATCACCGGTTTTTGCATACATCCTCCAAAAAAAAGGCGTCCCTTTCGAGACGCCCGTAATGCTTACGACATGGTCAGATACGCCGAGATGAACAGGTCGAGGTCGCCGTCCATGACCGCCTGGATGTTGCCGTTTTCGGCGCCGGTGCGGTGGTCCTTGACGAGCGTGTACGGCTGGAAGACGTACGAGCGGATCTGACTGCCCCACTCGATCTTCTTCATTTCGCCCTTGATCTCCTGCATCTGCTGTTCGCGCTCGCGCTCCTGAAGCTCCAAAAGTTTACCTTTCAGGATGCGCATCGCCATTTCCTTATTTTGAAGTTGGCTGCGCTCGTTCTGGCACTGCACGACGATGCCGGTCGCAAGGTGCGTGATGCGGATTGCGGAGCTGACCTTGTTGACGTTCTGTCCGCCCGCGCCGCCGGAGCGGTAGGTATCCACGCGGATCTCGTCCGGCTCGATCTTGATGCTCGTGTCGTCGTCCTCGAAGATCGGCGTGACGTCGAGCGACGAGAACGAGGTATGCCGCCGCGCGCTCGCGTCGAACGGCGAGATGCGCACGAGACGGTGCACGCCCTTTTCCGCTTTGAGATAGCCGTAGGCGTTTTCACCCTCGACCTCGAACGTAACGGACTTGATGCCCGCTTCGTCGCCGTCTAAAAGGTCGAGCTCCTTCACCGTCCAGCCGCGCTTTTCGCAGTAGCGCGTGTACATACGGTAGAGCATTTCGGTCCAGTCCTGCGCCTCCGTGCCGCCCGCGCCAGCATGCAGCGAGAGGATGGCGTTTGAGCTGTCGTACGGCCCTTTTAAGAGCATTTCGAGCCGCAGAGCGGTCATCTTATCGTCGAAGGCTTTGAGCTCGGATTTGAGCTCCTCAAGCAGGCTCTCGTCGTCCTCTTCTTCGGCCATCTCGATCAGCGTCTCGATATCCGCGCTCTGCCCGTCCAGTTTCGCAAGGCGTTCGAGCTTGCTCTTGATCGCCTTGACGCGCGTGGTGACCTTGTTCGCGTTCTCGACGTCGTTCCAGAAATCGGTCTCCGCCATCTGCGCCTCGAGGGTCTTCAATTCCTCGTTGAGCGCGTCGGCGTTCATTTGCTTGTGTGCCAGCGCGAGCGTCTCGTTGAGACTGCCGAGCTGCATTTTGTATTCGTCCAGTACCAGCATGGTCCCTCCGGATTATCGGATCACTTCCGGCTCGCCGTAGTCCACGCCGAAGGTCTCGACGCGGATCGTGTCGATCACGACCGGCGAAAGCGGCGCGTCGTTGCGGTTTGTCTTGACCGTCGCAATGGCGTCCAGCACGTCGAAGCCCTCAAGCATCATGCCGAATGCGGCGTACTGTCCGTCGAGGAAGTCGCCGTCCTCATGCATGATGAAGAACTGGCTGCCCGCGGAATCGGGCATCGGCGTACGCGCCATCGAGATCACGCCGCGCTTGTGCGACAGGGTGTTGTTCACGCCGTTCGCCGCAAATTCACCCTTGATCGAGTAGCCGGGGCCGCCGGAGCCGATGCCGTCCGGATCGCCGCCCTGGATCATGAAGCCCGCAATGATGCGGTGGAAAGTCAAGCCGTCATAGAAGCCTTTGTTTGCGAGCGAGATAAAGTTCTTCACGGTGTTCGGCGCCACGTCGGGATAAAGCTCCAGCTTCATCACGCCGCCGTCCTTCATGGTGATCGTTACGATGGGATTCTGCATAGTCGGTTCCTCCTCTGTATTCTTGGGTTCGTCCGTCGCGGCCGGTTCCTTTTCGGGTTCTGCCGCGGTCGGCTCGGTTTCGGTATTCGTCGTTCCGGCCGGCGCGGGCTCTTTGTTCGTCTCGGAAGTAAACTGCGTTTCCGTGCCGGGCTGCGAGTTTGCGTATGCGTTTGTGCAGCCGATCGCCGCAATGAGAAGCAGCGCAGCCGTCAAAATGGTGATAAAGCGTTTCATATTATTCTCCTTTTTCGCGGTTCGGTCCTTCGACCGATTCCCGATATTCCAATCCGTATCGTTCGGAAAGCAGCGCCAGGAAATTATTCACGATCTGCGAGCGGTACTTATGCTTCTGCGCGACGATCGTCATCGCGGGGACCAAAAGATCGCTGTCCGAAACGGACTTTTCCGCAAGATCCGTAAACCCGAGCTCCTCCGTTGCGCTTTTCGGCACGAGCGCGACCGCCTTGCCGACGCGCGCCCAGTGCAGCGCGACCTGCATCCGCGTGCTGACATATTTCGGCGAAAGCGCAAGCCCCTTCTCCCTGAACGCGCTCCGAAACGCCGGAAGGCTGCGTTCGAGCATCGACAGCGGCAGATTGGAGAGCCGTTCGAGCGTGATCCCTTCCCCCGTCTCCTCCGCAAAGAACGCGCCGGGTCTGTACGCCGCGACGAGCGTGTCCGGATGCGTATACAGGACCTCCAGGTTCTCGACGTCGCTTTTGATCGGCCGGACGAAGATCGCCTCGACCTTGCCGTTCTGCAGCTTTTTGAGGAGTTCCGGCAGCTCCGCCTCGTATACGCTGATCTCCGCGTCCGGAAACCGCTCCGCAAACGCTGTCAGCGCGTCCAGAAGCCGCGCGTTCTCAAACGACGAGGTGATGCCGATCCGCAGCGTTCCCTTTGCGCCGCCGAAGCCGGACGCGATCTCGTTGCGCGCCTCGGTCTCGACCTCCATCATCCATTTCGCCTTCCGATAGAGGATCTGCCCCGCGTCGGTGAGCTCCAGCTTGCGCGCGCCGCGATAGAACAGCCGCGCGCCGTACGCGGTCTCCAAGGCCTTAATCTGATTGCTCAGGGCAGGCTGCGCGATCCGAAGCTTGCGGGAGGCGGCTGTAAGGCTGCCTTCCTCCACGATGGTCACGTAGTTTGCATAGTATGCGAGGTTCATACCGCTTTCCTTTTCCGATTGCTCACGGTAAATATCAGTATAACAAATTTACATACAATTATCAAGTCATTCGCCGGAATTTGCCCCTTGTTCCGCCGGATCTGCCCCTTGTTCCGGGACCTCGGCGGTCTTTCGCGCCTTCGGCGTCAGAAGATCCTTTCTTAGAACCGTTCGCGAAAGCGGCTTATAGACAAATGCGGTCACGAGCACCGTCGCCGAACCCTTGATGAGATTGAACAGCGCGACCCAGCCGAGGAGCGGCGCCATCGCCGCGCGGGACGCTTCGTAGGTCGGCACGCCGAAAAACAGCATGAAGTTCAGGCTGCCGACGAAATAGTTCATCGGGATCATTACGACGATCTGGACAAGCAGGAACAGACCGAGCGAAAAGTATGCGCGCTTGCGCGTTTTCTTGCGCTGATACAGCAGCGAAGCCGCGACCGTCGGGATCCCGGTCGATACGATATTCATGATGATGCCGATATAGTTCCAGTCGCCGGTGAATACCGCGTTCAGTCCCGCCTTCAGGATCGCGATCGCAAGGCCAAACCACGGACCGAGCGCAAACCCGCCGAGCAGGACCGGAATGTCGGAGAACTCGAATTTCATCCAGCTGACCGCCGGAAAGAGCGGGAATTTGGGCCAGATCGAGAGGATCACCGCGAGCGCGGTCAAAAGCGACGCCTGCACCATGCGGCGGATCGTGTCATGTGATTTCATTGCGTTACCTTCCTTTGCGTGATACGCAGATTGTAGCATGCGGCAAAGGTTATGTCAATAATTTTATATTTGATATATGTATATTATTATAGATATATTCATGCGGACGTCCTGCTGCGTTCCTTTCCTTCATCAAAAACGCACCTCGTATCAAGACGAGGTGCGTTGTTGACGCCTCAAGAGGGAAAAGCGCCCGTTTTTTTATTTCCACGTCAGGATGCAGCAGGTGCAATCCGTTTTCTCATTCATCCATTGCGCGACGCTCACTTTGCAGATCTGCATGGTCTCCGCGTCCGCATAGACCATCTGTCCGTCCCCGAGATAGACCGCATAGGAGAACTGACCGTTTGATTCAAAGCGCAGCACGTTTCCGCGCTCTGCCAAAGCTTCCACCTCCTTGGGATCGAGCATCGGATCGCTGTCCTCGTATCCATCGTCCAGATATGCGTTCATCCGAACGAGGAAGACCTTCTGGTATTCATCCGGGCTGTCGCCCTTTTTCCAGTCCTCTTCTGACACCGTAAAGGTTATTCCCACAAGCGCTTCTGCCCGATCCGCATACTCTGCAAGCGACGAGACGGTCGCCGCGGAAGAGGGCTTCTCCGCTCCGTCGTCCGTGTTCTACGTTCCGTTGCGGATCGCTTCCCACTCCTCCTGCTCTTGTCGGAGGATCCCGGGATCATGGATCTGATTGCAGCAGTATTTCCAGCCCAAAGGATAGCAGCCAAACATGCTGATAAAGGGTTCTGCGCCTTCCTCAAGCGGTACAGCAACCTGCACATAGTAACAGGGATCCTTGTCCATCCGGATGTAAGCGTCCACAACGGCCTCGTAGCCGCCCGCCCAACCGATCTGTTCGCCGTCGGTATGCGAACCGCCGTCCCAAACATTCGGATCCGTCGTCACGATCTCACCGGTCGGGAAGCAGGTGCGGATCAGCGCCATCGCGGTCGCAAGCGCCTTTTCGGAGGTATGTACGCTTTCATACTGCTCATCCGACCAGTCCCAGGACGCGATCTTCTGATTGCTCTCTTCGCCGTACTGTCCCCAGCGATTGACGTCCAGCAGCAGCAGCGTTCCGGTCGCGGCGTCCGCATATCCATAACAGCCCTGTGCCGATTCAAACGGCGTTCCGTCGAATCCGATCCCGTAGTAGACAAGCTCCATGCCCTCGTCTTTATAGATATTGGTATGGATCTCGCGTGCGTCGATGCTGCCGCCGGTGATCGTTACGGCAACCTCCGCCGCATGCAGAGCGGCCTCTCCGGGCGAAGCATAGTTTCCGTCCGGAATGGGCGCGGAATATCTGCGCGTGCCTTCGTCCACCCACGTGAACACATGCTCGACGCCTTTTCCGTCCTTCACGGTGATCGTGTTCCCGTCCAGCGTGCCCTTGCAATAGCCGTCAAACCGCAGCAGCGAACCTTCCTGCGTACCCGAAAGCGCGGGCAGCGCATCCGCCGCCGCTTTCTCCGCCATCATGGGGCGGCACGCCGTCGTGAAGCAGGCAAACGCCAGCACGACGACCAGCGCGACTGCTGCGATCACGGCGCCGCGGGTCGACTTCGTCCGGCTGAAAATGCCCCGGATGCGCGTTTCCATCGTGTCGCGATCCGCATGAAGCGCCATGCCGAGACCGATAAGCTCCTGTGTCGTTTTTTTCGTATTCCATATCTTCATTGCCGATAGTCTCCTTCCGTTTTCTCGTTTGTTCGTGTCTCCGCGACGTCGGTCCCTTCGCTCCGCTCCTTGCCGAGCTCCAGCAGAAAACCGGCATACGCCAGCTTTTCTTCCCGATCCATCCCGAGAACCGCCTTTGCGTCGCACGCGACTTCCATATCCGTCCGAAACGGCTTTTTCATCAGCCATATGACCGGATGAAACCACCAGACGCATTGGAGCATTTCATACCAAAGCAAGACGAGATGATCGCCCCGTTTAAGGTGCGTCAGCTCATGCATCAGCGCAAAGCGGCGTTCCTGTCTGCGATCCGCTTCGGTAAGATACGCGGGCAGAAGAACCGTCGGTCTGAAACCCACCGTCAGCGCCGGACTTGCAATATCCTCCGCCGCCAGAATCCGGACGCGCCTTTTGATGCGCATTTCCGAACACAGCGCTTCGAATTCCCGCATATTCTGCGCATCCGGCGTTCTTGCGTCGGAACGCAGACGCGCCGTCAGCAGCGCCTGCCTCCAAAGCCTGCGGATCAGCAGCGCAGCGGCTCCGATGATCCAGACCGAAAACAGGATCTGCCAAACAGTGATCCGCATTCCGGACGGACGCGTTTGCTGCGCTTCGTTCTGCGAGACCGGCTGCATCTCCTGCGTGTCCGACGGCTTCGGCGATATCGCGACCGCTGTATACGCGGTCGGGTCCGGTACTGCCGCCGGTTCCGTTTCTTCCGCGGCGGAAACGGGCTCCGCCGCCGGCAGTACAACGAAATGCACCGCCGTGTTCACGGTAAACGGAACGGTCAGCCGCAGCAAAAGCAGAAACCAGAGTCCAAACCGAAGCGCCGGTTTCATCTTGCTTTTGCATACGAAACGAAATGCCAGAATCGCCGCGAAGATCACCGCAGCATAAATGCCGATCTCCGCAAGCGTCGTTACGATCGTCCGCGCGACCGCCGACGGCAGGATCATACTTCGCCTCGCGAAAGCCGTTCGGCAAGCTCCATGAGGTCCTTCTTTTCCCGATCGGTCAGCTTGCCCTGTTCCGCCATGTTGATCATGAGTCCCGAAACGGAACCGTAGAAATTCCGGCGCGAAACAATGCTGTCCGCCTCGATCGACATCGCTTCCTCATACGTGATCCCCGGACTGTACAGATTGTTCTTGCCCGACTTCTCCGCTTTCAGATAGCCCTTATCCAGAAGGATCCGCAGAAAGCTGTGATAGGTCTTGTAATCCCAACCGATTTCCGGGTTGTCCTCCTGCACCGACCGGATGATCGACTTCAGATCGATCGGATTCTTCTTCCAGACCGCATGCAGGATGATCCATTCATTGTCCTTGAGTCTTGTGTCCATTTCCTTACCTCGAGGTATTCTTAAGTTTATAAGATTAATCTTGTCTTAATTATATAAGAATAAATCAGAATGTCAATAGGTTCCTATGACATTTTACAATTTTGACGCATATTTGACGAAAAAACACGGAGAGCGCTTCATGCTCTCCGTGTTGTTATGTGCTTTGATCTGTCTTACAGCAGCTTTTCGATCGCCTCGGCGATGTCCTTCACCGTGTTTTCCGCGAAGGGGTTGCGGAGGTTGCCGATCCTGAGCAGATCGAAATAGCCGACCGTGCCGCCCGCCTTGCACAGCGCAAGGTAGTCGTTCCACGCCTGTTCGCGGTTTTCGCGCATACGGAGATAAAAGTCGAACGCGCCCATCTGCGCCAGCGCATAGTCGATGTAATAGAACGGATACAGGAAGATGTGCTGCTTCTGCATCCAGAATCCGCCTTTTTCGAGGAACGGATCTCCGTCGTAGTCGCGCCACGGGAGATAGACCTGCTCCAGCTCATGCCACACGCCGTAGCGCTCGTTGCGGTCCATGTCGGGCTTCTCGTAGACGCGGTGCTGGAACTCGTCGACCATCGTGAGATACGGAATGACCTCGAGCGCGGCGGAGAGGTGCGCTTCGCGATAGCGCGGCGCGTCGTCGCCGAAAAACTTGTCCATCCACGGATAGGTGAAATGCTCCATGGACATGGAATGGACCTCGCAGATCTCGATCGGCGCCTGCCACGTCTCGGAGAGCTTGATCGCGCGCGCCGCCAGATACGCCTGGAACGCGTGGCCCGCTTCGTGCGTCAGCACGTCGACGTCGGCAGAGGTGCCGTTAAAGTTCGAGAAGATGAACGGCGCTTTCAGCGAAGCGAGATCGGTGCAGTAGCCGCCCATGTGCTTGCCGGGACGGGACGTGAGGTCGAAGAGCTGATGCTCGACCATGAAGTCGAAGAACTCGCCGGTCTCCGGGCTCAGCTCGCGGTACATCTCCTGCGCGGCCTTGACCATTTCAGCCTCGGTGCCGTGCGGCGTCGGATTGCCCTCGGGATAGCAGAAGGACTCGTCGTAGTAGCGCAGCTTTTCGACGCCGATGCGCTTTGCCTGACGCTCGTGGATGCGGGCGACGGCGGGCACGACGTATTGTTTCACGCCCTCGCGGAAGCGTTCGACGTCCTCCTTGGTGTAGTCGTAGCGCCCGCGGGACAGGTACGCGAACGGGATGTAGTTCTCGTAGCCGATCAGCTTCGCCATATCGGTGCGGACCTTGACCATCTTGTCATAGATGTCGTCGAGCTCGTCCGCGATCCCCGCGTACATCTCCGCCCACTTGCGGAACGCGCCTTCACGGATCTTGCGGTCCGGGTTCTGCATGAATTTCAGAAGCCCGTAGAAGTTGCAGGTCTCGCCCATGTACTCGGTCGTGCAGCCCGCGGTGATCTTTGAATACTTGCTTCTCAGCATCTGGTCCTCGGTCATGCCCGGGATCAGGCGCTCGTCGGCGAGCTTGATCTGCGCGTCCGCCTGCGTGAAGATGATCTTGCCGAGCGCTTTTTCAAGCTCCGCGCGGAACGGGTGGTTCACCATCGCCTTCAGCTGCTTCTCGTTCAGCACGATCGTCTTCGAAAGATTCTGATCGTAATAGGTCTGCTCCGCATCGTAGAATTCGTCCTTGGTGTTGACGTCGTGGCGGATGTGCGCGATCGTGAACTGCGTCGCGACCTTCTGCATCGCCTCGTCCATCGCGTAGTACGCCTCGATCGCAGCCTCGGCGGTCGGCGCGTTTTCGAACGTCTCGATCAGCTTCAGCCCGTTTTCGATGAACTTGTCGACGTCCACGCGCTCATAGGGTAGTTCCGAAAATTTCCACATAGATTTGCCCTCCTGTTTGCTTTGATATCAGTATAGCATACGGAACCCGTGCAGCGCAACACGTCAAAGAGAAATCATGCAGGTTCCTGTGACCCGGCAGCGCGCTTTGCATACAGCAGAATATCCGTGATCTTCGGCAGATCTGCGTCAATGGAAGCCTGAAATCCGCGCAGTGTCTCCGTCTGAAACGCGTCGGGAATTCCGTCTTCCGGATACGCTTCGCTCCATTGCCGATCGTCCCAGATCGTGTTCGGTTTCTCCCGGGAAAAGCGATAGGTCCGCGTTTCGCCGGCAATCATGCACGTTACGGGGATGGAGCCGGTTTCCTCGGTATAGCGCAAAAGATACACGTGCAGCGCCCAACGCTTTTGCGCGTTCGTCGCCAACAGGTAAAAAGCGCTTTCCACGACGGTCTCGGTTTCTCGGATGATCCGTTCATGAATCCAGGGCGCATACAATAAACCCGCATACAAATCGTTCCCGTATTGCTTTGCGGCATCCGTCCAATTGGCTTCTTCCTGCTTCATCTTTTCTTCAAAAGCATTCACGGACAGCAGATCGAATTCCCGGTGCGGACAGCGAAACCCATACCATTTTCTGTACGGCATCGTTGCATCGATCAAAGCCCATTCCTTCCCGTCCCGGACCGCGGCGCAGATGTGATCCTGCTCGTCGCCGTAACAATCCTTATGAACGTACGCATACGCCGCTTCATATCCAAGATGGACCAGCACCGAAACGATGAGGTTGGAATAATCGCCGCAGGTACCGCAGCGCATGGACAATACGTCCAGATCGCTTCTTTGCAGCGGAAAGAAGGGCGCGTTCAATCTGCTGTACCCGACGTTTTGATCAAACCACAGCAAAAGCGACTTTGATACCGCTTCCGCGCTGCTCGTATCGTGGATATTCGCCTCAATAAATGCTGCTATTCTGCTGTCTTTCGGATGAATATAGGACATTCCGTTCCGCCTGTTCCGATCCATTGTATCTATCGTATCACGGTCTCGCTCACGGCGCAACAAAAAAGAGACCGATTTCTCGGTCTCTTTCTTTGGTTACGCTCAGAACTTCAGCGCGTTGAACTTGACGCCCGGGCCCATCGTGGAGGAAACCACGACGCTGCGGAGGTAGGTGCCCTTCGCCGCTGCCGGCTTCGCCTTGATGATCGCATCCATCAGGGTGTTGAGGTTCTCTTCGAGCTTGTCGACGCCGAAGGACTTCTTGCCGATCGGGCAGTGGATGATGTTGGTCTTGTCGACACGATACTCGACCTTACCGGCTTTGATGTCGTGGACCGCCTTGGTGACGTCCATGGTGACCGTACCGCTCTTCGGGTTCGGCATCAAGCCCTTCGGACCGAGTACGCGGCCGATGCGGCCGACGATACCCATCATATCCGGGGTCGCGACGCAGACGTCGAATCCAAACCAGTTTTCGGTCTGGATCTTCTTGACCATATCTTCGTCGCCGACGAAATCTGCACCGGCTTCCTGCGCTTCGCGGGCCTTGTCGGCCTTTGCGAACACGAGGACGCGGACGGTCTTGCCCGTGCCGTGCGGCAGAACGATCGCGCCGCGGACCTGCTGGTCTGCGTGACGGGAGTCGACGCCCAGACGGACGGAGACTTCGATCGTTTCGTCAAACTTTGCCTTTGCGCTGTTCAGCACCGCTTCGAGGCCCTCGCGGACATCGTACTGCTTGGTGCTGTCGATCAGCTTCTTGCTCTCGATATAATTCTTACCGTGCTTCATCGTTCGTTCCTCCTCAGTCCTCGACGACAACACCCATCGAACGGGCGGTGCCTGCGACCATGCTCATGGCCGCTTCCACGGAAGCCGCATTGAGGTCAGGCATCTTCAGCTCCGCGATCTCGCGGACCTGTGCTTTGGTGATCTTTGCGACCTTGGTCTTGTTCGGAACGCCGGACGCCTTTTCGAGGTTGCAGGCCTTTTTGATGAGGACCGCCGCCGGAGGCGTCTTGGTGATGAACGAGAAGCTGTGATCCGCGTAAACCGTGATCACGACGGGGATGATCAACCCAGCCTGCTTGTTCGTACGCTCGTTGAACTCTTTGCAGAAGCCCATGATGTTCACGCCGTGCTGGCCCAGTGCGGGACCTACGGGCGGCGCCGGCGTTGCCTTACCGGCGGGGATCTGCAGCTTCACATAACCTGTGATTTTCTTTGCCATTGCTGTTTCTCCTATATGTTTTATTTTATAGTTGTGGTGCGGGGTGCCTCCCCTCCCACGTAAACGCTTCGCGTTCAGTCTTTTGAAAAGCTCTGTTATTCAACAGACCGGTTTTCAGCTTCCGCCTGAAACACAAGTGTTTTCGGACGCGGTCCTGCAAGGAGTCAAATCCGCCGCGCATGTCGCCGGATTTGACGGATTTTCATTCCGTTTCTCCTCCGTTGCTTTCGCGCATGCGTTTATAACGCACTTGCATTTCCGGCTGTTTCAAACAGCACGTTTCAACAAACCGAATGCGATTCGTTTTTTCAGATTTTCTGGACCTGGATGAAATCCAGCTCGACCGGAGTATCCCTGCCGAACATGGAAACGGACAGCTTGACCTTCTGCCGTTCGGGGTCGATCTTGTCGACACGGCCGAGGAAGTTCTCCAAAGGACCCGAAACGACGCGCACCGTTTCGCCGACCTCAATATTGAGGACGATCGGGATGCGCTCCACACCCATCGCAACGACCTCTTCATCCTTCAGAGGCACCGGCTGGCTTCCCGGACCGACAAAACCCGTGACGCCGCGGGTGTTGCGGATGATGTACCACGCACGCGGATTCATTTTCAGTGTGCGCGATACGCCGCCGCCCCTCTCGTCCGGACGCGGTTCCTCGATCACGTCAACGACCATCTTGACCATGACGTAGCCGGGATAGATCTTTCGGGTGACAGTTTTGCGCTTTCCGTTCGGCAGGATCTCAATGGTTTCTTCCGTCGGATACATGACTTCCAGAATCGTGTCCGAAAGTCCCGCGTTGTCGACGGCTTTGATCAGGTCTTCCTTGACCTTGTTCTCATACCCGGAATAGGTATGAACGACGTACCATTTCGTTTCCTGACTCATGGGCGTTATCCGTTATTCTCCGTGCCTTCGTCAGCGTTGCCGCTGTCTTCGGGCTGCGTGCCCTGTTCGTCTGCAGGAGCCTGCTCCTCGTCCGTATGCTCATGCGTATCCTCATCCGTGGTCTGCGTCGTCGTAGATCCATTGTCGGTGAGCAGCGCCTTGATCGGCCAGTTGAACAGCAAGTCAAGGACATAGATCAGCAGCGCGAATGCGAGAACGAACACCAGAACGACCGCCGTCGCCTTGATGAGTTCCTTCATGTTCAGCCACGTGAGCTTCTTGACCTCGCCGGTCATCTCCTTGATGTAGACCTGCCAGCGCGACTTCATGGCGAAGATCGCCAGAATGATGATCGCGAGCGCCAACAGTGCGAAGATCAGCGCAAACAGATAGCTTCCGATGTTGACCGCAAAAATGATCATCGGGAACAGTGAGAAGATGATCGCTGCGATGCAGCTGCCCTGGAAGAAGCGATAGTTGTTCTTTACCAGATAGAGAATCGCACCGATGACCAGCAGCGTGGACGCCGCCAGCAGAAAGACGTGCGCAACATTGATGCCGCCGAAATTCGTATCGGTCGTTTCCTTCGAGCCGAACAGCCCGAGCAGCGCATGATTGGTTACCAGGTCGGCGATCGAAGCCGCGAAAGCAATGATCCCGACAACCAGCAGCAGAATCGTGAAAAGACGGAGCGTCTTTACGGCTTTCTGTGCCTTCATATCCTGTACGTTAGCCATGGTTTTCTCCCGTTACTTGGATTCTCTGTGCAGGGTGTGCTTGCGGCAGAAACGGCAGTACTTGTTGAACTCAAGACGATCGGGATCGTTCTTCTTGTTCTTGAAGGTGTTGTAGTTTCTCTGCTTGCATTCGGTGCAGGCCAAAGTGATCTTAACGCGCATTGTATGCTCCTCCTAAAATAGTTCCATCAAAAACGAGCCCCCAACGGGGGCACCTTGAATAAGTTACCACAACGCTCGCGGTTTGTCAACGAAAAAGTTTGATTTCCGCAAAGTTTTTTTGGAAAAAAAGCTGTTCCTGCGCCGTTTTGCCGGCCAATGCGATAACTATGCACCACCCTGCCGGTGCAGATCCATTCTCCGCTCGCATCTGTAAGCACCGTTGCGATCCCTTTGGAATCCTTTCATAATTCATATAGGACCTACATCCGAAGCCGACCGTCGTCAAGCGGCGCGAAGCGATCGCATTTCAACCGCAATCTGAAACAGGGCTTCATCGGATCCAACGGGCCGGTTTCATTTTCGTCGGGAAAGCTCTCAATAAATGAGACCTGCATGATTCGCATGCAGGTCCCATTTTTCTTTCCTATGGGATGTTATCGCCAACACAGCCAAAGAATGAGAATGAAGATGCAGACACCGCCGGCAATGAAACCGACCACGGCAAGTCCCGCAAGCAACGCATAGAACGTATATCGCAGCGTCTGCCGCGTCGTCAGCGCTTCGCCCCGTTCGATCTTCTCCCGAAGCTCGGCCTTCGCCTGCTCGCGCCTTTCTTTTTTCATGCGCCTGGTATGCCACGGCATGCCATCCACATCCATGTCGACGATCGTACGACCGTCATCATCCTCGTACTGTTTCGGTTCGCGAGCCATCTCAGTCGTACAGGTGGCAAGCCACAAAGTGTCCGGGTTCGACCTCTTTCGTTTCCGGCGCGCACTGACTGCAGATATCCATGCATTTTGCGCAGCGCGTGTGGAACTTGCAGCCGGACGGCGGATTCGCCGGGGAAGGAATGCTTCCCTGCAGGATGATACGCTTCATCTTGTAGTCCGGGTCCGGAACGGGGATCGCGGAGAACAGCGCTTCCGTATACGGATGCTTCGGGTTTGCGAAAATCTGCTCCTTGCTCGCATATTCGACCATGTTGCCGAGGTACATAACGCCGATCGTATCGGAAATATGCTCGACGACGGACAGGTCGTGCGAAATGAACAGATATGTCAGGCCGAGTTCCTTCTGCAGGTCCATCATCAGATTGATGATCTGTGCCTGAATCGAAACGTCCAAAGCGGAGACCGGTTCATCGCAGATAACGAAGTCCGGCTTCAGTGCGATCGAACGCGCGATGCAGATACGCTGGCGCTGGCCGCCCGAGAATTCATGCGGATAACGGTCCTTGTGATAGGGCTGCAGACCGCACTGCTTCATGATCTGATCGATGTAATCATCCAGTTCTTCTTTCGGAACGATGTTGTGCTCGCGTACCGCTTCGCCGATGATTTCCGCGACCGGAAGACGCGGCGAAAGGCTGGAGTACGGATCCTGGAAGATCATCTGAATCTTCGGGCGAAGCTTTCTGAGCTCGTTGTGCGGAAGATCGTGGATCTCGATGCCGTTCAGAAGAACCTGGCCGGCCGTCTTGTCGTTCAAACGAAGAATCGTCTTGCCGACCGTGGTTTTGCCGCAGCCGGACTCGCCGACGAGACCCATCGTGGTGCCGCGCTTGATGTTGAAGGAAACGCCGTCAACCGCGCGGACATAGCCAGTCAGTCTGGAGAACAGACCGGTCTTGATCGGGAAGTATTTTACGAGGTTATGCACTTCCAGAACGTTTTCCGGATCGTGCACGATCGGAGGCTCCGCTTTGATCTCGGCGATCTTCGCGTTGAGCATCCGGAAGACTTCCTGCCGGGTCATGGGCTTCTGCTCGACCGCTTCTTCTACTTTCTTTTCAACAGCTTCCATGTCAGTTCTCCTTCTTCTCCTCGTGTGCCTGATCCTCATACAGGTAGCAGGTCACCATGTGCGTCGGGGTCACATAGATCTCATGCGGGTACTCACCGTTGCATTTCTCGATGCACTTTTCGCAGCGATCGCGGAAATAGCAGTAGTTCGGCATGTTGATCGGGTTCGGAACCGTGCCGGGGATGCTGTAAAGACGATCCACGCGGCGATTCACGACGGGCTTCGACGCCATCAGACCGATCGTATACGGATGGCACGGATTATGGAACACTTCGCTTGCCGTGCCTCTCTCGACGATCCTGCCGGAATACATGACGACAACATAGTCAGCCATTTCCGCAATAACGCCGAGGTCATGCGTGATCAGCATGATGCTGGAATTGATGCGGTCCTTCAATCTGCGCAGCAGGTCGAGGATCTGCGCCTGAATGGTAACGTCAAGCGCGGTCGTCGGCTCGTCTGCAATGATCAGCTTCGGGTCGCAGGCAAGCGCCATAGCGATCATGACACGCTGGCGCATACCACCGGACAACTCGTGCGGATACATCATGTATACGCCTTCGCTGTTTGCGATACCGACCATCTCGAGCATTTCGATCGAACGTGCTTTGACCTGTTCCTTGCTCCAATCCGGGTAGTGCAGATTCAGAACCTCGTTGAGCTGATAGCCGATCCGGAAGACCGGGTTCAGAGAGGTCATCGGCTCCTGGAAGATCATAGAGATCTTGGAACCGCGGATCGTCTGCATGACTTTCGTCGGGGTTTCAACAATGTTGTAGACCTTGCCGTCGCCCGCGTCGAAGCGGATCTCGCCTTCAACGGTCTGACCCTGCGGACGCTGCACGAGCTGCATCAGCGAAAGGGACGTAACGGACTTGCCGCAGCCGGATTCACCGACGACGCCGACCGTCTTGCCCTTCGGTACATTGAAGGAAACGCCGTCCACCGCACGGACCGTGCCGATATCGGTGAAGAAGTACGTATGCACGTTGTCGAATTCGACGACGTTGTTCGGATCCTTCATCTGCGTCATATACTCAGACGGATCCACATGCTTACGGTTGCGCTTCCGCTCGTACATGTTCGTGATCTTGCGGTTTGCGCGGGAAATCTTCGCAGACTCTCTGCGAGAGATGTAGTTTACACCTTTTCTCTTAGACATTTTGCTGCCTCCCTTATCGCTTCATCTTCGGGTCGAACGCATCGCGCAGACCGTCACCGACAAAGTTGAAGCCGAGAACTGTCAGCAGGATCAACAAGCCGGAGGGGATCCAGATCCACCATGCGGTCGTCATGACCTGCATGTCGGTCGACTGGTTGATGATCGAGCCCCAGGATGCCATCGGGTACTTGACGCCGAGGCCGAGGAAGCCGAGCGTTGCTTCCGTCAGAATGACGCTGCCCAGACCTGCCGTTGCATAGACGATCAACAGCGGCATGACATTCGGGATCAGGTGGCGGAAGATTCTGCGTCCGGTACGGATACCGGTCGCCTCCGTCGCGATCATGAAGTCCTGCTCACGGAGCGAGAGGATCTGACCGCGGACGATACGCGCAATACCGGTCCAACCGAGGATACCGAGGACTACCATCAACAGCATCAGTCGCGTGTAAGGATCGACGCGCTGTGCGTCCATGACGGAGCCGAGGATGATGACCATCGGATAGAACGGGATCGCGTTGAACAGTTCGACGAAACGCATCAGGATCGTATCTACGACGCCGCCGAAGTATCCGGAGATACCGCCGACCAGAACGCCGATAATGATCTCGAAGAAGACGACGACGAAGCCGACCAGCAGGGAGACACGACCGCCGTACATCAATCGGGTCATAACGTCCATGCCGTGAACGTCAGTACCGAGTATGTGCTTCTCGCTCAGCGACGCTCTCGCGTCAAGAAGCGTCTTGGTTTGATCTGTGCTGACATAGCTGTTCTCATTGCTGATGTGCAGATATGCTTTGGTTTCTTCACCGCGGTCATTCGTGAACATGAAGCCGTCCAGTTTGTTCCAGATCGCATCCTGTACTTTGAGGACGAAATCGACCGTCAGCACTGTGCCGTTCCTGAACGCGCCGTATGCGATCTCGGAAATCAGGACAGAATTCTCGCCTGCACCGTTCTTGACGATATAGAAGCTATTCTTTGCGTCTTTCTCGAGCTTATACGTCTCGCCTTCGTATTCAAAGGTCTCAACGCCTTCGGCAAGCGCTTTCTCTGCTGTGCCGATGAACAGGTAATCGCTGCTCAGCTTGTCATACTTGCTCTCGATTGGGTCGTACTTGTTGTAGACCTCCAAGCCGGGCTGACCGTCCGGAGCAAGAACGACGTATTCGCCGTTGAAGTAGGTTTCTTCATGGTTCTTGCTGACGACCAGAATGTACTCTTGCGGTGTATTCTTCGCGTCCTTCTCGATAGCTTCGATTTCTTCTTGCTCGCTTGCGTATTCGGGATACCTGAATGTTACGGTCGAGAGATCGGTCAGATCCTTGAAGATTTCTTCATCGGTCTTGCCATCCGCAATGCCCTCTTCACGGATCTTGCTGATTTTCTCTTCGGTTTCGGCAACGATCTCCTTGACCTTTACGCGGAATTCATTCGGATTCGGAATCAGCTTGTCAAATTCGACCGGTTCGTCCTCGCCTTCGACAGAGACGGTATTCGTGTTGAACAGTCTGTCAACCTCGAAGAGCGGCGTGCCCGCGCTGTTTGCAAGCTGGAACGTGTTGTTCTCGCCGATGATGATCTGATATTCCGCACCGTCTTTATCGGTGACGGTTGCGACGCGTCCCTGAATCGCGATGTTGACCGCGTTCAAAAATTCAGCGTCGCTCTGCAGTTCCGCGACCTTGCCGCGCATTGCGGTGTAAATACTAAAGGAAGTAACGGCAATCGGTTCGTCGCTCATCGCGAAATAACCGATCTCGTTATCACCGGTCGGCTCGACCGTGATATCGACGCCGTTATACTCGATCTTTGTTTCCTCGCTGTCACTCGCGGAGTGCTCCGCAATCATGGCTTTGAGGTCGTCATCCAACAAAGAGGATTCCGAAAATACAACATCACCCTTGCCGTAATATCTGATATCCATTTTGGATTTTCTGACTACGGTAATGATGTCGCCGTTGTATTCGATCTTCGTTTCACTGCTCTTGCTCTCAGCATGCTCCTGAATCAAGGCCTTAAGTCCTTCCTCCAGTTCCATGCCTTCCGTGAAGTTCACAGTGGTCATCATGCCTCTCTGGGATGCCACGGCAAGTTCGACGTCGGCAACGCTTGCGATCTGCTGCTTTTCAAAGATCTCGGCGCTCGGTCTTTCAGGATCCGGATTGAGGATCCGCATGATGTACTGCTTGGAGTGATCGGTGGACTCAAACGGAATCTGCTGTCCTGCGGTCAGCGCATACCCTTCTGCGCCCTTGTTTTCACCGAGCTTTTTCAGAAATGCAGAGAGAAGACCGATGTTGACGTTGATGCCTTCCTCGTCGTATACACGCGAGTCGTTGTTCCTTTTTGCGGAAGCATAATCGCTGGGCTCGGTGATCTGCTTCGTGAAGAGCTGCGCGATCTTGTACGGAGAGAAGACCGGGCCGAGGAACGCGAACGTAAACATAACGGCCAGTATGATGATACCGGTAACCGCCAGCTTGTTGCGAATGAAGCGTTTGAAGACAAGCATGCCCGGCGACAAAACCTTAACGCGGCGCGCGTCATCCAGTTTCATCTGTTCCTGCGGGGTATCCTGCTCCTGCTGCTTTTTTACTTTATCATTTTTCAGCATAATGGCACCCCCTTAGTTGACGCGGACACGCGGGTCGACGACGGCGTACATGATATCCGACAGGATCAAGCTGACCTGCGTCAGAAGCATCAGGAACGTCGTATAGAACATGGCGAACGGAATATCGCCCTGAACCATCGCATTGTAAGAATAGAGACCGATACCGGGAATCTGGAAGATCGTCTCGGTAATCATCGCGCCTCCGAAGAAGCTCGGCAACAGACCGCTGAACATCGTAACGAGCGGAATCATCGTATTGCGGAACGCATGCTTGTTGATGACGACCTTCTCAGAAAGGCCCTTCGCGCGCGCCGTACGGATGTAGTCCGCGTTCAAAACTTCCAGCATGTTGGTACGGGTATAACGCATCAAACTACCGATCGACAGAATGCTCAGCGTGATAACCGGCAGGATCAGATGCTGTGCAATATCGCCGACCTTTCCCCAGAATGTGAGATTGTTGAAATCTCGACCCCAAAGACCATACAGCGGCAGTTTGAAGAACCAATTTTGCTCAGCCGCTTTTACGGCGAAGACATATTTCAGAACCGTTGCGATATAGAACGTCGGTAGTGAAATACAAGCCAGTGCGAACACCGTAACGATGTAGTCCGCTGCGTGGTACTGCTTGCGCGCGGCAAGAACACCGAGCGGGATCGAGATCAGTACCTCGACCATCAGTGTAATGATGTTCATCAGCACGGACCACCAGATAACGTCGGTGAAGACCTTCGTAACCGGCTTCGAGTATTGCCACGAAACGCCGAAATCACCTTGAACTGCCTTAAACAGCCATTTGAAATATCCGACGAATACGTTTCCGTCCATGTCATATTGCTTGTTCAAATCTTCCAGCAGGTCCTGCCAACGGAGACGTCCATTGGAGGCGGCTGCATATTGCCTTGCCATCTTTTCCATGTAGGAGCTGGGCAGGCAGCGAATTACGATGTAGGTGACCATCGCGCCGAGCACGACGATCAGAAGACCTAAAAGAAGTCTTCTAACTAAGAACTTCCACATGCTTACCACCCTCTCGCGGTAAAATCCGCGTAAAATAGCTGAATATCGGTTGAGCCCACCGGAGTGGTGGGCTCAACCGTTTGCCCTTCAGTGCAAAGTGAACGTGATATCGAATTGATTCGAATTAGTTCATCTCGAGGTTCTCAATGTCGTTCATCCAGCCCCAGAACGTGGTGATGTCCGGAGTCAGAGTGTCGATATTGATGCGCTTCGTGCTGAAGATGATGCAGTTCTGGCGCTGATACGCCGGGATTTCAACTGCCCAGTCAACGATGATGTCGAGGCAC
>JBGULC010000035.1:0-2749 GCA_045114775.1 Christensenellales bacterium | reverse complement strand
GCTGGATCAGGCCCGCGATCTCCCGGTCGGCGAGCTTTGCTTCAAGAAACTGCTCCACCTGCGCGGAACTGAGCAATTCCATCATTTCTTGTTTCTCTGTTTTATCCAAACCAGCAATAAGACAAGAACTGCAACGCCTCCCGCAGCCTGAAGGTAATTGGTATAATCATTCACCATGACGCCGCCTCAGCCCTGGAGCGCTCTGGCAATATCCGTCTGCTCCCAGGGCAGTTCTGCAGCGTTGCTGCCGAAATGGCCGTAGCAGGCGACCTTGGAATACTGCGGAGCGGTCAGATTGAATTTTTGGATAATCGCGGCCGGACGGGGGTCCGCATACGCATTAAGCATCGACCGGATGATTGCCTCATCCACACGAGCCGTGTCAAAGGTATCGATGCGGACGGACATGGGGTCCGAAAGCCCGATGGCGTAACTCAGCTGTACTTCGCAGCGGTCCGCCAGTCCCGCGGCCACGATGTTCTTGGCCATGTAGCGAGCCATGTAGGCTCCGCTGCGATCCACCTTAGAGGCATCCTTGCCGGAAAACGCGCCGCCGCCGTGGCGGGCATATCCGCCGTAGGTGTCCACAATGATTTTTCGTCCGGTGAGCCCGGAATCCGCCGCCGGGCCGCCATCCACGAAGCGGCCGGTGGGATTGATGAAGAACTCCGTGCTTCGATCCACCATGGAGATCGGCAGAGTCGGCAGAATCACGTGGGTGATCACATCGCCTCGCAGCTGTTCGATATCCACATCGGCCTGGTGTTGGGCTGACACAACAACCGTAGAGATCCGTACGGGCTTTTCGTCCTCGTATTCCACTGTGACCTGCGTTTTACCATCGGGCAACAGATACGGCAGCACCTTTGTCCTGCGCACCAACTCCAGCCGCTTGGCCAGCGCGTGCGCCATTTCGATCGGGAAGGGCATCAGCGTCTCGGTCTGACGGCAGGCAAAACCGAACATCATGCCTTGGTCTCCCGCGCCGTGGTCCAGAAGCTCTTTCCCGCCCTTTTTGCAGACGCCGCGTGCAATATCCGGAGACTGCTCGTGCAGATCGACGCGCACCGCGCAGCTCTCGGCGTCAAAGCCGTGACCCTTTTCGGTATAGCCGATCTCGGTGATCACCTTTCGGGCGATTTCTTCATAGTCGACGCGGGCATCCGAGGTGATTTCCCCGAAAATGTGGACCTGATCGGTGGCGCAGGTGACCTCGCAGGCCACATGTGACTCCGGATCCTGCCGCAGCAGCTCGTCGAGAATGCGGTCCGCGATCTGATCGCAGACCTTGTCCGGGTGGCCCCTGGTCACGGATTCGGAGGTAAATACGCTTTTTTTCATCGGAAGTGACCTCCTTTATTGTTCGGAGTCGACTTGAGCGACTTTCTGTGCCTTTCTCGCTTCCCAGAGCTCCTCGGCCTTCGGTGCCCAGCAGGCGGCGTAGGAGTCGCACTTGGAGCACAGGTGCTCCGCCGTCTCGGGAGACTGCATATCCGTGGATCTTGCTCCGCTTTTTACTGCGATCTCGCGCAGTTTTTCCGGGTTTTCCAGCATAGGGCAGGGTCTCAGCATGTTTTCGTTGAAGGGCTGTCCGTCGTGGTAGGCCATGAAGAGCGGAGAACGCATGATGTCCAGCAGACGCTTTTCACGGATATTGCTGTCGGCATAGTGAATGAAGGCACAGGGCTCCGCATCACCGTTGGCGTTGATATGAAGATAACTCCGGCCGCCCGCAATACATCCTCCTACAAATTCACCGTCATTCTGAAAATCGATGGCAAACAGCGGCTTCGTGCTGCGCTGTTTTCGGATGCGGCTGTATACCAGTTCTCTCTGCTCCGGCGTGGGCAGCAGTTCCGGCGAGGCGTCATTCCCTACAGGCATATAATGGAAATACCATACGAAGTAAGCGCCGTTTTCAATGATCATGTCCCAGTATTCTTCCGACGTGATGGCGTCATAGTTGGCGCTTGTGTAACAGCAGGAGATGCCATAGATCAGTTTGTGCTCATGCAGGATCTTCATAGCCTTGAGAGCCCTTTCATAGACCCCTGCGCCGCGCCGGGAATCTGTGGCTTCACCGAACCCTTCCAGGGAAATAGCCGGTGCAAAGTTCTTCACGCGAAGCATCTCATCGGCAAAGGCTTCATCGATCAGCGTGCCGTTGGTAAAAGCCGTAAACATACAGTCGTCATGCTTCTCACACAGACGAATGATATCTTTCTTTCGGACAAGGGGTTCGCCTCCGGAGAATAAATAGAAATATACGCCCATTTCCTTACCCTGACAGACGATATCATCCATTTCTTCGAAAGACAGATTCAGCCTGTTGCCGTAGTCCGCTGCCCAGCATCCGATACAGTGCAGATTGCAGGCGCTGGTCGGATCAAGCAGGATCGCCCAGGGAATGTTGCAGTTATACTTTGCCCGAAGTTCGTTCTGGAGAGGACCGCTTACGAGATTCGCATTGATAAAGAAGTTGACCGCGACGGTTTTCATTACCTCCGGGTCAATATCATTGATTATATGCCGTATGTAGGGATAGTAGGCATTTTCCGGGTCTTCGATTGCCGCCCGGATCGCTGCCCGCGGACCCGGAAACAATCCGTTTGAAAACCGGTCGGCCCAATCCATGACCTTTACAAGATTCGTCTCCGGATCTTTGTACAGCATATCAAAGGCTTTCGTGAGACCGTATTTTTTCAGTGTGGTGGATAACGACATGTAGCTACCTCCTTCAGTGATGGTA
>JBGULC010000034.1:0-81300 GCA_045114775.1 Christensenellales bacterium | reverse complement strand
CCTTCCGCATCGGGCTGCGTGCCGCCGTCCATGGAGAGCTTGTCATAGGACTTCAGTTCGTCCGTGAGCTTCCAGACCGCTTCTTCGTCGTCCGCATAGACGACCTTGACTTCCATCGCGCCGAGCTTCGCTTCCTCACGGAAGAGGAGGATAAAGCGCTCATAGCCTTCGCCGTCCGTCTTCTTATCGGGAAGCGGTTCGACCGTCACGTTGTTGCCGATTTCCTCTCCGACCGGATAAATGTAGAGTTCCTTGATGTCCTTGCCGGTCTTGTTCTTGAGCTGCAGCGCAAGCTGGACATACCCTTCCGCAGGTACAAACACCGGCGCCCAGGTGGACGGATCGTCACCGACGATCGGTTCTGCGGGCTCGGTCGGTTCCGCGGGTTCGGTTGGTTCTGCCGGTTCTGCCGGTTCTGCCGGTTCTGCCGGTTCTTCGGGTTCGGGATTCGGGATCATGGCGTACCCTGCTTTCACCGCTTCAACGGCAGCGGGATCCGCTTCGACCGTCGTATAGGTCGGATACCACTGGTCCGCGATCAGGCCGCGACGCAGAGATTCCGCAAGGTACTGCAGCGGTTCGGGATCGCCGTCGTCGTACTGGATCTTGATCAAGTCCACATCCTCACGCGGAGACTGCAGCGAGATCTCATTCGGCAGGTTGCCGTTTCCGGTGGGCTTTCCCCACCCATCCATCGGATAGGTGATGGTGACGCCGTCGTCAAACGTGACGTCCAGATAATACATCTCTGCCGCCGGACGGATGAAGCACTTGAAGAGGTACATACCGCCTTCCTTCGCTTTTCCGCTCATGAGGACGTCCATCTTCTCGCCTGCAGGCGTATAAAGATAGTCGATCATGTTGTTGTACGACTTGGGATCGGCGCCTTCCTCATAGAAGCGAACGTCGGTGACGCCGTACTTGGACTTGTTTTTGAACTCAACCGGCATCAGTTCATAGCCGGGATAGACGTTGTCCGCAGTTTTGCCGACCGCAGCGACGAGATCGCAAAGCGCTTTATCCTCGTCCTTGACCGGTTCATGCTCCCAGTTGGCCGGGTCTGCGCCATTCTTGAACGAAAGCTCGTCATACATAGCAAGCGTGCCGACGTCCCAGGTCACAGTCGTTTCATCCTCGAACACGACGATAACTTCCATCTCTCTGCCCGCTTCACGGACGATGTAGATGAATTTCTCGTAGTTGGCTTCGTCGGCGTCCTTGTCCTTCCAGCCCTCTTCAACCACGCTGTTCAGCTTCTTGGCATAGAGATCCTCGCCCTTTTCGCCGATGAAAACAGCTTTGATCGTCAGACCGGTCTTGTTCTTAATCTGCAGCGCAATGCCCTCATAGGTGACCGTAGGTTCGGGCTCAGGTTCGGGCTCGGGTTCCGGTTCGGGTTCGGGCTCGGGCGCAGGCTCCGGCGCGGGCGTCGTTTCCGCTGCGGGTTCCGGCGCGGGCGTCTTGGTGCACGCGAAAAGCGCCGTGACCATCAGCAGCACGAGCAGAATGGAAAGTAGCTTTTTCATGATATTCCTCCTTGTATTGTGTTCTTGTTTATCACAACCCGCCAAAAGGCGAAGTATGCTTCGTTATTCGTATTCGCATGCGATCGCGCCGTCGTCGCCGACCGTTATGCGGATTCCGTTGTGCGTCGACGCTTCCAGCGTTTTCAGCTTGCGGTTTTCCGTGCAAAGCACGTGGGGGATCGACGACTGCAGCATGGCGACGACCTGTTCGTTCGGGCGATCCTTTCCGTCGCGCGGATCGCTCTGGCAGGAGATGACCGCGACCGACGGCGAAAGCTTTTGCAGCAGCGGCGCCGTCATGGACTTCGGATCCCCATGGTGCGGCAGCTTCAGAACGTCGACGTGTCCGATCGGCTTGTCCTCCCAGTCCGAAGCATAGCGGTCGCCGGTGAGCAGCACGCTTCTGCCCGCATAGTTGAACCGCAGCATCAGGCTTGACAGGTTCCGTTGTTTCGCCGCCCGATACACCTCGTCCGCGTCGATCTCTTCACTGCGGTACAGCGCATCGAAGATGCGCTTTTGCCGATCGAGGATCTCCCGCTTCGGCAGGATGACCGTCACGGAAAGGCGATCCGTCAGCCGCTCCGTGCCCTCTGAAACGGTTTCAAGCCTGCATCCGCATAGCCTTGCGGTTTCCACTGTGTCGCGGAGGATGTTCAGCATGTACCGGATCCCGTTCTGCGTTTTGTCGACGGACGTGAACGATTGCGGGATCCAAAGGGCGTCTTCCGGCGGCAGATACGCCGCTTCGAGCCGGTCCGTCTGGATCGCGTTCAGGATCCGCTGCGCGCCGCCGACGTGGTCGATATGCAGATGCGTCAGATACATCCGGTCGATCCGCTCCACGCCTCGCGCCTTGAGACAGTAAATCGCTTCCTTGCGAAGCGAGCCTTCGGCGGGCTCCAGAAACGGTCTGCCGCAGTCCACGAAAACCGTGCATTCCGGCAGTCCTTCTCGGAATTCCCGTATCAGAATCGCGTCGCCGTCGCCGACGTTGCAGAAAAAGATCTCCAGCATAGCTCAGGTGTTGTAGTAGGAAGGCCGCGACTTCGCTTCATCCTGCGCTTCGAACTGTCTTTGCCGCTCACGCCGCCAGAGGATCCACGTCGGTATACCGCCGATGAGAATGGACAGCAGCGACGGCATATAGACGAGCGTCGAAAGCGTAATCAGATCGCGCAGACCGTTTCCGTTCGCCCAGTCGCACAGCAGAAGCCCCATGAAGAACGTCAGCGCGAACAGGATCGCAAGCCAGATATACGCGTATGCAGGGAGCGCTTTGCGGTCCTCTTTCAGAAAGATCGCAAGCAGCACGGCCGGAATGCTTCCGACAACCGCCGTTATGAGCGCATGCAGCAGGACCGTACCGAGCGTTGCCTGTCCGGATCTGCCGAACAGGAATCCGAAGCCGAGGTAGACGCCGAGGTACACGACACCGAATAAAAGCGCAAGCAGAAAGCCGTACAGCCATACCGTGCTTTTCGGCTTTCCGTTCTCGTCCAGAAACGCGGCGCGCGCAAACGCGTCCAGTTTCCGATCCAGCTTGGATTTCTTTCCCGCCATATCGTTCCTTTCGGGCGCCGTACCGAAGCGCGGCGCCCCGTCATTTCGGATGAATTATTTTCTCCAGCTTGACCAGAGATCCCAGTAGCTCTGGACGCTGACATAGTAGCTGTAAACCTGCTTGAAGTCCGGGGCTTTGAGACCGACCTTTTCGAACTCGATGCCGGATTTCTCATAGACGACGTCGTCGCGCACCGACCAGTGACCGAGCTTGTCGAAGGTCTTGTAGCAGCCGCTCTCGCCGTCTTCGCCGCCGAGCAGAAAGTTGATATACAGACGCGCGCCCGCCGGATTGTCGCAGTTCGCGCCGACATAGAGGTAGCTCGCGGCGTTCTGCGCCGTGTACGGCTTCAGGCCGGTGACCCAGCCGATCTCCATGCCGTTGTCGCGGTTGTCCAGCTTGGATGCGGAGCAGAGACCGAGCGTCGGCCCGTTGCTCGATGCGTCGACCGCGTTCGCCACGGCGTCGCCGTCCGCCTGTTCAAAGGACTGCATCTGCGAGAAGCGCCAGAACAGCTCGACGCCCGCGTTGTTCTCCGGGAAGTTTTTGAACGTGGAGTTCTGCAGCTTGTCCGTATAGGTGATCACAAGATCCTCGCCGTACTGTTCTTTATACTGCGCGAACAGCGCGTCGCTGTCGATGATGAGCTGCGCCCACAACGCCGAGTAGGAGGGCGCTTTGATATCCTTGGTGTAGATGTGCCAGTACTGCGTATCGTTGCCGTTCGCGTCCTTAAAGGACTTCGTGTCGACATTGTAGCCCTTTACGATATCCCACCAGCTCTCGATCGGCGGACCGTCCGGGAAATCGCGCGTGCAGTAGAACCACGGGTTGAACGTGGAGTACAGCGGCATGCCGTAGCTCAGAAGATCGTTGTCAATATGGCTGCAGATCGCTGCGGGATAGTACACGTCCAGAATACCGTGCGACACGAGGCCGCTGTAGATCTCGCCCGAGGAGTCCTTGACCAGTACGACGTCCGCGTTGACCTTGTTCGCGTCATAGTCGCGCTCGATCAGGTTCTTGATGGTATCCGTATCGCAGGAGATGTATTCGAATGCAACGTCGGGATACTGGCGGGAGATCTTCTTGCGGGCGGTGTCGGCGTCCGCCGTCGTCGCGTAGATCTTGACCACGCCGCCTTCCTTCTTCGCCATCTCATACAGCTCTTCCTGCGTCATGTGGTTCCAGTCGATGCCGTCCGCGCCGATCACGTCGATCGCCTCAACGCCGGTCTTCGGTTCATCGGATACTGCGGAGCTGTTTCCCTTCTTTTTGCAGGCGAACGCCGTGCAAACCAACAGTCCGATCAGAATGATTGCAATGGCTCTTTTCATAGCTGTATTCCTTTCTTTATGGTCTTCCTTTTTGCGTGGGAAGTATCGTTAATCGTCGATGCCCGCTTTATGTTTGGTCTTCGCGTACTTGATCAGTCTTCCCGTATTCTTATTATATACGTTCATACGGCCTGGATGCAATACCACAAACACATCCTGATTCATATCGTACTCCACAAGCCCGACCTGAATCGCCAGGAATTCGACGTCTCCGACCGTCAGCGTCACAAGCGTTTCGCTGCCCGCCGGCTGGTTGGCGTAGACCTTTGCCGTGACCGTGTTCTTGTGGTGCGGATCCTCGGTGTAGATATCTACCATCTCGGGACGCAGACCGAGCACGCACTCGAACTCCTCGCCCTCGGGGATCTCCTCGTCAAGTTTCAGCGTTTCGTGCGCGAACACGTATGTGCCGAACTCGCTCGTGACCGTCAGAGTGTCTCCGTTGTAAACGCCCTTTGCGTCGATGAAGTTGATGCGCGGATTGCCGATAAAGTCTGCCGCCTGCAGGTCAATCGGGTTGGTGTACAGTCCCAGCGGCGTGTCGATCTGGGAGATCTCGCCCTCTTTGAACAGCGCGATCTTCGTGGACATCGTCAGCGCTTCGACCTGATCGTGCGTGACGTAGATGATCGTCGTGCCGGTATCCTTATGAAGACGCTTCAATTCCGCGCGCATGTCGATGCGCAGACGCGCGTCGAGGTTCGAAAGCGGCTCGTCCAGAAGCAGGAGCTTCGGGCTGGATGCAATGGCACGTGCGATCGCAACGCGCTGCTGCTGACCGCCGGAAAGCTCGTTCGGATAGCGGTTGCGGTATTCCTCTATGCGCATCGTTTTGAGCGCGTGCATGACCGTTTCCTCGATCTCCGCCTTTTTCATCTTCTTGATCTTCAGACCGAAGGCGACGTTCTGGAACACCGTCATGTGCGGCCACAGCGCGTAGCTCTGGAACACGAGGTTCAGTCCGCGCTTGCTGGGCGCCTCATAGAACGCGGTGTCCGCGTCGATGATCGTGCGGTCGTCGATCGTCATGGTGCCGTGCTGCGGTTTTTCGAGACCGGAGACGACGCGCAGCGTGGTGGTTTTGCCGCAGCCGGATGGGCCCAGAAGCGTCATGAAGTCGCCGTCCTCGATCGTGAGGTTGATGTCGCGCAGAACATGGTTTTCGCCGTAAAACTTATCAATGTGACTTAATACGATCTTGCTCATTTTGAAATCCTTTCTGTAATTCGGTCGTGCGGTTACATGCTCTTGCTGACGTTGCCGCCGAGCTTATCCGCGATCTTGTTGGTGATGAGGATGAACGCGATAATGACGATGCAGATCGCGTCCGCCACCTGCGGCATTGCTTCCTTCGAGTAGTTGAAGGACAGGAACGAGAGCGTATAGATGTCCTTGTTCGTCATGAAGATCGCGATCAGGTCAAGCTCCTTGGCGATGCTGATGAAGGAGAGCAAAAAGCCCGACAGGAATCCGCCCTTTGCCAACGGAATGATGATGCTCCAGATCCTTCGCCAGAAGCTCGCGCCGTTGATCGTCGCCGCCTCCTCGAGCTCCACCGAAATCTGCATCATGTTCGAGGAACCGGAACGGCTGGCAAACGGGAAATGCTTGACGATCGAAACGATCAGGACCAGCGTGAACGTTTCCAGAAGGACCGGCGCATAGTTGCTTGCCAAGGAATAGTAGATCGCCGAGAACGCGACGCCCGGCATCAGATACGGAATGAAGATCAGCTGCTCAACCGCGTTGCCGTACCATTTGCCTCTGCCGCGCGTGGTAATGTAGCCGAAAAACTGCCCGAAGACCGCTGTGACGAACGAACCGCACAGGGAGAGCAGGACCGTGTTCAGAAGCGCTTTGCCGAATTCCGAGTTCCGGAACAGACCGGCCATGCTGAAGCCCTCGTTCGGTCGGTCCGCCAGATCGCCGATCCAGGCGTAGAGCGTCAGATTATCGAGGCCGTATCCTCTGCCGGGAACGATCTGGAACGATTCCATGATCAGGAAGAACAGCGGCATGAACATCGCCAGGATGATGAAGAATACCAAGAAGACCAGCATCGGCCACTTTGCCTTGCCGAGCTGCAGCAGGTTCGAGCGCGTGCCTTTGCCGCCGATCGTCGCGTAGGACTTGCGCGTACCGATCAGCTTCTGGTTGATCAGGATCGTGCCGGCGGCAAGCGCGATCATCAAGAGAGAGAAGATATAGCCGACGGCCTCCGTCTGCGCGTTCTCAAGAAAGTCCTTCATCTTCGTCGCCATGACAAAGTATCGGATCGTATTGCCGAGACGCGCCGCGACGCCGTAGGTTCCGATCGACTTACTGATCGTCATGATCGTCGCCGAAAGGATCGACGGAAGCACCAACGGCAGCGTGATGCTCTTTAAAATCTGCGCCTTGTTCGCGCCCTGGATCTCGCCCATTTCCTCCAGCTCGGAGTTAATCGAACGCAGCGCGCCGGAGACCATAATGTATGAGAACGCGTAGTAGTGCAGCACCATGACCAATATGATCGCGATCGGCCCGTAGGCAAGCCATTCCGGCACCTCGAGGCCGAGGCTGGTCAGCACGCCGCCGTAGCCGCCGGCGTTCGTCGTTCGGAAAACGGTCAGCCACGACAGCGCCTTGCACCACGACGGGATCATGTACGGAATCAGGATCAGCGAGGACAGCAGACCCTTGCAGGGGATATCGGTACGCACGATCAGCCACGCCATCAGCGCGCCGAGCGGAACCGAAACGACCGTGACGAACAGACCGATCGTCAGGGAGTGGAACAGCGGCTCCAAAAGGTTCACGTAAATCGCGGTTCCGCGAAGTCCCATGTCGCCCGCGGATACGAAGTTATCCGGCCCGAACAGGAAGTTCCATGCCCACAGCGAATAGTCGCCCGCCGACACATCCGGGTCCATCAGTCTTGCAATGTCCTGCGATCCTCTTGTGACGGTAAACGTGTTCAGCACCATCGTCAGCAGCGGCACGACGATGAAGATGAACAGCATGATCAGCGTAATCAGCACGATCACGTTGAACGGATTGCCGATCACGCTCAGAAACTGGTTTTTAAACCGTTTCTTTGTCATCGGAGGACGTTTCCATCCTTTTTTTGCCATTTTCAGACCTCCTTCTCAGAGTCTCGTAGAATAAAAAGGTTACCGCTCCGCTTCCCGTTCCTTTTTAAGAAGCGTGTAAACGTCGTAGATATCGGTGATCTGGTAATCCGGCTCGACGTCGTACTTGCCGAGGTCCTTCTGCGGCGTCAGAAACGAATTAATCTTGAACACGCGTCCGAATCCCATTCTGCGGGGACCGACCACATCGCGCGAGAGCGTATCGCCGACGAACGCACATTCGGACGGATCGAGGTTCGCCTGTGAAAGCGCGACGCGGAAGACGTTGGGATGCGGCTTGCGGTAGCCCGTGATCGACGAAAGCGTGATGTCGTCGAAATACTGACGCACGCCGTACTTTTTCAGCGTTTCAAACACCTGAAAGAGGCTCCCCGTATTGCTGACGACCGCGATGTACATGCCGAGATCCTCCTTGAGCGCTCGGAGCATCTCCGCGCCGTGCTCCCGGAGCTTCCGATCGTAAAAAGTCGTCTCCCACATGTGCGCGATCTCCTCGCTGATTGCCGCGAGCCTGTCGCGATCGACCGGAACGTCCCGAAAACCCCAGTCGCACCAGATTTCCTCCGGCTTCAGCTCGCGGAGCGTCCGCTCGGAATCCTTTTTGTATGCCTGAATCCCTTCGCCGACGATCTTCCAGAGCGGTTCCGCCTCATAGGGGACTTCAATGCCGTGCTTTTTGAGAATTTCGTACAGCGCGTATGCGGTTGCACGATCGTTTTTCTCATCGGAATACAGATCTTCGAGCGTTCCGCCCATATCAAACATGACAGCTTTGATCATTTGCTTTCCTCCTCACGCAATATGGTCAATTCGCAGCGCAAACGTTTGCGTTCTTTCGATTTCATATTACCACGCAAACGCCGAATTGTCAATTATATTTATGAAAAAATATACGGATTTCCAGATATTCTTTCGTTCCTGCACGTCGGCTTCCCTTTTCAAACCGGTCGATCCGTGCTATACTGCAGGTAAACTTTCGGAGGCAGGTCCATGAACGCGATTCCGTATGAAAAACGGGTGCAGCTCGGCACCGAAGTCCCGTCGGCAGGACAGTTCGCCGTGATGGCGCGCATCCCGCAGTTTGGCGCGCCGGAGGTATACCGGGCAAACCTTGTGCAAAAACCGGCGCCGGAAACGATCCGCGCCGCCGTGTTCAACGTAGAGCACGGAACCAGGATCCGCGAGATCGTTTCGTTTCTCGGGGCGTGCCCCGCGCTGAAGGATGCGGACATCCTGTTCGGCAACGAACTGGACGACGGCACGGAGCGAAGCGGCAACATCGACGCTTCGCGCAAAATCGCCGAAGCGCTCGGGTATCATTATGCATACGCGCTCGAATTCATCGAACTTGTCAATCCGAACGATCGCAAGGGCTATGAGGGGAACACGCTGTTCTCACGCTGGCCGATCGTCCGCGCCGAAGCGCTGTCGCTGCCGGAGGCGTATAACTGGTATTTTGACGAGCAGAAACGGATCGGCGCACGCGTTGCGGTGTTCTGCGAACTCGATATTGCCGGGACGCGGATCGGCGCCGTTTGCGTGCATCTGGAAAACCGAACGACCCCGGCGCTGCGTGCAAAACAGACCGAAGCAATCCTCGAAAAGGCGACGGCAATGTTTCCCGGACTGCCGGCTCTGATCGGCGGCGACTTCAATACAAATGCGTTCGATTACGGCGAATCGGCAGCGCTTTCCGCGTATCATCGGCAGAAAACCGACGGCGTCGTCGTCGATCCGACGCAGACCGAACCGCTGTTTGTCTGCTGCGAACGGGCGGGCTTCGACCGGCGTTTCTCGAACGGGACCGGCGTTCCCACACGCCGCAGACCGACCGGCGACGGCGTGCTTGCACTGCAGCTGGACTGGATCTTTGCCCGCGGCATCACATGTGTGCGGCATGGCGTCGTCTCCACCCTGATCAAGGACTGCGATTGGGCGGATGCGGCTTCGCCGCTGCGTACCGCAGGGTTTTCCGAGCTTTCGGATCACAATGCCGTATGGGCGGATTTCCGGCTTCGCGCACAGTAAGCGCAAGAATCCGGTTGACATTTCCCGCCGAACGTGATATTATACAGATACACGGAACGCAAACGTTTGCGTTTTCCAATCCGATTCGAAAGGACGGCGAAAGTATGGGAACGCTGGCGGGATACATGTTCGGTCAGTTTACACTCTGGCAGTATCTGGAATTTCTGATCCGCATCCTGGTTTCCTGCGCGTGCGGCGCGGCGATCGGCTATGAGCGCACCAAGCGCCTGAAGGAAGCCGGCATCCGCACGCACGTCATCGTCTGCTGCGCGGCGTCGCTGACGATGATCATCTCCAAATACGGCTTTGTCGACATGGCGATGAACGGCGTCTTTTATCCCGGTACGCACAGTACCGATCCGGCGCGTCTTGCGGCGCAGATCATCAGCGGCGTATCCTTCCTCGGCGCGGGCATTATTTTCCGCAACGGAGGATCGGTGCGCGGGCTGACGACGGCGGCGGGCATCTGGGCGACGGCGGCGATCGGTCTTGCGATCGGCGCGGGTATGTATGTGATCGGTCTGATCGGAACGGCGGTCATCGCCGTGATCCAGATCATCATGCACCGATTCACGATCGGTACGGATTCCATGATGGTCGGCACCATCAGCTGCCGTGTGACGGAGCAGGAAGTATTCCGCAAAGAGTTGAACGAATACGTCGCACGCAACAAAATGCAGATTCTGGGAACGAAGGTCAAGTTCAACGACGACGGCAGCGAGACGTATCAGTTCACACTGCGTATGCATGTGGATACGACGGTCAACGACTTGCTTCATTTTCTGGAATCCGTCAAAGGCGTCCGCGCGATCAGCTGCGAGATCGAAAAATAAGAACGACACCGTTTTTGCTGCTCAACCCCGAGCGGCTTTTCTTTTGGGAGGGCGGTAATGAAGACGATCAAAAAACAGGCCGGCGGCGCGATGATGTTCCTCCTCCTGATGGGCATTATCAGTCTGTTTTCGGACATGACGCACGAAGGCGCCAGGAGCATCCTCGGCGAATATCTGGACCTTGCCGGCGCATCGGCGGCGACGATCGGGTTTGTTTCCGGCTTCGGCGAACTGTGCGGATACTCGCTTCGCATGCTGTCCGGCTTTCTCGCGGACAAAACCAAAAAATACTGGCTTCTCGTGATTCTCGGTTACGCGCTGCAGGTGCTGGCGATCCCGGCGCTTGCGCTGATTCCCGAAAATGGTTGGGTCATTGCCTGCGGACTGGTGATTCTGGAGCGTATCGGCAAGGCGGTCAAGAAGCCTGCGAAGAACACGCTCGTCAGCTTTGCGGCAAGCGAGGTCGGTGTAGGCAAGGGATTTGCGTTTCTCGAGTTTCTGGATCAACTCGGCGCGTTTATCGGTCCGGTCATCCTCTTTCTGATCGTATCTTTGAAAGGATCGGGCACGCTGTTTTCCGCTTATCGGCTGTGCTTTGCGCTGCTCGGGATTCCGGCGCTCATCACCGTCGGTCTGGTCGTATTTTCCCGCATCAGATACCCGCATCCGGAAACCTTTGAGAAAGCAGAAGAGGAGACGGAGCCGTTCCGGTTCAAAAAACCGTTTGTGCTCTATATGATCGCTATCTCCCTGTTCGCGTTCGGGTTTGCGGATTTCACGCTCATCACACTGCACGCGGCAAAGACGCAGGCGTTCCCGGAATCGACGCTGAGCCTTCTTTACGCTGCGGCGATGGCGGTGGACGCGTTTGCCGCGCTGTTCTTCGGATGGCTGTTCGACCGGATCGGCGTTCGCGCGCTGATGCTCTCGACCCTGCTCAGCACGTTCTTCTCCGGCTTCGTGTTCTTAACCGGAAACCCGTATCTGATCGCGGTCGGCATCGTTCTTTGGGGCGTCGGCATGGGTGCGCAGGAGAGCATAATGAAGGCAGCCGTCAGCAAAATCGTTCCGCGTTCCATGCGCAGCACCGGCTTCGGCGTCTTTGAGACGGGGTTCGGCGTCGCCTGGTTTCTCGGAAGTTGGCTTTTGGGCGCGCTGTACGACGTTAATCCGGTCTTGTTGGTGCTGATCTCCGTTGCATCGCAGCTACTTGCGATCCTGTTTTACGCCCTCTGCGTCCGGCAGCGAAAGGCGGAGGATTGATTCCCGTCTGAAAAACATCGGATGAAGCGTTGCAGTTGATCGTGTTCCCGCAAAAAACTGCTTTCGTAAACAGTGAGTATTATAGCTCAATAAAAATGCATAAGTCCGAAGCGTATACGCGCTTCGGGCTTTGCTGTGCGTGCTGCTGTTCGCCGCAGACAATCTTAGGGAGGACGAGCTTTTCCGCGCGGGCGCGGGATCGGGAACCCGGATGTTGCCGACCGCGGTATATGTGACGTTCCTTTCGATATCTCCTTTAATGAATCCGATGGACTTCGCGCGAGGGATGCTTTCGCCGGACGGAAAGATGCGTTCCGAGCAGGATCGGAAGGTGAGCTTTTGCGTATTCAATAAGGGTCCTTCGCCGCTGCAATATCTTCAGAAAATGCCAAGTCACGCTTCGAGAAAGCGGAGGATCTCTTCGTATACGGCGGGATCCTGCGCGGTCATGCGCGCGACGGGTTTGTCGGCAAAATACGCTTTCCGCGCTTCCGGCGTTTCAAGCTGCTTTTCCCGCAGCAGGCGCTCATATCCGCCGATCCACGCGTTCATCGTTTCCAGCGCCTCCGCGCTGTACTGCGGATTGTGTTTTTTGTGCTCCGCCGTGATGACGCGCACGTTCGGATTTCCGATCTTCCGCACCTGTCCGGCGTTATACTTGTAATTCACCATGGGATCGTCCGTCGAATGGATCCACAACAGCCTGTCCGCAGTTGTCTTCAGATACGCGCGGTTGTCGAGCGCGCCGTACTGCGGATCGAGTTTCTTTTCAAAGCGCTTCACGCGGTCGGCAAGGATCCGCAGCTTGACAAAGCCCATCATCTCGTCGGAAATGCTCACAAAGCCGGACAGAATGACCGCCCGGGTCACGGTCGGCAGAAGATGCGCAAGGTTCAGCGCGGTGTAGCCGCCCAGCGAATGTCCGACCGGGATGATCTCCTCTTCGGGATGCAGAAGGTCGAGCAATTCCATGGCGTCGCGCGTCGGCGCGTTCGCGGAAGGCAGACGGTCTCCGCCCGATTCGCCGCAGCCGGTATAATCGAGCGTCAGAACACGGCGCCCCGCACGGCAAAGGGTTTCGATCTCCGCAAGGTACGCGGTGTGCCCCGGACCGATCCCCGGGCAGAACAGGATCAGCCTGTCCGGGTCGTATCCTTCATAATCATATGTGAAGTATCGGATCGTCACGCCCGCCGTGTTCCGGAACGAACCGCGTTCGCACACAAGCCCCGGAAAATCGTCGGCGCTGTAATACGGGATTGCCTCATCCCTATCGAATCGCAGCAAAAAGTTCTTTTGATACAGATCGGTGATCAGTCCCATGTTTTCCTCCGTTCTGCGTCCGCCCGTTCCGGCGTCTTCGCATCTGCGTCCTGATTATACTGCAAACGGACGGGGTTTGTCACGACAAAAAAGTAAGCGTCCTTCTTTTTGCACCCCGGGATTTGAAAAGCCCATACAGTCCGGCTTTTTCTGCTTGTTTCACAGTGTGAAAGAGAGTATAATAAACGAATCAGACAGGATCTTTACGGGAGGAACATATATGACAGATACAGGATTGAAGATAGAGATGAATACCGAATGGATCGAAAAACTCGATGCAGGGCAGAAGCTTTGGTATGCCGCGCACGACGACGGCTCCGGAAACCGGATCGACGAAAACGCCGTGATCGAAGCGACGGTCCAGGATGTTTCTCTCGGCATTCTGACCGCCGCGTTCCTTTGGATCAAAAAGATATTCAGAAACAGAGGTAAAACGAAAGAAGATTTCGCGGCGGAAAAGGAAGCCGCAAGGATTAACCGCACCTGCGGCGCGCTCGAGGTGATGCTTCCGGACTATATCCGGTCAGCGCAGGCGGGCGTAATCGAGGAAGAAGCGCTTGATGAGCTGATCGGCACGCTGGAGGAGATGGACGGATATGATCGCGCGGGAAAGCTGACGATTCCGAACAGGGACGAATTGTCAGAAATCCGGAAAAGTATTGAAGCGTATACGAAAGCGATCGTAAAAAGCAGACCGGAAGCATCGACGCAGGAAGCGGAAGCGACGGATGCAGGCGAGTTCGGCAGGATCAAAGCATTATTGGTGCGGCAAAAGGAATACCTGTTTGTCAAAAACGATGCCATTTGAATTACACGGTATGAAGAAAAGAGCAACAGCCGTTTTGCTGTTTCGCTGAATGAGTTCAATTAAAAGCGCTCCCGGACCGGGAGCGTTTTGCTGTTCAATGAATCCGATGGACCGGATGCGAGTCTTGCGATCGGAAGGCCGTCATTTGTGTTCCGGGCAGGATCGGAAGATGGACTTTGTATCTTTCATAAGGTTCGCAGCTGCGCCGCGTCAGTATATCAGTCCGGCTGCTGTTCGCCGCCGTCTTCGCTTCGAACGATGTTGACGACCCAGCGATCGCTCTTTACCAAGATAAAGCCGATCACGCACTTGATGAGTTCCAGCGAACAGCACACGATATAGAGCGGCAAAATCGGAAGCGCCGTAAACCGGCTCAGAACGAACGCGACAGGAATGCAGATTGACCAGACGAAGCAGCTGTCGAACAGCATCGTGATCCGCGTCTGTCCGCCGGAGCGCAATGTGAAATAGCAGGCATGGGTGAACGCGTTGAACGGCATCATGCATGCGGAGACCCAGAGGAACCGCGTCGCGAGCGTCTTCACCTCGTCGCCGGTGTTGTAAAGTCGGGGGATGAACGGCGCGGCGACGGCGAGCGCTGCGCCGAAGAACAGGCAGGTGCACACCGACAGCGCAATGATCTTTCTGTCCGTGTCCTTCGCTTCCTCCAGTTTGTTCGCGCCGAGCAGATTGCCGACAATGATGCCGATCGAGGAGCCGATGGACATGAAGACGATGTTGAACAGGTTCGATACCGTGCTCGAAATGTTCAGCGCCGCGACGGCGGAAATGCCGCGCATCGAATAGCACTGCATCATGGTCGTCATGCCGAGCGACCAGAACGCTTCGTTCAACAGAAGCGGCGTGCCTTTGAGAACGATCTGCTTTGCAAGGGCGCCGGGCACGTAAAGCGAGCGATAGACGCCTTTGAAGAACGGGAAGCGCTTCGTATGGGTATGCGCGTAGGTCACGATGATCGCAAGCTCCGCAAAGCGGGAAATGACCGTAGCGATCGCCGCGCCGAGCACGCCGAGCGCGGGGAAGCCGAGCTTGCCGAAGATCAGCAGCCAGTTGAACAGCAGGTTGATGAGCACGGCGGACCCGCTGGCGACCATCGGCACGAAGGTCTCGCCCGTTTCGCGGAGCGAAAAGGCGTAGCACATCGAAAGCGCGGCGGGAACGAGCCCGATCAGCATGATCAGGACGTACTTGCTGCCGTATTCGAGCGTTGCCGCAAGGTCGCCCTCCGCGCCGCTTTCGTGCAGAAACAGCGTGAGCAGCGGCTTATGGAAAAAGCCGAGGACAATAAGCGCGACGGCCGAAACGCAGGCGCAGATCAACAGCTTAAAGCGGAGCACGTGCCGCACGCCGTCCATATCCTTTTTTCCGGCGAATTGCGCGCCGAAGATGCTGGCCCCGGAGAGCCCGCCGAAAACGGTCAGATTGAATACGAAGATCAGCTGGTTCGCGATCGCGACGCCGCTCATCTGCTCGGTCCCGATCCTGCCGACCATCAGATTGTCCAGTACGTTGACGAACTGGCTGACGCCGTTCTGGATCACGACGGGAATGACGATCGCAAGGACCGCCTGATAAAACGCTTTATTCCCGATGTATTTTGAAAGAAAAGACCGCCGTTCCATTGTCTGCCGTTCTCCGCCGGGCGTTCTTCCGCCCGTCCGTCTCACAGTATACCATGAACGCCTGCAAAAGAAAAGCCGGAAAACGCGCGATCCGGCGGGACCCTAAAAACACGGCCGACGAAAAGAAGAATCAGGATCTATAAGCTGCATCAGGCATTTTCGGTCCAACGAACGATAAAGCCCGAGGCGCGCGCTTCGGGCATTGCTGATTCATGCGGTTACTCGCCGCAGACGATCTCGCAGAGGACGAGCGCTTTCGCATCCTGCCGTACTTGCCGATGGGGAGCGTCCTTTTCGTCCGATAAGGAGGAGGTCAAAGGACTATTTGTCGTTCACGGCGTCTGTGTGCATGAACAGATTTTGCCGTTCTGAATGTCTGTACGGAAAAGGTTGCGATTAGATGTTTACAAATTGTGCATTGCAATCCGCCCGGATTTGTTTTACACTGCATACGTGATAATATACAAATTCGAACAACGGTGTGCAAAGGAATGCTGACAAGGATCTATTTTACCTGCGTAAGCCCGCTTGCGGACGAGCGGCTCTATCGAAGTCTCTACACGGCGGCTTCGGAGGAACGAAGGCAAAAGACCGATCGGTACCGGTTTTTGAAGGACCGGATGCTGTCTCTCGGTGCGGAGGGGCTGCTGCTTTACGCGCTTAAAAAGGCGGGTCGGGGCGGCAGAGCGATCTCCTATGGGTACGGGGAGCGTCAAAAACCGTATCTTTCCGACGCGGACGGGTTCTTTTTCAACCTCTCGCACGCCGGAGAATATGCGATGCTTGCAGTTTCGGATGCGGAGGTGGGGTGCGACGTCGAAAAGATCCGTCCGGTCGATCTCGGGCTGTTTACCCACGTGCTGACCGCAGACGAGTATTCCGTACTGGCGGCGGCGCCGAAGGAGGAGCGGGACGCGCTGTTTTTCCGGTACTGGGTGCTGAAGGAGAGCTGTATGAAGGCGCTCGGAAAGGGGCTTCTTCTGGATCCCAAATCGTTCTCGCTCACGCTCGCTCCTGCGATCCGCGCAAGCGGCGCAGGCATTTCAGGACCGCTTGCTTTTGCCGAGGGAGCGTTTCTTGACTACCGTTACGCGGTCTGCCGTTTCGGGGAAGACATTCGGATACAAACGGAAACCGTTCCGATAGAAGAAATCACAGGAGGTATTTGACATGATCATTGAAAAGATTGAAGAAAACGGCGTCGTTACGCTGAAACTCGCGGGCTGGCTCGACACGCAGGCCGCCGCGCTTTTAGAGGAGCAGATCGAAGCGCTGGACGCCGGCACGCCGTCGCTCGTCCTCGACCTTGCGGCGCTGGAGTACACGTCCTCGGCAGGACTTCGTCAGATCGTCGCCGCCCACAAAAAGGTGGACGGGCGTCTGACGCTGAAGAACGTACAGCCGGAGATCATGGATGTACTCGAAATGGCAGGATTCCTAAGGCGCCTGCACGTTGAATCATGAAACATTCGATCGGAAAGCGGATCGTCCTGATTTTTTCGATCACGCTGGTCCTGACCATTCTTGCGTCGGCGGCGCTCGGCTTCAGCAGCGCGTATTCGGCCGAGCTGGAGCAGAACCGGACCGTCGGACGCAGCGCGGCCTATATCGCTTCGGACATCCTGAATACGATCGGTCTGGATCTGATCACGGATCCGCAAAACGATCTGGCGTACGATATGGCCAGAATGCAGCTAAGGACGGTCTGCCAAAGTCTGTCGCTGACGTATCTGTATGTGTATACCGTGGATGCGGACGAGGTGCGGCATTACGTCATGACCGTCGCTTCCGACGATGCGCTCGACGAGCTTGTGCGCGAAGGGCTCGGGCTCGGCGCCGTCAGCCGTGAGCCGCTGCGTGAGCAGGAGCGCGTCGCGCTTGCCGGAGGGGAAAGCGACAGCCGCTTTCTTCTGGACAATCAGTTCGGCAAAACGTCCGTATGGATCACGCCTTATTTTTCTCCGAACAGAAGGATTGCTGCGCTGATCGGCGCGGAAGTCAGCGTCGAGGTCAGCAACGATGCGATCGTGAAGCAGTTTCTTGTGCGCGTTCTGCCTGTGTCCGCGTTCCTGACCGTCGCGTTTCTCATTTTGTATTTTCTGCTTCGCCGCCGTCTGATCCGGCCTCTGCATACCGTCGCGGCGCGCATGGAACAGTTTGATCCGTCGACGGAGAACGAGCCGCTTTCGATCCGTTCACAGGATGAGATCCAGCAGATCGCCGATGCGTTCGAAAAGATGTCCGGCGATATCCGCACCTATATCCGCAATATCGAAACGATCACCGCACAGCGGCAGTATGAACGCGCGCAGCTTGACGTTGCCCGACGCATCCAGTACGGAATGGTTCCGGCGTCGTTCCATGACTGCAGGGACGGCGTGGACGTCTGCGGGCTGATGCGGCCCGCAAAGGAGGTCGGCGGTGATTTCTACGATTGCTTCCTGCGCCCCGACGGGCAATACTGTGCGCTGATCGCGGACGTCTCCGGCAAGGGAATCGCAGGCGCGCTGTTCATGGCGCTGACCAAGAACCTTGTGCGGGAGCGGATCATGCACTGCGAGGATCCGGCGGAGGCGCTGAACAGCGTCAACGACGACCTTTGCGCGCAGAATCCAGAGGGCATGTTCGTCACGCTGTTCGCAATGCTCATCGATCCGAAGACCGGGGTTGTCCGCTGCGCCAACGCGGGACATAACCCGCCCGCGCTGCTGAGGCGCGGCGCGGCTGCGTATATGAAGCCGAAGCCCGGCATCGCGCTCGGACTTTTCCCGGACGCGGACATCGAAACGGAGACCATAACGCTTGCGCCCGGCGAAGGCATGCTGCTGTATACCGACGGCGTGACCGAGGCGGTCAGCGCGGAAAAAACCTTTTACGGCACGGAACGGCTCCTGAGGCTTACGGAGGCGCTCGGCGGGACGGACAGCCGCACGGCCGTAAAGGCGGTCGAGGAATCGGTCGACGCGTTCTTTGCCGGCTGTGAGCAGTTCGACGACATCACGGTCGTTGCGGCGTATTATACGGGAGCGGATGAGCGGACGGCGCTGGCGCTGACGCTCGACGCGTTCGAGCCGGTCAAGCAAAAGATCCTTTCCGAATGCGAGGGGAGCGCGAACGCGAAAAAGATCGTGCTCGCCTGTGAGGAGGCCTTCGTCAACATCGTGCGGTACGCAAACGCGACCGAGGCTGATTATCGCCTGAGGCGCGACGGCGAACTGCTGACCGTGGAGCTTCGGGACAACGGCACGCGCTTCGACCCGTTCTCGGAAACGCTGAAGGAGGACGACGACTTTTTAAGCATGGACGAGGGCGGACTCGGCATCCGGTTTATCCGGAATCTCGCAGAAAGCGCCGGGTGGAGCTATGTTGACGGCAGAAACGTTCTGACGCTGGTTTTCAGAGTATAAGGAGGCAGAAGATTATGACAGATTTGGACCGAGAACTCTTATTGAACGCTGGGCAGACCGGCATTTATCTCGAATGCGTACAGGCGCCGGACACACTGAAATACAATATCCCGGTGCTCGTGCGGCTACCGGAGAACGTCGAACGGGAACGGCTGATCGCCGCGGTCAGGACGGCCGCCGAAGGGCATGAGGCGCTGTTTGCCGTGATCCGGGAATCGCGGGGCGTGCCCTCGATCGTATTCAAACGGACGGAGATCCGCGTGGATGCGCTGCATGCGGACCGGATCGAGGAGGGCGTCAAGGGTTTTATCCGACCGTTCGATCTCGCAAACGGTCCGCTGTACCGGTTCGCCTATCTCAGCACGCCCGAGGGCGACGGGCTGCTCTTCGACGTGCATCACATCGTGTTCGACGGCTTTTCGCTGCGTCTGCTGCTCGATGAGATCGCCGCAGCATACGGCGGGGAAGCGCTTTTGAAGGAATCCCCGACGTTCTCCGAGCTTCTGACGCCTGCGCCGAAGGATCCCGAACGGACGGAACGGATCCGGGAGATGCTTCGCGACGAGCTGGAAGGCGCGGATTTCGATTTCCGCCTCGATCCGGATCAGGTTCTGAAGAAAAAGCCCTCCGGCATGGGTATTTGCGAGATCCCGATGAACGTCCTTCCGGTCGGCGCGGCCCAAGCCTTCATAAAGACGAACGGGATCAGCGAGAACGCGCTGTTCCTCGGCGCCTTCGGCTTTACGCTGGCGGCTTATGCCGGCACGGAGGAGGCCGTCTTTGCGTCGGCGCATTACGGGCGTTCGGCGTTCAAAAACGACCCGGTCGTCGGCATGTTCGTGCGCACGCTGCCGATCCGCGTCCGCTTCTCGGCGGACGAAAGCCCGAAGACATACCTTTCCCGCGTCTATGAAAGCTATTACCGGATGCAGCAGAACGACTGCGTCGATTTTTCCGAGCTCGCGGCGAAGTACGGGATCCGCGAAAACCTCTCCTTCGTGTACCATGCGGACCTTCTGAACGACGTTGCGATCGGCGGAACGGCCGCACCGGTCGAGCTTTTGAACACAAACGACCCGATCTGCGACCTCGAATTCACGGTCCGCAAGCGTCAAAAAGGCTACGCGGTGATCGCAAAGTACAGCCGGTCTCTGTACACGGAGGACTTTATCCGAAGCTTCACCGATACGTTTCAGACCGTCGCGGCGCAGATGTGCACCGCGGACCGCATGGGCGCGATCGACCCTGTTTCCGAAGCGAACCGCGCGCGCATCGACGCCTTCAACCGTACGGAAAAGGAATACGACACGACGCATACCGTGGTCGATCTGTTCCGGATGCAGGCGCAGAAAACCCCGGACGCGGAATGCCTCGTGTATCTCGACAGGCGCTTCACCTACCGCGAGATCGACGGGCTGACCGAGCGCCTTGCAAAGCATCTTGTGAAGCGCGGCGTAGGACGCGGCAGCATCGTCGGGATCATGATCCCGCGGTGCGAATACATGCTGATCTGCTCGATGGGCGTTCTGAAATCGGGCGCGGCATACCTCCCGATGGATCCCTCGTACCCCATGGAGCGTCTGAATCAGATGCTTTCGGATTCCGGCGCGTCGTTTCTGATCACGACGGAGGAGCTCACGGACCGCATCACGGACGACTTTACCGGCGAACGGATGATGACCGACGCGATCCCGGCGCTTCCGGACGACGATACCGTGCTTACGGCGCCGTCGCCCGAGGATCTGTTCATCGTTCTGTACACCTCCGGCTCGACCGGAAAGCCGAAGGGCGTTATGTTCCGCCACGCGAACACGATGGTCACCGTCGCATGGGGACGCGATTTCTTCCGCTTCGGAGAGGGCAGCCGGTTCGCGGTCTATGCGAGCTTCGGCTTCGACGCCAATGTTTTCGACACCTATCCCATCGTCACATCCGGCGCGGCGCTGTACATCATTCCGGACGAGCTGCGGCTCGATCTCTTCGCGCTGCAGCGCTATTTCAACGAAAACGGGATCACGAATTCCATCATGACCACGCAGGTCGGCACGCAGTTTTTGCGCATGCAGGGCACGAAGACGCTCCGCACGCTTTCGGTCGCCGGAGAGAAGCTGGTGCCGATCGACCCGCCGAAGGATTTTCGGCTCTATAATCTGTACGGGCCGACGGAGGGTTCGGTGCTGGTCACCGCGTTCCCCGTGGACCGGCCGTATGAGGATATCCCGATCGGACATGCGGTCGACAACGTCAAGCTGTACGTCGTGGACGGTTCCGGTCGCCTGGTACCGCCCGGCGCAAAGGGCGAGCTCTGGATCACCGGTCCGCACGTGACCGCAGGATACCTCAACGATCCCGAAAAGACCGAAAAGGCGTACGTCAAAAACCCGTTCTGCACGGCGCCGGGCTATGAACGCGCCTATCGCACCGGCGATCGCGTGCGCTTTCTCATGGACGGCAATCTGCAGTTCGTGGGTCGCGGCGACAGCCAGGTCAAGATCCGCGGCTTCCGCGTGGAGCTCAAGGAGGTCGAGGAGGTCATCCGCCGCTTTGACGGGATCAAAGACGCGACCGTTGCGGACTTTACGGAGCCGTCCGGCGGCAAATTCATCGCGGCGTACGTCGTCGCCGACGAGCCGGTCGACGTCGCGGCGCTGAACGCGTTTATCCGGTCCGAAAAACCGGACTACATGGTCCCGGCGGTGACGATGCAGATCGAACGCATCCCGCTGAACCAGAACCAGAAAGTCAATAAGAAGGCGCTGCCCTATCCCGAGCGTCAGCAGACGCAGGAAACGCCGCCCGAGAACGAAACGCAGCAAAAGGTCTTCGATCTTGCGGCGGAGGCGATCGGGCATTCGGGCTTCGGGATCGACACGAATCTTTTGGACGCAGGCCTCACCTCGGTCGGCGTACTGAAGCTGAACGTGGCTCTGAGCGAAGCGTTCGGCGTCAACATGCGGATCTCGGAACTCCGTCAGTACGAAACGATCCGAAAGCTTGCTTCGGTCCTCGCGCCTTCGGAAAAGCAGGAGCGCCCGGCCGAAGCGCCGAAGGAAGCGCAGACCGGCGAAACGGAGACCTATCCGCTGTCGAGCGTACAGCAGGGCGTCTATGTGGAATGCCTTGCAAGCCCGAACTCGACCGCTTACAACATCCCGCTGCTTCTGAAGCTCGATCCCTCGGTCGATGCGGACCGCCTGAAAGAAGCGCTTTCCGCTGCGATCGACGCCCATCCGTATCTTTTGACGCGGCTTGCCGTTTCCGAATCCGGCAAGGTCATGGCCGAACGGCACGACGGAGACCGAATCGAAATCGCGGACCTCGACCGATCGGACCTGCATCTTGGCTTTTCCGAACTCGTTCGTCCGTTCCGGCTGACGGAGGAGCCGCTCGTGCGCGCCGCGCTGATCCGGGACGGCGCGAGCCTGTATCTGTTCTTTGACGCGCATCATCTGGTCTTTGACGGAGAATCCCTCGTGGTGCTTCTGCGCGATCTTGAGCTTGCCTACGGCGGCGGCGCGCCGAAAGCGGAACGCTTTACCGGTTTTGAATACGCGCTGGAGGAAGAAGCGCTTCGCAAGGGACCGGCATACGCGGAGGCGAAAGCTTACTATACCGCCCTGCTCGACGGTCTGGACCCCGATTGTCTGCCCGTGCGCGATAAGAACGACGCGGTTGCGGACGTCGGGCTTTTGTCGCATCGCGTCGCCGTAGATCGCGCCGCCGCGGAACGGTTCCTGAAAAACGCGCGGACCACGGCAAACGCGCTCTGGAACGCGGCCTTCGGCTTTACGCTCGCGAAGTTCCTCGCCCGCAGCGACTGCGTCTATACCACCGTCTACAACGGCAGGAACGACGCAAGGCTGATGGACGCCGTCGGCATGTTCGTGCACACGCTTCCGGTCGTTTGCGATCTCAAAAAGGGAGAGACCGGCAGCGCGTTCGTTTCGCGCATCGGCAGGCAGCTCAACGACAGCATGGCGCACGACATCTATTCGTTCGCGGAGATCTCCCGCGCGTTCGACGTCAAGGCAAACATCCTGTTCGTCTATGAAGGCGCGATCGGCGGGGCGTTTACCGTCGGCGGACGGCCTACGGAGCAGGTCGCGCTCCAGCCGGACGACAGGAAAGCGCCGCTGACCTTCTTTGTGTTCGACACGGAGGAGGGCTTTCGGATCGATTGCGAATACGAGACGGAGCACTATGAAGAATGGGATATCCGCTCCATCCTCGAAAGCCTGGAGCAGGCGTTCAAAGCGCTATTGCGGGATGAACCGCTCGACGCGATCTCGCTGCTGACGGAAGAGGGCAAGGAACGGCTTGCGGCGTTCAACCGGACCGAAAAGGAGATCGAGGATACCGACATCGCGACCCTGTTCCGGCGGATCGCCGCGCAGTATCCGGACCGCACCGCGCTGATCTGCGGCGACGTTCGCATGACCTACCGCACGGTCGACGATCTTTCCGACCGGATCGCGGCGTATGCAAAACGCCTCGGGATCGGACCGGAGGACGTCGTGTCCGTCCTGATCCCACGCAGCGAATACATGGCGGTGACCGCGCTCGGCGCGCTGAAGGCGGGCGCGGCGTATCAGCCGCTCGACCCGGGCTATCCCACCGAGCGTCTGCAGTATATGATCGGCGACGCGAATGCGAAGCTGCTGATCACCGACGAAGAGCTTATCGGCCTGCTGCCGGATTACAAGGGTCCCGTGCTGCTTTTGAAGGATATCGCATCGCTTCCCGAAAGCGGCGCGGTCGATACCGGTTTCAGTCCCGACAACCTGTTTATCCTGCTCTATACCTCCGGCACCACAGGCAAGCCGAAGGGCGTAATGCTGACGCATAAAAATCTCGTCAACTTCTGCGACTGGTACCGGACCTACTATGCATTGACGCCGGAATCGGTCGTCGCGGCGTACGCCAGCTTCGGCTTCGACGCGAACATGATGGACATGTACCCCGCGCTCACGACCGGCGCGGCGGTGTGCATCGTGCCGGAAGACCTGCGCATCGACCTGCCGCTGCTGAACGAATACTACAAAAAGAACGGCGTGACGCACGTCTTTATGACGACGCAGATGGGTCGTCTGTTCGCCTCGCAGATTTTGGACGCAGCGCTTCGGCATCTGTCCGTCGGCGGCGAAAAGCTCGTTCCGCTGCAGCCGCCGAAGGGCTATACGCTGACCAACGGCTACGGACCGACCGAGTGCACGATCTTTTCCACGACGCAGCCGGTCGACCGGCTCTATGACCGCATTCCGATCGGATCGCCGCTTTCGAACTACAAGCTCTACGTCACGGACAGCTTCGGGCACGAGATGCCGGTCGGCGCGATGGGCGAGCTCTGGATCGCAGGCCGCGGCGTCGGACGCGGATATCTGAATCTTCCGGAGCGGACCGCATCGGTGTTTACGAAAAATCCGTTCTGCAATACTCCCGGCTTTGACCGCGTGTTCCGCACCGGCGACGTCGTACGGCGTCTCAATGACGGCAGGATCGACTTCATCGGAAGAAACGACGGTCAGGTCAAGATCCGCGGCTTCCGCATCGAGCTTGCCGAGGTCGAGGGCGTGATCCGCGATTATCCCGGCATTCGCGACGTCACCGTGCAGGCGTTCGAGGACGAGGCCTTCGGCGGAAAATACATCGCCGCCTACGTCGTTTCGGACGCGGCGGTGGACTTCGGCAGTCTCAGCGATTTCATCCGCGGAAAGAAGCCGTCCTACATGATCCCGGCAGCGTTTATGCAGCTCGACGCGATCCCGCTGAATCAGAATCAGAAGGTCAACAAGCGCGCGCTGCCGAAGCCGAAACGGCGCGAGGAGACCGGCGACTTCGTGGAGCCGGCGACGCCTCTCGAACGCGAGATCTGCGAGAAATACGCGTCGATCCTCGGACTTGAGCGGGTCAGCGCAACGGACAGCTTCTTCGACATCGGCGGCAGCTCGATCAGCGTGGCGGAGATCGTGATGTTTGCCATGAACAAGGGCTATCCGATCGTCTATAAGGATGTGTTTGCGAACCCGTCCGCGCGCGAGCTCGCCCGCGTGATCGTCGGTCAGGGAAAGGATGAGAAATCCAAAGCGGCGGCGGACTTCGACTATACCGCGATCAACGAGCTGATCAAGGTCAACGCCATGGACCGCGTGGACGAGATCTCCGCGCGTCCGATCGGAAACGTCATCCTCACCGGCGCGACCGGCTTCCTCGGCGTTCACGTGCTGTACGCATACCTCAAAAACACGGACGGAAAGATCACCTGTCTCATCCGCCGCGGCCGCTATGAAACGGCGGAAAAACGCATGAAGACGATGCTGATGTACTACTTCGGCGAGATGATGCCGGAGCTGTTTAATAAGCGCATCTTCTGCGTGGACGGCGATATCACTGTGCCGGAGAGCCTCTCCGCGCTCGAAACGGCGGACGCCGACACCGTCATCAACTGCGCCGCCTGCGTCAAGCACTTCGCAAAGGACGATATCCTCGACCGGATCAACGTGCACGGCGTCGAAAACCTGATCGATTTCTGCGTGCGCAGCAAAAAGCGTCTCGTGCAGATCTCCACGATCAGCGTCGGCGGCGAGATCGGCACAAAGAACCTGCAAAAGCTCCGGGAGGACATGCTCTACTTCGGACAGAACGTCGACAACGACTATGTCCGCACCAAGTTCCTCGCCGAGCGCGCGATCCTCAACGCGCGCGTGAACCGCGGACTCGACGCGGTGATCCTGCGCGTCGGCAACCTGATGGGCCGGCATACGGACGGCGAGTTCCAGATCAACTTCGAGACGAACGCCTTCATGCGCTCGCTCTGGGCGTATATCCAGCTCAGAAAGGTTCCGGTCACGATCCTTGAACAGCCCGCGGAATTCTCGCCGATCGATTCCGTTGCGAACGCCGTTCTGACGCTCGCCGGCGCGGACAGCCGCTTCAGCATCTTCCACGTGAACAACAACCATTCGGTCACGATGGCGGATCTGATGGCGGTCGTACGGCAGCACGGCTTCGACGTCAGTACCGTTTCGGAGGCGGAATTTAAGAACACGCTCAGCGAGGCCACGAAGCACGAGGAGGAGAGCCGGACCGTGCTCTCGCTGGTCGCCTATTCCAATAAGGAGGGCGACGACCTTGCGCTGGTCGAAGCCGACCACCGCTTCACGGTCAACGCGCTCTTCCGGCTCGGCTTCAAGTGGCCGATCATCGACGACAGCTATCTTGAGCGTGTGATCCGGTCCCTGGATTCCTTCGGCTTCTTTACGGAGACGGTATAACCGCCCGATCGAGAAACGCTCCCGACAGCATCGCCGGGAGCGCTTCTTTTCCGTTGCGGCTCTGTTCATAATATGGTAAACTGTTTTCATGAGCCGGGGACGGAACTCCCTTTAAGATCACAGAATTGTACCCCCGATCGCTTTGATCGGGCTTCTCGTGCGGACAATCGTGCCGAAAGGATAACGCTATGCAGGATTTATATACCAAGGAAGCCACGACGATTCCTGACGTTCCGTGGAACGTCTATCCGAGACCGCAGATGAGACGCGAACGCTGGCTTTGCCTGAACGGAACGTGGGAGCTGTCGTTCGGAAACGCCGCGCAGACGATTCGCGTGCCCTTTTGCCCGGAAAGTCTGCTGTCCGGCGTGCGGCAAAAGCCGAAGATCGGAGAACCGCTGCGTTATCGGAGGACTTTTTCCGTGCCGGAGGACTGGCGGGGCATGCGTATCCTGCTGCACTTCGGCGCCGTGATGCGCAAGACCGTCGTGACCGTCAACGGCGTCGAGGCCGCGCGGCATGAAAACGGCTATCTTCCGTTCTCGGCGGACATCACCGACGCGCTGCGCAGCGGCGAAAACGAGCTGTGCGTGACCGCCGTTAACGATCTCGATCCGCGTTTTCCCTACGGCAAGCAAACCCAAAAGCGCGGAGGCATGTGGTACACGCCCTGCTCGGGCGTCTGGCAGACGGTCTGGCTGGAGCCGGTGCCGGAGCAGTTTATCCGATCGCTTCGCATCGCCAACGGACCGGACTGGGTCGAAATCCGGGCGGACGGCGTCGGGACAGGCACGGTCCTGCTGAACGATCGGACGTTTCCGCTCGAAAACGGAACCGCGAGGATCCCGATCGACGATCCGCATCCGTGGACGCCGGACGATCCGTATCTGTATCCGCTTACGCTGCACTGCGGCGCGGATACGGTGCGATCCTATTTTGCGCTGCGCACGCTTTCGATCGAGACGGTCGGCGGCGTTCCGCGCCTGTGCCTGAACGGCAAGCCGTATTTCTTCAACGGACTTCTGGATCAGGGCTACTGGAGCGACGGGCTGTATACGTCCGCGACGCCCGAAGGGTTTGAGAAAGACATCCTTGCCATGAAGTCTTTGGGCTTCAACACGCTGCGCAAGCATATCAAGATCGAGCCGGAACGGTTCTATTACGACTGCGACCGGCTGGGCATGATCGTCTTTCAGGATATGGTCAACAACGGCGTATACCGCTATGTGCGGGACACGGTGCTTCCGACGCTGCATTTCCAAAAACGGCGCGACAAACGCCTGAACTCCGATCCCGAAACGCGGCGCATTTTTCTCGACAGCATGGAAGCGACCGTCCGGCATCTTGGGAATCACCCGAGCATCTGCCTTTGGACGATCTTCAACGAGGGCTGGGGGCAGTTCTGCGCAGACGACGCGTACACAAAGCTGAAAGCGCTTGATCCGAGCCGATGGATCGACAGCACCTCCGGCTGGTTTCATCAGCATTGTTCCGACGCGGACAGTCTGCATATCTATTTTGACAAGCTGCATCTCGGAAAGGAAAACAAGCCGCAGCTGCTCTCCGAATTCGGCGGTTTTGTTTGGAAGGTCCCGGAGCACAGCTATAATCCGGACAAGACCTACGGCTACAAAAAATTCGATACGCGCGAAGCATACGTGCAGGCGCTGCGAGAGCTGTATCGAAGCCTGGTCCCGCTGATCCGGGAGGGGCTGAGCGGCGCGATCTACACGCAGGTTTCCGACGTGGAGGACGAAACGAACGGCCTTTTCACCTTCGACCGAGCCGTTTTGAAACTGCAGCCGGAGGAGCTGGAAAATGTGATGAACGATTTGCATTCCGCTATTGCAAAATCGTAAGGCATCGTTTATAATACGATGCAGGGCTGAATGAGCCTGCAGCGCGATCCCGAAGGGCGCGCGGAAAATCAGAAAAGGAAGTCGACCCATGATCTTTACCGCATAGTGATCTGTACGTCATGCCGAACGACATTGACGGCGTGCAGCCGGAATTTCAGACAAAGGAACCAGAGCCGTGAAAGCGAATCGCCCGCATGGCGTGATTTGTGACCGACGCATGGTTTCCCTATCCGAAAAAAGCTGCATACAGAGCATTTAGCGACAAAGAGCATAGCCGAACCCGAAGGGTGTTTTGCTTCCGGACAGCGGAAGCGGAATACGCCGTCGTCTGATTGCGTGCAGGAGCATTCTGCTTTTTCATACAAATCGACCGCGGACCGGCAGTTCTTTGCCCGGTCCGCTTTTTATATGAATATTTACGTGGATAAAAGAGAATGAACATGAAGGGATATGAATTAAAGAATAAAAACCTGCATCTCGAAAAGATCAATGCAGATAACTTTCTCGCTCTGTACGATCTCGAGGTGAGCGAGGAACAGAAACAGTTCGTGGCGTCGAACCGCTTCAGCATGGCGGAGGCGTATGCGCGTCTGAGTAACGGTCAGTTCGTACAGTGCTTCGGCATCATCGACGGAGATACGCCGGTCGGTTTTGCGATGATCGGACATGACGTCGAAGAGGAGGGAAGCCCGGAGTCCGTCAACAAATGCTATCTTTTGTGGCGGTTCATGATCGGACAGCAGTATCAGAGACGCGGTTACGGCAGGGACGCTCTGCATCTGCTGCTGGATTGGGTGCTGACGTTCCCGGACGGACCGTCCGAACGGTTTTCCACGACCTACGAACCGAACAACGAAGCCGCAAAGCATCTGTATACGTCGTTCGGCTTTATTCCGACCGGGGAGAAGGACTGCGACGACGAGGAGGACGCCGAGGACGTCGCGGTGCTGCCCCTGACCGACAGAATTGGAAAAGAAATACAAAGAACAAAAGGAGAAGCTTATGGAACATACAATCTGTGAAAACGCAGCCAAAGAACTGATCGCGCAAAACGGCGCGGCGGCGCTCGGCTATGCCGATGAAAACATGTGGTTTTCCGAAAAGCCGGACTATGCGGCGTGCGTTAAGGAGCTCATCGAAACCGTGCGGGAGCAGGAGATTCGCGCGAGCATCCTGATCGCGACGGACGAGGACGTGGTCTTTGCCTGCGGTGCGCGGTCGAAGGATCGGAACGGCGAGACGGTCACGCCGCTTTCGACGTTCGAGATCGGCTCGCTCACCAAGATGCACACCGCGGTGCTGATCTTCAAGCTGATCGAGGAGGGCAGACTGACGCTTAACGACAAGGTCACAAAGTTCTTCCCGGACTATGCGAAAGCGGGCGAAATGACGGTCTTCGATCTTCTGCACATGCGCTCGGGCATCGTCGATTTTGCCAACGACGCCGAAGTCTTTTTCGGAGACGAAGAAACGGTCGAAGCGCTGGACCGCGGCGAGATCACCGACGAGATCTTCCTCGGGCGGCTGAAAGCGTGCGATCTCACGTTCGAGCCGGGCTCGAAGATGGAATACAGCAACACGAACTATGTGCTGCTTGCCATGATCGTCGAACAACTCACGGGAAAGTCCTACAGGGAGAACGCGGAGGAGCGGATATTCCGCCCGCTCGGCATGAAACGGTCCTCCGCGACGACGTTCGGCGACGTTACGAGCGTGCCGGAGGGCGAGGAAGGCTACATGATGGAATACGAGATCGCGCGCGGCGCGGGCGACGTCCATGAAAACGCCGTCGATCTTTTGAAATTCGACCGTGCGTTCTTCAACGGACGGCTCGTAAATCGCGCGTCGATGGACGGCATTCTGGATTTCGTCGACGGCTATGGCTGCGGCTGGGAGAATTCTGAGAAGTACGATCTTGTCTGCCACGGCGGCGAGACCAATTCCTACTACTGCCTGAACTACGTGCTGCATCCCGCGGGCAAGCGGACGTATTTCCTCATGCTGACCTGCTGCAATTCGGACGACGAGGAAGATGAGGACCGGGACGAGACCGCCGAAGCCGCAGATAACGAAGCGAACGACGAAGCGGAATTCAATCAGTATCAGACGATCTTCGATATCGTCAAGAAGCATCTGCTGTAATCAAAAACAAGGATCATTACGGAGGAAAACAGTATGGATCAGAAAACAACGATGGAAAACCTTGCCCGCGCGGCATACGAAAAGGGCGGGTTCAACGGGACATGGCTGTATGCGGAAAAGGGCGAGATCGTAAGCGCGGGCGCTTTCGGGTTCCGGGATCCCGAAAACACGACGCCGATCACGGAGGATTCGATCTTTCAGCTGGCTTCGGTCAGCAAGGCGTTCACGGCGGCGGCGGTCATGCTGCTGGTTCGCGAAGGCAAGCTGGGGCTTGACGACAGGATCACTCGGTACTTTCCGGAGTTGACCGCGTATGAAGGCGCGACGGTCCGGAATCTTCTGAACCACACGAGCGGCATCCCCGATTACTTTGACGACGCGGATTGGTTCACGAATATCTGGGAGAAAGAAAAGCGGGTCCCCGGCAACGACGAGATCCTGCGCTTCCTTCAGGAAACCGAGGCGAAGCCGTACTTTGCCCCCGGCGAGGGGTTGGAATACTCCAACACCGGCTACAACCTGCTGGCGCTTCTCACGGAGCGGCTGTCCGGCGTTCCCTATGAGGCGTTCCTGCAAAAGAACATCTTTGAACCGGCCGGCATGACCTCCACCCGCTGCTGCCATATCCGCAGGGACGGCGTTCCGTTTGAGAAGTATGCGCAGGCGACGGTGTTTGAGGACGGCAGATGGGTCGCGGACGTGGACTCCGACGAGGTCGGCGACGTGGCTGCCTTCGACGGACTGAACGGCGACGACTACGTGTATACCGATATCTTCGACATGCTCAAATGGGATCGGGCGCTGCGCGAGGGCAGGATCCTCACGCCGGAAGAGCTGAAGCTCGCATATACCCCCGGAAAGCTGAACAGCGGAGAGGACGCCGTGATTCACGTGGACGGGGAGGACTTTGGCTACGGCTTCGGCTGGCTCATCGGACGCGACGAGGGGGACGGGCTTGTCGTCAGTCACACCGGCGGCATGCCGGGCGTCTGCACCCGGTTCGAGCGGATGATCGACGCGGACAGAACGCTGGTAATCCTCTGCAACAGGGAGGATACGGACATCCGTGCGTTTCTGAGCTTTGAGAGCGGAATGCGCGCGATCATGCACGGCAAGGAGCCGGAGCCCGTCGTCTGTATCGAGGACATTGCGATCCGCGACCCGGACAAGTCGCAGTGGGAGAGCTTTTGCGGCAAATACGAGCATCCGGAAGACGCCGAGTGCATCGTCGACGAGGTCTTTATGAAGGACGGCGAGCTGCATGTCAACGCGATCGATGACGACGGCGACCCGCTGACCTTCCGCCTCTACCTCATCGGCGAAAACGAATTCGGCAGAAAGGACGGCCTGCTGAAGGTGAAATTCGCCGACGGACACTTGCAGTACGACGATTTCACCTGCAGGAAACTGTAAGACACAAATAACAGATTGAAAAATACGGAGGACAGTATGGATCAGAAAACAACGATGGAAAACCTTGCCCGCGCGGCATACGAAAAGGGCGGCTTCAACGGCGCGTGGCTGTATGCGGAAAAGGGCGAGATTATCAGCAAAGGCGCATTCGGCTGGGTCGATGCAGAAAACACCCTGCCCATGCGGGAGGACAGCATCTTTGAAATGGCGTCCGTCACCAAGATGTTCACGGCAACGGCGATCATGCTGCTGGTTCGCGAAGGCAAGCTGGGGCTCGACGACGAATACGCGAAGTATTTCCCGGAGTACCCCTATGAGGGCGTTACGATCCGGCATCTTCTGACGCACACGAGCGGCATGCCCGATTTTGACGTGGAAGAACTGGTCGGACCGGTGCTTGACGAAGAAAACAGGATCCCGGAAAATTGCGAGATCATCGACCTGATCCGCGAAACCGAAGAGGACGCCGCCTGCGCGCCGGGCGAAACGTACGAGTATTCCGACGTCGGCTACATGCTGCTTGCCAACGCGGTGGAAAAGGTCTCCGGCATGAAGTTCGAGGACTTTATGAAAAAATACGTATTCGAGCCCGCCGGCATGAAGGATTCCGGGATCTACCATACCCGCCGGGACGGAAGACCCTCCGACCGCTTTACCCGCAATATGGTTTTGGAGGACGGAAAACTCGTTCCCTCGGATCTCTCGGAACATACGAGGCGTTATGTGGTCGGTTCGGACGGCATGAACGGCTGCGACTATCTGTATACCACCGTATTCGATATGCTCGCCTGGGACAGAGCGCTGCGCAAAGAAACGGTGCTGACACGCGAGGAGCAGAACATCATGTACGCCCCGATGCCGCTCAACAACGGCGACATTGCCAGAGCAGATGAGGACAACGACGGCTATGGCTTCGGATGGTGTTTCAAAACCGAACCGGAATCAGGGCTTATCGTTCGCCACGCGGGCGGTATGCCCGGGCTCGAAACGTGGTTCGAGCGTTTCGTTGACGCGGACAAAGTGCTCGTCATTATGAACTGCCACGATGTTGAAGACGCCAGAGTGTTCGAGAGCTTCTGGGATGGCATGGAAGCGGTCATAAGAGATGAGGAGCCGGAGCCCGTCGTCTGCATCGAGGATCTGATGATCAAGGACCCGGACAAGAGCAAATGGCCGGAGTTCTGCGGCAAGTACGAGCATCCCGAGGACGAAGGGTTCGTGATCGACGAGGTGTATGAAAAGGACGGAGAGCTGTGGGCGAAGGCGATCATCGACGACGATGACTACGACGAGCAGGGAGAATTCCCGTTCCGGCTCTATCCGCTCGGCGAAAACGAGTTCGGCAGAAAAGGCGGCTTCCTGAAAGTGAAGTTCGGCGACGGCTGTCTTATCATGGACGATATCATCTGCAAAAAACTGTAAGCGTACGACAACCGGGCGGCGGAACTTCCCGCCGACCGGATCGGCACCGCGAGCTTTATGGCGAGGCCGTTCTATGAAAAGCACGGCTGCACGGTGTTTACGACGCTGAAAAAGGCAAACGGCTACATCGGCTATTCTCTGGTCAAGCATCCGGACCGGGACACGACTGCTATGAGCTTTACAAGAATCATTGAGGCAAAGATAAGGGACGGCGCCTCCGGACCGATGGGGTTCGGAGGCGCTGCCGCATCTTTAAGGCATGTGTTTTTATGACCGTACGGAACGGGACGTACCGGCGTCGATCCCTCCGGACAGAAAAAGGGCGAAGCGTACGCTTCGCCCTTTTCAATCCTGTCGATTGCGTCAGCGAACGGTGAACGAGTGCGAGACCTGATAGCTGACCGTTCCGTTCTGATCGGTGACCGCGACACGGTAAACGTAGACACCTGCCTGCAGCGTACGGAACGCCATCTTGGCGTCGAGGGAATGTACGTCGAAGGTCTTTGCGTTCGGGTTCGCGCTTGCTTCAAACATCTTCTTGCCGTCGATGCTGAAGACGGAGAGGGTGACCTTTTTGATCTTCGCAGCGGACTTGACCGTGCCCTTGACGGAGAAGGTCTTGCCCTGCGTCAGCGTGCCGGAGGGATAGTTGAGACCGCTCCCGGTCACGTCGGAGGTCAGGATGCGGAAGGATCCTTCCCAGGTGTTTTTACAGCTGTTCGTATACGCCTCCAGGCGGTAGGTATATGTGCCTTCGGGGAGCTTCGAGAAGTACAGTTCGCGATCCAGATAATAGATCGACATCTCTTTGGAATCCGGACGCGCGTCGGTCGAGAGGACAACGGTTCCGTTCTGATCAAAGACGTCCATCTGCACCCAGGTGATCGGGGCGTTTGCGGTCAGATGACCGCTGACGGTAAAGGCTTTGCCCTTGGCGAGCGTGCCGGAGGGAAGGATCGCGTTTTTGAGTTCGATGCTCGAAAGGAACGGCAATTGGATGAGACCGGTGATGCGGAACGAAACCTCGGTGCTGACGCCCCGGTAGCGACCCTTGCCGGTGATGCAGGCGACCGCGTCGCCGATCGCGGTGTTGTTGCGGTAGGAAACGGTGTAGTCGACGCCCTCCGCAAGCGTTGCGGAGCCGAAGGTCACTTTGACAGGCGGGGTCACGGCGGAGCCGGTAAAGGGGATTTCCGTGTCGCCGACGATCGAAGCGCTGAAGTCTGCGCCGTAGATGCGGACGCCGTAGCAGAAGGACTTGGTGAAGTAGCCGAGCGTATACGACTTGCCGTCGATCTTCACGGTCTTGCCGTTCTTGGTATTCTTCGCGGGATTGGCGTTGTACGCCTGCCGGTCGATGAAGCAGTACTTTACGCCCGCCTTTGCGTTCATCGCGTTGATCATGATACCCTTGCCGACGTAGATACCGACGTGGGTGATGTTCGTTGCGCTGCCGAAGCAAACGACGTCGCCGGGCTTGAGATCCTTTCGGTCGATCCGAACGCCGACCTTGGAGAGCTTGTTTTTGTTGAACGCGCTCGTGGTAAACGGGATGCTGATCTTGTACTGCTTGAAGACGTAGCAGATGAGGCCGATGCAGTCGAAGGTCTTCGGACCCTGCGTGCCCTTCACGTAGGACTTGCCGTACTGCTTCTTGGCAAGCGTCACGATGCTTTTTGCGCTGTAGACGTGTGTGGAATCCGCGTTGGCGGAAATGGGAAGGATGACGATCGACAGAGCGATGACGGCTGCGATCAGGATGGAAACGATCTTTTTCATGGGGGTGTTCTCCTCTCTTGTTTTGTTGTCTGCATCTTAACACGGTCGGATTGCGGTTTTGTTTTCGGGATTCTCAATTTACAAACCTCTGCCGTCGTGGTATACTGAAACCGTATCAAACGGAGGAGAGCAAACGGTATGGCAGGGGCTTCGGCACTGGATATTTTGATCAACGAGCTGACGCAAAGCGCCGACGCGGACGTGCTTCTTTCCGAAAGCATGACGCTGGATCCGCGCAAGGTCATGCGCGTTCCGGTGCGGTATCGGATCATTGCGCTCGGATTCGTCAAGCGGCTCACGCTGAAGGAACTCAACGAAAAGCTGCTGGCCGCCGGCTGCGCGCAGCTGTACGCACGCTCGACATGGGAAGCGTCGCTGATCTATGCGTTTCACAACGGTCTGTCCTATACGCAATGGCGGGAGCTCAAGGATTGGTGCGGGGCGTTTCTCCACACCCGGACGCTTGAGGACCGTTTTTTCGGGAATCGCACGATCAGCATGCAGGACCTGAAAGCGTATCTTGCCGCCAACTCCGACGAAGCCGGTATGGCGTTCGAGACCGCGCAGGTCACGCAGCGGATGCAGCGCCGTCTTTTGGAGGCAGCGTCCGGCGGCGGGGGCTTCGAAGCGTTTTTAGAGGAGAACATCCGCGCGTTCAGCCCGGTCCGCGAGAAGACGCGCTACTATTTCTGCAAATACCTGTATTACGATCTTCTGACAAAGATCGAGGCGTTTTTGAAGGCCGTGCAAAAGGGCGCGGCGGCAGAGGACGCTTACGCGCTTCTGACCATGTTCAAGGGCGTGCAGACGCTGAAACGCAAAAAAATGACGCTCGATGAGATCCGCGCCTTTTTGATGCAAACGGACGTCTCCTGCGGCGGCATCTTCGACGCGTTCAACTACTATTATTTCGAATACGTATCCTCCGACTGGATGGACGTTCTGATCGAAACCTGCGGCAGCCTGGAATCGCTTCCTTCTAAAGAAAGAAAGCGGCTTGCGGAATCGCTGCGCAGGAGCGAGCCGAAACGCTTTGCCGGACTTGACGATACGACGATCCTGCGGGAAAAGCAGGCGGAGGCCGAGGCCCGCGAGGATGAAATGGACCGCGTCTACGCGCTGTCCGGCTCCGATCGCGGATATCAGCGCAACCGTTCCGGTGAGAACGCGATCCGTAAGTACATCAAGGGTGAACTGGATCTCGACCGCACGACGCTGATCTGTTTTCTGCTGTTTTTCGGGAACGATTCGGATCTGTCCGCGGAGAACGCGATCTGTGAGGATCGCCTGAACGCCGTGCTGCGTTCCTGCGGGTTTCCGCCGCTGCGGCCGGAGGACGAGTTCGACTCGTTCGTGCTCGGCTATCTTGAGGCGGACGACCCGACGGAGTTTCTGATGGAAGAGGTCACCAATCGCGCGATGGAGGAGGAAAACTTCTATTTATATCGCGTGTACAATCTCTCGAGCAGCTATCGCGAGGATTTTGAAAAGCTCATCAACGACGCAAGGAGTAAGAAATGACAGGATCTGTGCAGACAATGCTGCCGCATCAGCTTCCGCCCGATACCCTGCTTGCAAACCGGTACCGGCTGGTTCGCGTGCTTGGAGAAGGCGGCTTCGGGATCACCTATGAAGCGCGGGACGAAACGCTGCGGATGCGCGTCGCGGTGAAGGAATACTTCCCGCGGGCGTTGGTGACGCGGCATCAGAAGGAATCCGGCGAGATCACCGTACCCGCGGGAAAGACGGAGATCGCCTTCGAAAAAGGCAAGGAGGCGTTTCTGAACGAGGCACGGACGCTGGCGCAGTTCCAACAGGATCCGAATATCATCTCCGTTACCAATTTTTTCGAAGAAAACCGCACGGCGTATATCGTCATGGAATACCTTGACGGACAGGATCTCGGAGACGTTCTCGGGCAGCGGGGCACGCTGTCCTTCGGGGAAACGCTCGCGCTGCTCAGGCCGATCATGGAATCGCTGTCGGTCCTGCACGATCACGGATTGATCCATCGCGACATCAGCCCCTCCAATATCCGCATCCTGCCGAACGGCGCGGCAAAGCTCTTGGATTTCGGCGCATCGCGTGAGATCGACACCTCGCTGGACGCTTCCCGTTCCATTTGCCTGAAGCCCGGCTATTCACCGGAGGAGCAGTATCGGAGTCGCGGTGAGCTGGGGCCGTGGACGGACGTATACGCGCTTTCCGCGACGATGTATCACATGCTTGCCGGTTTTCCGCCGGACGATTCCCTGCAGCGCATCCTGCTGGATGAGGTAAAAAAGCCGTCCGAGCTCGGCGTGCACATTCCCGCAGCGGCGGAGGCGGTTCTGATGCGCGGGCTTAGCGTGCAGGCAAAGGATCGGTATCGGAGCGTGCGCGAGATGGCGGACGCAATGGAGGCAGCCCTTGCGGAAAGGACGCCCGCGCCGCAGCCGATCGAAAAGCCGGACCGGCTGCCGTGGATGACGCTGATCCCGGTTGCGGGGCTGGTCTTTCCTTTTGAAATGACCCGCCGTACCGGGCGGAAGCGGTTTTCCCGCGTCGGCACGGTCTTTCTTGTCGGGACCCTGCTTGTGCTTCTGTTTCTGCTGATCACTCTTACGCTGAGCGTTGCTTCCGGTGTGAATTATTATCTGAACAGCACATACCTGTGGAACGGAAAGTACAACACCGTGACGGGCTTCGTTTTGGTTGCCTGGATCCTGTGGGGCGTGCTGTACGGTGCCCGCGCGATCTATGCCGTTGTCATCCGAAAGGATTACCTGCGCTATCGCGCGGCGTATCTGCGGCAGCACCCGCCGATTGTACTCACCGAGGAGGAACGAAAGGCGGGGAAAGGCCTTTTCTGCTGGCGTGTGCTCGGCGTTCTCCCGCGGGTGTTCGGTTACGCCGGCATACGGATCGGCAGACGAACCAAACGCCGCAGCCTTGTCGTGCTTGGTATCGCATCCCGTGTCGTCACCTGCCTGCTGCTGCTCTTTCTGTGGTCGCTGATCCTGTCGCCTGATTATCTGGGCCTTTATCGTTATGAACGAATTGCGATAATCGTCTCGGAGGCCGGCGTAATTATCTGTCTGCTGCTGCTTCTGTTCCTGTTTGTCTGGCATCTCAATGAAACGATGCTTGCGTATCCGCACTTTTTTGAGCAGGAGTGCCGTCTGCGCGCACCGCTCTATTCTGCCTATCCGAATCTGAACGATCGGAGGTGGCGCGCGGAGAACAGCCGTTGGCAGATCTGGACGTGGATCCCGCTGTTCGGCGGGCTCGGTCTCTTTTTGGGCGGCGCGCGCGCAAAGCGTCGTGATCTGCTCGGAAAAGGCGTGGCGCTGCTGATCGCCAACGCCGTTCTGATCGCTGTGTTCGCACTGCTCAGCGGCGTACTCGCCGAAGACGGTGTACAGACAGCCGGAGGCGTCGTGTCGCTGATTCGATCGCTCACCGTTGCCGCCGTGCTGATCCTTTGGGTGCACGGAGCGTTCGTCGGCGTGATGAACCGCTTTTCCGTCCTGTCGACGATCGCCGAGACGCTCGGACCGTACTACAGCCGCGCGGAGAAGGAGATTGCGGAAACGCGTTGAGCACAATCCTTCCCGCCGGAGCCCTTCGGGGCTCTTTTTTGTTGCGAAAACAAAATCACAGCGCGCGTACGCTATCCTATGGATAAGATCCGAAAGATGATAGAAAGGAGATTGACAGGTATGAAACGGATCATCATGAAAATCACGCCGACCGGTCAGATCAATGCGCGGACGAGCGGCATCAAGGGCACGGCGTGTCTGTCTTACGTGCGGATCCTGGAGCAGTTGACCGACGCGGTCTCTGTCGATTCCGCGTTTACGAAGGAGTATCTGGAGACGGAGTGCCAAAAGATCGCAGAACAGGAGGAGGAAACGGTATGCAGCATGTAAATGGGACGAACGCAAAACCGCGCGTGCCGTTCGGCGACGCTGTCTGTCCGGCGGCGGCGCTGCTGCCGTTCTTCGGCTTTTTCGGATTTCTGCTGATGGCGAAGCGGTCGGGACGCGAGCGTTACGCACGTTTTGCCCGTATCTATGCCGGAGCGAGCGCGGTCCTGCTTTTGGTGTATCTGCTGTACCGCGCTGCGGAGCTGTCGTTTTACCGGCATTCCGTGTCGAGCACCATGCCGGTGGAATGCTCGCTCTTTCTGTTTTGGTTTGGCGGGACCGGCCGGATGACGGGCATGTACGAAATCGAAAACGTCGTGATGCGAAGCGTGATCGGCTACGGGGAGGTCCTGCTGCCGGTGCTGCGCACACTGCTGTACCTCGGCTGCACGATCCACACCGCCGTCTGTATTCCGGGATACGTACGGTACCTCCGCGAGGCGGTCTATCCCTATCGTCCTGAGGGCGAAGCGCAGCGCCTGCCGCGCAGGAAGCGCCTGCGTCTTTCGCTGTGGATGCTGTGGTGCCTTGTACCGGTGTTCGGCTATGCCGCGCCGCTGTACGCCGCGCGGATCACGGGGAATCGCCGCGTGCGAAGGATCTGTATCGCGCTGCTTTGCATCAGCGCAGCCTGCCTGCTGCTGACGTTTCACGAATACTCGATGTATATGTATCTGGACACGGCGCCGACCCGGCTGATTATGACCGTTGAAAGCGGCGCGCCGCGCGCCGTGCTGTTCGTGCTCGTGTCGGCGATGCGGTGCTGCCTGTCCGTCTCGCCGCTCGTTTCGTACCTGCTGTCCGTGATGATGCGCCCGGAAGCGACGGAGGCTTCCGCCGCAGCGTGGCTTCGGGATACGGCGGCGCATCCGTCCGTTGCGGATGCGAAATGGCGGTTTCGCAACAGCCTGTGGCAGTTTTTGACGCTGCTGCCCTGTATCGGCGGGCTCGGACTGGTTGTTGGCGGGACCGGTGCAAGGAACAGGCGGATGATCCGTGCCGGATTGCTCCACCTGGGCGGCGTCGTCCTGTTCGCGGTCCCGATGATCCTGCTGTACTATGCGGGAACCCGTAACGATGGGTATAGTCTGTACGATCCGCTGGTCATTTTTCTCGGCGGCCGGTACGCAGGCAGCGGGCTCCGCGGCATTATGCAGCAGAACGGATTCTATCTTCTGTGGTGTTTCGGCATTATGCTCGGGAGCATGTATCACCGGGAAGCGCTGCGCGGACGCGCCGAAGCGCTCGGCGGATGCCGCTCGGGCATCGACCGGGAGATCCGTCTGACCAAACGGTTCCTGTCGCTCGGCGCCGTTCCGGCAATGGCAGCCGCGGGCGGCGGATTCGTGACGCCGGATCCCATTGATCCGCAGCCGCAGCGGGAGCCGACAGACCTCAACGGATGCAGCGCACCCGAGCTGAACGCGATCCCCGGCATGACGTCCGATGCGGCGGCGCGCGTTCTCAGGTACCGCGATGCGCACGGGGAGATCCGTTCCGCGGAGGAGCTGATCGACGTGCTCTCCGTCAAACCGCATCGCGCTGCGAGGATCCTGGAGAACGTCATGCTTTCGGCGTCGGGCGAAGGCGCCGAAGAAAGCGCGGCGTTTGCCACATCGGTCGCAGGGGAATCGCGCAGGAGGATCGACCTATGATTCGCATTGCCCGCGTTATCCCGAAAACGCGCGCCGAGGGACCGGGGACCCGGTTCGCGATCTGGACGCAGGGATGCGACCTGCATTGTCCCGGGTGTTACGCAAAGCATCTCTGGCCGCGCGACGGCGGAACGCCAATGTCCGTTTCCGACCTGATCGGCGCGATCAAAGCGGTCCGTACGGAGATCGACGGGATCACGTTTCTCGGCGGCGAGCCGTTTCTGCAGGCGAGCGCGCTCAGCCGCGTCGCCGAAGCCGCGCACGGAATGGGGCTCTCGGTACTGTGCTTTTCCGGCTATACGCTCGCCGATCTCGTGCTTGACGGCGATCCGGATCATATGAAGCTGCTGTTGGAGACCGATCTTCTGATCGACGGTCCGTACCGCGCGGAGCAGCGCAGCTTCTCTCGCCCGATGATCGGCTCGGACAATCAGCAGATGCATTTTTTGACGCAGCGCATCACGCCCGGGGAGATGGAGCGGTATCGGAACTGCGTCGAATGCCGGATCGACAGGGACGGCGTTCTGTTTCTGAACGGCATGGGCGATTTTCCGGCGCTTGAACGGCAGTTTCTTTCAGCATCAAAAAAGGAGGCGGCTATCTGTGTCTGAAAAAGATTTTCGTACTCGGTTTTCCGATTTTATCAACGCCGGGTTTCCGATGCTCTGCATTCCGAGCTACGAGGAGGACAGGGTCGTACGGACAATCCTGCGCGCGGCGGAGGATCCGTGTCTGATCCGGACGCACCGCAAGGTGCTTACGTGGACGCAGACGGTCGGCTTTTCGGACGGCGAAAAGATGCAGAGCAGCAGCGCGCCGCTTGCCGCGCTCGAGTACGTTGCCCGCTGCAAGGAGCCGGCGATCTTTATTCTGAAGGACTTTCACGTGTTCTTCGGCGCGGACCGCGGAACGCATCCGGATTACGCAGTGATCCGGCGGCTCAGGGACCTGCTGCCGCAGCTCAAGCAGAACCGCAAGACGATCGTGTTTTTGAGCCCGCGCATGGTGATCCCGCCCGATCTTGAAAAAGACATCTCGGTGCTGGATTTCGATCTGCCGGACGCTTCGGAGCTCGAGCAGACGCTTTCCGAGCTTGTCGAAGGACTTGCGCCCGACGCGGTCAGTCTCAGCGCGGACGAGCGCGGTGAGCTGATCCGCGCCTCGCTCGGACTGACAGCACAGGAAGCGGAAAACGCTTTCTGCCGCGCGATCATCAAAAGCAGGGGGTTGAACCGCGACGCGCTATCGGTCATTCAGGATGAGAAGAATCAGATCGTCAAGAAAAGCGGCATTCTTGAGTTCGTGCACAGCGATCTCGGGCTGGAGGACATCGGCGGCCTGGAACGGCTCAAACTCTGGCTGGTCAAGCGCAGCAGGTCGTGGCAGGAGCGCGCCGGCGCGTATCATCTTCCGGCGCCGAAGGGCGTTCTGATCACCGGCGTGCCGGGCTGCGGAAAGAGCTTGACGGCAAAGGCAATGAGCGGCATCTGGAACCTGCCGCTTCTGAAGCTGGACGTCGGTCGGATCTTCGGCGGGATCGTCGGCAGCAGCGAGGAGAACATGCGCAAGGCGATCCGCACGGCGGAGGCGGTCGCACCGTCCGTGCTGTGGGTGGACGAGATCGAAAAAGGGTTTTCCGGCACGGGCTCGTCGGGCGATTCCGGCACGACTGCACGTGTTTTCGGGACCTTTCTGACGTGGATGCAGGAGAAAACCGCGCCGGTCTTCGTGATTGCGACCGCGAACAGCATTGCGGGACTGCCGCCCGAGCTTCTGCGCAAGGGGCGATTCGATGAGGTGTTCTTCGTGGACCTGCCCAATCGGCGCGAGCGGGAACAGATCTTTCGCCTGCACCTTCGCGCAAGGATGCAGACGGATGCCGTCGTGCATGAGCTTCACGCGGATAACGAGACGATCGCGGAGCTGGCCGAGATGACCGAGGGTTTTTCCGGCGCGGAGATCGAACAGGTCGTGCTGTCCGCGCTGTACGAAGCATTTTTCGAGGAACGTGGATTGCGCTTCCGGGATCTCGAACAGGCGATCCGTGAGACCGTTCCGTTGTCCGTGGTGCAGGCGGATCAGATCCGTGCGCTGCGAAGCTGGGCGGCCGCGCATGCGGTGCCCGCCGCCGCGCACGGGGAGACCGAACCGGCGTCGACGTTCCCCGGGGAAGCCTTCACACCCGCGCAAAACGCACGCGCACTGGATTTTCAATAAGGAGGAGTTATGTCGCTGAGTATCATTCTTTGTCCGCTCGTCGTTGCGATGAGCATATCGACGTCGTCGACCGCGCTCGGGCTGCTGCTCAATCAGGCGCAGCACGCGCCTTCAAAGCTGCCGGTGCTGACCACCCGCTTTGCGGATGAAACGCTTCTCAAGGAGACGCTGACGGCGCATGGGCTGACGGTACAGAAGACCGGGGAGGATGCGTTTACGGTCAGGACCGAAGCCGGCGTGCTGCGTTATTTTCGTTCGTCCGAAACCGAGCCGTACCGAATGGAGACGCAGAAGGTCCGCGACCTGCCTGCGCTGATGGATGAGCTGGAATCGCTCAACTGCGAATACGGCTGCAACGTACGGGATTATACCTATCACAAGGTCCTGGACGGCCTGCGCGAGCACGGTATGCGGCTCGAATCTCAAACGGTCTTAGAGGATGACTCGATCCTTCTCACCATCTCGGTATAGAAGTCACGGATCACCCGAAAAACCGAGGGATGCCTCCGGCTGTGAGTCCTTGCTGCAAACGCGCGCTTCAAGACGTCGCTGAATCCGATGAACTTTACGCGCGGACTGTTTTACCGGATGAGAGTGTGCAGTTCGGACAGAATCGGAAGGCGGACCTTGGCAGGGCCGCTCGCTGCTGAAAAAAACGACCGTCGGACGACGGTCGTTTGTGGCTTTTGGAACGGTCAGCTCTTTTTTTCGACTTGCTTCTTCCGACGCTCGATGTTGCGCTGCGCCTGCTTGCGGCCGGCTTCGGAAACCGTATTCTGCTCCAGAGCTTCCTTGTACCTTTTCACCCTTCGGTCGTGCACGTTCTCGCCGGACGGGCGGATGTCGCCCGCCTTGGTGAGCGCCCACTTGGTGAGCAGCGGCCCGACAAGCTCATAGATCAGCACGCTGAACAGGACGATGTTCTTGATCAGCACGCCGTCGGTCGTTCCGAGCTTTGCCGCGGTCACGCACATGCCGAGCGCGACGCCCGCCTGCGGCAGAAGCGTGATGCCCAGATACTTTTTGACCTTGGGGTCGCAGTTCGTCGCCGAACAGCTGACGTAGGAACCGATGTATTTGCCCGCCGAACGGGTCAGGATATAGACGACGCCGATCAGGATGACCGCACCGCTCGACAGCACGCCGAGCTCCAGCTCCGCGCCGCTCAGCACAAAGAAGAGCGCAAACAGCGGAGCGGTCCATTTGTTTGCCCGGTCCATAAGATCCTGCGCGAGCGGGCAGATATTGCAGAACACCGTGCCCAGCATCATGCAGACCAGAAGCGTCGAGAAGGAGATGCGGACGCTGCCGATCTGGAATTTCAGCATGGAAAGCGCGACGGTGAGGACAACGAAGGCGATGGTGAGCGACAGACGGTTCGAATTGGAGAAGAACGTGCGCTCAAGCATCGTGAGCACCCAACCTAAGAAGGCGCCGAGCGCAAGCGACGCGGCGATCTCAATGAGCGGCTCGACGAGAATGCCGATGAGGTCCGTTTGCCCGGTCACCATGGAGGTGGCGATCCCGAAGGAAACGGAGAACACGGCAAGACCCACGGCGTCGTCCAGCGCGACGATGGGGAGCAGGATGTCGGTCAGCTTGCCCTTCGCCTTGTACTGCCGCACGACCATCAGCGTCGCGGCAGGCGCGGTGGCGGACGCGATCGCGCCGAGCGTGATCGCCGCCTCGATCGACAGCTTATCCGGCATCAGGAAATGGAGACCGATCAGCACGGCGTCGACGAGCACCGTTGCCGCCAGAGCCTGAATGATACCGACGACGACGGCCTGCTTGCCGATCGTTTTGAGCTGTGAAAGCAAAAACTCATTGCCGATGGAAAACGCAATGAAGCCGAGCGCGGTGTTCGTGATCACGGACATGCTCTCCACTTCCGCCGTGCTCGCAAAGCCGACGCCCTCGACGCCGAGCCTGCCGAGGCAGTGCGGACCGACGATGAGCCCGGCGATCAGAAACGCCGTCACATCCGGCAGATGCAGGTGCAGTAATTTGAATAAACGCGTCATTAAAAGCCCGATCAGAAGCGCGAGCGCCGCCGCAAGCAATGTTCCCATGATTATGCCTCCGTTTTATCAACAAGATTGTATCATAACACAAAGGAACAGAAAGTCAAGGGGTGGTTTTCCCGGATAACTATGTTATAATATAACCATGAAAAAGATATGGATATTCCTGTGCGCGGCGGCGCTGCTGCTTGCTGCATGCACAAACGAAAAACAGCAAACGGCGGAGACGATCGGAATACAGACCGAAGCGTCGACGCAGACCGAAGAAGAGATCGTGATCCCATCGGAGCCTTCCGCGACGGAGAGCCCCGTTCCTTCGGAGCATCCCGAAGAAAAGCCGGGGCCGGTCGATCTCGCCGACTTTGTCGGCGTCTATGCAAACGGCAATTACGACTTCGTTACGATCGAGGAGATCGAGGACTCGTACGTGATGTCGGTCGTGCTTTACCGCCTGATCGGAATGGACGGCGGAACGGTTTCCGCGTCCGAGGACGGCGTCGTCTTCCGTTCCGTCGACCCCGAGGGCAGCCCGATGACGGTCGCGTTTTATCCGGACGGAGAGCAATACGCGGTTCGTGTGATCGAAAGCACCTGTGATCTGCTTCCCGCCCGGACGGTCGTGACCGGGTTTGAACGGGTCGAGAGCCTGCCTTCTCCCACGGGTGAATACGGCGAGCAGATCGATCCGGAACCAGTCGCAATACAGCCGCGAGGGCATTACGTATTCCAGCCGAAAATCTGCTCCGTCTTTATGGAGGAGGTCTTCGGGCCCGATATGTGCGAGGCGTGGATGAACCTCGTCGACGCGGTGCTTAAAGGCGAGGACACCTTTGCCTGCAAGGATCAGTATACCTACGACTGGATGATGGGGCAGTTCCCGGAGCATTGTCTGCCGATCCTCAAGGAGCTTATCGACTACGCCTGGGACCGCGAAAACTCCGTAGTCGACGGCGTCGCGAGCTTTACCTGGCTCGTTCCGCCCGAGGAGGCCAAGACGCGGATCGAGGAATTCGGCAAACAGATCGAGGATATGCTGAACGAGGTTTTCGAGGACGATTATTCCGATTTTGAGAAGTGTCTCGCCCTATATGTTTATTTCTCCGATCACTACGAATACGATTGGGATACCTACATGAAGATGTACGACGAGTACGTGGACTATACTTCGTGCTATCGCTTCTTCCAGACCGGGATCGGCATCTGCCACGAGATCTCCTCGGCGTATTCCTATCTGTTGCTGCAGGCGGGCGTACAGGCGACCACGATGAGCGGGACGCGCTCCCTCGACCATGCAGGACATCAGTGGAGCTATGTGCGGATCGACGGGAAGGAATACCACATCGATCCGACCTACGTGCTCGGCACCGGCGGCGCGCTGCGGTATTTCATGATGACCGACGCAAAGCGCGAGGAAGAGGATTTCTACGATCCGGCGACGTTCTACGCAGTATCGCATTATTCGCAGGATCATCCGCATCCGGACTACGTCGCGGACGACGAGACGTTTGCGCCGCTCTGGGCGTATGATTTTGAATCGTTCGATCATGCGGCCCGCACCGTGCTCTGCCCGATGGAGCAAAGCGAGTACGGCGAGTGGTCGTATTTCCGGTTCGACTATACCGGATATTGAGCGAAACGGATCCGCGGAGGGAAAACGGCATGCTGGAGGAAATGCGCGCGTTCTTTGAAGCCCGGCTCGATGGGTATGAGGAGCATCAGCTCACGTGCATCGAATCGGCGCGGGAGTTCTATCCGTTTACCGCCGGCTGCCTGCCGCAGCGACCGGACGCGGCGATCCTCGACCTCGGATGCGGCACGGGTCTGGAGCTTGGATACTATTTTGAAACGGTCCCGACGGCAAGGGTCACCGGGATCGACCTCGCGCCGGGGATGCTGGACGCGCTTTCGGGAAAGTTTCCCGATAAAGCGCTGACGCTGATCGCGGGCTCGTATTTTGACGTGCCGCTCGGAACGTGCGCGTTCGACGCGGCGGTGTCCGTCGAGTCGCTGCATCATTTCACGAAGGAAGAGAAGATCCCCTTGTATGAAAAGGTACGGAACGCGCTGAAGCCTGGCGGCTTTCTGATCCTGACGGATTATTTCGCCGCTTCGGACGGGGAGGAGCAGGCGCGGCGTGCGGAGCTCAGGCGCCTCAGGCGGGAACAGGGGATTGGGGACGACGCGTTTTATCACTATGACACGCCGCTGACCGTCGAACACGAAACGGAGGCGCTGCTTTCCGCAGGGTTTGCTTCCGTCACGGTCCTCGGGAACTGGGGCGCGACCTATACGCTGCGGGCAGACACGGTCTGCGGCGCGTTCGGAGAAAAGACAGGGACACGGTCATACAATATCGATTGGAAATAAGGGGGACGAAAACGATGCCGAACTGGCTGAACGACGCAGTTTTTTATGAGATCTATCCGCAATCCTTCTGTGATTCGAACGGGGACGGGATCGGCGATCTTACGGGGATCGTTTCGAAGCTCGATTACGTTTGCGCGCTCGGCTGCAACGCGCTCTGGATCAATCCCTGCTTCGACTCTCCGTTCAAGGACGCGGGCTACGACGTGCGCGATTACTGCCGCGTGGCGCCGCGCTACGGAACGAACGAGGATCTGTACCGCCTCTTCGAGCAGGCGCACGAAAAGGGGATCCGCGTGCTTTTGGACCTCGTGCCCGGGCACACCTCGGAGGAGCATCCGTGGTTTCTGGAAAGCGCGAAGGCGGAGCCGAACGAATACTCCGGCCGCTATATCTGGACCGATTTCTGGATCCGCGGCATTCCGAACCATCCGTACATCGGCGGCGAAACGCCGCGGAACGGGACTTACATGCTGAACTTCTTCAAGTGTCAGCCCGCGCTGAACTACGGCTGGAGAGAACCGACGGAGCCCTGGCAGTGCGGTGTTTCTGATCCGGACGCGCTGGCGACCCGCGAAGCGCTCAAGAACGTCATGCGCTTCTGGCTCGACCGCGGCTGCGACGGCTTTCGCGTGGATATGGCGGATTCGCTCGTCAAGGAGGACGACGAGCAAAAATCCTGCACCGCCGCGATCTGGCGGGAGATCCGGCAAATGCTCGACCGGGACTATCCGGAGGCCGTGCTGGTTTCGGAATGGAGCAATCCGAAGCTGTCTCTGAACGCCGGGTTCCATGCCGATTTCTATCTGGATCACTGGGGTAACGGGTACCACAGCCTTCTTAGGCAGACCGACGACGGCACGGACCGCAGCTATTTCAAAAATGACGCGGACAGCGATATTTTCCGCTTTCTTGACGATTATCTCCCGAAGTACGAAGCGACGAAAGACGTCGGCGCGATCAGCTTCTTCACCTGCAATCACGACACGCCGCGGCTTGCGCCTCGTCTCAGTGAACGCGAGCTCGAGCTTGCGTACGCCGTGCTGTTCACGCTGCCCGGCGTTCCGTTCCTGTATTACGGCGACGAGATCGGCATGCGTTATCTGGCGGACCTTCCGAGCAAGGAGGGCGGCTACACGCGCACGGGCAGCCGCACGCCGATGCAGTGGGACCGCGGGCCCAACATGGGCTTTTCCGCGGGACCGGCGGCGCGGTTGTATCTGCCCGTCGACCCGAGCCCGGACGCGCCGTGCGTCGATGAAGCGCAGGGAAGGGAAGGCCTCTTTGAGACCGTGCGCGGGATCCTTGCGCTCCGGCATAAGGATCCGGACCTCAAAGCCGTGGGGCCCTTTGCCGTGCTGTACGCAAAGCACGGCGATCCGCTGTTCGTCTATCGGCGCGGCAGCCGCGTTGCGGCGGTCAATCCCTCCGGGAAAACCCGCAGCGCCGCGATTTTTGACCTGCCCGAAAACGCTCTGCAGCTGTATCGGATCGGCGGCGCGGCGATCGAGGGCGACCGGCTGACGCTTGCGCCGCAGTCCTTCATTCTGTTCTGATCCGGCGCGGGGAAAGCGGCCGGACATCCATATAAAAGGGAGAAACGATATGACGCTGTATGAAAGACTGATCGCCGTAAAGGACGACGCGTACCGGGAGTTTCAGGTAAAGCTGGTCCCGAATGTCCCGAAGGAGACGATCCTCGGCGTCCGCACGCCGGAGATGCGGAAAATCGCCAAAGAGGTCTTTGAAAGCGGCGAGCGGGACGCGTTTCTGTCCGATCTGCCGCATCAATACTATGAGGAAAAACTGATCCACTTCTTTGTGCTTTCGATGATCAAGGACTTCGATGTGTGCGTACGTGGCGTCGAAGCGTTTCTGCCGTACGTCGACTGCTGGCCGGTCTCGGACCAGGCGACGCCGAAGGCGTTCCGGAAAAACCACGAAAGACTGCTGCCGTATCTCAAAAAGTGGATCGCGTCGGAGCACGTCTATACGGCGCGGTTCGGGATCCGGATGCTGATGAACGAGTTTCTGGACACGGATTTCAAGCCGGAATACCCGGAGCTGGTCGCGTCCAAGCAGGGCGAGGATTACTATCTCAAAATGATGATCGCGTGGTACTTCGCGACGGCGCTCGCGAAGCGCTACGACGAGACGATCCCGTATTTTACGGACCGGCGGCTGGACGAATGGACGCATAAGAAGGCGATCCGGAAGGCGGTCGAAAGCTTCCGGGTCACGGACGAGCACAAGGAATACCTGAAGAGTCTGCGGTAAGGTCCTTTTCGGACCGACCGTTTGGGAAACGTTTGAAGGAGGCGATACGATGTCGATTCTTGCCGCGTTTATGGTGCCGCATCCGCCCATGATCGTGCCGGAGGTCGGAAGGGGCGGCGAAAAGGAGATCCTCGAAACGACGCGGGCGTACGAGCGCATCGCGGAGGAGATCGCCGCGCTGCGGCCGGACACGCTGATCGTGACCAGCCCGCACGCGATCCTGTATGCGGATTATTTCCATATCTCGCCCGGCAGCGGGGCGACGGGCTCGTTCCGGCAGTTCCGCGCCCCGGAGGTCCGGTTTTCCGAGCAATACGATACCGCGCTCGTGAAGCGCATCTGCGCGCTTGCGGACGCGGAGGACTTTCCCGCGGGCACGCTCGGAGAGCGGGACGCGTCGCTCGATCACGGGACCATGGTCCCGCTGTATTTCATCCGGAAAAAGTACGACGGCGGCAAGCTTGTGCGCATCGGGCTTTCGGGGCTGCCGCTTTCCGACCACTACCGTCTCGGGCAGATCGTCGCCCGCGCCTGTGACGAAACCGGAACGCGCGCCGTTCTGATCGCCAGCGGAGACCTTTCGCATAAGCTCAGGGAGTACGGCCCGTACGGGTTCGCCCCGGAGGGACCGGAATACGACCGCCGGATCATGGACGTCTGCGCAAGAGCCGCATTCGGCGAGTTGTTTGATTTTTCCGGGACCTTCTGCGAAAAGGCGGCGGAATGCGGGCAACGGTCCTTTGTGATCCTGGCGGGCGCATTCGACGGCCTTGCGGTCAGGGCGAAGGCCCTGAGCCATCAGGACGTGACCGGCGTCGGCTACGGGATCTGCACGTTCTATCCGGACGGCGCGGACGGGACCCGGCGGTTTCTGGACGCGTATCGGGAAAGGGTGACGCGGGAATGCCTTGAAAAAGCGGAGAAGAGCGACGCGTATGTGAAGCTTGCGAGGGCCGCCGTGAACGCGTGGGTCCTGCGGCGCGAGCGCCTTCCCGTGCCGGACGGGCTTCCGGAGGAGATGCTTTCGCGGCGCGCGGGGACGTTCGTCTCGCTGCATAAGGAGGGACAGCTTCGCGGCTGCATCGGCACGATCGCGGCGACGCGGAACAGCATTGCGGAGGAGATCGTTCAGAACGCCGTCAGCGCATGCTCGCGCGATCCGCGCTTTTCGCCGGTGGACGCGAACGAGCTCGGCAGCATTGAGATCAGCGTGGACGTGCTGGGCGAAGCGGAGCCGATCGACTCGCCCGCTGCGCTCGACGTGAAGCGCTACGGCGTCATCGTGAGCTGCGGCAGAAAGCGCGGGCTGCTGCTGCCGGATCTCGAAGGCGTGGACACCCCGGAGGAGCAGATCCGGATCGCGCGGCAAAAGGGCGGCATCCGCGAGGACGAGCCGTACCGTCTCGAGCGGTTCGAGGTCGTGCGGCACCATTGAGAGGGATCGCTATGACGGAGTGCGGCGTCTGCTTCAGACATTGTAATCTAAAGGAAGGGCAAATTGGCTTCTGCGGCGGGCGGATCGCAAGAAACGGCCGCACGGAGGCGTATCACTACGGGCGGATCGCGTCGCTCGCGCTCGATCCGATCGAGAAAAAGCCGCTTGCGCGGTTCTGTCCCGGCAGCCGGATCCTGTCCGTCGGCAGCTTCGGCTGCAATCTGCGCTGCCCGTTTTGTCAGAATTACGAGATCTCATGGTCGGAGCAGGCGAAGCGGTTTGCAGAAACGGCGGAAACGATCGCGCCGGAGGAGCTCGCGGCGCTTGCCGGTAAGACGCGGGCAAGGGGGAACGTCGGCGTCGCGTTCACCTACAACGAACCGCTGATCGGCTATGAGTTTGTACGGGACACGGCAAGGCTCGTGAAGGCCGCGGGGATGAAGAACGTCATGGTCACGAACGGGACCGCGGAGCTGAAGATTTTGGAGGAGCTGCGTCCGTATATCGACGCGATGAACATCGACCTCAAAGGCTTTACCGACCGCTATTACGGCAAGGTCCTCGGCGGCGATCTGAAAACGGTGCTGAGGTTCATCGAGGCGGCGGCGGAATTCTGTCACGTCGAGTTGACGACGCTGATCGTGCCCGGCGAAAACGACGGCGAGGAGGAGATGCGCGCGCTTTCCGCGTGGGTCGGACGGCTCAGGAATCCGGACGGAACGGGCATTCCGCTCCATATCTCGCGGTTCTTTCCGCGGTTTCGGATGCGCGACAGAAGCGCGACCGACGTCAAGACCGTTTACCGGCTTGCGGAGATCGCGCGGGAAAATCTGGAGTTTGTTTATACCGGGAATTGCTGACCGCCGACGGGGCGTTCAGCGCAGGACGAAAAACAGGATCGCCGTCGCCTGCAGAATGCTGCCGAGCAGCACGAACAGATGAAAGACGGAGTGGAACCAGTGCTTTTTGCTGCCGATCCCGTACAGGATCGCGCCGAAGGTATAGGCGATCCCGCCCGCAAGCAGCCAGTAGAACCCCGTTTTGGTTATCGCCTCGATCGTCTGCGGCACGGCGATGATGATCAGCCAGCCCATACAAATATAGCAGACCATCGACAGCGCGCGGTATTTTCGAAGGTCGATCGCGGTCAGCGTCACCGTGAGCGCCAGAAACCCCCATTCGAGACCGAAGCAGACCCATGCGAGGACCGGGTACAGCGGACGGATGCTCACGAGCAGGATCGGCGTGTAGGTCCCCGCGATCAGCGCGTAGATCGTGCAGTGGTCGAGCACCTGCATGACCTTTTTGCCGCGGCCGGGCCGAAGTCCGTGATAGACGCTGCTCATCGTGTAGAGCCAGATCATCGCGGCGCCGTAGACGGAAACGCTCACGATGCCCCATGCGCTGTGCCTTTGCGCGGAGAACAGAATGCCGAACACGAGCACCGCGATCCCGATCGCGCCGCCGACGATGTGGCTGACCATATTCATGATCTCTTCGCCGCGCGTATAGTCCGGAAGTCTCCGGTCGTTGATCGGCGTTCGTTTCATGCGCATCCACCTGCCTTTGAAATCACAGTATAGCACGTTCTTGCAAAAAAGGGAAGCCGGATCCGGTATACGGTGCTTTCCGATAAAATAATACTGGCGGTAGAGAAAACAAAATCTATTTGGTATGAGCGGTGTGTGTACACCGTTTTTTTACTATGATACAATGTATGTATCAAGCAGGAGAGGACAGACGTATGGAAATGCAGCTTGCCGCAAATATTCGGGTCTTCCGCAAGGCGCGAAGGCTGACGCAGGAGCAGCTTGCCGAGGTTTTGGGCGTCACGCCCGGCGCCGTCTATAAATGGGAGGCGGGACTTTCGATCCCGGACATCGGTCTCATCGTGGAGATGGCGGACTTTTTCGACACCTCCGTGGACGTGCTTTTGGGCTACGAAATGAAGGACAATCACGTCGACGCGATCGTAAAGCGCATGCGGGAATGCCGCCGCAAAAAGGACCGGGAAGGGCTTGCGGAGGCAGAGAAAGCGCTGAAACGGTATCCGCACTCGTTTCAGATCGTAAAGGAAAGCGCCGCGATCTTTCGCACGTTCGGCATTGAATGCAAGGATAAAGCAATGCTTCACCGCGCGCTGGAGCTGCTCGAACGATCCCGTCTGCTGTTGGATCAGAACACGGACCCGGAGATCAGCGAACAGACGATCTGCGCAAAGATCGCAGAAACGTATCTGGGACTCAACGAGGTGGATAAGGGCGTCGAACTGATGAAGCAGAGCAACGCGGGCGGGCTTTTCAGCAGCAAGATCGGGAATACGCTTGCCCAGATCGACCGCGCGGAGGAGGCGGTGCCTTATCTTTCGGAGGCAATGGCAAAGCTCACCGCGGATCTGTGCAACATCGTCAGCGGATATATGAACGTTTTCGACCAGCAAAGGGATTATGCTTCCGCCGAAGCGATCCTTTCCTGGGGCGTCGACGTTCTTTCGGGGCTTCACAAGGACGGCAAGCCGAACTTTTTCGACAAGGTGAGCAGTGCTTTTCTTGCGGCGAAGGCGCAGGTAGAGTTTGAATCGGGAGACGCGGACGCGGCGCGCGAATCCCTGATAAAGGCGAGAGAATATGCCGAATTCTTCGATGCGTCCCCGAGCTATGACGAAAGCGATATCCGCTTTATCGACCGCATCGAAGGCGCAAGCGTCCATGACGACATCGGCGTGACGGCAATGGACGCGGTTCAAAGCGTCGTCGACGAATATGAAAAAGAAGCGTTTACCGCGCTTTGGAACAGTATCAAGGAAGGGGAGAAAAACCAATGAACGAACAAATGATGCACGACAATCAGGCGCTGCTGGCATTCTGGGACAGCTTCTTCGCGCTCCCGGAAGAGGCAAAGGAAGGCGCGCGGCAGGAGGGGATCGGCCTCTGGGAAGCGCTTGCGCCTTCGGAGAAGCTTCTGAAAGCGGCATGCGCACTCGGCGCAAAGAAGAACGTGCTGGACTTCGGCTGCGGAAACGGCTGGGCGGCGATCGCAGCGGCGAAGAGCGGATGCGAAAACGTCACGGCGGCGGATCCCGCGCCGAACGCCGCGGAAATGACGCGGTTCCTTTCCGAACTGCTCGGCGTTTCCGATCGGGTGCATCCGGTCTGCAGCGGCGAAGACTGGCTGAAAACCGTGCCGGCGGATTCGTTCGACGGGTTCTTCTGCAGCAACGTGCTGGACACGGTTCCGCCGGAAACCGCTGAGGAGATTATCAAGGAGGCTGCCCGCGTTGTGACCGAAGACGCTGAGGTACTCGTCGGTCTCAACCATTGGCTTTCGCCGGAAGCCGCCGCGGAAAAAGGCATGGCGCTTACGGACGGCTGCAAGGTGTACATGGACGGCGTTCTGCGCCTCGTCTCCCAGACGGACGCCGAATGGGAAGCGATCCTTGCGCCGTATTTTGAGGTCGAATCCTTGACGTACTTTGCATGGCAGGGCGAAGAGGAAGAAAAGAGAAGACTGTTCCGCCTGAGAAGAAGACCGGTAACACAGGAATAAAGGAGTATTGTATGGATAAGAAAGAATTAAAGGCGCTGCGCCGCCCGTTTCTCAAAGAGCTGTTCCGAAAGAACAAGTTCAGTTTTGCCTTGACGCTGCTCGCTTCGCTGCTGTCGGCGGCTTCCGGTCTGATGATCTCGTGGACGCTCAAGGGGGTTTCCGACCTGATCTCCGGCGATGGCTCGATCGGCTTTTGGACGCTGCTTCTCGTCGCAGGCGTCGGCATTGCGCTGCTGATCCTGGCATGGGTGCTCGACCGGACCTTCCTCTCCGAGTTCCGTGCAAAGGCGATGAAACAGTACCGCGAATACGCCTTCGACCGGTTGATGGAAAAGGGCATTCAGGCATTCTCCGGCGAGAACACCTCGCTCTATATCTCCGCGCTTTCTAATGACCTGAACACGATCGAGCAGGATTATGTCAGGAAACTGCAAAAGGTAGTTGAGGTCGCCGTTACGTTTGTCGGCGCGCTGATCATGATGATTTGGTACAGCCCGCTTCTGACGCTGATCGCGATCGGCTTCTCGCTGCTGCCGATCATCGTTTCCATCGTGCTCGGAAATAAAGCGGCGGTCGCGGAAAAGCGCGTTTCCGACAAAAAGGAATCCTACACCGGTTTGCTGAAGGACGCTCTTTCGGGCTTCTCGGTCATCAAGAGCTTCAAGGCGGAGAAAAACATCTCCCGCATCCATGACGAAAGCAACGAAGGCGTTGCGGACGCGTCGAAAAAGCGCACGCGGGTAAGTGTGCTCGTCGCCTACGCAACCGGCCTTGCGGGCGGGGTTTTGCAGTTCGGCGTGTTCTTCGTCGCCGCGGCGCTCGCGCTGTCCGGCAAGGGAGGCATCACCGCCGGTACCGCGATCGTCTTTGTGCAGCTATTAAACTACGTGCTCGGACCGATCGAGTTTTTCCCGGATTTCTTTGCCGGCATGAAATCCTCGTATGCGCTGATTGACAAGCTGGCGGCAGCGCTCAACAAGAACATCCCCGACGAGGGCGAGCTCATCGAGCCGAAGCTCGAAAACGGCATCGAGCTCCGCGATCTGAACTTTGCGTATGAGGAGGGAAAGACGGTTCTCCATGACGTCGATATGGATATGAAAGCGGGCGGCTGCTATGCGCTCGTCGGCGGCTCCGGCAGCGGCAAATCGACGATCTTGAACCTTTTGATGGCGTCGTCCGAAAACTACAACGGCGAGATCCTGTATGACGGCAGGGAGCTCAAAGGCATCTCAACAAGCTCGCTCTATGATCTCGTTTCCATCATTCAACAGAACGTGTTCGTGTTCAACAGCACGATCCGCGACAACATCACGATGTTTTCCGAATTCCCGAAGGAGGAGGTCGACCGCGCGGTGCGGCTTTCCGGTCTAAGTAAGCTCATTGCGGAAAAGGGCGAAGGGTATCTTTGCGGCGAGAACGGTTCCGGACTGTCCGGCGGCGAGCGGCAGAGGATCTCGATCGCTCGTGCGCTTCTTCGTAAGACGCCCGTGCTGTTCGTCGACGAGGCGACGGCGGCGCTCGATGCCGAGACGACCTTTGAGGTGCTCGACGCGATCCTGAAGCTCGACGGCTTCACCCGCGTCATCGTCACGCACGACCTCGACGAGAACGTCCTGCGCCGCTGCACCGGCATCTTCACGCTGAAGAACGGCGTTGTTGCGGAGCATGGCGGGTTCGAAGAACTGATGGAACAGAAGGGGTACTTCTACTCGCTGTTCACCGTGTCGCAGCGGTAACAGACAAGCGAGCTTATATTGCCGGGGCTTTAGAAAGTCTCAAACATGTCATCCTGAGGCGCCGTGGCGACGCGCGATCAAACGCGCGACGGCGCCTTTGCAACGAAGCATGGTACGCGCGTATCATGCTCAGAATGACGGGACTTTCTTAACGGCCCCTTTTTCTGTTGAACCGAACCGAAAAGTATGGTATCATTCCCGTATCGGCTCAAAAACAGGCCGCACGAAGGGGAGGACTTATGATCACGACGATTTTCTGGGACGTCGACGGGACACTGCTTGACTTCGACGCGGCGGAGCGGGCGGCGATGCGGACGCTGTTTGCGGCGTTTGATCTGGGCGAATGCACGGAGGAAATGCTGCGGCGGTATTCGGAGATCAACGTCGGCTTCTGGCAGCGGCTCGAGCGCGGCGAGATCGCGAAGCCGCAGGTGCTCGTCGGGCGGTTCGAGCAGTTTTTCGGAGAATACGGGATCGACCCGTCGATCGCGCCGGCGTTCAACGAACGGTATCAGCTCACGCTCGGCGACACGATCGTGTACCGCGACGACAGCCTGAACCTTGTAAAGCGGCTCAAAGGCCGGGTGAAGCAGTACGTCGTATCGAACGGAACGGTCGCCGCGCAGACGAAAAAGCTCCGGCGCTCGGGCCTCGGGGAATGGATGGACGGCGTGTTCCTTTCGGAGAGCGTGGGATTCGAGAAGCCGGACGTCCGGTTCTTCGACGCGGTGTTTGCCGCGATCGGGAAGGTGGATCGTTCCGAGGTGATGATCGTCGGCGATTCGCTCACGAGCGATATGCAGGGCGGCAGGAACGCGGGGATCGGAACATGCTGGTATAACCCGGAAAGAAAGCCGGTCCCGGAAGGCTGCCGCGTCGATCACGTGATCGCCGACCTCGGGGAGATCTTCGCACTGCTCGATTCCGAGACAGCCGAGCCCTGCGCGGGGCACGGCGGGCTTTAACGGGAAGATACCGGTCCCGCTGCCGCGCCTTTATCCGGTTTTGCGGCGGACGGCAGGGAACGGATCGGAAAACGAGAGATGTGCATGAAAAAACGCAGTTCGGGCAATGCCGGACTGCGTTTTGGTTAATGGATGTGCCGTTCGAGGTCGACCGTGATCTCCGGCCTGCCCCATTTGGGATCGAACAGCGCCGCGATCCTCTCTTCGTACCATTCTTTCAGCGCCTGATTGCTGAGCTCGCACGGTTCGCCTTTGGTTTTCACCGTGATCCGAATGATCTGTTCTTCCATACGTCCTCCTCATTTCGCTCCGTTTTTGCGGCAGATATAGAGCAGATGGTGCGTGCTGCCGAGGAGCTCCCGCTTTTCCGCAAAGTGCAGGTACCATTTTGAAAACGCGGCGAAATCCGCATCCGAAATGCTGAAATCCGCGCGTTCCTCGATCGCTTCGAGCGATCCGTCCGTGCCCGCGGTCGTGATGTATTCGACCGGCTTGTCCGAAAACAGCGCTTCGAATTCCCTTACGTCGTAGCCGGTGAAAAGCTGTTCCTTGAAATGCCGCACACGGTGATCGTCCGTGAAGTTTTCTTCCTGCCCTGCGGCCCAGTTCCCCTGAAAATAATTCGCGTACAGAATGCCGTACACGGACAGGAACGCGAAGAGCAGCACGCCGCCCGGCTTGGTAACGCGGATCGCCTCATCGATCGCACGGTCGACGTCCTCCGGCTCGTAGAGATGATACATCGGTCCGAACACGAGCGTCAGATCGAAGACGCCGTCCGAAAACCGAGAAAGGTTCGTCGCGTCGCCCCGGTACGCGTGCAGGTTCCCGATACCCTTGCCGTTTTCTCTGAGAATGTTCAGGTTGCTTTCGACAAGCTCCACCGCGGAAACGTCCATGCCCTCCTTCGCAAGCGCGATCGAATATCGTCCCGTGCCCGCGCCGAGCTCCAGCACCTTTGCGCTTTCATCCGCAAAGCGATGGATATAATGCATAGTCACAAAGTATTCGAGCTGTCCGCGCCGGGTCCTTATGAGCCTTCTGTCCTCGTCGACGCTGCGGTAAAAGTCGCTTACGATTGCAATTCTGTCCGGCATATCCGGTCCTCCCTTCACACGCCGAAGCGGTATTCTGTTTCGTTCCTCTCATTCGGTTTGAGCCCGAACGCCGCGATCACACGGTCCGCGGCGGCGTTGGGGGAGAGGTCGGTGTTGTCGATCTTCAGATGGTGCGGGAAAAGAAACTCGTCCGGTTCCGTGTTCAGCTTGTATCGTTCCGCCGTCGTCAAAAGATCCTTTCTGCTCCATTCCGTGTTCCGCTTCGATGGCTTGCGCTCCATGCGGTGCGGCGTCTCGTTGCGGGCAAGACGCGTTTCGAGCGCGGCGGAAAGCTCAACGAAATAAAACTGCCCGCCGCTTTCGGTAAACTGCGCTTCAAGGTTTTTGAGGTACTGTACGTCCTCGGACTCGTCGAACGCGCAGACGAAGGTGAAGATCAGGTCGACGTCGTGCTCGACCGCAAGCGCAAATACCTTTTCGCGGATCGCGCTGTTCAGCGCCTTCTGCGCAGGCGTGCCGAAACCGAAGATGCGATCGGATAGCTCGATGCTGTCGTGATTCATCATCATGTTGCAGCGGAGTTTATCGCGCAAAGCCTCCGCCACCGTCATTTTGCCGACCGCCTGCGGTCCGCAGACTACGATCAGGTTTGCCATCGGTCGATCCTCCCGGTACGCTGCGGCTTACGGCTTCGGACTCAATCTGTCGACGGTCGTTTCAAGCACGTACCGCTCCTTAAGCTGCATGAGCCGCTGATAGTGCGGCTGCTTGAAATGGAGCGCAAGCGCGTCGGCGTCGCGCCATTTCTCGACCAAAAGCAGCTCGTCGCCGCTGCCGTCGAACGGAAGATAGTATTCATATTTGACGTTGCCCGCTTCCGCGCGGCAGTCGATGTCGATCCCTTCGCGAAGGATCGCTTCCAGAAATTCCTCCCGCAGTTCGGGCTTGCATTTGTAGGTGACGTTCAGTACGATCATGGTGTTCTCCTTTCCGTGCGGCAATGCCGATCATACTTTGTATTTCCGATAGATCCTCTTCTATGCAGCGATCGGGACCGGGAACCCCGTAAGGCGGGCGACCGCCGGCACAGCGCCCGCGGTCTCCGTCCGAAAGATCCCGATTCCGGAAAACAGCGCGGCAAGCGGGAGTATGATAACAAGCCGGATCACGCGTTCCGTTTCGGCTTCCTATTCCGCATTCTCCGGCTGCCAAAGATACAGCCCTTCGCCGTAGCACAGCGTATTCAAAAGTTTCAAAAGCGCCTCGTCCGCATTGTATACGGTGAGATACAGATCATCCGGCGCGGACGTGATCAGCGCGTCGCCGATCCGAATACAGACATAACGCGTCATGATCGCTTCGGCGATCCGCTCCGGCGCCGGGTTCGGCTCCGTCTCCTCATCCGGCGAAACGGCGCAATAGCAATTCAGCTTCAGAACGAGGTCGGCGTGCTTCCGCTTGATCGCCGCAAGGCGCGACGGCTCCGAAAAGTACCGCTCGACCCTAAAATACTGGCCCGGGCTGTCCGCTTTCACCTGCTTCGGCAGAATGTCCACGATCCAAAACGGCGTTTCCAACAATTCTTCGATGCTTCTCATACGGTCTCCTTGGGGATCTCTTCCAAAACAGTGTATCACATCCGTGCCCCGTTGACAACAAAAAACCGCCCCATAAGAGGCGGCGTAAAATCAAATGCTTATTCCTTGGAAAGCACTTTCTTCTGCCAACTGCGCTTGCCGCAGGCCGGGCATTTCAGATAGCGCGTGCGGTTCATGTGCATCGCAAACGTCACCGCGGCAAAGGATGGCATATAGCGGTGTCCGCACTCCGCGCACTCGTAATAGCCCGCGGTCTGCTCAATGCGCAGCGCGAACGTCATGCAGATCAAAAACTGCACGATCCCGATCCCGAACAGCAGGAAGAAGACCCATTTCGGTTGTCCGAGCTTCATAAAGAACGCGCCGACCGTGACCATGGCGAGCAGAAACAGGACGGATACGACGCCGATCACGATCTCCGTTTTCAGAAGCTGCCGGTCCTTTTCTTCCTTTTGCCTTACCATTTCCAGGAGATTTTTCTCCATTGCTGCATTGTACTTTTCCACTGTGACGACCTCCCCGTTCAATAAATCGTTGACTGTGATCTTCAAGAGCCCGCAAAGCTCCAGCATGATCGACGCGTCCGGCAGAGACTTTCCGGTCTCCCATTTCGATACCGCGCGGTCGGTGATGCCGAGCGCTTCCGCAAGCTGCGCCTGCGTGAGCCCCTGCTCCTTGCGCTTTTCGGCGATGAATCTGCCGATTCTGACTTGATCCATTTGTTCAAGTCCTCCTTTCGTGATCCATTGTACGGGGGTTTTTGATGAAAATCGACACACCGGCGGTTGAGTGGGGAGAACTCAACCTGCGGTAGAGTGCTGTGAAAAAGGTGAGCGGTTCGGGCAGAGCCCTACTTGTGCAAAGGAGGGTGGCTCGCGAAGCGAGACGGGAGGATTGTTGATAATCTTCTTATCAAAGCAGCGCTTCGACCGCAGTTTCCCAGCTCGTTTCGATCCGCGTGACCGCTTCGCCCGCCTTTCGGAAGCCCTCGATCACGGCGCGGTTGTCGGCTTTCAGCCGTTCCGGCGTGCAGTAGGAATCGTCGAGTCGGCGCTCAACGTCCGAGGCATGCGAAAGGATCGCGTCGAAATGCGCGTCGATGTATGCGTCCGTCATGGCAAGACAAATGAAGCGGATCGACGGGAGATACCGTTCGTCAAAGTCCTTCCGCCAGTCGAACGGCACATAGCAGCCCTCGACGATCAGGCTCTGTCGGTTTTCGATCGCGGTCTTGACGATCTCGCGCACGATCGGCCAGAGGTACGCCGTGAGCGCTTCGTCGTCTTCCGGCGTCAGCATTGTCTGTCCGCTGCGAATGAGCCCCATCTTCAGATGGTCGATCGACAGATACGGGATTTTCATCTTTTCCAGAAGACGCTGCGCGAGCACGGTCTTGCCTGTGTGCGACGCGCCGGTGATCAGAATGATCATGGTTCCCTCCGATGCTTTGCGCAGATCGCGTCCCATTCGCAGTCTCCGCAGATATTTCGTCGCAGACCCGCGTCGAGGATGCGCTCTTTGACTCGCGCCGCAAAGTCCGCGTAAGTGAGCTCGTCGCCGTCCCTGAGATCGCAGGCGCTAAGGACCGCCGCGTCGTAGCGCATGACCTTTTCGGCGCTTTGACAGACCCCGTCAAGGTTGTTCGGGCAGTGTTCGCAGACGGCGTCCATAGATAGCGTCAGCCGCACCGGCGTTTTCGGACACTCGGAAAGCGCGCGGATCACGCGGCCCATGTGGTCGGTGAATTCCGCGCTGTAGCCTTTCCCTTCATAGAATTGAAAGCACATGCCGTGGTGCGGCCGCAGGCGAATGCGTTCCGGAAGTCCGAAGATCCGCTCCGCAAGCGCAAGCGTCTCCTCCGCGGTTCGGGTTTCGTCCCGCAAGATCACCGGGAACCCGGCGGAAAGAAGCCGGTCGTAATTCTCCTGTGAATTGATGCGCATGAGCCCTTTTCGGTAGTTTTCCATTGCCGCCGCGGGGTCCGGTTCCTCCAGAAGCAGCCGATAGAGAAACTGCTTTTCCGCATCCGGACGCTCGAAAAACCGGCGTACGGAAACATCCGGATCCGCAAGCATCACAAGCACGTGGTTTGGCTCCGCGATCGCTTTGAGCGTTTCGATCGAGATATTCGTATCGACAAAGACCGGTCTGCCCTGCGCGCAAAGCTCCGGCAGCATCCGAAGCTCCAATATCTCGCATTCCTTTGCGGTCTCGTCGATCCAAGCCGCGTATTCCTCAGGTGAGCGCCGGATGAAATCGCGCCAATCTTTTAGATCCCGGGTATAGCAGAGCCCTGAAAAATCCTTTGCGTCGAGCGGTTCCGGATACGAATCGTGCCAGTTTTCGCCGCAGAGGATCCCGTCGTGACGCTCCGCGAGCAGCCGCGCGAGCGTCGATTTGCCCGCGTATGCGTTCCCGATGATAAAATAAGCATTGTCAAGCGTCATGCCGTTACCTCAACATTTCTTCAGGAAAAACAAACGCCGCGTTTCTTCCTCCTCGCCCGGCCACGCGTAATACGCAAGCCGTTCGACGGCAAAGTACGGCGCGAAGATCGCCTCCCATTCCGCGTCGGTGCGCGAAACGAGCCGCAGCACGCCGTCCGTATACACGCGGCAGCCGTCCGTCAGTGCAAGACCCTTCTCGGCGGCGTGTTCGGGCGTCATGTAATAGTTGAGCCCGACGATCACGGCGGCGTCCTTCGTTACGACGCGCGCCGCTTCCTTTACGATCGCCTCTGCGATCTCGGACGGAACGACGTCGAGCACGTTGACGGAGATGAACCCGTCAAAGGTCTCGTCCCAAACGGTTGAGAGCCAGTCGACGGGAACGGTTTTTACGTGCACGCGGTCTGAAACGCCGAACAGATCCGCAAGAAACCTTGCCGATTCCGCGGCCCCCGCCGCCGGATCCGCCGCCGTTACGTCCCTGCAGCCGGCTTTTGCCGCGATGATCGCCGCCCAGCCGTTTCCGCAGCCGTAATCCAGCACCCGCTTTTTGCCGCCGAGCGAACGCGCCGTCTCGACCAGCTTTTCGCAAGGCGCCAGTTCGAGGTAATCCTCCGGACCCGCCCCGTTCGCCTCCGCGCGATCCTCGTCCGTCAGCGCAAGCGCCTGATCCCAGAACGCGAGCAGGGCGTCGTTTTCGATCCTTGTTTGTTCGTTCATTTCCGTTTTCTCCGATAAAAGATACGCTGACAGTTCTTCCGGTGAATCGACGACGGCGTCGGCTTCGGAAAGCTCATTCCGCGTGCCGTAGCCCCAGGTCACGCCGATGCAGGGGATCCCGCGCGCATGCGCGCCGGTCACGTCGTAATGCGTGTCGCCGACCATGATTGCGCCGGAATCGGCGCCGATCATCTCCAACAGATAGCGGAGCACGTCGTCCTTGCTCTGACGGCGCTTGTCCCATGTCGCGCCCGCGATATAGTCGAAATACGGCGCAAGCCCGAAGCGTTCCAGGATCTCCTGTGCAAGCGGTTCCGGCTTCGATGTGCCGACGAAAAGCCTTGCTCCCGCGACCTTCAGCGCTTTGAGACAGTCCTCGATCCCGTCGTAGACGCGGTTTTCGTACTTGCCGCCGCCCTCGTTGTACCGTTCGCGATAGAGCCGCACCGCCTCGTCGACCAGATTTTCCGGCACGCCCAGAAGCGCAAACCCGACCGAAAGCGGCGGACCGACCATCTTTCGGAGCTCGGTCCGCTCCGGCACGGGCAGACCGAGCCGTTCCAATGCAAAGATCGCGCTGTTTTTGATCCCCTCGCCGGAATCCGTCAGCGTGCCGTCCAGATCGAAAATAACCGTCTGCATGCCGTGCCTCCTATTCGATTCGCTTCATATAGCTCCGCGGCGGCTTGCCGACCGTGTCGTTTGGCGTCGCACGGTATGGGAAGCCTTGTTTTCATACAGCCCGCGTCCGGACTGCGTTCCGAAATTACGCTTCCTCCGCGATCTTCCGCGCGACGAACACGCCGCTTGCCGAGGCGTGGGACAGCGAATGCGTGACGCCGCTGCCGTCGCCGATCACGAAAAGCCCCCGATGCTTCGTTTCAAGGTTGGGGGAGAGCTCCACCTGCATGTTGTAGAACTTGACCTCGACGCCGTACAGGAGCGTATCGTCGTTCGCCGTGCCCGGCGCGATCATGTCCAGCGCGTAGATCATTTCGATGATGCCGTCTAAGATCCGCTTCGGGATGACGAGGGACAGGTCGCCGGGCGTCGCGGCGAGCGTCGGGACCGTGAAGCTCTCGGCGATCCGCTTTTCCGTGGAGCGCCGTCCGGCGATCAGGTCTCCGAAGCGCTGCAGCATCACGCCGCCGCCGAGCATGTTACTTAGCTTTGCGATATTTTCCGCGTACGCCGTGCTGTCGTTGAACGGCTCGGTGAAGCGCTTCGAAACAAGCAGCGCGAAGTTCGTGTTCGGCGTGTGCAGACGCGCGTCTTCGTAGCTGTGCCCGTTGACCGTCACGATGCCGTTCGTGTTTTCGGTGACGACCGCGCCGTGCGGGTTCATGCAGAACGTGCGGACGAGATCGCCGTATTTTTCGGTGCGGTAGACGATCTTGCTCTCGTAGAGCTCGTCGGTGAGGTGCGAGAAGATCTCCGCGGGCAGCTCGACGCGCACGCCGATGTCGACGCGGTTGCTCTTCGTGGCGATGTCGAGGTCCCTGCAGACGCTTTCCATCCACTTCGAGCCGCTTCTGCCGACCGAGATCACGCATTGATCGCAGGTGAAGCTTTCGGATTCGGTGTCGACCGCAAAGCCGTCCGCCCGCTTTTCCACGCGCGTGACCGGCGTGCGGAAGTAGAAATCGACCTTGTCCCGAAGAAGCGCAAAGAGGTTCTGCAGTACGACGTAGTTCTTGTCCGTGCCGAGATGCCGCACCGACGCTTCCAGAAGGTGCAGCTTGTTTTCGAGACAGAGCTTTTTGATATGCGAGTTCGCGGTGGTATAGAGCTTCGTGCCCTCGCCGCCGAACGCCATGTTGATCCCGTCGACGTACTGCATGAGCTCCGTCGCCTTTGCCTTTCCGACGTACTCGTGCAGGCTCCCGCCGAATTCGTTGGTGATGTTGTACTTGCCGTCGGAAAACGCGCCCGCGCCGCCGAAGCCGTTCATGATCGCGCAGGTCGGACAGTGCACGCAGGCCTTGATCTTCTCGCCGTCGATCGGGCATTTGCGCTTTTCCAAAGGATTGCCCGCCTCGAACACGGCGATCCGCTTTTCGGGCGCGAGCTTTTTGAGTTCATATGCGGTAAAGATCCCGCCGGGACCCGCCCCGACGATCACGACGTCATAATGCTTCATATGCTGTTCCTCCGTATGCGCATATTTCTAATCAAATCATAGCAGAAAAATCGCCGCGTGGCAACAGAATTGCATACGCTTTCCCTCTTTGTTTTTCCGCACGTTTCTGCTATAATGATTCTATAAACAGGACGGAGAACGGAGAAAGACAGGAGGCACGTATGGATCCGAAATTGAAACCGCTGTTTACGCCGTGGAAGGTCGGAAACGTCACGATCAAAAACCGCGTCGTGATGCTGCCCATGGAGGGCACGAACATGATCCAGTGGGAGGCCAAGACCGGCGTCGTCAAGGGCATCGACAAGTTCTATGAGGACCGCCGCAGTGAGAACGTCGGCCTGTTTATTCCGGGCCTGATCCCGCTGATTTCCATCGTCGGCAAAAAGTGGGTCTACCGGCACCCCACGGTGTTCGAAAAGGTCCGTCCGATCGTCGACGGGATCCACGATAGCGGCGCAAAGGTCTTTTTCCAGATCAGCGCGGGCAGCGGGCGTTCGATGCTGCTCCCGCCGATTTTGCGGCCGTTTATCAAAAAGGGCGTTTTGAAAATGCTTGCTTCGCCAATCCTTGCGAGCAAGTGGTGGTGGTCCGCGCCGGACGACGACGAGCCGAACGTCTGGGATCCCTCGGTGAAGATGGATCTTTTCACCGACAAGATGATCCGAAAGTTCATCTATGCCTTCGGGCAGACGGCGCTTCGCTGCAAGGAGATCGGCTGCGACGGCGTGGAGATCCATGCGGTCCACGAAGGGTATCTATTGGACCAGTTTGCCATGCCGTACACGAACCACCGGACCGACGCGTACGGCGGCTCGCTCGAAAACCGTTTGCGCTTTGCCTGCGAGATCGTCAAAGAGATCAAAAAGGTCTGCGGGCAGGAGTTCCCGGTCTCGGTGCGCTACTCCGTGCGCTCCATGACCCGCGGCTTCAACGAGGGCGCGGTCCCGGGCGAGGACTTTACCGAGGTCGGCCGCTCGCTGGAGGAATCCGAAAAGGCGATCAGGATCCTCGAAGAAGCCGGCTACGACATGTTCAACTGCGACAACGGCACCTACGACGCGTGGTTCTGGGCGCATCCGCCGGTGTACGCGCCGCTGAACATGAACCTATCCGACGTCGAGCATATCAAGAAATTCACCTCGAAGCCGGTCGTATGTGCGGGCCGCATGCAGCCGGACGCGGCGGCGGAGTCGATCGCGGCGGGACGCATCGACGCGATGGGCGTCGGACGGCAGCTTCTCTGCGATCCGGAATACATCACGAAGCTCAAAGAAGGACGGCCTGACGATGTGCGTCCGTGCATCGCGTGCCACGGCGCTTGTCTGACGTTCTTCGGCCTGAACGGCAAGGGGACCGACATCGACCCGATGCACGTGGAGATGGGCCGCTGCGTCTTGAACCCGTGGACGAACAACGAAACGAAGTACAGCAAGGAGCCCGCAAAGCATCCCAAGCATATCGCGGTGATCGGCGGCGGCATCGGCGGCATGGAGACCGCGATCCAGGCGGCGCTTCGCGGGCATACGGTTGATCTCTACGAAAAGACGGACCGGCTCGGCGGCGTGTTCAACGCGGCGGCTGCGATGTCCTTCAAGGAAAAGGACAAGGAGCTGCTCCTTTGGTATCAAAGGCAGCTTAAAAACAGCGGCGCGGCGGTGCATCTGAACACCGAGATCACGGATCTCGACAAGCTCGAAGCGGACGTGATCGTGATCGCGACCGGCGCGCACGCGAGGACTTTACGGATTCCAGGCGCGGAAAAGGCGGTCACCGCGGTCGATTTCCTCGACGGCAGGGCCGCGGTCGGCGATCGCGTCGTGATCGTGGGCGGGGGGTTGACGGGCTGCGAGATCGCATACGAGCTCGCGCTGCAGGGAAAGCATCCGTCGGTCGTCGAAATGACGCCGTACCTCGTCGGCGCGCGCGGCATCTGCATGGCGAATTCGTCGATGCTCCGCGAGCTTCTGCGCTTCCATAAGGTTCCGGCGTATCTTTCCGCAACGGTCGAGGCGATCACGGACGAGGGCGTGGCGCTGAACACGCCGGAGGGGAAAAAGACTGTGCCCGCGGATTCGGTGATCCTGTCGGTGGGCTACACGCCGGACACGCGCTTTGCGGCGCTCAAAGAACAGAAGAACGGTAGACCCGTGTACTTTGTGGGCGACTGCGATAAGGTCGGGAGCCTCAAGACCGTCGTGAAGCAGGCGTACGAACTTGTTCAGAACATTTCATATCGGTAAGGAGAAAACGGCATGATCCAAAATCAGAATATCGTGATCACAGGCGCTTCGAGCGGCATCGGCAAGTCCATCCTGGAAATGCTCGCGGCGAAGGAGAACGGAAACCGCATCGTCGCGGCAAGCCGCAGCATCGGAAAGCTCACGGGCTTTTCCGACAACGTGACCCTTTTTCCGTGCGATCTCAGCACACAGGAGGGCGTGGACGCGCTGTTTGAAAAAGCGGCTGCGCTGTTTCCGAAGATCGACGTCTTCATCTGCAACGCGGGCGCGCCGTACTATGAACGCTACGATTATGAGGACTGGGGGCGAATCGAACGGATCTTTTCGCTCAACACTTTTTCATACATGTACAGCTACTCGAAGTATCTGAACCACCTGAACGGGCGGGAGGGAAAGCTCGTCTTTACGATCTCCGCGATGGGCGAGATGGCGCTGCCGGGGTATGCGCTGTACGCCGCCACGAAGTTTGCGATGAAGGGCTTCCAGCAGGCGATCCGCCTCGAGACGCCGAAAAACATGAAGATCACCTGCGTGTATCCGGTATCGACCAAAACGAACTTCTTCAAGGTCGGCGGCGCGGGGCACAAGGTGGAGCAGCCGTTCCCGGTGCAGACCGCGGAGGCGGTGGCGAAGGCGACGATCAAAGGCGTCGAGCGCGGGCGCAGGCAGGTCTATCCGTGCCCGGTGTATCTGCCGAGCCGGTTCTTGATGAACGTGCTGCCGCCGGTGAGAAACCTCTACCTTAAGAGTCAGTATAAGATGCTGCTGCGCTTCCTCGAACGCAAGCAGAACGAAGAAAAGGGGGCGTGAACATGGCGTACACACAGGAAACGGTCCACGCGCTCGTCGAAAAACAGCGGGCGTTTTTCCGAACCGGCGCGACGCTGGACGTCGGCTTTCGCATCGAACAGCTGAAAAAGCTCAAAGAGGCGGTGCGCGATCATCGGGAACTGCTGGAAAACGCGCTGTATGAGGATCTCAACAAGAGCCGGACCGAAGCGTATCTGTGCGATCTCGGACCGGTGATCGTCGAAGTTGACGAGATTCTGAAGGGCTTACGGAGATGGGCGCGTCCCGAACGGCATTTTTCGGGGCTGATGTGCTTTCCGAGCATGGGCACGACCGTCTATAAGATGCCGTACGGCGTGTCGCTCATCATCTCGCCGTTCAATTTTCCGATCCTTCTGACGCTCGGCGTGCTTGCGGCGAGCATTTCGGGCGGCAACACCGCGGTGCTCAAGACGAGCTCGAAGTCCGCGGCAAGCACGAAGGCGCTGCAAAAAATGATCGCCGACACGTTCCCGGAGGAATACGTGGCGGTCGTGGACGGCGGGCACGACGTCGCGGATATGTGCCTCACTGAGCGCTTCGACAAGATCTTCTATACCGGCTCGCCCGCGGTGGGAAAGCATGTCCTCGAAATGGCGGCAAAGAATCTGACCTCCGTCGCGCTGGAGCTCGGCGGCGAGACCGGCAACTGGTGCATCGTCCGAAAGGACGCGGACCTCAGGGACGCCGCGCGCAAGATCGCGTTTTTCAAGCTCTGCAACGCGGGACAGATCTGCATCAACATCAATCAGATCGCCGTCGCGGAAGAGGTCGCGGACGCGTTCCTTACGGAGCTTAAAAAGGAATTCGTCCGGCAGATCGGCGAAAAGCCGGAGGAGAACCCGGAATATCCGAAGCTGATCACGGAGAAGGTCTACGAAAAATGCGAACGGCTGACCGCGCAGTACCGCGACCGTGTGATCTTCGGCGGCACGGGCAATCGCGAAGCGGTCAAGTTTTCGCCGACGATCGTGTATCCGGTCGGCGTCGACGAGGAGATCGTGCGTCACGAGCTGTTCTGTCCGATGCTGCCGGTCGTGCCGTATAAGGACGCGGAGATCGAACGGATCCTGTCCGTCATTGCGGAGCGCGAACATCCGCTTTCGATGTATGTGTTCACGAAGGACAAAAAGTGGGCAAAGCGCGTCATGCGCACGCAGCAGTTCGGCGGCGGCTGCATCAACGAGGTCTGCATCCACATGATGGTCAAGGGCGTACCGTTCAACGGCACGGGACACTCCGGCATGGGCGCTTACCACGGCGAGTGGGGCTTCCGCGAATTTACCCATCCGCAGACGGTCCTCGTCGGCAAAACGCACATGAACCTGCCGCTCCGCGAACATCCCTACTCCGGCGAAGCCGGGAAAAAGAAGATGAAGCTGCTCCGATGGTTCGAGCGGTAAAAGGAACGCTTGACGAACGGGAGCGCCGCAAGGTATTGCTTTCAGAGAAAGGATCTTCGGATCAGAAGAGGTTTGTATGGACGTATTTAATGTGATATCGCTTCTGGGCGGGCTGGCCATGTTCCTGTACGGCATGCGGCTGATGGGGGATTCCCTGAAGGAAAACTCGTCCGGAACGCTGAAAAAAGCGATGGGCAAGGTGACGAACAACCCGCTGACGGCATTCGTGCTCGGCGTGCTGATCACCGCGCTCATTCAGTCGTCGACCGCGACCATCGTGATCACGGCGGGTCTGGTCGCCGCCGGGATCCTGACGCTTCACCAGTCGCTCGGCATCATCGTCGGCGCGAACGTCGGCACCACGGTCACCGGTCAGATCATTCGTCTTCTGGACGTCAACGCATCGGGCTCGCCCGTTCTGCGCTTTTTCCAGCCCTCCACGCTCGCGCCGATCGCGCTGATCATCGGGATCCTGCTGATCATGACCAACCTGTTCCGGAATTCCCGTTCGATCGGCAACATCGCGATCGGTTTCGGCATCCTGTTCTCAGGTCTTCTCAACATGACCGGCGCAGTCAATTCACTTTCGGAGACCGGCGTGTTCGACAAGCTCTTCGCGCGGCTCGGCGACAATCCGTTTTTGGGTTACGCCACCGGCGCGGGCGTTGCGTTCACGCTGCAAAGCTCTTCGGCGACCATCGGTATTTTACAGGCGTTTTCCCAGACCGGTGCGCTGACGTTCAAGTCGATCTATTCGGTTATCGTCGGCGTCTATCTCGGTGACTGCGTGACCACCGCCATCGTTATCTCCATCGGATCCAAAGCCGAGGCGCGCCGCGTCGGCTTTATCAACATTCTGTTCAATCTCTGCAAGTCCGCACTGGTCCTGATCGGCGTGACGATCGCGCATAAGGTCGGGCTTTTGGACAAGCTGTGGGATACAACCGTCAACTCCGGCGTCATCGCCAATACCAATACCGTGTTCAACCTTGCCTGCGCGTTTGCGCTGCTGCCGATGCTGGGCCTTTATGAAAAGGCGAGCCTGAAGATCGTCCGCGAAAGAAAGCCGAAGGATAAAAAAGGCAAGGACAGCAAGTACAAGGCGGTCACGGACGGATTGAACCCGGTCTTTTTCAACACCCCGGCGCTCGCGCTGCAGAGCTGCTATAAGACGCTGCTCGCCTGCTTTGCCGCCGCGCGGAGCAACATCGAAAAGTCCTTCGGGCTGCTGAACGCGTACGATCCCGCCGTCCATAAGGAGATCCTGAAGGAGGAGGATGAGATCGACCGCATGACGGACGTTCTGAGCAAGTACATGGTAAGCTTTCTCGGACATCTGCAGATCGACAATCACGTCGCTATCCTGAACCAGTATTATAAGGTCGCTTCGGAATTCGAGCGTCTCGGCGATCACGCGGTGAACATTGCAAAGCTTGCGGAGACCCTGGATAAGAACGGCACGCGCTTCTCCGACGCCGCCGTTTCGGAGATCAATGTACTTGAAAGCGTACTCGGTCGAATTCTGGACGAAACGGAACAGACGTTTGCAAAGCGCGACGTGGACGCGGCGGTGCGGATCGAGCCGCTGGTGCAGGTCTCCGGCGAGCTCATCACAACGCTGCGCGGCAATCACCTTCGCCGCATGAGCACGGGCGAATGCAATGCGTACGCCGATACGACCTTCTCGGATCTGATGGTGGAATTCCACCGGATCGGCGATGTGTGCTCCAATGTCGGCGTCGCAACGCTGGTGCGTGTGAAGCCGGAGCTTGCCGACCATGAGCATCTCTATTTCGAACGGCTGCACGCCGGCGGAGACGAGACGTTCGACGAAGCGTACAAGCGCGCGTACCGGCAGTATTTCTCACTGCTGCGTCAGCCGAAGGCCGAGATGCAGACGGCGGAGGAAACGGTCCCGCAGCCTGCCGGGGAGGCGGATCCCGCGGAGAAAGCAGCGGGCGTGATCCCCGCGCAGGAGAATCCGGATGCCGCGGAGAAAACGGAGCCTGCGGAGAAAGCGGAGGAGCCTGCAGCGCCGGAAAAGACGTCCTGACGGACGCATGCTGCGGCGTCTTCGACGTATGATATCGCGTTCTTTTCGATCCCGGTCGGTTTTCGTCCGGGATCTTCTTTATTCGTCTGCAAAACGGAGGCTTGTTTCCTTCGGAATTTCTTGCCTCGGCAGATCGGATATGATATAATTATTTATTAGGAATGCAAAGCGGGGAAACGTCTCCCGACGGGAGAAGCGAACCATGAAGAAGGACGGAAAACGGCGTACCGGCATCGCGCTTGCCATCATCGGCGCGTTCGAGCTGTTCAAAACGAAGCACGGCCTTGTCGCGGCGGGAATGCCGAATATCCGTTATCGGGACTTTACGCTTCGGCTCGAACCGGGCGACGAGCTGTTCCTCTATACGGACGGCATACCCGAGGCAACCGACGCGCAGAACGGAATGTTCGGCATGAAACGGACCCTTGCCGCGCTGAACGCAAACCGGGACAAATCACCGGAAGAGATCATAAAGGGGGTGCGTGAGAACGTGAACGCATTTACAGACGATGCGCCGCAGTTTGACGACGTGACCATGCTGTGCGTACAGTACAACGGGCCGGAACGTCCCGGCGGAACAAGAACGCTGACCCTAAAGGCAAAGCGGGAGAACCTGCCCGCCGTCACGGCGTTCGTCGAGGAGGCGCTCGAAGGAACGGAGTGTTCGGTGAAGACGAGGATGCAGCTCGACGTTGCGGTCGACGAGATCTTCACGAACATTTCGGATTATGCATATCCCGACGGCGCCGGCACGGCAACCGTGCAGACGGAGCGGAACGACGACGTTCTGACCGTGACGTTTGCGGATCGGGGGATCCCCTTCGATCCACTGAAGGCGAAGGAGCCGGACGTGACCGCCTCCGCGCAGGACCGCAGGATCGGCGGACTCGGCATTTTTCTGGTCAGAAAGACCATGGACGAGGTGCATTACGAATACCGGGACGGGCAGAACGTGCTCCGGATCCGGAAAAGCATTCGGATGAAGCAACAGGAGGACGCATGAAGGAGCTTTCAATGTTCGAAAAAGCGATCTGCTTTGCGGTCGAAGCGCATTGCGGGCAGGTCCGCAAGGGGGAGACGGTCCCCTATATCGTCCATCCCATGGAGGTCGCCGCGATCTGCGCGACGATCACCTCGGATCCCGAGGTGCTGGCGGCAGCCGTGCTGCACGACACCGTGGAGGACACGGACACGACGCCGGAAGAGATCGAGCGGCGCTTCGGCAAGCGCGTCGCAGCGCTGGTCGCGTCCGAGACCGAGGACAAGCGAGTCGATCTTCCGCCGGACGAAACGTGGCGCATCCGCAAGGAGGAATCGCTGGAGGACCTGAAAAACGCGGCCGATCCGGGCGTGAAGATCCTGTGGCTCGGCGACAAGCTGGCCAACATTCGCTCCTTTTGCCGCAGACAGACGCGCTGCGGGGACGAGCTGTGGAAGATCTTCAATCAGAAGAATCCGAGACAGCAGGCATGGTATTACCGCAGCATCGTCGGGCTGCTGCGCGAGCTTAATAATACCGACGCATGGCGGGAGCTGAACGACGGCGTCGAAAATCTTTTCAAAGGAGTGTAACGGTATGGATCATTCGTTGAAAAACGGCATACTGACCGTCAGGCTCAGCGGCCGGATCGACTCCGAGAACGCCGCTGCGATCGAAAAGAAGCTGGGAGACGTCCGTGCGGCAAACCCGGCGGAGACCCTGATCCTCGACTGCGAAAAGCTGGAGTACGTGTCCAGCGCGGGACTTCGCGTGATCCTGCGGACCAAGAAAGCCGTCCCGGACACGAGGCTTGTGAACGTCAGCGACGCGGTCTACGATATCCTGGAGATCACCGGCTTCACCGAAATGATGAAGATCGAGCGCGCGTACCGCGAGATCTCGGTCGAGGGGTGCGAGGTCATCGGACAGGGCGCGAACGGCAAGGTCTACCGAATCTCGCAGGACACGGTCGTCAAGGTATATCGGAATCCGGACGCGCTGCCGGAGATCCGGCGCGAGCGCGAGCTTGCGCGCACGGCGTTCGTCCTCGGCGTGCCGACGGCGATCCCTTATATGGTCGTCCGCATCAAGGGCGGCGGTTACGGGTCCATGTTCGAACTTCTGAACGCAACGAACTTCGCGAAGCTTTTGATCCGCGGGGAGTTTCCTTTGGAAAAGGTCGCCGAAATGAGCATCGAGCTTTTGCGGATCATCCACGGGACCGAAGTCAAGCCGGATTCCATGCCGTCGATGCGCGAGGTCGCGATCCGCTGGGCGGACGACCTCAAGGGTCACCTGCCGGTCGAGCTGTTTCAAAAGCTGTACCGGCTGATCAAGGCCGTGCCGGAGGACATGCACATGCTTCACGGCGATTTCCATCTCAAGAACATAACGAGGCAGGGCGACGAGAATCTGATCCTCGACATGGACACCCTGAGCCACGGGCATCCCGTGTTCGAGCTCGCGTCCATGTACAACGCCTACTGCGGCTTTTCCGATCCGGACCATGAGGCAGTGAAGCGTTTCCTCGGCATTGATCGGGAGACCTCGGTCCGGTTCTGGAGAAAATCGCTCGAGCTGTATCTCGGCACGACCGACGAACAGACCGTGCGCGCCGTCGAGGAAAAGGCGATGGTCATGGGCTATATGCGGCTTCTGCGCCGCCGCATCCGCAGAAACGGATACGACACCGAGGAGGGCAGACGGGAGATCGCGTGCTATCAGGCGCGGCTCTGTGAGCTTCTGCCGCGCGTAGACAGCCTTGTGTTCTGAAGCAAAGAGATTTCAAACAATACAGATAATGAAGACGGAGGAAAATCAAAATGAAGACGGATGTGATCATCGTTACCCCGAAGGGCGAAGGCGTCGCAGAAGCGATCGCGCAGACCGAACGGGCGGCGGCCTTTCGCGGGCTTGAACGCAAACAGACGATGCATCTGTGCCTGCTGGCCGAGGAAGTGACCGGCATGCTCAAGACGATCGTAGGACCGGCGGAGCTTCGCTACTGGGTGGAGTCCGAGGGAAAAGACTTCTCGCTGCACGTTGCGGCAGACGTACAGGTCGATCCCGACATGCGCAAGGAGCTTCTGAAGGTCTCCTCCAAGCGCGAGAACGCGGCGGCGAAAGGCTTTATGGGCCGCGTCCGGGACGTGTTTACGCGGCTGTTCGCGTCGAGCGACAACGTAACGCTTGCGACCGAGTACGGCTATGCATACGTGGACGTCGTGGGTTACGACGCGTCGGTGGATATGTCGCCGAACGCGATGCTGTACGGCTGGTCGCTGAAGGCGTACCGCGATGCCGTCGAGCAGCACCGCGCCGAGGAGTCGGAGAAGTGGGATGAGCTGGAGAAATCCATAACGGCGAAGCTTGCGGACGACGTGCAGGTCTTTATCCGCATGAACACCGTGGAGCTTGTGATCAAAAAAGCATTCTGAAAGGAGAAACGGTATGAACATTGCAAAGACGAAGAACGAAACGGCGCTGACCCTTGCGCTGGAAGGCAGACTGGATACGGTGACCGCGCCGGAGCTTGAGACGACGCTGAAGAACGAGCTTGAGGGCGTGACCGAGCTGGTCTTCGATCTCGAAAAGCTGGACTACATCTCTTCCGCAGGTCTCCGCGTGCTGCTTTCCGCGCAGAAGACCATGAACCGTCAGGGCAGCATGAAGGTGCTGCACGCGAACGAGATGATCCTGGAGATCTTTGAGATCACGGGCTTTTCCGATATTCTGACGCTCGAATAAGCAGGCCGATCATACGGCCGCGGGAACGGGCGCCCTCGCACGAATGCGGCGGGCGCGGAACGAATGAAGGAGAAAGATGGGGATCCTTGTAAACAACACGGTCACGGTCGTCGCCGTTACGGTTTTCGTGGCGGCGTTCGTCGTGCTGCTGCCGCTCTTTGACCGGCGGATCTCGAAAAAACTCGGTCTGAATCTCAGCCACGGCATCAGCGAGAATCCGAAGGCGGCGGGGCTTCTGAAGCTTCGTCAGCTTGTGCTGTACGCGGTGTTTCTGCTGTATGCGGCGGCGTTCGCCTTCATCGTGTTCTTTTCCCGGCAGCAGGGCGACGCCTATCAGGTGCACGCGGCTCCGCTGCAGGACCTTTTCAACGCCGTCCGCACCGATTCCGGCTTTGCGGACGCGATCCTTTCGATCTTCCGCGACGGGATCAAAGAGGGGATCTCCCACTTCCATATCGTGCCGAAGGACGTCGTGCAGGTCTATCTGAACATCATGCTGTTCGTTCCGCTCGGGTATCTGCTGCCGTATGTGTTCCCGTGGTTTCGCGCGAAAGCGCGGATCCGCCCTGTGATCGCGTGTCTTTTGATCTCGTTTATCACGGAGAATCTGCAGCTCGTTTTCCGCCGCGGGTTTTACGACGTCGACGATATTCTGAGCAATACGTTCGGAGGCTGGATCGGTCAGCTTCTGTTCGTGTCCATCGCGTTCGTCGTCACGCATCCGGACTGGCGAAAGGAGCTTCGCGCGTATCGCCGCTGGAGACGTCACGCACGGACGGCGACGCTCTATCCGTTCGCGAAGCGAATCGCCCTGTCCCGCTCGACGCTGCTCGCGGCGGACGAGGAGGCGGTCTGGCAGTTCTATGTCGGCAAGCTCGGCTTCCGCGTCGTGAAGGAGATCGTGGACCCGGACGGCGGGGAGAAACGGTTTTTGCTTGAAATGGGCAAAACGCAGGTCGAGATCCGCTGCGCGAAGCGGGAGGAGCCGCTTCCGCCGCAGGCGCTGACGATCTCGGCGAGGAACCCGGAAAAGATCCGTGCACGGCTTTTGAAAAACGGGATCGAGCCGAGCGAGTTCTTTCAGGACGCATACACCGGCGTCCGCAGCCTGTCGTTTTCCGGGCCGGACGGCGTTCGGATCACGATCTTAGAGCATCTGTAAGCGCGAAGGACCGGCAGACGGACAAACGGATCCCGTAAAAGGAGCGCAGAATGAACCGACACAACGATTTGACAATGGACCCGGGAGGGTTCGTGCTGCTGGCGGACGCCGTCCCGCATATCGTGCAGGAGATCCGCTATTATTCCACCTACAATTTCATCGGCGAACGGATCGACGGCTATGAGGAGCCGGTCGCGCTTCTGACGAAGGAGGCGGCAAGGGCGCTGAAGGCGGTCAGCAACGAGCTGTTCGTGCAGGGATACCGTCTCAAGGTGTTCGACGCGTACCGCCCGGTCGCGGCGGTGAAGCAGTTCATCCTGTGGGGCATCGAGGATCAGGATATCCGCATGAAGCCGTATTTCTATCCGACGCTCGAAAAGCAGGAGCTCTTCCAAAAGGGGTACATCGCCAAGCAGTCGAGCCACAGCCGCGGCAGCGCGATCGACTTGACGCTGCTCGACATGAGGACCGGCAGGGAGCTCGACATGGGCAGTCCGTTCGATCTGTTCAGCGAGCGTTCGCACCCGGACTGCCGGGACGTCACGGAGGAGCAGTACGAAAACCGCATGCTGCTGCAGCGGACGATGGTGCGGAACGGCTTTCTGCCGCTCGACTGCGAATGGTGGCATTTCGTGCTGAAAGACGAGCCGTACCCGGACACGTACTTCGCGTTCCCGGTCTCGGCGGATTATTTAAGGCGGTAAAACAGGCATTTTTACGGGAAGAGGAATTTCCTCTTCCCTTTTTTTGATCGCTTTGCTATAATAAAAGGGTTAAGGAGCGTGAAACTATGGATGCTGTGAAAACATTGGCTGCGGCGCTCGCGCCGCTTTGCGGGACCGACGAGGCGACGCTGACCGATTGGATCGAGGTCCCGAAGAATACGGAGATGGGCGATTACGCGTTTCCGTGCTTCCGCCTGTCCAAAACGATGCGCAAGGCGCCGAACGCGATCGCGGCGGAGCTGAAGGAGCAGATTACGTTGCCGCAGGGCTTCGAAAAGTGTGAGGCGGTCGGTCCGTACCTGAATTTCTTCACCGACAAGGGCGCGGTCGCGGACACGGTGCTTTCCCGCGTGCTGAAAGAAGGAGACGCTTACGGGCATTCGACCGAGGGCAGCGGCAAGACGGTCTGCGTCGAGTACAGCTCGATCAACATCGCAAAGCCGTTCGGCTTCCACCATCTGCCTTCTACCGCGATCGGCAACGCGCTGTATCGCATCTATAAGGCGCTCGGCTATAACACGGTCGGCATCAACCACCTCGGCGACTGGGGTACGCAGTTCGGCAAGATGATCACGGCGTACAAGCTCTGGGGCGATAAGCCGGTCGACGATTATTCGATCCGCGAGCTCGTTGCGCTGTACGTGCGCTTCCACGAGGAGGCGGAGCAGGATCCGTCCCTGAACGACACGGCGCGCGCGTGGTTCCGAAAGATCGAACAAGGCGATCCCGAGGCGCACGCGCTCTGGGAAAAGATGAAGGACGCGACGATCCGCGAGGTCAAGGTCACCTACAAGCGCATGGGCGTGGACTTCGACAGCTGGAACGGCGAAGCGTTCTACGAGGACAAGATGCAGCCGATCATCGACGAGCTCAGAGAAAAGGGCATCAGTAAGGTCGATCAGGGCGCGCAGATCGTCGATCTATCCGAATGGAACATGCCGCCGTGCATCATCGTAAAGAGCGACGGCAGCACGATCTACGCAACGCGCGACCTCGCCGCCGCCTGCTACCGCAAGGCGACCTACGACTTTACCAAGCTCCTGTACGTCGTGGCGTATCAGCAGGATCTGCACTTCAAGCAGTTCTTTAAGGTTCTGGAGCTCATGGGCCGCGATTGGGTCAAGGACTGCGTGCACGTAAACTTCGGTATGGTTTCGATGGAGGGCGGATCGTTCTCCACGCGCGGCGGCAAGGTGCTGTATCTCGACGACGTGCTGGACGCGGCGGTCGAAAAGACCTACGACATCATCTGCGAAAAGAGCCCGGACCTCGAGGACAAGAGATCCGCGGCGGAGGCGGTCGGCGTCGGCGCGATCCTTTGGTCGGTGCTGTACAACTCCCGCATCAAGGATGTGACCTTTAGTTGGGACAAGGTGCTGAACTTCGACGGCGAGACCGCGCCGTACGTGCAGTACACCCACGCAAGAAGCTGTTCTGTGCTGCGGAAGGCGGGGGACAGGCCCGCGTCGTTCGACGCGTCGCTTTTGAACGATCCCGAAAGCACGGCGCTTCTGAAGGCGATCGCGGCGTTCCCGGAGGCGGTGCGTTCTGCCGCCGAAAAGTACGAGCCGTACGTCGTGGCGCGTTCGATCATGCAGATTAGTAACGCCTTCAACCGCTTCTACTATGAGCAGCGGATCATGGCGGACGACGAAGCCGTCCGCGCGGCGCGTCTCGCTCTTTGCGACGCGACGCGGCAGACGCTCAAAAACGGACTGAATCTACTGGGGCTATCCGCTCCCGAAAGGATGTAATATGCTGGATATCAAATTTGTCCGGACAAATCCGGATCTCGTGAAGGAAAACATCAAAAAGAAATTCCAGGACGAAAAGCTCGTCCTCATCGACGAAGTGCTTGCGCTCGACAAGGAATACCGCGAGGCGCACGTCCGCTGCGATTACCTCAGAAATCAGCGCAACGTGATCTCTAAATCCATCGGCATGATGATGGCGCACGGCGAGCGCGACAAGGCCGAGGAGGCCAAGGCGCAGGTCGGCGCGATGGCGAAGGAGATGGCGGAGCTTGAAGCGCGCGAGACCGTGCTTGAGGGCGAGATCCGCACCCGCATGCTCGTGATCCCGAACATCATCGACCCGTCGGTCCCGATCGGCAGGGACGATTCCCAAAACGTCGAGATCGAGCGCTTCGGCGAGCCGGTCGTACCCGATTTTGAGATCCCGTACCATGTGGACATCATGGAGCGGCTTTCCGGCATCGACCTCGATTCCGCGCGCAAGACGAGCGGCAACGGCTTCTATTATCTCATGGGCGATATTGCGCGCTTACACAGCGCGGTGCTCTCCTATGCGCGCGATTTCATGATCGACCGAGGCTATACCTATGTCGTGCCGCCGTTCATGATCCGTTCCGCGGTCGTCGACGGCGTTATGAGCTTTTCCGAGATGGAGAACATGATGTACAAGATCGAGGGCGAGGACCTGTACCTCATCGGCACGTCCGAGCACAGCATGATCGGCCGCTTCATGAACACCTTCCATGACGAGGACAAGCTCCCGCTGCGGCTCACGAGCTATTCGCCCTGCTTCCGCAAGGAGGTCGGCGCGCACGGCATTGAGGAGCGCGGCGTCTACCGCATCCACCAGTTCGAGAAGCAGGAGATGATCATCGTCTGCAGGCCCGAGGAGAGCAAAGCGCTCTATAACGAGCTGTGGAGTAACACGGTCGATTTCTTCCGTTCGCTCGACATCCCGGTGCGCACGCTCGAATGCTGCTCCGGCGATCTTGCGGACCTCAAGGTGAAGAGCTGCGACGTCGAGGCGTGGTCTCCGCGGCAGCAGAAGTATTTCGAGGTCGGCAGCTGCTCGAACCTCGGCGACGCGCAGGCAAGACGCCTCGGCATCCGCGTCAAGAACAAGGAGAAGGGCAACTACTTCGCGCACACGCTGAACAATACGGTCGTCGCGCCGCCGCGTATGCTGATCGCCTTCCTCGAAAATAACCTGCAGAAGGACGGCACGGTCCGCATCCCCGAAGCGCTCCGCCCCTACATGGGCTTCAAAGATCACATCGGGTAAGCACGTTCAGTCCGAAGATCTCTCCGAGAAGGAGGGATCTTCTTTTTGTAAAAAGCGCATCACCCCGTCCGCGATCCCGTCCGCGACGCGCTGCTGAAAATCCGGGTCCTGTAAATTCCGCTCGTCTTCGGGATTGCTCAAAAACCCGCATTCGACGAGCACGGAGGGGACGGCGGGGAGCCGCGTCACGAAATTGTTGCCGGGGTTTGCAAGCCGCGGATCGCGGCCGACGGCGGCGCAAAGCGCGTCCGAAACGCTCTGCGCCAGCGCTTTTCCGTCCTCGGCGCCCGCCTGATAATAACACATCGGTCCACGGACCCGGCGGTCGGTGAACTTGTTCATGTGGATCGAAACGGTGCAGTCCGCGCCTTCGGTGCAGAGGATCGCGCCGCGCAGGGCCATATCGTCGCGCTTCGTTCCGGCGAGCGCGTCGGGCCCGGTCCGCGTCCGAAGCACGTAGCATCCGCGATTCTCCAGCCCGCGCGCGACCCGTTCGCCGACGAGAAGGTTCAAATCGGATTCCTTGACGCCCGAATCGATCCCGACCGCGCCGCAGTCAAATCCGCCGTGCCCGTAATCGAGGATCACGAAATACTTCGGCGGCTTTGCGGAAAGCTCGAACGGCGTACACGGCGGCTGCGGCGCGGCGCAGCTGAGAAGGAAACAGGACAGCAGCAGCAAAAACAATCGTCTCATATCGGAGTTTATGCGAAAATAACGGGCAAATCCCGTTTTTATCCGTTGACAATTATAAAAAAAGCAAGTAAAATAGATTCGTTATCATGGAGGCATGCGGGTGTAGCTCAGTGGCAGAGCACCGGCTTCCCAAGCCGGCTATACGGGTTCGATTCCCGCCACCCGCTCCACAAGCCGAGGCTTCGGCTTCGGCGAGCACCGACATGATAACGGTCGGCCCGCTGCCATTGCAGGCTCTGCGGGTAAAAATGAAAAAATATTTTTATAAGGAGAACTACAATGGCAAAAGCAAAATTCGAACGTACCAAGCCGCATGTCAACATCGGCACGATCGGACACGTTGACCATGGCAAGACGACGCTGACGGCGGCGATCACCATGGCGCTGGCACAGCAGGGCGAAGCGGTCGCAATGCGTTACGACGAGATCGACAAGGCGCCCGAAGAGAAGGCGCGCGGCATCACGATCAACACGGCGCACGTTGAGTATGAAACTGCGAAGCGTCACTATGCGCACGTTGACTGCCCCGGCCACGCGGACTACGTCAAGAACATGATCACGGGCGCAGCGCAGATGGACGGCGCGATC
>JBGULC010000033.1:0-4561 GCA_045114775.1 Christensenellales bacterium | reverse complement strand
ATATGACCGGTGAAGTTCTCCGCCTGGACGTGAAAGCCTGCTGTCAGCGGGATACCCTGTTCGTGGGCAAGCCGGGCTGCGGCGGAGCCGAGCGCAAAGGGCATCATGACATGGACATGGTCCGCGCCGTTGAGCGCTGCTGTCAGGATATTCCTGTCCGGATTCGCCAGCGCAACACCGTTTTTGGCCACATACCCGTTCAATGGCCAAAGATTCAGTGTTGGAACAACATAATAGTTTTTCTGTCCCGCGCTTTCCGGATCCGAACATACGACACGCACATCATACCCCTTTTTCTGCAGGGAGCGGATCAGATTCATGGCAGCAATGGTTGTGCCGTTATTCTCTTTTCCCAGCACGTCACAGATTATTACTATCGTCATAGAAATGATTATTCCTTTGAATCATGATCGAAGTCTTTCCAGAAAGCCAGAACAGCGGCCGTGTAGCGTTCCGGATCTGTGAAATAGCTCATGCCGTGATCCGCGCCGGGTACGATCAGCAGCCGACGCGGCCCGGCGCAGGCGAGATAGTTTTCATAGGTCATCTCCACAGGGACGAAGTGATCGTTCGTGCCGTGGATCAGCAGCACGGGGACTTTTGTGTTTTTCAGCGCCTCCGCCGTGGAAAAATCGTTGGAGCCGATCTGGATCTTCTGGCGCAGGATCTCGCTGGCGATCACGCCGCGCACACCGTAGGCAATATGCAGATTGTTGTTGGCCACGTGCTTCCAGATGGCGTGCGGCGAGGTGTAGTTGATTCAGACGTTTCTTGCTCTTTACAGCGGCAGATCCTTCTTGCGGAAGCGGACGCTGCCGATGACGTAGCACACGCAACCGATCGCCGCGAGGATGCAGAACTTCCAGATAAACGCCGTTGTTCCGTCCAGAATCGAGGTTGGATCGAACAGCGTGATGATGGAAACGTAGTTAAAGTAATTGAGCGCGTCCATGCGGATGATCGACGGCAGGATCGGAGAGCCGAACAGACCGAGCATGGTCGCTACCAGGAAGAACATCGAAAGTCCGCCGCCGAGTCCCATTGCGTGTTTGCTCCTGTCAAACCAGCAGGAAGTGAGGAAGCAGATGCCGCTCATGGCGAACATCACGAGGAACGCGCCGAGATTGAGAAGCAGGAGCTTCTGCCAATTAAGTCCCGTTTCCACGTCCATGATCGACAGACACACGATGCTGGTGATCGCCGTGCACAGGAACATGACGAAAAGCGATCCGATCAGATAGGCGCTTTGAGTAAAGGTTACCGAGCGCCGTTTGGTGGAAGTGGAAAGGACGTACGCCATAGAGCCGCTGTCCACCTGTCCGGCGATGAGAGCGTTGGAGGTCATGATCATATAGATGATCGGCAGCAGCAGTCCCGCCATCTTGAAGAAGATGGAACCCACAAGGATACCGTACATATCCATCTGCCCGATTTCGTCAAGAGCGTCGGACACCTCCTGCGGCAGGCTTGCAAGCAGGCTGTTTGTTACCTGCGCTTTAAGTTCTTCTTTTACGGATTCGACGGTCTGCCCGTCCTTCATATTGTCAAGTCTGTATTCCAAGTTGGCGCGGTAATCCACGATCGCCGCCATAGCGATGTCCTTTACGTTGCCGTAATCCGAAAAGCCGAACTCGTCGTATTGTTCCTTGGTCACGCCGTAGTCGGAAAGGGTGTCCAGAACGGCCTGTATGTTTTCCTCAGCGACCATATTGCCCGCCATAAAGGGCGCGCAGTTGTTCATAACGTATTTTTGCCGTTCCTCCGGATGGATGCTTTCGTTGATATTTGCGAGAAGATCGGTGTAATGTACGATAGGTGCGTCGTGCTCCTTGTAAAAATCATCGAACATATACGTTCCGTCCTCCTGCATGGGGTTGAGAACGTAAAACACCACGCCCTGTACTTCCTTTGCCTCCTGCGATTCGGCTTCATAACCGAGACTGCTGATAAGCCCCGGCACGTAAGACTCTTGGAGTTCCTTCGCCGCTGCGGCATAAGCCGCCATGCTTGCCGTCCCCGCCGCCTGTTCCTCAGGCATGCCGCCGGTCAGAGCGCCCACGTATGCGGTCTGATATTCCTTTAGAAACGTCTCGTCGAAATGCTCCATAGCGCCATTACCGATCTCATAGTAATTCAGCGCCTTATCCTGTAAAGCCGAACGCATTTCTCCTTCAATGATCGTGTTTTGTATCGCATTTTTTGTTTCACTGATATCGCCTCTGCCCGAAATAAGCATCACGCAGGACAGCATAAAGCACACGGCGACGGTGATAATGAGCCACATTGTCCCGTTTGCCTTGCAGGACTGTTTGAATAATGATTTACTGAACATGAGTATCTGCCTCCCTGTTTCTTCCGAGCTTCTCGCGGAAATACTTGTCGAGATTGTATTTGACCTCTGATATAAAATGCACGTCCGTACCTTTCAGCGCGCGGAACAGATCGTTGATCCGGTCGCCGGATAATGCGACGGTGACCTGTCGGTATTTCGGCTGGTCGCGTACGATGTCAAAATCAAGCGTTTTGAACGTTTCGTAATCACCGCTGTTCACAAACTCGACTTTGTATTCCCGCACCTTCGGGTTGCGGATATCCTCCATATCTACGATGTGTTCGATCCTGCCGCCCGCTATCAGCGCCACACGGTCACAGGTCGCTTCCAGCTCTTCGAACATATGACTGCTCATAAAGATCGTTTTGCCTTTTCGGTGCTCTTCCTTGATGATTTCAAGGAACGAATCCCGCATCAGCGGATCAAGGCCCGTTGTAGGCTCGTCGAGAATGATGATCTCCGGGTCCGCCATCAGCGCCGCCACGACGGCGGTCTTTTGCTTCATACCCTTGCTCATGCGTTTAAGCGACGCACGCGGGTCGAGCTGAAGCCGCCGAATCAGCTCGTCGGCGTAGGACATATCCTTAAGTCCAAGGAAATCCGCCTGACTTTTCAGAAACGCGGTCCCGGTCGCCAAATCGGGAAAGGAGATTTCGCCCGGCACATAGCCGATATTCCGTATGTATTCGCTGGAATGCTTCCATGCTTCCAACCCGTTTACATAGGCGCCGCCGCTTGTGGGCTGCACAAACCCCATGATGTGGCGGATGGTCGTGGTCTTTCCGCTGCCGTTGGTTCCGGCAAAGCCGACCATTTCTCCTTTGGCAATCGATAGGTTGATATCAAAGACGCCCCGTCCTTCGCCGTAATCTTTCGTGAGGTTTTTGATTTCGATCACTGAATTCATTTTTGTAAAGCACCTCCGAAATCCTTATCTTCTTTGTAGTATTTCATAAAATAGTCTTCCAGCGTTTCTTTCAGGTGAGTAAACCCGCATACGGAATAAGCGGAAAGAGTCTCGATAACGCTGTTGATATACGCGTCGTCCGTGGCTACCACCAAACTGTTGCTTTCAGCGTCCCGCTCAATGATTTTCAGTTCTTCCTTATTTCCGTTGTCAGCTATAAAACGGTCAAAATCGGTTTTCGAGTCGAAACTGATACGATAGTTCTTCTGCGATGCGTGGCGTAGATCGTCCGCCACAAAGTCCGACACGATTTTTCCGTCCTTGATAATGGCGATCCTGTCACAGGTAGCGTCCACTTCGGAGAAAATATGGCTGGAAAGAAGGATCGTTTTGCCCCGCTTTTTCTCGTTTTTCAGGTGTTCGATAAAGACTTCCTGCATCACCGGGTCAAGTCCGCTGGTCGGTTCGTCAAGGATCAGAACGTCGGGATCGTTCATAAACGCTGTCACAACAGCGAGTTTTCGCTTGACGCCAAGACTCATTCGCTTGGTATCGCCAGACGGATCCAGTTCGAACAGGGCAAGCAGCTCATCCAGCTTTTCCTTGTTTCGGCGCCCCTGCATATCCTGCATCATGCGCAGAAACTCCCAGCCGGTAAGGCCTGCGGGAAGCGCTATCTCTCCGGGGATATAGCCGACCGATTTCAGTATTTTGTCATATTGGTGAAACGACTCTTTTCCGAATATCCGCGTCTCGCCGCTGTCCGGCTTGGAAAAGCCCATCAGGTGCCGGATCGTAGTGGATTTTCCGGCGCCGTTCGGTCCCAGAAAGCCGAAGACCTCTCCTTTTTCCACCTGAAAGGACACGTCAAACACGCCGCGTCCGAAGCCGTAGTCCTTTGTTAGGTGCTTCACATCAATTACACTCATCTGCAAGACCTCCTTTGATGTGTGGAACTAAGTATAACCGTAAAAACTAAACTGAAAAGAAAGTCAGGTTCTTTTTTCAAAGTTTCTGCCGCAGTGCGGGCAGTGTATTGAAATTGTCCTGCCCTTGGCGGGCTTTGTGATCCTGACAACAGCCTTGCAATACGGACATTTGTAAAACCTGTGTGTCTTTCTGTCGCGCCACATTGCTTTGATCAAATTCAACTTCTGTCTTAGTCAAACACTCATTTTCTGCACATTTCATTTTCCCGTCCCGGAGCCATTTCCAGATCTCTTCATTCAGCGGTCTCAACACACCCTTCGGGCTGATCTCATCCAGCAGTTCGATCATCAGCTGCACTTGCTCGTCGGTCAGCGCAGGGTTTCTTGAAACAC
>JBGULC010000032.1:0-13542 GCA_045114775.1 Christensenellales bacterium | reverse complement strand
AAACTGCAAATCCACAGGCTACAACAAGGCGACGTTCAGCTTTAAGGCTACGGCAAGCCTCAGCGGGCGTCAGTACCGCTGCGTGGTCAAGAACAGTTCCGGAACCGTGAACAGCGCGGCGGCGAAACTGATCGTCAACTGAATGCATTCAAAATGAAAGGAGCCGGTATTCGGCTCCTTTCAGCGTGTCAAAAAACCTTTTGACACGCTGCGTAGACTGCCGGGAAGTGAGGAAGAATTCGCGTTTTCACGATGGAGCTATACTAAAGTATGCGACCGAGTAAAAACGTGGATAGTTTGCGGCGAAATAATAAAAAGGAAAGGCATATTTTGCCTTTTTTCCCGACCAGTAATACTTTAATGGTTTATTGCCGCAAACGATCTGACCGCTTTTACGACAGTCTGCAAGGAGCCGAACGGCTCCTTTTTGCGTTATTTACAACTATTTGACATCTCTGACATGATTTTGTGACAAATTGAACGAATTTGGGTCGTATCATGGAAGTCGAAAAAGAACAGCGCAGTTTTTTCGGAGATTGCAACCTTTTGCCCGCTTCAAACGTCTTATGTATGAAGGGCGATCGCCGGAAACGGCGCAAAGCAAAGGAGGTTTATAAACATCATGAAGAAGGTATTGGGACTGATTCTGGCGGCAATGCTGCTTATCACGGCGCTGCCGGCTGCAACGCTTGCCGAAGGGAGCGAAATGACAGAGACGGAGGCCCGCGCCGAAGGTCAGACGGGAACGATCGTCAACTGCAAGACGAAGGTCAACGTGCGCGCAAAGGCTTCGAGTAAATCGAAGCTTCTGGGCACGGCAAAGAAGGGCGAGACTTTCCCGGTTCTGGGGACGTCCGGCAACTGGGTGAAGATCGATTTTGACGGAAAAGACGGGTACGTATACAAGGACTACATCCGCGTGGAGGGCACGGCGCCCGACGTTGCCGTTACAGGCAAGATCGGCAAGATCGTGAACTGCAAAAAAGCGGCGAATGTGCGCGAAGAGGCGACGAGCAAATCGAAGCTTTTGGGCACGGCAAAGAAGGGAGAGACCTTCAAGGTGACCGCGACGGCAGGGAACTGGGTCAAGATCCGTTATACGTCGGAGAAGGAAGGCTATGTCTTCAAGACCTATATCAAGCTCTCGGACGAGGGATCGGATCAGCCGACAGGCGACTGGACCGCAAAGATCGTCAACTGCAAGTATGCGGTGAATGTACGCGCGAAAGCGTCAAGCAAATCGAAGATCCTCGGCACGGCGGCGCGCGGCGCGATCTACGACGTGCTCGGGATCGAAGGCAGCTGGATCAAGATCGACTATCGCGACGGAGAGGTCGGTTACGTATTCAAGAACTTTGTGAAGCTCTCCGGCGAGGAGACGATCGAGGGCAAGACCGGAACGATCAAGTGCAACACGCACGTGAACATCCGCGCAAAGGCAACGAAGGACTCGAAGCTCCTGGGCACGGCGAAAAACGGCGAAACCTTCAAGGTTACGGGCAAGTCCGGAAACTGGGTCAGGATCGACTTTAACGGGAAGACCGGTTACGTCTATAAGACCTACATCAAGATCGGATAATGACAAAACAAAAAAAGCGAGTCGGCAGCGTCTCGCTTTTTTCTGCTTTTTATACGGTTTTTATGATGTTTGAGAACACCGAGGGCACGAGCGCGCTCGAGCCGTGCAGCTTTGCAAGCAGCAGGCAGGCCGTGGCTTTGATGGGATTGATCGGCGCAAACTCCATCGGATTCACGTGCATCAGATGGAACATCGCAGCTGCCGAGCTTGCGAGCGAATTGCACTTGTGACTCAGATACACGTTCTTTTTGCCGAGACGTTTGATGAGCCGGTCGCCGACCTCGTTGATCGCGCAATCGCCGACGATCAGCACCTTGCCCTCGATCGCGTCGATCTCTTTGGGATCGTGTCCGAGCCCCATCACCATCGTCCAGCCGCCCTTGCCGCCATGGTCAAGATACAGGATCTGCAGCAGTGTTAAGGGGTTGTTCTGACAGCCTTGCTTGCAGCAGCGGGTTTTGCCCTTGATGACCTTAACGTCCTCCGGGAAGCAATCATAGAGGTCGTACGGATATTTTGTCTGGTACATGGAGATATCGCCCTCGATCTCTACGTCGTCGAGTCCCTGTACGCCGTCCGAATAGCCGCGCTCGATCGCAAGCTTCAGATGCGGGACTTCTTCGAGCCCGAGGCCGAAGATGCGCGCGCCGACGAGGTCGGTCGCCACGACGTTCGTTCCGGCAAGCAGCACGCGCAGCGGCAGCACACATTCGTCCGCGAGTGCAGTGACGGGGTAGTGCCCGTAGATCGTGCCCTCCACACCGTCGATCAGCGTGAAGTCCGGACGTACATAGCCCAGAACGTCGACGAGCTTATAGGGCAGATTGTAGTTGTGATCGAAGCCGCGCGCCGGATGGATCGGGAACGCCCATTGGTTCTTGACGCCGAGCGTCACGCCCGCCATAGAATGCGTTTTCAGCTTCGGCAGGTCGATATACAGATTTTTGTCGCGGTTCTCGATCAGATTCTTCACAATAAAGCGCGGCATGGGAAACGTCGTTTTCTGATAGCCGTTCGGATCGTCCTGTTCGGACGGCTTGCCCCCGAAAGCAAACTCGACCGTCTTGTCCTCATCAAGATAGACGGGGGTAGCGCCGGTCCGTTTGCAGATCTTATCATAGCCGACGACGGCGTACACAAGCCGCGTCGCATTGCTCTGCGTGGAGTTTTCAAAAAGGTAGACCTTCTTTGCACCGTGAGTATACCAGTAACGGATGACCGCTTCAACGACCTCCGGACGCGTATAGCAGTAGGGCTGTCCGTCGATGCCGTTCGGCTTCACAAATACTTCCTTGCTCTCCTTCAGCAGCTTCTCCCCGCCGAAACGGTCGAACAGCTCCGCGACCGCAGATTCGATTTCAGCCTTCAGAACGTCGTTCAACGGCTGAAACTTTGTCAGACTTTCGCTTTGATGCGGCGCGTTCAGATGACGGACGACAACGGTTGCCTTTGACATGATGCACCTCCGTAATTTCGGCGGAATCCCGCCCTGCTTCCCTTATCATACGCAAAAAACATGTGCGCGTCAATGCAAAAACCGCAAACGGGCTTCGGCTTTCCGACAGAATACGGGGATTTTTCCGTTGCAATTCGCTTTGTTTCGTGGTAAACTGCTGTCCGAAACAGAATCACCGGAGTTTATTCCTTGAAGAAACAACTCATTTGCATCTTAATATGTGTTGTATTGCTGTTGGCGGTCGGCTTTTTGATCGTGTACGAGCAGCGAAGCCGCAGGCCGATCGCAGCGGAGATCCCGGAAACGCCGCTTCCCACAGATACACCGACGCCTTCGCCCGTGCCTACGCCCGAACCGACGCCGATCTTTACGGATGAAACCGTTATCTTTGCACCGACGCCGACACCGACGCCTTCACCCATACCGACGCCTTCGCCCACGCCGGAGCCAACGCCCACGCCTGAGCCGACGCCCACGCCGGAGCCGACGCCTACGCCGGAACCAATGCCGTTTACGTTTGTATGGGTCAGCGATACGCAGAATTATGCATATTCAAACGACGTTGGACTTATCGAGATCGTCCGATACGCGCTGCGGGAGAAGGAAAACAAAAACATTGTCGCCGTCCTGCAGAGCGGCGATCTGGTCGAAAACAATGCGTTGGACGAGGAATGGATAAAGATCTCGGACGCGCTCGAGCCGCTGCGCGGAGAGATCCCGTTTTACTGCGTCTGCGGCAATCACGACGTCGGCGCAGGAACCGGCGCGGGAAACGTTGTCAAATACGGGTATGAACAGTATTTCCGGTATGATCTCTGCGACGTCCGTACGGACGAACAACGCTTCAATAACGGCGAATGCTGGTATCGGTTTCTGCCGGAACAGAAGCTGCTTCTGCTCGGGATCGGCTGGCATATCGGAGACGACGATAAAGCGCGAAACGCATGGCTCAACGACGTCCTGGATGCGTACGCCGATTATCCCGCGGTGATCGTTACACACAGCTTTCTTTACAACGACGGAAATGAGTCTGCGGACGGGCTTGCGCTTGAGAAGGCGGTTTTGGATCGTCATTCAAACGTGATCCTCGTACTGTGCGGGCATCACAGAGATATCCGAAGACTGACCAAGACGTATCCGGACGGGCATAGCTTCACGGCGGTCATGTACAATCTGCAAGCCGATCGCAAGAAGTCGAGCGGCTACTGTGAGCTGCTTACCTTTGATCCGATGACCGGGAAAATCTCGTTTACGAGTTATTCTCCGGTGTTCGACGATTACAACTGCATCGATCCCAAAAAAGAAACGTTTACGCTGGAAAATGTGTATTGGGCGGAGCCGCGGGAAGCATTGCCGTCGGCAGAGCCGGATGCTGTCCGGGAAGAGGATCCGGACGAAAATCCGGGCGGGTGATTCGTAGGAAAGTGGCATTATGGCATCATCAAAAGAGTATCTTGCGTTTGTTCTCGAACAGCTTTCCGCGCTGGAGGACGTGTCGTACCGCCCGATGATGGGCGAATACGTGCTCTATTGCCGCGGGCGGGTCGTCGGCGGGATCTATGACGATCGGCTGCTTCTGAAACCCACGCCCGGCGCGCTTGCGTGCATGCCGGGCCGTGAAACGGATATCCCGTACCCAGGCGCAAAGCCGATGCTGGTCGCCGACGTCGACAACGCGGCGCTGCTCTGCGCCGCAGTCGAGACGATCGCGTCGGAGCTGCCGGAGCCGAAGACGCACAGGCGAAAGGAGAAACCGGAATGAGCGAGGGACTTCAGATCGAGCTTCGGGACACGGAATGGCCGTTCACCTACACCGATCACGATCGCCGCATCGCGCGGGCGATCGTCGTTGACGATGCAGGGTATTACTATTTTGTGCGGGCGGTGCGCAACGACGAATTCGGCAACGTCACACTGATCGAAACGTCCGGCGGCGGCGTGGAGCCGGAAGAGGAACCGGCGGAGGCGATCCACCGGGAGCTTCAAGAGGAGCTCGGTGTCGAGGTCGATGTGATCGCAAAGCTCGGCGTCGTCAGCGATTACTACAATCTGATCCATCGGCACAACATCAACCACTATTATCTTTGCCGCATCAAAAGCTTCGGGGAGAAGCATTTGACTGAGGATGAAATCAAGAAGTTTCGCCTTTCGACGCTGAAGCTCACCTACGACGAAGCAGCCCGCGAATACGAGGCCCGCGCCGATTCGAAGCTCGGACGGCTGATCAAAGCCCGCGAGCTGCCGATCCTTCGGCGGGCAAGGGAACTGCTTTCAAATGTATAACCCGAAACAGGCACGGTGCGAACCGTGTCTTTTTTTCGGATCTCTTTCTCGGAAAGCATTGTCAAGCGATTACGAATGTGATACAATATATAACCATAAGAAAAAATGGGGGTATTCTATGCCGGACGCAAAGCTGATCATCACGCCGAAACGGTACAAGGGTGAAACGCAGGTGATCTCGGTTCGTATGCCGAAGGATATGCTGCGCGACGTCGACGCCGTTGCGGACAGAACCGGACACACGCGCAACGAGCTGATTGTTATGAGTATCGAATTCACGTTGAATCATCTGGAAATCGAAGAAAAGTAATCAAAGATTGTTGAGGGGGCAATATGGCAATACTGAAATGCAAAATGTGCGGCGGGGATATCGAACTGTCCGCGGATAAGACGTTCGGGACGTGCGATTCATGCGGGAGCACGATGACCTTTCCGAAGGTGGACGACGAGCAACGCGCGAACGCGTTCAACCGCGGCAACCACTTCCGCAGAACCGGCGAGTTCGACAAAGCGCTTGCCGTGTACGAGCGCATCGTGCAGGAAAATGAAGACGACGCCGAGGCGCACTGGTGCTGCGCGCTGTGCCGGTTCGGCATCGAGTACGTCGAGGACCCGAACACGTTCGAGTATCTGCCGACCTGCCACCGCGCAAGCTTCGACAGCTTTTTAGAGGACGTGGACTATCTCGCGGCGGTCGAGCATTCCGACGGCGTCACGCGCCGTCAGTACCAGAAGGACGCGGCAAAGATCGCGGAGGTTCAGCGCGGGATTCTCGCGACTTCGCAGAACGAGGAGCCGTTCGACGTCTTTATCTGCTATAAGGAATCCGAAAACGACGGCAGCCGTACGCGCGACAGCCTCTACGCCCAGGATATCTATTACCAGCTGACCGAACAGGGGCGGCGGGTATTCTTTTCTCGCATCACGCTCGAGGACAAGGCGGGAACGGAATATGAGCCGTATATCTTCGCCGCGCTGAACTCCGCAAAGGTCATGATCGTGGTCACGACCTCGGCGGAACATGTCAATGCAGTGTGGGTCAAAAACGAGTGGAGCCGCTTCCTTTCGCTGATGCGCAAGGATCGGTCGAAACTCCTTTTGCCGTGCTACCGTGATATGGATCCCTACGATCTGCCGGAAGCGCTTTCGGTGCTGCAGTCCTACGATATGAGCAAGATCGGCTTCATTCAGGACCTGATCCGCGGCGTGAACAAGGTGCTTGACGCAAGCGCGCCGAAAGCAAAAGAAACGGTCAAGGAAACGGTCGTCGTACAGCAGGCGAACGCGAACGCCGCGCCGCTTCTCAAGCGTGCGTTCATGTTCCTTGAAGACGGAGATTTCACGCGTGCAGACGAGTTTTGCGAGCAGGTTTTGAATCTCGACCCGGAGAATGCGGAGGCGTACCTCGGCAAGCTGATGGCAGAACTGAAGGTCCGGAAGCGCGACGATCTGAAGGATCAGCCGAAGCCGTTCGACGATCGGAACAATTACCAAAAAGTGCTACGCTTCGGCGACGAAAAGCTAAAAAAGGAATTGTCTTTTTATGACAGATACATCAACGAGCATGTAGAAGAAACAAAAAGAAAAGCGTTGGCTGTCGTGAAGGCATTAAGGGAAGGGGTTAAAGCTGGCCCGACAATTGAGAAAAAGCTTGATGAGACGAAGACAAGCATATGTACTCTTGAACGGATACTAGATGTTTTTGATGCAACGCAAGCCCAGATTAGCGTTCTCCGAAACGAACTAAATGGAACAATCTCGCGGGAAAAACAGCTTACCGAGGAGCGTTCACGACTTGGAATATTTGCTGTTAAAGAGAAAAAAAGGATAGATGAAGAACTTGCAGGCATCCCGTCAAAGAAGAGTGATCTCACAGCCCAGATTAATCAACAAATAAGCAAAATCGGTCGTTACGTCTCGTTAGCGGACGTTCAACGTGATCTCAACAAGATGAGAAACAATGCTGCTGAACTTGAACTACAGGTTGAGAATGCGCATGCAAACGAGGGGTATAGTTTAGATAAAGCGTGCAGCATTTATCTAAATGAGCCTGAAACTGCTGATGAAGTAGATAGGATATATCCCATCGCGATTCTTACTTTAGCTATGTTGGGTAAAGCAAGCACCTTTAAACTCGGCAGATACATTCAAAAAGATAATGACTTCCCAGAACCGATCGAGTGGCAGGTGCTCGCGCGTAATAACGGACAAATGCTAGTTATCAGCAAACAGGCACTTGATTGTAAACCATATGATGTTTCTAGATCCCAAATGCATAATCCGTTTGACTTTGATCCTACAACGAACGGAGTAACTTGGAAAGAGTGTTCATTAAGAAAATGGCTAAATGAGACATTTATTAATGAAGCATTTAGTTTCGACGAGAAAAAAATGATTGCTAGTATTAACCTACCAGAAGATAATACAAAGGATAGGGTATTTCTTTTAAGTGTATCTGAAGCGAATAGATACTTCGATTCGGATGTAGAACGACAATGTGAAGCAACAGACTATGCTAGAAAGCAAGGGGCATTTGCTAATGATAACTTCGGTCAAAAAACACGATGGATGTTACGAGCAAATGATTTCTCAAAATATGTAGCTGATGTGAATTATACAGGAAAGGCATCACGAGGTGGATTGGATGTGTATACCGTCAAAGGTGCTGTGCGCCCTGCTATGTGGATTGATTTGAGTTAGCATCAAGTTAGCTTTATTATGAATGAGGTGGCATATGGGGAATGGCTCGAACTATAAATTAAAGAATCAAATAGACAGTCCATCTGATCTAATGGAGTATCTTCATAGAAAAGCATTAGCCCATAATACATATAGGGTTTATACGAATGCAGGATATTTCAACTCTTGGGTTAAGGAAGATGGCTTATTCCTGTCTGATGGAGCAAAATGGAATGATGTTCAAGATAGAGATTTGTTCCGAAATAGTGATGAAGAAAAGAGATTCGGCATTTGTTTTACTTTTTCTATTTCGGAAAATGTAGCTATGTGGATGCTTTACGGTGGTATGGAACATCGTGGTATAGTAGTACCGTTCAAAAGATCGGAAATTAACAGAATTCGGGAATCTAATACAATTCAACTTGGAAGTTGGGAAGGAAACGTATTTAAGCCATATAAAAATCTATCGGCAGAAGATGGTGACTTTCGATTTGAGCTTGTAGATATGATTTATTATGGTGATGGAAAAGACGGAGATTGCTACGATATTAAACGATCAGACGAGAGAGTTAACGGCGTTCCTAAATCACTAATAGATTCAATAGAGTTTGCAAAAAAGGCATATCCATGGGCATATGAGAATGAATGCAGATTCATTGTACATGTAAAAAGAAGTGCAGTAGAAGGATATAATGGGAACACAGTCAGAATACCTTTATACGGTTTGTATACAGAGATCAGTCAAAGGGTAGTTTGCTCCCCTAATTATGATGGAGAACCAATATTCTTAAGCAGCAATTTGAAAGGTAAAATTGACTGGGACCTATGTAGAAACTGTGACAACAAAACTATTCTATTATGCAGTTAATGCGGGAGGATTACACCATGGCACACATTGTAGACATCATTAAGTACGAAGGCGACAACAGCACGTTTATCTGGAAGCACCCCTGCGAGGATTTCAACCTCGGTTCGCAGCTGATCGTCCACGAGAGTCAGGAAGCGGTCTTTATGATGAACGGACAGGCGCTTGACCTGTTCGGACCGGGGCGCTACACGCTCGAAACGCAGAACATTCCGCTGATCGGCAAGGCGCTGAAACTGGCGACGGGCGGCGTATCGCCGTTCCACTGCGAGGTCTATTTCATCAACAAGACCGTGCAGATGGGGCTTAAGTGGGGCACGCCGGACAAGGTGCGCTTCATCGATCCGCTGACCGGCGTTCCGCTCGAGCTCGGCGCAAGCGGCGAGATGAACCTTGCGGTCGAGGATTCGAGAAAGCTCCTCGTGAAGCTCGTCGGCACCATGCGCGGGATCGCGTGGGAGGACGCGGCAGGCTTTACGAAGTCGCTGCAGGCGTCGTTCCGCCCGATGATCACGAGCGCGGTCAAGGCAAACCTCGGCGCGGTCATCAAGGACAATGCGATCGACATCCTCGAGGTCGACGAAAAGCTCGATCTGATCTCCTCGGTGCTCGGCGGCAAGATCCGCGAGGGCTTCGAGGAATACGGCCTTGCCGTGCCGAATTTCTACGTGACGAGCGTCGTCCTGCCGGAGGACGATCCGAACTTTAAGCGCATCCGTGAGCTGCACACGATCGTGCTGCAGACGCGCGTGATCCAGGCGGAAGCGACGGTCAAGACCGCGGCGGCGCAGAGCCAGGCGCAGTACCGCACCGCAGAGGAGCAGAGCAAGGCGGCGATCGAAGCGGCGCGCCGACAGGCGGAACTGGAGCGTCAGACGACCGAGACCGAGGTCGCAAAGCGCGAAGCGGAGCGCAAGGTCATTGCGGCGCAGGCGGAGGCGCAGGCGGAGCGGCTCAAGGGCATGACCGAAGCCGAGATCATGGCGGCGAAGGGATATAACCAGAAGGATGTTCTGCAGGCCGAGGTACAGAAGGCATACGCCGAGGGCATCGGCAACATGGGCCCGGACGTCGTGAACGGCGGCGGCGGTTCGAGTATGATGAGCGATATAATGGGGCTCGGCGTCGGCATGGCGGCGGCAGGTACGATTATGCCGCAGATCGGCAATATGTTCGGCGGCGTGCAGCCCGAAAAGCCGGCAGCGCCCGCACAGCCCGCGGACGACATGGCGGCGTTCAAGGCGAAGGTCGAAAAGCTCTCAATGATGAAGGACGCGGGGCTTCTGACCGACGAGGAATTTGCAAAGATGAAGGCGGAACTTCTGAAGAGCATCCTGTAAGGAGAAGAAACCATGAAAAAAGCTTTCAAGTTCTATCTGATCGCGTGGGCGATCCTGTTCGTGATCTTCAACGTCGTCGTGATCGTGCTGCCGAAGGAGACAACGATCGCGGGCGTCACGTATGTAAAGCTCGGCGGGCTTTCGTGGATCACGCTGATCCTGTTTGAGCTCTGCTTCGTCGGGCATCTTGTGTGCACGTGGATCGCGCTCAAACAAAACAAGCTGTCCGGCATGTTCTACCGTTTGCCGCTGATCCGGCTGTCGTACGCGTGCATCATCGTTACGACCGTGATCGGCTGCGTGATGATGGCGGTGCCGCAGATGCCCGATTGGATCCCGCTGATCGTTGTACTCATCATCATGGCGCTGTATGCGGTCGCGGTGCTGAAGGCGGCAGCCGCAGCGGCGGTCGTGGAGCAGATCGACGAAAAAGTCAAGGTTCAGACGGCGTTCGTCCGCGATCTCACGGCCGACGCAGGCACGCTCATGACCCGCGCCAAGAGCGAGCCGGTCAAGAACGCCTGCAAGAAGGTCTATGAGGCGGTGCGCTTTTCCGACCCGATGACCTCCGGCGCGCTCGCGGACGTCGAAAGCCGCATTCGCACCGAGTTCGACGCGTTCACCGACGCGGTCCTAAGTGACAACGCCGACGCGGTCAACGCCTCCGCGAACGAGCTTTTGTCCCTGCTCACTGAGCGCAACCGGACCTGCAAGGCGAACAAGTGATCGAATGAAACCATTCACCTGCCCGATTTGCGGGGGAAAACTGAATATCAGGATCGGTGCCGACAAGGCGGAGTGCGATTCGTGCGGGCGATTGCATGAGATCGACGCGGCAGACGTCGAGCAGTTCAGGAAGATCTATGTCGACGCGGAGCGCGCCATGCGGCAAAACAGCGCGGCGGGCTTTGCGAGCGCGGCGGGGCTGTTCCGCTCGATCGGCTTTATCGAAGAAGCGCGCAAAAAAGCGGAGCTCTGCGAACAGCGGCAGAGCGAGCTTAAAGCGGAACGGCTGCAGCGGGAGGAAGCAAAGAAGCTTTCCGACAGGCGCAACACGCGGCTCGGCGTCATTCTGCTGATCCTGTCGCTGCTGCTCGGCGCGGCGGCGCTCGGCGGGGTGATCTATCTCGTCGTGCGGTTTGCGCAGGGTACGCTGTCCAAAGGCGCGGTGATCACGATCGCGTCCGTCGTCTTGGCGGCGATCGCCGTTTCCGTGCTCGGAAGGCTGTTCGCGGGCCGCGGCTCGGATTCATAAGGAAGGATTCAAAGGGGGCACCATGGCGATTTTTAAATGCAAGATGTGCGGGGGCACGATCGAGTTTCAGGACGGCGCGACCGTCGGCGTATGCGATTCGTGCGGAACGAAGCAGACGCTGCCGCGGCTTGACAGTGACCGCAAGGCGAATCTGTATGACCGCGCGAACCATTTTCGCCGGAACAACGAATTCGACAAGGCAATGTCGATCTACGAGAATATCCTGAATGAGGATCAGAGCGACGCTGAAGCGTACTGGTCGATCGTGCTGTGCCGCTACGGCATCGAGTACGTCGAGGACCCCGCAACGCATCGCCGCGTGCCGACGGTCAACCGCGCGCAGTTCACGTCGATCTTCGACGACGAGGATTATAAGTCCGCAATACAGAATGCGGATGCGCTGCAGCGCGCGGTCTACGAGGACGAGGCAAAGGCGATCAACGAGATCCAGAAGGGCATCCTGGAGATCTCCGCCAAGGAGGAGCCGTTCGACGTCTTCATCTGCTATAAGGAGACCGACGCAAACGGCAGAAGAACGCCGGATTCCGTGCTGGCCACCGACCTCTATCATCAGCTCACGAACGAGGGCTTCAAGGTCTTCTTCTCGCGCATCACGCTCGAGGACAAGCTCGGTCAGGAGTATGAGCCTTATATCTTCGCCGCGCTGAACTCCGCGAAGGCGATGGTCGTGCTCGGCACCAAGCCGGAGCATTTCAACGCCGTGTGGGTCAAGAACGAGTGGAGCCGCTACCTCGCGCTGATCAAGGCGGGCGCGAAGAAGACGCTGATCCCCGCCTACCGCGATATGGATCCCTACGACCTGCCGGAGGAGTTTTCGCATCTGCAGGCGCAGGATATGAGTAAGCTCGGCTTTATGCAGGACCTGATCCGCGGCATCAAAAAGATCGTCAAAACCGACGAGCCGAAACAGACGACCATTCGAGAAACGGTGGTTCAGCAGCCGGCGCAGACCAATACGGCCCCGCTGCTTCGCCGCGCCTTTATGTTCCTAGAAGACGGCGAATGGCAAAGCGCGAATGAATACTGCGAGAAGGTCCTCGACCTTGACCCCGAAAACGCGGAAGCGTATCTCGGCAAGCTGATGGCGGAGCTGCACGTAAGAACGAGAGAGACCCTGAAAGATCAGCCGGAGCCTTTCAATGATCGCAACAATTTCAAGAAGGCCTATCGTTTTGGAGACGAGAAACTGAAGGCAAAGCTTTCCGGGGATATTGTCTTTATCAACGAGCGAAACGAAAACGCGCGCATGGAAGGCATTTATCAAAAAGCAATGCGTTTTAAAATCACGGATGCTTTTTTGGAAGCCATTGATGTGTTTGGTCAGATTCCAAACTATAAGGACACGAAAAAGCAAGTGGCAGAATGCGAACAAAAAGCCGAAGATAAACGTAAGGACGAGATTTATTCCCGTGCATGGAAAGCGACCGTGTTCGATTCGATCGAACAGCAGGAGAACGCGATCCGACTGTTTCAGACGATTCCCGGTTGGAAGAATGCGGATGAAAAGATTCTTGCATGCCAGAGAAAGATCGAGGAGATCAAAGCAAAGGAAGAAACGGATCGTCTGGAGCGTGAGCGTAAAGCGGAAGCCGACCGGATCGCTGCCGCAAAGCGAAAGAGGACGCGGAAAATCGTTACGGCGATCGTCCTTTCCGTCCTTGCCGCATGCGCCGCGTTCGTGATCCTCCTGTTTACGGTAATTCTGCCGGATCAGCGGTATAACAAAGCGGTGGAGCTGTACAATGCCGGACAGCGCAAGGAAGCGGTCGCTGCATTTACCGCGTTGAACGGCTATAAGGACAGCAGACGGTATATCAAAGAATACTGGGATCCGATCGCCGTGCGGGGTACGATCGCGGCGAGTTACCACACGGTCGGGCTCAAAGCGGACGGAACGGTTGTTGCGGTCGGTATAAATGGTGACGGCCAATGCCGAGTTTCCGACTGGACGGACATCGTTGCGATCGCGGCGGGGAATAATTACACGGTCGGGCTCAAATCGGACGGCACGGTCATTGCGGCAGGCAGTAATGGCTCCGGCCAATGCGGCGTTTCCGGCTGGAC
>JBGULC010000031.1:0-2065 GCA_045114775.1 Christensenellales bacterium | reverse complement strand
TCTCTGGAGGGCTTTGGAGAGGCCACTGACTCCCGCCGCGGAGCGGGTGTGTACGACAGAGTACTCAAGGCGATGGAGATCCTGCACGAGAGAAAGCTGATCTACGGCATCTCCTGCTGCTACACCAGCTTAAACTACGACTCCATCACCTCTGAGGAATACTACGACATGCTCATCGACAAGGGCGCGTATTTCTGCTGGTACTTTCACTACATGCCCGTGGGTAACGATGCCTCTCCCGAGCTTCTGCCCTCGCCGGAACAGCGTGCCGAGGTCTATCGCCGCATCCGGGATTATCGTAGCCGCAAGCCGCTGTTCTGCATGGACTTCCAGAATGACGCGGAGTTCGTTGATGGCTGCATCGCCGGCGGGCGCCGTTATCTGCATATCAACGCCAATGGGGACGCCGATCCCTGCGCGTTCATCCACTATGCCGACTCCAACATCCGCGAGAAGAGCCTGCTGGATATCATGCGCTCGCCGCTGTTCATGGCCTATCATGACGGACAGCCCTTCAACGACAACATGATGCGGCCCTGCCCCATGCTGGAGAATCCGGAAAAGCTGCGTGAGATCGTGGAGAAATCCGGGGCGAGATCCACGGATATGCAGTCCCCCGAGACGGCGGAGCACCTGTGCGCCAAATGTGATGCCTACGCAGCCTGCTGGGCGCCGAAGGCCGAAGAGATCTGGGAAGCGAGAAAGGCACAGAAAGCAGTTTAAAACGACGAAACATGATAAAGGAGGTTTCTTTGGATGAAAAAAAGTGTATTTACCTCTGAGTCTGTGACAAGGGGTCATCCCGATAAGGTCTGCGATCAGATCGCCGACCGCATCCTCGACGAGCTGCTGCGACAGGATCCGGAATCCCGTGTGGCGTGTGAGGTCACCTGCGCCACCGATCAGGTCCACATTTTCGGGGAAATCACCTCGGATGCCCGCGTCGACTATGAGGAGATCGCCCGAAAGGTGATCGCTGAGATCGGATATACGGAGAGAGGCCACGGCTTCGATGCTGAGAGCTGCGCGGTGCGTGTCGATCTGCACGAACAGTCTCCGGATATTGCGCGCGGCATCTCCAAGAAGGGCGGGAAAGAGCTTTTGGACCACGGTGCGGGAGACCAGGGCATGATGTTCGGCTATGCCTGCCGTCAGACGGAAACGCTGATGCCCTTTCCGATCGAAACGGCGCACGCGCTGGCCAAGCGGCTGGAGTTGGTGCGCAGGACAAAGCTGCTGCCGTATCTGCTGCCCGACGGTAAAACGCAGGTCACGGTGGAGTACGAGGGCGAAAGGCCGGCGCGGATCGCCACAGTCGTAGTGTCCGCCCAGCACCAAGCCGATGTGGATATCGAAAAGCTGCGCGGCGACGTGATCACCCATGTGATCCTGCCAACGCTGCCGATCTCGATGGTGGACCGAAACACGGAATTCTTCATCAATCCCACCGGCCGCTTCGTGGAAGGCGGCCCGGCTGCGGATTCCGGGCTCACCGGGCGAAAGCTCATTGTGGACACCTACGGCGGTTACGCCCGCCACGGCGGCGGTGCGTTCTCCGGCAAGGATGCTTCCAAAGTGGACCGCAGCGGGGCCTACATGGCGCGCTATATGGCCAAAAACATCGTGGCAGCAGGACTGGCGGATCGCTGCGAGGTACAACTGAGTTATGCCATCGGGCTTTCGGACCCCATGTCTGTCCGCATAGACACCTTTGACACGGCCTGCGTGGATGAGGCGATCATCCGGTCAATGCTCAAGGCACACGCGGATCCCCGTCCTGCCGCCATTATCCAAAAATTCAATCTGACCGCTCCGCAGTATTCCAAGGTCGCCTGCTATGGGCATTTCGGCAGCAACGCTGCGGAACTGCCCTGGGAGCAGACGGACATCGCCCAGGCACTCCGGCGCTGAGGTGCGGCCATGAACGGATATACCAATTACCTTCAGGCTGTGGGAGGCGTTGCAGTTCTTGTCTTATTGTTGGTTTGGATAAAACAGAGAAACAAGAAATGATGGAATTGCTCAGTTCCGCGCAGGTGGAGCAGTTTCTTGAAGCAAAGCTCGC
>JBGULC010000030.1:0-16430 GCA_045114775.1 Christensenellales bacterium | reverse complement strand
TTTGGTCGCCACGGGTACCGTTGCGATGACTTCGATCTTGCCCTTCCATTCTCCGTGCAGCCGGAGCGACTCTTTTGCGTAATCCATATGTTTCTCCTTGCTTCTGTAATCTTATTGTATCACGGTCGGCAGCGTCGAGCCGCCGTACGGCATTGCCAGAACCCTTGCGTCCGGACCGAGCTTTGAAAACGCGTGATCGAGCGCCTCCTGCACGGTTTTGTACGGTTTGAGGAAGATCGAGCGAACGAAATCGTCGTCCAGCTCCGACACAAGATCGACCTCCGCGCGTTCGAGCACCATGGCGATCGCCGCCGCTTTGTGTCCGCCGAGTTTGAATTCGCGTCCGATCCGTTCGATCAGGCTGCGCGCCGAATCCGCTTCGGTCATCCACTGCTCAAACGTCTTTTCGCCGAGCCCTTCTTTGCAGGAGCCGATCAGAATGATCACGCCGCCGTCTTTAACCGCGTGCTTCGCGTTGTCGAGTGCCTTTTGCGTCTGATAGAGATTCAGGTCCTTCGGCGCGCCGCCCTGCGACACCAGCACGATGTCCGCAGGCTCCTTGAGTTCCTTTCTGTACAGCCGGTCCAAAAACCGGCAGCCCGCGCGGTGCGCTTCCGTTGCGTCGCCCGCAACGGCTTTCAGGATCTCCTTGTGTTCGGACAGCACCACGTTCACGATAAAGTCGATGCCGACCATGGCGCCCGCTTCCTCAATGTCCATTCTCAAAGGGTTCGTTTCCAGAGCGCCCGCCTTTGCCTCCGGCAGCACCATGCGGCTGTGGTTTGCCTGGATCGCCGCGCGCGTCGATACGCCCGGCATGATCGCTTTTGCGCCGCCGGAATATCCGGCGAAGTAGTGGTATTCGATGTTGCCGAGGCAAATCCTGCGATCCGCCTCCGCCACGACGCGGGTGATGTCCACCGGCGTGCCGCGCGAGGTCGTTCCGTAATGCACGCAGTCGTCCGGATCGCTGTCCACGCATTTGATTTCATTCCATGCGCGTTCCCCCGCAAGCTTTTTCTGCTCCGCATCGGTATGTTTGCGGTGGCTGCCGAGCGCAAACACGAGCGTGACGTCCTCTTTTTTGACGCCGCCCGCGTACAGCTCGTCCAAAAGCGCGGGCATGACCTTATAGGTCGGCATCGGGCGCGTGATATCGCTTGTGATGATCGCGATCTTCTCGCCCGGATGCACAATGTCCTTTAAGCGCGGAGAGCCGATCGGCGCGATCAGCGCGCGTCTGACCTCCGCTTCGCCGGTAAGCTCCACGGGAACGTCGTTGGCGTGCAGTTCCGCAATCAGGTTTTTGTCCGGCACCTCGACTTCCTGAAAGCCCGTACCGAATCCGAAACGCAGTTTCATGCCTGTTCCTCCGGAAGCGGCAGGGTCGATCCGTGCCGCAGCGCTTTGACGACGGGAAGCTCTTCGCCGCTCAAAAAGCGGATCAGCGCGCCGCCGCCGGTGCAGATATAGCCGATTTTGTCGGTCAGCTTGTATTTTTCGGTCGCCGTGATGCTGTCGCCGCCGCCGAGCACCGTAAAGCCCTCGGTGTCGGCAAGCGCCTGCCACAGCGCTTTCGTGCCGTACTCGCTCGGCTCCTGTTCAAAGACGCCCATCGGTCCGTTGACAAACACCGTCTTGGCGGAAAGGATGCAGTTCCGATACGCCTCGGCGGTCGCATGCCCGACGTCGACGGCGGACACGTCCTCCGGCATCAGGAACACCGATGCCTCGCGCCGTTCGCCGTTCTCGACCCACGCAAGGTCCTCCGGCAGACGGATCCGCTCGCCGAACTGCCGGTACAGCTCCTTTGCGCGATCGAAAAACTCCGTATAGTTTGATTTCACAATGAACGCGCGGCTGCCGCGGCCGATCTCATGTCCGAGCGCGATCAAAAAGATGTTCGCAACCAGGCCGCCGGTGAGGATCGTGTCGGCGATCCCGCGTTCGAGGACCGTCTGCATCATCTGAAATGCGTCGGCGATCTTCGCGCCGCCCAGCGCAAACACGCACGGACGTTCCGGGTTTTCCATGACCGACGATACGGTGCAGTATTCCTTTTCAAACAGCCGTCCCATCGCGGAGGGAAGCACCTGCTCGAACCCGCACAGGCTCGGCTGATCGCGGTGCGCGGCGGCAAACGCGTCACACACATACAGGTCCGCAAGCGGCGCGAGCTTTTGGACAAGCAGCGTCTTTGCCTGCTGCTCATGCGTGAGCCGCAGGTTCTTTTCAAACAGCGTCTGCTCCTCGGCGACAAATCGCACGTTGTCCAAAAGCAAAACATCGCCATCCTTTAGATCGCGAATGGCTTGCCTTGCCGCGGGACCGCAAACGTCGTCGATCCACTGCACATTTCGTCCGAGGAGATCGGAAAGCACTTTGGCGTGCGGCTTGGTCGTATAAAAGTTTTTGTACTCGATATCGCTGCCCTGATGCGCCAGCAGGACGACCCTGGCGCCTTTTTCGCTGAGCTCGCGGATCGTCGGCACGCAGGCCGTGATGCGGTTGATGCTTTTCAGCGTCCCCGCATCACGATCCACGGGCTGATTGATATCCACACGGCAAAGGACCGTTTTGCCGCGTACCTCGAGTTCGTCCAGCGTTCTGATTCCGAATCGCATGTTGAACCTCTCTGTTATTTCTGCAGTTTCTTGAACCGACCGATCTTCAGATATTCGTTGGTCTTTGCGGTGCCTTCCTCGCGGGTAAGCTGCATCTTCATCGCTGCGCGGATCGCGTCGATCGTTTCGGGGATTGTCACGCTTTCCTGCGGAATGTTGATCGCGTACATGATGTCGTTGCCGCTCTCAACGATGCTGTCCTCCCAAAGCCCGATCTCATACATGTCGCCGCGGCGGTTGCCGAGGTCGCGCGCGTACTTGAAGAGACTCGCGTTGCCCTTGAAGCCCTCGTCGATCGTGACGGTGCGGATGCGCGGGTGCTTCCGGAACGCCTCGAGCGCCATCTCGCGCGTGATCTTCTTGCCGTCCTTTGCGGTTGCGAGCACGGTGATGATATGTCCATGCGTGACCGGCGTGTGCACGAGGATGCCCGTCGCTTCGACGTGCGGCATAATCGTCATCAGGTCGACCGCCTGATGAGACGGCGCCTTGTCGATCTGCAGCGCGTTCGTGAGTCCGCGGTGATAATCGCCCGGATCCGCGACGCGGCGGATGATCGTAATCGCGACCTTTTCGATGCCGATCTCGCGGTCGAGGCAGTCGACGGTGCGGATGAGACCCGTCGTGTTGCAGCTCGTGAGCTTCAGGTAGTCCTGACCGACGCCCTTTTCATAGTTCGCATAGCCGTGGAAGAACACGTCCGCGACGGAGTTCTTTTCGCCGCCCTGGAAGATCGCCTTGACGCCGACCTTCTGATAGAGTTCTTTATTCTTGGCGCCGACGCCGCCCGGCGAAGAGTCGAGCATGATATCGACGCTTTTACACAGTTCCTCGAACGTCCCCGCAACCGGGATATCATAGCGCTCGAACGCTTCTTTGTCCGCGCCGTCGACAAGGTACAGGTTGTACTTTACGTCGTTCGCGCCGATCATATCGTTTTCGCGCAGCGCGCGGATCGCAAGCGTAGGCGCAAGATCCGCGATGCCGACAAGTTCCATATCGCCCTGCAGGGCGACGCCGTCAGCCAGACGCTGACCGATGGTGCCGTAACCGGCGACACCGACTCTGATTTTTGCCATAGGTGTGCTCCTTTTTCAGATTTCGTCGATCCGGACGGGACGGTTTTCTTTGAGAGACTTGCTGCATGCGAGCGCCAGCTTGATGGACAGAAGCCCGTCCTCGATGCCGACCCACGGATCCTTACCGTTCTTCACGCAGTCGATGAACTCGCGGACCTCCGCCTGATACGAGCCCATGTAGCGCTCGAGGAAGAACCACAGCGGCTTTTCACCGGTCACGCCGTCCACCGTGGACAGGACGATGTTGGATTCACTGTCGTTTGCGTTCATCACACAGCCCTTTGAACCGAACACCTCGCCGCGCTGATCGTAGCCGTACACCGCCTTGCGGGAACCGTCGATCGTCGCAAGCGCGCCGTTACTTAGCTTCAGCGTGATCGTCGCCGTGTCCACGTCGCCCGCTTCACCGATCGCGGGATCGATCAGGCACGCGCCCTGCGCGTAGAGCTCGACGATCTCCTGACCGGAGAGATAGCGCACCATATCGAGATCATGGATCATCATGTCCATGAAGATGCCGCCGGACAGCGCAACGTACTTTGCGGGCGGGGGCTCCGGGTCGCGCGAAGAAATGCGTACAAACTGCACCTCGCCGATCTTGCCGTCCTCGATCGCCTTGCGCATTGCGCGGTAGTTGTGATCGTAGCGGCGGTTGAAGCCGACCTGATAGACAAGCTTCTTGGGGCTTGCGGCAAGCGCCGCCTTGACTTCTTCGATCTTTGCAATGCTCTGGTCGATCGGCTTCTCGCAGAAGATGTGCTTGCCCGCGGCGATCGCTTCGAGCGAGAGCTGCGCGTGCTGATCGGTCGACGCGCAGATCAGAACGGCGTCGATGCGCGGATCGTTCAGAATCTCATGATAATCCGCGCAGACGTTTTCGATGCCGACGGACTTCGCCCATTCGGCGACCTCGGGCTTCATATAGGGGTCTGCAAGCGCGACGATCTTCGCATCCGGCACGCCCGAAAGAATGCTCTTTGCGTGGACCTGACCGATGCGGCCCGCGCCGATGATACCGACATTTACCATAAAATACCTCCTGAAATGAATTGGAATCCTTTATTCGCAGTACGGCGCGCCCTTGCCCTCGGTAAGAGACGCATAGGTGCGCTGTATTTTTGCCCAGTTCTGATCGCGGTCGAGCGCGACGCCTCTGCCGACGCCGGAAACGATGAGCCCGACGCCCTTTTGTTCCATCGTTTCGCCGAATTCCCGCAAAAGCGTCGGCGCGCTGCCGGGCTCCGTGGAGCGTCCGTCGAAGATGACGTGCACATAAACGTTCTTAACGCCCGCCTTCCTCGCCATGTCCAGAAGCGCCAGCGGATAATCGATCGACCCGTGCGAGGACTTCTTGGTTAAAAGCGCAAAGAGATGCAGCGCCGTGCCGCGTTCCTTGACGGTTTCGAGCGTCTTTAAGAATACCGGGTTTTCGGCAAACGAGCCGTCTTTCATGGCGTTGTCCAGCCGCACGTCGTCCTGCAGCACCACGCGCCCCGAGCCGAGGTTGATATGCCCCGCCTCGGAATTGCCCGTCTTGCCCTCCTTCAATCCGACCGCGGGACCGGACGCCTCGAGCTTTGCATAGGGGTAATTGCTGAGAAGCATATCCCATTCCGGCGTCGACGCCGTAAAGATCGGATTGTTGTCGGTCGGCTTGTCCAGTCCCCAGCCGTCGCAGATCAGAAGCAGCACCTTGCCGGCATGTCCGAAGCGGAACAGCGGGGATCCGGTCATTTCCGCGGGCTGCTCGAGGCCCATTGCGGAAAGGATCGTCGGCGCAACGTCGCAGAGCTTGCCGGAATCCTTCAGCTGCTCCGTGCCTTCGCCGAGCGCGACGCAGGCGACGAGATTGGTCGTATGCGAAACATGCGGCTTGCCCTCGGGCGTGTGCAGGACTTCAATATTGCCGTGATCCGCGGTGACGAGCACCGTGTAGCCCTTCTCCCGCGCATGGCTGACGACCTTGCCGACGTAGCGGCTGATCGCTTCGCAGGCGACGGGCTTCGCGGAATCGGAGGACGTGTGCCCGATGACGTCGCCGTTCGCAAAGTTTGTGACGATGAAATCATAGCCCTTGTCGACGCCGTCGCACAGGGTCTTCGCCACGTCCGGCAACCTCAGCTCCGGTACGGTCTCGAACGGCACGCCCTTCGGGGACGGAATGCGGATATCGTCTTCGCCGTCGAACGGGATCTGATTGCCGCCGTTGAAGAAGAACGTCACGTGCGCAAACTTTTCGCTCTCCGCAAGGTGCATCTGCGTCTTTCCGTTTGCGGCGAGCACCTCTGCGAGCGTCTTCTGTACCTTGCTCGGCGCAAAGGCGATCGGCAGATAGGTATAGCGTTCGCTGTACATGGTGAGGATGACGAAATCCAGAGGATCGAGCATCGTGCGCTCGAAGCCCTTGAAGTTCGGATCGGTGAACGCGTCGGTAAGCTCGGTCTCGCGCTCGCCTCTGCGGCAGCAGAAGATCACGCCGTCGCCGGGTTTCACAAGACCCACCGCGTGATCTCCGTCATACAGGTTCATCGGCTCGAAACCGTATTCCGAGCCGCCGTTGTTTGCATAAATCCGTTCCACGGCGCGCGCCAGCGCGTCTCCGCCGGAAAACTTGTACTGTGCCATTGCCTGCTCCTTTCCGATGCTTACTTGATGCGCGGCGCGGGATCTTCCGCGGTCTCGGGGCAGAATCTGCCTTCGCCCGGGAAGACCTTCAGAAGCTCGTCAAAGTGATGAATGATGCAGTCCGGACGGTTCTCCTCGGTGAGCTTGAATTCGAGCCCGCCGGGATATTCCGCGCCGACCGTGCCGGCAAAGTTCGACTGTTTTGCGCCGATGATGTCGCGCTTCAGGTTATCGCCGACGAAGCAGCTTTCCTCGGGACGCACGCCCGCTTCCGACAGCGCGAGGAAGTAGATCGCCGGATGCGGCTTCCTTAGCATCGTCACCGAACTCTGCTGTACCGTGCAGAACAGGTCGCGGATGCCGTCGCGGTCGAGCCACTCGTCGATCTCGATCGTGCCGATCAGGTCGCTGATGATGCCGACGAGATACCCGCGCTTTCTCAATTCGCGGACGGTCTCGACGCCCTTTTCGACGACCACGCGTTCACCCTTCGCTCTGCGGAAGCAGTAGGTCAGCTCCTTTGCCGCTTTTTCGATCTTTTCGCGGTCCCATTCGGGCACGAGCCAGCGCGTCCAAAGCATTTCCTCCGGCGCTTCGCACATATATTTCAGCGCCCATTCGCGGTATCCGTCGTAGCGCTTGTTCAGGAAATCATAGAACGCGTCGGGATCCATATCGGTGCCGCACAGCTCCTTGATGCGCCCGCGCGCTTCCGCGATAAAGGGACGGTTGTTCTCATCGACCACGCGGAACGTGCCGCCGAGGTCCAGAAAGATCGCTTTGATGCCCTGCTTCATGCTCATACCCTCCGTACCTTGTCCCATGCGACGTGCGGTGCCTTCGGGAAGATTTCTTTGAGCTCGTTGAAATCGAAGATGACCGCGTCCGGGCGATTCTCATCCGTGATCTTTTCCTTGGCGAGCTTCTCCGGCGTGGTGTAGAGAATGAACATGCCGTAGCCGGCAAGCCGCGTGCCCTCGACGTCGCGGTTCAGGTTGTCGCCGATGTAGACGCAGCGCTCGGGCTTGACGCCGAGCAGATCGCACGCCTTGTTGGAGATCGCGGGATCGGGCTTTCGGATGCCCTCCACGCAGGACAGCAGCACCGCGCCGAAGTACTGTTCAAGACCGTCCGCCTTGAGCCAGCGCGGGATCTCCTGCGAGGTGACGAGATTGGAGATGATGCCGAGCTTGTAGCCGTTTGCGTACAGGTCCTTGATCGACTGTGCGCCGTTCGGAGCGACCACGCGGCGGCCGTCCTTGTTGCGGTACTCAATCGTCAGCTCGATCGCGTTCTTCCTGATCAGCTCGCGGTCATATTCGGGCGTCAGCCACTTCGTCCAAAGCTCCTCCTCCGGCGCTTCGCGCATAGTCTCGAAACACCACTTGCGGTAGCCCGCGTAGCGGTAATCGAGAAACTTGCAGAATTCGTCCGGATCGCCGGTTTCGCCGCACATCTCGGCAATCTTGCGGCGCGCCTCCGCTTCAAATGCGGCGTCGCGCTCGACAAGGCGCAGGGTGCCGCCCAGATCGTAAAAGACTGCGTCAAATTCCCGTTCGTTTGCCATGCTCATTCTCCTTTCAGCGGCGGAAAGATGTCCAAAAGCTCGCCGATCCTTGTGATCGTGTAGTCGGGCTTTAAGATGATCTCCTGCGGCTCCTTTTTGATCGTGTCGGGTTCGTCGATGCGGATCATCATCGCAAAGCCCGCTTTGCGCGTGCCTTCGACGTCGCGGATCGGGTTGTCGCCCACGTATGCGCACTGCTCCGGCTTTTTGCCGATGGCGCGGCAGGCGAGAAAATAAATCTCCGGATCGGGCTTACGAAGCCGCACCTTGGAGGACAGGATGACCGCCTTGAAATAGTGCGCCACGCCGTCGGCGATCATCCAGTCCGGAATTTCGGTCTCGGTGATCGTGTTGGCGATGATGCCGAGCGTATAGCCGCGGCGGTCGAGCTCAAGGATCGTGGATTTCACGTCGTCGCGCGGGACGCGCCTTCCGTCGTGATCGCGCCAGAGCCGGGTCAGCCGCCCCGCATGCGCGCACACGCGCTCCGGATCGTAATCCGGCAGCAGGTGCTGACTCCAAAGCTCCATCTCACCGGCGTCGAGCAGCGATTTTTTCACGCCCTTGCGGTAGGTTTCCCAGCGTTCCTGCAGCTTTGCAAAAAATACGTCGTGCGGCTCGGTTGCGCCGACCAGCTCCATCAGCTCGCGCTCGGCGGCGTCGGAGAATTCCTTGTCCGGAATCACGATGCGCAGGGTGTTGCCGACGTCAAAGAAAATGGTGTCCGTCATATGCTCCGTCTCCTTTACTGAATGGTTTATCGTCCGTTGACTGACCGGAGGATCTCCGGCAGCTCATAGAGTTCATGGATCACAAAGTCTGCCTGCGGGGCGTCTGCGCCTTGAAAGGCGGCGTCCCGGTGTGCGATCGAGGGGTTGTTCAAACGCACGACCAGCCCGAGATGCGCATTCTTAGCGCCCAGCACATCGCGCGAGATCGTGTCGCCGACATACCCGGTCTCCCCCGCCGTCACACCCATGCGCTCCAACGCGATCGCAAAGATGCGCGGATCGGGCTTTCGAATGCCGGTTTCGCTCGACATCACGATGCATTCCATGTACTGCGCAATGCCGTATTCGTTCAGCATGTGCGGAACAAGGGAGGTCGAAATGATATTGGAGACGATCCCCATCCGGATCCCCATGCGGTGCAGCTCTTCGATCGTTTCCTTAAGACGCGGCTTACGCATCATCGTCAGCCGGTCGTAGTCATACAGAAAGCTCAGTTCCTCCGCAATGGGCTTAAGCCGTTCTTCTCCGATCTGAAACTCCCTGAGATAATGCTCGTTCCAGATCTTCGCTTCGGGAAGCTCCGTAAGCGTCCGCTCCGAAAGATGCTTGTACGCTTCGGCGTTTTCGTGCAGGGAAACGGCAAGGCGTTCCGGCGTCGTGTCAAGCACGATCCCGTAATCGGAAAGGCGGCGGATCAGCCGTTCCGCATACCGGACCATCGAATCCTCCTTGCGGATAACCGAATGCAGCGTGCCGCCGAGATCGAACAGCAGAGTCGTGATCATCTTGCCCCTCCGTGCGCTTGTGTTTACGTAAACGTTTTCGCTACTGTAATTGTATCTCAGAGCGAGAGGTTTGTCAATATGAAAATACAGCGTTTTTGAATGATTATTCCCGGATCTGTCGCAAGTTTTACGGCGAATGCTTTCCCGTATAAAAAGAAGAAACCCGATTCCTTGCGGTATGGGCCGTCGAAACCGTCCCTGCATGGAAAACGAAAACCGCTTTTTATCATTTTGTTTGCTTTCTTTCATTGACAAACAGGAAAAACGGTTGTACAATCAGTTATATGAAAACGTTTGCGTAAATTTACGGAACCGACGAAACGGAGGTATCTCATGGCAGTCGTCACCCTGAAGGACGTCGCGAAAGTCTCGGGCGTCTCCTATGCTACGGTCTCCCGTGCGCTGTCCGGCAGCCCGGAGATCGGCGAAAGCACCCGGAAACGCGTCATCAAAATCTGCGAGGAAATGGGCTATACGCCCAACGCCGTCGCACGGTCGATGGTGATGAAGCGCACGAACATCATCGGGCTGATCGTCACCAGCATCGACAACCCGTTTATGAGCGAAATGACCGCGCATCTGGAGATCTATGCGCGTCAGTGCGGCTATAATCTGATGGTTTGCAACTCCTCCTACGACCGCTCGCTCGAAAAGGAAGTCTTTTCACTGCTCGTCGGGCGCAAAGTGGACGGCATCATCATGATCCCGGTCGGATCCGAATCCTACGACGCGCTGAAGACGCAGACGGCGCAGGTGCCGACGGTCTTCATCGGCGAGAACATGATGGATCTGCCGGAAAACTACGTTTCCGTCGACAACACGGCAGGCATGCAGCAGGCGACGGAATACCTGTATTCGCTCGGACATCGCAACATTCTGTATCTCGGCGCGCGCGACAACAGCATGACGCATAAGCTTCGCGCGGACGGCTACTATAACGCCTGCAAAAAACTCCGTATCGAGCCGAACGTGCTGCGCAATTCCAGCGCGCGCAGCTCGGTGCAGGTCGGCTATGAGCTTGCGAAAGCGCATTTTGAACAGCCGTTTTCGGAAACGGCGATCCTGTGCGCGTCGGACACGCTGGCGATCGGCGTCATTCAGGCGGCGTATGAAAAGGGCATCCGCATTCCGGAGGATCTTTCCCTGATGGGATTTGACAACATCACGTTCTCCGCGCTGCCGCCGATTTCGCTGACCACGGTAAACCAGCCGAAGCTGGAACTTGCCGTTTCCGCGCTGGACATGCTCCTAAACCGCATCAAGCGTCCCGAGACGCCGCACACCAAGACCATTCTTTCCCCGTCGCTCGTAATCCGTAATTCCTGCCGGGCAATCGGAAACAACTGAGGGAGGCTCTATGTACCGTTACGAACTGCATCTGCACACCGATGAGTCGAGCAAATGCGGGCATGTGCCCGCCGCCGATCAGATCAAAACGTATCACGCGCTCGGCTATCAGGGCGTCTGCGTGACCGATCATCTGCACAACACGCAGATCGCGCATTACAACGTGCCGGACGACTGGGACGCGATCGTCGACCGGTATCTTTTCGGCTACCGCGCGGCGAAGGCGGCCGGGGACGCGCTCGGCATGGACGTGATCTTCGGCGTTGAGCTGCGCTTCCCCGAGAACGACAGCGATTATCTGATCTACGGGATCGACGAACCGTGGCTCCGCAAAAATCCGTGGATCACGAAAATGGATCATAAAGCGTTCTTTGACCGATACAAAGATGAGGTGCTGATCATCCATGCTCATCCGTACCGCAACGGCTGCAACGAGGTCTTTTACGACTGCGTGCACGGAATTGAGGTCGTCAACTGCAATCCGCGGCACGACAACCGCAACGAGCTGGCGCTGAAACTGTGCAAAGAAAATCCGCATCTTTACCGCACGGTCGGCTCCGACGCGCACCAGATCGGCGACGAAGGACGCGCGGCGATCCTGACCGAAAAACGCATCCGCGACTCCTATGCGCTTAAGGACGTCATCACATCCGGACAGTACAAAAACTGGTGCCCCGACTTCGATCGGATCATCAAAGAAAGCGAGGAAATACCGCATGTTTGACAGTATGATCATCGGACAGATCACGCTCGACCACAACATCGACTACGACGGCAGAGAAGAGTTCATCAACGGCGGCGCAGTCACCTTTTCGGGCTATGCCGCGGCGGCGATCGGGCATTCGGTGGCGGTCGTACCGAAAGGCAATACCAAGGTGATCGACCCGTATAAGGTGTTCCGGGACAGTCAAGTGGAGAAGATCTTCCCCGTCGAGTCGGAAACCTATACCGAGATGCAGAATACCTATTTCACACCGGACCGTGAACGGCGGCGCGGTTTGAATACCAGGGGGATCGAACCGTATCAGCCCTCCGATCTGCCGGATGCGCAGGCGAAGATCTACCATCTCGGCGGTCTCGTTGCGGGCGATTTTCCCCTCGCGTTTGTGGAAACGTGCGCCGCGCGCGGCGACGTCGGACTGGACGTGCAGGGCATGATGCGCTACCGCAACGAAGACGGAACGCTGGAGCTTCGCGATTGGCCGGAGAAAAAACAGTGCCTGCCGCTGATCCGGTATCTCAAGACCGATGCGGCGGAGGCGGAAATGCTGACCGGTACCGACGACCGCGAAAAGGCGGCGTTCCTGCTGTGCGAATGGGGCGCAAAAGAGGTTTTGATCACGCATAACACCGAAGCGATCGTCTGCGACGGCAGCAAAATCTACCGTGCGCCGCTGCGTCCGCGCAATATGTCCGGCAGAACCGGCAGAGGCGACACGACCTTTGCGGGCTATCTCTGCGAGCGTCTCGATCACGACATCCCGACCGCACTCGAATTTGCCGCGGCGCTGGTCTCTCTCAAGATGGAAACGCCGGGACCGTTCAAAGGCACCCGGCAGGACGTTCTCGCATACATCGACCGCTTCTATCGCTGACCCTGCGAATAAAGCACTCGAAGCATACGAGCTGCTCTGTTTTCAGAGCAGCTTTTTTCAGGATACAGAAACAGGGGCGAAGCCTTTTGGCTTTGCCCCTTTGCTTACAGATACCGACCCGAGCACAGCTCGCCGAGCTCTTTTGCGGTCGGTCGCTTTAGGTCCTTTCCCGGATAAACGAGCGTGCATCCGTCCGGTTCGACGAAAAGCGGCCTGCGCCGTCCGCGATCGGAAAAGCCCCGCCCGCGCCGGTTTCATCCGGCAGGGAAAACGTGATCCGCATGTCCGAAAAGCGCGTCGCAAGGTCTTTTTGAATTTCAGAAAGCGCCTCCGCGCCGACATACAGCGCGGGAAAGCATGCTCTGCCGCGCCCGGCGACCAAAAGCCCGTAGAGATGCCGGCGCCGTATACCGAGCGAAGCGAGCCGTTCCCCGAGCCCGAACAGCGCCGTGCGATTAACCGTCGTCACGACCGTATGCACGCTGGTAAGAATGTGTTCCCGCAAAAGCAGCTGAAGATTTGCTTCGATCGCGGAAAGATCCTCCGCATTCGGATTTCGATTCGGTCGAAGCACGCCGTTGATTGCGGGATCGGCGGCGTCGCTGCTGATCCGGACGGACGTGTCGGCGCGGCGCAGCGCGTCGATCAGGTTCTCATGAAACGGGACCGTGCCGTTGCTGTCCAGGATCAGGGCGGTTTTCCCCGCAAGACGATCCAGCACGGCCGGAAGTGTGCGGCACAGCGTCGGTTCGCCGCCGCTGATCACGACCGAAAGCGGATGCAGGGATAAAATGTGATCCGCCGTTCCCAAAGGATCGTCGTTGTTTGCCTTCGGATCCATCTTATCCTGCGCAATGCAGTAGACGCAGTCCAGATTGCAGCGGCTCGCGAGCATCCATCCGATCCGCAGCGGATACTCGAACGTGCGGAAGGCGGTCCGGTCCGCCTCCTTCAGCGCCGCGAACGTCTCGTCCTCCGTCGTGCAGCCGGACAGCGCGTTCCGATCGGCGTCCGGAAAAAACAGGAACCGATCACGGTCCCGATCGTAAACGGAGACCCCGTTTTGTTCCTGTCTCAGCCAAAGATATCCAATTGTAAAGACGTCGTGTCATACGTTCAGACGATGATCATCAGATTGTCGACGTCAAGCGAACGATAGAGCTTGCCTGTTTCATGGTTTGCGAATCCTGTTGATCATCGCGTATGATTATTATATATTTAGTTGGTTTATTGTAGCAGAAAAAGGATTGAAAATCAATATCATTCCCCTTTTTCAGGTACGTGTTTCCGTGCGGATCGTTCGATGGATCGCCAATCTTTTTCGTCCTCCCGTGTTGACCTCTTTCCGCAAAACTGCTACAATAAAACCATCTTTCAGGGCTCTCCGGAGGTTATTCCATGGACGGAAATCTGACAGTTTTTTTCACCAACATGATCGGCACGCTCGCCGTCATTCTCGTGATTGCGGCATTCATCGGCGGCAGTGAGCTGATGACGAAGTTTTTCGGTTCAAAGATGAACTGGAAGTATTCGCTGTTCGCGGGCCTTTTGGGCGGTATCTTCGGCATTTACGGCACCATGTCCGGTCTGAATCTGAACGGCGCGGTCATATCCGTGCGCGACATCGGTCCGATGCTTGCGGGCTTCACCGGCGGACCGCTCGGCGGTCTGATCGCAGGCGTGATCGCGGCGGTGCACCGATTTATTTACGGACTTATCAATAACAACTATGACCTAACCGCTCCCGGTACCTGGGATTTCAATCCAGCCCCGATGCGCGTCACCATCGCCTGCATCTCAGCGACGATCTGCATCGGCGTCATGTGCGGCGTGCTTGCACGGAAATTCAATAAAAAGCTCAAAAAACCCTGGTTGGCACTGCTCACCGGCGTCGTGATGGAGATCTTCCATCTTTCGCTCGTCATTCTCATTGTCCGGCCGCACGAGAATCCCAACGCGGGACTTGACATCGCCAAAGCGATCGCTCTGCCTTTCATCCTGGTCAATGCAGTCGGGTTTACGCTGATGATCGCCATGATCAGTTATATCGAGCGTCAGCGGGAGATCACGCTCGAACGTTCGCGCCTCAAGACAGAGCTCGAGGTCGCGACTGTCATTCAGCATTCGCTGCTGCCGCCCATCACGGAGACCTTCCCCGGAAAGCGGGAAATTGGGATCGCGGCCTCCATGGACGCCGCAAAGGAGGTCGGCGGCGATTTCTACGATCTGTTCTTTGTGGACAAGGATCGGCTCGCCTTCGTTATAGCGGACGTCTCCGGCAAGGGCGTTCCTGCGGCGCTCTTTATGGCGACTTCCAAAACCACCATTCAGAACTGCGTGCGCGACTATCCGACGCTTTCCGAAGCGATCACCGTCGCAAACGACAGCCTTTGCAGCAACAACACGGCGCAGATGTTCGTCACCGCGTGGATCGGCGTGCTCGATCTTTTGAGCGGCGCGCTCACCTTTGTCTGTGCGGGACACAACCCGCCCGTGCTGATCTCGGACGGAACGCCGGAGTTCATCAAACGCCGCGGCGGCTTCGTGCTTGCCGGTATGGAAGGCATTCCGTACCGCGAACAGACCATGACGCTGAAGAAGGGCGACCGGCTGTTCCTCTATACCGACGGCGTAACCGAAGCCGAAAACAAAGCGCATGCGCTTTTCGGCGAACAGCGGCTTGTCGATTGTCTTGAAGCCTCCGCAGACAAAACGCCGGAAGAGATCGTTTCCGACGTCAAGGCGGCAATCGTCGCGCATGCGAACGGCGCCGAGCAGTTCGACGATATCACCATGCTGTGCATCCGTTATCTCGGTGCGGAATAAGACGTTATCTTTTTTTAGAAAAGGATGAGGGCGAAGCCTGTATGGCTTCGCCCCGTTTCGTTTTGGATGATGGGATCGGGCTTAAGACCTTCCGGCATCACTTCACCGTAACCGTCATCACATCGCCGTACTCGCCGTAGTTGATATCCATGATCAGGAAGTTCTTCTCCGCGCCGGTCGTATCGACAAAGGCGCGTACGCGGACCTCGTATTCGCCCGCGGCAAGCCCGTTGACGGTCAGTTCGGTCTGTCCCTCTTCAAAGGGAACGACCGTCCACTGGTCCGTGTCCTTCAGATGGTATTCGGCTTCGTATCCGCTTGCGCCGATCTCCGAATCCTGATGGAAGCGGTATTCCTCCGGGATCGTCCAGTCGTCCTCGTCGTCGTAGCTGAAATGCCGGTATGCGCCGTCCAGATACCGATCGATGACGCGTTCTCCGGCGCCGTGGTATTCAAACAGCGTCGATCGTCACCTTGTTGATCGCGTCGACAACCATTTCCATGAGCCCCGTGATGAGCTCCGCGCCGGCAAAGTCCATCGGCACGCCCAGCGCGCCGTACTTCTTGACGCCCATCGTGATGCGCCACCAGTTCACCGGATTGTCACCGTCGCCCTTCTTCGCTTCACCGATCGCAATGCCGGTCTTGGTGAACTTCTGGATCACCATATCGACGATTCCGGTCACCGCCGTGCTCATGAAGCCCTCACCGAGCATGGATGTGTACTCCCTGGAAGGATGCCGGCATCGCAAAGAGCGGGAAGAATCCGAGAATATCATTCGGATCGACGGCGGGATCCCGGCGATCGTGGACAAAAATACATTTGATGAGGTGCAGAAAATCATGGATTCACGGAAACAATGCGGAAGAAAGCAGAACGAGTTTCTCTGCAGCGGACTTGTCTACTGCAAGTGCGGAGCAAAGATGCACATCCACCGCTCCCCGAACCGGCACGGTGACAAGTATGTGTATTATGCCTGTAAGGATAACTGCGGCGCACCGACGGTGCGCGAGGACGTGTTCCTCAAGGCTGTGAAGGATTATCTGAACGAACTGATCTCCGAACCGATACAGATCAAGATCGCGCACTTTCTGCGTTCCTACAAGGATCACAAGAAGTAACTTTCACTTTAACGTCTGTTGTAAACTTGGCTAAAGATTGCCATTTCAACAAAATGAGGGTTATCGTTAATTTTCGTAACAGGGATACACTGCTGCTGTTTTGATTTTACAGCTTCTTGCAAGTGATCC
>JBGULC010000029.1:0-3687 GCA_045114775.1 Christensenellales bacterium | reverse complement strand
CCTTGCCGAGATCCAAACCATTATCGAACGAAAAAGCGAAAGCGCATAATTTCGGAAATCCGCGCCGCAAAGTCTGTGCGAAGTTTTTCGGAACGCTCTTGACAACCGTGTATATAACGTTATAATCGCGAATGTGCGGTAAACACAGTTAAAAGGGCGTATAAAAGATGGAAAGATTCCCCGAATTGCGGGAACGGGAGGTGAACCGACGTGAAAGCAAAGAAAAAAAGGCAACTTGGCAGGATCCGGGGCGGAAGCCTGTTTTCGAATCTTCTGCTCGTGCTGCTCGTTGCGATCGGCGTTCTGGCTCCCGGCGTCGGACTCGGCCTTGTGATCATCTATTCCTGGGTCATCCCGACCTGGCTCTATATTCTGCTGATCTGCACCTGGTTTGGCCTCGTTATGTGGATCGGCTATGTGGTCTACAAGCGGATCGACCTTCGCCGCGAGCGCTATCTTCTCGGCGACGACGCGTTCTTCCGCCTGCATCCGCGGGAATGGAAACGCGAGGTGCGCCGCTGGCATAAGGTGGACACATACCGCGTCGTCGCACAGGATATTTCACCCGACGAACTGCCGGCGCTGCTGCAGATCGGCTATGAAGCGACGTCGGAGGACATCGCCTCGCTCGGTCTGACGATCCGTTCGCAGGAAGAAGCGAACATGGCCGCAATCAAGCTTCTCCACGATACGCCGTACGACGAGCTCTATTACCGCGCTTATCCGAAACGGCTCAACCGGAAGCTGTACCTGCTTAAGCTTCGCCGCGCGGTCTCCGAAAAGCTCTCCGGCTCGTCGAAGGAACCGACGCTGTATGAGCGCCGTCTTGAGGAGCTCAAAGCCATGATTGAACAGAGTTCCGAGGTGCAATAACCATGTCATTGGAACGCGCAACGAATTATCTGAAGGAAAAAGGGCTCGAATCGCATATCATCATCCCCAATCACAGCAGCGCAACGGTTTCGGAGGCTGCTGAGGCTTTGGGCTGCGAGCCCGGCATGATCGCAAAGACCCTGTCGTTTCTGCAGGGCGAAACGCCCGTCCTGATCCTTGCGGAGGGCACGGCGCGCATCGACAATGCAAAGTACAAAGCACGGTTTCAGAAGAAGGCGAAGATGATCCCGTTTGATCAGGTGGAAGAACTGATCGGTCACGCGGTCGGCGGCGTCTGCCCGTTCGGCGTGAACACGGGCGTCAAGGTCTATCTCGACGAGAGCCTGAAGCTTCACGGGACCGTCTACCCCGCCGCCGGCACGGACCACAGCGCGGTACGGCTCACGATCGCCGAGCTCGAAACCGCCTGCCCCGACGCCGAATGGATCGACGTGTGCAGGGTATGATCCGGGCATCATTTTTATCGGAACAGAAAAACAGGATCCGGCTTCAATCCCGGATCCTGTTTCGCTATTCATCGTATCGTTATTCTCCCGGCACGAAGTCGGGCGCCGAAGGTCCCGATCCCGTTTCGTCCGGCTCCTCCGGCGTTTCCGGCAGCGTCGATTCCGCTTTGTCATCGGTTCCTTCCGGCTTCTCCGGCGTTTCCGGCTGCGTCGATTCTTCCGGCGCCGGTGCTGCGGTCGTCACAGTCTTGGGTGTCTCGGTCGGTTCGGTCTCCGGCGCAGCCTCCCGCTTGCCGCTGCATTTGGTACACGCCAGGACCAGGATCAACGCCAACAATATAACGGCTAACCCGATCACGATCCACACGGCTGCCGTTATCCCGGATCTGCCGTTTTTTGCCTGCGGTTTTGCGGGCGACGGACAGCTTTGCGCTTCGCGCCGGACTGCGGGAGCCGTATCCCGGAACGGAGACGCTGCACACGGAGCGGGCGCCGCTGTACGTGCATTTTCGATCTCAATGACAAACGCCGTCATATTGTCCTTGCTCCCGTTCCGGTAAGCCAGATCAACGAGCTGCGCAGCCTTCTCCTCGACAGCGGCGCTTCCGGAAAGGATCACCGTTATTTCAGGTACGCTGAGCGCGCCGAACACGCCGTCGCTCGCGATCAGGATCCTGTCTCCGGGAAGCAGCGCGACGTCCCTGTACACCGGACATTCGAGGTGCATTTCCTCTCTGGGAATACCCAGATGCCGGTTGAGCTTGTTCCGGCTCGGATGGGTCAGAAGCTGCTCCGGCGTGAGCACGCCGGCGTCGACCATCATCTGTCCCTCGGTGTGATCCTTTGTCATCTGTATAAGCTTTCCGCTGCGCAAAAGGTACATACGACTGTCGCCGAGGTTTGTGTAATACAGAAAGTCGTTCTGGATGAGGGCTGCAACGACCGTGCTGCCCATACGTCCCGTTTCTCCGTTCCGGATCAGCTCGCAAAGGCGGTCGTTGGCAGCCAGGACAGCCTTTGTCACGATCTGTTTGTTTGCAGAGAAATCTTCCGTCAGCGCACCGCAGGCTGCGCTGAGCGTCTTGCATCCGATATAAGACGCTACCTCTCCGGAGCTCTCCCCGCCCATTCCGTCACAGAGGACGGCAAGGAACGGCCGATCGGAATCGTGCTCAGCGCGGTACGCAAAGGCGTCGTGCGCGAGCTCTGCGTACATGCCGGAAAGCATGAAATTGTCCTGGTTGTTTTTGCGGCGTCCGGTTTGGGTCGCCGCCGCGGCGATAATGTGCTTCATATGCGGAAATCCTTTCTTGTCCGTTGAGCTTCGTTACGGCCGATCATCGGTTATTAAACATCTTTGCGGGGCAGAATACCACCGGTACCGGCGCTTTTCTTGCCGTATTCGCCATTGCCGCCCGACGGTAAGTCCCGACGACAGCGGCGTTTTTCTGCGCTGCCTGCGCATTCAGTCGTCCGATCGCCGTGCCCGCGTCGCTTGCTGCGTCCATAAGGACCGCGTCGCGGATCGCCTTCAGATTCGCCGGGTTTGTGTATTCGGGGTTAATGCTGCAGGTACCGTAGTCGATATAATGTCGATACAGCTCCTGCGCCGTGGCGTCGAAGCGCTCGACCGTTTGCCGGTAAGTGAGGTTTGCCGCGTTCTTCGTTTTGATATAGAGCACGATCAGAGCCGGCGACCCGAATGTAATGATGAGAGAAATGTAATCGGTTACGGTAATCAGCGCGACGCCCAATATCGCCGCCGCGATCCCGAGGATCAGGAACAGAGGGTTGTTTTTCGGTTTGTTGACGACCTGCATTGCCAGCGCGTCGTACTGCCGATAGAGATCGGTCTTCTGAGAAAAGTAGTCGATCATCTTCTGCAGATCCTTCGCCTCGTCCGACTCTTTCTTCACAGGCTTTTGGGGCTGCTCCGCCTTCGTCAAAGAACGGTTCGGGTTCCACGACGCCGCACTCTGCGTCATCTCATCGAAAGATTCGTCCGTCGCTGAAAACTCCTGCTTTGTCAGGGGATGGGCCGGATTCCACGACGCCGCGCTCTGTGTCATCTCATCGAATGATTCGTCCGCCGCCGAAGGTTCCTGTCTCCTCAGGGTACGGATCGGTTTCCACGACGCCGCGCTCTGCGTCAACTCATCGTTCGATTCCTTCCCGATCGAAGGCTCCTCCTTTGTCTGGGTACGGATCGGTTTCCAAGACGCCGCGCCCTGCGTCAGCTCATCGTTCGATTCCTTCCCGATCGGAGGCTCCTCCTTTGTCTGGGTACGGATCGGTTTCCAAGACGCCGCGCCCTGCGTCAGCTCATCGTTCGATTCCTTCCCGATCG
>JBGULC010000028.1:0-155574 GCA_045114775.1 Christensenellales bacterium | reverse complement strand
TTTGGTCGCCACGGGTACCGTTGCGATGACTTCGATCTTGCCCTTCCATTCTCCGTGCAGCCGGAGCGACTCTTTTGCGTAATCCATGTATGATTCTCCTTTATCGGTTTACTTTCTTGCAAGCACGGCCTTGACCTGCGCCTCAATGTGCGCGGCGGTCAGCCCGAAGCGCTCTTGAAGATACCCCTGCGTGCCGACCTCGCCGAATTCGTCCTCGACCGCGACGCACGCGGCGGGAACGGGGCAGCGCTCCGCGAGCACCTCGAGGATCATGCTGTACAGACCGCCGTGACGGTTCGCGTTTTCGGCAACGACGACCGCGCCGCATTTCTTTGCCCACGATATGACCGCGTCCGCGTCGATCGGCTTCACGGTAAAGCAGTCGATCACGGCGGCGGAGACGCCCTGCGCTTCAAGCGCGGCGGCGGCCTTCATGGCTTCGTGTACCATGATGCCCGCGGCAAAGATCGCGACGTCCGTGCCTTCGCGGAGGGTGACGGCCTTGCCGATCGGAAGCTCGGCGCCGTCCTCATAGACCTTTGCGTACTGTTTTCTGCCGACGCGGATGTATTTGATGCCGGGGCGGTTTATGCACTGGCGGAGGGCGCTTTCAAGACAGGTCGGATCGGACGCGTCGATCACGGTCGCGCCGGGGATCGCGTTGTAGAGCGCGACGTCCTCGAACGGCATGTGCGTACCGCCGTTCATGGCCGCGGTGACGCCGGGGTCGGTGCCGATGACGGTGATGTCGTTCTTTGCGTAGCCGCCGGACAGGAAGATCTGATCATAGATGCGGCGGGACGCGAACGTACCGAAGCTGTGGATGATCGGCTTGAAGCCCGCGGCGGCGAGACCTGCCGCGACGCCCGCCATGTTGGACTCGGCGATGCCGCAGTCGATCGCACGGTCGCCGTGCGTTTTCGACCATTTGAGCGTGCCGGAGCAGCTCATGAGGTCGGCGTCCAGAAAGATCACGTCCGGGTCGTGTTCGCAAAGATCGGCGACGGTCGCGCCGATCACGTCCTTGCAGAGCCGCGGATCCATTTCTCCGTTGTAAACGATCTTCGTCATAGTTTCAGCCCTCCAATGCGTCCAGTTTTGCTTTGAGTTCCGCGGTCCAGTTTTCGAATCGCTCGTCGGTCACCGGCATGCTGTGGTTCATAGCGGTGTTCTCGACCTCCGTGACGCCGTGGCCCTTGATCGAATCGAGCACGATCGCGTACGGCTTGTCGCCGCCGTTCCGTGTGCGTTCGAGCGCCGCCGCGATCGCATCGACGTCGCCGCCGTCGACCTTGACGGCGTCGAAGCCGAACGCCTCCATCTTGGCGACGAAATCGCCCATCGGCAGGACCTCTTCGAGCGTTCCGTCAAGCTGTTTCTTGTTCCAGTCGATCAGCACGACAAGGTTTCCGAGCTTCTTTGCGCTTGCGAACAGGAAGGATTCCCAGCACTGGCCCTCTTGCATTTCGCCGTCGCCGACGATCAGGAATACGCGGTTTTTGCGTCCCTTGAGCTTGTTGCCGAGCGCGAGACCCGCCGCCTGCGAGGTGCCCTGACCGAGGGAACCGGTCGTCATATCCACGCCGGGGGTCTTGTTGCGGTCGCAGTGGCTCGGAAGCCGCGTGCCGCCGCGGTTCAGCGTCTTGAGCTCTTCGTAGGGGAAGAAGCCTAAAAGCGCAAGCGTCGCATAGACCGCGGGGCCTGCGTGCCCCTTCGACATCACGAGTTCGTCACGGTCCGGCCATTTCGGATCGGCGGGGTTCACCCGCATTTCATGGCCGTACAGCACGGCAAGCGCATCGGAAACGCTCAGCGCACCGCCTACGTGACCGGAGCCGATCGAATGGATCGCTTCGAGCGCCGCCAAGCGGATCCTGAGCGCGAATGCTTCGATCTTTTTTCTTTCTTGAATTTCCATAGCTTCCTCCTTATTGATTTCCGGGGAACCGTTTCGGTTCCGTATCCTTATCAGTATAGCATTTTTGCTGTCCGTTCGCAATGGGTTTGCGTCAGATTTTACCGCGTTTCGGCAAGAAAAACGAACGACGCGCGGGATGCTTCGACCGCGCCGGAAAGCACGCGGCGCTCCGTGCCGGAAAGCAGGTCGTTATACACGCCGTCGGGCAGCGGAACGGCGGGCGCGGACGGCGTTCCCTTGAGCCGGAACACGCCGACGGCAATGCGGTTTCCGAGCGTCCATGTCGAGACGACCGTGTCATTTTCCCGTGCTTCAATCGTGTACACACCGTCACGGAACAGAGGGTCCTTTTTCATGGCGACGAGCTTACGGAGCAGCGCTTCGTGCATCGGCGCGCCGTCACGCGGGATCGGATCGGCGTCGAACAGCGACGGCGTATGATCGACGGCCCATTCCTGACCGCAGTAGATGAGCGGCATACCCTTTTGGAAGAAGGTCCATGCGAGCCAGGTCTCACGCACGGTGCGGTCGGGAAAAAGCTCTGCGGTGCGAGGACGGTCGTGATTTTCTGTGTTGCGCAGCTTCACATAGTCCGCCGGATAGGTGCTCTCCTGTTTGATCAGCACGTTGATATACGCGGAAAGCGGGATCTCGCCCTTCACATATGCGACGAAATCCTCGTAGATATCGTAATCGTAGCAGATATCGAACGCCCGATAGAGCTCGGAATCAGACAGCGCGTCCAATCCCTGCATACGGTTGTAGCGGATAAATCCATGCTCGACCGATTCGGCGAGCCAGATGCAGCCAGGTCGGACCGCTTCGACGCGCTTTCGCGCATTGAGCCAGAAATCAAGCGGCACGAGCGCCGCGACGTCACAGCGGAAGCCGTCGACATACTGCGCCCAGAAACAAAGCGTGTCGATCAGTTCTTCCCGAAGATCGAGGTTTGCAAAATCCAAGTCGATGATGTCGGACCAGTCGCCGACGTGGTTGCCAAAGCTGCCGTCGGGCTTCCGATAGAAATACTCGGGATGCGTTTTCACGAGCACGGAATCGGGCGAGGTATGGTGGTAGACCACGTCGATCAGCACCTTCAGGCCGAGTGCGTGCGCGGCGTCGCAGAGATGCACAAAGTCGTCCATTGTACCGAACTCCGGATTGATCGCGCGGTAATCTTCGATCGCGTACGGCGAACCCAGGCTGCCCTTGCGCTTCGCTTTGCCGATCGGGTGGATCGGCAGAAGCCAGATCGCGTCTACGCCGAGGGAACGAATACGCGGCAGGTCCGCTTCAACGGCCTTGAACGTGCCGCCGAAGTTCCGTACGAAGATCGAATACAGGGTCATATTGCGAAGAGACATACAGGTACCTCCTTGATCGAATTACGATTCGGGTGCATAGGTCAGCGAGACCTTGAAGAGCCTCTTGCCTTCGCTTTCGCCGGCGAGCAGAAACGTGTCGCCGACGGTCTCATATTTCAGAGAAAGATCCGCGTCGAGCCGAGCCTCACGCGCGTATTCGGAACGAATCATACGGATCTCGCGGGTGCGGAAAGCTTCGGGCATCCGGTCCTCGGCAAGATCAAAGTAACGGGTGTTGTTCATGTGCCCGTTCAGATCGACATAGCTCAGAGGCACGGTAAACGTGCCGATTGTGTCAGTGCGCGGCGCTTCGGGCGAAATAGGGAGCGGGATCGTCTTTTCCTCTTCGGCTTCTGCGGGGACGACGCCGCGCTGCCCGGGAAAGACCACATGGCGCGTGCTTTCGTCCATCAGCGCCCAGAATGAGCTTGCCTCGATCAGCGTATTGCCTTCCGTATCCGTGATGCGGTAATAGCGCGGAAACAGAAAGTGTCTGACCTTGCCGGGCCACGTTTCGATCCGGATGCTCTCATCGTAGACCGGCATCCGCGTAACGACCGCCTGCTGCAGCGTCACGATCCAAAGGATCCCGGCGTCGAGCGTCTTGTCATCGCCGAGGCCGAGCATGGCGGCATGGGTCATCGAGGCCTCCTGCAGCAGCGTGAACAGCCGCGAAACGCGAAGCCTGCGGTTCATATCGGCGTCCGTATACGAAACACGGTAATCCTTCATGTATGTGTTCATGAAACGACGCTCCTTTCCGGATCAGAGAAGGTATTTGAAGAAATCGGGGATGCGTTTTTCCCACGCGGCCTCGTTGTGGACCGCGCCGGGGATGACGTTTGCGGAAACGTCGGCGCCTGCGATACTGAGCGCTTTTGCGGTTTCGAACATACCCGCAAGCGCGAGGCGCTTCGGGTCGGTCTCGCCGGTGCCCATGGCCATATAGATCCGCGTCGGCTGCTTAAGAGGATGCGAGCGAATGAGCTCCCTGCGCTTTGCGGGCGAGATCCAGAGGACCGGGGACAGCGCCGCCGCGCCGGAGAAAACGGCGTTGTATTCCACGGCGGCGTAGAGCGCCATCAGCCCGCCCATGGAACTGCCTGCGATCAGCGTATGCTCGCGGTCGGACAGCGTACGGTATTTCGCGTCGATTTCCGGCTTCAGTTCCTTCGTGAACCAATCCATCGTGACCCTGCCGAGACCCTGCACGTTTCCGACCGGACGCGGTGCGGAGAAGTCCCAGGGACTGTATTCGGAAAGCCTTTTGAAGCCCTCCGTGTTGCATTCGACCGCGACGACGATCAACGGAAGCTTTGTTTTCGCAAGGTATTCGCGCATGCCCCAGCTCTTGCCGTAGGTAGCGTGGCGGTCATAGAAGACGTTGTGCCCGTCAAACATGTAGAGGACGGGATACCGCTCGTCCGACGTTTCGTAGCCTTTCGGGAGCGAAACGTACAGCCTGCGCGGCTTTTCGGTCGGGAACGCGGGGATCTGGATCTTTGTTACCTGGATCATGTTCGTCGTCCTTTCTTCGGAACATCCGTATTGTGAATTGTCGATATAATTGTCGATATATCAGTATATATCAGATCCGACTTCTCTTCAAGAGAAAAAAAGCGAGTGTCCTTGACATTGCGGTTGTACGTCTCTATAATAGGAACACCGTAAAATCGGGTCGGAGGAACAAACCGTTGGATAGTTATTGCCTGTTTTGCAGAAGCGGTCAGGAGGGCGCCGTCATGGAACTGCTGAAACGCGGGGGGATGTTTGCGTTTTCGCCGCTTGCCGTGCGAAACAAGCCGGGAGAAAAGGGCTTGAAGCGGGTGAAGGCGCGGCTTCTGCCGGGATACGTGTTTTTCGATGCGGAGCAGGAGCCGGATTGGGAGACGATCCGGCGCTTTTCGGGCGTTCTTAAGGTACTCCGGTATGAGGATGGTGCGTGTGCGCTTCGCGGTGAGGATCTCAGGTTTGTTGATTGGCTTAAGCGCTGCGATGGAGTGATCGGTGTTTCTGAGGTCGTCAAGGTCGGCACGAAGATCGCATTCGTATCCGGGCCGCTCGTCGGCATGGAGGCGAAGGTCGTCAAGGTCAACAAAAGCCGTCGGCAGGTCGAGATCGCGCTCGGCGACGGCGACGTGCTGTTTCGGAATGTATGGTGTTCGATCGAATACATCGAAGGAAATACGGATATCGATGTTCTGCGCCGGGAGCGGGAACAAGAGTAAGTGAATCGGAAAAAACGAATCGGATTCGGCAGGCGGCATGCTTGCCGTTTTGTTCCATAATGCGGGAAAATGTCAAGTATTGGCGAATCGATTGACGTGACATCGCACGGCTATTATACTGATAATGCTCTTTGATTGAGGTTGAACATCCGGCGACATTTTCTCCGCCGTTTCGTATTTTTCGAATCTCGATCGACGGAAAGTGCAATCTGCGAGTCTCCCCGTGAAACCAACGAAAAACAATTTGCCGTCTTATCTGCTTTTTTCGGGGATCTGTATGACACCGGAAAAAAGGCGGATCGTGCCGTTTCGACGGATTGTTGGAAAACTGGATGTCCGATGTCTTTCTTATTTGTATAAAGCATCTCTTGATATTGACGATTCTGAAAGAATGATGTATAATGATATCATCTTATATTATGCGGAAATCTGTGCAGAAACAGAATTCTGTGTCAATTGAGATAAAATAGTGTATGCAACAGCGGGAAAATACATTGAAACGGCGAACGAACGAAAGGTCGGGAGATCGTTTTCAGGAAAGGATTGGAAGGTTTGGAAAGCATAAACAAAGAAAAAAGGGAAGTTGAGATCAATCTTGCGGATGTCTTTCAGATTCTGCTCTCAAAGTGGGTCTACATCCTTCTTGCCGGATTGATTGTCGGTCTGGCCGTCGCTGCCGTGACGCACTTCTTTATTAAGAAAAAGTATACGGCGTATACGACGATGTACATCTACACAACTGCGGACCAGAATAAAACGGGATCGATCAGCAACAGCGAACTGGTCGCTGCGGATAACCTGATCATGACGTATCAGGCAATCCTCAAAAACAATCGGATCCTCGGCGTAGTAGCGTCGCATTTCAATGAGGATCATCCGGAGTATGCGAACCGAAATATCACAGCCAGCTCTCTTTCCGGTATGATATCGGTCTCCGTTCCTTCCGGAACAAAACTGATCCGCGTCGCAGTCAAGACAGGTGCACCGAAGCTCTCTGCCGATATCGCTAATACGATTGCCCTGTACGCGCCGGATGAGATCGTCGACATCACCAAGGCAGGCGGCGTTTCGATCGTCGACTATGCGACCGTGCCCGCATCCCATTCCAGTCCGAATCTGACATTGAATACGCTGGTCGGCTTTGCCGCCGGTTTTCTCCTGATGGCAACGTTTTTCCTGCTGCGCGCTTATTTGGATACCACGATCTATACGATGGAGGAAGTTCAAAAGGTCAGCCGCTGTCCGGTGATCGGTACGGTGCCGATGATCGTTGTCGGGACCGAGGACAACGCATCCTGGGAAGTATCGCTGCAGGAGGAGATCAGCAATGAGTAAAAAAGACAATCAAAAGGCTGTGTTCACCTTCAAGCGCAGCAAACAGAGCCGTAGGCAGGACGAACGGGCGCAGATCCGGGAAAACCGGAAGAAGATTCTGACGGAGACCAGCGCGTTCGCAATCCGCGAAGCATACGTACAGCTCCGTACGAATTTGATGTACAGCGTCGCCGCCATGGGCGACCGTGAATGCAAGGTCTTCGGCGTGACGAGCGCGAACCCCTCCGAGGGGAAGAGCCTGACTGCATCCAACATCGCAGTCTCGTTCGCGATGCTCGGAAAGAAGACGCTCCTCGTCGACTGCGATATGCGCAAGCCGAACGTCGCACGTCTTTGGCGCATCCGCACGAAGAACGGCTTATCCGATCTCATTGCAAACGTCGACGTTTGCGACGTGTTCGGCGTGGAAGGACTGCCGCTTTCGATCATCGCCTGCGGCAAGATCCCGCCGAATCCTTCCGAAATGCTGGCCTCCGCAGCGTTCCAGAACGCGATCGAGCAGTTCCGGAAGCAGTACGACTACATCATCATTGATACGCCGCCGACCAATGAGGTCGCGGACGCGCAGATCGTCTCGCGGCTGGTCGACGGTATGGTACTGGTCATCCGGTCCGGCAAAACGAAGCAGAGGGATCTTTCCGAAGCGGAAAGCGCTATGCAGAGCGCAGGCGCTCGGATTTGCGGCATCGTGATCAACGATCTGAACCTCAAGGCAGGCGGCAAGTACGGGTATAAATACGGCTATAAATACGGTTATAAATACGGGTATAAATACGGCTACAAGTACGAGTACCGGTACGGCAACAACGCGGATTTTGCGAAGAGAACGGAGCGGAAGGCGCCGCAGAAGAGCAATTCCGCGGATATCGATTTTCATGCGCATATTCTCCCCGGCTGCGATCACGGCAGCAGCGGATTGGAAACGTCTCTTTCGCAGATCAGGATGGCAAAGGAAGCGGGCGTAGGCGTAATTTGCGCAACCTCGCACTTCTACGGTGAACAGACCAGCGTGGAGTCGTTCCTGGAGAGCCGCGCAAGAAGCTTCTTGGAACTCAAGAGCAAACTGGATGCCGACAGTCCGAGGATCATTCTCGGCGCCGAGGTGCTTGCGTTCGAGGGGATCGATCGGTTGCCGCATATCGAGAATCTATGTCTGATGGGGACCGACATGCTGCTGTTGGAGATGCCGTTTACCGCATGGTCGGATCGTCTGATCGATTCCGTGGAAGCGTTGAGCGAGCGGACTGATCTGCGCATTGTGCTTGCGCATGTTGATCGCTACGACCGCAAACAGATCGAGATACTGTTCGGTCTGGAACGCGTGAAGGGACAGGTGAATGTGTCTGCGCTTACAAAGCATGGACAGAACTCGTATCTGCACGATTGGATCAGGGAGGGGAAGATCGTCGCCGTCGGAAGCGATATTCACGGCACGAAAGTCGGTTATTCCGAGTGGCAGACCGTAAAGGAACGGTATCCGGACGAATGGCGGTCCGTCATGCAGGAAACCGAAATGCGCCTTTCGAATCTACTGTGAAGGTGCGCTGAAAAAAGGGGGAAAAGAGATCGTAAAACGGGCGGCGCGCGGCCATAGTCGCCCCGCAGCGGACGGTCGAACACAGTTGCCTTTTCGGATGCGAGGCGTTCAATTGACGCGCCGCATGCCGGAGGCAACGAAAAATCCACCTGATTAGGAGACGACACATGGAAAAGACAAAGATCTCGAATGATGATACAAAGAGAATCGATCTGTTCGAAGAACCGGAAGAAGGAACGGAAAAAACGGACGGCGGCAAGCGCGGAAGGAAGAGAAAAACGGCTGATAAGAAATCGAAAACCGGAAAGATTGTTATTCTTTGCATCTTAGGCGTGATCCTTCTTGCGGTAATCGGTTTGAGCATTTTTGCATGGCATGTATGTCATAAGCCGACGGTGTTTTTCGACAATGTAACGCGCGTCAGCACAGCGACGGAAAAACCTGTATCCACGCCGATGATCGTGATCGAGGATTATCTGCCTACGCCTGAACCGGGGACGACGCCGATCGTGATCCCGACGCTGATTCCGACGCCTGAGCCAACGAGCGTTGTGCCCGCGGTGACAGAGGATCCGCAGAATACATCCGCGCCGGAAAAACAGACCGATGAGAATCATCTGTCCGGCATTGTCAATGTTGCGCTGTTCGGCATTGATGCGTATGAGAGCGGAGGGTCGACCAGCGGGTCCATGCCGCATACGGATGCGAACATCGTTCTGGCGATCAATTTTGATACAAAAGAAGTCAGCATGGTCTCCATTGCACGAGACTGCATGACAACTGCGCCGGGATATCGGGGTTTCTACAAGTTCAACGGCATCTTCAATGTCGGTGGCGGCATGAAGGACCCGAAGGCGGGGTTCGAGCTGAGCTGCCGCGCCGCGGAGGAATGGCTCGGCGGCGTTTCGATCCCCTACTATTACGGCGTCGATTTTCAGGCGTTGATTGATTTGGTCGATATGATCGGCGGGATTGATTTCAACGTCGATATCGTGATGCATACGCTTGACGGGGACAAGATCAAACCGGGGAAACAGCATCTGAACGGAGAGGGCGTCATGGCGTATATGCGTGCGCGTAAAAGTGCGGGCGGCCTCGATTCCAAGCGTACTGCAAGGCAGCGTAAGATGCTGGTTGCGATCTTCAAGAAGCTTAAACAGGAGGGCAAGCTCTCCCAGATCCCGGATATTCTGAAGACACTCGGCGACAACGTCTATACGAACACCAATACGGCACAGACGGCTGCACTGGTAAATTTCGCTAACGAAATCGAACCGGATGAGATCAAAACTTACAGCATTCAGGGAACGATACGCTGCAAGTTCGATTGGGCGTATTGCTTCATCGATCAGCAGAGCCGTATCGACATTATCAAAGAGATTTACGGATTTGATGCGGAGCCGATGCGAATCAATTCCACGGTGTATGAAGACTTTTTGCATAACAGCGGATTCCAGGCGATACAGTGTCTGACCATTGCAGAACAGCTGTTTGACGCAGTGCACAAAGCATTTCCGAACGCCGATACATGGACGGAGGAGCAAAAGATCGCCTATGCCGTTTGTTGGCAGAATTATCGGAATATGAAGGCTGTGTTCGACAGCGTTGATGAATGGACGCAGGTTCGTTACGACGACTCGGTCGTGCTGACCGCAGAGGAACGGAATGAGCGCAGCGAATTCTATCACGCGTTGGAGCTGTTGGAGTATCAAGTCAAAAAATCCGGGAACGAGCTGAACGATGCGTTCGGCAAGCCGTACCGACCCAACTGGAATCGGAACGTGCGTTATTGGTATGAAGAAGACAGCGTAATCAATGAAGTGTTTGTCGATTTTCGCTGATTCTGAGCGAAAGGGACGTAATTGAGGATCGGAGCTGATTCAATGGAGCGCGGGGTAAAACAGGACAATCGGAAAACGCACAGACAGAAGGGGAAAGCGAGCGTTCTCTTCTCTGTGCTGCTCGGCGTTTACGATTACGTTGCCGTCTGTGCGGCGTACTTCTTTGCACTCTGGATGCGGTTCGATTTCCGGTATTCTCAAATCGAACTGAAGTATCTGAATGCGTTCAACTGCTTTATTCTTCCGTACGGAGCGTTTTGCGTTCTGATTCTGTGGGCGTTACGTATGTACAGAGCGCTCTGGCGGTATATAGGGCTTCGGGAGCTGGTTCGGACGCTCGCCGTTTCCATGCTGCTTTCCGTCGTCCACGCCGTTGCGATCTCTCTGATTTTCTGGCATCGAATGCCCATGTCCTACTATATTGTCGGGGCATTGATCCAGGCTGCGCTGCTGATTGGAATCCGCGTTTCCTCGCGGCTGTTGAATCATCTTCAAAGACAACACATCCAAAGTCGAACTGCACGTAATCGTGTTATGCTGATCGGCGCCGGCAATGCGGGACAGATGATCCTCAGGGATATGATGCTGAATCCCGATACGATGGACAAGGCCGTCTGCATCATAGACGACGATCCCAATAAAAGGGGCAGATATCTGGAAGGCGTTCAGATCGTCGGCGGACGCGAGGACATCCTTGCGAGTGCAGCAAAGTATCGTATCAACAAGATCTACTTTGCGATTCCGAGCGCAACCGCGGAGCAGAAGCGAGATATTCTGGCGATTTGTAACGAGACCGACTGCGAGCTGAAGCTGCTTCCGGGCATTTTCCAGCTGATTTCAGGTCAGATTTCCGTAAGCGCAATGAAGGATGTTGCGGTGGAAGATCTTTTGGGCCGCGAGCCGATTCGAGCCGATCTTTCCGGCGTGTACGCGTTTATCAACGGGAAGACCGTTCTTGTAACGGGTGGCGGCGGATCTATCGGCAGCGAGCTGTGCCGTCAGATTGCGGCGCATCAGCCGAAGCGTTTGATCATTTTCGACGTTTATGAGAACAGTGCCTACGATATTCAGCAGGAACTCAAGGATCGGTATCCGGACCTCGATCTGATCGTGCTGATCGGATCGGTTCGAGACAGCCGCAGAATGTTCAAGGTATTCAGTACCTACCGCCCGCAGGTCGTTTATCATGCGGCGGCGCATAAACATGTTCCGCTGATGGAGGACAGCCCCTGCGAGGCGATCAAAAACAACGTACTTGGCACATATAAGACCGCCTACGCTGCGCTGATCCACGGCTGTGAACGATTCGTATTGATTTCAACAGACAAAGCAGTCAACCCGACCAATGTGATGGGCGCCAGCAAGCGTCTGTGCGAGATGATCGTACAGAGCTTTGACGCAAAGATCAAGGCGGGAAAGGCCGATGAGATTCCGCAGCTGTTCACGCATGAAGGCTGCGAGAATGCAGATAAGGACGGTTCGGGCAGCGTATTTCGAAATGCACGCACGGAGTTTGTCGCTGTTCGCTTCGGAAACGTGCTCGGCAGCAATGGCTCTGTGATTCCGCTGTTCAAGAAACAGATCGAGAAAGGCGGCCCCGTCACGGTCACGCATCCGGACGTAATACGTTACTTTATGACGATCCCGGAAGCGGTGAGTCTGGTCATGCTTGCCGGCACGTATGCAAAGGGCGGTGAAATCTTTGTGCTCGACATGGGAAGCCCGGTCAGGATCGATACTCTTGCGAGAAACCTGATCAAGCAGGCAGGGTTAAAGCCGGATGTGGATATCAAAATCAAGTATACCGGCCTGCGACCCGGCGAAAAGCTGTATGAAGAGAAGCTGATGGCCGCAGAGGGACTCAGAAAGACCGAGAACGAGCTGATCCACATCGGTGCGCCGATCCCGTTCGATCAGAATCTTCTGTTCAGGAACCTCGGCACGCTGATGAATGCGGCTTATGCAAACGACGACCATATCCGCGAGCTGTTGGTCGGTATGATCCCGACCTATCATCCGGCAAGCAACGGTTCGGCGAAACCGACGATTACGGTTTACAGCCCCGTCGGGGAAACCGAAAAGGACGCACTTCATGCCGCAGGATAGAGGAAAACGACTTTCCGGGAAGCGGGTCGTTCTTTTGATCGTGACCGCACTGACGGTTTTGCTCATTTTCGGGCAGTCTTTACTGCCGCAGAGTGTTTCCGCAGGGGAAAGCGGTTGGGTCGAGTACAGTATTTTGGACCCGATCTTCCGTTTTTTCGGGACAGATCCGCCGGACGATCATATCGTTCGTAAGTTCGCGCATATTGCAGAATTCGCAATCCTTTCCATGCTGTTGGTATTCTGCTTCCGCGGACAGATCGTGAAAAGCGGAGGGATCGCGTTCTGCGTGGCTTTTCTGGATGAAAGCATGCAGTTGCTGACCGATCGCGGCGCGCTGATCTCCGATGTATGGATCGACCTCATCGGCATTGCGCTCGGTACACTGTTCGGATTATGTATTCGGGGGCTTTTGCGGCGGCAAGGAAAAGAACAGCAGAAACAATAGCCTTGTTTGACGAGTACCATGCATTTGAATGAAGTTCAGACAATACTGTATTGTAAAGAAAAAGGAGCCGCTTCGTTTCCGGCAATCTGCCGATATGAATCAACCGGGTCAAGGGAGTATAAACAAGCATGAAAGATAACAAACCCAAACGCAGAATTTCCTTCAGTCCGCCGGATATCGGCGAACTTGAGATCGCAGAGGTATGCGATACATTGCGCAGCGGGTGGATTACCACCGGTCCGCGAACAAAGCTGTTGGAGAAACGGATTGCGGCATATATTGAAACAGGCAGAACGGATATCGACTGTGTGAACGGCGATACCGCTGCGCGGTATGCCAACCGGGTCGTCTGTCTCAACTCCGCGACCGCTGCGGAGGAGCTGAATCTGCGTATTTTGGGCATTCGTCCCGGAGATGAAGTGATCGTACCGTCATATACGTATACGGCATCTGCTTCAGCCGCCCTCCATTGCGGCGCCGTGATCCGGTTCGTGGACATTCAAAAGGACGGCGATCCCGTCACACACATGCCGGAAATGGACTATGATGCGATGGAAGCGGTGATCACCGAAAAGACAAAGGCTGTTATTCCCGTGGATCTGGGGGGGATCGTATGCGATTACGATCGTATCTTTGAGATCGTCGAACGAAAGAAGAACTTGTTCCGACCGACAGAAAGCGACGGAACGATCCTGGGTGACCTGAACAGCCGCATTCAAAAAGCGATCGGAAGAGTGGCGGTAGTCGCCGACGATGCGCACAGCCTCGGTGCAAGCCGTATCGTCGACAGGGTCAGAAAGAACTGCGGTGCGATCGCCGATTTTACTTCATTTTCGTTCCATGCGGTAAAGAATTTTACGACGGCTGAGGGCGGAGCGAGCACATGGAGGCGGTTCAACGGAATCGGTGACGACGAGATCTATAAAATGTATCAGCTTCTCTCGTTGCATGGGCAGAATAAGGATGCGCTTGCAAAAACAAAGTTCGGCTCATGGGAATACGATATCATCGGTCCGTGGTACAAGTGCAATATGACCGATATCATGGCGGCGATTGGGCTGCGACAGCTTGACCGTTATCCCGGACTGCTCGATCGACGTGCGGCGATCCTGAAAAAGTACGACGCGGCATGCGATGCAATCGGCGTCAGTCGATTGGTCCATCATACGGACAGTATGGACAGCTCGAACCATCTCTATCTTATTCGTGTGCCGGGAATCAGCACGGATATCCGTAACCGGATCATTGAAGGAATGGCGGAGCGCGGCGTTGCGACCAACGTTCATTATAAGCCGCTTCCGATGATGACGGCATACGGGAGGGATTGCTCCGGTTTTCCGAATGCATACGACTATTATCACAATTTGATTACGCTGCCGTTCCACACCCTGCTGTCGGATGAAGATGTGGATTACGTGTGCGAGGCGTTGAAAGAATCCGTGAAAGAGGCGCGAGAATGCTGAAAAAATGGGAAGATCTCCCTGATTGCATGAGGATTCCGGAGGTACGTCCTTACTGGGAAGCGCTGAACAGGAAACGGGGGCAGCTCTTTCTCAAAAAGGTGTTCGATCTTATCTCCGCAGTCCTGCTTCTTATCATCCTTGCAATCCCAATGGGGATTATTGCCATCCTGATCAAGCTGGACAGCCGGGGTACTGTTTTTTATCGACAGGAGCGTGTCACATCATACGGCAAGCGTTTCAGGATCCACAAATTTCGGACGATGGTGGCAGATGCAGATCGGATCGGCAGTGCAATTACGGTTTGCGGAGACAGCCGGATCACAAAGATGGGCGCAAAACTGCGACGGATGAGGTTGGATGAATTCCCACAGATATTCGATGTTCTTTCCGGGAACATGAGTTTCGTCGGGACCAGGCCGGAGGCGGTCAAATATGTAATGCAGTACCGGCCGGAGTATTACGCAACCCTGCTGCTGTCTGCCGGGATCACAAGTGAGGCTTCAATCCGCTTTAAAGATGAAGCCGTACTGATCGGCGAGGCTGAGGATGTGGATAAGGCTTACATCGAACGCGTGCTGCCGGATAAGATGAAATGGAATCTGAAGGGTGTTATGGAGTTTAGTCTTTTTCGTGAGATTGCTACGATGTTTCGCACGGTTTTTGCGATGCTTCGGAGGAACGGAAACGACGAAGCATAATGCTGCGGGAGAATGATGAAACAGACAGATACGGATCAAAAGCCGCTGGTTGCTTTACTGACGAATAACGACGACGACATATATTGCTTTCGCCTTGAACTGATACGGGCGATTCTTGCTGCGGGATATCGGCTGCTCATCTCGTGCCCGGACGGGCCTAAATTTGAGATAATGGAAGAGCTCGGCCTTAAAAAAGGGGAAGCTTTTCTTTATGATGACCCACCGATCGACAGACGCGGGACAAATGTTGTAAACGACAGCCGTTTGCTGATCCATTACGGGAAGCTGCTCCGGGAATTCAAACCGTCAGTTGTTCTGACTTATACGGCAAAGCCGAACGTATATGCCGGACTTGCCGCGCAGCGATTGCATATTCCCGTGATCAGCAACGTGACCGGTCTCGGTTCCGTGGTCAAGGAAGGAGGACTCAAGCAGAAGGTCATACTTCGGCTATTCAGATTAGCCTATCGCGGGTCGTCCTGTATCATGTTCCAAAACAGTGCCAATATGAAGCTTGCGAAGAAATTGGGGTGGATCAGAAACGATAGTATACTGATTCCCGGTTCCGGCGTGGCACTTGATCGTTATCCGGTTCAGGAATATCCGGACGGCGACGACGGCATTGACGGAGCACCGGTCGTCTTCAACTATATAGGTCGTATTCTGCGTGACAAGGGCGTGGACGATTATATAGAGACGGCAAAGCGGATCAAAGCAAAGTATCCGGCGACGGAGTTTAACATGCTGGGCTTTATCGAGCCGACGGAAAGTCGCTACGAAGCGGAGCTGAAGGAGCTCGGTGAGAAGGGGATCGTCTTTTATCGCGGGAATCAGAAGGATGTAAGGCCTTGGATCAAACGGGCGCATGCCATTATCCATCCTTCGACATACGGTGAAGGTATGAGCAATGTGCTTCTGGAGAATGCTTCCAGCGGGCGTCTGATCATAACCACAGACAATCCCGGATGCCGGGAAACCGTGGATGACGGGATTTCCGGTTACATATATCCGGGGGGCGACGTGGATGCGCTTGTTGAAAAAACAGAGACCGTGATAAGAGACTTGTCAAATGAAGCTCGCAGGCAGATGGGACTTGCGGGACGCAGGAAGGTCGAACGGGAGTTCAGCCGTCGGATTGTGATTGACGCTTATCTCGGAAAGATAAAAGAATTGACGGAGTGACGATATGCGGGCATTGATCACCGTACTGGATGATATAACGGAAACCAGCATGCCATTCAACGAGTTTGTTCTTTACAGGGCAAATCATTATTTCGATGAAAAGCAGATCCTGATCGTATGCGGTTCGGAGCGTGCATTGCCAAAGGTCACGATACCGGCTTCTTTGGAGATCGTTTATGCAGGCAGGAAGCTTTCCAGGATCAGAAGGACGGTCAGAAGTACGGTTGCAGAGCTGGATAAGCAGGGGATCCCATTTGTCATCCATTGTCATCAGGTTCAATCCGGCTTCCTTGCCGAGATGGCGCTCCTGGGAACCGGACTCAGGAAGAAGACTCTTTTTACCGTTCACAGTACTTTTTCCGGGTATAAATTTCACAATAAGATTCTGAGCTTCGTGAATTCGTTGCTTGCGCAGCGAACGACATGCGTAAGCAACGCGTCTTTTCGGGATTATCCGGGCCTGATCAAACGAATCAAGGGGACTCGGATCCGGGCGCTTCAGAACGGAGTAGATACGGAACGGATCGACGGCATTCTGGCACAATCGCATCGGACGGAACACAGATGCTCGGAGTTCATCTATATCGCGAGGCTGATCCCGCTGAAAAACCATGTATTTCTCATCGATGTTTTGAAACGATGCGACAAGCGTATCCGCTTTACCTTTGTGGGGGCGGAGGACGCGGATCAGACCGTCAGGAAAAAAGCGGAGGCGGAAGGCGTGATCGATCGGATCGATTTTACGGGTCTGATTCCGCGTAACGAGGTGTTTCGGCGGCTGCAGTCTGCGGATTATTATATTTCATCCTCGACGCTGGAGGGACTTCCGGTCTCCACGCTGGAGGCAATGTACTGCGGTCTTCCCTGTGTGCTTTCCGATATTCCGCAGCACAGAGAGATCGGTGAAGAAGCAGCAGTGCTTCTTCCCTTTGACCCGGATCGGTGGGCGGCGGAGCTCGAACGGCTTGCATCACTGTCAGGGACGGAGCGAAAGGCGTTGTCGGACAAGCTTCGGGCATACATCAAAGAGCATTTCGCGTTGGAAAAAATGCACGAACAGTATGACGCGATCTATGAGTCGATTTGACGGAGGGGGATTCAATTGCTGTCGTCAATAGAAAAACTGCTGCACGCGCTTGAAGAGTCCGGAATCACGTATTGCCACTGGAAGAGCAACGAGCATCTGGCCGATGCGCTGGAGGGTGAAACGGACCTGGATATGCTGTTCGATTATTCCCAACGGGCAAAGCTGGAGAGCGTGTTCGGTGAATGCGGACTGAAACGGTTTCGTGCAACGCCGCTGATGCAGTACAACGGGATTGAGGATTATATCGGCTTTGATCAGACGGCTGCAAGGATCTGGCACGTTCATACGCATTATCGAATGACGCTCGGTGAAAAGCACCTGAAGGGCTATATGGTAACGCCTTGGGCATCTATTCTGCTGCGGGACAGGGTTCGCGGTGAAGCGGAGGTATGGACCTCCGATCCCGGCGAGGAGCTTGCCGTTTTGATCTGCCGCATCGCATTAAAGCTTCGTTGGCGCGATTGCATGCAGAAGCTCGGCAAGGATGACCGCACGGAGCTTGCCTGGCTGAAGGCGAGGGTGACGAAGGAACAGCTTGAAATTGCGGCGAAACGGCTGGTCAGCGAGGATACCGCAAAGCGAATCGTTTCTCTCTATGAATCCGATTTAGTCCGAAAGCCGCAGTTTGCGTCCGTTCAGAAAGCGCTCAGAAAAGAATTCAGACCCTTTTCTGCTTATAGCCGGGCAGGTTCGTGGTTTGCCCGCACAAAACGGGAGGTATACTGGCTTGTCGGGGGAGTCAAGCGACGTCTCGGCTTGAATGCATACAGCCCGAACCGCAGGATCTCGCCCGCAGGCGGCTTGACGGCGGCGATCCTCGGATGTGACGGCGCCGGAAAATCCACCACACTTTCCTATATCCGGAAGGAATTCAATAAAAAAATAGATACCGTTTGCATCTATTTCGGGAGCGGCGACGGCAGCAGTTCACTGATCCGCAAGCCCATGAAGCTTGTCGCGAAAAAGATCGGTGGAAAAGGCGTTGGGCACGCCGTGGAAAAGGAATACGCCGAGAAAAAGGTTTCGTGCAAGGCAAGGCTATATTCGCTCGCAAAGATATTGTGGGCAATTTCCCTCGCGGCGGAGAAGAAGAAAAAGCAGCGCCGTATGGCGAAAGCGAAAAACAAGGGCATGCTCGTTTTGACGGATCGTTATCCGCAGAGCATTGTGCCCGGAGCAAGCGACGGGCCGCTGTTGAGCAAATATCGGCAGGGAAGGGGTCTGCTCAAAAGGATCGCGGATTGGGAACAGCGGATCTATGAGCGGTTTTCCGTGAATGCGCCGGATCTGACGATCAAGCTGATCGTCCCGACAGAAACGGCGATCGAACGCAAGCCCGAAATGACCGTCGAGGAGATCGAGAATAAAAAGAGCATTGTTATGCAGATGGATTTCTCGGAGCATACAGCGGTCATAGACACGTCCCGGCCGTTCGAGGTCACCCGCGGAGAGGTAATGAACGAGATATGGAAGCTGATCTGATGCGATTTCTTGAATTCTACGGCATGCCGGGAAGCGGAAAGAGTACGGTTTCCCATCTTGTCGCAGATGCGCTGCGAAGACGCGGGGATACAGTGATTGAGCCTACTTACGATACGGATCATGCACGATTCGCAAGCATACGGAAACTCAGGAAGTTGGTGAAGCTTTTTCTGTATGCTGCGGTGCATCCGAAGAAGCTTGCTGCTTTGAAACGGCTGGCAAAGGAAAACGGTAATCGCGGAGCGGAGATTCTGTCCCAAACGGCAAACATCGTACAGAAGCTGCAGGTTTACGACCGCGCGGCACGGTGCAATTATGTGATCTTTGACGAGGGGCTTACACAATCGGCGGTTTCTCTCGTCAAAAACGGACAAAAAAGCGCATCCGAGAACGAACGAATTCTGTACGGTTTATGCGGGAAACGAACCGTGATGAAGATTTATATCCGCGTGAGCGCGGAAACGGCTTTGGAACGTATGGAAGGTCGGGAGAAGCATGATTCCCGGATCGAGAAGATACCCGGAGTCGTAAACAGACGGAAGGCTCTGCTGAATTATGAGAAGCAGTGCGAAACGATCGCAGACAGCATAACGGCGGACAATGCAGACGCGGAGGAATGCGCGGGTACGGTCTTTCGGCATTTGTGAACGGGTAAGGAGTCCTTGACGGGAAATGAAAGTTTTGTTCTACATCAGCACGATCGGCGGCGGCGGGGCGGCAAGGGTCATGGTCAACGTAGCTAATGGGATCGCAGAAAAAGGCCATGAGGTTTGCTTCGTGACCAATTTTGCAGCAGAGCACGAATATGCACTGCACCCCGGGATTTGTCGGTTCAATCTTGAAAAAGACGAAAACAAAAGCAATGTCGTGATGAAAAACATGACCCGTATCAAGGCGCTCAGAAGAGTTTTGAAACAAACGGGTCCGGACGTCAGCGTTGCATTTATGGGTGAGAACAACTTCCGGTTGCTGATCGCAGCAAAAGGATTGCCGACAAAAACGGTCGTATCTGTCAGAAACGATCCTGCAAGGGAGTATCCTTCCAAACTGATAAAGAAGATGGCGAATGTTCTGTATACGCATGCGGACGGGCTTGTATTTCAGACAGAGGACGCCAGGGCGGCGTTTCCGGAAAAGGTACGCCAAAAATCCAGGATTATTTTCAATCAGGTTGACGAGTCGTTTTTTTATGAAAACTACGGACCGGGTGAATTCTTGATCGCTTGCGGTCGGCTGAATAAGCAAAAGAATATTCCGATGCTGCTCAAGGCTTTTGCAAGCGTTGCTCCGGAGCATCCGGACGCGGAACTAAGGATATACGGAGAGGGACCGCTGAAGGATGAACTCATTGCAATGACGAAACGGTTGGGCATAGAAGGCGCGGTTCGCTTTATGGGCTTTTCCGGCAACATGTCGGAGGTATACAAGCAAGCCAGGCTGCTTCTTCTGTCTTCGGACTATGAGGGCCTTCCAAATGTCATGTTGGAAGCTTTGGCATCATCTGTACCGGTTGTTTCCACGGATTGTCCCAGCGGCGGTCCGCGAATGATCATCAGAAACGGCGAGAACGGTTATTTGGTCTCTGTCGGAGATGATCGGGAAATGGCGGATCGGATGAACGAAATCCTCTCGGATACAGAGCTTTATACCGGCATGAGAAAGAATGCCTATCGGACGGCGGCGATGTTCAGACCGGAGCAGGTTTTGGAAGAATGGACAAAAATGATCGTCGGATTCGACAGGGACGGAAGATCGAACTAATTCCGGGAGCACGGCAAAGGTGGGCGTATGTCCCCGGATCGGCAGAGCAAGTGCGGCCCTTTGGACCGCGGAAAACAAACGCCTAAGCAGGGAATCGTCACGGCGGAGAGAGCCGAAGAAGGGCGTCAATGACAGCGTAAAAGGAAAAGAAACATGAAGATCAGAACCATCAATGTCGGGAATATCTTTTTAAAAGCGATCCCGTTTTTCGGGCTTTTGTTTTTCGTTGTTTCGATTTTTCTTTTTTCGGATTCGGTCGACACGCTGTATATTACCAATATAGCGTTTATTGTGCTTGCGGTCTTGACGATCGTCACGGCTTTGCTCGGCGGAGGATCGTTTTATATCGACAGTATTGCGGTGTATATGCCGATCATTCTGTTTTCGATCATTTCCATTGTGTTTGCAATGAACCGATCGCTTTCTCTGCAAAAGGCGGAGACCCTGATCATACTCGTCATTATGGTCGTGCTGATCAACAATTGCGTCCGGAGCGGAAAACTAAGCGTCAATACGCTTCTGTTTTGTATTATGGCGGGAGGATTGGCTGTTGCGGTCAGGATCCTCAGCAAGTACGGCGTCGTTCGGATTTTATACAGTATCGTCGGAGGCGTACGGATCGGCGGAGATATTCTCCAGCTGAATTACCTCGGCAGATACACATATTACGGCGCGCTGATTGCGTTCTACTTTGCTTATTATAAATCAAAGCCGCTGTTTTATGTCGTATTTGCGGCGACCGCGATCGTATGTGTCGGATCGGAAAGCCGTCAGGCAATCATTTCGCTGATCCTCTGCGTCATTCTGCTGTACATGCTGAAGGGCTTTTCGAAAAAGAAGGTCTTTTTGCTTATTCGCATTCTGCTTGTGATCGGCGTACTCTTCGCACTGATTCAGATACCGGGTCTTGAAGCAATCAAAACACGTGTTTATTCGGGCCTGTCAGTCGTATTCACGCAGTCGTCGTCGGTCGGCAGCGACCTGGACCGTCTGCAAATGATCAAGGTCGGGTTCCAGACCTTCTTGGATTATCCGATATTCGGGATAGGACTCGGCAATATCCGCGAGATCAGTGAAAGCACGATGATCGGCGACAGAAGCTACTTGCATAACAATTATGTGGAACTGCTGGCTTGCGGAGGGATCGTAGGGTTTGCGACGTACTACTTCATTTATTTCAAGATTTTCTCGGCAATTGCGAAGGTAGTTCGTATGGGCAGATGGGGACATGAGATCGCGATGGCGGTCACCTTGTTGGTCGGGCAGCTCATTCTGGATCTGTTTGCAGTCAACTATTACTCAAAGATCCAATATATTTTGTTTGCTTTTGCTCTGTTGGCTGTAAAAAGCAGCGAGAAGGAGAATACGGAATTGAATGCACGGGACTTACATGTTTATGAGGAGACGACGGCATGAGGATTCGTTTGTTTGATCAGATCAGGCTGAAGTTTATGTCTGAAAAAAAACGGGCAATCATTTGGAAACGGTATGGAATGAACGTAAACCCGACAGGCGGGGTATCTATCGGAAGCAACGTCGGATTCGGAAGCGAACCGTATCTGATCACGATAGGCGATCACACCAGGATCAATAAAAACGTTCAGTTCATTACGCATGATGGATCGCTTTGGGTCGTGCGGAATCTGTATCCGGAGTACCGTGACGCGGATCTGATAAAGCCGATCAAGATCGGCTCGAACGTGCAGATCGGGAACAATGCGATCATTCTTCCGGGGATCATAGTCGGGGACAACTGTATCATAGGGGCAGGCGCAGTCGTCACACATGACGTTCCGAACAATTCTGTGGTCGCCGGTGTTCCCGCACGGTACATCGAGTCGCTGGAAGAATACATAGAAAAGAACAAAGCGTTCTTTATCCATACAAAGGGATTATCCTCCAAGGAAAAAAGAGAAATGATCATCGGAAGGCAGGAAGGCGTATGAGCCAGGAAAAGGTTCCCGCAGGGAATGCTTTGCAATTGTTTTCGGATTTCAATTTACACGGGGTACGGTATTGCCACTGGAAAAGCAATGAGCATCTGCTCCCCGGCTTGATTGGCGAGACTGATCTTGATATCCTTGTGGATCCGGCCGATGCGGACAAGGCGTATCAGCTCATGCTGCAGAATAACTATAAACAGGTGATCTCACATCCCTGGAAGCGGTACAGCGCGATCGATGATTGGATCGGTCTGGACAGCGAGCAAATGCTGCAGACACATCTGCATGTGCATTTCAGACTTCTCACAGGACTGAAAAACGTTAAGGATCAGTATTTCGACTTTAACGAAATCGTGCTGGACAATACGGTCCGCCATGGAACATTTGACATCAGGATATGCCATCCCGCAGTGGAGACGGTTTTTCTCATTGCGCGGGCAGCTCTGAAAAAAAGCGGGTTTTCATGCACGTCCGAGGTTTTCAATCAGGACGCGAAGCGGGAATACAGTTATCTGAAAGAAAGAACGAACGAGGCGGAGCTTGCCGACTTTGCAAATCAGATGTTTTCGCAGAAGGTTGCCGGGGAGATCGTCGGGCTGTTCCGGGATCCGAACGACATCACCTTGTTCAGACGATTCAGAAGGGACCTTATAAGGGAGGAACGTTTTTTTCAGCGAGACAGTCGAGGACGTGCAGAACGGCTGTATCTCTTCAGGGAACTTCTCTATAAGTGTCGGAAACTGTTGAAAAGACCCATAAAGCTGAAAAAACGGTCGACAACCGGCGGCAAACTGATTTCGTTTATCGGCGTCGACGGTGCGGGAAAAACGACGTTGGCAACGTTCTTTGCCAAATGGCTTTCCTGGAAGATCGATTGCAGATATGTATATTTGGGAACGGGAGACGGAAAATCGAGCCTATTGAATCGGGTCAAGAAAAAGCTGGCAGGCGGAAAGAAAACAGATACGGGATTAAAACCGCAGGACGGCGCTTCGGATGCCGGAGCGCGCACCGAACGGACCGGACTCCGGCAGAGGATTAAAAGGACGCTTGCAAACGTCGTGTGTCTGAGCAACGATCGGTACAAATACCGTTCCGTCAGGACAATTTTCAAGCGGGTCAATGCAGGAGAGATTGTCATAACAGACAGATATCCCCAAATGCGGTATGAGGGGATCTACGACGGAATGACGGTGAAGGAACTGCCCGGAAAGGGAATCCTGGCACATTATAACCGATATCTCCTGAAAAAAGAGGAGAAGCTCTATGACGAGATGTGCCGTTTCAATCCGGACGTCGTTGTTAAGCTCGTTATTCCGGCTGAGGTATCGTATCAGAGAAAGCCGTGCAGCGGAAAAGAACGTGAGATCATTGCCCGTAAGGTCGAGATCACAGAATCGCTGCATTACCCGGGAAGTCGTGAATACGTGATAGATTCGTCAAAGGAGCTTAAAGAAACCGAAAAAGAAGTCGTTTCTCTGCTTTGGAGATATGTATGATCGTTGAATTTATCGGAGAATCGGGATGCGGGAAATCCACTCTTGCAAGAGAGGTGCTTTCGAACCTGAAAACCGGAAAGACAAAAGGCAGTTTGTCTGCGGCGCAGAGCGTCGCCGCTTTGTTCCGCGTGCTGTTCCATCGTTCGACACGAAAGATCTTTTGCGCCGCTCTTTCGTTAGAGCGGTCGGTCAACGGCAGCGCAAGGATTGCGAAGAACGCGCTGTATCTTGCCGGAGTCACGAATATCATTCTCTCGGACAAAAAGTATGGGGGGATATGGATCGTCGACCAGGGAGTTCTTCAGTTTGTGCTGTCTGTGTTTTATGCAACGGATATCCGCAAGATCAAAAACGGTACGGCCGAAAAGGCTGTGGACCTTGTGCTCTCGAGTTGCGCGTATAAAGCGATCGTCTGTCGCTGCGATTATGAGACGCTGTGTAAACGGATAGAGGCGAGAAGAAGCAGCGGCAACGCTGTTTCCCGTCGGATCGAACGCGCGGACAGGGAGCTCATTGCGCAGCATGCAGCCAATCTGGATCATTTGAGCGCCATGATTCCGTCCGACCGGAGGCTTGCCGTCGATACGGGGGAAGCATGCGAACGGAATGCAGACCGCATCGTTGACTTTATAGGCGTCGGGAGATAGGATTATGCGCACAAAAAAGGCATTACTCAATTCGGGCTCGGCACTGCTGCTCGAACTGGTGACGATCGTCTGCGGATTCATCCTTCCCAGGCTGATATTGGCGACCTTCGGATCGAAGTATAACGGCATTACCTCGTCGATCACGCAGTTTTTAAGCTACATTGCGCTGCTGAAATCCGGGATCGGCGGTGTGACAAGAGCTTCGCTTTATAAGCCGCTGCAGGAGAAGGATACGGAAAGCGTCAGCGCGATCGTAAAGGCGACGGAGCAGTTCATGCGGCGGGTTGCAATGATATTTGCGGTCGCCATCGTAGCTTTTGCTGCGATCTATCCGTTCGCCGTGCTCAAGGATTTTTCCTGGGGATTCTCCTTCTCGTTGGTCTTGATTCTTGGCGTCGGTACCTTTTCGCAATACTATTTCGGAATAACGTATCAGATGCTCCTTCAGGCGGATCAGCGCCAGTATATCTCCTCCGTTATTCAGATCGTAACCACGATCGCAAACACGATGGTAGCAGCGATCCTCATCAAAATCGGATGCTCCATACATATCGTCAAGCTCGGGAGTGCAATCGTCTTTACGCTGAATCCCGTCTTCATCAGCATCTATGTCAGGAAAAAATACGGGATCATCCGAAAGATCGAGCCCAATAAAGCGGCGATCGCCCAGCGATGGGATTCCTTTGCACATCAGATTGCGAACTTTGTCCACGGAAACACAGACGTCGTCATCCTGACCCTGTTTGCATCTTTGACGGAGGTTTCCGTCTATACGGTCTACGCGATGGTCGTTACGGGCGTTCGGAAGCTCGTCAATACGCTTGCCACGGGCATGGAAGCTGCCTTCGGCAATATGCTCGCAAAAAAAGAGGATAAGATCCTCCATAAGAACCTGGAGCTTCTGGAGTTCATTATCTTTTACGTTGCGGGCTTTTGTTTCTCGTGCGCGATCGTTCTGATCGTTCCGTTCGTCGGCGTATATACGTCGGGTATTCATGATGCGGATTATATCAGGCCTGCGTTCGGCGTTCTGCTGTGTGTTGCGGAACTCTTATGGTGCATTCGGATCCCGTATCAATCGGTGGTCCTTGCTGCCGGTCGGTTCAGGGAGACAAGAAACGGCGCGATCGCTGAACCGCTGATCAATATCGCCGTATCGGTGGCGTTGGTATTCAAATTCGGAATCATCGGCGTTGCGATCGGCACAGTCACGGCAATGGCTTTCCGTACCGTTCAGTATGCAGTCTATATGTCAAAGAACATCGTGCAACGGTCCATTTGGATCTTCGTAAAAAAGCTTGTCATTGCGGCATGTAATATGACGATCTCTTGCTTCCTTGCACTGCTGATCGATCGACCCTGCAGCGGATATGGGGAATGGATTCTTCTGGCTTTGATGCGTGCAGGGATTATTCTCGCGGTAAACGGGGCGTTTATTGCCGTGTTTGAAAACAAGAACTTTATATTCTTCTGGAAGAAAATTGCGGGATTGAAAAAAAAAGAAAGCGTAGCAAGGAGCGAAGCTTCAGCCCGAGATACGGAACGACATTCTATACCGATGAAAACGACTTCCCAAACGAGAAACAATCAAATACAAAGCAAAACGGAACAAACGGTTTTTCGTATTCTGAAAGCGTCGCTCTTTCAGGACGAGGCGTTTGCCGTTCCGGATTGGAAATCTGTCTTTCATGAAATGGAAGAACAGGCGGTCGCAGCGTTGCCCGGTGAGTGGCTGAAGAAACATCCGATCACGGAGGCATCCGCATGGAGTTCCTACTGCGTGCTGCAACAGGGACGTTGGATTCAGACCATGTGCGGACAAGATCAGCTTCTTTGCCTTTTGGAGCAGAACGGTATTCCCTGCGTAATCATCAAGGGAGCGGCATCGGCGATGACATATCCGCAGCCGAGCCTGCGCACAATGGGGGACGTTGATTTTTTGGTAAGGAGAAACGATCTGGAGAAAGCGGCGCAGATTTTGGAGTCGAATGGATATACGCTGACGCACGATAAGGATCATGTCGGACATCATTACAACTATGAAAAGGACAGGATCAGTTATGAACTGCATAAGCGGCTTCCGATTATTCAGGACTCGGATGAGCGGTTATTGAAGCTGTTTGAAGAGGGGATTGAAAAACGCGAATGGAGGGAAACAGCCGGACACCGGTTTCCCGTTCTGCCCGGTTGGCTGAACGGACTTGTGCTGATTTTCCATATCAATCAGCATTTCAGGGACGGACTCGGATTGCGTCAGATCCTTGATTGGATGATGTATGCAAACGTGATGCCCGATTCAGACTGGAAGCTTTTATTGCAGGAACTGAGGCGGAACGGCATGGAAAAGCTGGCACTGACCGTGACGGCGATGTGTCAGCAGTTTCTGGGCTTGCGGACGATCGTTGAGAATCCGGAGGCATATCCGTGCGACAGATTGATGGCGCATATCATAGAAAAGGGCAATTTCGGGAGAAAAGCGGGCATTGACGGAAAAACAGCCGCCTTTGCGCTGTCTTCTACAGAGAAAAAAGGATTTTTCAAGCGCTTGCAGGCAGGAGGCTTGGGTCAGTGGAAGGCTGCGAGAAGACACAGGATCCTTCGACCTTTTGCATGGATCTACCAGGCGTTCAGAATCTTCGGAATGCTTTTCAAGAACAGGATCGGATTCAAAGAGCTTGCGGATCAGAAGAAAAAGGGCAGGGAACAGCGGGAGCTGATCGATTCGCTTGGATTGTCGGTCGATAAAATGATATCGGAAAGGAATGAGCGATCGGACGAATAACGGTTCTCAGGCGGTTGAGAAACGCGTAAATCGGACCGGTCAAATAACAAAATCAAAAAGCGTCGGAGGGGCGTTCCCCATCCGGCGCTTTTGCATTTTGGTTAAGCCTGATAATACTCTTTATACCACTCGGCAAAGCGGCGAAGACCTTCGCGAATGCCGATCGCGGGGCGGAAGCCGTAGTCGGTTTCGAGGCCGGTGCTGTCGGCGTAGGTCACGGGGACGTCGCCGGGCTGCATGCCGACGAGCTGACGATGTGCGGCAAAGTCATAATCGGAGGGCAGAACGCCGGCGCGGACAAGTTCCTCCTGAAGCGTGGAGATGTAGTCCAGAAGGTTTTCCGGCGTGCCGCCGCCGATGTTATAGACCGCATAGGGCGGAAGCGGCAGACCGTCTTCGCCGGCCGCTTTCTCCGGCGCGCCCTGCATGACACGGATCACGCCCTCCACGATATCGTCCACGTATGTGAAGTCGCGCTTGCAGTTGCCGTAGTTAAAGATCCGGATCGTTTTGCCTGCGACAAGATCTTGTGTTGCGGAATAATAGAACATATCCGGTCGCCCCGCCGGGCCGTAGACCGTGAAGAAGCGCAATCCTGTCGAGGGAATGTTGTAGAGCTTTGAGTAGCTGTGCGCCAACAGTTCGTTTGACTTTTTCGTTGCGGCGTAAAGGGAGACAGGGTTATCCACCTTGTCTTCGGTAGAAAACGGGACCTTCTTATTGCCGCCGTAGACCGAGGAAGACGAGGCGTATACGAGATGCTCCACCGGGTTGTGCCGACATACCTCAAGAATGTTGTAGAAACCGATCAGATTTGATTCAATGTATACGTCCGGATGATCGATCGAGTAGCGCACGCCCGCCTGCGCGGCAAGGTTCACTACGATCGCGGGTCGATAATCGGCAAATATGCGCTCGACAAGCGCTCTATCGGCAATAGAGCCTTTGATAAAAACGTGTTTTACCGGGGAAGTCTTCGCGGCTTTTTCGATCAGACCGAGTCGGTACTCCTTAAGCGCGGGATCGTAATAATCGTTCATGTTGTCAAACGAAATGACAGTTCCGCCGGAGAGTTCCTTTAACAGCCGCAGCACAAGATTTGCGCCGATAAAGCCGGGCGAACCGGTGACGAGAATGGTTTTGTTGTTGAGATCAATGTGAACCTTTCCCATTTTCAGTCCCTTCTGAACAGATCGCGCGTATATACTTTATCCGCAACGTCGCCGAGAATGTGCTCGTCGAAGCGGTTGGCAAGGATGACGTCGCTTTCCTTTTTGAAACGATCAAGGTCGTTCACAATCTCCGAGCGGAAGAACTCGCTGCCGTTTTCCAGCGTCGGTTCGTAGATGATGATCGGGATGCCCTTTGCCTTGATGCGCTTCATGACGCCCTGAATGGCGGATGCGCGGAAGTTGTCGCTGTTCGATTTCATCGTCAGGCGATAGACGCCGACGGTACGCGGGTTGCGCTTGATGATCTGATCGGCGATAAAGTCTTTGCGGACCGTGTTTGACTTTACAACCGCTTCGATCATGGTCTGCGGGACGTCTTTGTAATTTGCTAAAAGCTGTTTGGTATCCTTGGGCAGGCAATAGCCACCGTAGCCGAAGGATGGGTTGTTGTAATGACCGCCGATGCGCGGGTCCATGCAGACGCCGTCGATAATCATCTGTGTGTCGAGTCCTTTGGTCTGCGCGTAGGTGTCCAGCTCGTTAAAGTAGCTGACGCGTACGGCAAGGTAGGTGTTCGCAAACAGCTTGATCGCTTCGGCTTCGGTCAGATGCGCGAGCAGGATGGGGATGTTCTGCGGCGCGGTACCCGCGCGTTCCTCCTCGGTTCTTGCGCCTTCGAGCAACAGATCGGCGAACATTTGAGCTTCTTTTTTCTGCGTATCGTCGCAGCCGACCACGATGCGGCTCGGATGCAGATTATCGTAGAGCGCCTTGGACTCGCGCAAGAACTCCGGACTGAAGATGATGTTGTTCACGCCGTACTTTTTGCGAACGGATTCGGTATAGCCGACCGGAATCGTGGACTTGATGACCATCAGCACGTTCGGGTTGACCTTCAGCGTCCATTCGATCGCGTCCTCGACCGCGCTGGTGTCGAAGAAATGGTTTTCGTCGTCGTAGTTGGTCGGGGTGGCGATGATAACGAGCTCCGCACTGCCGTACGCCGCCGCCTTGTCGGTGGTGGTATGGAGGCTCAGCTTGCGTTCGCCGGCTCTCGCTTCGCGGAAGAAACGCTCGATTTCGTCGTCCTGGATGGGGGAAATAAACTGATTGAGCTTTTCCGCTTTCTTTTCGGTGGTTGTGATGGCGGTGACATCATGCTTCTGCGCGAGCAGGACGGCGAGGGACAATCCCACATATCCGACGCCTGCAACGGTGATTTTCATATCGTTTCTCCTTTTGTATGATTCTTAATCCCTGCGGAACAAGTCGCGCGTATAAACCTTTTCTTCAACGTCATCCAGGACCGGATCATAGCGGTTTGCGAGGATGCAGCCGCACATTTTCTTGAACTTTTTGAGGTCGTTGACAACAAGACTTCCGAAGAACGTGCTGCCGTTCTCTAATGTCGGCTCATAAATCACGACTGTCGCGCCTTTGGCTTTAATGCGTTTCATAACGCCTTGGATGGAGCTTTGGCGGAAGTTGTCCGAGTTTGCCTTCATGGTGAGCCGGTAGACGCCGACCGTGATCTCCTTTTGTTTCTTTTCCTGCGATTTCGAGTAGTGCGCCGACGCCGTATAGCTTCCTGCAATCTCCAGCACACGGTCCGCAATAAAGTCTTTGCGGGTGCGGTTGCTTTCGACGATGGCGGTCATCATGTTCTGCGGCACGTTCTGATAGTTGGCCAAAAGCTGCTTTGTGTCCTTCGGCAGACAGTAACCGCCGTAGCCGAACGAAGGGTTGTTGTAGTAGTCGCCGACGCGCGGATCGAGGCAGACGCCCTTGATGATCGAGGCGGTGGAGAGACCCTTGACCTCGGCGTAGGTGTCCAGTTCATTGAAGAACGATACGCGCAGCGCAAGGTAGGTGTTGACAAAGAGTTTCGTCGCCTCGGCTTCCGTGCAGCCCATAAACAGCGTTTCGATCGGGTCCTTGATCGCGCCCTGTTCGAGAAGCGCGGCAAACGTGCGCGCTGCTTGCTCGGTATTCGGATCGCAGCCGACAATGATGCGGCTCGGATAGAGATTGTCGTAAAGCGCTTTGCTTTCGCGCAAAAACTCCGGGCTGAAGATGATATTGTCCGCTCCGAACTGCTTTCTGATGTGTTCCGTATAGCCGACCGGGATCGTGGATTTGATCACGATCATGGGCTTTTGCTCCCGTTCCTTCGTGCTGTCCAGGATCAGCCGGATCACCGCCTCGACCGCTGAGCAATCGAAGAAGTTCTGCTTCGGATCGTAATTTGTCGGCGCGGCGATGACGATATAATCCGCGTCCCGATAGGCGCGTATACCGTCGGTGGTCGCGGTCAAATGCAGTTCTCTCGTTCCCGCCTGCGCTTCGGCAAGATATTTTTCGATGTATTCGTCCCGGATCGGCGATTCGAAACGGTTCAGCTTTTCGACCTTCTCCGGCACGATATCCACCGCTGTAACGTCGTTGTGCTGCGCGAGCAGCACGGCAAGCGACAGCCCGACATAACCGGTCCCGGCGACGGCGATCCGATAGGAGCGCGCGATGGAGGGATGCGCCTCCGCCTCCGGCTTTTCCCACACGTCCCGCATATCGAATCCGAGCGTATCCGAAAGCGCCAGAAGCTGATCGACGGACGGCGTGAAGACGCCGGATTCGAGCCGCGAGATCAGCGCCCGGTTGATACCGGTCATCTGCGCGAGCCGACTCTGCGTGATCTTCAGCGCTTTGCGACGCGCCGCAACCGTCTGCGCCAAAAGTGAGAGGGACAGTTTTTTCATTTTGCATCTCCCGTCACAAACAGCGATACTGTTTCTGATAATAACAATACAAGTACATTGCTGCCTCGTCCTGCTATTATACGTGATTCTGCGCAATAACGCAAGAGAGAACCGTAATTTTATACCGAAGTCCTGGAGAATGGCGGCGGCAGCAAGTCTTTCCCGATCGCAAAACAGCGATTGACAGAGAAGATGCAGACGGATATAATAACGGCTGTCGGTTTCACGAGGGGATCTTGAATGCTGAAAAAGCTTACAGACAACGCGGTTTTCCGCTTCATAAAAGGCTTCGTCAAGAAGAACGCCGTCATGGTCATCGCGTTCTTTGCGGCGGTGATCACCATGTTCATCGTTCCGCCGGACGAGGCGTATCTCGGCTATTTCGATTTCAAAACGCTGACGTGCTTGTTCTGCGTGCTGGCTGTGGTCTGCGCGCTCCGGAATATCCGCTTCTTTTACGCGCTTGCGCGCAGGGTCGTCCGGCTTTTCAAAAACGCGCGCATGAGCGTGCTTGCCCTCGTTTATATCACCTTTATCGGCTCCATGCTGATCGCAAACGACATGGCGCTGCTGACGTTTCTGCCGCTCGGCTTCTTTGTGCTCACTTCGACGCGCAAGGAAAAATACATGGCGTTCACCTTCATCATGCAGAATATCGCCGCAAATCTCGGCGGCATGCTGACGCCGTTCGGCAACCCGCAGAACCTGTTCCTGTATACGAAGTTCCAAATCCCCAACGGCGAATTCGTGCGGATCATGGCGATCCCGTTTGCGGTCGCCGTCGTGCTGATTACGCTCTGCTGCATCATCTTTGTCAAGCCGGAGCCGCTGAAGCTGAGCGACGAGAAGATCCACATGCCGCTGATGAAGACAACGCTGTATCTGCTGCTGTTTGCGCTGTCGATCGCGATCGTGTTCCGCGGGATCCCGTACTGGATCGGGCTGATCGTCATTCCGCTTGCGCTGCTCGTTCTGGACCGAAAGGCGCTATTGGAGGTCGATTACCCGCTGCTGTTTACGTTCGTGTTCTTCTTTGTCTTTGCGGGGAACATGGGCAGGATCGAGGCGGTGCGCAGCTTTTTCTCGGGTCTGCTCGAAAAGAACACGTTCCTCGTCAGCGTGATCTCCTGCCAGTTCATCAGTAATGTGCCGTCCGCGGTGCTGCTGTCGCAGTTTACCGATAATTACCCGGCGCTGCTCGTCGGTGTGAACATCGGGGGCGTCGGCACACTGATCGCGTCGCTCGCGAGTCTGATCACGTTCCGCGAGTACGTGAAGAACAATCCCGGCAAAACGATCCGCTACGTCGGCGAATACACGTTGTTCAACTTCGCGTTTCTGATCCTGCTCGTCGGGATCATGCTGCTGGTCTATTTGATCGCATAACGGAGGGTCGTATGGAAACAAGCGTCCGTGAACGGAAAAAACAGGTGCGCAAAGAGGTATCCGCGCTTCTCAGAACACTGCCGGAGGCATACAAAGCGGCGGCGAGCGCCGGGATCGGCGAAAAGGTCCTCGCATCGAAGGAGTATCGGGAGGCCGAAACCGTCTTTCTGTACATCGCCATGCCGACCGAGCCGGACACCGCCGCGATCCTTGCGGCCGCGCTTGCCGACGGCAAAACGGTCTGTGTGCCGAAGTGCATCGGAAAGCATGAAATGCTTGCGGTACGGATCCAGAGCGCCGACGATCTCGCGCCCGGCGCGTATGGGATATTGGAGCCGGTCGACTGCTCGGAAACGATCGGACCGGACGCGATCGACTTGATCCTCGTTCCGTGCGTTTCCGCGTCGCGCGACGGCAGACGTCTCGGGCACGGCGCGGGTTATTACGACCGCTTCCTTGAAGGAAACGCCGATAAAACGCTCTGCCTGTGCTTCCGAAAAGCCATGCGCGACGACATTCCAACGGACGAATACGACGTTCGTATGCACCGCGTGATCTTTGACGCGGAAACCGTTTGATCATTATCCGATCGACAACCCTCCCGGCGGGGCAAGCCTCGCCGCCTCCACACCCAAGGGGGAAGGCTTTTGGTTTCGCACCAAGGGTCCGTAGGAAGAGATCGCATCCGCATGCCGAAAAGACAACCCTTCCGGCTCGGCAAGCCTCGCCACCTCCCCTTGCACAGGGGAGGCAAGGAATAAGCAGATTGTCCGGAACATGGCAACGCGAGTCCCGTCTTTGTACAAGAAGGACATCATTGACGTCTCGGCTTCCCTGTGCAAGGGGAGCTGTCACGACTTGTCGTGACTGAGGGGTTGTAAGCAGGCGTTTGCGCAATCAACGTCACCGATCGCCTTTTCCACATCAGGCAGAAGACAAGCGAATCTCCCTGCATTACGCACAATCATTACAAATTCATTACACTTTCGTGATAGTTCTTCTTTGCATCCTTTGGTATGCTTCAGTCAGCAACAGAAAGGAGCAATCCGTGAAAAAACATATTATTGTCATTCTTCTTGCCGCGCTTCTGCTTCTTGCCGCCTGTCAGCCGACGCCGGAGAAGCCGATCGTGGTCGGCAAGGATCAGACGCAAATGATCGAACAGGCGCGGGCTTCGATCGCGCCTGAGCTTCTTGCGCTGCCGATACGGGAGCGACTCGGCGTACCGGAGCGTCTCAACTATTCCTATCAAAAGGGCTTTCTCTCGATCGACGCCGATGCGGAGATCGTTGTGCCGGACGGGGAACTGCCGATCGTGCGTGTGTTTCCGAGCGATTTCGATCAGAAAACCGTGTCGCGTCTTTGGAACGTGCTCGTCGATGATGTGCCGATGACAGCGATTATAGACGAAAAAACAAAGAACGACATCGCGCAGGGGATCGAGCAGCTGCTTGCCGCCACGGATGGCGGCAATTTCGGCGAATGCGGATTTGAATCCGAGGAGCAGGTTCAGAAGGCGCTCGAAACGCTGAAAAAACAGTATGCGGCGGCGCCGGACATCGCGACCGGTGATTCTGCCGACGGCACGTTGATCAAGGGTGTGGTACTCGACAACGAAGGAAAGGAAGCGGCCTCATGGACATATCTGGCTGCGGAATCAAAAGAGACAGGATACCGATTTACGGTATCAAATCTTTCGAACAACACTGTGCCGATCGTGAAGCCGAGCTATGACGAGTTTGGACGGGAGATCGGGTATTCCATTCGCGCCGTTTTGCGATCTTCCGGTTTTACATTCATCAAAGGAAATGAAAAGCAAGCGCCCTGCTATATCTGGGGCAAAGAACTGGATAGGGGCGAACCGTGTCCTGCGGAGATGAACGGTTCCGTCATGATCTCGCCGCAAAAGGCGAAGATGTTCGCCGAGGACTTTTTGAAAGCAGCAGAGCTCGACAGCGCATACACAGTGCAGCGAATCTTTGTGATCAGGGACAATGAATCGACCGAGTTTGCTTACCGTGTCGTCTGTGTGCATAAGGTCAGAGGGGTATGTACCTTGATGACCGGAAACGAGCACGAGAATGAAGACGCCGCGTTTTCGGCGGACGAAGAAAGCTATGCAGACGCATGGGAATATGAGACGTTCTGGATCGACGTCAACGACGGCGGCGTTTACTGCATCCAGTTGAATACTCCGCTTGCGATCGGCAATACGGTCGCTGAGCAGACGAGCCTTTTGCCGTTTGCCGAGATTCAAAAAATCATGGAAAAGATGCTGCCGATCATGTATGAAACCGAAACAAAGGACTATCAGGGCAGCGGTTTGGAGTGGCGATTTGAGAAGCATATCGACCGCGTTGAGCTTGGACTTTGGCGCGTTCGGGAGCAAAACAGCATCGAGCGGGGACTGTTGATCCCGGTGTGGGCGTTCTATGCGAACACCTCGGAGCGTCAGATCGGCTTCGATGATCACGGCGTCATGGAAACATATCAGCCGATCCTGCTGATCAACGCAATCGACGGCAGTATCATCAACCCGGAAAAAGGATATTGATCGGAAAACGCACGCGTCGCGGCATACAAAAATCGGAGAAAGCTTCGGCTCGCTCCGATTTTATTTTATGCTTTGGCTTTCAGCCGTTCCGAAAGCCTTTGTTTCAAGAGCTTGTAGCGCGCGTATTTGTCCGCGTCGGCAAAATGCATTTCGCGGAACTGCTCGGGGCAGTTTGAATAATCGAGCTTTGTGTCGCCGAACTGCTCGCTCGTGAGATCGAAAACGCAGCCGCCGACGGCGTTGAAGCAATGATAGCCGCCTTCGGGCAGCGGCACGCCGTACACCTTGCCGCCGTAAAGGTCCTGAATGAGAAACGACGTGATCGAGCATTGCCCGAGCGTGGGATTCTCGGGGCTCCAGTCAGCGCGCATGCGCGGCGCGCAGGTCTCCGCGCACCAGCAGTCGGTTAAAAGATCATAATACGCCCGCGGAGTCAGGCCGTTTGCATCCTTCACGTCGGCCGTCTCTGCGCCGTAAAACCGATATTCCTTCATGATTCGTCCCTTTCGTTCAGTACAGTTCTTTCAGCACGAGGATCGTCACGCCGGGGTTGTCGCCCTTTTGGATCCGCTTGACTTTCGGGTGGTCCCGGTACATCTTTGGGATCATCGCTTTGAGCGCGTCGCCGCCGTGATAGCCGTGTACGAGCCGGAGCTGATACGTCGCGCCGTCGGCACGCAGCAGCGCGCGGTCGATCTCGCGGATCGCCTGCGATTGGTGCATCCGGTGCAGATCGAGTTCAACAAACGGTTCGCTCATCGTTCCGCCCTCGCTTCGACCGGCACGGAAAGATTATAGATGAATTCGTGAAAGTCCGTGTCGGGAGAGAGCCATTCCTCCGCGCGGGAGAACGGCACGAGCACCGGCATGCGCGGATGGACGTCCCTGATGTTTTTTTCGGCGTCCTGCGTCAGGATGGAGAAGCAGGGGAGACGCCGTTTGTCCGAGGTGCGCACATAGAGCCCGGCAAGGTACAGCGGATCGCCGCGTTCGGTAGAGAATGCAAAGCGCGTCTTTCTGTCCGCATCGGTCTTTTTCCATTCAAAATAGCGCGACGCCGGAATGAGGCAGCGGCGCTCGTCGATGCTGTTCACAAAGAGGTCCTTTTCCGGCGCGGTCTCCATGCGCGTATTGAATACAAGCATGCCGCGGGTCGGATGGCTGAAGCCCCACTGCATCGGAAATGCGCCGAGCCTGCGGTTCAGCGCGCTCGGCGCGATCACCGGCGCAACGTCGGTCGGTCGGATCTCGCCGAACGGTTTCATACCCGCGCCGAGCTTGTCGGACACGCGCAGCGCTTCTTTGATCAGCGCTTCGAGGTATTCGTCTCTGACCTCCTGATAGATCTCATATCGTCCGCACATAGTCTCACTCCGTTTCGGTGATCGGTTCCATAGCCGAAAGCACGGCGTTTACAAGCGCTTCGACCGGCTGCGTGCCGTCAAGGTCGAGCCGCGGGCACAGAAGCCGCTGCTGCCACGCGTCGTGCATCGCTTTGCTGCGCATCTCGACGCCGCCGTCGTCGTACCCTTCCGCCCAGCGGTAAAACGCGAGCTGCTCCTCGTACATATCGCCGCCCGGCAAAATCCGCGCGCCGAAGCGCTTAAGTTCGCGCGCTTTGACCCTTTGAAGCCGCACCGCCGTCAGCGCGGAAAGCCGCACCGCAAGCGTGAACGAGGGGATCAGCGGATCGCCCCAGCCGACGAGCGAGCCCGCGATCACGACGCTTTGCGCATCGGCGATCGCCCACCGCATCACGGCAAGCCGTTCTTCGGGACTGCGTTTGGTTGTAAAAGGCGGGTCGGTCGGGAGCCAGAGACAATCGTCCGATTCGATATGCGTGAAGCCGGTCCGTTCGCACAGCGCCTTTGCGAGCGTGCTTGTGCCGGAGCCGGACGCGCCGAAGATGTGGACGACCTGTTTCATGGCCTGACTCGCTCCAGTCGGTAAATATCCGTTCGCCGCTGCTTTAAAAGCGGGAGCTCGTTCCGGACCCGATCGACGCGGTCGAGATCGAGCGAAGCGAGCAGAACGCCCTCCTTTTCGTCCGTCTGTGTGAGCACCTCGCCCCACGGCGAGCAGACGATCGAATGCCCCCATGATTGATAGGACGCTGCGGGATCGCGCGCGGGCGCGACGCCGACGGTATAGACCTGATTGTCGACTGCGCGGCTTCTGAACAGCAGCTCCCAATGCGCGGGGCCGGTCGTCATATTGAACGCGGCGGGGACGAGAATGACCTTTGCGCCTGCGTCGACCATCAGCCGCGAAAGCTCGGGGAAGCGGAAATCGTAGCAGATGCAGAGGCCCATCCTGCAAAACGGGGTGGAGAAGACGGTGATCTCGTTTCCGGGCGAGAGCGTGTCGGACTCGAAGAAGCGCTGCCCGCCCTTCACGTCAATGTCGAAGAGGTGCATCTTGCGGTGTCTGGCGATCTCGCGCCCTTCGGGATCGAAGACGTACGCGGTGTTGTAGACACGGTCGCCCTCGCGCTCGGCGATCGAGCCGCCGCAGAGGTATACGCGCTTTTCCTTCGCAAGATCCGAGAGAAACTGCCGCGAAGGCCCGTCCATGGGCTCCGCAAAGGTCGGAAACAGCCGCGCTTCATACGGCCCGTTCCACATCTCCGGGAGCATAATAAGGTCCGCCGCGCCGTCCGGGATCGCGGAAACGAGCGCGCGGATATGCGCGTACGTTTCCGGCTTCGTCGCCTTTTGCAGAAGCTGAATGCCCGCGATCTTCATAAGCATGGCCGTTTGTCCTCCCGCTTTCTGATACCGATATTGTATCAGCTTTCGGGCCAAAAGAAAAGCCCCCGAAGCAACGGAGAGTTTTCGATATTTACGCATATTTTGACGATTTTTTCGTGAAAACATATAGACATTTTACATTGATTTTACTATAATATATAAGAATTGGTATGCATACAGCATGACTATCTGTGAAGGAGATGCATCAAGATGAATGAACGGTACGGAAAGACAAGACGCGTCCTGTCGCTTCTGATCGCGCTGGTGATGGTATTCGGCCTGTTCGGCAGCGTGACGGCGGCGGACACGGAAGAACCGCAGCAGGAGCGCGGCGCGTCGGACTTCTATCTGGTCGGTTCCATGAACGGCTGGAACGTGAACGAGGATTATAAGCTCACGCAGAATACCGGCTCGAGCACGACGGAGTACATGATCACGCTGGACCTTGAAGCCAACGCGGAGTTTAAGGTCACCAACGGGAACAAATCCGCGTGGTACCCGGATGGCATGGACAACAACTATACGATCTCCGAAGCGGGCAATTACACGATCTATTTCCGTCCGAATTCCGACGGTGAAGCCGGCTGGCATTATAACTGCCTCTACGCCGAAAAGAACGTGATCACGACCTATACAGTCACGGTCACCACCGACGGCAACGGCACGGCGGTCGCGGACAAAACCGCGGCGCAGGCGGGCGAGACCGTCACCGTCACGATCACGCCGAACGAGGGCTATGAGCTCGATTCCGTTACCGGCGCGCCTGAGACATGGAATTTCGAAGGCAACACCGGCACGTTTACAATGCCCGCCGAAGCCGTTACGCTTTCCGTCACGTTCAAGGAGATCCCGCCTGCACAGTCCTATCGGATCACGACGCATGTGACCGGCGAGGGCACGGTCGCGGTCCCGACGGAAGCGCTTGAAGGCAGCGAAGTCACGTTGACCGTTACGCCCGCCGATGGCTACTCGTTCCGCGCGCTGAAGGTCGACGGCAGAGACGTCACGTCGGAGTATCTCGCGAACAGTTCGTATACCTTTACTATGCCGGGCTATGCGATCACCGTCGAAGCGGTCTTTGATGAAGTCACGGCAGGCAGTTATTCGATTCATGTAACCGCATACGGCCTCGGCACCGCATTCGCGGACAAGACCACGGCGGAGCCCGGCGAGACCGTTACGATCACGATCGAGGCGAGCATCGGCTACGTTTTCAAACAAATGGTGGTCAACGATGTCGCGCAGGGCGACGGCGTTTTGACCTTCACGATGCCGGACGCCGACGCGATCGTCAACGTTTACTTCATCCGCACGGCGTACGCGATCACGCTGGACAGCGGCGTACAGGGCACGATGAACGCGATCCCGCGCAACAACGAAGCGTACGCGAATACCACGGTGCAGATCGTCGTCAACGCAAACGAGGATTACGCGGTCAAGACCCTGACCGTGAAGAACAACACGACGAACGAGACCGTGGAGGTGACGTTGAAGGAGCAGGACGGACAGACCTTCATTTACGAGTTCACGATGCCGGCCGCGCCCGTTACCGTCACTGCGACCTATAAGAAGCTTGCGACCAACGGCTACTACCTGATCGGACAGTACGGCTTTACGGCGGCAGACATTGACGGCAACGACAAGTTTGTCGACGACCTTTCGGTCTCCGGACAGATGCTCCTGACGGTCGACCTCGTGGCGGGACAGAAGATCAAGGTCGTCAAGGTCGTGGACGGCGCGATCGACACATGGTACCCGGCAACCGGACCGAACTACACGGTCACGAGCGCCGACGCGGGCACGAGCGTCATCTACTTCCGCCCGGGCTACGGCGGACCTTCCGACTGGTTCCAGAACTGCATCTTTGTCAGACACCTGCCGTACGATTTCTACCTTGTCGATATTGCGACCTCGCAGATCCGTCAGGACGACAAGCTCTTTATCAACAAGGAGTTCAACGGCAACGAGATCATCAACAACAAGAACGAGACCATCAAAGGCCTGTACGGCTCCGAATACGAGCATATGGTCCTGACCTGGCTCGAATCGGGCGACAAGATCAAGGTCGTTAAGGTCCAGAACGGTTCGATCACCGAATGGCTGCCGGACGGCATGAGCCTTGAATACCCGACCTACCGCTATTCCGACAGCGAATATCCGCAGGATCCGGCCTATACCGGCATGGTCTTCGTCTTCTTCGAGGAGCAGATCGGCAACGTGACCGGCTACGACGGACAGATCCACTATCCGCGCGTCGACTGGACGAACCACGTGTTCGACGTGCAGAAGGCATACAAGGCGGACGCCGCAGACAAATCGACGGTAAACCCGCTGAACGCAGAGTCGCTGACCTACAACCTTGAGCACGGCAGCATCTCGCTTTCCACCGGTACGCCGTTCATTCGCGACAGCCGCGCAAACGAGACGAACATCATCTATGAGCTCGCGCTGAACCAGAAGGTCTACGTTTCCATCCTTGCGGAGGCGGGCTACGCGCTCGACGGAACGCCGTACATCACGTATGGCAGCAACACCGTGAACCTGACGAAGGACGGCGATCGCTGGTACTTCACCATGCCGGCGGCGGATGTCGTGATCCACGCGCCGATGCGCAAGGTCTTCCGTACACAGTCCGTGCTGCTCTCCGGACAGATCGGCATCAACTTCTACGTCGACCTCACGGGGCTCGACACCTCGAAGTGTGAGATGCACTTCAAGATCGGCAAGTCCACGGACGAACAGATCGATACCTTCGATCCGAACCATAAGAGCTCTGTGAACCCGGACAACTACGGCTTTACCTGCTTCCTGAACGCGATCCAGATGGCAGACGATATCACCGCAGAGCTTTGGTGCGACGGCGAAAAGATTTCTTACAAGCACTATTCGCTCGAGGAGTATGTCAAATACTTCGAGCGTGCGGACAGCACGCAGGACGGTAACGTCGACGCGCTGCGCGTTATTCGCGCCATGATCGATTTCGGCTACTATTCGCAGCAGTATTTCTTCAAAGCCAAGCCGACGCTTGTCGGATACTATACGCCGGTCGTGCGTTACTATGCGACGCAGTACGATTATGATGCGATCGGAAGAATGACCGAAAGCCATTCGCGTGAGTATCCCGGCAATCTGGAGCTTGGGAAATCGGACGTCGATCGCGTTACGCTTGCGGTTTCTTTGGAATCCGCCACTGCGTTGTTCGTTCAGATCCATATGAAGGAGAATACGACGTCCGTTCCGACGGTACGCATCACCAGCGCGCTGACGCTTTCGCTTGACAATCCGATGATCAAGCGCAGCGGTTACACATGGACGATCAGAGACATCACCTCCGGATCGGACCGCTGCTACGAGGTCAAGATCGAAGGCATCACGCCGCATAATCTGGATAAGCAGTTTACCGTTAAGGGAAATGCGGGGCGCAAATACGTGATCACGGCTTCCGTGTTCTCGTATATCGATGCTGTACTGAAGGCCGAAGAAGGAGCCATACCGTTCCTGGATGAGGCAAGGATGATGGTTGCGGCTATGTATCAGTTCCACGAAGCAGAAGTCACGTATCGCGCAGGCCTGAACAACAATTAAACCGGAGAAGGAGAGAAAAAGCAATGAAAGAAGTATACGAAAAAGCGACGGTTGAGATCCTGCGGTTTGATTGCGAGGCAGACGTCATCGCAACAAGTACAAGCGGCGATACACCGCTTCCGGAAACCGGCGAATAAACTATACAGCATTGAGAGGCGGATATAAGCGATCCGCCTCTTTTGCTTTTTTATCAGGACGCATGGAGCAAAAGACCGAATACGTCGGTCAAACGAAGATTTTCCTAACAACTCCGATAGAATAAACGCAAAATAGCCAATTTGGGCTTGTCGATTTTTGTATATTATGGTATGATATCGAACAGTGTGAAATCAAAAGCCGCGTTTCCGACGGGGATGAGACCGCAGCATAAAGGGGGTAACTGTTCATGAAGAGAAAATGGGGCGACCGGCCCGGCGCACGGTACGTCAAGGACGTATCGGGATTGACGACGATTATTTTTCATCTGATGCCGAAGCGGACCGAGAGCGAGGTTTATCTTGCCGATAAGATCGACGCGACGGAGCTTGTGAAGTTCATCGAAAAAAAGAATGCTGAGCACGACAACTACAAAACGACGCTGTTCCACTGCTTCGTGCTTGCGATCGCGCGGATGATCAAGGAGCGGCCGCATATGAACCGCTATGTGCAGGGCAGACGGATGTATGAACGGGATTCGATCAGCCTTTCGTTCATGGCGAAACGCCGCTTTGCCGACGACGCCGAGGAAGCGTTCATGCAGGTCGTTCCGAAGGATACCGACACGATCGACGAGATCAGCCATCAGATCTACGGCGATGTGCGCGAGGTACGCAAGCATGAGCATTCGACGGGCGGTATGGACGCGACGGTCGATTCGTTTGCGAAGATCCCCCGCTTTCTGCTGATGCTGGTGTTCCGGTTTATCCGGATCCTCGATTTCTTCGGCAGAGTGCCGAAGTCTTTGAAGGAAGGCGATTCCAATTACAGCACGGTCCTGCTGTCCAACCTCGGCAGCATCAAGGGGCCTGCGGTCTATCACCATCTGAACAACTACGGAACGAACAGCATCATGATCACGGTCGGCACACTGCACAAGGAAGAGATGGTCATGCCGGATGGGACGAAGCAGATCCGCGACGTGGTCGATTTCGGCGCGACGATCGACGAGCGCATCGGCGACGGATTCTATTTCGTGCGCAGCCTGCGGCTCGTGAAGTACATCTTCGCGCATCCCGAGCTGCTGGACAAGCCGCTTTCCGAGCCCAGCGGATTTGAGTATTGATAAAAGGGGAATGCAATGATCACAGCAAAGACACCGTGGGCGGAGCACCTCGGCTCCGTGCCGCTTCACCTGGAATACTTTGAAGGCTCGATGTTCGACAAGGTCGCAGACGTTGCAAAGCAGTATCCGGACAACGTGGCGTTCGACTTTATGGGGCGACCGACGACCTACCGGCAGATGGTGCACGAGATCGAGCGCTGCGCAAAGGCGCTGAAAACGATCGGCGTTCGCGAAAACGACAAGGTCACGATCGCCATGCCGAACTGTCCGCAGGCGATCTATATGTTCTACGCGGTCAACCTTGTCGGCGCCGTCGCGAACATGATCCATCCGCTTTCCGCCGAAAAGGAGATCGAGTTCTATCTGAACGAATCCGAGAGCGTGACCGCGATCACGCTGGACCAGTTCTACGGCAAGTTTGAAGCGATCCGCGAGAACACGAAGGTCGTCAACATCATCATCGCGTCGGTCAAGGACGCGCTCTCTCAGCCGCTTCGCGCGGGCTACATGCTCACCGAGGGACGCAAGATCAAAAAGATCCCGAAGGACGCGCCGGTCATCCGTTGGCGTGAGTTCATGCGGCTGTCGGAGTGCTGCTTCTATAAGTACAGGGTCGAACGCAAGTCGGACGATCCGGCTGTCATCCTCTATTCGGGCGGCACGACGGGCACGACCAAGGGCATCGTGCTGACCAATAAAAACTTCAATGCGCTCGGCGAGCAGGTAAAGGCCGCAAACCCGATGTTCCGCATCGGCGATAAGATGCTCGCCGCGATGCCGCTGTTTCACGGCTTCGGTCTCGGCGTCTGCATCCATACCATGCTGTCTCAGGGCGGGCGATGCATCCTCGTGCCGCGGTTCACGGCGAAATCCTACGCGAAGGACATCGTGAAGTACCGCTGCAACTTCATCGCGGGCGTGCCGACGCTGTATGAGGCGCTGCTGCGGCTTCCGAGCATGGACGGCGCGGACCTGAGCTGCCTGAAAGGCGTATTCTCCGGCGGGGACAGCCTTTCGATCGAGCTGAAAAAGAAATTCGACACATTCCTGTACGATCACAAGGCGGTCATTCAGGTGCGCGAGGGATACGGCACGACGGAGACCGTCACGGCCTGCTGCCTCACGCCGCCGCACATGTTCAAGGAGGGATCGATCGGGCTTCCGTTCCCGGACACGTATATCAAGATCGTCGAACCGGACGCGGACCGCGAGCTGCCGTACGGCGAGGAGGGAGAGATCCTGCTTGCCGGTCCGACCGTGATGAAAGAGTACATGAAGCATCCGGACGAGACCGCAAAGACACTGCGCACGCACGCCGACGGGCTTACCTGGGTCTATACCGGCGATCTCGGCACGATGGACGAGGAAGGCTTCGTCTACTTCAAAGGCCGCGCAAAGCGCATGATCATTTCGTCCGGCTACAACATCTATCCGGGGCAGATCGAGAACATCCTCGACGCGAACGAGAAGGTGCAGATGAGCTGCGTCATCGGCGTTCCGGATCCTTATAAGATGCAGAAGGTCAAGGCGTTCGTAAAGCTTGCGAAGGACGTTCCCGCAACAGAGGAAACGAAACAGGAGCTTCTGGCCTACTGCCGCAAGAACATCGCGAAATACGCGATGCCATACGACATCGAGTTCAAGGACGATATGCCGAAGACGCTCGTCGGCAAGGTCGCCTACCGCGCGCTGGAGGAGGAAGAACTCGCAAGGATTAAAGCTCAAGCATAGCGTAAACATCAATAGTCACTGTCCGGCCGTGCGCCGGACTTTTTGATGCAATACTCTCCGAAGCAGTACGGCGCCGGCGCATAAACGGTTCTGCGGTCGGGCTGCACAAAAGGAAAAGAACGGCAGATTTTCAAATCATGGCTGTATGTTGACAATATATGAATTCAATATGCCGTTTTCCGGTTGAAAAACAGGTCGTATTGCTGTATAATACTAAATCAATAAAGCGAACGGCAGCTTTTTAGAGGGGGAGGTACCGTATATGGCAATGAGCATGGGCAAAAAAATACAAAGGGCGGCAATCGAAGGCAGGCTTTTTTCGGTTGCAAGAAAGTATTTAACGATAAAGCTCGATTATTCGCTCGGAAAGCTTTACCGGTATCTTTGGACGAAGAGAATGAAGGTGAATCCCAAGCAGATCATGTTCATTTCGTTTCAGGGAGATTATACCTGCAATCCGAAGTATATCGCTGAAGAACTGAGAAGAAGAAATCTTGACTACGAGATCGTGTGCAGCTCCCGCAAGGCGTCGCTTTATGACGAGACGTTCCCGGAGGAATTCAGGCTGGTTGAACAGTATACCGTCGATTATTACCGTGAGCTGGGAAGATCCAAGCTCGTTATCGCAAATTCAGTCGAATTCCAAAAAAAGATGTCCGCAAAAAAGAAAGAGCAGTGCTGGATAGAAACATGGCACGGTTCCTTGGGTATCAAACGTTTCGATGCGTCCAGCAATAACGGAAAGGAATGGGTTGCAGCCGCAAAACGCGTCGGCAAGCTTTCCGACTACATTATCTCAAACAGCAAGTTTGAGAATGAGGTTTACAGGGGATCATTCTGGCCCAAAACACAGATCCTTGAGTACGGACATCCGCGAAACGATATCCTGTTCAATCAGACCGACGAGAAGCGTGCAGAAGTGCTTCAAAAGGTTTTTCCGCCTTCAGAGGAGACTGATGAGCAAATGCAGAAAGCAGCTCAGGTCGACCCGAATCAGCAAAACGAAACGGATCCGATCCCGCAGGAAGCGGAGGAGGCCGAAATCAATTACAGATACGTTCTTTATGCGCCGACGTTCCGCGACAGCCATTCGCTTACCCCGTACGCCGTGGATTATGAACGGCTGTGTGCTGCAATGTCTCAAAAGTTCGGCGGAGAATGGAAAGTGATCGTCCGACTGCATCCCACCGTGCGCAAAAAAACAAAAAAACTCAAGCGCTCGAAAAACGTGATCAATCTTTCGTCGTATCCGGATATTCAGGAGCTAATGCTGATCGCGGATGCAGCGATTACGGATTACAGCAGTTGGATATACGATTTTATGCTGACGAGAAAGCCGGGCTTCATCTTTGCAACGGACATCGAATCGTATAATCAGGAAAGAGGTTTCTACTATCCGCTTTCCTCCACACCGTTTCCGATCGCAAGAGACAACGACGAGCTGGAAAACAATATCCTGAATTTCGACGATGCTCTTTATCGGTCGAGATTGGAAGAATTCCTGAAGGATAAGGGATGCTTCGAGGACGGCAATGCTGCCAAGCGGGTTGTGGATCTGATCGAAAAGATCATGGGGTGAGGATATGAATACACTTTTGTTGATGATGGGCGGCAGCGGCACCAGGATGGGCGCCGCAAGACCGAAGCAGTTTATTGAGATCGAAGGGAAGCCGGTTTTCTGGTATATCGTGAGAGGATATGCGGATATCGGAGAAATCGACAATATCTGCATCGTTTCGCATGCGGATTGGATCCCTTATGTTCGAGATGCCGTAAAGGACATTGCTTTTCATGGAAAGCTTCTGATAGCCGCCGGCGGAGACAATCGCTCGCAATCGATCCGAAACGGGCTTCGTGCGATCGAAGGCTTCTCGGAAGACGCCGATGTTGTCATGATGCACGATGCGACGCATCCTTATGTGGACAGAGACGGCACGCTGAGCATCATTCAGGCGGTAAAGGATTACGGCGGAGCGACGCTCGGCGCACGTCAGTATGATACCTGCTACCGGATGGACGGGGAAATGATGCTGGTCAATGTGATACCGCGTCAGGAGATAGTGTCCGGAGCATCTCCGGAGGCTTTCCGCTTCGGCGATTTGAAAAGGATCTATTTCGAAGCAAGCGATGAAGAGCTGGCTTCCATGACGTCAGCCGGCGCCATCGCGCTTGCCCATCAAATACCGATGAAGGTCGTCCCGACAAGGATTCTGAACCTGAAGCTGACGTATCCGGAAGATCTGGAACTGTTCAAGGCTCTGCTCGATACTTATTTTATTCAAGGAAAGAGATTGTAAGGAGGAAGCGCCGCTATGTTTGCCGGAGTTGTTCACGCACCGTTTGATATTCGTTATGAGGAGATGCAGACGCCGATCCCCAAAGAAAACGAGGTCCGGGTGAAGGTTAAGTATACCGGGATCTGCGGTTCGGATGTCCCGCGGGTCAACGGAAACGCATGCCATTTCTTCCCGAACGTGCTCGGACATGAGTTTTCCGGTGTTATTGACAAGGTGGGAAGTAATGTGACTTCCGTAAAGCCGGGAGATCGCGTAGCGGGGATCCCGCTTGTTCCCTGCATGGAATGCGAAGACTGTCAAAACGGCAATTATTCGCTTTGTTCGCATTACAGCTTTATCGGCTCAAGAAGACAAGGCAGCTTTGCCCAGTACGTTACGGTCCCTGAACAGAACGTTTTTAAATTTGACGATGACGTCAGCTTTGTCAAAGGAGCGCTGTTCGAACCCTCCTCAGTTGCGCTTCACGGGCTGTACTGTGCCGACTTTTGCGAGGGAAAGAGCCTGATCGTTCTGGGCTGCGGGATGATCGGACTGTTCACGATCCAATGGGGAAGGATCCTCGGAGCATCCAGAATCGCTGCGGTCAACCGCAGCAGAGAGAAGTTGCCGCTTGCAAAAAAAATGGGCGCCGAGCTCACCGTCAGCACGCTCGATGCGGATTATTATGACAGATTGATGCAGTTTACCGACGGAAAAGGCTTTGATTATGTGATCGATTGCTCGGGAAATGTAGATTCCATGAAGGAATCCTTCCGCCTGGCGGCGAACAAAGCGCATATTTGCATGGTGGGAACACCGAAAGAACCGATCGGCTTCACCGTACGGGAGTGGGAGCAGATGAATCGCAAGGAGTTCCTTCTGACCGGTTCGTGGATGTCCTACAGCGCGCCGTTTCCCGGAAAAGAGTGGACGATGACGGCGAAGCATTTTCATGCGGGGGACCTCATCGCCGACGAGCAGATGATCGATCGCATACTGCCGCTCAGCCAAATCAAGGATGCATTTGAACTGTACAAAACACCCGGGCAGGTAAAAGGCAAGATCCTGATCGACAGCGAACGTTGAGTATTCGCAAAGGATGATAAAGAGTTTTCGGAAGGAGTAATGTATGGAAATCAGAGACGCTTTTCATGATATGATCTTCAAGCGCCAGATGGGAATCCATTGCGGCATCCCGTCCTACTGTACGGCGAGCGGAATCGTTATCGAGGCCTGCCTTCAGCAGGGGAAACGCTTCGGCGACGACATACTGATCGAGGGTACCTCCAATCAAGTCAATCAGTACGGCGGCTATACCGGAATGCGGCCGAAGGAATTCAAGCAGTTTGTGTATGAGATCGCGGACAAGGTCAGCTTTTCGAGAGATCGTATCATTCTGGGGGGAGACCATCTCGGGCCGTTGGTCTGGTGCAAGGAGCCGGAAGCAGACGCGATGGCAAAAGCAAAGGAGCTCGTCAGGGAATACGTCCTTGCAGGATACAAAAAGATCCATCTGGATACCAGTATGCGCCTTGGGGACGATCCGGCGAATCAGCCGCTTTCGGTTCGAACCATAGCGCGCCGCGGCGCGGAGCTGTTTCAGGTCTGTGAGGAAGCGTATCAGGAACTGTTGCGCGATAATCCAAACGAGCAGAGGCCTTCTTATGTAATCGGCAGTGAAGTACCGATTCCGGGCGGGGAGCAGGAGGTCACGGACCAGATCGCGATCACCAAAGCAGACGATCTGCACGAAACAATCCGAATCTATCGGGAGGAGTTTAATAAGCTCGGTATAGAACATCTTTTCTCGTCCATTGTTGCGGTCGTCGTGCAGCCGGGGGTCGAATTCGGCGATGAGAACATTGCCCGCTATAACCGGGTCGAAACGACCGCCTTGAGCAAGGCGATCGCTCAGCATCCCGGGATTGTGCTGGAAGGGCATTCAACGGATTATCAGCCGCCGAGACAGTTGAAAGAAATGGTAGAGGACGGCGTCGCGATTCTGAAGGTGGGACCCGCGCTGACGTTTGCCGCGAGGGAAGGATTGTTTGCGCTCAGCATGATCGAAAGGGAGCTGATCCCAGAAGAAAAGAGAGCGAATCTTGAAAGCCTCATCGAGCAGAAGATGATGCAGGAGCCCAAGAATTGGCAGGTCTATTACAAGGGAACGGATGAGGAGCAAAAGCTGAAAAGAAAGTACAGCCTCTCGGATCGCAGCCGCTATTATTTCGCGGACAAAGACATTCAGAATGCGATCGAAAAGCTGTACTACAATCTGGACAACACGCATATCCCGCTCGGATTGCTGCATCAGTACATGCCGACACAGTACATCAAGATCCGCGACGGGAAAATGGCCCTGAAAGCCGCGGAGCTTGTAAAGGACCACGTTATCGACAGGATCGAAGACTATAACTACGCAACCAAGCTGAACTATATGATCGGCTGGATCTTCTGACGGATTCCTCCCGATTCATTCGGATTTACGGACAATGAGGCTCTTCATAAACGGGAGAGCCCATTTTTTTATGATCTGCGTAAGCGCCATCATTACAAGTGCAACGGCGATGATAACGGCCATCCCGCATACATAGAGTTTGATTCCAAATCCGAGTTTACGATACAGCAGACGAACGATTCTGCTGCAAATAACGCCGTGGCACAGGTACAAAGGAAGGCTGAACTTTCCGAGAAACACCGTGATTTTTAAGGGGATTGCGTCTGCAATCCGTCCAAGGAGGGTCCGCTGACTGAACGAAATGCAGACAGCTGCGGCGAGAATTGCAAGCATAACAAAATCGGCGCTCTTGGAATGGATCGCGCACATGTAGTAGAAAGCATGGGCATATCCAGCTATTTCAAGCAGCGAGAGAAGGATGATACCGAACCGAGAGAACGAAACGGTTCTGAGCTTGCGCGCGATTCCGTATAAAACGGCTCCGAGATTTATTTCTCCTATTGCGCGAAGCTGACATTTATAAAACACGCCCATGTAGGAACTGACGTTTGTCAGACTTGAGGACTCATGATTCATGTAGCCGAGAACAAAGATTGCGGCGGCAGGTGCGATCACATACAGATAAGACTTTTTAAACTTCAGAATAAGCGGGTAGCAAATGAGCATTGTCAGCAGCATTGCCGAAATATACCAGGAAGGATTGAATGTGGAATAGATGCGGAACCCTGCATTCCTGAGCATGAAGACCTCAAAAAAGCTCGTATACAGACGTTCCAGTATCGTTTTAAAGCTGTGATCCTTTGCAAAAACCTGACACAGAGTAAACGCGAAAATCCAGCACAGCACGACCGTCACAAATACGCCGCCGAGCTTTCGCTTCATAAACGCTACTGTGCTTTCTCCGATGGAAAGAGGCGCGCCTTTATCGGCATTTGATGATTCTATCAAACGAAACGCGCTTGCCGCCATCAAATATCCGGAAACCAGGAAGAAAAACTCGACCGCAAGATTGCCGTAATGAAACCAGAATTTTGCGGCTTCTGCTTTTGTCAAGACGCCGGAGAGACTGAAAAAGTGAAAGTGAAGGATGACCAAAGCAAAGAGAAATCGAAGAATCTCAATGCTGCGGTTTTTTGTGTAGGTTGGTACGACTTCGGTTGCAATTGCTTTTTTCATATACTAAACCTTTCCGAACGCCCGTTTCCGAACGGGCGAATTCTTTTTCTGGGGTTACACGATGTCAGACCGACGGGAGACCGATTGAAGAAAGGATCCTTTCGGTCGCATTTCCGTCGCAGGAGCCGGAGTGATGCTTCTTGAAGGCGTGATAGACGTCGTCCGCCTTTCTTCCGCAGCATCTTTTGACAGCGGCCGGAAGATCGTTTGCGTCGGTGACAAATTCACCGGGGAATAAAGCGGGATCCTCATAGAACCCTCTTGTGCGCCGGTATTCTTCATAATCAGGCGCAAATATAATGAATGGCTTTTCCAGCAGAATGTATTCAAAGAGCAGCGACGAGTAATCGGTAATCAGTATATCGGCGCATGGGAACAGCTCTGTGCTGGTCATGGGAACGGAATGTGGATCGGAGAGGTGCGGATGGAGCTTCTTCACGACCGCCCACTCCGGACCGAGCGAGGATTCCAGCGCGAGGATCGCATCGTAGCCGACCAGACGCGGTTCGGAAGCAAGTCCGCGGAAGGTGGGAGCATACAGAATGATCTTCTTGCCGGAAAGGGATGGGTAAAGCTGCGCAAAGCGACTTCGGCAGGACGCCTGCCAGACCGGATCAAACAGGACGTCCGTTCTGCTGACGCCGGTTGCCCGAACGATGCTTCGACGAAGATCATTCAGCCTGAGCGCGTTTTGCCACACCGGTACGCAGGCGGCGGAGCTCACGGTTATCAGGGAAATGTTCTTTGTGACATCCCCGTGATAGGACGGAGAGATGTCTTCTTCGGTGTCATACGCAAACTTTTTCAGAAGACCGCAGGAATGCCATAACTGGACGACGGTCGTTTCTTCACGCTTTTTACAGGAATTGACCGGCAAAAAATAGTTGCAGATAAACACGTACTCTGCGGTTGCATACTCTTTCATGAAGGATCTCAGATAGGAAACGATCTGAGCGGTGCTGCGCTTGCGAAAATCAGAAAAACAGCAGCGGACATTTTCTCCCCTGTTTTTCAGAGCATCGTAAATAACGACCATGCTTTCCGGCATGGAATCGGAATTGCTGTCCGCAAACAGGATCTTTCCTTTTTCAACAGGAGACCGCCGATGGACCGCATATATGAAGGGAAGAACTATGCGGTTCAGTATGTTCTTCAAAAACTGTTTCAGTGAACGACGGAACATTTTACGCGACCTCTGCCTGAGTTTGATTTCTCTGTATACCAACTATAATGTATCATACTTCCGTGTATCTGTCCAGTGCTCGGACCGATCTTCGGAAGAAACGGATCCTGCAAAAGACATGCGCGGGCCGAGCGCCGATATATCGATCGACAGAGTTGAAATCTGCTGCGCGGCAGCGCGATACTTGTCCCGATAACGTGCGGGATTATGTACAGAAAACAATGAAGAAAATGTATTGGAATATCTTGATTCCGGAGCCGTTTTTTGTTGTTATTAATTAAAATATACTGTTACAATAGGGATAGAAGGACTTGACAAAATGAGCATAAGGCGTATCATCAGACAGACAAATTCTTATTTCAGCATAAGTGAGGCACGCGCGCTTTGTTCCGACGGGACAGGGCGGCGCGCTTTTCTGTTTTCATCAAGGAACCAACGAACGCAGGTAAAGGAGAAAAGAACATGTGTTCGTACGTCTGCGATTTTGTTTCTCTCTGCAAAAACTGTATGCCTGCGATGCGAACCTGCGCCATGCAAACCCTCCGCTCTGATGATACCGCTATTGTATCAGCTTTTTTCGCAAAAGAAAAGCGTCCGCATTCCTTGTAATTCAGGTGTATATGTGCTATATTATAAAATTAATCGAAGTGAAGGGAGAAAACTATGGAAGAAGTCGGAAGGGAAATTTTGGAAGGCGTAATGAATCACGACGCGCTTTCGATCGCGTATTTGGTCGTATCGTTGCTCGTCGTTATCATGGCGATCGTTGCTCTCGTAATGAAGATTCTCATCGCGGTTCGCTACTGGAAAGCGAACAAGATGCCGATCTCTTCTCACATGACCGGCGCGGAAGCAGCGCGGTTCGTGCTTGACAAGGACGGGCTCACGCACATCAAGGTCAAGAAGGCGGGCATCATCCGCGGCGTTCTGTTCGGAAACTATTACAACGTCTTTACCAAAACGATCTATCTGCGCAGCATTCTCTTCAAGATCGACGACAAGAAGTCCGTTACTGCAACGGCGCTCGGCGTGCAGAAGGCGGGTCTTGCAAAACTGTGCGAACAGGGCGACAGGGCAACGCTTCTGCGCAACCGCCTATCTGTAATCGGAATTTTCGGACCGTTCCTGTTCCTTCCGGTGATCCTGCTCAGCGTTGTGATCGATCTGTTCCTGATGAAAACGAGCGGTGTGTTTACAATGATCGGCATGGCGCTCGGCGGTCTGCTGCTGATTGCCGGCTTCATCGTGACGATGCTGAACATCCCGGTCGAAAAGAAGGCGAACGAGCTTGCGCTTGAAATGATCCGTGAATACGGTCTCGCAAACGAGTCCGAAATGGCGGTCATGAAAAAGGTGTTCGACACCTACATCATTTCGTATATCTGCGACTTCATTCTTGAAGTCCTGCGCGTCATCCAGTGGGTACTGGAGATTCTGATCAAGGTGCGCGGCGGCTCAAAGAGCTGAGGATGCAGTAATATAAACAGAAGGAGAAAGAACAAATGAAGAAACTGGTCGTATTGTTACTCGTCATCGTGATGTCCCTTTCGGTCTTTGCTTGCACGAAGATCGAAGAAACGCGCGTAGAACCCATTGATCCGAACGGAAGCGGAAACGCTGCCGCCGTTCAGGAGGATACGAAGTTCGTCGACAAACTGTCCTTTGTGAAGGACGGCGAAATCTACTTCGACCTGCACGTGCAGGATTCGATCAAGGGCTTTAAGGTCACGGTCGACGGCAAGGAAGCAAACAAGGCTGTGCCGTTTACCGCGAACAGTGTTGTCGCGTTCGAGGGTGAAGGCGATCCGGAAAAATCCGTTTATGCCTATATTGTCTACGCAAAGAAGGACGGCAAGGAATACACCTACAATATGCAGATCCTGAACGGTCTCGACGCGGATGAGGGCCCCGAGATGTTCGGCAACAGGCTCAGCAATGTGATCGGCGGCAATGATAAGCTCTTCGTTTCGATCTGCGATACGGCAGAAGGCTGGGATCACTCTCTCAGCGAGTCGCTGAACACTTTGCTGCTCGGAAACAGCACCGGCAAATAATTTTCGTGTAAAGCGAAAGGGACTGTTAAAATGTCCCGGCAGCAACAGCGGGACTCCCAAGCAGAACGCCGCGCGTTTGTACAGGCGGCGAAGCCGACTGCTCGGCGCTGCTTCCCTGTCCTTCAAATCCAAAGCAGCGCCGTAACGCGCTGAGGACGCCATCCCCCGAAAACACTGCGTTTTCGGGGGTATTCTTATCTCTGTGTTTTTTGTTTTCTTTTACTGCACACGCGGAGTATTGCCTGCTGTCGAAATGCATGGTCAATTACAATATGCATCGGCAGATTGTCCCTGTCTCTGTTCTAAACTACGGATTTACTACATTTTTAGAAACACATTGAACAAGCAGTGCTATATTTCTCCTTTGGCGGTCTCGTAATCGGGAGACGCACCAGAGAATAAACTCTTCCGGGAAGATGCGATTATCCCTATTAGAGATGTTTACGGAAATGATGCTTTCTATGAGAATTCGAATGAACATGCCATTGATGAGTTTAGCGGTATTGCTTTTGATGATGATTAAACGTCTGGTTTTTTGGACTTTTCCAGACGCCGTCCAGGTTTGTTGATCATCGCCGAAAAGCGAACTTCTAAGAGCACTTTCCGGAATAATGCATATTGGTTTGCATTTCAAAACCGGAATTACCTACCGGATATGTGCTCGGAGTGTGCTAAAAAGGATCTATGTGATGGTGGATGTCGCGAACTAGCTCATGTTATGCTTGGAAAGATTATTGACATAGATCCGATAGTATTCTGTCCTTCAATACCGCAGAATATGGCGTCCGGTGAGAGGTGCCGGACGCCGCATTCGATCCGGCAGGAGATCGGGTGATACCGGTTGTCGCGCTCGTCTGCGCGCTTCAGAAAAGCGCGGATCTTACGCTTGTGTTTCATTTGAAAAACTGTGATCCGGATCTCCGCCCCTTGATCGTGCGGCGAGGGCCTGATCGTGATCTTGTCATGCCGAAGCGGTGGAATCCGCTTCCAATGAATCTTTGCCGAATGTGGTTCTGTACGATCCGTGCTTATAAAATGCCCTCCTTTTTCTCACAAATCCGTCCTTTGCAATTCACCGTTTTGCATAAAACTTCTTTATGCAGTGCGGCATACAGCTGATCAATCCTGCAGCAAATGTGCCGAAAATCCCGATAAGTTGCTTTGTTTTCCGGATGCTTCATCCATGGTGATAGTATAATACAGGGTGGGCAGGCAGCGGCGCATCCCGCGCCGGCGGGGGATTTATTACGATACTATATTGATTTCCGGCAGTATTTCTGTTATTATATTAAATCAGGATATATAATAATTCAACAGCACGTATCCGGATACGGCAAAACGGGCATAAGACGCATCACCGGACAGGATCCTGTCCTGCTTGGAATGTTTGCGCGAAGAACGCGCCCGGCGGCGGAACCAAACGGAAACCGGCATACGGGTCCGGACGAACCGGATTCCCGGAAAAAAGCGAGGAAGAAACATGGCGGAGAACGATCAAACATTATTCCGAAAAAAAGCGATGGACAAGATTTCCTCACCGGAGCAGCTTACGGATTATCTCAGGGTTACGTCGCCGCGGATGTGGATCATCATTGCGGCTGTGGCGCTGCTTCTGGCTGCCGGTATCGTGTGGAGCGCGATCGGATCGATCGAGATCGTGAAGGACGTGCACATCGTCGTTTCGGACGGCGAGGCGCGGATCGTCACGCTGATCCCGTCCGACGTCGAAGCGGGAATGATCGTGCGGATCGACGGAGAGGAGTATCTTGTCAGCAAAACGGAAGAGGACGAATTCGGCATCAAGACCGGGCTTGCGTACGTTGAGCTGCCGGACGGTAAATATCTGGGAAAGATCGTAACGGGCGAAATCAAACTGATCCGGTATATTCTCGGAGACAGATAAACGGCGATGGTAAGACGGAACGGAAAACAAACGCTCACAAAGGGCGTTGCCAGAGTCCCGGTTATGATGCAGCTTGAATGGCTGGAGTGCGGCGCTGCATCTCTGGCTATGATTTTGGCTTATTACGGGAAATGGGTTCCGATCGAACAGGTGCGTACGGACTGCAGCGTCTCGCGGGACGGCGTCAACGCGGAGAAGATCTATCTTGCGGCAAAGTCGTACGGGCTTGACGTGAAGGTCTTTAAGATGTCGCCGGAAGAGCTTCGCGAAAAAGGACGGTTTCCGTGCATCATTCACTGGAATATGAACCATTTCGTCGTGCTGAAAGGGTTCCGGGGAAAATACGTCTATCTGAACGACTCGGCGCGCGGAGCGGTCCGTGTCACGAAGAAGGAGTTCGACGAATCCTTCACCGGCATCGTGATGATCATGAAGCCGACGGAACGGTTTCGGCGGGACGGAAAGCCCGCGAGCATCTACGCGTTCGCAAAGAAGCGGCTGTCCGGCATGGGCGGGGCGATCGCGTTCATTGCCGCTGTGATGCTGATCTTCTACATATTCAATATCGTAAACTTTGTCGCGTCGCGGTTTTTTGTCGACCACCTGCTTCTGGAACAGAACGAGCAGTGGGCGGAACCGTTCCTTGTCGTTCTGCTCGTGCTCAGCGTTGTACAGATCGCCGCAGAATGGGCGCGCGCGGTCTATTCGCTTCGGATAAACGGCAAGATGGCGGCGATCGGCAGCACGTCCTATATGTGGAAAGTGCTCAGGATGCCTATGGACTTTTTCGTGCAGCGCCGTCCGGGCGACATTCATGCCCGCGAGGCGATGAACGCTTCCATTGCGGGCGTGTTCGTGAATTCGCTCGCGCCGCTGGCGATGAATACGGTGGCGGTCGGGCTGTATCTCGTCCTGATGCTGCGAAGAAGCGTTATCCTTTCCCTGTTCGGAATTGCGGTCCTTACGGCGAACGTCTTCCTGTCCGGAAGCGTCTCGCGGCGGCGGATCAATATCACGCGCGTACGCCTGCGGGACGAAAGCAAACGGGATTCGACTGCCCTTGCCGGCATCGACTTGATCGAATCCATTAAGGCAAACGGCGCCGAAAGCAGCTTTTTCCGCCGCTGGGCCGGTTATCAGGCGCTCGTCAATCTGCAGACGGTGGAAGAGAAAAAGGTCGAGCAGTACCTCGGTCAGCTTCCGCTGTTCCTGGTCACGCTCGCAAACTATGCAGTTCTGGCGATCGGTGTGTATCTGACGATCCGCGGTGAGTTCACGCTCGGTGCGGTACTGATGTTTCAGGGCTTTATGAGCTCGTTCCTGTCGCCGGCGATGTCATTTGTAAACGCCGGTCAGACGATGCAGGAGATGCGGGCGCAGATGGAACGCGTGGAGGACGTCATGCAGTATCGGGACGACGAAGCGTTCCGGGAAGCGGAGGAAAGCGCGGAAGACGTGATCGGAAAGATCCGTGGAGGGATCGAACTGAAAAACGTGACGTTCGGCTACTCCAAAGCGAGCGCGCCGATCATCGAGAACTTTTCGCTTTCCGTGAAGCCCGGGCAATGGATCGCGCTGGTCGGACCGTCCGGCTGCGGGAAATCCACGATCGCAGGCATGGTCGCGGGGCTGTATCAGCCGTGGTCGGGCGAGATCCTGTACGACGGCAAGCCGCGGAGCGCGTACCCGCGGGAGGCGCTTTCGAGCTCGCTCACGGTCATCGATCAGGAGCCGTCGCTGTTTGAAGGCACGGTGAGCAACAATATCCGGATGTGGGACAGCTCGATCATGGATTTCGAGGTTGTCTGCGCGGCGCGCGACGCGGCGATTCACAAGGACGTTTCCGAGATGGTAAACGGGTATCAGCATAAGCTTCGCAGCGGCGGACGGAATCTGTCCGGCGGACAGCGTCAGCGGCTGGAGATCGCGCGGGCGCTTGCGATGGATCCCTCCGTTCTGATTCTGGATGAGGCGACGTCCGCGCTGGACGCAGCGACGGAATACGAGGTCTTCAGCGCCATACGCAACAGGGGCATTACCTGCATCGTTATCACGCACAGGCTCTCCGTAGCGAGAGACTGCGATGAAATTGTCGTTCTGGATCACGGGAAGGCGGTCGAACACGGCACGCACGGTTCCCTCATGGAAAAGAACGGCGCATACGCAAAACTGATCGCAAGCGAATCGTGAGGCACCGTCATGAGCTTGTTTAAGGAACAACTGAATGAACGGAATAATACGGACCAGCGGCTTCTGGAGAATTCTTTCGACGAGATCGCGGGCGTCGTTCTCGGGTCACGCCCGATCATCCGGAACGAGGACAAGCGGGACGTCGCGAAGAATGCGATCGACGAGATCCTGCAGTTTTTCGAATTGAGACCGCTCGACATACCGGAGAGCTTCGTCGACATTTCCGATCTCACGGAGTACTATCAGCAGGCGTACGGCATGATGTACCGCGAGGTCGAGCTGAAAGACAGCTGGTACCTCGACGCATTCGGACCGATCCTCGCGTTCACGAAGGACAATCAGACGCCCGTCGCGTTGATCCCCGGACACTTCGGCGGATACAGTTTCAACGATCCGGTGACAAAAAAACGGCTGCGGGTCACACGACGCAGCGCGGCGAGGTTCGAAACGGCGGCGTTGAGCTTCTGCCGTCCGTTCCCGCAAAAGGAAATTGAGCCGATCGAACTGATCCGCTTTATCCGGAAATCGGTTCCCTTGGGCGAACGACTCCTGCTCAACGCGTCACGGCTCCTCGTCCTGGCGATCGGGCTGATCCTGCCGTATCTCGTCAAGCTGCTGACAGGACCTGTGGCCGGCTCCGGAAGCGCCGAACCGCTGATCGGGGTTTCCGTCTGCATGATTTGTATTCTGGTCTCCATGCATCTGTTCAGCGTCGTGAAAGGGCTTCTCACCGGGAGACAGATGCAGAAAACGCTCACCGCAGTACGCACTGCGGTGATGACGCGCCTGCTGTCGCTCCCCGTCGGGTTCTTTCAGCGTTTCGGCGCGGGCGAGATGAAAACGCGCGCGGACGCCATCGTAAGTTTTGCGGAGCAGTATCTGAACGTCACGACGACGATGGGATTAACGCTGATTACGTCTCTTCTGTACTTTTTCGTGATCTACCGTCAGGCACGCGCACTGCTGCCGGCGGCGGTCGCGTACGTTCTGGTGATGCTTCTCTTGTCGCTGATCATGATCCGCATGGAACGGAAATTTTATGAGCGGAGCATGGAGATCCAGGCAGAAGAGGCGAGTTTCAGCTATTCCCTGATTACCGGCGTCCGGAAGATCCGGCTCGTCGGCGCGGAAAAGCGGATGTTCGCACGGTGGATGAAGCTGTATTCGGAAAAGGCAGGACTGGTCTACCGTCCTCCGCTGCTGATCAAGATCAGCAGCGCCGTAACCTCGGGGATCGGTCTCCTTTCCATGATTCTTGTTTACCGGCTCGCGCTCAAACACGAAGTGGACGCGCCCTCGTTCTTTGCGTTTTCCGCGGCGTACGGTTCCATCGTCAGCATGGTGACCGCCGCGTTCGGCGTCACGTTTACGGCGTATCAGATCCGTCCGCTGCTGAAGATCGCGGAGCCGATCCTGAAAACGGCTCCGGAGGAAACGAAGGACAAGGAGATCATAACGAAGCTGACCGGCAGGATCGACCTCGACCGCGTTTCGTTCCGCTACGACAAGGATGCTCCGTACGTCTTTCAGAACGTGTCTTTGAGGATCAATCCGAAAGAATACGTCGCGGTTGTCGGAAAGAGCGGCTGCGGCAAATCCACGCTGATGCGGCTGATCCTCGGTTTTGAGAAGCCGGAAACCGGCGCTGTTTTCTTCGACGGTAAAAATCTCCGCAATCTGAATCTTTCCTGTCTCCATAAGATGATCGGGACCGTGCTGCAGAACAACGATCTGTTTCCCGGCGATATCTACAGCAACATCGCAGCCATGAAGCCGGGGCTTTCCGTGGAGGAAGCGTGGGACGCCGCGGAGAAGGCGGGCATCGCCGACGACATCCGCGAAATGCCGATGGGCATGCGTACGTTCGTTTCAGAGGGGCGCGGCACGCTGTCCGGCGGACAGAAGCAGCGGATTCTGATCGCGCGGGTGATCGCGGCGAAGCCGAAGGTGCTGGTGTTCGACGAGGCGACGTCGGCGCTGGACAACGTTGCGCAGAAGAAAGTATCCGACGCGCTGGATGCGATGCGCTGCACGCGCATCGTGATCGCGCACAGGATCTCCACCGTCAGGCACTGCAACCGGATCATCGTGATCGACGGAGGAAGAATCGTTGAGGAAGGAAGCTTCGACGAGCTGATCGCAAAGAACGGTCTTTTTGTCGATCTGATGAAGCGGCAGCTGATCGAATCTTAACGACGGAAGAAACAGACCGTGCTTTTACGGCGCGGTTCGGGTATTGAGAGAAGGTAAGGAGGAATCCCACATGACAAACAGATGGACCAAAATCCTGAGCACGGCGATCGCGCTTCTCATGCTGATCGGCATTCTGCCGATGAGAACGATCGCGGATGCCGTGAAGGACGAGCGGCAGGATGTTTTCATCCCCGAGATCGAGCTCGGGGAGGACGTCCTTATGCACGACGTCTTCTATCTGACCGCACCGGCGGTTGAGATCGAAGAAAACGCCAACGCGATCTATCTGCTGCGCATCGGACGCGGCGGAAGTGCGGAAAGCGAATCCACGGCGCTTGTCAGGATCTCCGATATGACGGCGAAATACGGCGAGGACTATATCGTCCGTGTACGCGGCACCGAGGAGGAGGTCGTAAACCCGGATTACAACATGTCCCTGGCGGAGATGATGGAAGATTCCGAATACGGCCAGATGCCGCTCGAGGATTACGAGACCGCGAAGGAGGAGATCATGAACGATCCCGAAGCGCTGGCGGAGCTTCAGGAGGGTGTCAATGAAGCGCTGGAGTTCCTGGAGGAACAGAGCGGCCTTGACGAGAAATACGACGGCGAAAATCCCTATGCCGAAGCGGTAGAGGAACTGTACGGCGAGGATGCGGAGAAGCCCGCGGAGGAACCCGCGGAAGAGCTCGCAGCGGAACCGGCGGAAGAGCCCGCAGCGGAACCGGCGGAGGAACCCACAGAAGAACCGGCGGAGGAACCCGCAGAGGAACCGGCGATTGAGTCCGATCCCAACGTGGTCGTCACCGACGGATCCGAAACCGTGACGATCGGCGAACCGGATGACGGTCTCGATCCCGTGCAGCGGGCGTCGAACCTGTTTACCGGCGAGGACGCGATTTCGCAGCGGCTGACCTCGAGCACGGATCTGTTCCAGGATCTGCAGAAGGTCGCAAACGTCCTGACCGACGCCGTGGTCGGCGCATACGTCGAGATCACCTTTGCGCCGGGCGAAACCTCCAAGTATATTGAGATCATTCCGCTGAACAACGATAGGAGCGACGGCAACAGGATGTTCTACCTGATGCTCGGCGCGCCGAGCGGCACGACCACGAACAGCGCGGCAAGCGCGTGCGCGATCACGATCCTCGACGACGAAGAACCCGAGGAGTGTGTGCTTTCCTTCAGTCAGGTCGAATACGTCCATACGCCCGGCGAGGAAAGCGTCGTGATCACGGTCGAGCGTACCGGCGCGATCAATTTCGTCGTCGGCGGCACCGTAAAGACCACCGGCGAAGGCAATGCGGTCATGGGCAGGGACTATTCCGAGGTCGATCAGACCCTCATCTTCCCGTTCGGCATTCCGACGCTCACGGTCACTATTCCCGTGCGCACGGAGTACTTCAAGGGCGACGCTTCGTTCGGTCTTTCCCTTGAGGCGGACGCGGGCTGCACGATCGGCGTCGATCACGCGACGGTCACGATGAAGGGCACCTATTCGGAAAAGAAAGCGGAAGACGCTTTCACCACGGACCCCGGCAGCGTTTCCGACAAGAGAACTGTCAGCGACACGAAGGACGGCACGGAGCCGGTGCGGCGTGAGCTCAGCAGACCCGAGCTGATGGACGAAGTCCGAATTGACGCGCCGTATTATCACGGCCACGAGGACAATCAGTTCGGCGGCAACGATAAGTACGACAGCAAGAAACAGGCATGGGACCTGATGTGGACGGATCAACACTGGTACCGAGACCGCAAGGGCCTTGTAGGCGTTATCTATCAGATCGGCAGCAAGAACTCTCCGTACGCGATCGCGGGCGCGCAGGTTACGTGGGCCCGCACGGGCGATCACGCATACATGAAAGTCACGTTTGAGGGCGGAGACGAGCCTACCGATTGGATGAAAACAATGACCAGGAGTTCGAAGGACAGTGCAAAGGAGCTTTCTTATGATTCCAAAGCGAGCTTCGGCGAGAAGACCCTGAACATGTTCCCGAGCAAATACGTCATTGACCTCGCACCTAACGGCGTCAGACCGCAGTGGATCGGCATCTACAACCGCGGTCAGTGCGACGACTGCAACCACCTGTATATCTCCAGGATCCAGCCGATCAAGCGCATGTTCCAGTTTAACCTGAAGCAGGCGGACGGGCTTCTGTTCCTGCAGGAGAACGGCGCCCGGAACGGCGACGCCGGCGTTGCGACGAAATCTTCCATCGTCGACAGCGGAAAGGACGTGCTGCTCATTGCGGACGACAGCATCACCGTGCAGGACGTCTCCGACTCCAACGTCACGCAGTTCGCTTACATGAAGGAGTTGAACTGGGTCCGGGAAAACGGCACGACGATCTATCAGCTCGGCAGCAACCAAAGCGCATCCAACCATTCCATTACGTTCACGCTTTCGAACGAGATGATGAATGAGATGTTCGGCGGAGGGCGCGATCAGTATTTCAGAGATTCGATCGTCGAAAACACAGGGCTTGCAAATACGGTCGGCTATGCAAACTACAGCAAGCTGTACATCAAGCCGGCGTTCGACTACATCGATTCAAAGGTCATTCTGCGGAACCCGTACAGCTACGACGTGAAGTTTACCATCAGCACGATGGAATACGTCGTTCCGGCAGGCGAGACCATGGAGATCAAGGCGGGAGACGTCAGCTTCCACAAGGGCGACACGCTTGCGCTGACCTCCATCGAGATCCTGGATCCCGACGCGAACAATTTCAATAAGGTCGTCGGCGCTAACCAGTATTATAAGGTCAGCGGCGCCGAAGCGGATTACGAAGCCGATCCGCGGGTGTTTTGGGACGACCAGCCGATCTACATCGCAGGCGAACCGAACACGAAGCGGCTCTGCGCGGTGGAGGTCGTGGTTGAGCCGAATATCCAGAAAAAGGACAACAAGATCACGGTCCGCGTCAAGACCTCCGATCTTGCAAAATTCGACACGGCCAGCCTTTCCGCCGGTCTGCTCAAGCGGGCGGGCGATACGACCGTTGAAGCGGGCTACACCTACTACACCTTTGCCAGCGAGGACAAGACGGTTGCGGGCAAGCTTTATCCGATCACCGTGAATCCGCAAAAGGGCTGGGTCGCGGTCTGGACGGATCGAAACGTCGCCCGCACGTACACGCAGAACACGCTGTACTTCAAGCCCGGCACGCTGCCCGACCGGAACATCATCGACCTGACGGCGGCGCCGCAGCACGGCTCCGTTACGCTGACGGGTACTTTCCGGTACATGGATTACAACCTGAAGGACAGAGGCGCGGGCAGCATGTCGAACCGTCCGGCGGTCGGCGCGGTGATCACCGCGGGCTCCGCGGGCGGCACGGCGGACCAGGACGGCAAAGTGACCGCGGGACCGGTCCCGGGCACGGGCGAGGAGAACAAATATCTGCGCTACCTCGTTTCCGTCAACGGCACCGCCATGCTCTACGAGGTCCCCATGCCGACGGGAGAAAATGACGCCGCGATCGACATCTCGGCGAATTTCCCGAACGGCGTCAGCCCGGTCACGGCAAACATCTTCAAGGGGATCCAGATCACCGGCGTGATGAGCGATCCGGCGTACGAGATTGCCGACGGAAAGTTCATTCCGATCCTTCCGATGGGCAAGAATGCGCAGATGACGATCGAGATCAGTCCGCGTCCGTATGCGGTCTCCCTGACCACGCCGATGGGCGTTCTCGAAACGAGAAAGGTCGAGGCGCCTCTCGGGATCCAGCTCGTGGTTTACGACGCGAACGACGTCTACAAGGGTGAATACGAGCTTGTCAAACCCGATGAATACGATGAGTCGAGAGGCGTATACATCTTCCGGTCCACGGTCGAATTCGAAATCGCCGCTCCGATCGAGATCGATCCGGACGCGCCTGAACCTGATCCGGACGAGCCCGAACCCGAAACGGAGGGCGGATTCTCGGTCGACCCCGGCGACAAGCTGTATATCCGAGTCATCACCAACCGTATGTCCGCGGCGGACGCGCTTCTGACCGATCTGCAGGAAGCGGTCGAACTGCTGCCGGAGCCCGAGACGGTCACCTCCAACGAAGCGACGGTCATCGTCACAACGGGCGCAAACGGTTCCGTCGTCGATCCGAATACGCGCGAAGCGGAAGAACCGAAACCCGAGCTGACGGTCGAAGCGACGGCGGATCCGACGGAGGATCTTCAGGTCGGCGATCCGATCACCTATACGATCAGGATCACGAATACCGGCGGCGTTCGTCTCGGCAACATCAGGATCAACCAGTCGCTGACCGATCTGGAGCAGGTCACCTCGCCCGATATGTCGGTTCTGGATCTCGACGAATCCGTCACGGTCAAGTACTGGTATTACGTCACGCAGGCGGACGTCAACGCCGGCAGCGTCACGAACAAAATCACGGCGATCGGCGAGATTGACCCGGTCATCGGAAACTTCGCGGACAGCTACCAGTATTCCGACGTCTATACCGGCATCAACTTCTACAACCCGCTCGCCATGGAGATCCCGCCGAAGCAGACCTTCACGAGCCCGGTGACGATAACCTATCCGGAGCTGCCTCTGATCGGCAGCACGGGCATGGCGCTTCCGTTCCCGTTCGTAACGGTCGGATGCATGCGCATCCCGCAGGGCTACCGTCTGTATTTCGGCGTGTCGGTCGTGCAGATCTATGACACGGTCAAGGGAACGCATATCAGTTCCTTCCACTCGGACCAGCCGGGTCAGGACGGAACGGATGATTACTGGAAGAGCACCTTCTCCATGGCCAATCCGTTCGGCACCTTCTGGAAAGGACTCAAGGACTCCTGGAACAAGGTCGGTACGCTGCATGAGAAAGCCAAGTTTGCAAAGGAACTGGGCAGGAAACTGTCCCTTGCGAGCTTCGGCAGTCCGCAGTGGAGGTTTGACGTCATGATCGGCGCGTACTTCAACTTCCATTACTTCACGATCTACGCGAACGGCATCGAAAAGACGGTGCTGAAATTCTCCGGCATGGGCGCTTACTTCTGCGTGAACGGCGGGTTCAAGGTGGCGTTCTACACGATCATTCCCCTCGTATTCATACCGGCGTATTTTGGGATCGAGATCGAGGCCTATCTCATGGCGTTCATCGGCGGCGGCTGCGATCTGGAGACGTCCGTTACGCTGGACGAGGCGCAGCAGTCACAGGTCGACTATGCAAATTCGGGGACCCGCTTCGACGGCGGCGTCCGTTTGCAGGGTTATATTCAGTTCAGTCTCGGCGTCGGGCTTTGCGATGTCATCGGCATACGACTGGTGGCAAGGGCCAACGCCATGGGCGCCTGGGAACCGAATAACAAGTACGGGGCGTTCGGTCTGTACCTCAGCGTCTCGGCGGGCATCATCGTCGACCTGTTCCTGTTCTCGGTTCCGGTCGTGATCGAGCTTGCCGGCAAGCCGTTCGGATTCTTCAAGCATTATGCCGATAACCCGGAAGAGGTGGTCGGCAATCAGGAGCCGGGCATGAGGAAGTCGACCTCGTCGCAGGGCTTCCGCCTCCGCCAAGGCAGCGGCACGGATTCCACCTGGGTCGGCGGAAAGAACGCGACGCGCTACGCGTTCGCGCCGGGCTCCACGCAGATCCTTGCGGAGAACGCGTATGAACGTGCGGATTCGCAGCTCATTACCCTGGATGACGGCACCGTCGTACTTGCGTTCATCGACAGCGACAACGCGAAGGGCGAATATCAGCGCACCACGCTGAAGCTCGCGACCTACAAGAACGGCGTCTGGAGCAACCCGGTCCCGGTCTCTGTGGACGATACGGCGGACTTCCAGCCTTCCATCGCGGAAACGAAGGACGGCAACGTGCTGGTCGCGTGGGTCTCCACCGGAAGCAACGATATCGACGAGAATACAGAGGTTACGGACTACCTGAACAGCATGGAAGTCTATGCGGCGCTTGCGACAATCGGCGAGGACGGTTCGATCACGATGGACGAGCCGGTCAAGATCACCAACGACCATCGCATCAAGGACGGCGCCGAGAAGGGCTATTACGACTGCATGCCGACCGTAGTCTGCGACAAGATCAGCGGCGACGCGATCGTCTACTACGTCAAGAGCGGCAACACCACCACGGACGGCGCGACGCTCGCGAACCCGTACGTCAATGACTGCCGCGTGTTCTACATGATCTACAATGCGGAAGAGGACGTCGATACGGACGGCAGAGTGGTTCCCGAAGGGTGGCTCTTCAACAACTTCTACTTTGCCGAATTCCACGGCAATACGGCAAACGAGCAGTACATGATCGACAATTTCGGCGGTCAGCGCTCGCTGGTCGGTCCGACCTACACGGACGGAAACGGCGGCACGGTCGCATATGCGATCCCGGACTTCACGGCGATCGGCTACAACGGTCTTGCGGTCTACGCCTACACCGTGGATACGGACGGCAGCAACGACACTTACGAAGACAAGGAGCTGTATCTGCAGGTCTACAACTTCGAGCAGCATGAGACGAAGTACCGTATTCGCATCACCGACGACGACGTGGCGGACACGCTGCCGCAGTTCTTCCGCTCCAAGGACGCGCAGCTCAGCACGGAGGAGGAAGCGACGCACACCAAGCTGTTCTGGTACCGCGACAACAAAGGCGTGGTCTACATCGACGTCACGCAGCTTATGCAGCAGGGCATCAATCCGGACGGCACGCTGAAGATCAAGGGCGACGGCGGCGATTCGACCTACGCGGATCCGACCGAGACCGGTTTGAGACCCAAGGACGGCAACGAATCCAGACAGTCCGCAGACTACCGCGTGGTCGAGGACGCCAACGGCAGCTTGTTCATTCTTTGGACCGACACCGTTGTCGACGGCGATCCGGCGGATGAGAACGCGGCCGTTTCGCAGGAGATCTTTGCAACGAGCCTGATCTCCAACGGCAGGGTGTTGACCGACGAGGAGGCTGACGCGCCCGACGCAGATCTCGGCAGCACCGGCTGGTCGAAGCCGTATCAGCTCACCAGAGACGGATACTTCAACGACGAGCTCGCCGTCACCATGACGGGCGAGAACCTCATGGTGGTCCACAACCGCTTCAGGCAGGAGCTGGTCATTCCGGAGACGGATACCCCTGCCGAGGACGGCATCAACTACAACGGCGAAGTCGACTTTGACCCGCTTGTGATCACCGAAATGACGCTGGCTGCGACCGTGATGGAGCCCTGCGGCGCAGTCGAACCCGAGGAGATCGAAATCCGGCAGCCCAACGAGGACGGCGAGGCATCCGCTCTGACGCTCGATCATCCGATCGGCGGCGAGGATACCGTCATCACAGTCAAGGCGTCCAACAACGGTCTGACCACGGCGCCGGGCTATATGCTGACGCTGTATGCGGTGGATAAGAACGGAACCGAAACGCAGATCGGCACGATCGAATCGACCGATGCGCTGCGTCCGAACAACGCAAGGATCCACGAATTCGCGTATACGATGCCCGACAGCGTTGAAGGACTGACGTTCAAGGCGGTCACGAAGGAGCTCAAGGAGGAGGGCGTCTACTTTACCAACACGGCGGAGTACGTCTCCGAGCCCCTGCTTTCCGATCCGGATTACCGCATTGAGAACATCGTGACCTATCAGACCAACGACGGCTTCCGTGCCTCGTTCGAAATCAAGAACACGGGCAATGCGCCGTCCAGCGAAGACGACATGCTGACGATCGATTGGAAGGGCCCCGAGAACCTGATCATGGATGTCGACAAAGATGCGCTTACGCTGGTACACGTGCCGTTCGAGACGCCGATCCAGCCGGGCGAGACCCGCGAGATGGACATCGCAGTCCCGGTCACGATCGAAATGGTGCAGCGCTACGGCTTCATCGACGCTTCGTTCGCCGTCACGAGAGAATACGTAGAGACCTATGATGATATCGACTACACCGGCCGTCGATACGTCGGCGACATCGCGTATGACTGCTTCGTGCAGACGCAGCCGATGAACATGACGCTTAAGGATGTTGCGGTCAGGGAAGATGAAACCGCGGATATCGTCTTTACAATGGATCTCGGCAACAAGTTCGGCAGCAGCGCTGACGTAGCATATACGGTCGAGGACCTCGAGATCGCGCAGATCAGCGACGGCAAGGTGCTCGGTATCGGCGGAGGCACAACGACGCTTTATGCGACGCATGTAGCAACCGGCACGACGGTACAGGCAACGATCACCGTCACGCCCAAGCCGCAGCCCGAAGCGCCGACTGCCGTGACGTTCGCCGGCGAAGACGTCGTCGGCAACGACGAATACGAGATCGTCGACGGCGAGGTCCTGTATCGCTACGACGTACACGTTGAGGATCTGCCGGAGGGCGGCTCCTATGTGAGCAGCGCGCAGATCTTCCTCGCATACGATCCGGCAGTCCTTGCGCTCCGCAAGACGGAAGGCACGTTCGACTGGACGGTCAACGACAAGAACGGAAAGATCTCCGCGGTCTGGGCGTCCGATACGGAACAGCTCGTCCAAAACGGCGAGGAAGTGCTGACGCTCTGGTTTGCAAAGACCGGAGATGCGGAGAAGACGGATGTCGCGTTCACCGAGAACACACTCGGAACAGGCAGCTCGATCGGATTCGCGGCGAACGGCAGTGTGGTTGAACTCGAAGCGGGAACCGCGGACGGCAGCATCACGTTCGATGCGATCCTGTACGGCGACGCAAACTGCGACGGCATGATCACGGCGGCGGACGCGGCGCTTGTCCTGCGCTCGATCGTCGGTCTGTCGGCGCTCACAAAGCGCGGCGCGCTCAATGCGGAGGTCGACGGTGACGGCAGCGTTACCGCGGCGGATGCGGCAGCGATCCTGCGCTATGTGGTCGGCTTGATCCGGGAGCTCCCGGTACGGAACTGAACGGTTGAACAATTCACGAAATCTATGATCTGAAAGGAGAAATCATATGGAACTCAAGAAAAAAACAGAGCAGGAAAAGAGCGTCAACGAAGAAAAGAAGATCGAGGCGGAAGAAATAGCGTTCGAGGATCTTCGGAAGATCACGGGCGCAGGCAGCGAGTGGGACGACGTTCCTCCCATTGACGAACATCCTTACGATCCGGATACGATCAAGAAAACCTGAGCCCGGAAGGAAACCGCGTCCCCGAACGGCTCGGAAAAACAGAAAACGGATCGGAAACGGCGGCGTCCGCACGGCGGAAACGCCGCTTCCGTCCCACAAAATCCATTCGATCGGAAACGCTCCCGGTTCGGGAGCGTTTCTGTCGTTCAAGGAATCCGGCGGACCGCACGTGGAATCTGCGATCGGAAGGCGGGCTTTGCATAATCAGAAACTTTCCGCACAATGAATATCAGACGACAGGTGAAGTTTGATTATAATCTACTTTTATGTATATGCAACGATAGTATGCATTGCATGGAATGATGAAGCGCAATTCGACAGAAGAAGTTTTAGGAAAAGGAATCCCCCGAAAACGCAGTGTTTTCGGGGGATTGGCGTCCCCGGCGCGATTCGAACGCGCGGCCTTTCGCTTAGGAGGCGAATGCTCTATCCTGCTGAGCTACGGAGACCTGTCGGAAACAAAACTATGATACCACTAAATCAAATGACTTTCAAGGAACAAAATACCATGCAGTACAGAAATCGCTTTGTTCGCACGGTAAGGACACTTCGCTTGTGCCGCAGAATGATGAAGCAAGCCGAAGAAACCCGATTCAGCGAATGAATTCCGCCAAAGAGGAGGTATCGAGCTTGTCGAACTGCGCAAGGAACGGGAAAAGCTCCCGCATGATGACCTTCACGCCGCCGTTGCTGTCGGATTCGACATTCAGCGGCATCAGAGGATCGTGCAGGCTCATACGCAGAAGGAACCAGCCGTTGCCATGTTCTTCGTCAAGGTTGACGCGCACGCCCTCGTAATTGTTCGGCGCCAAAGACCACCCCGGCTGCGCGGCGGTGAAGGCGCGGAGTTTTTCAATGACGTCGTTGCCGTACGGCACGAAGTCTTTCAGAAGCAGGTTCATGCGAAACTCGCGGCTTTCCGCAGGCTCCTTTAGGTCTGCAATCAGGGACCGGAGCGTATATCCCTCTCTGCGTCCCTTCGACAGTTCGATCAGCAGCCGCGTGACCAGATATGCGCCGTCGTCCAGGAAATAGTTTTCTTTCATGGCGCCGTGGCCGGAGGTTTCCATGGCAAGCTGGCTGTCGTGTCCCTCCGCATTGAGACGGATGGACTCGTTGATAACGTTCCGATAGCCGCGCTTGAACCGATGGTGTACGCCTCCGCGCGCTACGATGAACGTCGCCAGTCCGGTGGAGGTGATGGAATCGGTGACGATCGTCGTACCGGGATGCTCTCTCAAAAGGATCGCCGCCATCATGGCAATGAGCCGATTGCGATTCAGCTCGCTGCCGTCCGACAGCACCGCGCCCGCGCGATCCACATCGGTGTCAAAGATGATGCCGAGATCTGCCTTGTTCTGCACGACGGCTTCCGTGATCGCAGCCATCGCCGTTTCGTTTTCGGGATTCGGAATGTGGTTCGGGAACGTACCGTCGGGATCAAGGAACCGGGACCCCGTCGTATCCGCGCCCAGCGGCTCCAGCACCTGTGCGACATAGAATCCGCCGGCGCCGTTGCCTGCGTCCACAACGATCCGTAAGCCCTCCAGCGGGCGCATAAGACCGGTTGCTTCCCGCACCTTGCGGCACAGGATATCGGCGTATTCCGGCATAAAGCTGCCGCTCGATACGGAAGAGGCGGGCAGTCCGGTATGCTCGTCGGACGCCGCCAGCGTGAGGATCGCTTTGATATCCTGCTTTTCCAGACCGCCTTGGTTGGTAAAGAACTTGAAACCGTTGCGGTTGAAGGGCAAATGGCTTGCCGTGATCATTACGGATGCATCGTAAAGGAATCCATCCGTGATCGTAGCCATGAACATCGCGGGCGTCGAAGCCATTCCGAAGTCCGTTACGGATATTCCTTCCTCTGCGAGCGCTTCGCCGATCCAGCCGGAAAGCGTCGGACCGGTCAGGCGTGAATCGCGTCCGATCGCCACGCGCATTGCGTCTTTGTTCAGGCGTTTTCTCAGCCACAGGGCAAAACCGCGGCCGATATCCCGGCACGCCTGCTCGTCGAGGTTCACGCTTTGTCCTGCAATCCCTTCCATCGCCACGCCGCGGATATCGCTGCCGTTCTGCAAACCGGAATAATCCATGTTTTCTCCTTCGATACGTTTCGGTATAGATCCGTTTTCCATACTGGTCATAATGTCTCTGTCTGTAGCCGGCAATTTCGAACGCGCGGCCTCCCGCTTAGGAGGCGAATGGCCTATCCGACCGAGCTATACCGACCCGTCGCAAACATCGATATGATACCACGCAAACGGGAGACTGTCAAGAAACGGAATCAAGCGCGGAAAAGTTGCGTTGCCCGATTGACGGCGGGGGAAAAATACGGTAAAATACTATATTGTAAATGCAGGTTTACAAAACAAATAACGGAGGTTTTATCACATGATCAAGAAGTGGATTTGCAGCGTTTGCGGTTACGTTCATGAAGGCGCGACTCCGCCGGAGTTCTGCCCGGTCTGCAAGCAGCCCGCGTCGAAGTTCAACGAGGTGAAGGAAGAAATGGTCTGGGCGGCGGAGCACGTCGTCGGCGTTGCGAAGGGCGTCCGCGAGGATATCCTCAACGATCTGCGCGCCAATTTCCAGGGCGAATGCACCGAAGTCGGCATGTATCTTGCCATGGCGCGAGTTGCGCACCGCGAGGGCTATCCGGAGATCGGTCTCTATTGGGAAAAGGCCGCGTTTGAAGAAGCCGAGCATGCGGCAAAGTTTGCCGAGCTCCTCGGCGAAGTCGTGACCGACAGCACCAAGAAGAACCTCGAAATGCGCGTGGAAGCCGAATACGGCGCGACCGCGGGCAAGACGGACCTCGCAAAGCGTGCAAAGGAGCTCGGTCTTGACGCGATCCACGACACCGTCCACGAGATGGCGCGCGACGAAGCAAGACATGGCAAGGCGCTGAAGGGCCTTCTGGAGAGGTATTTCAAATAAGCAAAACACCCTGAAATAGGGATTTTTGAGAGGGACAGCGGATGCGCTGTCTCTCTTTTTTGCGCCTTGATACAAGAAAACACATTGTCCAAAAGTTGTCCATACCCTTTTCGAAACCAGTCAAAATCCCTCAAAATTGTCCATCGAAAAGTTGTCCAAACTTTGGCAAGCAAAATCATAGCATTTATCGAACAAAAACGCAACATCTTAAAGCAAAAAAGCACATCAGAAATTCAAAACTAAACAGCTTTTTACACCACAGAGACATCATTTTATATGTTTCATTCTTTTGAAGATACACTTTCAGAAAAACAAATTACAAAAACGTGAACCTGTACGATTATAATCAGAGGTTCATTGCCCCCACATGTTATACTGTAATCACAAAAGAGATGAGGGAAATAAAAAATCAAACCCTCAGAGAAAGGAAAGAAAATGGAAATCTTCAATAACAAAATGGAACTCAGTTTCACCAGCAACAGAAGCGCAAACAAGGCTAAAGAAATTGCCAGTAAAGTAATCGCCTCCTTCGAGCAGAATACTTGTTACATCAATGCAGCCAAGAAAAGGGCTTTTATGTGAAAGAACACCGCTATGAGCCAGATGAGATCAAGCTTGCGGCAGAGGCGATTTATGCCACGAAATTCCTGACAGAGAAACAGGCGAAAACCTTTGTTGATTTGCTTTGCGGCTTTGTCAGCGAACATCAAGCTCAGGAAATCAGGCATGATGTGGAGATGGTGGATCGCCGCAAGACTGATAACAAATACACCTTCAACAATGTAAGCACAATCAACAGCGCAATGCAGAAAGAGGTTGGAGGGGTCAAGCGCGAGCCATCGAAGATCAGCTTCAAATACCAGAAATACACCATCAATGATGTAAAGAAGCAAGTGGATCGCCGCAAGGGTGCAGAATATATCGTAAGCCCTTACAAGCTTTTGATGAATGATGGAAACTATTATCTGTTGGCGTTCGATGACAAGAGCCAACAAATGCGGACATACCGCGTGGATCGTATGCGCGAAGTGAATATTCTGGACGATAAGCCGCGCGATGGTAAAGATGAATACGCCGCGCTAAACATCAAAGAATTCACCAAACGCACCTTCTCCATGTTTGAAGGGCGGCATGAGCGCGTCACGATCCGCTTCATCAATCCGCTGCTGGATGCGGTCATAGAGCGTTTCGGTACTGGTGGCGGTACAGATTACACCAAAGACGATGAAAACCATTTCCTTCTGTGGACAGACGTGGAAATCAGCGATCAATTCTTTGGATGGCTCCTGGGCTTCGGCAGACGTGCCAAGATTATTTCGCCGCAATCGGTAGTAGATGATTTTACAGCGTACATGGATAGAATTCGAGAAATGTATTGACCTTGCGCCGCGCGTCCCCCGAAAGGTTTTCCACATAAGAAAAAGGATGGAGGGAAAACCTTTCGGGGGTTTCTGCATTATAGCTTGTTCAAATTCTCTTGCAGCACATCCACGCCTGTTTTCGTGACCGCAAGATAATAGAGTTGTGTCACATGAATATTGCCATGCCCCATTTGCGCCAATAACAAGTGTTCAGGGGTGTTCAATTCTGCCATGCGCGTTCCGAAGGTGTGGCGCAGATAGTGATACTTGAAATCAATCCCCAGCGTTTCTTTGATGTGCCTGGTGGGGTACTTCATGCTGTTCACTGTCTGGATCGTACCGTCGGGGAGACAATTCACCAATTCAGTGGAAGAAATCTTCTTGCCATCTAAATCCTCAATGAAACGCTGCTTCTGTTCGCGCACTGCTTTGTACTTGACCGCGAAATCCGCCCGTCGAGACGCCAATTCTTGAAAGTACGCTTTCATTCTGTCGCTCAGGTAAACTGTGCGGTTGCCGTTGCGCGTTTTCACAGGAACGAGCTTGATGAGGCTGTCTTGATACTGTTGTTGGCGATCAATCAGAATGGTTCCAGCTTCTAAGTCCACATGATCCCATTTCAGCCCAAATGCCTCATTGATGCGTAAGCCGCAATACATTCCCAGGAGGTAAGCGGTTTCGGCATTGGTGCCTTTGAAATACGCATCTAGAATCCGCATTTCTTCGCGTGTGAAAGCCACAATATCGGTATCATCATCGGCTTTCAGCTTCGGCATGTGGATTTTTGTGTTCTTGTTCAAGCAAAGCTTGTTGTAGCTGTCCACGTCCAGATAGTCCCTGGAATACGCTTGCCCGAAGATCAGATAAAACATTTTGAGGAAGCTTTCGGTATAGCGGAAAGAATACCCATCCTTGTAGTATTTTTCTGCAAGATAATCATTGATTTCAGCAACGTTGATTTCATCAATGAAGCGCTTGCCGAAGGACGCCTTGATGTGATTCCTCCACATACAATCCTGTTTGCGGATCGTCATGTAGGCACGCCCCGCGCGTCCCTTTTCACAGTATTCGTCATAGACTTCTTCGACTGTCCTTCTGGAAATTTTGTGCTGACGCTCACGCTCAATCCGCGCTTCTGCAATCGCCTTTTCCCTTGCCTTGACTGCTTGCTTCTTAGTTTTGAGTTTGTTTCCAAACTCATCGGTGGATTTTCGGCTGCTAATCTTTTTACCATCTACTGTTATGACGAACCGAAATCCCCAGTTTCCATTTTCCAGCTTGAAAATGCCAGAATCTTTGTTGTTTGCCATAGAAAAAACCTCCTTTGTTGTCCAAAGTGTGGCTTTTATTGTAACAAAGATGAGATTTCTTGAACATAAGTTGTCCAAGAGATGTGGACATTTGTTTGGAGATGTGCTAAACTTATATCAAGGAAGTCCTTTGTTGTGCTGTTCGCGTTTTGAAGCATCCCCCCTTGATTGCAAGCAGTGCGAAGCAATCAAATGGCGCGCGACGAGGCAAGACACGGCAAGGCGCTGAAGGGTCTCCTGGAGAGATACTTCAAATAAGAAGCAGCATTGGATCGTTCGGTTCTGCATGAAGGTTCATGCGGAACCGAATTCTTATATTCAGATTCTTATCACACTGAAAAGGACGGAAGACGAGCATGAGCCGCATAAAAACGCTGATGCAGCTGATCCGGAAAGGAGAGTTCCGGAAGATTTGGAAAAAAGGGACCGCGTTCCTGCCGCAGCGATTATACTCTTTTTTTGCGGTGCGCAGCGACAAGCGGTTCGGCGGCATAGCAGTCAATCAAAGAATTCCGTCAAAGCATCCCGATCAGGGTGCATATGCCACACTAAGCTCCGATTACCGCTGCCTGAAGCGCATATTTCGGGAAGTGCCGGTGCAGCCGGACGACGTCTTTATAGACGTTGGCTGCGGCGGCGGTCGGGTATTGACATATCTGTATGCAAAGGGGTTCCGCGGCAGAGCGATCGGAATCGAACTGGATACGGATGCAGCAGAAACGGCAAGGCAGCGCACGGCGTCCTGCCCGAACGTTACGATATGCTGCGGTAATGTGCTTGAGCAGGGTGAGCTGCTTCGGGATGCGACCGCCGTTTATCTGTTCAATCCGTTTGATCGAACCGTTTTCCGCGCTTTTGTCGGCTTACTGGAAACCGTCTGCACGAAGCCGGTGCGCATCTATTATCTGAACTGTCTGTATGTAAACGAGCTGAAAAACAGCGGACGATGGATCTGTCTGTCACGCGGAAAGATCCGGTGTCTGGGCAGTTACACCGTACAGTACACGGTGCACGCGCTTCGCCGGGATGGGGATTGACGGCTTTCCGATGCGAAAGGCAATGGAACGCAAACAGCATTGATCATCTTTTTCGGCGTGATCGCAGTACTCGGTGTGATCGGTTTCTTGCTGGTCAAAGGGCGTCCGGAAAAGACGTTGCGGGACGACGCGGAGAACACAGCCGATCTTAACGACCGGTTCAGCCGCGCGCGGTATATGGAAAAGGACGGGAACTGAGTGTCGCATACAATAACAGCCTGCCGGGATCGGCAGGCTGTTTGTCGTTATTGAATCAAAGCATCGACGATCCGCCGGTGACGATCCACGCGGCAAGGGAGGCGACCAAAAGCGCGCCCGTATAGACGCTGCCCGTGCGACGGTAGAAATAGGCGCAGAGCACGCTGAATACGACGACCTGCGGCACGAACAGGATCAGCAGCGACATGAACGGTCCGCCGAAGGTCGAGCCGAACAGCACGTCCGCGCCGGGTCCGATCCCGAGGAAGAACGGCACATACTCGATCAGCACGATCAGCAGAATGCCGCCGACCATCAAAAGCGCATTGCGCCACCAGCAGCCGAGGAAGCCCTTGAGGCCCTTCTTGTACGTCGCTTTGGTTCGCATGGACGCCATGATCTTCGAGTTGTTCAGCAGGAAGAACAGCGCGAACACGGGGATGTAGACGAAGAACTGCCCGAGGCGCGTCCACGTAAAGGTCTTGAAGAACGGCCAGACAAACCGGAGGTCGAGCTTGAAGAGAACGCCTGCCAGGAACACGACCAGATACAGCATGCAAAGCAGGCAAAGCACCAGGATGCACGCGCGAACGAGCAGTCCCCAGGCGATACGATTCGGCTTCGCTTCGGAGCCGAGGCCCATGCCGTAGAAACCGTCGAGCGTGCCCTTTTTCTTGGCCGAGCGCCAGCCGATGATCGAGGTGATCACCATGATAAGGATCAACAGCAGATACCAGCCGATGAAGCCGTTGCCGACCGTCATGCGGAAAACGCCTTCCGGCAGCGGCAAAAGCGCGTGTCCGAGCTGCGTCATGAAAGGATAGGTCGCGCCCGCGATCAGAATCGTGATCAACGCGCCGCGCCACCACTTGCCCTTGGTCTTGATCCCGGCTTCGGAGGGCAGCGGCTGCACGACCTTTCGGAAGAACGGGATCATGATCAGAAGCTCAAAGAACGGGATCAGCGCCGCAAGCGTGCAGAGCATCGCGAGCAGCACAAGCCATTCCTTGCCCATCGCGGTCTGCTCCGTATGATCCGGTCCGGTCAAAGCACCGTCGAAGGCTTTGTCAAACCAGTCGAGCGCGACCGCGAGCCCGCGCTCGTTGTGCGTGGTGAGGCGGTGATTCGTATAGAGAAGCTCCATACGACGCGCCGAGCCGTCAGCAAAATCGCCGAAGGTCGTGTCCCAAGCGGCCTGTTCCGCGGTCGTTCCCAAGAATTCGGTGCGCAGGGGAGAGCGGAGGATCGCGTCGTCCACGTTGTTTTTGTAGTCGCGGAAGTAGCTGAACTCGTCCCACTTCGCCTGCAGCAGCAGGACGTTGTTGAATTTGATGTTTGCGGAATCGTATGCTGCGCTGCGGAACAGCTCGCCGCACTGCAGCACGGTCGCTTTCGGCTCGATCTCCGTACCGGAATACGCCGCGGCAACGCTCCAGCCCGCCCAGGTGCCCATCGAATGTCCGCTGACGCCGAGCTTCGTGCCGTCGACGTTCGGTAGCTCGGACAGATACTTATACGCTGCGACGCCGCCGCATGAGCTGTCTGTCAATACATGGCCGGCGTCGTCCTTTATATAGCGGTCGTTGAAGAAGGAAAGGTTCGAGAAATTCATCATCAGCCGGTAGCGTTCCGTGCCGCCGACCTTGCGGAACATACCGTTCTCGTCGGTGTCCTCGCCGTAAATGCCCTTGACCATGTGATTGACGAAGCCGCGGTTGATGAGCCCCGGCTTGCTTGCGCCGTGGCCGTATTCGTCGATCGAAAGCACCACGACGCCGCGTTTCGCAAGCTCGATCGCGTAGGCGGCGTTGGTCTCGTGGTCGTTCTGATACCCGTGCAGCAGCAGAACGCCCGGCGCTTTTTCACCGTTCTTCAATCCGACGGGCGTGTATAGCTTATAGAAGAGATCGCCGACCTCGCTCGGAAGATACCCTTCGGTGATCTGAACCTCGCCGTTCGCCGTCTGGATGCGGTTCGCGAAGAACAGCGCGACGAACGCGACGCAAAGCAGCGCGGCAAGGATCGCCGCCCATTTGATGACTCCCTTTTTCATACGGAACCCCCTTGATCATGATCGTATATAGTATACATGAATCCACCGCGATCTGCAAGAGGGCAGCCGCGCGCTGCAAAAGCAAAAATCAAGGCTTGCGGGATGGCGGCCGGTGCGATATAATAAACTATAAATCGTTTATCAATCATTTTCGGACAGGAAAGGAGCAGCTATGGCAACGTATATTTCGGATCCCTCCCGCACCTTCAACGAGTATCTTCTGATTCCCGGCTATTCCTCTTCGGAATGCGTTCCCCAAAACGTCACGCTCAGGACGCCGCTGGTGAAATACCGCCGCGGCGAGGAACCCGCGCTTTCTCTGAACATCCCGCTGGTCTCCGCGATCATGCAGGCGGTCTCCGACGATCGCATGGCGGTCGCGCTTGCAAGAGAGGGCGGCGTCAGCTTTATTTACGGCTCGCAGTCCGTGGAAAGCGAGGCGGAGATGGTCCGCCGTGCAAAAGCGTACAAGGCGGGCTTTGTGCGCAGCGACTCGAACCTCAAGCCGGTCGATACGCTCGCCGACGTGATCGCGCTCAAAGAGCGCACCGGGCATTCCACGATGGCGGTCACCGAAGACGGCACGCCCGAAGGCGGGCTCGTCGGCATCGTCACCAGCCGCGATTACCGCGTTTCCCGCATGGCGCCGGACACGCCCGTGTATACCTTTATGACGCCGCTTTCGAAACTCGTCTGCGCGCCGGAGGGCACGAGCCTCAAGGACGCGAACGACATCATCTGGGACCATAAGCTGAACGCGCTGCCGATCATAAACGAAAAGGGACAGCTTTGCTACATCGTATTCCGCAAGGACTACGATTCGCACAAGGAAAACCGGGACGAGCTCCTGGACGACCATAAGCGTTACGTCGTCGGCGCGGGCGTCAACACGCGCGATTACGAGACCCGCATCCCGGCGCTTGTCGAAGCCGGTGCGGACGTGCTGTGCATCGACTCGTCGGAGGGCTTCTCCGAGTGGCAGGCGCGGACGCTTGCGTGGGTCCGCTCCCGTTACGGCGACACGGTCAAGATCGGCGCGGGAAACGTGGTCGACGCGGACGGCTTCCGCTTCCTTGCGGACGCGGGCGCGGACTTCGTCAAGGTCGGCATCGGCGGCGGCTCCATCTGCATCACGCGCGAGACCAAGGGCATCGGCCGAGGTCAGGCGACGGCGCTGATCGACGTGTGCAAGGCGCGCGACGAATACTTTGAGGAAACGGGCGTTTACGTGCCGGTTTGCTCCGACGGCGGCATCGTCTATGACCATCACGTCACGCTGGCGCTCGCCATGGGCGCGGATTTTATCATGCTCGGCCGGTACTTCGCGCGGTTCGACGAAAGCCCGTCGCGCAAGGTGAACCTCAACGGCACCTACTATAAGGAGTACTGGGGCGAAGGCTCCGCAAGAGCGCGCAACTGGCAGCGGTACGATCTCGGCGGCGACAAGAAGCTGAGCTTCGAGGAAGGCGTCGATTCCTACGTTCCCTACGCGGGCTCCCTGCGCGACAACGTTGCGCTGACGCTTTCAAAAGTCAAATCGACCATGTGCAACTGCGGCGCGCTTTCGATCGCGGAGTTTCAGAAAAAAGCGAAGCTCACGCTGGTGTCCGCAACGAGCATCGTCGAGGGCGGCGCGCACGACGTCATCCGCAAGAACACGACCGAGCCGTTCCGCTCGTAACAGAACAGCTTTAAGGCGCACGGAAAGCCGTGCGCTTTTTCGTTGACGGAAACGCGGTCCGCGCGTATAATGAAGGCAAAGATCGAAGAAAAGAGGAGAGAAATATGCCCTGCACAACGGTACTGGTCGGCAAAAAGGCTTCCAACGACAATTCCACGATGATCGCGCGGACCGACGACGGACACTTCGACGTCAAAAAGCTTATCGTCGTCGAACCGAAAGAGCAGAAGAAGACCTATACGTCCGTCGGCGGACGTCTTACGATCGAGCTGCCGGAAAGCCCCATGCGCTATACGGCATGCCCGAGCGTCGATCCGAAGAACGGCGTTTGGGCAGCGACCGGGATCAACGCGGCGAACGTCGGTATGACCGCGACGGAGACGATCACCTCGAATCCGCGCGTGCTCTCCGCGGACCCGCTCGTAAAGTATCGGAAGGCGAAGACGAAGCGGGAAAAGGACGTGCCGGGCGGCATCGGCGAGGAGGACATCGTCGTGCTCGTGCTGCCGTATATCCGTACCGCCAGAGAGGGCGTGCTGCGGCTTGGCGCGCTTCTGGAACAGTACGGAACCTACGAATCCAACGGGATCGCGTTCAATGATGAGAACGAGATCTGGTGGATGGAAACGATCGGCGGGCATCATTGGATAGCAAAGCGCGTACCGGACGACGTCGCGGTCATCATGCCCAACCAGTTCGGCATGGATAGCTTCGATTTCGAAGACGCGTTCGGCAAACAGGAGGCGCATCTCTGCTCGAAGGACCTCCGTGAATTCATCGAAACCTATCATCTTGACTGCAATCAGGGAGGCGCATTCAACCCGCGGCTCGTGTTCGGCTCGCATTCCGATCAGGACCACGTTTACAACACGCCCCGCGCGTGGTATATGGGACGGTATCTTGCGCCGCGGCAATATCGTTGGGACGGTCCGAACGCCGATTTTTCGCCTGAAAGCGACGACATCCCGTGGAGCTTCGTACCGGATCGCAAGATCGCGGTCGAGGAGGTCAAGGAGCTCCTGTCCTCGAACTACAAGGGCACGCCGTTCGATCCGTACCTGAACCGCGACACCGGCGTCCGCGGCAAGTACCGCTCGATCGGCATCAACCGCACCGGCGTTACCTCCGTATGTCAGATCCGCTCCGACGCGCCGGACTGCTCGAAAGGGCTTGAGTGGATCTGCTTCGGCTCCACGACCTTCGACGCGCTGCTGCCGGTTTATCCGAACGTACCGAAGATGCCGAAGTATCTCAGCGACGTCGCGCTCGACGCTTCGACGGAGAATTTCTACTGGGGCAGCCGGCTGATCGGCGCGCTGGCGGATCACAGCTACAACCAGTGCGTGCAGATCGTGACGCGCTACCAGAACGCGGTGATTACCGAGGGACGCAGGATCGTTCTCGAATACGACAAAAGGATCGCCGAAACCGGCGACGCGTCGCTCTGTGCCGAGGCGAACGAGAAGCTCGCCGCAATGGCGAAGGAGCAGACAGACAAGGCGCTGACCGCCGTGCTGCACGAATCCAGCGTCACGATGAAGAACGGCTATAACCGCGCGGACAACTGAAGAAGACCGTTATGCAAAGGGCTGTCGAAGAAGATGGCCTTTTTTGCGCGTATGCGCTTCGAACCCGATCGAACGATCGCGAAGGATCGCGGAAAGGGTTATTTTCGTGTATGGATCCTGTCATCTCCGGGTACATTACAGCAAACTGTACATCGGAGGCAACTATGGGTTCTGTTTGGAAGGAAAGCGTAAAGCTGCCGGCGTTTCCGACGCTTGAACGCGATATCCGCACCGACGTGCTGATCGTCGGCGGCGGCATGGCGGGCGTGCTGACCGCGTATCTGCTGAAAAGCGCAGGCGTGGACTACGCGCTTTGCGAGGCGGAGACAGTCGGCGACGGCACGACAAAGAACACGACCGCAAAGATCACGAGTCAGCACGGCCTGATCTACGATACATTGATCCGTGAGTTCGGCGCGCGAAAGGCGGCGCTGTATTTTCGGGCGAACGACGAGGCGTTGAAGGCTTATCGAACGCTCAGCGAAACGATCGACTGCGATTTCGAGACGCGGGACAGCTTCGTGTATACGCTTGACGACGAAAAGAAACTCATGCGCGAGCTGAACGCGCTGAAACGGCTGGGCATTCCCGCCGACCGGTCGGATGCGTGGGAGCTTCCGTTTGACGTCGCCGGAGCGTTACGCTTTCCCGATCAGGCGCAGTTTCATCCGCTGAAATTCCTTGCGGCGATCGCAAAGGACCTTCGCATCTATGCGCATACGCGCGTGCGCGAACTGAAGAAAACGAAGTCCGGCGTCGTGGCGGTAACGAGCGGCGGGACCGTCTTTGCAAACCGTATGATCGTCGCCACGCATTTTCCGTTTCTGAACAAGCACGGGATGTACTTCATGAAGCAGTATCAGCACCGTTCCTATGTGCTTGCGCTTGAAAACGCGGCTGAGCTTGAAGGAATGTATCTGGATGACGACGAAAAGGGCCTGTCGTTTCGCAATTACGGGAATCTGCTGCTGGTCGGCGGCGGCAGTCATCGGACGGGGAAGAAGGGCGGCGGATACCGGGAGCTCAGGGACGTCGCGGACCTGTATTTCCACAGGGCGACCGTGCGCTGCGCGTGGGCGGCGCAGGACTGCATGACGCTCGATTCCGTTCCGTATGTCGGACGCTATTCCCGGAATACGAAGGACCTGTACGTTGCGACGGGCTTCAACAAGTGGGGCATGACGGGCTCCATGGCTGCGGCAAAGCTTCTGTGCGATCTGATGACCGGCAAGGAGAATCCGTACGAGGAGATGTTCTCTCCGTTGCGGACCGTGCTGCGGCCGAAGCTGCTTTCGAACGCAGGAGAGGCGCTTTTAGGCTGGGTCACGCCGACCGCGCCGCGCTGTCCGCATCTCGGCTGCGCGCTGCATTGGAACGAGCAGGAACGCAGCTGGGACTGCCCTTGCCACGGCTCGCGCTTTGCGGAGGACGGCAGCCTGATCGACAACCCGGCGACGGGCGATCTCAAGCGAAAACGGTAAAGCAAATTGAAGCGCGCCCGAACATGCCGAAACACATTGATAATCTTTCTGTTTTCTGATACTATAGATTTACTCAGTCATCCGATCGGAAAACCGACAAACGGATCATGACGGAGAAACGGCAGAAGGGGGAGCAGGGGTATGACCGTCAATTATGATACGCTTGTTGCGATTGTGCCGCTGCTGCTGCTTCTGCTCGGGCTGTCGATCACGGTCGTGATCGACCCGTATATCCGTCGGGAGTATCGACGGGTCATGCTGATCATCGCCGCGTTGGTCGTGACGCTTGTTGCGCAGAATGTCCTCGATTTTTGGGTGGAGCAGGACAGCACGCAGCGCGTGGCGAGGACGATCCTCGGGATCTACGGGTATTCCGTTCGTCCGGCAGTCCTTGTGCTGTTTATGTACCTGTTCGGCACAAAGCGCAGGATCTGGCCTTTCTGGACGCTGGTCGGCGCCAATGCGCTGATCTATTCTACGGCGCTGTTTTCCGGCGTCAGCTTTTCCATTGATGAAACCAACCACTTCCTTCGCGGACCGCTGGGCTACAGCTGTCACGTCGTCAGCGGCGTTTTGCTGTTCTGCCTGCTTTGGATCACGGTCCGCGCGTTTCGTCGGATCAAAAAAGCGGAAATGTGGATCCCGCTGCTGAACGCACTGCTGATCATTGCCTGTGTTCTGATGGATTCCGTATTCGCAACAGATCTCCGTTCTCCGGTCACGTTTTTGACCGTCGGCATCGTGATCAGCACCGTCTTCTATTATATTTGGCTGCATCTGCAGTTCGTCCGTGCGCATGAACGCGACCTCATGGCAACGCAGCGCATTCAAATCATGATGACGCAGGTCCAGCCGCACTTTCTGTTCAACGCGCTCAACACCATCCGCGCGCTGTACGCAAAGGACCCGCCCATGGGAGACCGCATCCTGGAGGATTTCAGCACATACCTCCGGCAGAATCTGGAAACGCTTGACCGGACCGATCTGATCCCGATCAAGAAGGAGCTGGAGCATACGCGGCTGTATGCGGAGATCGAAGCGCTCCGCTTTCCGCAGATCCGTGTGGAGTATCGGATCGAGGACGATGCGTTTTCGATTCCTGCTTTGACGATCCAGCCGCTCGTGGAGAACGCGATCCGGCACGGGGTCCGAAGCTGCAGGGAGGGACGCGTGACAGTTTCTACCGCGCATGAGACGGGCGGACACCGGATCACGATTGAGGACAACGGGGTCGGTTTTGATCCGGTCAAAGAGCGGCCCGACGGAGAAGCACATATCGGGATTCAAAATGTCAGAGAACGCATTGAGCAGATGTGCGGCGGCACAATGATTCTAAGAAGCGAGATCGGAAAAGGCACCGACGTCACACTGTTCATCCCGGATGCAGCGGGGAAAGGAAAGGAGAGAAAACCGTGAAAGCGATCTGTATCGACGACGAGCCGCTGGCGGTCGAATATACGGTACATCAATGCGAAAGCCTGCCGGAGATCGACGAGATCCGGGGATTTACAAGGGCGCAGGATGCGCTGAATTGGCTTTCAGAGCATGTTGTCAACCTTGTCCTCCTCGATATCAATATGCCGGAAATCGACGGCATCACGCTTGCCGCGCGGATCAAAAAGCTGCATCCGCAAACGGCGATTTTGTTCCTGACCGCGTACAAAGAATATGCTTTCGACGCGTATGCAGTGCATCCGACGGGGTATCTTTTGAAGCCGGTGTCTTTAGAAAAACTCGCGGCGGAGGTGCGTTATCTGTGCGAGGGGAAACGGTCCGAGACATCCGAACAGATACGGATCAAGACCTTCGGTTCCTTCGATGTGTTTGTGAAGGACCGGATCATGCATTTCAAACTGGCGAAAAGCAAGGAGATTCTGGCATATCTGGTAGACCGGCAAGGTTCCGGTGTCACGCGGGCGGAGCTCTTTGCCGCGATATGGGAGGATCGCCCGTACGATCGCGGCATGCAGAAGCAGCTTGATACCTACATCCGTTCTTTGCGGGATACCTTGCGGGAGTACGGCGCTGAGGAGATCATGGAAATGAGCAAAGGGATTCTCCGCGTCAGACCGGAGACGCTCACCTGCGATGCATACCGGTTCCATGCGGGCGACAGCGAGGCGATCAACGCGTACCGGGGAGAATATATGAGCACCTATACCTGGGCGAGCTTGACGGAAAGCATCCTTTCCGAAATAGATAATAAAAACTAAACTGATATAATTCAGAGACGGAATCCGCTTTTTTCAAGTTTTTTGAGAAAAGCGGCTGTTTCTTTGGACATCCTTTGGACATGCTTTGCTATACTGAAATGTTGAAAACAAATTCTGTGAGGCCTGATTGACGGCAGCAAGGAAACAATCCAATTAACAGGAGGAAATAACAGTGTTCTCATTCAAAGGACCCGGTTTGAAAATCTTCGCGGCGATTCTTGCCGCAATCGCGCTCGGCGTCGGCGTCTATTTCACGTTCTTCCGGTCGAAGGGCTATGAAAAGGCGGAAGCAACCATCGTTTCCATCGAAAACGACCCCGATTACATTCCCGATCCGGGCACCGCAAACGACGTCAGACGGATCGTGACCGTGAAGTATACGGTCGGCGGCAAGGAATACACGACGCAGCTCGATTCCGACAGCCCCTCCTACGAGGTGGGCAAGACCATCAAAATCCAGTACGATCCGCAGAATCCCGCAAAGATCACGTCCTCTAAGGGCTTCGGCATCTATCTTATGATCGCGGGCGCGGTCATCCTGCTTTTAGTGGTCGGACTCACGGTCAAAAAGAAGATCGACGTCAAAAAGCTCAAGGAAACACAGGGCGAGACCGTCTATGCGCCGTCCGAGCAGGGCGAACAGCGAGAGCTGTACTTCTTGACCGATCTCGGCACGCCGAAGTACGGGCACCGCATCGAGGACAAGGACCGCAAGGTTCTCTACGAAGCAAAGATGACGAAGTTCACGCTGGCGGGTCCGTTCGGCTTCGACTTCATCGACCACGAGCACGGCACGACCAAGGCGCATCTTGTCGGGCACCAGGAGGAGACCGACTGGGATTCCTTCCTGCTCGACAACCACTACACCTTCTCGCTGGACGGCGAGGACATCTGGAAGCACCTCAAAAAGAACGGCGTCAAGGTGGAATCCCGCTTTGCGCAGGGCAAGGTTCTGTTCCCGTCCTACACGGTTTCGAGAGACGGCGCGGAGATCGGCTATATCGAGGCCTCGAGTCAGTACGTCCATGAGGAGGACGCGGAGGAGCATGCGGTCGCGAACAAGGTCCCGGTTCCGGGCTTCTACCGCATCTTCACGAGCGAGAAGAACCTCGATCTGCTGTTTGTCGTCGCGCTCGCGTTCGCGCGCAGCGGCGCAACGGACGATAAGGGCGGATCCCGCAAGATCCTCTTCAACGCAATGAAGGGCTGAGATCCCGTGAATCTTACGGGACTGTTCATAAACACATGAAAATAAAAGATAAGGATTAGGAGGCAACTATGGACAACAAACAAATCTACAAAAAGACGCTCGGCTTCTCTCTGCGCCGCGTGTTCTGGGACATCATTTCGGTTGCGCTGCTTCTCGGCGCGGGAACGCTCGGGTATTTCCTCGGTGAAAAATTCGCGCAGAACGGGCCGATCGGTTTGTTGATCGGCGCGGTGATCGGCGTCGCTCTGATGATCCTCATCACGCGGTTCATTTCCTATTCGCTGAAAGCGGGACAGATCGCCATGATGACCCGTGGCGTTGCCGAAGGCGAACTGCCCGACAACGTCATCAAGGAGGGCAAGAAGGTCGTGAAAGAGCGCTTTGCGACCGTTGCGGCGTTCTACGCGATCACCGGCGTGATCCGGGGCATCTTCAACCAGATCGGCCGCGGCGTCACGAAGCTCGGTGAAAGCATCGGCGGCGACACCGGCGGCGCGGTCGGCAGCGCGGTAAGCTCCGCCATGCAGACGATCGTCAATTACCTTTGCGACTGCTGCCTCGGCTGGGTCTTCTACCGCAAGGAGGTCAAGCCCGCAAAGGCGGCGTGCGAAGGCGCGGTGCTGTTCTTCAAGCACGGCAAGACGTTTGCCAAGAACATGGGCCGCGTGTTCGGCATGGGCCTTGTTTCTCTGCTCGGGATCGGCGGCATATTCGGCGTTATCGCCTACCTGATCCTGAAGGGACAGACGTTCTATGAACCGCTTGCGGCGTGGATGGCGGAAAATCTTACCGATACGACGAACTGGCTCGGTAAGATCCTCACAAATCCCCAAACGCTGCCCATCGCTTTTGCGACGCTCATCGGGATCATCATGTGGGCGATCATCCACTCGGTCTTTATCAAGCCGTTCGTGCTGGTCGGCGTGCTGAGAAACTACATCGACTCCGGCAAGAACGATATTCCGTCGGAGGAGAGCTTCAAAATGCTCGATTCCAAATCCCCGAAGTTCCGCAAGCTGCATCAGCAGATGTAACGGACGCGGGTACGATCCGAGCGGTGTTTACCGTTATGAATAAAAGATCTGTCGCTGCAATCGTTCTTGCCGCCGTCGCGCTGTGCCTGTCGGTCGCGGGAATGATCGTTGCGCTGCTGCCGAAGCAGGCAGCGGGGGACGTGCAGTACGTCATGTATCTCGGTACGAATGATAAGGATACGAACGAGCCGGTGTTCACGCCGGACGAAGCCAAAACGAAAGCGGAGGAGATCCTGCTCAAGCATGTCGGCGGCTGGACGATCCAGGAGGCGAACGGCGGCTGGGCAGACGGAGAGATGCTCTATCGCGAATACACGATCGTGATCTATCTGAGCGACACGAGCGCGGAAGCCGTTCACGCCGCTGCGGACGACCTGATCGCGGCGTTTCATCAGAGCTCCGTTCTGATCCAGAAAAACGTGACCGCGACCGAGTTCTATTACGGCAGACCGTAAGCGGTCCGACCGAAGCATATCCGGCGCCGCGCGTTTTGCGGCGCCGGTATCCGGGTTTTCACGGACCGGAACGAATCATCAGATAACCCATAGCGGGAGAAAAGGAGCAAAGCAATGACGATTCTGCAAACCAAAAATGAAAAAGCGCTGACGATCGCCCTCGAAGGGCGACTGGACACGACGACCGCGCCGGAACTGGAGACGGTGCTGAACGACGCGCTCGTTGGCGTGGAGGAGCTGACCTTTGATTTCGAGAAGCTCGATTACATCTCTTCGGCGGGGCTTCGCGTGCTGCTTGCGGCGCTGAAGACGATGAACCGGCAGGGGACCATGAAGGTGATCCATGCGAATGAAATGATCCTGGAGATCTTCGAAGTCACCGGTTTTTCGGACATCCTGACCGTTGAATGACCTCTGCGCGGGAAAGGGAAAAGAGCATTCCATGAAGTGGCTGCGACAACACATTACCGTCAAGAGCATAGCCGGCATCGTGCTGCTGCTGGTGCTGTTTTCCGTGGTCGTCGGCATCATCGGCTATCGGACCTTCACCGACGCGCTGCTGAATCAGTACGCGGAGGGCGCTTTTCTGACGGCGCAAACAGCCGCCGAGCTCGTTGACGCCGATAACATAGACGAATACGCCCAAAGCGGCGGCGTCACCCCTGCATACAAGGAGGTATGGGATCGGCTGGACCACCTGTGCAATACGTCCGGGTCCACCTTCATCTATGTGATCGAGCCCGACCGGTCGGATTATCGGCATATCACCTTTCTGTTCTCAACGATCGATCACGACAGCTCCTATACCAAGTACGATTTCGGCTTCGTGCGGGACACCACCAACGACGAGTATCGGGAAAAATACCGCGCGCTCTACGAGCTGGAAGCGGATCGGGAGCTGGTGATCCGGGACAAGGGCAACATCGAGACCGATTCGCACATCACCGCCATGATCGGGCTTCTGGGGTCTGACGGCAGCGTGAAGGGGATCCTTTGCGTGCAGCGGCAGATGGACATCCTCGCCGGCGTACGCAGCACCTTCCTCAACAAGATCGCGCTTGCCGTCGTGACGCTGGTGCTGCTCGTGATCCTGGGACAGAGCTTATACCTGCATCGGGTGCTGCTGCGTCCCGTCAATCTGATCACGGAGGAGGCGGCGCGGTTCTCCCGGGAGAATACGGCGTCCGCGCAGAAGCTGCAGGAGGTCATCCGCAACAAGGACGAGATCGGGCAGCTGGCAAAGTCCATCGACACGATGGAGGAGCAGATCGAGACCTACATCTCGGATATCACGCAGATCACCGCCGAACGGGAGCGCATCAGCACGGAGCTGTCTCTCGCGACCCGCATTCAGGCGGCGTTCGTGCCGCATCTGTTCCCGCCTTTCCCCGACCGGCCGGAGTTCGCGCTCTATGCTTCCATGGATCCCGCCAAGGAAGTGGGCGGCGATTTCTTCGATTTCTTCCTGATCGACGAGGACCATCTGGGATTGGTCATCGCCGACGTGTCCGGAAAGGGCGTGCCGGCGGCGCTGTTCATGATGGCTTCCAAGATCATCCTGCAGAGCTGCGCCATGCTGGGACACGGTCCGGCGGCGACCTTGACCAAGACCAACGAGGCGATCTGCTCCAACAATCAGGAACAGATGTTCGTCACCGTGTGGCTGGGGATCCTGGAGATCTCCACCGGCAAGCTCACGGCGGCAAACGCGGGACACGAATATCCGGTGATCAAGGAGCCGGACGGAGACTTTGCCCTGTTGAAGGATAAGCACGGTCTTGTGATCGGCGGCATGAGCGGCGCCCGGTATCGGGAATATGAGGTTCAACTGACGCCGGGAGCAAAGATTTTCGTCTATACGGACGGTGTGCCCGAAGCGAGCAACGCGAAGAACGAGCTTTTCGGTTCCGAGCGGATGGTCGCCGCGTTGAACGACGCCAAGGACGAAGCGCCGGAGGCGATCCTGCGCAGCGTACGCCGGGCGGTGGACGACTTTGTGCAGGAGGCGGAGCAGTTCGACGATCTCACCATGCTCTGCCTCGAATATAAGGGACCGAAGGCCGCTGCGTCCGTGAAGGCGCTGACCGTGGAAGCCGCGGTCGGAAATATCCCTGCGGTGACCGATTTCGTCGAAGCGGAGCTGGACGCTGTCGACTGCCCGCCGAAGGCAAAGATGCAGATCGGTGTGGCGATCGACGAGATCATGGCGAACATCTCCCAGTACGCCTATGCACCGGGGACCGGTCCCGTCACCGTGCGGTTCGGATACGAGCAGGCGTCAAAAACGGCGACCCTGACCTTCCTGGACAAGGGGATGCCCTATAACCCTCTGGAGAAGAAAGACCCGGATGTGCATCTTTCCGCAGAGGACAGACCGATCGGCGGGTTGGGCATCTTTCTGGTGAAGAAGACCATGGACGGCATGGACTATGCATATAAATTCGGACAAAACATCCTGACGATACGGAAAAAACTTTAAAAAATGAAGACCTGTATATTCGGGTCTTCAAAGTGGATGACATAAATTACTGTGTGGAGACCGGCGTCTCGCAGTACAGCTTCAAAAAAGGATTCGACATCAACGGCGGCAGAACGTCGGAGGACTATGAAGCGGCGTTTACCGAGAACTGATGCGAACCGGTCCTTCACGACCTTAGAGCGCCCTTTTCGGACTGCGGTGCGCTTTTCATCGGACCGCACAAAATTGAAACGACCATTTGACAATAAAGGAGACCGGAACCATGGCAGATGAAAAACGATTCACCAAAGCGACATGGCAGATCATGGAGCAGCTTTTGGAGGTGGACAACCTTGACGACGCGCTTTCCGGCAGTCTGGAGATCATCGTCAAGACACTGAACAGCGAAGCCGGCGCGATCTGGCTTCTGGATTCCAAAACGGACCGGCTGACCCCGATGTTTCACATCGGTCCGGCGGACATTTCCAACATCACGGTGGAAAACGGACTCGGGATCGAGGGCGTTGTCACCAAGACCGGCAAGTCCGTGATCGTAGAGGATGCAGCGAACGATTCGCGCTTCGAGGGCTCCGTGTTCGACGACAACGGGCTCGTCACCAAGACTATGATCTGTGTGCCGCTCAACAATCTGCATGACGTGATCGGCTGCGTGCAAATCGTCAATAAGAAGGACGGCTCGCTCTATGACGCGGAGGAGCTGAAGCTTTGCGAACGCATGGCGTCGCTCGCCGCGATAACGATCGATGAAAAAGGGCTGATCGTCAACCTCGGCGAACAGAAGGAGGTTCTTGCGACGCTCCGGAACGTCACCAAGGAGTTCCCGTCCGGCGACGGCGTGCTGCAGGTCCTGAAGGGCGTCAACCTCGACATTTACAAGAACGAATTCGTGGTCGTGCTCGGCGAATCCGGCTGCGGCAAGTCCACTATGATGAACATCGTCGGCGGTATGGATTTCTTAACCGACGGCACACTGACGGTCGAAGGCAAGGACTTTTCGCATCCGTCGGACGCAGAGCTGACAAAGTACCGCCGCGAGTATATCGGCTTCATCTTCCAATCCTATAACCTGATGCCGAACTTGACCGCGCTCGAGAACGTGCAGTTCATCGCAGAGCTCGTGAAGGAGCCGATGGACGCGGCGGACGCGATCGCAAAGGTGGGCCTTTCCGAACGCGCGGGAAACTACCCCGGGCAGATGTCCGGCGGCCAGCAGCAGCGCGTTTCGATCGCGCGTGCGATCGTCAAGAAACCGAAACTGATCCTTGCCGACGAGCCGACCGCGGCGCTCGACTACACGACGAGCATCGAGGTTTTGTCGGTCGTCGAGGAGATCGTGCGCAATGAAGGCGCGACGGTCATGATGGTCACGCACAACCCCGAGATCGCCAAGATGGCGGATCGTGTGGTGAAGGTGCGCAACGGAAAGATCGCAAGCATCAAAAAGAATCTGCATCCGGTCCATGCGGAGGAGCTTGTCTGGTGATCCGTTATGAAGAAGACACAGTTTAAGGACGCGATCCGGAATATCCTGAGATTACAGATCTCATTTTTGTCGATCATCGTGATCGCCGCGCTCGGCGTGACGATTTTTCTCGGGATCGAATACGCGGCGGCTGCGCTCCGGAGAAACGGCACCGCCTTTTATCGCGACACGAAATTCCGTGACGTTGAGATCGTTTCCACAATGCTGCTCTCCGAAGCGGATATGGACGTTGTCCGGAATACGGAGGGCGTGGAAGACGTCGAAGGCATTTATATGATTTCCGTCAAGGTGGCGTCCGATGATACCCGCACGGACGCTTATGTGATTTCCAAGACGGAACGGATCAACATCCCGACCGTATATGAAGGGCGTCTGCCGGAAAACGACGCCGAATGCGCCGTAGAACAGCGGCTGATGGACCAGATGGGGTGGAAGGTCGGCGATACGGTCGCGGTCGCGAGCGCCGAAGGCGCGACGCCGCAGTACCTCAGAACCGATTCGTTTTCCATATGCGGCGCAGTTCTGCATCCGGATCATGTCTGCAACAGCATTCCGGAAACGCAATACATCATCGTAACGCCCGCGGCGTTCGATGAGGATGCGCTGGACGGCTGCTTTATGAAGGCTTTGATCATGGCAGACCGTACGATCGACCTGAACCGATTTGAGGCCGAATACCGGACGGCGTCGGTCGAGGTACGCGAACGGATGGAAACGGCAGCAAAGACCTTAGCGCCGCGCCGCGAGGAATCGGTCAAGGCACAGGCGCAGACGATAATCGACGAGAACCGCCGAACGCTTGACGAAGCCGAAGTGAAGCTCAAAAACGGGCGTGCGGAGCTCGACGACGGCAAAAAACAGCTTGCGGAGGGCGAGCGGGACTACGAGGAAGGCAAAAAAAAGCTCGAAGACGCACGGAAACAGCTGGACGAAGTCAAGCAGCAGCTTGCGAATGCCGAACAGCAGCTTCAGAACAGCCGCGCGGAGCTCGACACGGCAAAAGCTGAGCTTGAAACGGGCGAGTCGCAGCTTCAGGAGACGGAAACGAAACTCGATTCGGCAAAACGGCAGCTCGTTTCCGGTTGGAACACGATCGAGAATGCCAAGACGCAGATTCGGAACAAGCTGCATACCGGGCTTGATGACATTATCGGTGAGGATTCTTCCCAGTGGATTGCCTGGGCGAAGCCGAAGCAGGCGAATCCGAACAGTTCCGGCGTTTCCGCAAGCGATTTTTGGATTACGGACAATTTCAAAATCAATCTCGGCTCATCGTTGTCCGACAAGATCGATCAGCTCATGCACACAGTGCAGATTCCGGACCGCGTACTGCGCAAAGCGTTCGAACAGTTCGGCGGCGAGGGTGATTACGATCCGGAAGTTGCACGGAAACTCCTTGCCGACCGCGTTGCGTCGCTCGCGGGCGAGTATCAATCGCAGTACGACGCGCTCGCCGACGGATGCACCAAGTGGGACAACGGACACGGGACCTATCTTTCGGGACTCAAACAGTACCGCAACGGACTTGCAAAATACGAGAGCGCGCTTAAGCTGTATCAGGAGGGCGAGGCGCGGTACGCCGAGGGACTTGCGCAATATGAGGACGGACTTCGGCAGTACAACGACGGGGAAGCACAGTACGCGCAGGGGCTTATCGACCTTGAAAACGGCCGCCGGGAACTCGATGATGCGCGTATCAAGCTTGAGGATGGCGAACGGGATTATGCGGACGGACTGAAACAGTACAGTGAAGGCCGGGAAGCGCTCGCAGAGGCGCAAAAACGTGCCGACGCACTCGGTCCATGCAACTGGATCGTGATGGACGGCTTCGGGAACGTCGGTTTTGTGCAGCTCGGGACCGCTGCGGACAACTTGAAGAGCATGGAAATGACCTTTGCGCTTCTGTTCGTTCTGGTCGGCGCGCTTGTCATCTATGCAACGATCAGCAAGATGGTAGACGAACAGCGCAGGCAGATCGGGACGACGAAGGCGCTTGGCTTCTTCAACCGTGAGATTTTCGCGAAATACCTGCTGTTCGGGATCTCGGCAACACTGCTCGGCTGTGTGATCGGTCTGCTGATCGCGCGGTTCTGGATTCAGAGCTTCATCACCAACGGCTATAACCTCTATTTCGATTTCGATCTGAGAAAACCGGCAATGGCTGTGCTTCCGACGGCGATCGTGTTTTTCGCAGGCGTTGCTTTGGCATTTTTCTCCATTTGGTTTGCATGCGCAAAGCTGCTGCGCACACCGGCGATCAGGCTGATGCAGCAGTCGGTTCCGAAGGGCAGGAACAAAGCGGCGTCCGGCAAACGGTCCGCGCTGTCGCTGTATTCGCGCCTTATTCTTCTGAATATGCGTACGGATTTTCGCCGCGTGCTCGTTACGATCGTCAGTGTCGCGGGCTGCTGCGCGCTGGTCGTTATCGGCATCACGCTCCGAAACGCGGTCAGCAATGCGCTGAAACTGCAGCTCAGCGAGATCATCCATTATGACGGCATGGTGTCGCTCGATCCCGAAACGAACGCCGATGCACCGGATACCGTCGCACGGATCCTGAAGGACGCAGGCGCAAAGAGCTGTCCCGTTCTCAGGAAGAACGTGACCGTGCACATCAAGGACCTCGATATGCAGGAGCTGTACGTCGGAGATCTTTCCGCGATCAACGAGATGATACGCATTGCCGACATCAAAACCGGCGAACCGATTCCACCGACCGAGGAGGGCGTACTGGTCTCAAAGCGGTTTTCCGAAAACTATAACGTCAAGGCAGGCGATCCGATAGAGATCATCCTGAACGGCTCGGAGACGGCGCACACGAAAATCGCAGGCATCTTCAATGTTTATACCGAAAGAACGATGTACATGAGCGACGCCTGCTTTCGGAACTTGTTCGGACACAATCCGGAAACGAACGCATTTTTGATCCGGCTCGACGGTACGGAGCTCGATCCGCTGCTCGAAAAGCTCGGCACGATCGAGGGGTATGAGAGCTACACGCATTCCGATTCCTTTAAAACGCTGTTTGAAACGGCGACCAGCGTGATGAACATGGTCGTGCTGCTGTTCATCTTCATGGCGGCGGTCATGGCAGGCGTCGTGCTGATGAACCTGACGAATATCTATATCATGCAGAAGCTGCCGGAGCTGACGATCATGCGAATCAACGGTTTTACGGTCCGGGAGGTCATCGGCTACGTTCTGCGCGAAACGGTCGTCACGACTGCAGTAGGTATTTTGCTCGGCATCGGACTCGGTGCAGGCATCGGCTATAAGATCGTACGCTCGCTGGAGCAGAGCTATGTACAGTTTGACCGCCATCCGTCGATCTTCGCATGGGCGATCGGCGCGCTGATGACGATCGTATTCACGGTCATCGTCAACGCGATCGCGCTGAAGAAAGTCAAAAAGCTGAAGCTGACGGACGCTGCATAACCAAGTGTCACAGTTTCCGCAGAGAGAAGGAATATGAAGCGGAAATAAAGAAAGGCAGCGCACGACTTAATGCCTTGCGGTGAAATATAACGAAGGGACGAAGCCAAATGGCTTCGCCCCGTTTCATGTTCCCGGAAAGGGGAGTGGTCAATAGCGCCGTCTCGTGCAGCGGCAGGAGGGAGCGCTGCGGCCGGTCTTGATCGCCTGCATGATCTCGAGGCACTCGCCGAAACGCTGATAGTGTACGATCTCGCGCTCGCGAAGAAAGTACAGCGGCTCGATGATCTGGCTGTTGTTCGTCATGTTCATCAGATGCTCATAGGTCGCCCGCGCCTTCTGCTCGGCCGCCATGTCCTCGGATAGATCCGCGATCGGATCGCCGGTGCAGGCGATATAGGCGGAGGTAAAGGGCACGCCGTTCGGGTCGGCGGGGAAGACGCCGGTGCCGTGCATCGTATAGTAGCCGTCGAGCCCTGCGGCGGAGAGTTCCTCGAGGCTTGCGCCCTGCATGCACTGCGTGATCATCGTCGCGATCATCTCCCAGTGGGCGATTTCCTCGGTGCCGATGTCCGTCAGAGTCGCGCGGATGCGGTCGTCCGGCATCGAATAGCGCTGCGTGAGGTAGCGGAGCCCCGCGCCGAGCTCCGAATCAGGTCCGCCGTACTGCGCCATCAGGAGCTTTGCCATTTTAGGGTCGGGCTTGGTGATGCGGACGGGGTATTCCAGTCGTTTTTCATAGATCCACATAAGCTTGCCTCCTCAGTTCTGCCACGGCCACTTCTGGTAGACCCAGCTGCCCGCGTCGTGCGTGCTGTTGCCGAAGTTTTCCAGCGGTCCGTAGCTTTCCGTGTATTCCGCGCAAAGGCGCTGCAGCGCTTCCGCGTAGCTGTTGAAGTCGTTCTTTGCCTCGAGGTCCTCGGGGTGGGTGTCGAGATAGAGCTGCAGCTCGACGCAGGCGAAGCGCGCTTCGCCGATCTTCGTAAGCAGCGCCTGTTCATTGCAGTTTGTCATCTTATACCTCCCCGTTCCGGCATGTGGGATAATCGGAGACGAGCTCCGGAAAAAGGGTACCGTGCGCAAGCGCTTCGCAGGGGCAGAAGCCCGCGCGGTACACCTGGGTCGGGAAATAAACGGTCGCCGGCGCGCAGCCGCTGCCGCCGCTCGGCATGCCGCAGGGATTCGCCGAGGAAACGGCGCCCGCGGGCACGACGTTATCGACCGTGGTGGGATCGACGGCGGGAACGCGGTCCGTAAAACAGCAGGTCCCGCCGCCAGCATTAGATCGTTGCATCGTAGATTCCTCCTTGGTTCTTTACTGTCACCGTATGAAAACTGTCGGAAAAATGTGATTCTTTTCGGGACGGAGCGCGCATATCCTGTAACGGAAACGGAGGTCTGCCATGGAAACGACGACGGAACTTCAAGTCAGAAAAGAGAGGAGCGGAGCGCGTATGCTGTTTTCGGAACTGAAGAGCAGGGAGGTCATCAATATCTGTACGGGGGAGCGCTACGGGAACGTCAGCGATCTCGAGTTTGATCCGTGCGCGGGGGAGGTGCGGGCGATCATCGTGCCGGGCGGCTCGCGCATGTTCGGGCTTTTGAAGGGCCGCGAGGGCATGGCGATCCCGTTCAATAAGATCAAAAAGCTCGGCGAGGACGTGATCCTGGTCGAGCTGCCGTAATTTCTGAACAATCCGTAAATTCGCGTCCGGACGGGTTCGGGTTTCTTTTGTACTGTGCTATACTATCCTAAATAAGTATCGCATCAATACAAGGAGGGCAGCCCTATGAAGTGCCGGTATTGCGGAGGGACGGACAGCAAGGTCATCGACTCGCGTCCGAATGAAGATTACAGCGCGATCCGTCGGCGAAGGGAGTGCATCGGCTGCGGCCGCAGGTTCACGACCTGGGAGCGCATCGAGGAGAATCCGGTCATGGTCGTCAAGCGCGACGGGCGGCGCGAGCCGTTCGAGCGCGAGAAGGTCGCGGTCGGCATCCGCAAGGCGTGTGAAAAGCGCCCGATCCCCGCGGACGTGCAGAACCGTCTGGTCGACGAGATCTGCCGCGAGATCAATAACTCTTTGGATTCCGAGGTCTCGACGGAAGCGATCGGCGAGCTGGTCATGAAGAAGCTCCGCGACGTGGACGAGGTCGCATATGTGCGCTTTGCGTCGGTCTACCGCGAGTTCAAGGATTCGCAGACCTTCCTGCAGGAACTGCAGCGGCTTCTGAACGAAAAATGACGCGCGAAGAATTCACCCGCATCTTTCGGTCGATCGTTCCCGCGCATGCCTATCGGGAAGTAAACAACGTCGGTATCTATACGATCCCGGCGTTTTCGGCGTACCCGGGGATCGACCACGGCTTTTCGGCGCGGACCGGCGGCGTCTCCGAGGGTTGCTTTTCCTCGCTGAACCTGAGCTTCACGCGGCCGGAGCAGCGTGAGAACGTGATGGAAAACTACCGCATCTTCTGTGACGCGGCGAATATCCCGCTGGACAGCATGGTCATGGACACCTATGAGCACGGCACGACGGTGCTCTGCGTGAACCGTTTCGACTGCAGAAGGGGCTATGACCGCGAGCCGCTCCCGTTCTGCGACGGGCTTGTGACCGACGACCCGGAGGTCACGCTGATCACCGGACATGCCGACTGCATGGCGTTCTATTTCTACGATCCGGTGAAACACGGGATCGGGCTCTGCCACGCGGGCTGGCGCGGCGCGCTGGACCGCATCGGCACCGAGGTCATCAGAACGATGCAGACGGCGATCGGCTCCGACCCAAAGGATATCGTCTGCGGCGTCGGGCCTTCGATCTGTCCGAAATGCTTTGAGGTCGGCGACGATGTTGCGGAGAGCTTCGAGACCGCGTTCCCGCAGTGCGATCTTCGCGGCGTGAACCAAAGAGGCCGTGCGACGGTCGATCTCTGGCAGGTCGCGACAGCGCAGTTTCTGGAATGCGGCGTCGTTCCGGAGCACATCCACCTGATGGGCGTTTGCACGTTTGAGGACGAGCGGCTGTACTCGCATCGGCGTGATAAAGGAAAGACCGGCGGCATGGCGGCATTTTTGCGTCTTCTTTCTGCGCGGGAGGTTGAATAAACGGTTGACAAGCGTAGTGGAAAAGAGTAAAATTCAAAAGATTCCATTCGGAAATATGAGGAGAACCAAATGAGCAAAAAGACAATGAGCCAACAAGGCAAGAAGAAACTGACCCGCAACATTCTGATCGGCGTTCTCGTCGCACTGGTAATCGCAGCAGCGATCTTTCTGAGCGTCACACTGCAGAAGGACAGCGCAGGCATGAACTGCTTCCAGAGAAAAGCGACTGCGGCAACGGCGGATGGTGAGAAAGTCACCATGGGCGAGTATCGCGTGGCGTTCGATTCACAGGCACAGATCTATAAGTATTATGGAGTCACGGTAACCGGCGATTCCATGAAGTTGCTTCAGGAGAGTTCTGCAAAGCAGGGTCTTTTGCAGAAGATTTTCATCAAAGAGGCAAAGGCACAGGGCATCACTCTGACGAAAGATGAAATCGCGGAATGCGAAAAGTCTGCAAAAGAGTACGTCGAGTCCACGGAAAATCAGCTCAAGAACCAGATGGTCGAGCAGGGTTCGTATTCAAAAACGCAATTTGACAAGCAGATAGCCGAGTATTATAAGAATCTCGGCATGAATCGAAACCAGTATATGGATTTCATACAGATGAGCGAGGAAGCGGAGTTATACGCGAAGAAATACAGCGATCTTTTTACGGAGAAAAACACGCCGGACGAAGAGACTCTTCAGAAGTATTATCGTGATGCGGCTGAGGCGGCGATGTACAACGAGAAAGCGGATGGCACAAAGGAACTTAAGTACACGGACGGCCAGGTCTGGGAGTATCTTGAAAAGTTCCGGACTAACGCCGATGTACCGATGTTATACCTGCCCGAAGGATTTATTTTCATTGATTTCGTCCAGCTTGAGAAGAATACGGCCGAAGAAGCCAACGAGGTCATTGATAAGATCAATTCGAGTGAGCTTAATTTCGAAGAGCTTCAGAACTCCGAGGACAACAAGGATCCCTTTGCGAACAAACTGAACGGACCCTATCCGATCGCGGAAAAGGATCACAAGGAATTGTTTGAATCGGACGAGGTCTATGCAAAGGCTGCTGAACTTGAGATCGGCGCAATGGGCGCTTTTGTCGATGAAAAGACCGCCGAAGACGGCACGAAGAGTTATACAGTGTACGTTTTCCGTCGCGCGGACGGCGAAAGCATCTTTATGGACAAGGAAGCGCGGATCATCGATATGGATTATTTCGTTGATTTCCGTGAGACCGTCAAGACTGAGTTCGTCTCGGAAAAATTCAATGACCTTCAGAACGATTGGCTGTCTGACATCAAGTATGAGGACGCAATCTACAACTATAAGGGAGGACTCGGATGAAACAACGCACGATCCGGATCGTATGTTGGATCCTTGCGGGATTGATGCTGCTCGGCGTGGTCGGTGCGGTCATCGGTCTGGCAACCTGATCATAGGCATGAAAGCGCCTTTTTTGAAAGGCGCTTTTTCATACGGAGAGGTTTGTTGACAAATACTCGCCGCTATGATAAAACAAAAGAGCATGTCGTCCGCAAAACAGGGACGACGGCACGGCAATGAAATCAGGGAGTATCATAGCATGATGAAAAAAAGGCATACGGCGGGGATCGCCGTGCTTATGACAATCCTTTTGGCTGCATCGGCCTTTGCAGGCTGCATTCCGACGGAGCCGCCCGCAAAAGCGGACGAACAGACGGAAGTCATTGCGGCAAGCGCGGACGGTGTGCAGATTACCATGAAGGAATACCGGGCGACATTTGAGATGTTCGCCAGTTATTACGGAAACAGCAAGCTGAGCGAAGAAACCCTTCGTGCGCTGCAGGAGAGCATTGCAAGACAGGTCCTGCTGCAGAAGATTTACATCAAGGAGGCGCAGGCGCGCGGCATTGTACTGACCGCGGAAGAGAAGGCGACATGCCTGAAGTCGGCGCAGGAATATGTCGACGGCGTTGAGGAACAGTATCACGCACAACTGACCGAATCCGGCAATTATACGGATCAGGCATATATCCTGTTGGTATCGACCTATTATCAGAACCTCGGTATGCAGAAGGAGGAGCTCCGCGATCTGATCGTCATGGGCGAAGAATCGGAGCTTTACAGAACAAAACTTGAGCAGTATTACGCCGAGAACGTCACGCCCGATGAGGAAACGCTGCAGCGGTACTATCGTGAGAGCGTCGAGCAGTCGATGTACACCGAATCTGACGACGGCACGAAGACTTCCGTTTATACGCCGGGCATGTTCTGGTATTATCTGAAAGGATTCCAAACCGGGACGTATTCGCCGATGCTTTACGTGCCGGAGGGGTTCATTTTTATCGATTATATCGAGATCGTCACCGCATCGACGGAGGAGGCAGAGGAAATCGTTCTTAAGGTCAAAGAAGGCAAAGTCGATTTCGACGAGCTCATGAACTCGGAGGAGAATGCGGATCCGTTTCGCGGCACGCTGAAAACACCGTATGCAATCGGTGAAACGGATCATTCGGAACTGTTCACTCCACAGATGGTTTACACGAAAGCGACTGCGCTTCAGGTCGGTGAGATCGATTCCTTTGTCGGGCAGGCGGTGACCGACGACGACGGCAATACGACGGTCACAGCATATTTGTTTCGTCGCGCAAACGGCGATATGTGCGTAAATGGCGAATCCGGCATCATCGATATAGACTGGTATTCCGGCGTCCGTGAGAAAGCAATCGCGACCTATCGCGGTATGCTGTGGAGTAAATGGCTGGACGATGTAAGGTATGAGGACGTACTTTACGAATATAAGGGCAGACTTGGGTAAAGCTCGCAATAAACCATATCAAAGCAGAAAACGCCTGATGAAAAGGGCGTTTTTTCTCTTGTACCTGGCACAGACGTTCTTTTGCCCCGCGTGCAAGAAATTCCTTGTATCCGATTGGATCCTATGATATAATGCAATATATGAAATTATGTACAGTCGGCGGACGCTGTTTGCCGGGGAAAAGGAGTTGACCTTGATGAAAAAAACGCTTGCAGCGATCCTGATCTGGATTCTTCTTTTCTCACTGCTTCCGGCAGCGGAGGCATCCGGAGCTGACTTCACACTGAAGGTTCCCGGCGGGAATGCAAGCGCATTCCTTGCGGAGATCGACGACGCAATAGCGCTGAAGGTCGATCTGTATTTGAACGGTGTAAGTGACAGTAAGCTTTTGACAGCGCTTTCATTTGAACTCGGGTTTGACCCGGAACAGCTCGAATACGTGACCGATTCGCAGTCGCTCGGCGGGAGTTCTCTATATGCAGTGAACGCATCCGGACAAAATGTCGGGACACGAACGCTGCTGATCAACGCAAACAATTCCGGGAACGGAAGAATCGGAGTATTCTTTGCAACCGATTACGGCTGCCGCATCAAAGACGGTATGCCTTTGATTTCCTTTTATTTTCGCATAGATCGGGAAGCTGCAACCGGAACGGAGCTGACTGTTTCGATCGACGGCGATATTGAAGCGGAATCTGTCAAACGCAGCGATCAGACCGGGTACGGAACCTATACGCGCCGATCGGTTTCTACGGATATTTCGGCTTACGTGATAGACGACGCCATGCCGCGGATCACTGAGCATCCGACCGCAGCTCGTGCAGCCTTGGGGAAGACGGCGACTTTTCGGGTCGTCGCGGTCGGCGCAGCGGGTTATCAGTGGGAGTACAGCAAGAATAACGGAACTTCCTGGGTCAAGTGGAGCGGGAAAACGAATGACAGTCTTACGGTTAAGGCAAGTGAAACGAACAACGGCTGTATGTATCGCTGCATCGTGACGTTTGCGATCGGTAAGCAAGTGTCGAAAGCGGCGAGGCTGACGACGACCAACAGCAAGCCGACAATGCTGATGCAGCCCAAAAACGTTTCTGCAGCGCTCGGAAAGGAAGTCACATTCAAGATTGCGGCGGGCGGCGCCGGATTGCATTACCAGTGGGAGTACAGCAAAAACAACGGTGAGAGCTGGACCGTTTGGAACGGCAGGGAAAAGGCGTCCGTTTCGGTCACGGCAAGCAATACGAATAACGGATGTCTGTACCGCTGCACGGTTTCCAATGCATACGGGAGCGTCGTGAGCGAGCCTGCGAGGCTGACGGCTTCGAATGCGAAGCCTATGCTTCTTTGCAGTCCGACCGATGCGGCTGCAGATATGGGCAAGTGTGCGACATTCACTGCGGTCGCCGGAGGAACCGGTTTGCAGTACCAATGGGAGTACAGCAGAAATAACGGCGACTCGTGGGTCAAGTGGTCGGGGAAGACGAATACAAGTATTACTGTCAAGGGAAGCAGTACAAACAACGGCTGCCTATATCGCTGCAGAATCACAAACAGTTACGGCTCGGTGGTGTCGGCTGCTGCCAGGTTGACGGTTTCCGGCGCTGCACCCATGATCGCGGAACAGCCGGAGAATGTGACTGTTTCCGTTGGGGACACGGCAGAGTTTCGGATATTGGCTGTAGGCACAGAGCTGCAGTACCGATGGCAGTACAGCAGCGACAACGGTAAAACATGGGTTTACTGTAAGTCGGCAGGATATGACAAAACGGCATTTGCCTTTACGGCGGCAGGCAATTTCAACGGAAGGCAGTATCGCTGCATAGTGGAAAATGAAGCGGGAAGTGCAACGTCCGATGCCGCGCTGCTTAACATAATGCGTTCAAAGGACCTGCCCGAAAGTTTTTTTCGCAGCATCGGGATCGGTATGAAAGGTGATATGGCATCTTGGAGAATTGAAAAAACAGGCATAAGGATTCCATTCCGGAGTAGAGAATAAACCGTATCTTTTTTTACAGAATGCTTGCAAAAACAGAAAGAGTATGATATGATATATCAGAAATTATGACGATACTGTGAACAGATATGCGCACGGTGATCGTTATAGAGAAGGAATCGTTACAGCGTAACCGTTTGATCGATAATTCGATGACTTGTCTGTACGATCCGGACATTTTAGCAGGAGGATAGAATCAATGAAGAAACTGTTGGCAATGCTCCTTTCGCTGTTAATGGTGGTTGCGCCTGTCTCGGCTGCATTTGCAGACGGCGAAGATTTCACACTTTTGATTGCTGGCGGCGATGTGGGCGAGCACCTGATCACGGAGGATAATAAGAACCTTCTTGCGGTTGACGTCAATCTGAACGGTACGGTCGAAGATACGCTTCTTGCGCTGACCTTCGATCTGACGTATGAAGCTGCGCAGCTGACATTTGTACGTATGGACGCAGGCGAGGCTTTCAACGGCTCGATGTTAAATGATACAGTGCCCGGAATTCTCCGTTTTTCGTTTGCGTCGGAAGGCGTTGCGGTTTCGGAAACGATCAAAGTCGCCACACTGTATTTTGAACTGGCAAATGATATGGAAGCAGGGACGGAAATTGCTTTCGCACTTTCCGAAGGCGCTGATGCCGAAACGTTTGTGGACGATGTATATGTCGTGACGCATCATTCCGTTGCGCAGAGCTTTGCACCGTTTATCCTGTCGGAGCTGGAGACAATGCCGGTAATCGTTGAGCAGCCTTCGAACGAGACCATACAGGTCGGCACGAACGTCAAGTTCAAGGTCGTTGCAACCGGCGGCGGATTGCAGTATCAGTGGGAATACAGCAAGGACAACGGCGCTTCCTGGGTCACCTGGAGCGGTAAGACCAAGGATACCTTATCGGTCAAGGCGAGCGAATCGAACAACGGCTGCCTGTACCGTTGCGTCGTGAGCAACTCCTGCGGCAGCGTTACCACAAAGAATGCAAGGCTGACAGTGGACGGCGTTAAGCCGAACATTCTGGTGCATCCGGTCAGCGTGGAAGTTGCATTGGGCGACAGTGTGACCTTCAAAGTCGTTGCGGCTGGTGTCGGTCTGAAGTATCAGTGGCAGTACAGCAAAAACAATGGTGCAACGTGGTACAACTGGAGCGGAAAGACGAAGGCACAGGCCACAGTAGCGGCAAGCACGACAAATAACGGCTGCCTGTATCGCTGTGTTGTTTCCAATGACTACGGCTCAGTCACTTCGAAAAATGCCAGCCTGACGCAGATCGACAACAGACCGTCGATCCTGACCCATCCGAAGAGCGTGACCGTTACGGTGGGCACGAGCGTGACCTTCAAGGTCGTTGCGGACGGTGAAGGAACCATCACCTATCAGTGGGAGTACAGTAAGACCAACGGTACCTCCTGGGTCACCTGGAGCGGCAAGACCAAGGCGACGCTCACTTTAAAGGCGAGCGAGACGAACAATGGTTGCATGTATCGCTGTGTCGTTTCGAATGAATACGGCAGCGTCACCACAAAGAATGCTAGGCTGACGGTTTCCGATCTGAAGCCGACGATCCTGACGCAGCCGAAGAATGCAACGGTCGCATTGGGCGAGAGTGCGGTGTTCAAAGTAGCGGCGGGCGGCTCCGATCTGACCTATCAGTGGGAGTATAGCAAGAACAACGGCGCGACGTGGACGGCGTGGAGCGGCAGAACGCGTACGAATCTTTCGGTTGTTGCAAGCGCAACGAATAACGGCTGCATGTACCGCTGCGTGATCACGAATGCGAACGGAACCGTTACATCCAAGAGCGTCAGACTTACGGTTTCCGATGCAAAGCCGGTAATTCTCACAAATCCGAAGAATGTTTCCGCTGCTGTCGGAAACGACGTAACTTTCACGGTGGTCGCTTGGGGCGAAGGCCTGACCTATCAGTGGCAGTACAGCACAAACGGTTCGACATGGTCGAACTGCAAGTCCGGCGGTTATAATACTGCGACATTCACCTTTAAAGCCGCAAGCAATTTGAATGGACGTCAATACCGTTGTGTAGTATCGAACGAATTCGGCAGTGTGAATTCTTCCGCAGGCACGTTCACAGTGAAATAAAAAACCGATCCCAACCATTGGGATTGCGCTTAAAAATCGTGAAACAGATCCATCTCCCTACAGGGCGATGGATCTGTTGCGTTCAGAGGAAAATTCGGAGTTTTATGATCGATTCTCCTGCGAACATTCACGATTGACGCGGGAACGCGGATACGGTACAATGAACAGTATCAAAACAACAGGAGAGGGTTATGATCGGATTCGGAGTTTTCGGCGCGCTGCTGCTGCTTATCATGCTCGCCGTGCTGGAACTGAACAAGAACACCGTTTTGGGGTTTATTCTGCTGATCGTCGCGGCGATCGGCTTCGTCGTGCTGTTTGTCAAGGTGCTGCACGGAGGCAGATGGTACTGGAAGGCTTTGGGCTGGCTCGGCTTTATCGGCGTATTCGTCGCGATCCTGTTTCTGACATGGCCGCCGATGAAGCGCGTTCCCGCGTTTGAAGGCAAAACACCGACTTATACGGAGACCGTTTCGATCGAAAAGGGCGACGTGCGCGGCGTGGTGATCGACGGCGGCAAGGTCGAACTCTACGCGGGCATCCCGTACGCAAAGCCGCCGGTGGGGGATCTTCGCTGGCGCGAGCCGCAGGATCCCGACGCATGGGACGGCGTGCTCGATGCGGATCATTTCGCACCGATGTGCATGCAGCCGACGGAGCTGCCGATCATCGGCAGCCTGAAGCAGATCATCGGCTACCATGAGTACAACTTTACGCTTTCGGACAACTATCGCCCGGCGGTCAGCGAGGACGGCCTGTACGTCAACGTCTGGAAGCCTGCGGGCAAGTGCGAAGGCCTTCCCGTGCTCGTCTATATTCATGGCGGCACGCTGCAGACCGGACAGCCGTGGTACGGCGATTACGCGGGCACCGGCCTTGCGCGCGAGGGCGTGATCGTGGTCAACCTCGGGTATCGCCTCGGCGTGTTCGGGTATCTTGCGGACGAAGCGCTGGCAGCCGAATCCGAACACGGAACGACCGGCAACTACGGGCTTCTGGATCAGATCAAGGCGCTTGAATGGGTGCGGCAGAACATCAAAGCGTTCGGCGGCGATCCCGACAACGTGACGCTTGCGGGCGAGTCTGCGGGCGCGGCCAGCGTCAGCGCAATCTGCACCTCGCCGCTTTCGAAGGGGCTGTTCCGCCGCGTGCTGCTGGAGAGCTCGACCGTCGCTTCGGTCGAACCGCCGCACTCGTTCCGTTCCTATGAGGACGCGATTGGATCCGGAAGCGAGCTCAAGGCGCGGTATCACGTCAAAACCCCGGCGGAACTGCGCGCGCTCGACGCGGAAACGATCGTCAACGAGGCGTATACGCAGCACTTTATGACGGTCGACGGGTACGCGCTTGTTGAAACGCCGTACGAATCCTATCGGAAAGGCGTGCACAACGAGGAGCAGATTATGCACGGCTACAATTCCGAGGAGAGCGGGCCGTTCCTGATTCTCGGCAACGCGAATCTGAAAAACTACGAGGAAAGGGTCCGGGCGTATTTCAAGGAGTATGCGGACGACGTGCTTGCGATCTACCGCCCGACGACCGACGCGGAGGCGAAGGATTACTGGGCGCAGATCTACGGCGCGATCTTCTTCAATTACCCGCATTACTGCCTGAACCGTCTTGCGGTCGAGAACGGCATCCCGGTCTATGAGTATTATTTCAGCAAGCACAACGGCAGGCTCGGCGCGTGGCACAGCGGCGAATTGATCTATGTGTACGGCAATCTGCCGAAGGATTCCCGGTTTGACGAGGCCGATCACGCGCTTGGCAGGACGGTGCTTTCGTACGTGCTGAACTACATGAAGACGGGCGATCCGAACGGCGAAGGGCTTCCTGCGTGGAAAGTCTCAAACGACAGCGCGAAGCTTCTGGAGCTCGGCGAACGGGTCGAGACGGTCAATGAGAAATATCTTGCGCTCTATGCCGTCATGGATCGTATGTACGGATGGGGAGAGCAGCCCGTCGACGGAAAGTAAGGACGGCCTGCGTTGGCTTCCGATGCCGATTTCCGCGGCGCGGAGCATGGTTTCAAAAGGTTTTTTGAGCCGCAGAAAATATTTTTCGGAAATGCAAAAATTGTTGTTGACAAATAACAGATGAGACGCTATAATATCATCTGTTCGCGGGAATAGCTCATTTGGTAGAGCGCAGCCTTGCCAAGGCTGAGGTGGCGGGTTCGAGCCCCGTTTCCCGCTCCAATATGCCTCCTTAGCTCAGCTGGCTAGAGCACCTGACTCTTAATCAGGGTGTCCAGGGTTCGAATCCCTGAGGGGGTACCAGAAAAAGGACTTACGATAGTAAGTCCTTTTTTCAATAGTGTTTACCCTGAGGGGTGAGAAAACGACTTTGCTGTAAGGTAGCTTTCCCCTGTAATGTTCGCGTTGCAAACATGAGCATGTTTCTTTTTATACGTGGCTTGCCGGATCATTTCATATCAAGCGAGGCAGGCAAAGGGAAATCACGGTTGCTTTTTCACTCGATTTTGGTATAATGAAGGGGAATCGGGGGGAACGCGTATGAAACGGATCATTTGCTTTATCATAGCTGCTTTATTGGCGATCGGGCTATACGGCTGTAATCCGGAAACAGCGGACGATGCGGTGCAAATACAGAAACCCACCGAAACGAAAGTGCCTACGGCGTGCCCGACGACCGAGCCTGCATCGACACCCGAGCCGGTTGATGAACCGACACCTGTGCCGACAGAGGAGCCGACGCCGGAACCGACACCTGTGCCGACAGAGGAGCCGACGCCGGAACCGACGGCAGAGCCGACACCTGAGCCTATCACGCGCGCAAGGCTGGATTCGGGAGAGTTCGATTCGTTTTTCGACGGCGCACTGTTTATCGGAGATTCCATGACGCGCGAGTTTGGAAACTACGTACGGGCGCAGCGCAATCGGGATGAAGGATTTTTCGGCAGCGCAAAGTTTATGGGCGAGGTCTCGATGACTGTCTATCAGGCAAGCTCGAAGGACGCCGTGTTTTCCTATCGCGGCGGTCATGTGGCTCTCACAAAAGGCATCAACCTCAATGAGGCGACGAAGGTGTTTCTGATGCTTGGCGCAAATGATATATACTGCCGCGATTGGGATACGGTGCGTGCCGATTACTGCAGAATGATCGAGCGGATCCAAGCGGATTGTCCCGGCGTTGAGATCATCGTGGAGGGCGTCAATCCGGGCACGAAAATGTTTTGCGACAACAGAAATTTGGACATCGACCATTGGAACAGTTTCAACGACGTTTTGCGCGGGATCTGCGCGGAATACGGTCTGGGCTTTTTCACCTTTGCGCGGGAGTTGATGGATGAAAACGGTTATCTGCGCTCCGAATACGCAAAAGGACATCTTCATTTGTCTGACGCCGGAAATGAGATTTGGGCCTGTGCCGCCCGCATCTATGCTGCGCAGCAGATGTGCCCCAATGCAGCGCTGGATCTGACCGAACCGTAACGACTTGCCGCAAGTCTTCTGAAACTGCCTTGGGAGGACGAACGTGGTATTTTCGAGCTTGACATTTTTGCTGCTTTTCATGCCGCTGTTGCTGACACTGTATTTCGTCGGCCGCGGCCTAAAGTGGAGAAATGCGGTTCTGCTGCTGTTTTCGCTTCTGTTCTATGCGTGGGGGGAGCCGATCTGGATTCTGTGCATGCTCGGCGCGACGCTGATGAATTACGGCGCAGCGTTCGGGATCGTCCGTGCAAAAACTGCCTACGGGAAGCGGGCATATCTTGCATTGGGGACGGCAGCGACGCTCGGCGCGCTCTTTTGGTTCAAGTATGCGGCGTTTTTTCTTTCGACAGTGTACTCTGTTTTCGGTATATCAGGCACAGTTCCGGAGGTCCGGCTGCCGATCGGCATCAGCTTTTACACATTCCAAATCCTGACTTACACCGTCGACGTTTATCGCGGCAAGGTTCCCGTGCAGAGAAATCCGATGAAGCTTCTGCTCTACGTGAGCTGCTTTCCACAGTTGATTGCCGGACCGATCGTTCAGTACGCCGATATAGCAGCGCAGCTCGACGCCCGTACGACGACGATGACCGATTTTTCCGAAGGTCTGGGCCGCTTTTCGGTCGGCCTTGCCAAGAAGGTCCTGCTCGCCAATCTGTGCGGAAAGGCAGTGGAAACGCTTCTGCCGGAGGGCGCGGCGCTGTCTGTAGCCGGAGCGTGGCTGTCCGGTCTGTTCTATACTTTTCAGATCTATTTCGATTTTTCCGCATATTCCGACATGGCGATCGGACTCGGTCGCATCTTCGGATTTTCGTATCGTGAGAATTTTCGTTATCCCTATGTATCCTTGAGCGTATCCGAGTTCTGGCGTCGCTGGCATATCTCGCTTGGCAGCTTTTTCCGGGATTATGTATACATTCCGCTCGGCGGCAACCGGAAGGGTACGCTGCGTACGGTCCGCAATCTTTTGATCGTCTGGATTCTGACAGGGCTTTGGCACGGCGCAAGCTGGAATTTTGCGGTCTGGGGTCTATACTACGGCTTCTGGATTCTGCTGGAACGGTTTGCGCTGCGCAGCGTTCTGGAACACATTCCGAAGGCGATCAGGATCCTTCTCACATTTTTGATCGCAATGGTCGGTTGGATCCTGTTCTATCATACGTCGCTGGCTGAGGGCTGGCGGCACATTCTGGCGCTGTTCGGGATCGGTGGCGTCGCGGGGACGGACGCAACCGTTTCAGCTGTTCTTTCGCAGAATACGGTTCTGCCGTTGATCGCCGCCGTCTGCTGCCTGCCGATCGTGCCCGCCATCCGTTCGTGGGCGGAGAAGCGGTCTGCGCGTGAAGCGGCTTTGCGTATTGCGGTTCCGATCCTGGAGACTGCGCTGTTGGTGCTTTCGATCGCTTTTCTGGTCGGACAAAGCTATAATCCCTTTATCTATTTCCGGTTCTGAGGCGGCAATATGAAACGGTTCGGATTCATCGTTCGATATCTTTGGGTGCTCGGGCTCGTCTGGCTCGGCGGCATGACGCTGCTGCGTACGCCGCGCGAGACGCGCGTCAGCACGGACGAAAACCGTATGCTTGCGGCTGCTCCGGCGCTTTCTGCACAAAAGATCCTGGATGGTTCTTTCATGACGGAGACCGAGGAATGGCTTTCAGACGGCGTTGCACTGCGCGGTACGCTGATCGGGATGTCGCGTTCGGTCGAATCGTTGATTGCGGTTCCGAAAAATGAAGAGGATGAAACGGCAGCGCTGATCGAAGCAATCGAAGCGGAGATGAACGCGGGACCGAATCAAGCTGCTGAGCCCGTTCCGAAAACGTCGCCGACCGAAACGTTCCACCCGACAGAATACCCAACTCCGACGGCAAAGCCTGTCGAAACGCCGGAACCGTGCCCGTCGCCGATTGCCGAAGCAACAGGAACGCCGCTGCCGGGAACGACGCCGGAACCGACCGAAGCGCCGACGCCGGCGCCGACCGAGCTCCCGATAATCGGCGACGCTTCGTTCAGGATCGAGTACGGCGATGGGACGCAGCAGACGGTCTTCGATTTTCCGGCAAAAAACATCTATCATGCAGCCGATGTGCTGAACGCGTATCGCGATGCGCTGCCTCCGGACGGGAATGTCGTTTTTCTGCAGGTCCCGGTGGCGTCGATGGGCAATACCTATCTTGACCGGCTCTCCCGCAATCCGGTCTGGCGCTCGGATCTTGAGGAGAAGCTGGAGAGCCTTACGAAGGACGGCGTGATCGTTGTAAAAGCGGAGGAAGCGATGAACGCGCCGCTGCAGAACGGCGAATATGTCTATTTCCGGACCGATCATCACTGGACCGCGCGCGGAGCGTATTACGCCTACCGCGCGGCGATGGAGCGGCTCGGGATACCGCCAGCGGATTACGGCGATTATACCTATTCGGTACGGAACGGGATGCGCGGAAACAATGCCAAGTCCGGTGTGAAAAGCGACACGCTCGAGGTCATGCACGAGTTGCTGCCGACACAGAGTTATATCGTTTCGCATCTCGATAAAAGCAAAGAGATTCCGTTCATGGACTATTCCGCAAACAACTATCTCGCATTCCTCGGCGGCACCAAAACACCGTGGCGACGGTTTGAGACAGGTTCCAGAACGGGACGGACGGCACTGCTGATCGGAGATTCATTCTCCAATGCCTTCCTGCCGTATCTTCTGCTGCATTATGACCGCGTGATGATGACGGATCTGCGATTTACCTCGTACCGCCATGAGGAGGCCGGCGCATCCGTGAGCGAGTACATCGAGGCATACGGTGTAGACGACGTTTATTTTGTACTGTGCCTTGCGACCAGCATCAATTCCGAGTTTTTCATTGGCGGGCAGGTCGTCCGCTATCTGCACTGAGGGAGGCCGCTATGAAGAGATTATCCGATAAACGGTTCCTTCTCATCGCGCTGCCGCTGACTGCTGTGCTGTTTTTCGGCGCCGCGACGTTTCTGTTTCATCTGAAAGACCTGCGCATGCGCTGCGCACGGTCGGCATTCGAAACGGGCGATTATGAACGTGCAGCCGAACTGCTGCAATCCGATCGATCGGACGACGGATCCGAGTTGCTTCAGAGATCGCAGCTTGAACTTGCGACGGAAGCTGTTGCCGCGGGAGACGACGCCGCTGCGGAGGCGATCCTTGCAGAGCTTGCCGAAACGGAAGAGACGCGTACGCTCCGGCGAGAACTGGATTACCGGGAGGCAGAGCGTCTGATGGAAGCGGGACGGTATGCGGAGGCGGCTGACGCAATGCGCGCTTTGGACGGGTACAAAGACAGTTTCCGATATTATGAGGAAGCGCGATTCACTATGGCGGAGGCGCTTGCGCAGTCGGGGGAGACGGTCGAGGCAATTGAGGCGTTCCTTGCGCTCGGAAGCGAAGCGGGCAGGGAGCGAGCAGAGACGCTTGCGATCGAATATACCGGGATCGACGACGCCGAGCGCGCGCTGCGCACTGCCCGCGGGCTGGACGACGAGACCGTCCGAAAACAGGAACGGTTGAGCAGTATGCAGCACGCTGCGCAATTGTCGCCGCTCGCGACGGGATTTGCGCATACACTCGGTCTTGCAGCGGATGGGACCGCGCTCGCGGTCGGCGACAACACGTACGGCCAGTGCGACGTGTCCGATTGGAGCGATCTGATCGCTGTTGCGGCTGGTGCATACCACTCGGTCGGACTCAGAGCGGACGGAACGATGGTCGCTGCGGGGGATGACCGGTACGGCCAGTGCAGGGTAACGGATTGGAGGGACGTCGTCGCGGTCGCCGCAGGATATTACGATACGATCGCGCTGACCGGGGACGGACGCATCCTGTTCACCGGGTTTCACGATTATTCCGCGGTACAGGATTGGCCGCGGGATCTGAAGACGATCGCAGCGGGAGGGTATTCCGTCTGCGCGGTTCGTCGGAACGGGATGCTGCTTGCCGTTTCGCCCTCGGCGAAGGCGCCGGAATGGGAGGGGTTGACCGCCGCCGCCGTGCATATCGGATATTCGCTTGGACTCAAAGCGGACGGAACGCTTCTGTCCCACGGTGTTGCGCTTCCCGCATGGGAAAACATCGTCGCGGTTTCCGCAGGTGCGACACGCATCCTGGCGCTGGACGCGGAGGGGACGGTCATGGAGTATGCGTTTCGCGAGAACGATCGGATTCTGCCGAATGAGCCGGTCACGGGGATCCTTGCAATCGCAAACGGTGCGACGCACGCTGCGCTGCTGCGGCCGGACGGCACCGTGATATGCTTCGGCTGTAATGAGAACGGCGAATGTCGTACCGAGAGTTGGATCCTGAAAAATGATTGAACGGAGCGGAAAAATGGAACGGAAACACAGGAAAGCGCCGCTATGTGACGTTGAATGCATTCGCCCGGCGCGGGCGGAGGACCTCAATCGAATTGCGGAGATCGAGATCTTCAATTACCGACTGAACTTCTACCCGATCTTCCGGAGCGACGCGTATTATTTCGGCGAAAAGACCGTCCCGAATCTTCTGGCGTTCTATTCGAAGGAACCGGGGATCGTGGAGCATACTGTCGTTTACGACGACGGCGTCGTCAAGGGCTTCATTCGCGTAAAGGACGGAGAGATCGAAAAGCTGTTCGTCGAGCCGGTGCTGCAGAACCACGGGATCGGCGACGCGCTGTTTCGTTATGCGGCGGAAATGCTCGGCGGCAGACGTCTTTGGGTGCTTGAAAAGAACCCGCGCGCGATCCGCTTCTACGAGCGGCACGGGTTTCATCTGACGGAGCACAAGAAGCGCGTGGACGACACGAACGAGTTTCTCATTCAGATGGAACGATAAAGAACGGCATGAAAAAAGCAAGTCCGATGGGCTTGCTTTTTCTATGTGAAAAATCAGGACAGAAGCTCCTTCGCGAGCGCTTTTTCTTTTTCGGAATAGACGGAAAAGGTCTCGTCTCTCGGCTCGTCGGGATTCTTGAGATACCAGCTTAAGATCAAGATCCATTCGTCGAAGACCGCAAGCTGCACGTCGCGGTCGAAGACGCTGCGGTCGGGCTTCTCGCGAAGCGCCGCATAGATGCGATCGCAGAACAGCACCTTCTGCGCTTCGGTCATACGGTAGGGGAAGACCGCGTGCTCGCCGCTGTGCGCGAGGAACCGTCCGATATCGAGCGCGTAGGGCAGGAAACCGCCGTATTCCCAATCGATGATACAGACGCGCCTGCCGTCGTACAGACAGTTAAGCGGCAGGAAATCGCCGTTTGCCAGCGTCAGCGGCATCGCCTTGATCCGTTTCAGACACTTCGTATATGCGTCAAAAAGCAGCGGTTCGCCTTTCAGACTCTCAAGACGCCGCTCACGGTACGCAATCTCCGCGTCCGCATCCATCCGGTCATAACCGTACCCGGGCGGGAACGCATTCAGGATCTCCGCAACGGACAGAGCCGCCGCGGAAACGCTTTCATCCGTCATATTCTTGAGGTCTTCGCCCGGAACGAACGACGTGACCATGCAGTCGGCGGTAAAGCCGAGCGCGCGCGGAACGGGAAGGGCGGGGGAGAATCGCGCATAGATCGCTTTCTCGGCGGCGGATCGCTTCGGATCGTCATAGCGCTTCAATATGTACGCGCCGTCGGATCGTACGATCTTGAACACCTCGTAGACCTTATGCTCGCCGGCGACGTCGTCGCAGAACCGGTACGCCGTAAAATCGCCGGGTCCGAGGATCGCCCGGACCGCTTCGCGAAGCGCGGAAACGTCTTCAAACCGTTCGAGGTACGCGCTCATTGCTCGTCGTCGTCCCCGTCGTTTTCATCATCTTCACTGAAGACGATCGGCTCGTTGACGGCCTTCGGCTTGCCGAGACGGTAGAGGTCTACGCCGGGATCATAGGGATCGACGGGCAGGGGCTTCAAAACCCCGAGCTTTTTAAGAAGCAGGAAGACCGCGACCCACACGAGGATCAGAAGGCTTACGATCTGCGAGAACGAGAACGGACCGAAGCCGCCGCGGACCGCATCGCCGCGGAAGAACTCGATAACAAAGCGGAAGACTGCGTAGGCGGGAAGATACAGATAGATCAGACGCCCGCGGCGCTCCTCCTTTTTCTCGCGGAGGAAGAGCACGAGGAGCAGGGCGAACAGAAGAAAGTTGAACGCCGATTCAAAGAGCTGCACCGGCAGCCGGTGATCCCAGAAATGCGCGCAGAACGCGCTGTCGGGCATCTCGATCCCGTAGCAGCAGGGGCTCCATACGAGCTCGCCGAGCGCGTCGGTCCCGCGGCCGAGATAGCAGCCGATGCGCGCAAAGCCGTGAAACAGCGGGATCGTGGCGGCGACGATGTCGCGGCCGATGCGCCGTTTCGGAAGAAAGAATTTCGAAAGCACCCAGAAGGTGAGAAGATACCCCAAAAGCCCGCCGTAAAACACGATGCCGGAATCCTCAAAGATCCTTTTCAGCGTGACGGTCTCGCCGAGCTGCATCAGATAGGTTGCGTAGGAGATCGCGCCGAAAAGCTTCGCCCCGCCCAGAAGGCCGAGGAGCGAAGCGATCATCAGAAAGAGCTGACGGACCCAGTTCTGCTCACGCTTGACGCACATCAGGAGCGCAGCAACGAACGCGGCGAGGATGCCGACGGCCGCCATGACCGAGTAGGTCAGGATATGATCCCATATAAATTGCGTACAACTGTTCATGGGTTATAGTATAATAGGTTTTCCGCAGATTGGCAAGAAAAAAACTTTCCGTACAATATACACGCGATTTCGGGCGGGAAGGCGTTGACAGTTCACATGGGTTTTTGTTATAATGCAAATTGGTAGAAAAGGGGGAAACCCCAAAAATAATAGGAGGAAACAGAATGGCAAAGACCATGACGATCGACGGCAATACCGCTGCTGCGCACGTAGCGTACGCATTTTCCGACGTTGCCGCAATTTATCCGATCACGCCGTCCTCTCCGATGGCGGAAGTTGCAGACGAATGGGCTGCAAACGGCAGGCTGAACCTGTTCGGACAGAAGGTCCGCATTGCGGAAATGCAGTCCGAGGCCGGCGCGGCAGGCGCGGTGCACGGCTCCCTGAAAGCCGGCGCGCTCACGACGACCTTTACGGCGTCGCAGGGCCTGCTTCTGATGATCCCCAACATGTACAAGATCAGCGGCGAGCTGCTTCCCGGCGTGTTCCACGTATCCGCCCGTGCGCTCGCGGCGCATGCGCTCTCCATCTTCGGCGATCATGCCGACGTGATGGCGTGCCGTCAGACGGGCTTTGCGTTCCTCGCATCCGCATCCGTGCAGGAGGTCATGGACCTCGCTCTGGTCACGCATCTTTCCGCGATCAAGGCGTCCGTCCCGTTCTGCCACTTCTTCGACGGCTTCCGTACGTCCCACGAAGTCCAGAAGATCGAGATGATCGACTATGCCGACATGGATAAGCTCCTCGATCGCGACGCGGTCGCGGCGTTCCGTGCGCGTGCGATGAACCCGGATCACCCGCACCTCGGCGGTACGGCGCAGAACCCGGACATCTACTTCCAGAACCGTGAAGCGGCGAACAACTACTACACCAAGATCCCCGAGATCGTCCAGCACTACATGGACGAGGTCGGCAAGATCACGGGCCGTCACTATCACCTCTTCGATTACGTCGGCGCACCCGATGCGGAGAAGGTCATCATCGTCATGGGCTCCGGCGCAGACGTTGCGGAAGAAACCATCAACTACCTGAACGGCAAGGGCGAGAAGCTCGGTCTCATCAAGGTCCGTCTGTACCGTCCGTTCGCGGCGGATAAGCTCCTCGAGGCGATCCCGGCAACCTGCAAGAAGATCGCGGTGCTCGACCGCACGAAGGAGCCCGGGTCGCTCGGCGAGCCGCTCTATGAGGACGTTATGACCGCGCTTCGCGAGGCGGGCCGTTGCGGCGTCAAGGTCGTCGGCGGACGTTACGGCCTCGGCAGCAAGGAATTCACGCCCACCATGGTCAAGGCGGTCTATGATAACCTCGACGCGGATGAGCCCAAGAATCACTTCACGGTCGGCATCGTCGACGACGTCACGTTCACCAGCCTCCCGATGGGTCCGCTCGTGAACGCCGCGCCGGAAGGCACGATCGCGTGCAAGTTCTTCGGTCTCGGCTCCGACGGTACGGTCGGCGCGAACAAGAACAGCATCAAGATCATCGGCGACCACACCGATATGTATGCGCAGGGCTACTTCGCCTACGACTCCAAGAAGTCCGGCGGCTTCACGGTATCCCACCTGCGTTTCGGCAAGACGCCGATCCAGAGCCCGTATCTCATCGACCAGGCGGACTTTGCGGCATGCCACAACCCGTCCTACGTCACCCGCTACGCGGTGGCAGAGGGCATCAAGGAAGGCGGCACGTTCCTTCTGAACTCGCCGTGGACCCTTGAGGAGATGGAGAAGGAACTGCCCGCGTCCATGAAGAACGCGATCGCCAAGAACCATCTCAAGTTCTACAACATCGACGCGATCAAGCTCGCGCGCGAAGTCGGCATGGGCGGCCGCATCAACACGATCATGCAGTCCGCGTTCTTCAAGCTCGCGAAGGTCATTCCGGCGGAGGAAGCGCTTGAATACATGAAGGCAGCCGCCAAGAAGTCCTACGCCAAGAAGGGCGACGCGGTCGTCGCGAAGAACTACGCCGCGATCGACGCAGGCATGGACGCGGTCGAAGAGATCCACTATCCGGAATCCTGGGCGACCACGACCGAAGGCGCAAAGCCCATCGAGGTCACGGATGATCCGTACTTCCTCGAGTTCATCAAGCCGATCCTCGAGCAGAAGGGCGACGAGCTGCCCGTCTCGAAGATGACTCCGGACGGCACCGTCCCGACCGGCACGACCCGTTACGAGAAGCGCGGCATCGCGGTCGACGTTCCTTCCTGGATCCCCGAGAACTGCATCCAGTGCGGACGCTGCTCGCTGGTCTGCCCGCACGCCTGCATCCGTCCGTTCGTTCTGAACGAACAGGAAGAAGCGAACAAGCCCGAAGGCTTCGCAACCAAGCCCGCAGGCAAGGATATGCCCGGCATGACCTACCGCATGCAGATAAGCCCCTTGGACTGCACCGGCTGCGGCAACTGCATCGACGTCTGCCCGGCGAAGGTCAAGGCGCTCGCAATGGAGCCGCTCGAGAAGAGCGTCGCCAAGGAAGAGAAGAACTGGGAGTACGCGATCAACCTGCCCGACAAGCAGCTTAACGTCAACCGCAAGACGGTCAAGGGCAGCCAGTTCCTCCGTCCGCTGTTCGAGTTCTCCGGCGCATGCGCAGGCTGCGGCGAGACTCCGTACATCAAGCTCCTTACCCAGCTGTTCGGCGATCGCATGATCATCGCGAACGCGACCGGCTGTACCTCCATCTACGGCGGTTCCGCGCCGACGGCGCCGTACTGCAAGAACGACAAGGGCCAGGGCCCGGCATGGGCGAACTCGCTGTTTGAGGACAACGCAGAGTTCGGCTACGGCATGAACATCGCATCGAAGCAGCGCCGTGCGCACCTTGCGGACACCGTCAAGAAGATGATCGAGGTCCCGTATCTCGACGAAGAGATCGCGGCGGCAGGCAAGGAATGGCTCGAGAAGATGAACGACGCGCAGGGTTCCCGCGAAGCGGGCGACAAGCTCGTCGCGCTGATCGAGGCGCATCCGACCGCCACGAAGGGCTGCGAATGCGAAGCCTGTACGCTCGCGCGTGAGGTGCTTGCGCAGAAGGATCAGCTCGTGAAGCCGTCCATCTGGGTATTCGGCGGCGACGGTTGGGCATACGACATCGGCTACGGCGGACTCGACCACGTGCTCGCGCAGGATGAGGACGTCAACGTGCTCGTCGTGGACACCGAGGTCTATTCCAATACCGGCGGTCAGTCCTCCAAGGCGACGCCGACCGGTCCGATCGCGAAGTTCGCGGCAGCCGGCAAGCGCACCAAGAAGAAGGACCTCGGCCTCATGGCAATGTCCTACGGCTACGTCTACGTCGCCAAGGTCTGCATGGGCGCCGACCCGAACCAGCTTTTGAAGGCTGTCAACGAGGCGGAAGCGTACAAGGGACCGTCCCTGATCATCGCGTACGCGCCCTGCATCAACCACGGCATCAACATGGGCCACAGCCAGGAAGAGGAGAAGAAGGCGGTCGAAGCCGGTTACTGGCCGATGTATCGGTACAACCCGGATCTCGCGCTCGAAGGCAAGAACCCGTTCCAGCTGGATTCCAAGGATCCGAAGGCGAGCTACCGCGAGTTCATCATGGGCGAAGCGCGTTACGCCGCTTTGACCAAGCAGTTCCCGGACGTCGCGGAGGAGCTCTTCACCCGCGCCGAGAACGAGGCGAACGAGAAGATCGACTACTACAAGAAGCTCAACGATATGTAATCGCAGGCTGTCGTATAAGAGGTCAGACCGTTTGCGGCGATTGGATCGCAATAAACACCGATAGGAAGAAAGGGCGCAAATCGCGCCCTTTCTTTGATTATTATCGCCGCAAACTATCCGTGTTTTCTCTCGGTCCACTTCGTTACAGAGGCAGATCGCGCGCTACCCGCGCGTACCATGCATACGTTAGTATAACTACCTCGTGAAAACACGGATTTTGACCGTCTTCCCAACAGCCTGCGCCGTGCAAACGGCGGGGTTTCATCGATAAAGGGGTGGCTATATGATGCGGAAAGCAACACCGGATGACGCAAAGATCGTCGCGAAGATAGCCGTTCGGCTCTGGCCGGAGCATCGGCCGGAGGAGCTTGAAGCGGAGTTTGAATCGATCCTTCCGAACAAGGATTGTGCGGTCTATCTTTACGAGCAGGCGGGAAAGCACGTCGGCTTTGCGCAGTGTCAGCTGCGGTACGATTACGTGGAGGGCACGGAGACCTCGCCGGTCGGATACCTTGAGGGCGTTTTCGTAGAAAAGCCATACCGGAACCGCGGCGTTGCATCGGCGCTGCTTGCCGCATGCGAGAACTGGGCAAGGGAACAGGGCTGCAAAGAATTTGCAAGCGATTGCGAGCTCACGAACACCGACAGCCTGCATTTTCATCTTGCGGCCGGTTTCACGGAAGCAAACCGCATCATCTGCTTTGTGAAGAGACTGTCATGACGGCAAGCGGATCATCCGTCCGTCTTCACCACGCGTCGTGCAGGGTAAAGGTGTCCCGCTCGGCATTTTTGTAATAGTTGTAGTCGTTCAGGTACGGGGAATAGGTTGTGACCGCAATATTGCGGGTTTTCGGGTTGAACATCAGCACGCGGGCATAGCCGAGCCCGTATTTTTTATCGTCCTGGAAATTGTACATCATTGCGTTCACCGTATGTCCGTCGTCATACGTTTTCGACCAGCGTGCGGAACCGTCGTTGTGCCCGCACAGAACCAACCGTACGGAGGGGGAGCGGCGCAGGATCGCCTTTTCCACCCGTTTGCCGTTTACGGAAAGCGAGCCGTCGTCATTCAGAAAGCTGTGTACGAGCAATACGGCGGGCAGGTCGTTGTAGGCATGGATGCGTCCGTTCAGCCAGTCTGCGTAGGCGACGTCGTTCTGCCAGCCGATCCCGATCAGCAGGATCCCGTGCGAATATATCGGCAGCACCCAGCAGCGTCCGTCTTCCGAAAACTCCATGGCCTCCGGCGCGGTGCAAAAATCGTAGGCAAAATACTGCGTGTAATCGACCTTGTCGGCGCCGACGTCATGATTGCCTGCGACGCAGTAGAACGGCATGGACTCGCGCACGCGGTCGATCGCCTTTTCCGCGTTCGTCCAATGGCGCGTATAGTTGCGGTTATCCACAATGTCGCCGGTGCAGACGACCGCAAGCGCGTTGTAGTCTGTACGGACGCGCAGCGCCCAATCCGCCATCGAGAGGAAGATCTCCGGTTTTTTATAGGCGTAGTACTGCGTATCCGAAAACCAAATCAGCGAAAACGGCGCAATGCTGTCAGGATCCGGCACGGGAGAGGGTGAGGGAATAGGCGTAGAGATCGAGAACGGCGCAGTCGGCAGAGGCGCGGGCGTCGGAGTCTCGATCAGCGGTACGAACACCTCGGTGATTTCGAAGATCGTCGGTTTCGGCGTCGGCACAACCTCTTCGATAAGCTTTTGCGTCGGCTTCGGCGTCGGCACGAGCTCTTCGACGACCTGCAGCGTCGGCGGTACCGTCGGCAGCGGCGCGGGTGTGCTGTCGGGCGTCACGACGGCGACCACCGTATCTTCAAACGGGATCGTGCCCTGCGCGGACTTTGTGGACTCACGGCGCCAGAAGAACATGAGCGCGCAGACAACGGCAAGCAGCAGGATCCACAGCGCCTGAAACAGTCGGGTTTTTGTCATGGGATCGCCTCCGGAACGGTTTTTGGCGAGCATAACATACGAAACGGGGCGAAAGATGGTTTCGACAAACAAAGCGGCGCGAGGGACGGATTCGTACTCTCTCGCATACATATACGAAACGTAGCCGAAAACGGTTAAAAAAAGCTTTTCAAACGCCGCAGTTTATGGCATAATAATATAGATACAGATATGGAGGATATGGCAATGCAGAGCGCAACGATGCGCCGTACGGAGCAGTTTATCGAAAACAGAAAACGGATCGAGCGCGCGTTCCGAATGTCCACGCCGCAGGTGCATTGCCTGTGTGCGCTTCTACTGGGATTGGATGATCGGGATGCGGACCTTGATTCGATCCGCCGCGGCAAGCACATTCTGAAAAAAAACACAGGGATCTTCTCGGCGTTCCGAGGTCTGGGCATGGCGCCGGCGGCGATCAAGATCGGCGAGCACGAGGACGGCGGACAGAGGCTGAGCTATGCAAAGGACAACTTGCGGAAGCTTCGTGCCGCGGGCTTTGCGCCGACCGACTATCTGTGCCCGGCGGCATTTCTGATGGCAAAGGCGCACGATCGCGCGGACGCGGTAGCGAGGGAAGCGCGCGAGCAGTACCTTGAAATGCGGCATGCGCATCGGATCCTGACCGGCGGCGAGGACGTGATGTTCGCCGTGCTGTTCGCTATGTACGGCGCCGAAAAGGATGTTCTGTACCCGCGCGCCGATACGGCGATGGATCTTCTGGCGCGTCGGTTCCGCCGCACGAATGCGGCACAGATGGCGAGCTTTGCGATCGCAATGTCCGACCAGCCTGCGGATCTGCTTGCGCTCAGAACTGAGCGGCTGTACGATGCGGTCCGGGAAGCGGGGATCAAAAACCGCGAGATGCTCGATCTGCCGATCCTTGCGTTTCTGGCAACGTTGGATGCGAACGAGACCGAAACTGCCGAAACGATCGCGGCGATCGCGGCGTATCTCAAGGAGCAGAAGGGCTTTTCCGCGATGAAGGTCGGACGCAGCCAGCGGCTTGTCTATGCGACGGCGCTCGCGGCGATCGACGCGCTCGCGGACGCGTCGCTTTCCGACGGGGATCACGCAAAGAAGCGGGATCTTCTCCAGACCCTTCTGATGTCCGGAATTCTGCTGTTCGTTGTCGTTTCGATGGCGGGCGCGGCTGTATAAAACACTATTTTGCAAGGAGAGAAAACGAGAATGGAATCGAAGCTCAAAGAGTACGCAAAACTGTTGGTCGAGGTCGGCGTCAACATTCAGAAGGGGCAGACGCTGTTGCTGTTTGCACCGGTCGATCAGGCGCCGTTTGCAAGGATGTGCGCAGACGTCGCGTATGAGAACGGCTGCCGTGAGGTCGTGATGATGTGGAACGACGACCACATGACCCGCGCAAAGTTCCTGTATGCCGACGACGCGGTGTTCGACGAGTTCCCGCAGTTCCGCGCGGACCTCTATACGCACTATTCAAAGGAAGGCGCGGCGTTTTTGCACCTGATATCCGACGACCCGGAGAACCTGCTCGGCGTGGACAGCGACCGCATTCTGCGTTCGCACAAGGCGTCCGGCGAGAAGCTCAAGGAGTACCGCCGCTATCAGGATCAGAACGTTTTCCCGTGGGGCATCGGCGCGCTTTCGAGTCCCAAGTGGGCGAAAAAGGTCTTCCCGGATCTCGATGAAGCGGACGCGGTCAACGCGCTGTGGGACAAGATCTTCATGGCCTGCCGCGTCAAAGGAGACGGCACGGCGGTCGAGGCGTGGAGAAAACACGCGGCAAACCTTCGGGAGCATGTCCGCATTCTGAACGAATACCATTTCGAGAAGCTGCACTATGAGAATGCGCTCGGCACGGATCTTTGGGTCGAGCTCGCGGACGACCATATCTGGGAAGCGGGCGGCGATCGCACGGCGTCCGGTCAGGACTATATGCCGAACATCCCGACCGAGGAATGCTTTACCGCGAACAAGAAGACCGGGATCAACGGCGTCGTCTGCGCTTCGATGCCGCTCTGCCGCGACGGCAACGTCATCGAAAATATCCGCTTCACGCTGAAGGACGGGCATATCGAAAAAGCCGAAGCGACCAAGGGCGAGGATGTCCTGAAGGCTGCGATCAGCGTTGACGAAGGCGCGTCGTATTTCGGTGAGGTCGCGCTTGTACCGTACGATTCTCCGATCAGCAATTCGAAAACGCTTTATTACGAAACCCTGTTCGACGAGAACGCCGCCTGCCACTTTGCGTTCGGCAAGGCGTATGCAAGTAACGTCAAGGACGGCGCAAACATGACCAAGGAAGAGTTGATCGCCGCAGGCCTCAACGATTCGATCACGCACGTCGATTTTATGGTTGGCACCGCGGATCTTCGTGTCACCGGCTATACCCATGACGGAAAAGAAGTGCCCGTCTTTATCGACGGCAATTTTGCGTTCTGAACAATAGTACACTTTGCGCCTCGTATTCTGCGGGGCGCTTTTTTGACGGGAAACAGCTTCAGCCGTTTGCAACCGAAAACGGTAAAGCACGGTATTTTGTATGAAAACCCGTGTTTGCCCTATGCAAAACGATGAGGATGTGATATACTGAAAGACATGAAAGAGGGAACGGACAACGGCGAACGCAGGATGCGGGGAAGAAAACGCCTTGCGTGGATCCTTTCCGGGATCATGCTCGGCGCGGCGGTAACGATCGCCGTGCTGATCGCCGTACGCGGGAACCGAACCGAAATCGACCTGAAAAACTATGTGAACGTCGGCACGGACGCCGGCGGAAACCCCGCCGTTCTTTTGGACGTGGATGCGATCCTGAACGATCTTCGTCTGCCGAACCCGAACCGCCCGAATGTGAAGGCGGCGGACTATCCGGAGGTATATGCGCTCTGCACCGCTAAGATGCACCTGAAGCCGATCGACGCGGAGACCATGCGCGTCACGATTGAGGCGGACACGGAGACGTTGCAAAAATACGGTATCACATTCCGCGAAACGACGTGGGAACAGCAGGTCAAGGGGTTTGTGGCCGGCTCGTCGCCGACGCCCGTCCCCGTGCCGAGCGAGACGCCTGCGGTCGTCGTAACGCCGCAGCCGAAGGATCCGGACGGCATGCTCACCTCCCTTCTGGACGCTGACGGAAACGGCCTGAATCTTCGTACGATCTGCGAAACCGTACAAAATGAACGGGATTTGCTGTGTAAAGAGATATTCGGAAACAATTATGACACAACTAAGACACAAGTGGTGTTTATAGTATACGAGGGAGGACGACACAGAAATCTGTACCGAGCGAGCTACACGGCGACCTATAAGCCTGAGGACGGCGCCGATCCGATCAGTATCTGGTTTACAGTCGATCTCTACGATCTTTACCGATCGGAAGGAAAGATCCTGTACTCCTCAGTCGACGTCTCTTTGTGCGGCACGGAAGAGGAGAGCAAGCAAATTCCGCGCGGAGGAACAGCGACGAAGCTTTCGGGCGGCGGCGTACGTGTGAAGGGCAAGGACGGATTCGATGTAAACGGATTCGTGCGGTTCCCGGGATTCCCCACGAGCTACCGTATGGCGAACGGCGTCTACTGGTCGCCGACCTACGACCCGCTGGATGAGGATATGATCTGGAGTCTCACTGCTGTGGACGGACACTCGCTGGCGAATCTTCTGCGCTATGCGAGAAAGGAGATCTACGCACGCTATTACGCTGCGTTCGATCCTAAGACAGAACGGGAATTTGACGAACACTACCATGCATACGATTGGTATGAAGTGCGCGATCCGGACCTGTCCGGTCGTATGACAGAGACGGAGCGGGGAAACATCCGGCTGCTTCGGGAGATACAATCTTTGATTGAAAAGTAAGGAGAACAGTATGAAAACCATCCGAACCATTTTGGCGACCTTCGGGGTCACGACCCTGCTGTACGGTCTGTTCGCGCTGCTGATGATGCGGCTGAATCCGGCATTTACCGGACGGTCGATTTTTCAGCTTTTCCGTGAGACAGGCTTTGTGACGCTTGTGATCGGCATCGGCTGCGTGCTCGCCGCCGTGATCATGACGATCGCGATCGTTTCGTTCCGCGATGAAGGCTCGCGTAAAAAGCATGAAGTATTTGACGAAGAGGACGAATTGGACGAGTTCCTTGAGGATGAAACCGTCCCGGAGGAGCGCGCTGCAGAGGCGGACGAGACCTGGTCGAGCGAGATCAAGCGGAAACAGCGCAAGGCGCTGCGTCATACGGACGAGAATGATGAGGATGAAGGGCCGTATGAGTATTATCAGGAGGACGGCCCGGAGCCGCAATCCGTTCCGATTCGACAAGCGTACAGCGGGCAAAGACCGGCACAGGAGCCTATACGACCTGTATACCGCGAGGAAAGAACCGTGCAGGAGCCGGTACGATCCGCATATCGCGAAGAAAGACCGGCGCAGGAGACCGTGCGTCCTGCTTACCATGAGGAGCCGGAAGCGCCGGCACAGAGATCCGTGATCCGGTCCTCCTTCCGCAATGCAGAGGAGAAGACCATGTCCGGATTCCGTCCGGCTGGGGAAATGGACGATGAAAGCCGGGAGCGCCCGGCGGCGAGGGAAGCATATCCTTCTCCCGAAATGGTAAAAAAACCGCTGATGCAGCCGGAAGCTCCGCAGCAGATGCACTGTCCGCACTGCGGAGAGAGGATCGATGCGGATTCGACGTTCTGCATCTACTGCGGCAAACGCGTGTAAAGGAGGTACGGATATGTCAAATGCATCGATTCGCAGATTGATCGGCGGCCTCGGCGCGCTGTTGGTATTTCTGATTTGCGGCGTTCTGATCGGGATCGGCATATACAACGGCTGGAACATACAGACGATCAGGATGGATGAGTATACGGTGGTCAAGAGCGACGGCAACGGCGGCTATACCGCAGAGTTGGATGTCGATCGGCTGATCATGGAGGAACGCCTGATGAACCCGACGCCCGGCGAACTGGAGAAGCATCCGGATCAGTATCCGGAGATCCGGGTCCTCAGGAATCTGGTCTATATGGTAAATGCGCAGAACAGCGGAGAGTCATACGTTCTGAGCCTGCAGCTCCGCCCGGGTGTTCTCGATGAAAAGACGGACGCCAATGCTTTTCTGAAGAAATACGGGATCGAACTCAAGAATGTGGTCCTGAAGCTCAGCCGTGCCGAGATGCAGGCGCTTGAACGGAAGGGCGAGGAAGCGGCGGGCGATCCGCGGCAGGATGAAACGCAGCCGACCGTCGATAAGAGCAGGCTCGATCTGGCTTCATACGTTCGCACAAACCGCAATGAGAGCGGCGACTACGAAGCAAAACTCGATGTGTATCGGTTGCTTACGGATGCGGGCATCGACCCGAAAACGGATCCTGAAACGAACGCCGGCGCGAAGGCTTTGAGAAGCCTTGCAGTGACGATGGAGAAGACCGCGGAAGGCTATGCGTTCCAGACGACCAGTACGCTTCCGACGGTCATGGAGGATCTGAAGAACGCCGGGATCGGGATCGTGAACACGAAGTGGACCTGGACCGAAGGGGAGATGGCGACGCATGAAGGCGCCGTCATCCCGCTGCCCGAACCGGGCGCCGCAGGCGAGCCGACAAGTGAACCGCCGACGAAGACGGACACGATCGACTTTCCGCTCTATGTTTGTACGCGCCGCACGGACGCCGGAGAATGGACGGCGGACGTTGATACGCTGAAGATCCTGACCGACGTCGGCATCGATCCGAACGCGGATCCTGAGACGAATCCCGGTTTACGGGCGATCCGGAGCCTCGGCGTTATGGTGCAGAAGGGCGACGACGGCTATACGTTCCAGACGACGAGTGCGCTTGCGACCGTTATGGACGATCTGAAGACCGCGGGCCTCGGCATCAAGAATACGAAGTGGACCTGGACCGAGGCGGAGACCGCCGCGCACGAGGGTACGGTTACAACGACGCCCACGGCGGAACCGACGCCGGATCAGAACGCTGAAGCGTCTGAGTCCCCGTGGCCGACATTCAACGACGTAGTGGGCGATACACCGACTCCCGCGCCGAAGCGCAACGAAAACGCGATCGACACGCTGTACGGCTTCGATCAGACCGAGGTCCGCAAGGCGATCCGCGCCGCGAAGGAACAGAAATACGGCAGCAATCTCGAGAGCTGCGAGATCAAGTACAATTACTTTGCCGTCGGCAACGAGGCTGCCGAGCATGCCAATGCATTCCGTATCGTGTATACGATCACCAAGACGACCGGAACCGAATATCTGGTCGCAGACGTATATGACCTTGAAAACGAGACCGGCTACAAGGCGGACGATGTGCATCTCACCGTGTTCAACGACAGCGGGAAGGCGCGCAGCATCGACGATCTGAAGGACTACAAGGTCCATACGCTTTCCGGCGGCAGCATGGTCTTCCCGGAGAACGAGGGCAAAAGCCCGTTCAACGATGACGGCCTTGTGATGCCGAAGAGCACGAAGGAATCGGTCAGCTACGACGAGCTCTGGGATATTCCGGCGACCGACGATCTGACGCTTCTGCAGCTTTTGGGCTATGCAAGAAACGAAATGTTTGCACGCGGAGGACATCAGTTCGGCGATTCAAGCAATTATCAGAAGTTTTACAGCAAATACAGCTGGTATAAACCGACCGGAAAGGTCAGCGCCGATGATCTTGCGAAGATGTTCCCCGCGACGAAGGGAAATATCACTACGATCAAGTTCCTCGAAAACCTGATCAAAAACGGCTGAGCGGAAAACATGGATACGCGAGGATCCTTCGGACGATCGGAGGATCTTCTTTTCTTTTCCTGCGCAAAGTGAAAAAGCTGAAAAATCGGGGCTTTACAAACGGAAAGGTTTCGGATATAATATCCCGGTAAATCGTCGATCGGGACGAGTAACGTATCGGAAAACCAACAGCGAGCCGCGTTTGGTGCAAGGCGGCGGCGGAACGGACGTGAAAATCACCCGGGAGAGGAGCGGCGAACAGAGTAGTCGTTCCCGTATCCCCGCGTTAAGGGGCAATGAGCGGGCAGGGGGAACCCTGTCAACTGAGGTGGTACCGCGGAGAAGCTTCGTCCTCAAATGAGGATGAAGTATTTTATTTTTGGAGGAAAGCATGTATAAGAAAGTAAGTACGGACATGGATTTCGTTTCCCGCGAAAAGGAAACGCTGGCGTTCTGGAAAGAGAATCGCGTTTTTGAGAAGAGCGTGGAATGGCGCAAGGGCAAGCCCGCCTTCACGTTCTTCGACGGCCCGCCGACGGCAAACGGCAAGCCGCACATCGGGCATGTGCTGACCAGAAGCATCAAGGACCTGATCCCGCGCTATAAGACGATGAAGGGCTACGACGTCCTCAGAAAAGCGGGCTGGGATACGCACGGCCTTCCGGTCGAGCTGGAGGTTGAAAAATCCCTGGGCCTCGACGGCAAGGAGCAGATCGAGGGCTACGGCGTCGAACCGTTCATCAAGGCGTGCAAGCAGTCCGTCTGGAAGTATGAATCGCAGTGGCGCGAGATGAGCGACCGCGTCGGCTTCTGGTGCGACATGGACAATCCCTACGTCACCTATAAGGACGATTATATCGAGTCCGAGTGGTGGGCGCTGAAGACGATCCACGAAAAGGGGCTTCTCTATAAGGGACACAAGATCGTCCCGTACTGCCCGCGCTGCGGCACGGCTTTGTCGAGCCACGAGGTCGCGCAGGGCTATCACGACGTCAAGGAGGTCTCCGCGATCGCGCGCTTCTATCTCAAAGACGGAAGCGGCACGGCGATCCTTGCGTGGACGACCACGCCGTGGACGCTGCCCTCGAACGTCGCGCTGTGCGTCAACGCGCACGAGACCTACTGCAAGGTCGTAGCGGACGGCAAGACCTACATCATGGCGGAAGCGCTGGTCCCGTCCGTTCTCGGCGAAGGCGCCGAGATCGTCGAGACGTTCTCCGGCGAGAGCCTGGTCGGCACGGAATACGAGCCGCTGTTTGACCTGCCTGTGAATTTCCGGGGCAAGAAGGGCTATCGCGTCGTCGCGGACGATTATGTCACGCTGACCGACGGCACCGGCGTCGTTCACATCGCGCCGGCGTTCGGCGAGGACGACAACCGCGTCGGCAAGGTCTGGGATCTGCCGTTTTTGCAGCTTGTCAACACCTCCGGTCATATGTGCGGCGGCACGCCGTGGGACGGGCTGTTCGTGAAGGATGCTGACAAGCCGATCATGGAAGCGCTGAAAGAAAGCGGCAAGCTGTTTTCCGCGATCCCGTTCGAGCACAGCTACCCGTTCTGCTGGCGCTGCGACACGCCGCTGATCTATTACGCCCGCGAGAGCTGGTTCATCAAGATGACTGCGGTGAAGGACAAGCTGATCGCGTTCAACAAGTCGGTCAACTGGATCCCCGAGACGATCGGCGAGGGCCGCATGGGCAACTTTCTCGAGAACGTCATCGACTGGGGCATCTCCCGCGAGCGCTACTGGGGCACGCCGCTGCCCGTCTGGATGTGCGACTGCGGTCACGTTCACGTGATCGGCAGCCGGGAAGAGCTCAAAAAGATGAGCCGCAACTGCCCGGAGGACATCGAGCTGCATAAGCCCTACATCGATCGCGTCGAGGTCGTGTGCCCGGAATGCGGAAGGATCATGAAGCGCGAGCCGGTCGTCATCGACTGCTGGTTCGATTCCGGCTCCATGCCGTTTGCGCAGTGGCACTATCCCTTTGAAAACAAGGAAGAATTCGAGCGTCGCTATCCGGCAGCGTTCATCTCCGAAGCGGTCGATCAGACCCGCGGCTGGTTCTATACGCTGATGGCGGTCGCCGCATGTCTCTTTGACAAGGCGCCGTTCGAAAACTGCGTCGTGCTCGGTCTTGTCTGCGACAAGGACGGCAAGAAGATGTCCAAGCACATCGGCAACGTCATCGCGCCGGCGGATGTGCTCGATAAGCAGGGCGCCGACGCGGTCCGCTGGTATTTCTACACCGGCTCCGCGCCGTGGCTTCCGTCGCGCTTCTCGGGCGAGGCGGTCAGCGAGTATCAGCGAAAGTTCATGGCGACCCTTTGGAACACCTATGCGTTCTATGTGCTCTACGCCGAGATCGACAAGTTCGATCCGACGAAGCATGCCTTGAAGCGCGAGAACCTGTCGCTGATGGATCGCTGGATCCTTTCGCGGCTGCAGACGCTCGTGAAAGGCGTCGACGGAAATCTTGAAGCGTTCCGCATCACCGAAGCGGGCAGACTGCTCATCGACTTTGCGGATGAGCTAAGTAACTGGTACGTGCGCCGCTGCCGCGACCGGTACTGGGGTGCGGAGATGACCGACGACAAGGAAGCCGCGTATATGACGCTCTGCACGGTTCTGAAGACCGTCACGCTGCTGGCCGCGCCGTTCTGCCCGTTCATGACGGAGGCGATCTATCAGAACATCGTGCGCAGCGTGGATGACACCGCGCCGATCTCGGTACACCTCAACGACTATCCTGCCGCGGATGATTCCTTCATCGACGCGGACCTCGAGGACGAGATGGCGAAGGTCCTGAACATCGTCACGGTGGGCAGAAGCGCCAGAAGCAGCGCGGGGCAGAAGACGCGTCAGCCGCTGCAGAAAATGTATGTCCAGGGCGAAGCGCTCTCCGAGCGCGCCGCTGCGATCGCCGCCGAGGAGCTGAACGTCAAGGAGGTCGCGTTCATCGAGAACGCCGACGCGCTGATGAGCTATAAGGTTAAGCCGCAGCTTCGCACGCTCGGACCGCGTTACGGAAAACTGCTCGGAAAGATCAGTGCGCATCTTGCTGCAAACGGCGACGAGATCGTAAAGCAGCACCATGCGGGACAGAACTATACCTTCGAGATCGACGGCACGGAGGTCGTGCTTTCTCCGGACGACGTGCTTGTTTCGACGCAGCAGAAGGAAGGACTTGTCAGCGAACAGGGCAGCGGCGTGACCGTCGTGCTCGACACGAACCTGACGCCGGAGCTCAAAGAAGAAGGCCTCATGCGCGAGCTGGTCTCCAAGCTGCAGACGATGCGCAAGGAAGCGGGCTTCGAGGTCGCAGACCACATCCGCATCGGGTATCGGAACGGCGGCGAGGCGGCAAGGGTGCTCGAAAAGTACGCCGACGGTGTGAAGGCGGACACGCTCGCGGAGCGCATCGAGGAGGGCGCGTTCGGTTACACGAAGGACTGGGATCTGAACGGGAACGCGATCACGCTTTCCGTCGAGCGGATCTGAACATCACCGAAGAATAACGAAAGCGAAGAGAGGGAGGGCAGCTATGCGCGTTCTGATCGTGGAGGACGAGGCGAACCTTGCGGAAACGCTGCGGCAGATGCTGAAGCAGAACCGCTTCGACAGCGACGTCTGTTACGACGGCGAATCCGGACTGGAATACGCGAGAAAGGGATCTTACGACCTGCTGATCCTTGACGTGATGCTGCCGAAACGAAACGGGTTTTCGATCGTGGAGGAGCTTCGGAAGGACGGCGACGCGACGCCGATCCTGGTGCTTACCGCAAAGTCGGGCGTCGAGGATTACGTGCACGGGCTCGATCTCGGCGCGGATTACTATCTCACGAAGCCGTTTGAGATGCAGGAGCTTCTGGCCTGCGTGCGCGCGCTCACAAGGCGGCGCGGCGAGGTCGTGATGGACGAGCTGAAATTCGGCGATCTTACGCTGAACAAATCGACCTGCGAGCTGTTGTGCGGCGAACGTTCGATCCGCCTCGGCAAGAAGGAATTCTCGATCCTGCATATCCTGATGACGAACGGAAGCGTCGTCGTCAGCAAGGACGAGCTTCTGAAACGCGCGTGGGGCGTCGATTCCGAGGCCGAGGACAACAACGTCGAGGTCTATATCTCGTTTCTTCGCAAAAAACTGCGGTTTCTGCATACGAACGTGCAGATTGAAACGCTGCGCAAGTTCGGCTATAAGCTTACCGAGGGCGGAGCATGATCCGGAAACAACACAGCCGGTTCATCCGCAACTCGTTCCTTGCCGTCTGCAGCATCCTGATCGTCATCTTTCTGATCACGGCGGTGATGATGGTGCGCTTCGTCGATTCGAGCATCGAGAGCGAGCTCGTTTCCCTGATCCACTTTACGAGCGGCGGCGTCGTCGAGGAAGAAGAGCAGGAACCGAATCCGGATGAAGAGAAAGAGCTTGACGAGAACGGCGAACCGATCCGGAAGGAGCGCGAAGACCTTGCGGCGCGGCTCGGCTTGGACGGCCCGCGCAAGGCGACCGTCGGCGGCACGCGGTTTCCGACCTATCTCTTTCAGATCTGGCAACCGCACTCCGATCCGAACGCTACGGCGCTTTCGGAAAACGATCAGATCCTGCAGATCCGCGGCGAGCGTCCGTACCTTGACGACAGCGAATCGTGGCGAACACTGTTCGACGTCATGCTGAAGAGCAACAAGCGGATCGACCGCATCGACAGCGAAGCATTCTGCTTTATGGTCGACCGCACCGGCTCGATGATCAGCATTGCGATCGTCGATTACAGCGGTTATGCGCGTTTTCTGAATCGTCTTCTGATCGCGGGTCTTGGACTTCTGCTCGGGTTCGCGGGAGCGTTCTATCTGCTGCTTCGTTTCTCCGCAAACATACTTTTGAGACCTGCGGAGCGTGCATGGGAGAATCAGGAACGCTTCGTTGCCGACGCCTCGCATGAGATCAAAACGCCGCTTGCGATCATCCTGTCCACGGCGGAGCTCGGTACAGCCGAACAGCAGGAGGAGAACGAACGCCGCTTCGGTGTGATTCGAGACGAGGCGCGCAGGATCAATCTTCTCATTACGCGGATGCTCGAATCCGCCCGCATCAAGAGCCGCGCAGCACAACAGCGGAACAATACGGTCTTTTCGGCTTCCGACGCTGTTACAGAATGTGCGCTGCGCTATGAATCGCTTCTGTATGAGCAAGGCGTAGGACTTGACACGCAGGTAGAGGAGGAGCTTTATACCGTTGCCGAGGAGAATGCGTTCAAGCAGGTCATAAATGCCCTTTTGGACAACGCGGGAAAGTATACTCCGAAAGGAAAAAGTACTCGAATCTCGGCGTTCAGAAAGCGAAGAAGTATCGTTGTTTCGGTACGCAGCGAGGGCGTCGGCATTCCGAAGGAGGACCGCCAGAGCATTTTCGACCGTTTCTACCGTGCCGATGCAGGCAGGACGCACATTGAAGGCAGCTATGGTCTGGGGCTTGCGATCGCGAAGAACCTGATCGAAACGATGGGCGGCACGATCCGCTGCGACAGCGACGGCGAAACCTATACGGATTTTATCGTGACCGTCAGAACCGCCCGCGCTCCGAAAAAAGCGTAAGATTCCGGTTGACAAATAACCGAAGTGTGGTATAATGTGTTCAACTTTGAGGCGAATTCGGAAGCAGTAGCGTTTATCGGCTTCGGAAAGCGAGCGGCGGACGGTGAGAGCGCCGCGCGAAGTACAGCGTGAAGACCGCCGGAGGATCAAAGCGGGCTCGCCCGTTACAGCGAACAGAGCACCAAACAGGGTGGAACCACGCGATTCGCGTCCCTCGTAAACCGAGGGGCGTTTTATTTTACTAAGAAACATGGAGGTATCGGTATGATCATTACGTTTCCCGACGGATCCAAGCGGGAATTCGAGAACGGCATGAGTGCGCTTGACATTGCGGGAGCGATCTCAAACGGACTCAAAAAGGCGACCCTTTGCTGCGCAATCAACGGCGAACGTGCGGACGCGTTCCGCCCGATCAATGAAGACTGCGAACTGAAGCTTCTGACATGGGAGGACGAGGACGGACGCTGGGCGTATCGCCACACCGGCTCGCATATCCTTGCGCAGGCGGTGAAGCGCCTCTGGCCGGAGGCGAAGCTTGCCATCGGTCCCGCGATCGCGGACGGCTTCTATTACGATTTTGATTCTCCGCATGCGTTCACGCCGGACGATTTCAAGGCGATCGAGAAGGAGATGGAGCGCATCGTAAACGAGAACCACAAGCTCGAACGCTTCGAGCTCCCGCGCGAGGAAGCGATCGCGTTCATGCAGGAGAAGGGTGAACCCTACAAGGTCGAGCTCATTGAGGACCTTCCCGAGGACGAGACAATCAGCTTCTATCGTCAGGGCGAGTTCGTCGACCTCTGCGCAGGTCCGCACGTCGCAAGCACCGGCAAGGTCAAGAACATCAAGATCATGAGTCTTGCGGGCGCATACTGGCGCGGCTCGGAGAAGAACAAGATGCTGCAGCGCATCTACGCCACCGCGTTTGCGAAGAAGGAAGACCTCGAAGCGTACATCACCCGCATCGAGGAAGCGAAGAAGCGCGACCACAGAAAGCTCGGCCGCGAGCTCGGTCTCTTCATGACCGACGAGCTCGTCGGAAAGGGCATGCCGATGTTTTTGCCGAAGGGATACACGCTTTGGCGCATCCTTGAGGACTACATCCGCGACCGCGAGATCAAGACCGGCTATCAGCATGTTCTGACCCCGTGTATCGGCACCGTCAACCTCTACAAGACTTCGGGACACTGGGATCACTATCAGCAGAACATGTTCCCGGCGATGAACGTGGAGGACGAGACATATGTGCTGCGCCCGATGAACTGCCCGCACCACATGCGCATCTACGCAAATTCGCCGCATTCCTACCGGAACCTGCCGGTCCGCATCGGCGAGATCGCGCACGATTTCCGCTATGAGGCGTCCGGCACGCTGAAGGGGATTGAACGCGGACGGCACTTCTGCCAGAACGACGCGCACCTGTTCGTGACCCCCGAGCAGATCAAGGACGAATTCGCAAAGGTCGTTGACCTGATCTTCTCGACCTATAAGGACTTCGGCATCACGAACTACCGTTGCGCGCTGTCGCTGCGCGACCCTGCCGACAAGGTCAAGTATCATGACGACGACGAGATGTGGAACACCGCGGAGAACGCGCTGCGCGACGTATTGAACTCGCTCGGGCTCGAATACACCGAGGAGATCGGCGAAGCAGCGTTCTACGGTCCGAAGCTCGACGTCTACGTCACGCCCGCCGTCGGCGCGGAATACACGCTCTCCACCTGCCAGCTCGACTTCTGCCTGCCGGCACGGTTCAACCTGACCTACATCGACAAGGACGGCAAGGAGCGCACGCCGGTCGTGCTGCACCGCGCGATCCTCGGCTCTTTGGACCGCTTTATGGCGTATCTCATCGAGGAAACGATGGGCGCGTTTCCGACCTGGCTCGCGCCGGTGCAGGTCAAGATCATGACCATTACCGACCGCGCAAACGACGCGGCGGAAGCGGTACGGGAGGCGCTTGAGGAGAAGGGCATCCGCGTGGAGACGGACCTCAGAAACGAGAAGATCGGCTTCAAGATCCGCGAGGCGCAGATGATGAAGATTCCGTACATGCTGGTCATCGGCGACAAGGAAGCGGAGAACGGCACCGTTGCGGTGCGTTCGAGAAAGGACGGCGATCTCGGCGCGATGCCGGTCGACGCATTCATCGAAAAGATCACGGAAGAGATCAGAACCAGAGCGAAATGAGGAAGCTGGCAGGATCCTTCTCCGAAAAGGGGGAGGATCCCGCTTTTTTCGGTGCGGCCTTTGACGGTTTTCCTTGACGATTTACTGGAAAGCGCGTAAAATGTCAATATGGAATATTGTAATCAAACCAAATCGAGGGACCTTCGCTGGCTCCTGGCGCTCGGCGCGGCGGCGGGGACGTTTCTTCTGATCTTCGTACCGAGCGACCATTGGCTGAGCGGCGGTGCGGTTCCGGGAAATGCGCTTACCGCAATTCTTTTTAAGCTGCTTTTGACGGCTGCTCTTCTGTTGATCGTGCCTGCTTTATGGGCGCGGCTTGCGCAGCGCGTATCGCCGTGGGTGCTCGTCTTTCTTTCCGGTTTTGCGTACGGGAGCGGGCTGCTGCTGACGAGTGATGCGCTTTCCGCACTGTATGCGGCGGCGCTGATCGTTCTGCCGGGGCTCGGACTGTATGCGCTGCAGCGGATACGGCTTTCGAACTTCCGCACAGTGCTTTATGAATCGTTTCTGATTCTTGCGGGAATGTTCGTCTGCGCGTGCCTCTCAGATCTTATCCGGGAGGGCGATGCATACCGTTCTGCAAAGCGGATCCTGGCGCTCTATGAGGAGACTCTTACGGGCTTCGACCTCGAATTTGCCGAAATCGGCGGATCGCAGCTGTTGTCGACCGCGCAGGAGCTCGTGCAGGAGCTGAAGCTCAGCGCGGAACTGATTGCGGTGCCGATGATGCTCTCGGCCGCCATGGCAGCGGGGCTTTCGAACACGCTGTTTTCACATCTCATGAACCGGCGCGGCGGGGCGCTGCTGACCGATCTTCCGCGGTTTGAGGATTGGCGCTGCGAGCGCTGGTATGTCATTTTGATCGTGGCGTTTTCCTTGGTGACATTTTTGCTTCGGCTGTTCGGGCTGAAGGACGCGGAAGCGCTTTCTGCCGTAGCGGACGTCCTATGGCGGATGCCGTGTGCTTTGGCAGGGCTTTGCGCGGTGCGCTGTCTTGCCGTACGCGCGCATAAGGGATGGATCTTCTGGATTGCGTTTGCTATGCTGCTGACGCTGCCGCCGATCGCGCTGCTGATTCTGACGGTCGTCGGGATGCTTGCGTCGCTGAGACCAAAAAGCAAAGTCGGAGAGGATGGATTACGGAAATGAAACAGTATAGATGGATCCTGATCGTATCGGCTGTGATCGTTGCGCTCGGCGCAGGTGCGGTCGCTCTGTTTGCAAAGCACTACATTCTCGCGCTTGTACTGCTCGGAGCTGGCGGGATCTGGGTCGGTATCGCGGCGCTGCTGCTGCACGGGATCGCAAAGAAACAGCAGGAAAAGATGGACCGTGTGTTCCGCGAAAATGACGGAGCGGTCGTGTCGCTCGCGAACAACGTTTCCGTGCCCTGCGCGGTCCTTGATCTTTCGGGAAAAATCACCTGGCGCAACAACGCGTTCCTGTCTCTGTATGATGGACAGGATATCCACGTTCCCGTGCCGGAATTCGACGGGAACAATCCGATCCGGACGATCCAGATCGTTTACAATGGCAGCAATTATCAGGTCATGAACATGCTGGTCATGCGGGAGTCGGAAAAAAAGCTCGTGTTCCAGTACTGGCTCGACCGTACCGAGGCGGCGCACTACCAACGCCTGTACACGGAGCAGCGGCCGTATGTTGCATTGATCTTCGTCGACAACTATGAGGAGTTGATCAGCGACACGCAGATTCACAGCACGGCGGTGCTGGCGGAGGTCGAGCGATTGATCGCGGAGCTTTCCAAGCGACTCGGCGGGCTTTACCGCAGGTACGACAACGGACGCTTCCTGCTGGTGCTCGAGGCAAAGCAGATGCAGCAGCTCGAGCAGGAGAAGTTTGCGCTTTTAGAGCAGGTGCATCACATTGATACCGGTTCCTCGGCTTCTGTCTCGCTGTCGATCGGCTTCGGTATCGCGCCGCGGCTTTCACAGTCCGAGCAGGATGCGCGCCGGGCGATGGAGCTTGCTTTGGGCCGCGGCGGCGACCAGGTCGTCGTCAAGGACGGCACGGATTACCGGTTTTACGGCGGAAAGCGGCAGCACGATCCGCGGCAGTCGCGCGTCAAGGCGAGGCTGTTCTCGAAGGCGCTGTTCCAGCTCTTTGAAAACAGCGGCGACGTTTTCATCATGGGTCACCGCAATTCCGATATGGACTGCATCGGCGCAGCGCTCGGTATCATGACTTGCGCAAATCATGTCGGCGCACATGCTTATATCGTGCTCGATGCGATCAATACGACGATCGAAGACGCGATCCAGACCCTTGAACGGTCCGGCGCAGGCTCGCTGATCATCATGCCCGATCAGGCGGTCGAAATGATGAAGGAGGATTCGGTCCTCGTTGTGGTGGACACGCAGCGCGCATCCAATACGGTCGCTCCGGAGCTTCTCAAGAAGGCCGAACACATCGTGCTGATCGACCATCACCGGCGCAACGCCGATTACATCGACAACGCCACGCTGCACTATCTGGAAACGCGCGCGTCGAGCGCGAGCGAGATGGTCACCGAGGTCATGCAGTATTTTGCGGACAGCGTCAAGCCCGCGGCATTTACCTGCAGCGCGCTGCTCGCCGGCATCACGGTAGATACGAAGCAGTTTGCGTTCAACGTCGGCTCCCGCACGTTCGACGCGGCAGGCTACTTAAGAAGGAACGGCGCGGACCTGAGCTCGGTCAAGCAGATGTTCCAGAACGATTATCAAAGCTACGTGCGCTGCGCGAACGTGGTCGAGCAGGCGCAGATCCGCAAGAGCGGCATCGCGATCTCGACCGTGCCGAAGAATACGCCGGACGCCATGCTTTTGGCGGCGCAGGCGGCAGACGAGCTCTTGGGTATCCGCGGCATCAACGCGGCGTTCGTGCTTGCGGAGACGGAGGAGCATGTGGCAATCTCGGGCCGCAGTTACGGACAGATCAATGTGCAGGTGATCCTCGAAAAGCTGGGCGGCGGCGGGCATCTGACGATGGCAGGCGCGCAGCTGAAAGGCGCGAGCATGGAGGAAGCGATCGCAAAACTCGAGGAAGTGCTCGAGTGGTATGAACAGGAGAATCCCGAAAGATAGGAAAGGACGGATCGGACGATGAAGGTATTGCTTTTGGAGGACGTAAAGGGCAGCGGCAAGAAGGGCGAAGTGATCAACGTCAGCGACGGCTATGCGCGCAACTACCTGCTTCCCCGCAAGATGGCGGAGCCTGCGGACGCGCAGGCGATCAATGCGGCGAACATTCAGAAAAGCGCCGCGCAGCACAGAAAGTTTACGGCGGGTATCAAAGCGCGCGAGATCGCGCAGGCGCTGGACGGGCATTCCATTCATGTCAAGGCGCGCGTCGGCGAGAACGGCAAGCTGTTCGGCACCGTCTCCGGCAAGGAGATCGCGGCGGCGCTGAAAGAACAGAAAGGCGTGGATGTGGATAAAAAGAAGGTTTCGGTCGATCCGATCCGCGCGCTCGGCGAATACCCCGCGAAGCTCTCGCTGTTCGAGGGTATTTCCGTGACCGTTAAGGTAATCGTAGAGGAGTAAATGGAACAGCAAACGACGATAGATACCCTGCCGCACAGCATCGAGGCGGAACGATCCGTGCTCGGCGCGATGCTGCTGGACACGAGCGCGCTCGATTCGATGCTCGAGCAGTTAAAACCGGAAGATTTTTATCAGGATGCGCATCAAAGCATCTTTGAGTCCATGCGCGCCATTCGTCAGGCGGGCAACGCGGTCGATGTGATCACGCTCTCCAACGCGCTTGAACGCGCAGGGAAGCTTGACAGCGCGGGCGGGCTTGTATACCTTACCGACCTGATGAGTTTCGTCCCGACGACGGCGAACGTGCAGCATTACGGCAGGATCGTCGAGGAACACAGCATCCGGCGCTCGCTCATTCGCGTGGGAAACGACATGATCCGCGACGGAATGAACGACCGGCGCGACGTTGAAGACTCTCTGAACGGAGCGGAGCGCAAAATCTACGACATCTCCATGCGCAAGACGGAGGATACGCTCACGTCCGCAAACGAGATCGTGCCGAATACGATCTTTCAGATCGGCGAGATCGTCAACCGGCACGGCAAGCTTACCGGCATTGCGACCGGGTTCTCGAAGCTTGACCGGCTGACGAACGGACTGCAGAAGAGCGACCTGATCATTCTTGCCGCGCGTCCCGCAATGGGCAAATCCGCGTTCGCGATGAACATCGCGCAGTATGCGGCGCTGCACGACAACCGATCCGTTGCGGTCTTTTCGCTCGAAATGAGCAAGGAGCAGCTCATGATGCGCATCATGTGCACGGAGGCGTCGGTCGATTCGCAGCGCATCAAGGACGGTTCGCTCGACGATACCGAAATGCAGCGTCTGGTCGAGGTGTCGGCGCCGCTGCAGGCGAGCAAGCTCTTTATCGACGATTCCGCCGGCGCGACGGTTGCGAGCATCCGCTCGAAATGCCGCCGCTTGAAGGCGCAGCAGGGGCTTGATCTGGTCATCATCGACTATATGCAGCTCATGCAGGGCACCGGCGCGGATAACCGCAAAAATGACAGCCGTCAGCAGGAGATCTCCGATATGACCCGCGCCATGAAACTGCTTGCCCGCGAACTCGATCTGCCGATCATTCTACTCAGTCAGCTCAACCGCGGACCGGAGCAGCGCCAGGATCACCGCCCGATGATTTCCGACCTTCGCGAATCCGGCTCCATCGAGCAGGATGCGGATATGGTCATCCTGCTGTACCGCGCCGCCGTCTACGATGAGACCGCGGGCAATGAGAGCGAGGCGATCGTGGCCAAAAACCGCCACGGCCCGATCGAGACCTGCAAGCTCGTCTTCCAAGGCGAATATACACGCTTCCGCACGCTGGCGGAGGAGGAATAAACACCGATATGAAAAACGGACCGCAAATCGGTCCGTTTTTTGTATCATTCGGGGAAAGGATCCTATCCTTGTTCGGGAGCAGCTTCCGCGTTGACGCTTGCCGGGCTTTCGTCGGGCAGCGGATTCGGCTCCTCCGGCTTGGGACCCGCCGGCGCGGGCTCCTTTTCCGGCTTCTTGTTACGGCGCAGCAGATCGTAGAGTACCGGGATGATGAACGCGGTGGTCAGCGTCGCGTAGGTGAGCCCGCCGATGCAGACGATCGCGACCGGCTGTACGATCTCCGCGCCGGTGCCGAGACCGATGGCAAGCGGCAAAAGACCGAGGATCGTGGTGAGCGCGGTCATCAGAACGGGACGCAGACGAATGACCGTCGCCTGTACGACCGCATCGCGCTTGTCCATGCCCTGCTCGCGGAAGCGGTTTGCGCAGTCGACGAGCACGATGCCGTTGTTGACCGCGATGCCGACGAGCATGATAAAGCCGATCATGGGCACGATGCCGATCTCGACGCCGGAGATCCACAATGCGATGAACCCGCCCGCGAACGCCAGCGGTACGGTGCCGATGACGATGAACGGGGAGAGCAGCGACTGGAACTGCGCCACCATGATGAGATAGATGATGAGTACGCCGAGCGCGAGCATCCAGATGAGGTCCTTCAAAGCGCTGTTGATCGCTTCGTTCTGTCCGTCGTAGACGAGCGTAACGCCCGCAGGCAGCGAAACGGAGTCGACCGCCTTCTGCACCGCGCGGCTGACCAGAGTGACGTTGCGGCCCTCCTCAAGCGTCGCTTTGACCGTGATGCAGCGGCGCTGATCGGTGCGCGAGATCGAGGCGAGCGCGGTCGTTTCGGTGATGGTCGCAATGTCCCTCAGCTTCACCGTTTCGACCGATTGATCGAGCCGTGTGACGGTAAATTCAAGATCTTCAAGTTCAGTCTTCGAATGCGGGACGCCGGAATCGGCGATGACGGATACGTCAAGCGAGGTTGCATTCGATGAAACGGAGGTAGAGGAGACGGAGCTCTTCAGAACCTCGGCAAGCTTCAGATACGTTTCCGCAACGGTCAATCCGCGGTCGGCGGCTTTCGCCTTGTCCACGGAAACATGCAGTGTCGGGATCGTATCGTCCGCGCCGCTGTCGACTTCCTTGATGCCGTCGACGGTTCTGATTACGGCGGCAAGCTTTTCTGCGGTTTCGGACAGGTCGGAAAGATCGTTCGCGTAGACGACGAGGGAGACGTCGTCGCCGGAAAGCGAGCCCGAAAAGCTCATCGTGCTCATGCCTGCAATCGTATACGGATGCTTTTCCTTGAGCGGGGACAGCGCCCTGTCGAGACTTTCACGGATCGTGATGCTGGAAAGGTCGCCCTTTTCGTCGATAAGTCCGTAGATCGAAAGCTCGGTGACGTCTCCGCTTTGTCCGCCGGAGATCCCGAGGATCGAAACCACGCCGCCGCCGAGCATGCCGCCCGCGTCGGTGAGCCCCGGAACTGTGTACATGATTGCCATAAACTCGTCTGCGATCTGCGTGGCTTCTTCAAACGATGTGCCCTTCTCGAGCGGCACGTTGACCGAGATCTGCTTGCCGCCGCTTTCGGGGAACATCGTAAATCCGCGGCGAATGACCATGTACGCGGGCACGACAAGGATGACGAGCGACAGCAGCAGCGCGATGGCGCGGTGGCGCAGCGTGAAGCGCAGCGTCTTTTCAAATGCGCGCATGAGCTTTTTGCGCGCCTTGCCCATCGGCTTGACGGGACGGCGCATAACGCCGGTCACCATGGCGGGGATCACCGTCATCGCGACGAGCAGACTTGCGAGCAGCGAATAGGTTACGGTCAGCACCATGTCCATAAAGATCTGCCGCGTCATGCCCTGCACGAACAGGATCGGCACGAACACGCAGATCGTTGTCAGCGTCGACGCTGTGATCGCGCCTGCAACCTCTTTCACACCCTGTACGGCGGCGTCCTTGACAGGCACACCCTCGCTTCTCAAACGGTAGATGTTTTCAATGACGACGATCGAGTTGTCAACCAGCATACCGATGCCGATCGCGAGACCCGACATCGAAATGACGTTCATGGTAACGCCCGAGAAGTACATCAGCACGAGCGCAAACAGTACTGAAACCGGGATCGAGATGCCGACGATCAAAGTAGGTCTGAGATCGCGAAGGAAGAGGAGGAGGATCAGGATTGCGAGTACGGCGCCGATCAGCAGGTTCTCCACGACGGAATTGACCGCCATGTGAATGAAATCGCCCTGACTCATCAGCGAGGTAAAGGACAAACCGGGGTACTGGCGTTCCAGCTCGCGGAAGCGCGCCTCCACGCTGTCGGATACCGTTGCCGTCGCGTAGGCGGACTGCTTTGAGAAGGAGAGCAGCACACCGTTTTCGCCGTTGATCTTCGCGTAGGTGCGGGAAGAATTGTCGGTGATGCGGATGTTTGCGACGTCGCCGAGACGGATCGTTTCAAGCGAGCCCATGCCGGGGGAGAACAGAGGGATCTGTTCGAGCACGTCCGCGCTTTCGATCTCGTCGCCGACGGAGACGAGCCACTGCGCGTCCTCTCCGCGCAGATACCCTGCGGGCATGGAAAAATTCTGCGCGGAAAGCAGCTTTGCGATCATGTCCTTGCTCAGGATCTTATGCAGGTTCGCAGCATCCTTGGCGGCGGCGAGCTGATCTGCGGCGGCCTGCTCGGCCTGCTCAAGCTGCGTACGGCCGGCTTCGAGCTCCTTCTCGCCGAGCTCAAGCGCCGTCCTGCCCTGATCGATCGCAGCCTGCGCTTCGTCCAACTGGTCGTAGATCTCCTGCTTGCGCCGGTTCAGTTCGTTGCGGCCCTTCTGAAGATCGAGCTTGCCGCTTTCCGCCTGTTCCAACAGACCGTCGACGGTCGCAAGCCCTTCTTCCAACTGTGCGATCGCGGTCTCCAGTTGGGCGATCGTGTCGTCAAGCGTCTCACGCGTGACGTCGTTTTCCGCCAATTGCGCGTTGATTTCCGCAAGACTCTGCTCAATCTCGCGGTATTCGTCGCTGCTTTTGATCGCGTCGGTGTAATACTGCTTTTGCTCGGGCGTCAGCGACGGATCGTTTTCGATCGCCGCGATCGACTGATCCAGCATTGCTTTGCCGGATTCAAGCGTCTCGATCGAATATTTCAGCGCGAGCAGTTGGGTACGCATGGAGTTAGCGGTCTCAAGCTGCTCGTTCAGCGCGTCGCGCTGAGCAGTCAGCTCCTTGATTGCATTATTGAGTTCCCGATTGGCCCGGTTCAGCTTGCTTTCCGCGTCGCCGAGCTGTGCGTCGGCTTCTTCGCGTCCGGTGTCCACCTCGGTCTGTCCCTCGTCGAGCTTGTCGCGGTTCTCCTGAAGTTCCTGTTCGCCGTCGATCAGCTTTTGCCGCGCGTCCTCGAGCTCCTGCGAAGCCTCGGCGAACTTCTCGTCGATCGCGGAATACACTTTTTCATTCAGCGCTTCGATCTTGTCGTCGTCAAGCTCGATCTCCACCTGCCGCTCAATGAGCCCGGCGGTCGTGACCGACGCTACGCCCGGAATGCCCTCAAGCCGCGGCATCAGCGTGTCGCTGACAAACGCGGAAAGCGCAAGCTGATCCTTGTCCTTTGCATAAACCGCGGCGACGGTGACGGGGATGAGGTCGGAGCTGAGCTCCATCATCACCGGCGTGCCGATCGCGTCGTCCCAGGATGCGGTCAAAAGCCCGATCGCCTTCTGCACGTCGATCGAGGCCATGTCGACGTCCGTTCCGTTCTCGAATGTCAGATAGACCGTGGAGATGTTTTCGCTGCTTTTGGAGGTGACCTCGCTGATGTGATCGACTGAGGACATCGCCTGTTCCAGGGGCTTTGTGACCTTCAGCTCGACCTCCTCCGGCGAAGCGCCGGGGTACGTCGTGAACAGCACGATGTACGGGAAGCTCATATCCGGCAACAGGTCCGGCGTCATTTTGGATACGGAAACATAGCCGAGCACAAGGACGAGGATTACGACGACCAGCACGGTAAACGGTTTTTTAACGCTGAATTTTGCAAACATGGCGCAGCTCCGTTCGCGGGACGGATAAACCATCCCATTATGATCTTATATTGTATCACACATTTCCCGAAATGAAACAGAACGGAATGTGGAAAAGATGTGAAAACTTCATCTTTTAAAAACTTTTTCCCGGGCTTGAACGAAGGATGCGGGCTGTGTTATACTGAATCAAAGGGGAGAGAAGGAGCAAAGATGGAAAAACAGGCTGACAACCGGATTATGAAGCGGGTCATTGCGGGGCTCGTCATTGCGTGCGGGATCGCGTTTTTCACGATCGTATTTGCACGCTGGGCGATCAAAGAACCGCAGCCCGCGCCGCAGCACGCCGCCGCGGTGTGCTCGCTCGTGCTCTTTCTCATCGGCTGCGTGCGATTCGTACCCGGCTGGATCGCGTTTCTGATCCCTTCGGAGCGGGACGATGCGCCGGGGATTGACAAGGAGCCGAAATACGCCATGCTCGCCGTCGCCGCGCTTGCCGTGACGGTTGAGGTCCTGCTGTACCTGCTCGTCGACCGCATGCGCGTAAGCCGCGGGGGGACGGAATCGTTCGAGGCGGCGCTCGGCTTCTGGCGCTACCCGGACGGCTCGCATTACCTCGATATCGCGCGGGAGTGGTATCTTTCGGAGGGCGACCGCGGTCGCGTCGTGCAGCTCGTGTTCCTGCCCGGCTATCCGCTCGCCGTCTATCCGTTCTATCGCATCCTTGGGGACGATCTGCTGGCCGGCGTGCTCGTCTCGGCGGTGTCGTTCCCGACGGCCTGCTGCGTGCTGTATCGGCTATTAAGACTCGATCATGATCACAGGCATGCGTTTCGCGCCGTCGTTCTGCTGCTTTTGATGCCGGGCGTGTTCTTCTTCCTGGCGCCGATGAGCGAATCGCTCTATCTGCTGCTCGCGCTTTCGACCCTCTATGCCGCGCGGAAAAAGCACTGGCTTTTGGCGGGGCTGTTCGGCGCATACACGGCGTTTACGCGTACCGTGGGGCTGCTGCTTGTCGCGCCGCTGATCCTCGAATGGATCCATGCGTTTCCGAAGGAACAGCATGTGCGCAAACGGTGGATCCTCGGGATCGTGCCCGCGCTCATGGTCCCGGTCGGGTTCCTTGCCTATCTGCACATCAATCGCGTCGTTTCCGGCGATCCCCTGCAGTTCCTGACCTATCAGAGCGAGCACTGGGGACAGCGGCTCGGCTGGTTTTTCAACACTGCCGCCTATCAGACCGGATACCTGATCGACAACCTCCGGGAGGGCGGCAAGGAGCTTTCCTTCGGCCTGTGGCTGCCGAACGTCGTGATGCATTTCGGAACGCTCATCCTGTTTGCGCTCGCTGCGAAAAAGGTGCGGCCGAGCTATGCCGCGTGGTTCATCGGGTACTTCGTGATCGCGATCGGCGCAACGTGGCTATTGTCCGCTCCGCGTTATCTCGTTTCTATGCCCGCCGTGGCGATGATGCTTGCCGCGATCACCGATAAGCGATGGAAACAGCTCGTCGCCGCGGGCATGCTCGCGCCGCTTTCGATTCTGTATCTCACCGCCTACGTCCTGCGCTGGCAGGTGTGGTGAGGGCTTTATAACACCGATCGTTTCGGAATCCTTCGCAGATGCTAAGGATTCTTTTTTCTTGACAATATTGGTTTATTGTGATAGACTGAACACGGGTTTATAGGAATAGACCAAAGGAGGAAACGGATATGCGAGATTTTGAGATCGGCGCTGTGCAGGAACAGTTTGCGAATATTGTATGGGCGCACGAACCGATCGCGTCCGGCGAGCTGGTTGCGGTCTGCGAAAAAGAACTGAAATGGAAGAAATCGACGACCTATACGGTGCTGCGGAAACTCTGCGAAAAGGGATTGTTTCAGAACAGGGACGGCGTCGTGACGTCGCTCGTTTCGCGGGAGACATATTATGCGGGCCGCAGCGGAGCGGTCGTCAGGCAGTCGTTTCGGGGATCGCTTCCCGCGTTTATCGCGGCGTTCATTTCGGGCAACAAGCTGTCGGAAAAAGAAGCGGAGGAGATCCGCGCCGTGATCAGCGAATATGTCAACAAGCCCTGAACGGGTACGCAATTTTGAGAAAGGGAGGCGGCGCGGATGAAACGGACGGCATATTGCTTGCTGTTTGCGGCGGTGTTTCTGCTCGCGTGTGCAAAAACGGAAGCGCCCACGCCAAAGACGGAAGCGCCTGCGGCAGTGACGGAAGCGCCCACCGTACAGACGGTCATGGACACGATCAATACGGATCGGACGGTGCGCCTTGCGATCCCGGACCGGTATGAGGAGACGGCTGCATACGATGAGCCATGGAATCGGCAGTATCGTCGATGCGAGGGCGTCTTTCCGACGGACGGAGCGGACGCGGGGGAGATACGGGTCGAGCCGAGGGAGAAGGGGTACTTGATTGATGACGTACAGTATCTGCCGCTTCCGGAATCCGGCGAAGCGGGTATGATGCTGGACGGGGACGATCAGTCAAGACGGGCGTTCAAGTGGACGGCCGACTGTGCGTTTTTGGAGTACGTCGGAACGGACGGGGCGTATCGCGCATATGCGCTCGCGTCCGACCCGGGCCGCGAGATTCTTGTGCTGAAAAGCGACGCGGAGGAGCTGCTGCTTGCAAAAGCAGAATCGCCGCTGCACGATCTCACGCTGTACCGGACGGAGGATTTTGGCGCGTGCTCGATCGACGGCATGTATTACACGTACACCGCGGTCTTCCCGAACCTGATCGGGGAAATCACCGCGCCGAAAAAGCCGCATGCGTCGATGCCTTCGCAGACGACGTTCGGTTTCTTTGTGCCGTTTACGTTTGAAAGCGCGCGTCTTTCGGGACTGTCGCTGACGGTGAATGTGATCGCATACCCGAACGGGGAAAGATACGTGTTCAATCAAAGCACACAATGGTTCACGGCGGTCACGGATCCCATGGACTTTGAGTTGTCCTATTTGAAACGCGAACCCGAGTATCAGACCGGATCCCTGCTGATGGACGGCAGAGTGCTTGCCGCGCGTGTGCCACGATATGACACGGATCTGTCCTATACGAGATGGAGCAGAAAACAGCCGGCATATATAGGGGAATTCATATCCGATTGGCGAAACAATACAGTGATCCCCGTGACGCGGGAGGGTGATTCGTATCGAATCGGCGACAGCGTCTTTATACCCGTACCGGTCGCGACGGAGGAACAGACGGGGTGGAAGGTCGATCTCCGATTCTTTACCCGATTTGCCGACGACGAGACCGACCGGAACACGGCGCTATTGACCGTATATCCAGACGACAAGTTGCGGCTTCTGCGCGAAACCGTGATCATCAGTACCGAAGACGAGACGGCGTTCGAAGAAGACCAGAAGTATAATAATATACTTCTAGCAAAGCAGGGCTCGGACCTGCTTACGGGCGACGTGCCGGATGCGGCGGACTTCGGGCTGTGTTGGGTCAACAACGGCATTCTTCTTCCGGTAACCGACGCTGCGGCGCTGCTGACAATATTGCAGGATCGAAAGGACGATACGGACGTTCCGGTGCGGTTCGAGAGCATGCGGTATGCCGGACTGTACTACGGCGGGTGGATTCCACGGGAGCGATACGAAGCGCTGTTTGAGAGCGGCGCATGAGGTGATTATGTTTCAATATTATTTGGTGCAGGCATATATATGGACGCTGAACAGCGCGATCGCCGCGGGGTGGATGATCCTTGCGGTGCTTGTGCTGCGGTTGCTTCTGAAACGCGCGTCGAAGCGCTTTGCGGGCGTGCTGTGGCTGCTCGTTGCGGTGCGGCTTGTGCTGCCGGTCTCGCTGCGCGCGCCATTCAGCCTGACCCCGTCCGCACAGACGGTGCCTTCGGGCATTGCGCGTGCGGCGGCGCCGGTCATAGCTTCCGGGATCGGCGCGGTCGACCGCCCCGTCAACGCGTTCCTTGCGGCAAATGCGGCCGCGACGCCGATCGACCCGATCACGCCTGCCGCATCGATACTCAGCGTATTGGCTCCGATCTGGGCAATCGGGACGGTCGCGCTGCTTCTGTACGCGCTCGTTACCTATCTGATCATGCGCAGACGCGTGCGCGTGTCCGTACAGATAGAAAGGCTCGTGTTCTCGTGCGATGAAGTATCCACGCCGTTTGTGCTCGGGTTCATCCATCCGAAAATCTACATCCCGTCGACGCTGGATGAACAAACGCTCTATTATGTCAAGCGGCATGAGTATGAGCACCTTGCACGGCGCGATCAATGGCGCAAGCTGATCGGCTATGTGTTGTTGTCCGTGTTCTGGATGCAGCCGCTTTGCTGGCTTGCGTTTGTTCTGTTCTGCCGCGATATCGAAGCGCTTTGCGACGAGCGCGTGATCATCGGCGTGGAAAAGGAGAAGAAGGCAGCGTATTCGACTGCGATGCTGAACTGCGCCGCGCTGAAGAAAAAGAGCAAGGGGCCGTGTCCGCTCGCGTTCGGTGAGGTCGCGGCGAAGAAGCGGATCAAATCGATCCTGCACTATAAAACGCCGATCACATGGGTGAATGTGACCGCGATCGTCCTGTGCGCCGCAACAGGCGCATGTTTTCTGACCTTACCGAAACAGGACCATACGTTTTACCAGTATGCCGAGCATGCGCTGATCGACGAGAACGGGATCTATTTGCCGGCCGGGGATTCCTGCTGGCACAACGTCGCCGGATGCTCGTTGTATGTCGGCTCATATCGGAATACTTATGACGGAGACGTAGCGATATATGCTTCGGACCCGACGATGCGGGTGCTGGAGCCGGAAAAACACGGTGCGCTGAGCGTACAGAAAACCATGCTTCGATCGGATCTTGCGCTGCCGGAATCGAACGATCCGACGATGACGGCGATCCTCGCGGACAATCGGCCGACGCGCGAAAACTGGGGAGACCGCGCGCCGATCGAAGGCGTGTTCCTTTCCGACGAGACAAAAGCGGAGCTTTGGGATCTGTATCGACGGATCGAAAACGGCGAGGGGGACGATACATGGCATGAGTGGATCAAGGCGAAATCGCTCGTATATCTCTGGTATCCGGACTATCCCGAGCTGATCCGGGATTTCGGCAAGCGCACCGATCTTGAAAGCCATGTGCGCATGTATCACAACAGCGAGATCATCCGAAGTCCGTTTGACGACGCTGTGTATTTCAGCACGATCGACTACGCATGGACCAGCATCGAGGTGCCGGAGGATTCTGCACTGTACCGCGAGGTCATGGCGTTTTGGAACAGGGACATGTGAAAATAATGCTTGACAAACGGGAAGAAATCGGTATAATGGAACGAGTGTAAAGGAAAAAGACTTTACACCACGGAGTGACTATGGAACGATTGTTTGAGCTCGGCATGCTTTTGGACCGCTACGAGCAGCTTTTGACCGAGCGGCAGCGGAGCATCCTCCGTCAGTACACGGATGAGAACTGCTCGCTTTCCGAGATCGCGGAGCGCGAGGGCATTTCCCGGCAGGGTGTGCGCGACATCATTGCGCGCGGCTCAAAGCAGCTGCACGAAACGGAGGCGGCGGTGGGCCTCATTCGCAGAGAAGCGAAGCAAACGGCGCTCATCCGTTCGTTCCGCAACCGGTTCAAGGACGCGCCTTTACGGGATGAAGACCGCGCCGCGTTTGAGGCGTATCTTGCGGAGCTTTCCGGCATTTGGGAGGACGAAGATGGCATTTGAAGGCCTTGCATCAAAACTGCAGAACGTTTTTAAGAAGCTGACCGGCAAGGGCAGGCTTTCCGAACGCGACGTCAAGGACGCGATGCGCGAGATCAAGCTTGCGCTTTTAGAGGCCGACGTCAACTTCCTTGTCGTCAAGGATTTCGTGAAGCGCGTGGAAGCCCGTGCCGTCGGCACCGACGTACTCGAAAGCCTGACGCCGGGGCAGATGGTCATCAAAATCGTCAACGAAGAGATGACCTCGCTCATGGGCAGCACGAACGCGAAGCTCGAGTTCGGCTCCAAGAAGCCCGCCGTCATCCTGATGTCGGGTCTGCAGGGCGCCGGCAAAACGACGATGTGCGGCAAGCTTGCGATCCTGCTTAAAAAGCAGTACGGCAAGTCCCCGATGCTCTGTGCATGCGACATCTACCGCCCGGCGGCGATCGAGCAGTTAAAGGTCGTGGGCGGAAAGGCTGAGGTTCCGGTCTATGAGCACGGTACGCAGGATCCGGTGAAGACCGCGTTGGAGGCGGTCGAGGAAGCGCGGCGCACGTTCAAGGACGTCGTGATCGTCGACACGGCAGGCCGTCTGCACATCGACGAGGACATGATGGATGAGCTGAAGCGCATCCGGAATGCTCTGGAACCCGCGGAGATCCTGCTTGTGGTCGACGCCATGACCGGTCAGGACGCGGTAAACGTCGCAAAGGCGTTCAACGAGGCGGTCCCGCTTACCGGCGTTGTGCTTACGAAGCTGGACGGCGACACGCGCGGCGGCGCTGCGCTGTCGGTCCGCGCGGTCACGGGAAAGCCGATCAAGTTTGCGGGCGTCGGCGAGAAGCTCACCGATCTCGAAACGTTCCATCCGGACCGCATGGCAAGCCGCATCCTGGGCATGGGCGATATGCTGACGCTGATCGAAAAGGCCGAGCAGGCCTTCGATCAGAAGAAAGCGGCGGAGCTTGAAAAGAAGATGCGCACCGACACCTTCACGCTGAACGACTTCCTCGATCAGATGGAGCAGATGAAGGACATGGGCTCCATGGAGGACATTCTGAAGATGATCCCGGGCATGGGCGGAAAGCTCAACGGGCTTCAGATCGACGAGAAGGCGATGGGGCGAACAAAGGCGATCATTCAGGCGATGACGCCGAAGGAACGCGCAAACCCGGATATCCTGAACGCGTCGAGAAGGCGGCGTATCGCGCGCGGCAGCGGCACGACGATCCAGGACGTGAACAAGCTGATGAACCAGTTTGAGGCTTCGCGCAAGATGATGAAGCAAATGACCGGCGGCATGTTCAAGAAGGGCAAGAAAATGAAAAAACGCGGCGGCTTCCCGTTCGGGTTCTGAGGACGGAAGCAGGAATACCTCATCAGTCACTTGTCGGTGACAGCTTCTCCTCAAGGAGAAGCCTCTGTGCAAGCGCAACCAAAAGCCTTCCCCTTGAGGGGAAGGTGCCGCAGCGTGAGCGAAGGCGGATGAGGTGTACACGCAGAAAAGCGGAACGCTTTTCGCGGATGAATTGACGGCAGAGCCGTCATAAACTACGGACGAAAACGGGACTTCCCGTATTCGAAATAAATCAAAAAGAAAAACAAAAGGATAAGGAGAAACAAAACCATGTTGAAGATCAGACTGAGAAGAATGGGCGCGAAGAAGCAGCCTTTCTACCGTATCATCGTTGCGGACTCCCGCGCACCGCGTGACGGCGCATTCGTGGAGGAGCTCGGTTACTACAATCCCGCAAGCGAACCCGTTGAGCTCAAGGTAGACAACGAGCGTGCGCAGCAGTGGATGAAGAACGGCGCACAGCCCACCGACACCGTTCGCGGCCTTCTGAAGAAGGCGGGCGCGATCGACTGATCGAGGCGGCTATGGACAAGCTGGTTGAATTCATCGCGAAAAGTCTGGTCGATCATCCCGAGGCGGTTTCCGTGACCACCCGCGAGGAGGACGACAGCGTGATCATCACGCTCTCCGTCGACCCCGAGGACACCGGCAAGGTCATCGGCAAGCAGGGAAAGATCGCAAAGGCGATCCGCGCGATCGTCAAGGCGGCGTCCATCAACGACGAGAAGAAGGTCGTCGTCGACATTCTGTGAGCGCAGCGTTTTACCGGATCGGCGTGATCGTGCGCCCGCACGGCGTACACGGCGCGGTCAAGGTCGAGCCGCTCACCGATTCGAGCAAGCGCTTCCGCAATCTCAAGGATGCGTTTTTGGAGTTGCACGGGGAAATGCGCCCCGTGCAGCTTTCTGTTGCGTCCGTTGCGCCGGACGCGGTGATCCTCACCGTGAACGGCTGTGACACGCCGGAACAGGCGAATGCGCTGCGCGGCGCATATCTTTGCGTGGACAAGGCGCATCGGGTGCAGCTTCCGAAGGACACGTATTTTATCACGGATCTCATCGGCTGCGACACGTTCGACACCGACGGGAACGCCTACGGCAAGCTCACCAACGTCTATGAGACCGGCGCAAACGACGTCTACGAGATCGCAAACGGGAAACTCATGGTACCTGCGCTGAAACGCGTGCTTTCGGAGGTCGATACCGACGGCGGCAGGATCGTATTCGACGCGGAGGTCCTAAAGGAGGTCGGGCTCTTTGAAGATTGATGTTCTGACCCTGTTTCCGGAGATGTTCGCGGGCGTACTGAACGCATCGATCCTCGGAAGAGCGCAGGCAAGCGGCATCCTTTCGATCGAAACGCACGACATCCGCGCGTATGCCGACAACAAGCACCGCAAGACCGACGACTATCCGTTCGGCGGCGGCGCGGGGCTTGTGATGATGGCGCAGCCGATCTTCGACTGCATGGCGGCGGTCTGCGGCGGCGAACAGCCGCACCGGATCCTGCTCACGCCGCGCGGTAAGCTCTTGACAAGCGAACGGGCGAAGGAACTGAGTAAGCTCGATCGCATCGTCCTGCTGTGCGGACATTACGAGGGCGTGGACGAGCGCGTGAACACGCTGATCGACGAGGAGATCTCTATCGGTGACTATGTGCTGACCGGCGGGGAGCTTCCCGCAATGGTGCTGATCGACTGCCTTTCCCGCTTTATTCCGGGCGTATTGGGCTCGGAGGAGAGCGCGGAGGACGAATCGCACGCAAACGGGCTATTGGAGTACCCGCAGTACACGCGTCCCGCGTCGTTCCGCGGGCTTGACGTTCCGGAAATCCTCCTGAACGGTCACCACGCGAACATCGCAAAATGGCGGCACAAAGAGGCGATGGAAAAGACGCGCGAGATGCGTCCGTGCCTCTTGGGAAATTTCGGAAAAAATCCCGCAAAATAAGCAAAATTGGGGCTTGCATTTGTACCGGGGCTATGGTATAATGCGCTTTGCGACATCGGGCGGTCCGCCGACACTTGTGATCGTGAACGCCTGTTTCAATAAAGAAAAGGAGAAAAATTAAACATGTCCGACATCATTCGTGAACTCGAAAAAGAACAGCTCAGAAGCGACCTGCCCGAGCTGGAAGTCGGCGATACCGTTCGCGTTTTCGTGAAGGTCGTCGAAGGCAACCGTGAAAGATTGCAGAACTTTGAAGGCATCGTCATCAAGATCCAGGGCGGCGGCATCCGCAAGTCCTTTACCGTTCGTCGTATGTCCTACGGCATCGGCGTCGAGCGTACCTTCCCGTACCACAGCCCGCGCATCGGCCGCATCGAGGTCGTCCGTCACGGCGTGGTCCGCAGAGCGAAGCTCTTCTACCTCCGCGAGAGAAGCGGCAAGGCGGCGAAGATCCGCGAGCGCATCGACGAGAAGAAATAAGTTTTCTAAAGCGAAAGGAGCCGAAATCCGGCTCCTTTTTGCGTGCGTTAAATTCCTGTCAGCGTGATTCCTGAAACTCTTTGCCGTTGATCAGATAGTCGATCGATACGTGGAAGTACGCCGACATGCGGTTCAATAACTCAAACGACGGCTCGCACTTGCCGGTCTCGTAATAGGAGAGCGCTTCCCGCGTGATATGCAAATCCAAAGCCACCTTCTGCTGACTCAACCCGCGTCTTTTTCGTATTTCCCGTAATCCCTTCATCTTGACAGAATTGTAACATTTTGTTATATTATAATATATTTCTATTCGTTTTAGTTTTTGATGTTTGGGAGGATGATTATGAAAAAGAGATTTATTTCTGTGTTTATTGTGCTGATGATTTGTTTCGCGTTGATTCCATTTTCTTTACGCGAAGTAATTGCAGATTCGCCTTCTGGTGGCTGTGGTCCTAATCTACATTGGGAGCTTAATACTTCAACGGGCACTTTGACAATTACGGGCAGTGGAGCTATGTATGATTATAATAGAGCATACAAATGGACATGGGACAAGTATCGGGATCAAATTACTACTGTGATATTACCTAATGGGTTAACTACTATAGGCGGTTGTGCATTTGAAGACTGTAATTGGCTTACATTGATTACTATACCAAATAGCGTAACCAACATTGGTGAGTATGCTTTTAATGGATGCAAAAGAATGAAGTCTGCTACGATCGGAGACGGTGTAAAAGTAATCAGTGAACGGGCATTTTCATACTGTGAGAGATTGGAAAGTGTTACACTTGGCAAAAACATAACAGATATTGAAAAATCAGCTTTTAGCTCTTGCGGGTACCTTCAGGACGTCTATTATAAAGGTACGCAGCAGATGCGTGATAGTATTGATTTTTGGAGCTTAAATAATGACCTTGTATTCGCGACATGGCATTATTTACCAACAATTACGACACAACCGAAATCAGAAACAGTTACAATCGGAAAAAATGCAACGTTTACCGTTACTGCATCCGAAGAAGATGTAACGTATCAGTGGCAGTACAGCAAAAACAATGGCTCTGGTTGGACAAACTGGAGTGGCAAGACATCGGCAAGCGTAACGGTTAAGGGGAGCGAAACAAACAACGGTTGTCTATATCGCTGCGTCATAAAGAATGGTTGCGGCAGCGTGACGAGCAGTAAGGCACGGTTGACAGTGTCAGACGCAAAGCCGGCGATTCTGACACAGCCGACGTCGCAGACGATTGCAGTGGGTGAAACGGTTGCGTTCAAGGTCGTTGCGGCAGGCAAAGGTCTTACCTACCAGTGGCAGTGGAGCAAGGATGGTACGACCTGGACAAACTGCAAATCAAACGGCTGCAACTCCGCGTCGCTCAGCTTCAGTGTTACTGCTGGTTTGAACGGTCGTCAATACCGCTGCGTGGTAGAGAACAGTATCGGTAGCGTAACATCTGATGGTGCGCAATTGACGGTGTCCGGCGTGAAACCGACGATTCTGACACAGCCGAATTCAGCGACGGTTGCCGTCGGCAAGAGCGTGACGTTCAAGGTTGTCGCCGCGGGTACGGGACTCACCTACCAGTGGCAGTATTCGAAGGACAACGGCGCGACGTGGACGAAGTGGAGCGGCAAGACGAGTGCAAGCATAACGGTCAAGGGCAGCGCAACAAACTGCGGTTGTCTGTACCGCTGTGTAGTGAAGAATGAAAGTGGCAGCGTTATTTCGAGCAAGGTACAGCTGACGGTCACCGGTGTGAAGCCTGTGATCCTAACACCGCCGACGGCGCAGACGGTTGCGGTCGGAGAAACGGTCACGTTCAAAATAGTTGCGGCAGGGGAAGGTCTCACCTATCAGTGGCAGTGGAGCAAGGACGGCAAGACGTGGACAAACTGCAAATCCACAGGCTACAACAAGGCGACGTTCAGCTTTAAGGCTACG
>JBGULC010000027.1:0-84114 GCA_045114775.1 Christensenellales bacterium | reverse complement strand
CGTTTTGCGGGACAGCTTCGTTAGTATATCTCATCCGGCTCCGTTTGTCAACACCTTTTTTTCACTTTTTTGAATCTTTTTTTCTCTAAGTGTTTCCCCGGCGTTCCTCCCCGGAGCTCGAACGCCGCTTATATTACTCCTCCTTTCCTTAAATGTCAATACCTTTTTTGACAAAAATCGCAATATATTTTAGCATATAACAAAAATCGGAAGCGGATCCGATCCCGTCTCCGAATCTATGCTGCGCAGCGCAATTTATTCCCTTTCCGCGCGCAGCTTCATCAGTTTTTCCTCCCATACCTCGTCATGCCGGTCCTCCGCCGACCTTTGGCTCTCTTGCTCTTCCTTTTCCTTAGACGGATCATCGCTTCAGCATTTCAACCGATCATAGATCAGCAATACTCCGGACCGATTCAGATCCCGGATCCATTCCGGATATTCCATTCTGTTTTCTCCGAATAACACAAATCGGAAGCACTTGCATGCTTCCGATTCGATTCATTCCTTATTTTAAGAGATCATATCGCCCTGGTGTGCAATCAGCGTAGCGTCGTAGACGCCGTCGACGCGCAGGAACTTGTCGACGAAGCCGGTCTCGCTGGAGCGGACGCGAAGCTCGACGGCGAGCTCGATGCCCTGACGCTGGACGGTCTTGGACTTGACGCGGGCGTACGGGATCTGCGCGACCATCGCCTTGATCTGCTTAGAAGCGCGCTCCTCATAGTGCAGGATCAAAAGGTACGGCAGGCTCGCCTTCTTCTTGGACGAAGCGAGCAGCAGCATGAACACGCCGATCAGAATCGCGCCGATAATCGCGGCGAGGAAGAAGCCCGCGCCGAGCACGATGCCCTCTGCGATCGCCCAGAACATAAACACGGTGTCGATCGGATCCTTGATCGCGGTACGGAAACGCACGATGGACAGCGCGCCGACCATGCCCAGCGACAGCTTGACGTTGTTTGCCATGATCAGGATGACCATCGTGGTGACCATCGTCAGCATGACGAGCGCCAGGTTGAAGGTCTTCGAGTAGATCACGCCGGAGAACGTCAGCCGGTAGATCAGATAGACAAACAGACCGATGACGAACGCCAGGATCAGCGTTACAAGCAGCGGCAGGACCTGGTTGGTTGAGAAGTTAAACACATCCGATAGATTTAAAGAACCCATAATATCCTCCGATTCATTACTTTCTTTATTAGATCAGCAGTCATATTGCCTGCAAAAGAGGTACTTACTTGCCGCCGTGTTCAGCGACGCGGGAAGCTGCACGAGCGCAGCCACGTAGGGGTCGAGGTAGTTATTGTACTTTACTTCCAGAATGCATTGCCCCATCATTTCCGTTGCAGGATAGGTGATCGCCCTGGAATTAAACAGCTCCCTCGAAAAATAGCCGGTGCGGATGTTGCTGTCGAGCGTGATGCGCACGTCCTCGAGCGGGAACACGAACGGCTGCCGGTAATAATCGACGAGCACCTTCGGCGTTAGGCCCTCGGTGCGAAGCGCGGCGTACGCCTCCTTCGCAAACGCGTTCTGCATGTACAGCAGGAACGTAAACTCTCCGGCGAGCAGCGCGTCGCACTGGTTCCGGGTCAGCGAAAGGCTGTCCTTTTTGATGAACCGGCCGTTCTTGTGCTTGCGCTCAAGCTTGATTACGCGGTCGGAGTAGTTATAGATGCGGATGCGCCACTTGTCGCGGTACTGCACGCCCGCGACCTTCTCCTCCACCGCGGAATCGTAAGCGTCGTCGAAATACAGACTGCGGATATGGTAGCCGCCGCCCGTCTTCGCCGCATACGGATCCGGCGACATCGCGGCGCTCAGCCGGATCGCCAGAAGCTCCGCGTCCGCGTCGGAGATCACATATTTCAGTTCATGCCGGTATCCCTCGGCATTCGGCTTGATGCTCAGGCTCATGAGATCTTGCCCACCTTTCCAAACAATTGGATCATCTCCTCGTCGCTGAGGTGATAATGCGTATGTTCGTTGATGTAGTGCTGGCAGTAATACAGATACCAGTCCTGATAATTGTCCGCATAGTTGCGGATCTTGTTGACATGCGAATTCCAGCCCTTCGTGGAGAGATCGTGGTACGGTCTCCATCGGACAAGGTCGTAGGTCTCCATCTCCTTGCGGATGTTCTCCTGCAGCTCGGTGACCTTCGCGTTGATCTGATCCGGGCGGAACACGTTGTTGTAGAAGTTCGCGCAATGCTTCAGAAACAGCTTGACGAACTCGTTGTTCGACATCATCGAGCGTCCGAGCACGGTCGAGAAGCCCTTGCCCGCGCCGTGTCCCGCCGGATCGAAGTACTTCCAGAAGTAGTCGCGGCGGAAGCCGGTCGACTTGTCGACCTGCTGGCTCGGGTTGTCGCCGTTCATCGCCCAGCAGTAGTCGTACTGGATCCAGCGCCACTTGTTGTCCAGTTCGGACGAGCGCCACCACTTGATGTTGCCGGTGTCCGTGTTGCCGATGATGATCTCGAACGCGCAGTACATGGCGAACTGGTCGGCGTCGACCCGCTCGCAGACGTACTGATAATCCGCGGCGTTCGACAGATCGCAGTTGCGGTCCTCGCAGAATTTGATCAGGTCCTTATAGTCCTGAAGTCCGTCGCCGCAGACCACGCACTGATCGTTGTTGCCGTTCCACTTGAGGATGTCAAGCGTGTCGACGTCCTCGATGCCGTAATGCTGCGCGATGTAGAACTTGCTGATCTTTTCACGCAGATTGTAGACGCCCCAGTACTGCCCGTTGATGTAGACGATGCACTGGATGTACGCCTGGTTTGCGATATCGACCTTCGCGTCGTCCAGAAGACCCTGGATCATAACGTCGCGGATGCGCGAGAGCGCCGCGTCCTGTCCCGATGCGCGCAGCACCAGGGATTTATAGGACGTCCACGGACGGTTCTTGAAGAATTTATAATCGAGACGGCTGCTGCCGACGCCCTTCCGTGCCAAAAGCGCGATGCCCTTCTGCGCGATCTTTCTGGAGAACGCGCCGAAGATGCGGATGTTGAGGTCGGTCTCGTAAAGCACGTCCGATCCGCCGGGGGTCGTATACGTGAAGGTCGTGGGCCGTTCCCACATCAGGCCGCGCATATTGAAGTTGGCGTACTTGCCCATGTCCTCCGTCTTGCCGATGCGCATTTCGTCCGCCGCGCCCTTGCCGGTATAGTCGTCGCCCTTGACCATGATGCCGGTCTTGGTGTCCCAAAGGTTCTCCGGATCGGTCACGAGGAATACGACGGGCAGATTCGTGTTGTGCGCCTCGACGGTCTCCTCCGTCCCTACAATGATATAGGTATAGGATCTGACGTCGCTCGGATAGCGGCTGCCGTCGTTTGCAAAGGTGCGGATGCGCAGGACCGTGTTCTCCTTGATCGCGATCGGTCCCGAAACGCGGTCCGAGCTTGCGGTCGGCGTCGTCTTTTTCACCGGGTCGTTTTCCTTGCCGCAGGAGAGCGTATACGTTGCGTAACAGCCCTCCGGCACGGTAACGTTCACCGTCTGCACGCCGGAATAGATCCCGCTGTGCGTATCCGCGGTCGCCGCCTCGCAGTACATGCCGTGCGCGCTTGCGTCGTCGTTCTTTTCACCTTCCGTCGGCTTGTCGAACAGCTTCCATTCGCCGGACGCGTCGCGTCCGTAGGAGACGCAGGAGTGCGCTTCGGGCACGGTTACGCGGTCGATCATGCTGCCGATCGCGTCATAGAGATAGACTGTCTCGCCCGCGGCGGCAATGTCGAAATTCAGCGTATTCCTTCTCTGCTCGTCGGTGATGTCCTTTACAGAGTTCGTGTATTCGCGGGGCAGGCTTCCTTCCAGCTGCAGGACGAGATATCCTTTTGCGGCGATACTCGTTCCGTCAGGAAAAACCCATTTCCTCGGCTTTTTTTCGTTGTCGGATATGGAATACCCGCCGATATCCAGATCGCTGTCGGACCGGTTATACAGCTCGATCCAGCTTCCGAGATCCGCGTCGACCGGACGGTCGCTCTTGGTCTTGCTGCTGTATTCGTAGCGGATGTAATACCCGTCCACAAGGACCTCGCTGAACGCGAGATCGTGCACGCCCATCTGCCCGTTCTCCTTGGACTCGAACAGCGCGCGGCCGTTGACCGTGTTGTCGAAGCCCGGCGTCGGCCGGCTCTCGATCACGCAGGAGGCGTTCGGGTCGAACTGACCGTTCGTGTAAACGCGGGCAAAGGAGTAATCCTTCTGCACCTGCGAGAAGGGCTCGACGTCGATGAAATTGCCGTCCTTGTCGGAGAAGGTGAGAACCTCGTTGCCGGACGCGGACAAGCCGAACTCGAAGCGGAAGAAGCCCTCGTTCGTCTGCTCGATGCGCTTGTAGTCCTCGACGGACTGCTCGGTGTGATACAGCACAAGATACTGCTTGCCGCCGATGATCGTGCCCTCGGGGAACGTAAACTTATAGAACTTGTCCGTCTCGTCGGACAGATGATAGCCGGACAGGTCGAACGCGCCGTCGCCGGAGTTATAAAGCTCGATCCAGTCGCAGAACTCACCGTTCGGCGCCTTGTGCGTGCTGCCGTTGGAGGGCATGAACTCGGTCACGCGGACCTGGCATGCGATCTTCTGAATGCTTCGCGGATCCTGCGTCGCGCCGGGCTCAAGCCCGCTCTGCGGCGTGCCGATCGAAGCGAGATACGCTTTGCGGCCTTCATCGGTATTCGGGAACCCCGGCGTCGGATCCATGGTGATCCAACCGTCTTCGCCGCGGACGAAGGACTTCGAATTGCCCGCCCCGCCGGTGTAGATGTTCGCAAACGTCTGGGCAAGGTCGATCGTCTGAATGACAATGCCCGTGCGGTGCGAAAGCCGCAGCACGTCGTGGTGATTGTTCTTTTCCTCCTTGACCTTGGTCGAAAGCTGGAAGTTCGCCGCAAGCACGTCGGTCTGCTCCGCCTTCTTGGCGCCGTTCACGCACCAGACGACCAGATAGCCGTTGGCCGGAATGATCGTCCCGTCCGGGAACGCCCAGCTTGAGCGCTCGTCGTCCGCAAGCGTATAACCGGTCAGATCGATATCACGATCCGTGCGGTTGTACAGCTCGATGTAGTCGCCGTAGCCGCCGAAGGGATCCTTCACGGTCTCCTTGTTCGTGACAAGAATCTCGCTGATGATCACATCCGAGCTGCCCGACGCGTCTGCCGATTTGCTGCCGCAGCCGCTTTTGCTGCAGCTGATTCCGAGCGCGATCACAAGCAGGATCACCAAAAGAACGATCAGCCCGATCGCCAGGAACAGCCGCATTTGTTTCTGTTTCTTATTCATAGCTTGTCCTCATATCGCCTGTACATTCTGAGACAGATTAATCATAGCACATTTTTTGCGTTCCGCAAGACAGAACGCGAATCATTCACAAAAACGATACAGAAATAACGATTATGCGTAGTCGTGCATTCTCTTCAGAAGCGCTTTCCGCTCATTTTCCTCCGGATGCACGGCGCACCGAAGCAAAAGCTGTCGCTTGATCCGTCCGACGCGTTCCCCCGGCAGAAGCCCGAGCTCTTTCATGATATCCGCGCCGGAAACCGCAAGCTCGCTTTCCGAAAACGGCACGCGCTCCTCCTGCATCCTGCGATAAACGCTGCGCCAGCGCTCCGCGACGTACGCAGTCTTGTATCCGCTGCCGCGGATATCCGCCTCGCGGATCATGATCAGATCCTCCGTCCGCGCCCTGCCGAGCAGAGCGAACCGTTTTCTCAGCGTCGCCTCCGACGCCGTTTCCGTGAGGTCGAACATATGCGCGCGGATCGTTTCCGTCACGCGCGCAATGAGTTCTTTCGGATACCGGAGCCGTTCAAGCATCGTCCGCGCGAGCTCCGTTCCGTAGATGTCGTGCGCGTATAGGTTCCCGTCGCGCCGCTTCGCCTCCGGCTTGCCGACGTCGTGCAGAAGGCCTGTGAGCCGACAGCCAAGCTCGTCGGGCGTGTTCTCGCAGGTGCGGAAACAGTGCGTCAGAACGTCGTATTTGTGATGGTCCTTCCGCTGCTCCATCCCGTCGCACGCGCAAAGCTCCGGCAGCAGGAATCCGAGCGCGCCGAGCTCTTTGAGCATGACGAGCGCGTCATACACGCGCGGTCCCGTAAGGATCCGGTCAAGCTCCTGCCGTTTGCGCTCCCACGCGACGTCGTTGAGCAGCGCCGCGTTCGCGCTTGCCGCCCTCCAGGTTTCCGGATCGACGGAGAAATCCAGCGACGCCGCAAACCGCACGAGCCGCAAAATCCGAAGCCCGTCGTCGCGCAGGATCAGCGCGGGATCCTCGGTCGTTGTACGCAGCACGCGGCGTGCAAGGTCGCCTGATCCTCCGGTCGGATCGACAAGCGTTCCGTCGGTCACGGCTTCGTACAGCGCGTTGACCGAAAAATCCCTTCGGAACGCGTCGACTTCCGGCGTGTCCGAAAAGCGGACCGCTTCCGGCTTATGCTCGCCGCCCGCGCCGTAGGATTCGGTGCGGAAGGTCGTATGCTCATAATCCGTGCCGTCGACGGTCAGCAGCACCGTGCCGAGCGTCTGCTGCACAATCCTTGCTTCGATCCCGTTCGCCTTCGCGAATTCCATCAGCTCGTCGGGCCTTGCGCGGCTCGCGAGGTCCACGTCGTGCACAGACCTTCCGAGCAGCGCATCACGCACGCAGCCGCCGACCGCATAGAGCTTTACCCCGTCCCGTTCGAGGGCTTCGGCAAAGGTCCTTAAAGCGATCGGCTGCTTCAGCATGGCTTATTCTTCTCCTTCGGGCGCTTCGGCATTCGTTTCGGGAGCGGGCGTTTCCGCGGTCGCTTCCGGCGCCGCCGTTTCGTCCTCGTCCGGAACGATCTCCTGATGCGGCAGCAGCGCGACACTCGCGATCTTTGTATCGCCGTCGAGCGACATCAGCCGCACGCCCTGCGTATTTCTTCCGATGATCGAGATCTGATCCACCGGCATGCGCATGATCACGCCGTCGTCGCGGACCAGCAGCAGATCCTCGTCCTCGGTCGTCATTCTCAGGCAGGCAAGCCCGCCGGTCTTCTCGGTCGCCTTCATGGCGAGGATGCCCTTGCCGCCGCGGCCCTGCACGGTGAATTGGCTCTCCTCGGTGCGCTTGCCGAGGCCCTTTTCGGTGACGGTCAGCACAAGGCCGCCCTCCTTGACGAGGATCATATCCATCACGACGTCGCCCTCATCCAGCTTGATCGAGCGCACGCCCATGCCGCCTCTGCCGGTCGGGCGGACGTCGCTTTCGCGGAAGCGGATGCACTTGCCGTTTCGGGACGCCACGATGAATTCATGATCGCCGCTGCTCATCTCGACGGAGATCAGCTCGTCGCCCTCGCGCACGGTCTGCAGCACGAGACCGCCCTTGCGAATATTCATGCATTCCGCGATCCGCGTCTTTTTGATGAAGCCGTCGCGCGTCGCGGTTACAAGGTAACCCGTCTCCTCGACCTCGCGCGGGACGATGAACATCGCCGTGACCTTCTCGCCCGTCTTAAGCTGCAGAAGGTTCACCACCGGGATGCCCTTCGAGGTGCGGCTCGCTTCGGGGATCGCGTAGCACTTGATGCGGAACACGCGGCCCATGTTCGTGAAGAACATGATCGGCGCATGCGTGCTCGAAACCAGTACGCGTTCGACGTAATCCTCATCCTTCGTCGCCTGTCCCTTCACGCCCTTGCCGCCGCGGTTTTGCGCGCGGAAGGTCTCGGACGAGGTGCGCTTGATGTAACCGAAATGCGTCATGGTGACGGCCATTTCCTCTTCCTGAATGATGTCGTCCAGGTCGATGTCGTCCAGCGCCTGCGTGATCTCGGTGCGGCGCGGATCATTTAGACGCGCCTTGACGTCGAGCGCCTCTTCCTTGACGACCTCGAGGAGCTTGTGCTCGTCACTGAGGATCGTGCGTAAATATGCAACGCGCTCCTTGAGCTGACGGTCCTCCTCCAAAAGCCTGTCGCGTTCGAGACCGGTGAGACGCTGCAGACGCATATCGAGAATCGCCTGCGCCTGCCGTTCGGAGAACCCGAACTTCGCGCAGAGGCCTTCCTTGGCGGTCTGTCCGTTCGGGGACGCCTTGATGAGCGCGATGATCTCGTCGATCACGTCGAGCGCGCGCAAGAGACCGTCCAGGATGTGCAGACGCTCTTCGGCGCGGTTCAGATCGAAGCGCGTCCGGCGCGTCACGACGTCCTTCTGATGCTGCAGATAGTAATATAGGATCTGCTTGAGATCGAGGATCTTCGGTTCGCCGTCGACCAGCGCGAGGTTGATGACGCCGAAGGTGTCCTGCAGCTGCGTGTGCTTATAAAGATTGTTCAGAACGACGTTCGCATTGACGTCCTTCTTGAGCTCGATGACGATGTGCGTACCGTTGCGGTCCGTTTCGTCGCGAAGGTCCGAGATGCCCTCGATGCGTTTTTCGTGCACGAGGTCCGCGATGCTCTCGACGAGCCGGGCCTTGTTGACCTGATACGGGATCTCGGTCACGATGATGCGGCTGCGGTTCTGACTTAGCTGCTCGATCTCGGTCTTGGCCCGCACGATCAGCTTGCCGCGGCCGGTGCGGTACGCCTGCGCGATGCCGCTTCTTCCGAGGATCGTTGCGCCGGTCGGAAAGTCCGGACCCGGGATGTAGCTCATCAGCTCGTCGACCGTGATGTCCGGATTGTCGATCAACGCGATGAGGCCGTCGATCGTTTCACCGAGATTGTGCGGCGGCATGTTCGTCGCCATGCCGACCGCGATGCCGTTTGAACCGTTGACCAGAAGATTCGGGAACCGCGCGGGCAGTACCGTCGGCTCCTGTTGCGTGCCGTCGAAGTTCGGCGCGAAGTCGACCGTGTCCTTGTCGATATCGCGCATCATTTCCATCGCCATCTTAGAAAGACGCGCTTCGGTGTAACGCATGGCCGCCGCGCCGTCGCCGTCGGCCGAGCCGAAGTTGCCCTGCCCCTCGACGAGCGGATAGCGGGTGTTGAAGTCCTGCGCGAGACGCACCATCGCATCGTACACGGACGCGTCGCCGTGCGGATGGTATTTACCCATGCAGTCGCCGACGATACGCGCGCTCTTACGCGTGGGCTTGTCGGGCGTGACGCCGAGCTCTTCCATCGAGTGCATGATGCGGCGATGCACCGGCTTCATGCCGTCGCGCACGTCGGGGAGCGCGCGGCTCGTGATGACCGACATTGCATACGCAATGAAGCTCTTCTGCATCTCGCGTTCCAGATTGATCGGCCGGATGCGGCCGGTATTCGTTGTCGTATCGCTCATAGTCTTACCTCATCAGATATCCAGGTCGGTAACGAGCTTCGCGTTCTGCTCGATGAACTCGCGCCGCGGCTCGACCTTGTCGCCCATCAGCAGCGTGAACAGCCGGTCCGCCTCGACCGCGTCCTCGACCGTGACCTTCAGCATCAGGCGCTGTTCGGGGTCCATCGTCGTTTCCCAAAGCTGCTCCGGGTTCATTTCGCCGAGGCCCTTGTAGCGCTGGATCTCCGGCTTCGGATCGGGACCAATCTCCTTGAGCTTTTCGTCCAGCTCCTCGTCGGAATACACGTACCACTGCTGCTTGCCGCGCTTGACGCGATACAGCGGCGGCTGCGCGATGTAGACGTAGCCCTCGTCCACCAAGGGACGCATGTGCCGATAGAAGAAGGTCAGAAGCAGGATCCGGATATGGCTGCCATCGACGTCCGCATCGGTCATGCAGATGATCTTGTGATAGCGGAGCTTTGAAATATCAAACTCCGTGTCGATGCCCGCGCCGAACGCCGTGATCATGTACTTGATCGCGTCGCTAGAAAGCATCCGGTCAAGACGCGCCTTTTCGACGTTCAGGATCTTGCCGCGAAGCGGTAAAATCGCCTGATACTTCGGGTTCCGGCCCATCTTCGCGGAGCCGCCTGCGGAATCGCCCTCGACGAGGAAGATCTCGCAAAGCGACGCGTCCTTCTCGGTGCAGTCACTAAGCTTTCCGGGCAGCGCGGTCGAATCCAGCGCGGTCTTTCTGCGGGTCAGGTCCCTCGCCTTTCTTGCGGCCTCGCGTGCGCGTGACGCCATCAGGCACTTATCGACGATCATTCTGCCGATCGGCGGGTTCTCGTCGAGGAATTCCGAAAGTCCCTTATAGACCGTGTTGCTGACAAGCGGCCGGATGTCGGCGTTGCCGAGCTTCGTTTTGGTCTGGCCCTCAAACTGCGGCTCCTGCAGCTTGACCGACACGACGGCGGTAAGGCCCTCGCGGATGTCCTCGCCGGACAGCGAGCTGTCCTTCTCCTTAAAAAGGTTCGCGCGCTTTGCGTAATCGTTGACCGCGCGGGTCAGCGCCTGCTTGAAGCCGTCCAGATGCGCGCCGCCCTCGTGCGTGTTGATGTTGTTCGCGTAGGTATAGATGTCTTCATTATAGCCGTCGTTGTACTGCATCGCGATCTCGACGGTCGCCGTCTCCTCGCCGTTCTCCATGCGCTTTGCGGAGAAGTAGATCGGATCCGGGTGCAGAACCTCTTTATTCTTGTTGTAGTGCGAGACGAACGAGCGAATGCCGCCCTCGAAGCAGTAGTCGCGCTCAAGCTTCGGCTCCTCGCGCTCGTCGATCGCCGTGATGCGCACGCCCGCGTTCAGAAACGCCAGCTCGCGAAGACGGGACTTGAGCTTGTCGAACTCAAACTTGACCTCGTCGAAGATCTCGGCGTCCGGCTTGAACGTAACGCTCGTGCCGGTGTCGTTCTCGGCGCATTCTCCCACGACCTCGACCTTCGTCACGGGGATGCCGCGCTGATATTTCTGCCGGTGGATCTTTCCGCCGCGGCGCACCTCGACTGTGAGGTCCTCGGACAGCGCGTTGACGCACGAAAGACCGACGCCGTGCAGACCGCCGGAGACCTTATAGCCCCCGCCGCCGAACTTGCCGCCCGCGTGCAGGATGGTCAGCGCGACCTCCAAAGCGTCCTTGCCGGTCTTTTCGTGATAGCCGACGGGGATGCCGCGGCCGTTATCACTGACCGTCACGGTCTCGCCCTCGTGAATCACGATGTTCACATGGTCGCAGAACCCCGCCATGGCCTCGTCGATCGAGTTGTCGACGAGCTCGTAAACGAGGTGATGCAAGCCTCTCGAATCGGTCGAACCGATGTACATGCCCGGACGGCGGCGAACCGCCTCGAGCCCCTCCAGTACCTGGATCTGTGACGCGCCGTAATCGGCGCTCACTTCATGCTGCAAATCTTCCATTTAAGTGCATTCTCCGTTTCTATGATAAACTTTCATTCAATCGCTCTTTGAGCGTTTCCACCGCCGTCGCCGCGGCGTATACATAGGTCGTGCCGCCGCGCGAGCAGATCACGTACGCCTTCGGGCGCCCGTAGGACGGGTAGTAGTGCCCCGCCTCCACGCAGTCGCGGATAATGCGTTCCGTCTCCGCCGTCGCGCGTTCCGCCGGCTGGATCGCGATCACGTCCGCCGTCGGCACAAAGCGGTTCTCTCCGATGTGCAAGAGCATTATTCCTCCACCACCCTTCCGTTGTGAACACGGTACACCTGCATGCTGAGCGCGCCCGCCTTCACGAATTCCTCCAGATGCGTGCAGGTCACAAACGTCTGACAGTCCGAAACGACCTCCAATAGCCTTGCCTGCCGCTCCGCGTCTAGCTCGGAAAAGACATCGTCCAGCAAAAGCACCGGCCGCTCGCCGCGCACCCGCCGGACCAGGTCGATCTCCGAAAGCTTCAAAGATAGCGCCGCGGTGCGCTGCTGTCCCTGCGAGCCGTAGACCCTCAGGTCGCGTCCGTTCAGCATCAGTCCGAGATCGTCCCGATGCGGTCCCACGGAGGTGAACCCGCGGAATACGTCCCGCTCGAGCCGTTCGCCGAGCTGCACTGTCAGCGTTTCGCGCATCGTGTCGTAATCCTGCACCGGGATCGTCGGCTCGTAGACCGTTTCCAAAAGCTCCTTCGTGCCGCTCATCTTTGCGTGCAGCGTGTGCGCGTTTTGGGAAAGCTCCTCGATAAACCCGGCCCTTGCCTGCATGATCGTCGCGCCGAGCTTACTTAACTGCTCGTCCCAAAGCTCGATCATGTCGTACGGCACGTTTTCCTCCTTCAGCAGCAGGTTGCGGCTTTTCAGCGCTTGATTGTACTGCTGCAGGGTGTAATAATACGCGGGCTTCAATTGCGATAGCTCCATATCGAGGAACCGCCGCCGCTCCTGCGGTCCGTCCTTGACAAGCGCAAGATCCTCCGGAGAGAACATGACGACGTTCAGACAGCCCATCAGTTCCCCGGAACGGTTCAAGGGCGCTTCGTCGAGATAGACCCGTTTGCGTTCCCCTTTGAAGAGCTCGATGCGGATTGAGCGCGAGCCGCCGCGCGTTTCAAGTGCAAGCGCGACGCTGCCGTCCGGCTGTCCGTCCATCACAAGCTCGCCGTCGTGCGGGGTGCGGTGGCTTCTTCCCAGCGCGCACAAAAAGATAGATTCGAGCACGTTGGTCTTCCCCTCGGCGTTCAGCCCCGAAAGGATATTGAGCCCCGGTTCGGGATACAGGGTAAGGTCCGTATAATTCCGGAATCTATGCAATTCGAGTCCCTTGATCCGCATGGGCATAATCTCCTCGCAATTTACCATAAAAGTATAGCACATTCATGTTATTTTGTAAATAACAATATAGAAGAAAAAAGGATTCTTTTCATATATTTTACATTGCAGATCACAATGATCCGGTCCGGTTTCCGGGCATGAAAAAAGCCCGCTTTTCGGCGGGCAGATCGCAGAAAACCATGTATCCGTTTCAGATGCGCATACGGTTCTCAGCTTTCACTCGTGCAGCGTTTCCAGCCAGTCACAGAGCAATTCGATCGTGACCGTCCGCTCTCCCTCCTGAAACGCAGTGATGAGATAGCTGATCCCATTGTGAGAGAAGAATGCCATGACCTGCCGTTCCTCCTTTCCGTCCTGCTCAACCAAGCCGGAGGTCAGCCTGGCATCTTCGTCGATGCTTTTGATTTTATACGCGCCGTTTTTCTCGATCTTCTTCAGAGCAGAGCCTGCGCCGAACGAAAACTCCGACGTGTGCATCGTATAGGAAAAATCGATACTCAGACATACATCCTCGTCCCATACATTCCAGGTACCGGTCAAATGTGCGCCGCCGCCTGCATGATCATCCGGTTCGATAAAGGTGAGCCATGCCTGAACGTTGAATTCTTCACTGTCCGTCTTCACCAATTTGATACCGTAAGCGTCCTCCATCTCGCTGACGGACCGGAATGCACGGCGCCTGTACTCCGTCTTTCCCTCCATATCCTCGAGCTGTACTCTGATTTCTTCGGTGATCGGATTGTCCTGCACCTCCCACTCGGCATACTGCATTTCGTTGGCATACGGCGCATACTTCAAAACGGCTTCCCACACGGGATCTTCCCGATCAACGGTTTTACGCGTAAGTGTTACGCCGGAATTAATGGCGATGATAAACCCGCACGCCGTAAAAACAGCCATTCCGAAGATCACCACGAGCGCGATCACCCACTTGTTGCGGCGCGGGGCTTCTCTTTCATAGCTTGTTGCCTCGGCAATCAGGTCTTCGTCCACGTTGCCCAAAGCCTGCATCAGCTGTTCCTGATTCATACTTCGAATCCCTCCCGAATTAAGAGTTTTTTGAGACCTTTTCTGCAGCGAAAGAGCATGCCCTTTATTTTTGATTCATTGCATCCGAGCGCCTTTGCAATCTCCCTGATCGGCTCCGCGGAAAAGTAGCGCCGCAGAAATGCGCTGCGCATCGGCACGGAGAGCGTGCGCAGATAACGGTTCAACGCATCCGTCAATGCAACGTTCGAAACGTCGTCCGTTCTGCCGACGCAGTCCTCCAATTCATCCAGCGACAGATCAAATTCCGTTCCGCCGCGTTTCTCCGCTGTCTGCCGACGTCGCCGGTCCAATGCATTCTGACGAACGACCACGCTCAAAAAAGCGCCGAGTGAATCCGGATTGTTCGGCGGAATCACCTGCCAGATCCGAAGAAAGCAGTCATTCACGCACTCCTCGACGTCGCAGGGATCAAACAAAATACGTCCCGCCAGCCGTTTCAGCAGTTCTCCGTATTTCTCCTGTGCTGCGCGGACGCCCTCCGGATCCCTTCTCAGCAGCAGCTCCACAATCTCATGATCTTCCAAAGTTGCTCTCCTTTTTCTTTCCTTGACCGATATCCGTCATCTATCATGCCGCAGCGGAGATCGGTTTGGTTTCATGTTCGGTAAAACTTTTTTCCGTTTTTCAAAAAAAGCATATCGCATGAGCGGGCTTGCGTCCGATCGAACGCTGCACAAATCGAAAACGGAGCAGATGTATCCGTCTGCTCCGCGTAAAGATCCGCCGCCCAAAGGGCGGTCTGAATATTCGTTTTTACGGAAGATCCTCAACCACCGTTTCGGGCGGGACTTCGAGAAGTTCGGGATGCTTCAGATAGTTGAACAGCTTCCTGCTTGCAACGACGTACTGCGAGCCGGAACAGATGCGTTCGTCCATCACGAATCCCATCGGGATGCACTTCTCAAACACGATCTCCCCTTTTCTCCTCTGCGGGACCTCGCGCGGAATGCCCATCGCGATGATCATCGTCGTCGTGCCGAAGTTGTAGACGTGGTGATAGATCGCGTTCGTGCGGATGCTTGCAAGGTTCGTGATCGTCAGCGAGCAATGGAACGGACTCGCGTCGATGATGCTCTTCGGCAGCAGACCGAACTTGTCCATCGCCTTGAACACGCACACGCCGAAGCGGCAGAGCCCCGGGACCTTCAGAAGCTTACGGATGAGGTCGTCGGTGGAGTTCGTGTCGCCCTTTCCGCGATTCTCCGTCACGTACTGTTCGAGCGTTTGGTGCACGTCGTCGATCGTGAATTCCGGCTTGAAATGCATCTTGTTCATCGTGCCCTCGGTCTCGCCGGGCTTTAGGACCACCATGCCGACCGCGATCTCGTTTCTGGCGTAGATCGTTTTGTTCACAACGAAGCGGTTGATGATCGGATACTCCGCGACCGTGCGCACGTACGCCGCAAGCACGAGACCGAGGTGCGAATACTCCTTCCCCTCCGCGCGCTTCTTGTTCAGATACGCCTGCATCGGCGCAAGCGGCACGTCGATCTCCATCATGTTCATGGAATCGCAGCGCTGATCCATGATGTGCGCCGCGACCTGATACATCGGCTGCGCGGTCTTGACCCGTCTTCCGTCTTTTCTCATGATTGTTTCCCCTCCGTTGGTTCGATTGGTTTCCGTACCGTCTCCGGTTCGTTCTTTTTCGCAAATTTCTGCACCCCGTAGATCCCCACCAGGATCACAACGCAGAACACCGCCGACAGCCAGTTAAACGATTCCTTCAGGATCACCGCGCCCGCGATCACCGAAACCGCCGTCGTCAGGTTTGCGTACACGGTCGAGCGCGTCACCGTCATATATGTCGCCATATAGGACAGCAGAAAGTAACTCACGACCGAGCAGCACACCGCCAGGAACAGCACCGGCAGAAGGAACCTCGGCTCTCCCATCGGCGCGAAGAACACGCCGAGGTCGAAACGGGTGCGGATGAGCGCGATCGGCGTAAAGCACACCGCGCCCATGCCGATCATGAGGTACGTGCGCTCAAACGCCGTAAACTCTGCGGAAAGCCCACGGTCGAGGATGCCGTACGCCGCCGCGGACAGCACCGCAACGATCAGCCCGACCACGCCGATCCAATCGAGCTCGCCGCTGTTCTTGGTCAGCAGCCCGATGCCGATCACGCCGCCGACGGAAAGAAAGCTGAACAGGATCTGTCCCAAGGTCGGCTTCTCATGCAGCACCGGGATCGCCGCAAAGATCGCAACGATCGGGATCACGGCGATCATCACGCCCGAGAAGATCGTCGTCGAATGGATGACGCCGAGCTCCTCGCCGATAAAATAAATGACCGGCTCCATCAGCCCCATCAGCATCGGCAGCCAGATCCGCTTCCATTTGCCGCGAAAGTCGATCCTGACGACGCGCACGAGAAGCAGCAGGTTCATGATCAGAAACGCGATCAGAAAGCGATGACTGAGCAGCAGATACAGATCGTTCTGCACGACGTCCAGCGCGGACCTCGTGCCGAGAAAGCTGAATCCCCAGAACACATGGCTGACGATCGCCGCCAAAAAGAGCGTGACTTCTTTCTTCTTCATATTCATACGCCGGGATCAGCCGATCCTGTACTCGAGGATCGTTTTGCGTGCGGTAAGCCCCATCTTCCGATAGAACGCAAGCGCGTTCACGTTGTCGTTCCAGACGTTCAGCGTGATCCAGTCGAAGCCGTTTTCCTTTGCGTACGCCTTCACACGTTCGAAAAGCCGTCTGCCTGCGCCGGTACGGCGTTCGCATTCGTCCACGCACAGATCGTCGATATAGAGCTCCTTTCGGCCTACGACGATACCGTCGTCTCTGACCTCGTGCACAAAGCAGATCGCATAGCCTACGGTCCGGTCGGTCTCGTCCGTTTCCACGAACAGCACGCAGTCCGGATCGGCAAGAAGCTTCAATACGTCCGCTTCGGAATACTTCTGCGTGCCGCTGCGGTACATATCGGGACGCACGGCGGCGTGCACCTCAAGCACCTGTTTAAGAAGTGCGGAGATGCGCGGCGCATCCTTTTCTTCTGCTCTGCGGATCATGCTTACTCCTTCATCATCCTTGCGGCAAGCTTCATGCGCTGTTCCTTACTGAGGATGCGCTTGCGCATGCGAATGCTCTTCGGCGTGATCTCGACGAGCTCGTCGTCCGCAATGAACTCCAGGCACTGTTCAAGCGTGAACAGTGTCGGCGGCGTGAGCCGCAGCGCTTCGTCGCTGCCCGCCGCGCGCATGTTGGTGACGTGCTTCTTCTTGCAGACGTTGACCACGATGTCGTCCGCGCGCGCGCACTCGCCCACGATCTCGCCCTCGTAGACCGGAACGCCCGGTCCGATGAACATCCTGCCGCGATCCTGCGCGTAGAACAGCCCGTAGGAGCAGGAATCGCCCGTTTCGTGCGCGACGAGGCTTCCCGTCTTGCGCTCGGCAATGTCGCCCTTATAGGGCTCGTAGCCGTAAAAGATATGGTTCATGACGCCGTTGCCGCGCGTGTCGGTCATAAGCTCGCTGCGGTAGCCCATCAGGCCGCGCGCCGGGATCAAAAACTTCAGACGCGTACCGGTGTCGCCGAGCGTCGTCATGTCGGTCATTTCGGCCTTGCGCATGCCGAGCTTTTCCATGACCGCGCCGACGTATTCCTGCGGCACGTCGATGGTCAGCTCCTCGATCGGCTCGGTCACGACGCCGTTCTCGTCCTTGTGCAGAATGACCTTCGGGCGGGACACCGCAAACTCGTAGCCCTGGCGGCGCATCTGCTCGATCAGGATCGAAAGGTGCAGCTCGCCGCGGCCGCTCACGCGGAACGTATCGGTCGATTCGGTCTCCTCGACGCGCATGGACACGTTCGTCTTGACCTCGTTGAACAGCCTGTCGCGGAGGTTGCGGCTCGTGACGTACTTGCCCTCCTTGCCCGCAAACGGACTGTCGTTGACGAGGAACATCATCGAAACGGTCGGCTCGTCGATCTTGACGAACGGCATGGGCTCGACGCACAGCGGATCGCACGCAGTCTCGCCGACGTTCAGGTCCTCCACGCCCGCGACGCAGACGATGTCGCCCGCGTACGCTTCCTCGACCTCGACGCGCTGCAGGCCCTCGAAGTTATAGAGCCGCGTGATCTTCGTGTCGCGGCGGCGGTTCTCCTGCCCGCCGCAGAGCGTGATGGTCTGTCCGCGCTTCGCCACGCCGCGCTCGATGCGCCCGATGCCGATCTTGCCGACGTAGTCGTCGTAATCGATCGTCGAGAACAGGATCTGCAGCGGCGCGTCGGTATCCGTCGCGGGAGACGGGATCTCCTTCAAAATCGTATCGAAGACCGCCTGCATATTGTTCTCCATCTGATCCGGCTCATAGCCCGACATGTTGTTGCGTGCGGAGGCGTACACGATCGGGAAATCAAGCTGCTCGTCCGTTGCGCCGAGCTCGATGAAAAGCTCCAGCGCTTCGTCCACGACCTCGTAGGGACGCGCTTCGGGACGGTCGACCTTGTTCACGACGACGACCGCCTTCTTGTTGAGCTCCAGCGCTTTTCTGAGCACGAACCGCGTCTGCGGCATGCAGCCCTCAAACGCGTCGATGAGCAGAAGAACGCCGTCCACCATCTGGAGGATGCGTTCGACCTCGCCGCCGAAGTCCGCGTGGCCCGGCGTGTCGACGATATTGATGCGCGTGTCGCCGTAGGTGACCGCGGTGTTTTTGGACAGGATCGTTATGCCGCGCTCACGCTCGAGATCGCCGCTGTCCATGATGCGCTCGGTCCCCTGCTCGCTGCGGCGCAGCGCGCCCGCGTCCTTCAAAAGCTGATCGACCAGCGTCGTCTTGCCATGGTCGACGTGTGCGATGATCGCAACGTTGCGAATATTCATAAAAGCTCCTCTTTTCTTCGGAATATCTGTGTTTCTTTTAAAAACGAACCAAAATATTATACACCGCTTTTCTTTTGATTGCAAGCAAAAACCGCCAAAAAACCGCATGAAAAAGCGTAAAAAAGGACGAGCGGATCGCTCCGTTCGTCCTTTGCGTATCTACGTTACTCCAATCCGACGATGCGCCGCATGATCGCGGCAGCGTCCGCGGCGTCCACCGTCCCGTTATGCGTGTAATCCGCCGCAAGAAGGTTTTTATCCCTGATCGGTGAAAGCTTCACGATAAACCGGAGGATCAGCGCAGCGTCCGACGCGGTGATATCACCCGTGCCGTTGGCGTCGCCCGGCAGGTATTCCGGAGCGTCCGCGCCGAGCGTGATATAGTTCTTCCAGATGAACGCGCCCTGCCCCGTCGCACGGTCCATGATATAGTACCAATCTCCGCCGTAACCGCTTCCGGTCTCATAGTAGACGTAGACCTTGTCGCCCTTGTTCAGCGGCGAATACTTTGTGAAATTCGTCGACGGACCGGAGCGCAGGTTGGAATCGTCCGCGTTGCACACGCCCTCCCGATACGGATGCGGCTCGCGCTCGTAATACGCGACGTAATGGTCGGAAACCCAGCCGGTTTTGCCGCTCGCCTCGTCAAAGACCTTTTCCCATTTGCCGCTTGCATCCGATTCAAGAAACCGGAGGATCGTGCCGAGGGGGAGCGTGCGGATCACTTCGTACGACGTCGACGGGCCCTCCCGCATATTCAGTGTGCTCGAGACCACGATCACGTCGAACATATATTCGCCGGGCGTCGGCGAAGGCGTGGGCTTTGCCGTCGGACTTGCGCTCGGCGTGACGCTCGGTTTCGGGGTGGGCGTAGCGCTCGGTTTCGGGGTGGACGTGGCGCTCGGCGTCAGAGTCGGTGCGACCGTCGGCAGCGGCGTCGCGCCGTCCTCGTAGGTGAAATCGAAGGTCGCGGTCGATTCGATCGCGCTGCCGTCCGCGTTGCAGAGCGTCGCACCGCGATAGTAGAATTTCAGCACGTCCACGTAGGAATAGCCCTGCTTCACCATCTGTCCCGCACCGCGGTGTGAAAGCCCCGCGCGGTGACCGCTCGAAACGCCCCAGACAAGCTTCCATTCGGTCTTAGCGGTGTGAACCGCAAAACAGATCGATCCTGCCGCACCCGATGCGGCCGCAGTCTTGACCTCGTCCGGCGTGCAGGAGAAGCTGACCTGCTTCTTCTTTCCCTTGCTGTCCTTTACGGTGAGCTTCCAATCGTATCGTTTCTGCGGAGCCAGCGCGTTCGGATAGCGTGCGGTGCCGTTCGGGTTCTCCGGATCATACACGCCGACGAGCAGATCTACCGAAACGATCTCCTTTGCGTTCGCCTTGTCCAGCAAAAACGCATACAGCGCTTCGTCCATATTCTTCGGGTTCGCGCCATCGACGGTCAGCACGACGTTCTTCTTCGATCCCGCAAGATCGAACGGATCGTAACCGAACCAGTACGCGCCGTCGTTTGCGGTGCCGCCCCAGCGGATGCGTGGCGTGATCGTCTGTCCGCCGTTCGCGGTGCTGTAATAGGTTTTGACCGTCTTGCCGTTATAGCGGAGCGTCTGCTCCCACACGGCGTCGACTGCCGCGATCGTATTCTTATCCCCCGCCACATAGCCGTAATAGAGCTGCGAGGTCGTGGTGTCGTAGACGTCGAAATACTTGCTCTTGCGCGCTTCGACCTCGGCGAGCGCAAAGCCCTTCGCGCAGATCGCTTCGGTCTTCAGAAGGTCCGGCTTCGACGAATCGGACATCTCGCCGCTGACCACGCCGTACAGGTAGTTCTTCATATCGACATAGTTCAGCACGCGCAGCGTGCCGCCGTCGCTGTGAAATACGAAATCGCCGTAATAGACGCGCGTGCCGTGCTTGGCATTGTCGAACGTGAGCGTCGTGGACGCGTCGGTCCCTACGCGTTTGAGGCGGATATCGCCGGTCGAGGACTTCAGCGTGCCCGCAGACGAGTGCGAAACGGTGATCTTGCCGTCCTTGATCTTTGCGGTCACGGTCCCTCCTGTGACGGTCTTGTCGCCGACGGCGTACTTGCCTGCGAGCTTCACCGATACCGTGTCCGCGCCGCCGGAGGACAGAAGTACGCGCACGACGGTCTCCTCCTCCGCCGCTTCGGTCGAACGCAGTGCGATCGGCAGGATCGGGAGACACAGCAAGAGGCAGAGCAAAAAACAAAGTGTCCGCTTCATATTTGCGTCCTCCTTTCCCACGGCTTTTTACGATACCGTTATATCACAAGAATACAAAAAAACAAACGCCAACCGGCGTTTGTTGAAACTTTATTTACAAGAATGACGAATCTTTGTTGCATTTCTGGCAAACTATGGGAGCGGAGCGTAGATTCGCATCAAAGCTTCCGCCGCCTTCCTGCCGTCGACCGCCGCGCTGACGATGCCGCCCGCGTACCCAGCGCCTTCGCCGACCGGATACAGGCCCTTATGCGAGACGGATTCCATCGCAGAATCACGCAGGATCCGCAGCGGCGAGGAGGTCCGGCTCTCGACCGCCGTCAAAACCGCGTCCTCCATGTCATAACCCTTCATCTGCCTTCCGAACGCCCTGATCCCGTCGCGGACGCCGGCCGAAACAAAGTCCGGCAGACAGTCCGAAAGTCTCGTATAGCGCACGCCCGGTCGGTACGTCGGTCCGACCGAACGCGAAGGCTTTGAGATCTCGTCCCGCAGAAACGCGCCGACCGTCGACGCGGGCGCCGTGCCGTCGCCGCCGCCCAGAAGGAACGCGTCGCGCTCGAGCCTGTCGAGATATCTGAGCCCGTCCAGCGGTTGCGTACCGAAATCCTCCGGCGTGATCTGCACGACGACCGCCGCGTTGGCGTTTCCGCCGTCGCGCGCAAAGTTGCTCATGCCGTTCACGACCACCTGCTCCGGCCCGCTCGCGCTCGCCACGACCTGCCCTCCCGGGCACATGCAGAACGTATACACGCCGCGCTCGCCGCTCCTTGCGGTCAGTCGGTATTCCGCCGCGCCGAGCCGCGGGTGGTTCGCCATCGGCCCGTACTGGCTCTCGTTGACGAGGCTCTGCGGATGCTCCGCGCGCACGCCGATCGCAAACGCCTTCGGCGCCATCGCAACGCCCTTCTCAAACAGCATCCGCGCCGTATCGCGCGCGCCGTGTCCCATCGCCAGGATCAGCGCCGCGCAGGGCTCCCACGCTTCGCGGTCCGGTTCCCGAACGAGCGCGGCCGTCACCGTGCCGTTGTTTACGCGGATATCCGCAAGCTTTGCGGAAAAGCGCACCTCCCCGCCCGCCTTCTCGATCCTTCTGCGGAGATTTCCGACCACAGCCCGAAGTCGGTCCGTGCCGATGTGCGGCTTCGCAAGGTATGCGATCTCCTCCGGCGCGCCGGATGCGATCAGATCGCGTAAAACGCCGTCGATATGCGGGTCGCGGATGCGCGTCGTCAGCTTGCCGTCCGAAAACGTGCCCGCGCCGCCCTCGCCGAAGGCGACGTTGCTGTCCGGATCGGGCGCTTGGATGCTGCCGGACCAGTAGGTCTCCACGTCCTTTACACGCTCCTCGATCGGACGCCCGCGCTCGATCACGAGCGGGCGATAGCCGTTTTCCGCGAGCGTCAGCGCCGCAAACAATCCGGCTGGGCCGAGGCCCGCCACGACGATCCTGCCTTCCGGTTTCTGCGTTCCGAACACGAACGGTTCCTCCGCCGCCGGTTCGACAAGCTCCGCTTTGAGCTTCGGATCCCGCAAGATCCGCTTTGCCGCCGCATCGGAGACCGTGAGTTCCGCATGGATGCAGTGAAAGATATCCTGTTTTTTGCGCGCGTCCAGCGCCTGCCGCACGATCCGTACGCGAACAAGGGCGTCTCGTGGGATGCCGAGCCTTTTACAGCACGAAGCGGCGAACGCTTCGTCCGTCGCATCGAGCTCTCTTCTTAAGTTTTGCAGATACAGCGTTTTCATCCGTTGTCGGTCATGCTCCGGGCTCGTTCTGATGGACCGGCAAAAGAACGATCTCCACAAAGCCATCCTCAGGATTGATCAGCTGATATTTGTACGCTTCGGAATTGCCTTCGAACGAAAGCCGGATCGGCAGCCGGATCGTTCCCTGCAAATAATTCTCCACCGCGATGTAAGCGGTGAACCAGCTCTTTTCGAACGACTCCATATCGCTGACCGTACCGGAAACACGGACGACCACGGTCTTTTGCTCGTCGCCGCTCAGATACACGTTATCTTTCGTTCCGGAGTACGTGATCGGAATCTCGTAATCCCTGGTTTCCATCTTTTCCGTCACGCTCAGAATGACCGGGACCGTATATCGGGTCAATCCGTTTGCAAGCGATGTTCCGTCCGGAATAATCAATGAAAGATTGCGAAGCTCCTCGGTCACGATCAGCTTCGGGTAAAGCTGCTCGGTCTGGACCGTTTCGATTGAGTCGAGGATCTCGCGTCGATCCGCGCACAGCTTGACCGTTGATACGCCTGTCGTCCGGATCGAATATTCAAAGCGTCTGTCAAAATCCTCCGACGTCGTAACGCCTACGTCGATCGGGATTTCCTTGCATGCACGAAGCGTCACATGCACGCCCGTCGTCAGCGCTTCGCCGCTGCTCGTGATGAAGCTGAACGCTTCGTTCGATCCTTTCTGATAGAACTGGACCGGAAGATTGACGTCATATACGCCGGGCTCCATTTGGGCAAACTCGTCCAGGTTCACGGTCGCCTTCATTTTACTGATCTTACTGACCTGAGACTGCTGTCCCGTCAGCGAAGCGATCGTTACGTTCTTCGGCAATTCGACAACCAGATCGTCCGGGAGCGTTCCGGTCGTATCGATCTCGACCGTCTGATTGTTCAGCGTCTGCGTTTTCGCAAGCACAATATCAACGCGTTCGACCGTACAGCCGTCAATTGTTCCGAAATCGGATGCAACCTCGCACTTGACGTCGAGCGGAACCGTCAGCGTATCCCCGTCCGTGCTTCGCGCCGTTGCGATCTTTGTCAGATCGACATAGCACTCAATGCGGGAAGCATCCAGTACGCCGTGCTTGCTGATCTGGCACTTGACGTCCACGTCGGTCGACGTCGTTCCGCGATCGACCAGCATCCAGCCCTTCGACGGCAGCATATCCTCGCCGCGGATCTCGATTTCCACTCCATAGACGCGCTTGCTGTACTCGGGATTCTCCTCAGCGATCACGAAGCCCCAGAGGAGGATCGCAAACAGCAGAACGACGATCTTAAGTATGATATTCTTGGTGAAAAAGTCTTTGAAAAACTGCCCGAGTGCGGAGAAAAATTTCTGACGCTTCGTCATTTTGCATCCGCCCCCTTTCTCTTGCGATTCCACGGAAGAACGAATCCGTCATCCTTTGCGAGCAGACCCTCCAGCGTGTTGGTCAGCGCCTTCTCATCGAGATAGCGGATCAGCTTTCCTTCGCGCGCAACGGAGATTGCGCCGGTCTCCTCCGACACGACGATGACCACGCAGTCGGACGCCGAGGAAACGCCGAGCGCCGCACGATGACGGGTGCCGAGCTCACGCGAGACCTTCGTATCGTCGGACAGCGGTAAAAGGCAGCTTGCCGCGATGACGGTCGTTCCGCGGATCACAACCGCACCGTCGTGCAGCGGCGTATTCGGCTCAAAGATGTTTTCGATCAGCGCGCCGGACAGCTCTGCGTTCAGCGCGATGCCGGTCGCCGCGATGTCGCCGAGGCCGGAGCGGCGCTCAAACACAACCAGCGCGCCGACACGACGCTTGGAAAGGTGCAGGATCGAACGCTTCAGGTCCTGAATGACCCGCCGCGTCTCCGTGGCGTCGCCCAGGCTGCCAAGCTTGGAAAGACGGTGCGAGCCGATACGCTCCAGCACGCGTCTGAGCTCCGGCGTGAACAGAATGAACAGAATGATAAAGATCGAACCGCTTTTTAAAATGCTGTTCAGCACCCAATAGATTGTCCAAAGGCCGAGCTGCTTCGCAATCAGCGAGACGATAAACAGCAGGCCTATGCCCTTCAAGACCTGGTACGCGCGGGTCTCCTTCGTCCAGACCAGGATCTTGTACAGTATGACGCTGATGATAAGCACGTCAAAGATGAAGCTTACCAATCCGCTCGATTTGAAAACATTGAAAATAGATTTCAGAATATTCAGCGACGATTCCACTTATCCGATCGCCTTCCTTTCGTGCCGCACATCTGCCGCAGGAATCTCGTACACATATTATAACACACATATTATAACATCAATGTGTCATAATTGTCACGTAATTATTACAAATTCAGGCGAATTTGTTCCGCATTTTTCATCAGCCGCAGATACATCGCCGCCGTTGCCGATAAAATCGCCGCCGCGAAACCGATCATAGCCCATGTTCTGCCCGAAAGAAGCGTCGGAAGCGTCGTTACCGCGGCAAGTCCGAATCCGGTCATCAGCATCACGACCACCGATCCGCTCTGCTTCACGACCTCGGTATCCGATCTCCATGAAAGCCGCGGCAGCTTTGTATTGACGATAAGCCCCAGCACCGTCGTGAACAGCAGCGCCGAAATCGGCAGGAAAACGATCCCAAGCATATCGATGGGCGCAAGGCATTCCCGGTAGAAAGCAAGCAGCAGTACGATCGAAAAAAGCAGGGGTACGCCTGCCAGCAGCAAATTGATCAGAAGCTTTGCGGAAAGCCACCGTTTTGCGGATACGGGCAGGGTTTTGGAGATCCACAGCACCCGCCCCTCCATCGAGATCGCACAACTCGTCGTCGGCGAGACCGTTGCGCAGACGATCAGCGCTCCGGCGACGGCAGGCGTCGCATAATTCTTTACGGTCGGATCCCGCAGGAACGGAATAAGCTTCCCGGAAATTGCCGCGCCCGCAACGCCCAGCACTGCGATCAGCACCGGACCGAAAACCGTGTTGACGACCCAGGCAGCGCTTGAGAAAAGCCGTTTGCGCTCGATCCTGAACAGCGCTTTCAGAACGCCGCTGCATTTCAGCGGTCCGAGGCGGTAGTTCTTCACCCGATAGTCTGCGACAAGCCGATCGTGCAGCGGGAGAAAAACCCGGTTCAATATAAAGACGAAAAGCGCGCCGATCGCCGCCGATCCGAACGCAAACAGCCCCGCATGGGCAAGATCGCCCGACGCGCCCTTTGCAAACCACCGGGCCGGCGGATAGATCCGCGTCACGACGTCCGCCGCCCTTTGCGGCGCGTTCATTAAGCGGTCGCTCATCTGCGGCAGCAGATACGCAAGGATGATAAATCCGAGCAGAAGGATCATCTTGACCGTCAAAACGATTCCCTTTTTAAACCTGTTTCGCGCGAACACCGCGGAGAGCAGCAGATCGGCGCCGCTGCCGGTCACGATCGGTACGACCGGCAGTAAAAGCGTCATCACGGCGAACGCCGGATAGAAGCGCCAATCCGGACGCATCATCGACGCATATACCGCGCCGCACGGAAACAGATATGCAAAGCAATACACCGCCTCCGCAAGATACATCGCCGCAAATCTTGCAAATACGATCGCCGCCGTTTTGATCGGCATGCTCATAAGCGTATCGAAATCCGAAAAATCGGATAACGTTCCCCCGCCCTGCGCAAACGCCGTCGCAAGCGCAAACAGGCTCGCCGTCGAAGCGGTCATCAGAAACGGTATCGAAGCGTCGATTCCGCTCGAGAGCATCCGCGCCGTCATTGCGGCGGACATCCCGCCGTAAGCGATCGCAGCGATCCCGATCGCGGCGACGCCGAAAATCGCCTGTCTGCGTTCCTTCGCGTCCCGTGAATGCCGGATCACGGAAATCCGAAAGAAGCCGTTCAGATACAACCAGATGAGCGTCCGCAATGCTTTCATGCGTTCTCAAGCTCCAGAAACAGTTCCTCGAGCGAACGATCGCCGCGCACTTCATTCGTCGGTCCCCCCGCAGCCAATCTGCCGTTTTTGATGATTGCGACGCGGCTGCAGAGCTTCTCCGCGACCTCCAGCACATGCGTGCTGAAAAAGATTGCGCTGCCGGATTCGGCGAGCTTAAGCATGACGTCCTTCAAGACGTACGCCGCTTTCGGATCGAGTCCCACAAACGGCTCGTCGAGCATCAAAAGTTTCGGTCGGCGAACCAGCGCGCCGATCAGCGCCAGCTTTTGCCGCATCCCATGCGAATAGGAGCCGATGAGATCGCCGAGCTTCGGTTCGATCTCAAACAGCTCCGCATACTCCAGAATACGTTCGCGCCGTGTCTTCCCGTCAATACCGTAAATGTCACAGAGAAAAGTCAGGTACTCCGTTCCGGTCAGGAACGGATAGAGCTCCGGTTCGTCCGGAAGATAGCGCATGATGCGCTTTGCCGCCATCGGATCCTTCCGAACGCTGATCCCGTTCACGAGGATCTCGCCCGAATCGAACGGCAGGATGCCCGAAACGCACTTGAGCGTCGTCGTTTTGCCCGCACCGTTACGCCCGATGAACCCGCAGATTTCGCCCGCGCCGACGGAAAGAGAAAGCCCGTCGACCGCGCGCGGCCCTTTTCCGTAGGATTTCACAAGGTTTCGGATCTCCAGTATCAAACGTGTTTCACCTTTCGTTCAATTCTCCGCCCCGATCAGATCCCCATACCTCTCCGTATAATATGCTGTACAGTCCCGATAAAGCTCCGCGTACGGTTTGCCGCAAATCTCCTCAATGGACGCACCGTTCATAAAGCCAGCGGCGACCGTCTCCGTGCCGTACGTTTCGAACAGATACTCCAAAAGCACCGTCGCTTCGTAATAGGACAGCGCGTTGCCGTCCTCCGCCGCAATGCCCGTTTTTCTGCCCGCAACGGCGCCGACCGAAGGATCCTGTCCCCAATCGGTCGGATCGTCCGAAAGGATCAGCTCCGCGATCCCGAACGCCCTGCGTACGGCGCGATCGCTGTACAGCGTCGGCGGAACCCATGCATCCTCTCCGCGTTCGGCAAGATAGATGTTCCAGCACGCCTTCCAAAACGCCAGCTCCGTTTTCTTCACCTCTGTGGTGTCCGGCCTATACCAATCGGTAAAATCGGTGTATTCCTCGAACGGAATTGCGAACGACCGTGCGCGGCGGGAGAAATGCTCCGCGATCGCTTCGTTGATCCAAAGGGTCCCGTCCCACTTCATCAGCAGTGCGTGGACCAGCTCATGCCATACGGGGCTCATGTACACAAGTTTGATTTCGTTTACGTTCCCGTAACTGATCCCTCTTTGCGTTTCGTCATGGACAAGGTGGATATAGATCGGCTCCCTTGCACGCCGTTCCGCCGTTTCCCAAAGCGTCGGCGACTCCTCCCGGATCTGATCGAGCACAATCTTGGCGCCGTACAGGAACCGGCAGACGAAATCGTACGCTTCGTCCGGTGTGCCGACAAAGCTTCCGTCTCTGATGTCGATCGTGTATCTGAGACACTGCATCACGCACAGTACGCCGGGTTTTCTGTTGCGGTACGCCGTCATGGCCGCCGCCTGCCCGTGCCCGTCCGGCAGCGTGAAATTCGTTCCGATTTCGTGCAGCGCTGCCCATGCGGGTAGGATCTCCGCCGTATCGGCGGCCGCGCGCAGCGCGTCGAACCCGCCGGTTTCGAGAAGATGCGTCGTGATGCTCGCGGCGGTCTGGCGCGCCGCTTCGACCGTCTCTTCGTCCGCGAACCCATGCACGAAATACACTGCCGCGCAGGAGGCAACGAGCGCGTGCGCTTCGTCCGCGTAGTAGTCCTTCAGTCCGCCGTCGTCCGGCGCGCCGAAAACGATCTCGTCGAGCCCGACCTGTTTCCATACGATCGGAAGATCAAAAGCGGCGCCGATCATCGCTTCGCGGTATACCCCGCTTTGCACCTGCTCCGCCGAGCAGATCAGATGATCGCCGAGCAGGATCGGGCGGTCCTGCTGCAGATTCCAAACGATGTACAGCGTGACCTTCTCCGGCGTTTCGCCCGTACGCCCGACGACCGCAAGGATATCCGCAGTCACGATCTTCGCAAGGACCCGCAGCGTTTCGTCGCTGTATTGTTCGCCGTCCTCCAGATGCACCGCGGCAAGCGGCGTATCCAGAAGGCGCGTCTTGAAGGGATCCTTATAGCCTTCCTCACGCTCATGTTTGCCGTTCCCGATCACCGCCGTGTCGATCTCCGTGATCGGATCATACGGCTCCGGCGTAGGCTCGGCGGTCGGTTCTGCGGTCGTCTCCGGCGTCGGTTCTGCGGTCGCCGCTTCGGTCTTTTGCGGCTCGGCCGTCGCTTTCGCAGCAGGTTCCGTCTTCCGGCAGCCAAGCAGCGTGCCGAGCGCCAGCAGACATGTAAGCAGTCCGATCAGCATCCTTTTCATGGTTATCATACCCTCCGTCCGGTTTTTTACGCTCTTATCATACAGGAAGCGCCGTCCGTCCGAAAGGGAATCCGATCCGGAATGACGGCGTTCATTTCCGCTGAAAATGCGGGATAGCCCGCGTTTATTCCTCTTCCTTCTGCCGGTACAGCACAAGCTTCCGGCCGATGCATTGGATGACCTCGGCGCCCGTTGCCTGTGCAAGCTGCTCCGCGGCTTCCTTTGCCGAGAGCTCGCTCGTTTCGAGCACGGAAAGCTTGATGAGCTCACGCTTTTTCAAAGCAGCGTCGACCGCCTCTACGAGCGGTTCCGTGATGTTTTCCTTGCCGATCTGAAAGATCGCGGTAAGCGTGTTCGCCTGTTTGCGGAGCTCCGCACGTTCTTTGCCTGTCATAGTATACCCCTTTCTCAGTCCGTAAAATCAAATTCCCATTCGCCGAGCCGGATCGTGTCTCCGTCCTTCGCTCCCATTTCGCGAAGCGCGGAGATGATGCCCGTCTTGATCAGAAGCTGCTGGAAGCGGCGCATCGAAACGTCGTCCTCCGGATCGGTCGTGTCGAGGATACGCTCCACGTCGCCGCCCTCGACCACATAAACGCCCGCGTCGTCGCGATGGACCGTGAAGCCCTTTTCATACTGCGCGCCGGTTAGCAGCTCCGCCTCGTCGTAAACGCGCACCGGCGGAAGCGCGTCGAGCATTTGCACGATGCGGTCCAGCATCGGTCCGAAGCCCTCGACCGTCGCCGCGGACACTGCGAACACCGGAACGCCCGCAGGCTCTAGCGCCGCCCGGATGCGTGCAAGGTTCTCCTCCGCGCCCGGGATGTCCATCTTGTTGCAGGCGACGACCTGCGGCAGCGCCGCAAGCGCGTCGGAAAACTTTTCAAGCTCGCCGTTGATCTTCCCGTAATCGTCCAGCGGATCGCGCATCTCGCTGCCGGACGCGTCCAGCACGTGCACGAGGATGCGCGTGCGCTCGATGTGCCTTAAAAAGTCGTGCCCTAGCCCCGCGCCCTCCGCGGCGCCCTCGATGAGCCCCGGAATGTCCGCCATCACGAACGAGCGGTCGTAGCGCGTCGCCACACCGAGGTTCGGCGTCAGCGTCGTAAAGTGGTACGCCGCGATCTTCGGCTTCGCGCTCGTCAGCACGGAAAGGATCGTGGACTTGCCGACCGACGGCAGCCCGATGATGCCGACGTCCGCAATCGTCTTGAGTTCCAGCTCGACCTGCCGCTCCTCGGTTTTGATCCCGTTCTGCGCAAAGCGCGGCGCCTGCTTGGTCGCCGTGGCGAAGCGCGCGTTGCCCTTGCCGCCTCTGCCGCCGTACAGCACCGTGCGGCGCTTTCCCGGCTCGCTCATATCCGCGACGATGCTGCCGGTCTCTATGTCGCGCACGATCGTTCCGACCGGGACTTTGATAATCAAGTCCTCGCCGTTTTTGCCCGCCTGCAGCTCCGCGCGGCCCTGCTCGCCGTCCTGCGCGCGGAAATGCCGGTAGCGCTTGAAATCGAGCAGTGTGGAAGCCTGCGGATCCGCCTCGAACACGATGCTGCCGCCCCGTCCGCCGTCGCCGCCGGAGGGACCGCCCTTCATCACGTATTTTTCGCGGTGGAACGCCGCGCAGCCGTCGCCGCCGTTGCCCGCCTTGATAAAAATGGTCGCTTTGTCAATGAATTGCATGCTCGCAGATCTCCTTTAAGGGACAGATCGCGCACTTCGGCCGCTGCGCTGCGCAGACCTGTCTGCCGTGATAGATGAGCCAATGGTGCGCGTCGCCCCAATCCTTCTCGGGGATGTGCGCCATCAGCTGCTGCTCGGTCTTCTCCACGTCCTTCGCCGCGGTAAGCCCGATGCGGTTTGCAACGCGGAAGACGTGCGTATCGACCGCGATCGCCGGGATCTTGAACGCGTTCGAAAGCACAACGTTCGCCGTCTTTCGCCCGACGCCCGGAAGCGCAGTAAGCTCCTCGCGCGTTTCGGGGACCCGCCCGCCGTACCGTTCGAGCAGAATGCGGCTCATCGCAAGGATGTGTTCGCCTTTCATGCGATAGAAGCCGCAGCTTTTGATGTACGGCTCGAGCGTCTCGAAGTCGAGCGCGGCGAACGCCTCCGCCGTGTTGTACTTCGGAAACAGCACGTCCGTGCACTTGTTCACCTGCTTGTCCGTGCACTGCGCGGACAGCATCGTCGCGACAAGAAGCTCGAACGGCGAAGAGAAATGCAGCGCCGGCTTCGCGTCGGGATAGGTTTCTTTGAGGATCTTCAGGGCCTCCGCCCGCTTTGCTTCACTTAACACGGGCAGCCTCCAGTGCGTATGTTGCGGCGATCGCGCCGTCCGCGCACGCGGTCACGACCTGCCGGAGCGGCGTATTGCGCACGTCGCCCGCGGCAAACACGCCGGGAACGCTCGTCCGCATCCGTTCATCGGTGATCACGCTGCCGTTTTCCGCAAGCGCGACCTGATCCCCGAAAAGTTCGGTCCGCGGGACCACGCCGACCGCGACGAACACGCCGTCGGTCAAAAGCTCGGAGCATTCGCCGGTCACGCGGTTTCTGAGCCGGATCCCGGAAAGCTTCTTTTCGCCGAGAAACGCCTCCGGCACGCTGTTCCAGATGAATTCGATGTTCTCCGTTTTCAGCGCGGCGTCGGACAGAATCGCGCTTGCGCGGAGCGCGTCGCGCCGGTGCACGACGTACACCTTTTTACAGAGCTTCGCAAGATACAGCGCGTCGGAGATTGCGGTGTCGCCGCCGCCGACGACCGTTGCCGTGCGGTTCTTGTAAAACGCGCCGTCGCAGGTTGCGCAATAGCTGACGCCGTGCCCCGTGAGCTCCTTTTCGCCGGGGACGCCGAGCGTTTTCGGCGACGCGCCGGTCGAGAGGATCACGGTCTTCGCTTCGATGCGCTTGCCGTTGAACATAAAGTGTTTCGGATCCTCTCCGAGCACAAGCTCCGTAACGGGGCCGTATTCGATCCTGAGCCCGAACGCGCTTGCGTGCTCCTCAAACCGCGCTGCGAGCGCATACCCGTCCGGTCCGTCCGAGATGCCCGGGTAATTGTCGATCCGATGCGTTTTCACGATCTGTCCGCCCGCGAACATCTCTTCAAAGAGACAAACGTCCGCGCCGCCGCGCACCGCGTACAGTCCTGCCGCGAGCCCCGCGGGTCCGCCGCCGATGATTGCGATATCCAGCATGATCATTCCTCGTTTCCATAAAATCTCACAAATACAGTATACCCGTTATTGTCCGTCCGGTCAAGGAAAACCGCGCGACGGAAAAGCGCGGCGTCGGAACGGCTTATTGATGCTCTGCAAAAAAGAACGCCTCCGCGACGGAAGCGTTCCCTGTTTCTGCAATCAGCTCTTTTTTCTCTTTTTCCCGGAGCGGACCGAAAGCACCTGCAGAAGAATGCAGGCGACAAGCGCTATGACCGGCAGCGGCAGGAAGAGATATCCCTTCGTGAACAGGCTTTCGTCCGTTTCCGTTTCGGGAAGCACCCCGAACTGCCAGAGAAACAGTACGGCAAGGTAAACGAGCGCGGTCAGCGCCGCGATCAGCGCGACGACGGTCAGAATCGTTTTTTTCTTCATGGTCTGTCCCTCCGATCAATCCACGACGGCGAGGATATCGCCGATCGCACGGACGTTGTGTCCGAACAGTTTGTTGTTCCAGTACATCCCGATCGATCTGCCGCCGTCCAGGTTGTACGCCGCCTTCATATTGAGAGAGGCGCACAGCTCCGACAGTTCGGCAAACGTGAAGCCTTCGCACTTTGACTTGCCGTTGTTGTGCCCGTTGATGTCGATCATGTCATAGCCGCCGAGCACGGTGATGAATGCGTAATGCCCGGGAGCATAGTATCCGAGCACGCTGCGCGGATTCTTTCCGCCGAGCGAGGAGTTGAACTTGGTCTTTGCGTTGCCGTTCTCGTCCAGCAGCGACGGTCCGAAGTAGAAGGTGTGATACGGATGCTCCGCTATGATCGCGTTGTTGTCGATCTGATCCTTCCGGCAATCGAAGCACTTCATCGAGCCGTCCCCCCAATAGATCACGCACAGGTCGGAGTCCTTGCAGGCCTTGTTGCGGATCAGCATGCCGTTCCGGACGATCAGACCTTGATCGTTCGCGTTGGCGGCAAAGTAATCGGAGCTGATCGCGACCAGCGCATTGCAGTCTTTCGCAAACATGCCGATCTTCTTCGTGTTGCCCTGATCGTTTTCATACGCCGCGGTCAGCATTTCGATCTCGCGGACGTAGATTTCGACGATCTGATATTCCTGCCTGCCCTTCTGACAATGATACAGCTCGAACGCGCTCTTCTGCCCCGCATACTTGTAGATCAGCGTGCGGACCGTGCCGTCGGCCAGCGTTTCGCTCGTGTTCGGCTCGGTGACGATCGGCTCGCCCTCCGAGAACTTCTCCTTGAAATCGTCTCCCAGAAGTCCGGGGATCGGAGTCGTTTCCGGCGTAGGCTCCGGTGTCGGCTCCGGCGTCGGCGTTTCTTCCGGCGTCGGCGTCGGTGTTTCATTCGGCGCAAGCGTACGTTCGGGCGTGGGCTCCGGCGTTTCCGTCGGCTCCGGCGTTTCCGTCGGCTTCGGCGTTTCCGTCGCAGCGGGCGTCTGCTTGGGCGGCGGCGTTCCGATCGCGACCGGCGCGGCTTCTTCGGGTCTCAGCCATTTCACCCAGCCGAATGCGCGCGCGTTGACCGTCATTGCAAACATCCCGGCAAGCAGAATATCGACGACGATGATCGCGATCAGCCGCTTTTTATTGAGCTTTTTCGGCTTATATCCGCCGCCGACAAAGATCAGCAGATACAGAAGCGCCGTCAGAAGCAGCAGGATCGGGATCACGACGTGCAAGTATTTCGTCAGAATGAATTCCGAGTGAACGACAAAGTGGAATCCCGTGTTGTAGTGATCCAGAATGTAAAATACAATATAGTTTGCGGACAAAATGCCCGTCAGATTTGCGAGGACCGACGCGATCACGCGTAGCGCGCCCATGCTGTGTTCTTCTCTTTTTTTCTCCATCTCAATCTCCCAAAGACGATCGGTGCAAGCCGTTTCGGCTTTTTATTTCCGTCCATGCACTATACCATACAAGGTGCGGGTTTTCAACCCTTCGGACGATGATTTTACATTTTCCGCGCTTCACAGCATGAACCGGAGCCACCGGAGCAGAAACCGCCGAAGCGGTTTGTCCCGATACACTGCCTTCTGCGCCGCGCGTACGCGTTTTTTCAGTTCCTTTCGCTCCGCCTGCATATCGTGGTCGGAGAACGCCGCCTCCTCAGCCCAACGCTCCGCATCCGGATCCTTTCCGATCCCGTAACGCTCCAGCTGCCTGAGATAATATGTCATCTCCGGGATCGCGCGGCGAACGTCCGGATCGGAGAACCGCGCTTCCCTGCGGTTGCGGGTCAGCAGGTATGCGCCGACCCACAGCATCGGAACGACCGGGATCAACAGCAGCAGCCACCATGCGCCTTGCTTTCGCGCATTCTCTTCGCTCGATGCGCCGTTTCCGGACGATCCGGGCTGTTTCTGCGGGTCCGTTTGCGGCTCGCTCAGCTCCGGGACCGGCGACGGAACGGACTGCTCCGGTTCGTTTGATCCCGGCGTCGACGGTACCGGCTCCGAAGTCGGCAGTTCCGACGTCGGCATCGAAGTCTGCTGCGTCGGCTCCTGCGGAATCACTGCCGAGAGCGGCGGATTCGGCGGGAAGGACTGCGTACTTTCGATCGGGATCCAGCCGACTCCGCAAAGGTAGACCTCCGCCCATGCGTGTCTCGCGTTTTCGGGGACCGTCGTCCATTCGTCGCTGATGTTCACGACGTAATATCCGCTCGTGTAACGCGCGGGAATGTCCATCGCCTGCAGCATCGCCGTCGTTGCGCTCGCAAAATGCACACAGTACCCTTCGTTGCCCTGCGTGAGAAAATACAGGACAAAGTCCTGTCCGTCGGGTGTTTTCTCCGGGTCCAGCGTGTATCTGCGATCGCCGCGCACATAGCTTGCTACCTGCAGCGCCGTTTCATAAACGGCATAGACGTCCTCCTGCGGATCTTCGGGAGGACGGATCCCCTCGTTCTCCGCGAGTGCCAGAAGCGCTTGTTTCTCCTTGCCGTCCGGCATCGTATACCGTTCGAGCGCGAAGCGATAGTATTCCAATTCCGCGTCCGTGACCGGATGCGGGTCGATGCAATAGCTCTGCGTATACCGCCATTCGTATGGCTCGGAGTCCTTTGCCTTGATGCAGGTCTCCTCCGTCTCAACGCCGTCCGCACGGAACGCGTACGGCACGATCCGCTCCTCCGCGGCAAAACCCCGGATCTCCATCCTTGCATCCGCGTTCCGCTGCCGGTTTCCGAGCGCTTCGAGCGCATGCCATTCTCCCCCGTACGCATCCGCGTTGAGCCAGCTTTCGCCGCTGTACGCGCCGTAGGAACGCACGCGGAGATGATATATGCCCGCGTGATCGGCGCGTACAGAGAAGGCGGTGTTCTCGCCGTTGCCATGCTCTCGTTCCGCATCCAGCCGAATCTCATGCGGACTGCTGCTTCCGGACTGCTCCGGAGCCGGATTGCTCGCATCGCCGAACAAGTCGGAAAACAGCTTTTCCCATGTGCTGTCGGAGATCAGTGTGTAGTCGGCCTCCTTATTCTCCGGAACGGCCAGCTTGAGCACTGCGCAGAGTGCAAGCACGGCAATCAGCAGCGTAGCAAGAAACAAGCCTCGCTGCGGTGAAGCGCCTTTTTTGAATCCGTTTCCGAACAGCGCGAATCCGTAATAGATGCAGAGCAGGATGATCGTCCATGGATCGGGCGGCAGCTCCTTAATGGCGAAGCTCAGCAGGATCATCGGCAGCGGGATCAGCAGCGGCAGCGCAGCGACATTGCTCCGCAGCTGCGAATAGGCGAGCAGGATCCCCGCCACTCCCGATACGGTCATCAGCAACAGGGAAACAGACAACTCGGGATCGAGTGCCGGATCCAACGGATCTCGGAAAAAACCGGCGACTTTCTCCGGAAGATTGGGGAGAATTTGCTGAACGAATAGGTCATTGATGTCCGAACCCTGAAAGAAAGCCTTGATACCGCACTCGATGCGGTCGGCGCAGAATACGATGAGAAGGATCATCCCCGAAAGGTACAGCGCACCGAACCCGAAGCCGTATTTCGGAGCGGTCATCCAAAAGGACAGCAGCAGCGACGCCGCGATGCAGAACAGGATCAGCGGTTCGTGTGAAAACTTGATCCCGAACGCCGTCGGAAACGCGCATGCGCATGCGATCATGCCGCAGGCGACCGGCACTGCGCCGATGAGTCCCGTCAGAAACGTCTTCGTCCGACTCATGACCGCACCTCCTGCTTCGGCGTGATCCGATAGACGAGCGTATCGTTGCCGGCGCTGACAGACTGCGCCTTCTCGTCGCGGATCAGTCCGGAGAGATAGGAGCGCAGAAAATGCTCGAAATCGCCGTCGCCCTCAATCCGGGTGTTCTCAAGCCCGTAATACAGCGTGAACGGGATCCGGTTTTCATTTAGGACGTCCGCAAGATACCGAAGCTGCTCCAGAACGCTCTGCCCGCGTTCGTAATCGCGGAAGCGATCCATGCACAGCACAATGTTCTTGCGCATCAGCTCCTGCGGCTCACGCACGATCGGCGCGTCCATCTTTTCGGTCAGCTTCCAATGGATCAGGTTGATCGCATCGCCCTCGCGATACGGACGAAGCTCATGCTCCTCGGAGAATCCGATCGGCTTCGGCTTCATGATCCGGTCGGAAGGTTCGACAAGCTCCGGTACCGGTATCGGTTCTTCGGCGTTCGGCATGACCGTCACTGTCACGGGATCGCCGCGGCGGATCGGGATCGCAAACAGGCCGAGATAGTCGCATACGCGCGCCGAACGGATACGGATCATCATCGTGCCGAGCCGTCCGGTGTCGGGCTTGAACCGGACCGCCTTTTCCCGCACGGCATAAAAACGCATCTTCGTGCGCTTGGGACTCGATTCCAGAAAGAGGTTTTGCCGTTCGATCTTCAGCTTCCATGCCTCGGGCGGCAGAAAGGATCTGCACTGCACCTTCAGCGTGACCTCGGACGCCCTTCCGCGCTGCACATCGACGCCGCCGCTCAGCTCCGCACGCGACGTCAGGATCGCGGGAAGGCTCAGAAGCAGGGACAGAACGGGCAGCAGCAACACAAACAGCAGTATGTAAAACGATACATACTGCCCGTAAGCAAGATGCAGAGCGCATACCGCGATCAGAAACGCTCCGTATGTCACCCGTCTGCCGGTCATCCTCGCACGGCGGGCGGCGCGATATGCGCCAGTACATCTTCGAGAACGGCTTCCGCAGTCTGTCCGGACGCTTTTGCTTCCGGCGTCAGGATCAGGCGGTGCGTGACCGTTGCGGGATAGATGAGCCGCACGTCGGCCGGGATCACGTAGTCGCGTCCCTGCACCCACGCCGAGGCCTTCGCCATGGAAACGACGGCGAGCGAAGCGCGCGGACTCGCTCCCTGCAGAACCGACGCGTGCGAGCGCGTCGCGTTCGAGAGGCGGATCACGTAATCGAAGATCTTTTTGTCTACGTAGGTATTGTCGACTGCAAGGCGGATCTCATGCAGCCCCGCACGGTTCGCGATGCATCGCACGCCCTCCAGCGGGTTGCCGCGCTGCTTGCGGTTCAGAAGCTCCATTTCATCGGTGGGACGCGGATAGCCGAGCGTCAGCCGCACCATAAAGCGGTCGAGCTGTGAATCGGGCAGAAGCTGCGTGCCGCTCGCGCCGACCGGATTCTGCGTCGCGATGACCACGAACGGGTCCGGCATCGGGTGCGTCACGCCGTCGACGGTGACGTTGCCCTCCTCCATCGCTTCGAGCAGCGCGGACTGCGTGCGGCTCGTCGCGCGGTTCAGCTCGTCCGCAAGGAACAGATTGCAGAGGATCGCGCCGGGTTTGTAGTTCATTTTGCCGCTCTCGCGGTCATAGACCGAAAAGCCGACGATATCGCTCGGCAGAACGTCCGGCGTGAACTGCACGCGGTGGTATTCGAGCCCCAGCGCCTTCGAAAACGCCAGCGCCATCGTCGTCTTGCCGACGCCCGGAATGTCCTCCAGGAGGATGTGCCCGCGCGCCAGGATCGCCAAAAGCGCCATGATCAGTACGTTGTCCTTGCCGACAACGGCTTTCTTCAGTTCATCGAGAATGGATTTCGGATCGTTCATCGGTCTTTCTCCCCTGCTTGTCCCGTTCTGTAAGGTTTCTGAATGCATTATAACACAGATTTGCGTCAGAATTGTATCTAAACTGTAATATTATGCCTATATATTTCCAAAAAACAACGGCGATCGCATGATCGCCGCCCGTGTTTTCTTGTTGATCTGCGGTACGGTTCACAGACCGTGCCTCTTTTTGCGCGCAGGTGCGTTCCCGCGCACGCATGGAAATGCATTGCGTTTCGGACGAAGGCTGAAAATCAAACCGGGTGAAAGCTCTGCTTTCACCCGATATCGCTTACCAAAGCTTGATTCCGTCGTGATGCGGAAGTTCCTTGATGTGCCAGATCTCGTTCGCGTACTGACGGATCGTGCGGTCCGAAGAGAACTTGCCCGCGCTCGCCGTGTTGATCATGCACTTTCTCGTGAACGCGCGGATGTCCTTATAGTCGTTCAGCGCGTCGAGCTTGCGGTCGATGTACGGGAGCATCTCCTGCAGTACGAAGTAGTAGTCCGGCTTCTGCCAGCCGTTGCCGAACAGCAGCGAGCGGTGCAGATCGGTGAAGACGCCGGTGCCGTTGTCGGAGAACGTGCCGTCGATCAGGGAATCGACCACGCGGCGCACGCGCGGCTCGTAGTCGTAGATCGCCTTCGGATTGTAGTGCGGACGCAGCGCGTTGAGGTCGTCGACGCTGTAGCCGAACACGTAGTTGTTCTCCTCGCCCGCCTCCTGCACGATCTCGACGTTCGCGCCGTCGAAGGTGCCGAGCGTGACCGCGCCGTTGAGCATCAGCTTCATGTTGCCGGTGCCGCTCGCCTCGGTGCCCGCCGGAGAGATCTGCTCGGAAATGTCCGCCGCCGGGATGATGTGCTCGGCGTAGGAGCAGTTGTAGTTGTGCACGAAGACCACGCGCATCAGGTCCTTGACGTCCGGATCGCTGTTGATCTTCTTCGCGATCTCGTTGATGTACTTTATCGCAGCCTTGGCGCGGAGATAACCCGGCGCGGCCTTGGCGCCGAAGATGAACGCGGTCGGCGTGAAGTCCTTGATGCGCCCGTCCTTGATTCCGTAGTAGATGTCCATGATCGCGAACGCATTCAGAAGCTGACGCTTATACTCGTGCATACGCTTGACCTGCACGTCGAAGCAGAAGCTTTCGGGCAGATCCACGCCCTCGCGCTTTCTGATGATCTCCCGGAGCTGACGCTTCTTTTCACGCTTGACTTCGATGAATTCATCGACGTCCCTGTCGCTCATAAACTGTTTCAGGCCCTGGAGCTGCTCGAGATCGGTGATCCAGCCGCCGCCGATGCGGTCGGTGATGTACTTAGAAAGCTCCGGATTGCAAAGGCCCAGCCAGCGGCGCTGCGTGATGCCGTTCGTCTTGTTCTGGAAGCGTTCCGGATAGACCTCGTACCAGATCTTCAGAACGTCGTCTTTCAGGATCTGCGTGTGGATCTCCGCGACGCCGTTGACGTAGCTCGACGCGTACACGGCGAGGTTCGCCATGCGGATGATGTTGTTCGATACGATCGCGTACGGCTCGCAGTCGCGGCCCATCGCCATGATCTCGCCGCACAGCTTGGTGTTGATGCGCCAGATGATGTCGTAGATCTCGGGCAGCAGATCGCGGAACAGCGCGACGTCCCACTTCTCGAGCGCTTCCTGCATGACCGTGTGGTTCGTGTAGGAGAATGTCTTGCGCGTGATCTCAAACGCCTCGTCGAAGCTGAGGCCCTCGAGCATCAGCAGCCGCATGAGCTCCGGAATGGAGACCGTCGGATGCGTGTCGTTGAGCTGAATGGAAACGAGATCCGCGAACTCGGTGATCGGGCGGTTCTCACGCTTGAAGCGGAACAGCAGGTCCTGCAGCGAAGCCGAGGAAAGGAAATACTGCTGCTTCAGACGCAGACGCTTGCCCGCGGTGGTCGTGTCGTTCGGGTACAGCACACGCGTGATGTCCTCAACGGCATTCTTCTCAAGCACCGCGACCGCGTATTCCTGATTGTTGAACTTCTGGAAGTCAAAGTCCTCGACCGCCTCGCTCTGCCAGAGCCGGAGCGTGCCGATGTTGTCGGTGTGGTAGCCGATGATCGGCATGTCGTACGGGACGGCGCGCACGGTCTGATCGGAGAAATGCACGAGCACCTCATGCGTGTCGCGGCGGCGGCTCCACGGATCGCCGAAGCGCTGCCAGTCGTCCGCGCTCTCGGTCTGAAAACCGTTCGTGAAAGTCTGCTTGAAGAGACCGTACTTATAGCGGATGCCGTAGCCGTCGAGCGGCAGGTTCATCGTCGCCGCGGAATCCAGGAAGCATGCCGCAAGACGGCCCAAGCCGCCGTTTCCGAGCGCCGCGTCCTCGATATCCTCAAATGCCGCAAGGTCCAGCCCGCGATCCGCAAATTCCTTTTTAACCTCGTCCAGGATCCCGAGGGCGAACAGGTTGTTGTACACCATGCGTCCGACAAGATATTCCGCCGAAAAATAATAGGTGCTCCTGGCGCGCTCGTGCGCATGGCGGCTCTCGTACCACGGATCGGCGATCGCGCCCATCACGACCGATGCGAGCGCGGCGTGGAGCTGCTGTGTCGTTGCTTCCCGAAGAGAGACCTGCGCATCGCGTTTCAGAACGAGTTCGATCTGCTGCATAATGGTTTTCGTATCCATAATCCCTTCCCCTATCTTGCTTTGTTAACTGCATTATACCACACTATTTCATATTATGCAAAAAAAATCCGACAGATTTTCTGCCGGATTTTTGTAAAAAACACGTAAATGCGGGAAGATCATTCCCACGGACGTCTCGCGTTCACGAAATTGCGCTTGAAATACGGGCTCAAGGCGCGCTTCACGACTTTGCCGTTCGAGCTCGACGCGTCGATCATCATGCCGCCGCCGATATAGATGCCGGTATGGCTGACGCGCGAGGAATTGTCGCTCTTGAAGAACAGGAGATCGCCCTTCTTGAGATCGTTGATGTCCGTAATGTTCTTCCAACGGGAAACCTTTGAGAAGTTGTTCGCATCCATGCGCGTCGTGGAAACGCCCGCCTGCGTGAGACACCAGTAGACGAACCCGGAGCAATCGAACTTGTTCGGGCCTTTGGCGCCAAGCACATATTCGCAGCCGATCTTGGAATTCGCCGCCTTGAGGAACTTCTCGAGCTTCGTATCCTTCTTCGGAGTCGCCGTCGGTTTCTTCGTCGGCTTCGGCGTCGTCTTGGTCTTGGAGCTCGGCTTCGGCGTCGTCTTGGTCTTGGAGGTCGGCTTCGGCGTCGTCTTGGATTTGGAGGTCGGCTTCGGCGTCGCCTTTGCCGCCTTTTCCTTTTCCTTTGCGGCCTGTTCCTCCGCCTTAAGCTTCTCCTCCATCTCCTTGGAAGGCTTCGCGCTCTCGCCGAACATTTTTTCGAGCGTCTTCTCGCCCGCCTTGCCGTCCGCGGTCAGTCCATTGCGCTTCTGAAACGCCTTGACCGCCTCGACCGTCTTTTCTCCGTAGATGCGGTCCACCTCGTCCGCCGAGAGATAGCCGAGGTCGACGAGCTGCTCCTGCAGCATCTTGACGTCGTGTCCCTCCGCGCCCTCGAACATCGTATAATGCTTTGCATCCTTGCTGTAAAGAAGCGCCTGCGTCTTCGCGCCCGCGACGCCGTCCTGCTCAAGATCGTGCTGCCGCTGGAACAGCGATACCGCGTACTCCGTGCTGGTTCCGTAATAATCGGTCGGCTCCTCGATCTCGAGATATCCGAGTTCCATGAGCCGCTCCTGCAGCTCCGTGACCGCTTCGCCGCGGTCCTTCTTTTTCAGCGTCTGATATTCGGATCCCGTCTCCTCCGATTCTTCGGTCTGCGTGTCGTCCGGCTCGTCGTCCGGATCCCCCTCGCCGTCCGGATCCGCTTCTCCCTGCTGTGCGTCCGGGATCGGATCGGGCTCCGCCTGCTGCCGATCGGCATGCTGCGGAGGGCGCAAAAGCTCCGGGATCGGTTCGACGGCCTCCGTCGCCTGCTGCGCACGGTTCTTTGAACAGGTGCATGTGGAGAACGCGATGATCAGCGTGACCGTGATCAGAAACGCCGCGACGCAGAACATCGCAAGCGTCAGCACCGCGCGCTTTTGCGACGTGCTGAGGCTCTTCCAGTGATGCACGATATAGGAAAGTGTCAGTTTCTTCTTTTCCATACATTAAAGTGTATCGCCGTTCCCGGAAATCCGCAAGCGTTTTGCGGCGGAATTCAACAAAAATTCATAGTGATTTTGCATTTATGTTGCATCTTCGGACGTCTCCTGCTGCTGCCGTTCGTACCAATAGGTGACGATCTCCTCGATCGCGACGGCGCCGGAACTGCCGGAAAGTCCGTTCGGGATAAACACGACGACCGTGATCTCCGGGTTCTCGCGCGGGGTGATCGCCGCAAACCAGCAGGTGTTCTCGATATCGATGTTGTTTGTCGCGGCGGTCTGCGCGGTTCCCGTCTTGCCGCTGATCCGTTCAAGGTAGCCTTCCTGCTTGAACTTCATCGAAAAGACCGACGAAGCCGTGCCGCCGTCCTCCGGCGAAACCACGCCGCTCATGCCGTCCAGGATCACGTCCCAGTATTCCTCCGGCGCATAGATCGAATCGACTTTCTCCGGCTGATTCAGGCGATAGACCGTGCCGTCCGGGTTGTCGATCTCCTTGAGCAGCGTCGTCTTGTAGACGTTTCCGCGCGCGGCGATCGTCGAGACGTACCGTGCGATCGAGATCGGCGTCACCAGCATGACGCCCTGCCCGATGCCGGTCTGGATCGTATAGGTCGGCTTCCATCTGAGTTCTTCAAGCCATGTCGAAATCGAAACGATCCAGCTCGTATGCGCGTAGGAAACGCCGATCGGGATGTTCAGCTCCTCCTTCAGGATCTCGCGGATCTCCGCGCCGCGCTCGCGCTGTTCGCCGTCCATGAGCCTTAAAAGCCGGTCGGCGCATTTGATAAGCTTTTCGTCGGAAAGTCCCATCTCCCGCTGTTCGTTGATCGAACGCAGAAGGTTATAGATGCGGTTGAAGATCAGCCGCGGCAGCGACGAGGTCTGACCGGAAAGCGGCTTTTCGCAGTCGTAGCGCGCCTTCTGTCCGCCGATCTGCACGGAAAGCTCGCCCGGAAGTTCCACGCCGGTTTTGTCCTTCATGCCGAGCCTGCCCGCCCAGTAGTTCAGCCGCTCAATGCCGACGCGGTCGGCGACCGTGTAGAAAAAGTAGTTGCAGGAAACGGTAAGCGCGCGCGACAGCGTCAGATTCGCGTGGTTTCTCGGATTGCTTGTCCAGCAGCTCGGCGCGTTCTGCTCGACCTTGGTCTCCGGGTCGTCGACGAAATAGTAGTACGGCGAATTGTCGGAGATCATTTCTGTCGTGGTCAGCTTGCCCTCCATGAGTCCCGAAAGTCCCGTCGCCATTTTGAATACGGAGCCGGACGCCGTGCGGATGCCGATCGCGCGGTTCAGGGTCGGCTGGTTGCTGCCCGCACCGAAAAGCTCCTCATATTCGTTCGTGTCGATCCCGTCCGTGAACACGTTGGGATCGTAATCAGGGTACGATGCCATCGCGAGGATCTCGCCGGTATTGACGTTCATCACGATGACCGCGCCGGTCTCCGCACGCTTGATGCGGTCGGTGTCTCCGTTGGTCAGTTTTTTGTACTTCTCGCGGTCGCTTTCGATGCGCTGCTCCTGCTTTTTGCGCGTTTCCTCGATGTTATGGATCAGCGCCTGCTCACAGACCTTTTGCAGCTCGATGTCGATCGTGAGCTGCACGTTCATGCCGTCCCGCGGCTGCAGCGAATCGAGGACCTCCACGATCGCGCCGCGTTTATTCTTCAGGATGCGCGTCGAGCCGAGCCGTTCATAAAGATGCGGCGTGAGATACGCCTCCATCGTCTTCTCGACGCCCGCAACGCCCACAAGATCGTTGTAGGAATAGCCGAGCTCGAGCATGTTGTTCGTCTCGGTATGGGTTTCGTCGAACGGCGCGTAGTCCTCATAACTGTATCCGATCGAGGTCATGTCCTTCGTAACCTGCTTCGAAAGATACCCGATGATGTGCGACGCGGTGTGCCCGTACGGATACACGCGATAGCTGCTCTTTTCGGTGAGGATGCCGGTGAGTTTGTCGCTCGCCATGTCCAGCTCGGTCACGACCGCAAGCGATACGTCGTAGGCGATGCGCACGCCCTCGAACGCGCGGTAGCTGCTCATGACGGCCTCCTGGCGGATCGACATGATCTTTTTTGCCTCATTGAACGGCATGTTGTCCGGGATACACCAGGAATTGCGCAGGATGCGGTACGCTTCCTCCGCGGAAAGGTCCGGGTTGTCGAAGTTGCACGCCTCGACGAAATTGCGCTTGCGCGCGGCTGCGACGGACTCGCTCTTTGTGCGGAAATCGTACACGAAGGTGCCGTCGGATAGCATGTCGATGTAGAACGTGTCGATCGTTTTGCCGCCGCCCTCCTCGATGATGCGGATCGCCTCCATCAGCGAATGCGTGTAACGCGCGCTGTCGACGGGCGTGCGGTTGCTTGGATCGCGGTAAAAGAGCACGTTGTAGGTCGTCTCGTCGTAGGCGAGCACGACTCCGTTGCGGTCGGTGATCGTGCCGCGACGGCCGGACTGGTAGGTCGTGACCTCCGAGGTCTGCTGCACCGCCGCCGTGTACTGCTCGGTCTCACGGATCGTCAGCTTGTCCAGAAAGATCAGAAGAACGACCGCCATCGCGATGAAGATCACGATGAGGATCCGGATGCGCGTATTCAGTTTTCCCTTCTGCGCGCGCTTCACGGATGCACGGCACCGCCTTTCTCACGGGAACGGAAAATCAAAGCAAGCGGAAGCGTCAAAAGCGCCTCCAGAACGATCGACGGCAGTGTGACGCGAAGCAGAAACAAGCCGTCGAGCCGCCCGCCGACGGCGAGCGAAAAGCCGAAAATCAGCGCCTCCGCCGCGATCGCGGCAACCAGCGCAAACAAAGGAACGAGCGCGATCTTCGGTTCGCGCCCGCGGACAAAGCCGTACTGCACCGCGACGGCAACGAGAAACGCCGCCGCCGAAAGTCCGATGTACGGATTGCAGAACAGATCGGTGAGAAGCCCGCCGAAAAACGCGATCAAAAGCCCGTCCTGCACCTTGGTGACCGATGTCGCCGCGAGCGCAAGGCTCAGCGTAAACAGCGGCCGGACGCCGCTCTTTGAGATCGCCGGCAGCACAAAGCCGTCCAGAAACACCGCAAGGAGCGCGGCGGGAATCAGAAACCACCGCCGCTTCATTCGATCGCCTCATCCGTGCCGATCACGATCAGCGCGTTCTCGAGATGCAGAAAGTCGATCTCCATGGAGACGATCGCGTCGTGCGTGCCCTTGCCCTCTTCGTTGACGGACAGGACCGTGCCGACGTACAATCCCTTCGGGAAATAACCGCCGATGCCGCTCGTTGCGATGCGGTCGCCGACCTTCAGGTCTGCGTTTCCGGGCAGATAATAGAGCATCGTGCCCCTGATCTCGCCGTCCTGCTCATAAAGCCCGCCGAGCATGCCCTCGTCGCGGGTGCGCTCGACCATCACGCTGATGCGCATCTTGTCGTTGCACATCGTTCTGACGCGGCACCAGTTCGGGCCGACCTCCGTCACGCGTCCGACGATGCCGTCCGGCGTGATGACCGCCATCTTCTCGGAAACGCCGCTGCGCGTGCCCGCGTTCAGCGTGATCGTATCGATATACGGATTGCTGTCGCGTCCGATGACCGACGCCGTGACGAAGCGCATGTTCGCATTGGTCTGCACGTAATTCAGAAGCTCCGTCAGCCGCGCGTTCTCCTTCTCGACCTCGTCGAACAGCGCAAGCTTCTGCTCCTGCGCAAGGAGCCTGTCCCGAAGCTGTCGGTTTTCCCGCTGGATCTCGGACGGTGTGAACACGCGCACGAAGAAATCGCCGATCGCGTTCTGCACCGAATGCAGCGCTTCGGAGACCGGCGCCGCGGCATTGCGGAACAGACCGTCCCCCGAAAATCCCCGGCTGCCTGCCGAGAACGCCGCAAGGACGAGCAAAAGAACGATCGCGATCATGGCGATCCACATCGGTCTGTTCTTCCAAAGCTTCCGCATACGCGCCTCCGATATACCTCTACGAATACCAGTATACCACAGCTTTCGCATGCGGAAGGTGAACAATCGGTTAATTATCCGTCGCAGAACAGCAGAAAACCCGCTGCGATCAGCGACACGCCGCCGATCAGCAGAAACACCCACCACGGCACGCAGTACAGAAACAGCGCGGCGAGCACCGCTCCGATCGCCGTGATGAGCAGGCGCTTTATCCTGCGCTTCCGTTCGCAGCATCTTCTTCGCATACCCGATCCCTCCTCTTTCTGCATCATACGCGGAAAATGCGCGATTTGTGACGGAATCTGCGATCTGCATCCCCCGCATATCGCGGCGGAACGCCTCAGACAAAATCGGAATACGATACCGTATCACGTTGAAGGAGATCGGGTATGCCATCCGAATTGATCACGCTTACCGGCGTTTCGCACTGCTTTCATACGGTCGCGGGCGAAACGGCTGCCATAGAGAATCTGGATCTGACCGTATACGAGGGGGAATTTCTGGCGATCGTCGGTCCGTCCGGCTGCGGCAAGACGACCGTGCTGTCGCTGATCATGGGGCTCATCGCCCCCACCGCGGGCAGCGTGCGCTTTGCGCGCGAAGATCTGCGCCTCGGCTATATGCTGCAGCGCGACCATCTTTTGGACCACCGCACCGTGGAGAAGAACGTACTTTTGGGGCTCGAGGTGCAGCACCGCCTGACCGAAGAGAGCAAGGCGCGCGCGTTCGCGCTTCTGGACACCTACGGGCTTGGGGACTTTCGCGCCTATAAGCCGCAGCAGCTTTCGGGCGGGATGCGGCAGAAAGTCGCGCTGATCCGCACGCTCGCGCTCGAACCGGACCTGCTGCTTTTGGACGAACCGTTTTCCGCGCTCGATTATCAGACGCGTCTGAACCTTTCCGACGAGGTCTACCGCATCATCCGCAGCGAACGCAAGAGCGCGATCCTCGTCACGCACGACATCTCGGAGGCCGTCTCGATGGCGGACCGCGTCGCAGTCTTCTCCGCGCGTCCCGCAAGACTCAGGGAGCTGATCGAGATCGGCTTTCCCGCCGATATGCCGCCGCTCGAGCGCCGCAGTCAGCCGGCGTTTCACGATTATTTCGACCGGATCTGGAAGGAGCTGCAGCCATGAAACCGATCGCCGTTTCCGCTGCGCACGCAGCCTATCTCCGCCGCATCCGCCGCGACGCGCGCGCCGTCCGGCTCCTTCGGATCGCCGTCCTGCTCGGATTTCTTCTCCTTTGGGAGCTCGGCGCGGACCTTAAATGGTTCGATCCGTTCATTCTCTCCTCACCCTCGCGGGTATTCGCCGCGATCGGCCGTCTCTATGCGGACGGCTCGCTGTGGCTGCACGTCGGCACAACGCTGCTCGAAACCGTGCTCGGCTTTCTTCTGGGCACCGCGATCGGCGCGCTGTTCGCCGTGCTTTTGTGGTGGATGCCGCGGCTGAACCGCGTTCTCGACCCTTACCTTGTCGTTCTGAACGCGCTGCCGAAGATCGCGCTCGGTCCCGTCCTGATCGTATGGATCGGCGCCGGCATGGCCTCGATCGTGGTCATGGGCGTGCTCGTGTCGCTCGTCGTAACGACCGTGACCGTGCTGAACGGCTTTCTTGCCGCGACCGACGAAAAACAGCTTCTGATGCGCACGCTCGGCGCAACGAAGCTGCAAACCTTCTGTAAAGTCGTTCTGCCCGCGGGCGTGCCGGACCTGATCTCCGCGCTGAAGATCTCGGTCGGCATGAGCTGGGTCGGCGTGATCGTCGGCGAATACCTCGTCAGCAAGGCGGGTCTCGGGTATCTCATCGTCTACGGCGGGCAGGTCTTCAAGCTCGACCTCGTCATGGCGTCGGTCACGGTGCTGTGCGTCCTCGCCGCGCTGATGTACTACGCCGTCGCATTTCTCGAAAAGAAGGTCCGGCAATGAGCCGGACCCTCCGAGCTGTCGGCGCAACGGGACGCCGGGGTCGGCGTCCCCTACGATTTGTTGGTGCAAGCTTGCGCCTCATCCCTTGCCTTCTCCCCGGGGAGAAGGTGGCGCAGCGTCAGCGAAGCCGAATGAGGGGTCCAAATCCCGGGATTCTCCGACAGGAAAATCCTCCTGAACATTCCGCTTTGACTACCCCTCAGTCTGCCTACGGCATCCGGCTCCCCTGACAAGGGGAGCTCGAAAAGCACAACCACGCCAACCTCCCTCTGACGAGGGAGGTGGCTGCCGACAGGCAGGCAGAGGGAGAGATTACCGCCCAACGATCCATGCGGCTGCGGTCGGATGCGATCCGCCCCTCCGAGCCGCCGGCGCAACGGGACGTCGGGGTCGGCGTCCCCTGCAATGATCCAAAGATTCTCCGCAGGGAGAATCCTCCTGAACATTCCGCGCAGCGGAATATATCACACGCCGCAGGCGTATATCGCATCCCAAGGGGATATATCACCCTCGCTGTAGGGGGCGCCGACCTCGGCGCCCCGCGCGGATATCATTGCGGCAACGTCGCCCCGCGGCTTGCCGCTCAATATCCCTTTTCCGGATCGATGATGCTGCCGTCGATCGCGTTGATCACAAGCAGCGGCAAATACCCGCAGGGATCGCCGTACACGGAAGCGATATCGTTGAAGCCGACCGAGCCGTTCCGATCGACGTGACGGTCCGAGCCCCAGAAGCACCAGACGGGTATCAATAGGCCGTAATTCAGGTTGTCCTTCTCGGCGACGCGTTCGAGGCAAAGCGTGATCCGGTCGATCTGAAACTCCATTTCCCGATAGGAATACGGCTCGCTGAGCTTTGCCTCATACATGATCGGAAGCATCTTCTTCGCAATGTCCAGAATATCGGAAAACGGCTTCAGCGCCGCGTCGTCCACAACGGTCTCCATCGTCTCGATCGGCGCCAGATGATAAAGCTTGCTGACGCCGTCGTTGCCGATGCACACGTACAGTTCCTCATATTCCCAGCTCGGCGCATAACCGCCGTCCTCGCTGTTGTTGGAGGAGGACGCAAAGTTGGTCGGTTTCACCACGGGGATGCCGTTGACCGTGCGGCAGAAGCGAACCTCATACAGATACCGAAACGCATAATCTTGGGGCAGCTTGTCGTTGATGCAGGTACCGCCGTCCTTCCCTTCGCTGAGTACGTTTTCCTGCATCAGATACACGCGGTCGACCGCCATATCCGAAACGCCGATTTCCTTGATCAACATCTCCGCCTCCGCCTGCGCCTCGGCGGGCGTCAGCTTAAGGTCCGTCCCGCTCGGGATCCCGGTCTTGCCCGTCACGTCGGCATAACGCTGCCATTGATGCGAATCCGTATCCGGTTCCCGGCTGCGATTGTAAAACCACACCTCGCTCTGGATGTATTGGATCACCCGATCGCCTTCTCTTGCTTCGCCGTTTTCCCGGAAGTTGAATTCGCCCTGCCCGTCGGACGTCTTGAGGATCCGGCCGTAATGTCTCGGAAACTCGTCCCAATTCACGTCGGAAAGCCGTCGGACAGGCGTTCCCGGGCCGTCCGTGGCTTTCGCCCACAGTTTTTTCAGGGTGTCGAGCTCCCGTTCCCATGACTTGTATTCGTCTTGAATATCCTCTTCGGAGAGCCCGTCCCGGTCCAACGACGGAAGGCCGTCTGCAAGCTCCTGCTGGATCGCCGCGATCTGCTCCTCCAAAAACGCCTTGGACTGGAGCTCCGTCCTGAGATAGTAATCCTTCCCCGCCGTCAGCGTATCAAAATACGGCTGCGCGCTTTCCGCGGTGAATTCCGAGGGCTTACAGCGCACGATCGTCAGCGGGCCCTCGGGCCGGATCACATCGGCGTCGATCGTAACTCTGAACGCCTCCGATCGACCGGTAAACGATTCGGTTACGTGCGCGGGCTCCCGTTCCTGGGCGTCCGGCTGCGTTTGCTCCGGTTCGGTCCCTTCAGGGGCGGGTGATGCTTTCGCCTGCTCGATCATGCGGTCGAAGTCCTTTTGAATCACGACCGGTTCGGAAGGCGTTGGCTGACAAGCGCAGAGGAGCAAAAGCGCTGCAAGAAGAATGATACAAATATGCTTTTTCATGACAAGCTCCTTTCCCGATCAATACCCGTTCTGCGGATCGATGATGCTGCCGTCGACGGCGTTGACGATCAGAAGCGGCTGCCGTTCGGTTTCGCGTGAATTGACGGAACCGTAGAAGCACCAGACCGGCGCAAGGATGCCGCGCGTATAGGAATCTTTGTCGATGATGCGCCACAGGCACAGCCGCACCCGGTCGATACGAATTGAAAAATCAATGTCGCTGTTGATGCTGAAATACTTGATTGGGAGCATTTTCCGAAAGATCGCGTCAATCTCCGAAAACGGCAGCAGCGCCGCGCGTTCGGTCTCGACCTCGGCGGGCTTCAGCGGTCCCACCCATTCGACTGACAGGATCCCACTGTCGTCCACGGCGATCTCCAGCACTTCATAGCTCCATTCGCGTCCGTATTCCGCACCGTCGATTACGCTCTGCGATGATCCGAAATATCCCTCCACGGGCACACCGTTCACCTCGCGCAAAAATCGCACGGAATACGCCTGCCGCTCCGGCGAATACGATGCGTACGCTTCCTCGGCGTCCTGCCATTCCGGATATACCGGCTGTCGGTTGGTATAAAGCGCGATCGAATCGAACCGCATTTCGGTCACACCGCATTCCCGCAAAAGTGCCTCCGCCTGTTCGCGCGCCGCCTTCGGCGTCACGGAAAGCAGCAGCGTTTCCGGCTCGTTCCAGCCGGGGATCGTGATGTTGGGGAACGCCGCGGGCTCGTCGCTTCCGCTTTCGCGCGTTACGTCCCAGATCGGCGTCCCGCTTGCATAGCTTCCGAGCAGATCTCCGCCCTCACGCACGTAGGTCAGCCGCGAACCGCTTTGCGGATTGAAGCCCTGCACGTTGCCCTGCTCGTCTACGAAGGTATCCACGCCGTCATTCGTATAGTCAGCGTCGTTGTATACCGAAAAATGCCTGCCGCCATTGGAGGTAAACGGCTCGCTCAATACGCTCAATGCGTCCATCGTGCCGCGCTGCTTACCATGAAAGGTCATCTCTGCACGGTGCAATGTACCGTCCGAGGGAATCAATTCGACCTCGTCCGGCGCATCGACGAGCGCCTTTTGAAGCTCCTCCATATGTCGAAGCCGCCATGCAAGCTCTCCCTCTTCGTCCGAGACGCCTTTTTCCCGCAGGGCTTCGATCTCCCGCATGTTCTGTTCCATTTGGTCTCGGATCGCATACTTCGGCGTCTCGGTCGGGTATTCATACATCGTCACATCGCCGCAGAGCCGGTTGAAAAAGGCGCTGACCGTATCCTGAGAAAACCGGTTCGCTTCCACAAACAACAGCGGAACTCCATCCGTATCCGGCAGAATGACAGGCGCTTCGCCGGTCACTGTGAGTTTTTTCGTTTCGTCCGTAAATGAGACCGAAAAGACCTCCGGACAGCCGAGCTGCTCTTTAAGAGCAGTTCCGACCGGTGCCGGCGCGCTCGTCTCCTTTGCTTTTTCGATCATCGCCTCATTGTCCTTGCCGACCACCACCGGCTCGTCGGGCGTCGGCTGACAGGCGCAGAGGAGCAAAAGCGCTGCAAGAAGAATGATACAAATATGCTTTTTCATAACAAGCTCCTTTCCCGATCAATACCCGTTCTGCGGATCGATGATGCTGCCGTCGATCGCGTTGACGATCAGCAAAGGATTCCTTGCGTCATACCACTCGCTGTCCGGTTCCTGAAAGCCGCTGCGCTGTGCTGTCGCTGCCGCGCTGTAATGAAAGACGCCGGTGAAATACCACGCGGGCACCAAAAACCCGGATTCCATATTGTTTTTCTCGCGGATGCGGAACAGTCCGAGCTGCACGGCGGTCACGTCGAGCGAACCGTCGCGCTTGTCCTCTGCGGCGAACACACGATTCATCTGCGTTTCGAAGATCCTGTGGATCTCTTCATACGGCAGCAGCGTCGTGTTTTCCGCGATCACATCCGTCTCCTTATGCGGCGCAAGCCACACCAAGGAGATCAGATTGCCGTCGCCGTCGACCGCCGCCGTCAGCGATTCGTAATCCCATGCGCGGGCGTATCCGGCGTCCGACACCTCGAATGCCGCGGCTCTGCAGTACGGCGTATAAGCGCCTCTGTAGTTTGCGGAAAAGTGGATCAGATACGCCCGGCGAGTGCACATCAAAACACCGGAATCTCCGTGAAGCATGGCGTTGTTCGCCCACCAGACGTCCGAGGCGACAAGGTCACTGACGCCGTCAAATATGGATTTTACGACCTCAATCGCGTCATTCGGCGTCACGGACGCGCCTTCGTGCGGCGTCTCATAATCCTTCGGATCGATACGCTCCGTCCCGTACTTGTGGCTGTCGTCAAAGCACCATATGCTTGTGTCGTCGTCCATACTCCGTAACGCGACAGTGAACTCGATCGGGCAATCGCATTCGTCTGCGGAGACGATCAGATGATCCAGAAAGCTGAGATCCGTCGTGTCCGTCGCGCTGCGCACAAGCCAGTCGAAATTGCGATGATTCTCATAATCCTCGCTGTAATCCGGCGCTGCGCCGAACCACTCGATATACGGCTCGATCGCTTCATCCTCGGGCAGCTCATTGTACTGCTTCTGATACGACTCGGCCAAGCGCTGCCTGCGGCTTTGCATCTGCTCCCATTCCTGCTCGGTTGCGCCCTCCTCCTTCATCCATTCCGCCTTTTGCTCGGGCGTCATCTCCTGCATCAGCATGCGGATCATCCCGGCAAGCATCTCGCGCGTCAGCCGATATTCGTACAGATACAGCCGATCGCTTTCCATGAGCCGCTCAGAGACCGTCAGTCGCTCGGAGTCGGAAAGATACCGGTGCTCCACGCGCAGCATCGGGAACCTGCCGGTTTCGGAAAGCACCTCGATTGTTGCGTCGGCCGTAACGTGAACGTTCTGCGCGGACGTAACGAAGTCCGACGTAAAGCGGTCCGGAAGCTGCTCCTGCGCGGGCTGCGGCGTCTCGCCCGTCTTCTGCTGTTCCTTTTGCTCCGTGCGCACCGTATCGATCAGCACGTTTGTGTCCTTTTGTTTGACTGCGTCGACCTCCGGCGTCGGCTGACAGGCGCACAGAAACAGCGCCGCAAAAATCAAAATGAATGTTCTTTTCATCGGTTGTTCTCCCAAAAAATCAATGTCCGCGTTGAATGATGCTGCCATCAATGGCGTTGATCGTAAGATACGAGAAGCTGCCGTCCTGCATCATGCCGGTCTGCTTCCAGACTTCCGGGAACTCCTCCTCCGACCAGATGTTTCCCATGAAGTCCCAGCAGGGTACCATGTACCCGCCTTCGCCGTTCTGCTCCGGGATGCTGACCATGCCGAGCCGCACGGATTTGATCCGGTAGGTTTTATCGAATTCAAAGGCGTCTGCGTTGTTGTCCACGATGAGCACCATCTTTTCAAAAATCGCAGCGATTTCGGAGAACGGCAGCAGCGCGGCTGTCTCCGCCCTGACCTCGTCCATCGTGCAAGCGTCTTCATAGTCTAAGATTGTCACGCCCTTTTCGTCCACCAGAACAAAGCAGCGCTCGTATCCCCAGTGCCGGCTGTATGCATTGTTGTCGACACCGAGCCGGTGTGAATAGGTCATCGCGACGCCGTTCACCGCAGGCGTGAACACGAACATCCAGCCCGGCTCATAAGGCGCGCCGTCCCGAATCAGATCATCCCGATAGCATCGGACAAACTTGGAAAACGCACAGGCAAGATGATCGAGCCCCATCTCCTTTAGCTTCGCCTCCGCGACGGATTTTGCCTCGTCCTCGGTAATACGAAGCTCGTTTTTCCACTGTCCTTCGATTGTTGCCAGCTGATCCGCAAGCCCGTCGATGTTCCTGTGATAATAGATACCGCTTCTGGTCCCGTCGCCGCCGTTGGTGATGTTGAGCATGGAACGGGTCTCGTCCGCGTTCAGCGTCAAAAAGTTCATGCTTGCGTCCCCGAGATCCTTCTGCCCTGCTGCAGTATGCCACAGCATCGGCGTCCATTCGATGACAGGCGCAAAGGTTTCCAGCGTCTCCGGCGCGTCTGCGGCTTTCTCGATCAGCGCCCTCAGCGCCTCCTCCATCTCCTCTTTCTCATCGAACATATCCCAGACGCTGCAGCCGTAGTCCTCCCAATGGTCGAGCGCATAGTTCCATTCGATGATCTGCCGCTCATACATCGCCTTCGTCCGGTTGTCGCCATCCAATGGTATGCATTTCGGATCGTCGCCGAGTAAAGCCGTTACGATCCGGCGCGCGTCCTCCTCCGAGAATCGGCGCGGCGACACACGAACGACCGGAAGCTCCGCATCCGGCACGATCACCTCCGCGTCCGCTTCTACGGTCAGCCGCCCGCCGATGCTTTTGAGCTTTGCCGTATATCGCTCCGGCGCGTTCAACCGTTCCCGCCAGTCGACCGGTCCGTCCTTGGGATAGCCCGCATCCTCCTGTGCCTTTTCGATCATACCGCTCTGATCCTTGCCGACCACGATCGGACTTTCCGGCGTCGGCTGACAGGCGAAGAGAAGCAGCAGCGCTGCAAGAAGAATAATACAAATATGCTTTTTCATAGTTCAATATCCCACATTTCGGTCGATAATACTGCCGTCAATTGCGTTAATTGTCAGGAACGATTGATTGTCATACCAGGACCGGCTCAAAGGATCATCCGCTTCTTCATCGGTGCAGTAACCGAGAAAATCCCATACAGGCAGTAGATAGAATTCCTCCGAATTCAGTTTTTTCATACGCAGATAGGAAAAACGAATATCTGTGATATGCATTGTTTCCGGGAATCCTTTATCCAGATAGACATTCATAAAAATCTGTTTTTGAAAGATTTTCATTATCTCGTCAAACGACAATAAAGATACATTTGCGTTGTCCATCGTAACGATCTCGCAAGGATACTGCCATACAAACTGCGTTACAGCTTGGTCCTGCACAACGGCATAGATCGTTTCCTGCGGCGGGTTCCAGGCATATTCCGGGTCTGCTTTCGCCGAGTGTCGCCCAGTATCGGATCCATAATAGGTCGAATAGGAATAGCATGGTATACCGGCATACAGCGGAACCAGCGAAACGCGATAAATCCCGTCTTCAACGCCGTGTTCGGTATTCCAGTACTGTCTTCTGTCTTCATCTGCGCAGACCATACCGATTGCTTTCGTATCAGTAAGCCCCACACCGTTGATGAATTCTTCCGCAGCGTTAAGAGCAGCCTGCTCCTGTTCATTTCTCGGAGCACGCATTCCGGTTGCAGAAAAGACATTGACGCTCCGTTCACAATCAACGTATTGGATGACCGCGCTGCCCTGCGCATCTTGCATCTGCCTTACAAGAACATGATTCTTATTCATAAGCTCGACGCTGCGTTTGGTCGGATCAAAAGCTGCTTCCGTGAATTCCATATGTTCGGGAAGAGAAGCAATCTGCAATGACAGTGCTTGTATATCTGCCAAATTCGATTGGATCATTGTCTCATACGGAGCGTTATCTCCATACGGCTTGTCCTCCAGCGCAAGAACATAATTGTTCAGGTAGCGGATCATGTTCCCGATCTGCAGCTTTTCCTCTTCGACCGGCTGATAATACGGCTGTCCTCCCAGCAGAAAGCGGAACATTGCGTCTCTCTTTTCCCCGATCGGTACTTCAATATGTACCGTAAAAACCGGCACTCTGGAGATATTGGGAACATCAACTTCCGCATCCAGATCCACCGTTAACGTGTCGCCGATTGCATTTCCCGAAAAGGAATCCTTGATACGATCCGGCGCATCAATCGTACTTTTTAGCGTCTTCCCCGGCTGTCTGGTCGAAACCGCGAATTGCGTTTCCGTCGCGTTGCCCGGAATCGACGTGTTATTTTCTGCAGTCGGGTCTGTTTGATACAGCGGCTGCGGTCCGGAATCAACGATCAATTCATCCAATCGCCCCTCTGCCTTGTTCACAACAACCTCCGTCTCCGGCGTGGGCTGACAGGCGCAGAGCAAAAGAAGCGCTGCAAACAGAATCAAAACTAAATGCTTTTTCATGGCGATACCTCTTATTCGCCCGGAACGGGCTCCGGAATTGCATCTTCGGGAATCACGACCGTGCCGTCCACGGCGTTGATGATGATTGCATCGTGCGACATGCCGCGATCGTTTCGGGTTGCCGCACGTCCCTCGGGCGTCCGTTCAAACAGTCCGTCAAACAGAACGACCCAGCACGGCACCTCGTAATAGTCGTCCGAGTCCGGTACGCGCAGTGTCTGCGTCATCAGCACCATCTGGTAGATCTCGATGTCGAACGTGCGCATATCGTCTCCCATCGCCCAGCCCGGATAGGAAACGGACAGCGTGTTTTCAACAATGCGCTGAATATCCGCAAACGGAAGCAGCTCGACGTTCGGATTCACCTCCCGGAGCACCGTCTTCTGTCCGCTGTAAAGAAAGTATTCGATGCCGTATTCGTCGATAAAGACCTCGATCTCCTCATTCCGGATCGGTTTGTTCACCGAATAGCCGTCGCTTGATCCGAAATCCAGATTATCGCTCACCCGAAACGGTACATCAATCAGCGGGTACCCGAAGCTGCGCGAAAGCTGAAAGCCCCATCCGCCGGAAACATTGTCGGTTCGCGTTTCCGAGGTATCGAGCAGCGTTGCACGTTCCGCATAACGGATTTCAAAGCCGTTCAATCCGAGCCGATCGAGTCCTTTTTTCAGCGTTGCTTTGGCGTCCTCCTGTGACAAAGCAGCATCCATCCAAAGCTTATCGTTTCCGAATCCGGGATCGTTCAGATCCTTTTGATATTGCGTTTCATAATATACATATCCGTAACGCTTACAGCGGTTGGAGATCTGCAGCACATTCGATACGTCCCCGACAAATGTTGTGATCGTGGCGGATTCTCCGTTTTCAAGTCGGTAGCCCGCCTGCTGCCCGATACGGTAGCTGCTGTAATCCGAGACCGGAACGACGTCGAGCGTGTCCGGCGCGTGTTTGATCTCGTTCATATACCAATCCGTTGTTTTTTTGACTTCCTCCGGATCGTAGCCCGTGTCGTCCCGGTCTCCCTGCTTGCCGGTCGCGACCCATTCTTCCCAGTCCGCGACGTCGTCGAGGTATCGCTGCAGCTCGTCCTGCAGCTCCTGCTTCGTCTTGGCTTCGATCAGTTCCAGTTCGACCGGCTTCGGCAGCAGGATTTCGGCAAACCGGATCACCTGCTCCTCCGTAAACGGCTCCGCCTGCGTGCGGTATACGGGATACTGCCCGTCCGCCCGCGTCTCTATGTCCGTATGAATCGACAGCGTTGCATGCTCGCGGAGCTTGATCCCGTCCTCGTCCCAACGATCCGGGAAAAGCTGCTGCCGAATCGGTGCGGCGGTCGGTTCAAATGTTCGGCTGCCTGATGCGTCGGCGGGGCTTTCATGCAGCGACACCGTATCGGAGACCGGCTCCGGCGTCGCGTAGAGCTTTTGTTCCAGAACGTTGTCGCCCTTATTGATTACGATCTCCGTCTCCGGCGTGGGCTGACAGGCGCAGAGGAGCATCAGCGCTGCAAGCAGAATGATGAAAATGTGCTTTTTCATGAAATCACTCCTTTTTCGGTTTCCTGCATCAAGCATACCGAAAGGCGGTGCGAAAAACATCACCAAAGTGTAATGAAAGTGTAATGAAAATGCGTCTTATACTTACGCTTGCCTCCCCTGTGTAAGGGGAGGTGGATCGCAAAGCGAGACGGAAGGGGTGTTGTCCTGAATGCCGTGTGATTTACAACCCCTCAGTCTCGGCACGCCTCGACAGCTCCCCTTACACAGGGGAGCCGAGAATTACGGCAGCGTGACCGAAACCGTTGTGCCCCTGCCGGGTTCGCTGTCCACGGTGATCGTCGCGCCGTGCGCGTCGGCGATCGTTTTGACAAGCGCCAGCCCGAGCCCGCTGCCGCCCTGCCGCTTGCTGCGGCTTTTATCCACGCGGAAGAACGGCTCGAAGATGCGGCTTTGCGCCTCCTTCGGAATGCCTCTGCCGCGGTCGGAGACCGAAAACGTCCTGCCGGTGACCGAAAGCACGATCGGCTTTTCGGGCGCGTCCGCGTCGTAGGCGTTCGCCGCATTGACGATCAGATTGTTGAGAAGCGAGTGCATCAAATCGGGATTCAGCACAAGTGTATCCGTTTCGCATTGCACGGTAAGCGCTGCACCGCAGTCTTTGAGCTTTGGCTCTACGCCTTCCTTGACATCTTCCAGTAATTCCGGAATATTGACACTTTGCAATTCGATCTCCTCGTCGGAGGTCGTAATCTTCAAAAGATTCTGCGTCAGCCGTTCAAGCCATTGCGTCTGCGCCTCGATATGTGCAAGCGATGCGTCGCGCTCGTCCTCGGAGAGGTTCGCGCGGCGCAGAAGCCCCGCGTGCAGGATCAATCCGGTCATCGGCGTCTTGAACTCGTGCGTGACGCCGCCGATGAACAGGCGCTGCCGTTCGTTGCGTTCCTCAAGCTCCGAAATCTTCGTTTCGACTGCGTCCGCCATGCGGTTGAAATCCTCACCGAGCGTTCCGATCTCGTCCTTGGTGCGGACGGCGACGCGCTTTTCATACGCGCCGTCGGCAATCTCCTTTGCAACGCCGGAAAGCGCGGTGATCGGCTTGGTACTGCGCCGAACGAGCAGCGTAACGACCGCCGCGCCGAGCGCGATCGCGGCAAGGCTCACGCCCGCAAAGATCCATGCCATGCGGCGAATGCGGGCGTAGGTGTCCGTAATGTCCTCGACCACGTAAACGGAGTAGGATTCCGTACCGACAGACGCGCTGCTGCCCGCGATCAACAGGTTTCTGCCCTGCACCTTAACCGCGACCGGCGAGCCTTCCGTAAACGCTTCGCTGTCCGGACCGACATAGGCGGACGGATCGATCGTCACACCGGTTGAAACCGGCTTGCCGTCGCGCATCAGCACGGAGCTTTGGTCCGAAAAGCGGTTAAAGCAGAGCTTGATCAACGAATTGTGCACGGCTTCAGAATCGTCGCTGCGCGCATAATAGTTCGCCATCTCGGAAAACGAGGTGCGCAGCGTCTTTTGCTTACGCTGCACCTGTTCCGTCGACAGCGACAGGATCGTATTCTTCGCGAACAGCAGCAGCGACAGCGATACCGCAAGAATGACGACGGTCAGGACAATCGAAACGAGCAGCGTAATGCGTTGATACAGTTTCATTTACCGATCCTCCAGCCGATACCCGAGCTTATGGATGGAGCGGATCGCGTCCTCCAGATCGAGCTTTTTTCGCAGCGCTGAGATCTTGACGTCGACCATGCGCGTTTCGCCGAGATAGTCGAAGCCCCACACCTCGGAAAGCAGCCGTTCGCGCGAAACGGTCATGTTCTTGTGCCGTAAAAGCGCAACGAGTACGTCGAATTCCAGCGGCTGCAGCTCGATCGGCTCGCCGCCCTTCGTGACCGTGTGCGTTTCGGTGTTGACGACGATATCCTTGACGCGGTAGACGGCGTTCCACTTGCCGACGCGCTTCAGGACCTTTTCGATGCGCACCATGAGCGTCAACGGGTCGAACGGTTTGACGATATAATCCTCCGCGCCGTCGCGCAGGCCTCTGATCTCGGACGCGGAATCGGTCTTTGCGGTCATGTAGATCACCGGGATCGTATATCGCTCCATAATGCCGAAGAGCTCAAACCCGTCCATGCCGGGCAGCATGATATCCAGAAGCGCAAGGTCATACGCGTGATCGTCTTCGAGCGCGTCCGCCGCCTTTCTGCCGTCGTCGAACGCAACGGCGTCGTAGTCCGCAAACTGCAGGTTCAAAAGAACCGCGTCGCGGATCGCCGCATCGTCCTCCACCACAAGAATCCTGTTTTTCATGGTCTTCTCCTTTGGATTTCTCTGAAAAGTGTATCATATTTCGCGTGGATGCGCGCGCCGCGAATGTAATCAAAATGTAATTAATGTGGAAACAAAACGCACAAAAAGGACCGCCCGAAGGCGGTCCCCTGTCGATTCGGTTTATTCGCCCGTACGATCATCCTTTGCGCCGCGACGTTTTTTCCAGAAATACGCGTCGATTCCGACGAGCGCGGCGACCGACACGGCTGCAACGCCGATCCACAGAAGCGGCTCTGTCTTCGGCGGCTCCGAAACGGGCGCCGGCGCGGGAGAGGACGATGGCTCTGGGGTGGGCTTATTCGTCGGCTCCGGCACGGTCTCCTCGATCAGCGTCAGCACGGGCTGCGCCGTAGGCTCCGGCGTCGGCTCCGGGGTGGGTTCGGGCGTCGGCTCCGGCGTCGGCGCAGGCGTAGGCTCCGGCGTCGGCGTCGGCGGAACGTAATCGGAAAGCAGCGACGGCTCTATGTTGTCGAATACATCTTCGCCGGCGGGTACGACGCCATTTGCCATGCCGAAGCGATTGAACGCGTACTGTCCGTCGTCCCTCGTTACAAAGAACGAATACTTCTGCTGAGACTTATGCTTTTTATACGCTTCGCGCGCGACCTCGAACGCATCCCTGCCGTCAAAGAACGACAGCGGCGTGTGCGCGTCGATCAGAAGCGGATCCTCTTCATACAGATGCAGGTATACCTTCTGCACCTGCCATACGCCGTACTGCTCTGCGGACTCCGGATCGAAGGTCGGATCCGCGGCAAGCCGAAACGCCTCCCGCGCGGCCTTCGAGGTCTGTTTATGCTGCCAGTGTCCGTATTCGCCGTTCACATCCTGCGCGAACACCACGAGCGGTCTGAGCCTCCGGTATGCGCGGACGGTGTTGACAAGCAGCTCCCCGTACGGAAACAGATCCCTTTCCTTCTCCGGTCGGTTGTTTCCGACATCATGCATCCCGAAAAACACCGGCCTCAGGCGCAGGCCCATCGCCCACGCGCCGTTTTCGGCCTCGGTGATACGGACGCGGTTCTGGTTCGTCACATAGACGATCGTTCCGATATACCCACGTTCTGCGCCGTAAACCGGCACGACGCTGCCGAGAAACAGCACGTCGTCGTCCGGATGTGTGGAGATCAGCAGATAATCGATCTGCTCCGGCACTTCCCGCCATGCATGGAACGGATCCGACATCTCGCCTTCGCCGTACACGCGGCAGAACTGCACCCGCATTTCCTGCTCTCCCGCCTGCACGACAGCCTTCCTTGCCTCCGTAAGCAGCGGTGTGATCGTCTCCGGATATGCCTCGAGCCGCTCTTCCGCAAGCAGCGCGCCGTCCCCGTCATACTGCAGAACGGTGACGTCCTCGGGCAGCCTTTGCCACTGCAGACAAAGACGCGCTTTTGGGAGCGACGCATCCCACGACAGGGAAAACGAGCTCCCTTTTTTGAAGCTTCCGTAGTTATCCCTGTTGCGCAGAACGGCGTACCTGCCATCCTGATAGGAGCCGAAATCGAAGCTGACGCGGTCGGTAAGGTCTTCCGCTTCATTTGTTTCCGCGCCTGCAATCCGCAGCGAAGGCAGCAGCAGCAGCGCGAGCATGCAAATCAGTATCCGTCGTAAGTGTTTCATATATATATCATATCATGGCTGCGGCGAAAATAAAAGACGTTGCCGTACAAAAAAGCCCCGCGTTTTTGCGAGGCTCCCGGTTCAAATTCTTTACTCGTATCGCGGCGCGCCTTCAAAGAACGTGTTCTTCCACTTCTCACGCTCGGATTTTTCCTTTCCGTTCCCTTCATAGCGCCATCCGCCGTCCGTGCCGGTATATTTATAATTCAGAACGCAGTCCGGCAGCTCCGCCCGAAGTCTTTCGTGAACCGATTTGCCGTAATTGTTCTTGGTATACCAGAGCCGTCTGAGCGTTTTGATCCCGTAGAGCGGCGAAAAGTCCGATACCTTGTTCGAGCAGATATTCAGATCCTGCAGATGCGCAAGCTCCGAAAGCGGTGAAAGATCGCTGATGCGGTTCATGAACAGCTCGATGTATTCGAGCTCCGGAAGTTCCCGAAGCACGCCGATATCCGAGATGCGGCTGTCCGCAAGGATCAGAACGCGAAGCTTTTTGAGCGGCCGCAAAAAGGAGATGTCGGTTAGATTCTGATGTCCGAGATCCAGCGCGACAAGGTCGGTGCAGTAGCGGATCGCCTGCGCTTTTTCACTCGTCAGCCGGTTCTTGTCCGCCTTCTCCGACTTCGTGTAGCGCGTGGAGAACGCGGTCGCGTCGGTACGGAGCTTTCCCCAGTAACCGAGGTCGATCTCCCAAACGAATTTCACGTTCGGGAATGCGTCGCAGAGCGCGCCCATCGTTTCGTCGTCCGGGATACAGCCGATCATTTCGACCCGCGTGAGCTTCGGCATCCGCGCGATCGTCTGCTTCAGCGCTTCGACGTCCGGGATCTTCTTTCCGGAAAGATCAAGCGTTTCGGCGTCGCCGGACAGCGTCATACCGAGATACTCGAACGTGTAGGAATAGTTGTAATCCAGCGACGGGTTTGCTTCGCAGAACGCTTTGACGGCGTCCGGATCGTTCCGTTCGCCGAGCAGTACGGTCGTCAGCTCGGGCAGATACGGAAGCGCGGCGGAAAGCTCCGCAGGATCAAGCGTTCCGAGCGCGGAAAGATCCAGCATTTCGATCTCAGGATCGACCTCCTGTCCGTACAGCCTGACCTTGTAACCGAGACGCACATCCGGAAGCGCAGCGACAGCCTTTTCGATCACGTCCGGCGTGCATGCGCCGAGCTCCACGCTTTTGAGCTTCGGAAGACACGGCGCCGCCGAGAGGATCTCCTCGACCGTTCCGTCCTCGAGCGAAAGCGATTCCGCGTCCGGCAGAATGTAGTCGTAGCCGATCTGTACCTCGTAGCGAAACGCGATATCCGGGAACCGGTTTAAAAGCATGGCGATATCGGCGTTGCTGAGCATGCCGCGATCGATGTCGACGGTCTCGACCGTCCGCTCCTCCGCGATCAGGTTCATAAGCGTCTGCCCGTCGGTCGGCGACTCGACGTGCATATACGTCACCCGCGGTCGTTCGGTGATCACCGGCGCGACGATCAGGACCTCGTCGTCCTGCTCCTTCAGCGCAGCTGTCGGGGCTTCGGTCGGGGCTTCGGTCGCAGCGGGTTCAAAATACGGCTCTCCGTACTCGTCCCCCGTATCGCAGGCGAACAGCAAAGCGCCGGACAGCATGATAAGAATGAGAAATAAGCAGTTTCGTTTCATGCTTCGGATTATAGCACAGTTTTTTCGTGCGAAAAAGAGATAATTCGTGAACAATCGCAAATGAAAGCCCCGCCGGAAAGCGGGGCTTCGGTTTGAAGACCGTGTTCTGCGGTCGGCGCCGTGTCATTTCTTTTTTGCGTACGGCGTATCGGAAAGCGGCAGGACCGTGCGGAACACGCCGTCGCGGTTACAGTATGCGTTCTGCACCGCGGGCGCGGTCGGGATCGTGCAGATCTCGCCGATGCCCTTTGCCCCGCAGGCAAGGCCGTCTTTCGTCGCCTTTTCCACGAGGATCGCGTTGACCTCCGGCGTCTTGTCCGCGCGGAACAGGCCCAGCGTGCCGTATTTTGCGGTGGGCTTGCCGTCCTTTAAGGGGAAATCCTCGGTCAGCGCATAGCCGAGACCCATCACGACGCCGCCCTCGATCTGCCCTTCGGCGGCGCGCGGATTGACCGCCACGCCGAGATCGTGGATCGCCGTCACGCGCTTCAAGGTGCCGTCGTCGTTCAGCTCGACCACGTGCGTTGCGTAGCCGTAGGCGATGTGCGAGACCGGGTTCGGCTTATCGCTGCCGAGCTTATCGGTCACGCCCGTGTACTCGCCGAGAAACGACCGTCCCTCCAAAGCCTCCCACGAGCCCTCTTTTTCAAGCGCTTCACGGATCTGCTTTGCGGCGCGGACGACCGCCTCGCCGGTGAACAGCGTCTGCCGCGACGCCGTCGTGTTGCCCGCGTCCGGCGCAAGCGCGGTGTCGGGCGTGCAGTAATGCACCTTCTCATGCGGGATCCCGAGGATCTCCGCCGCCATCTGCGTCTGCACGGTGCCCATGCCCTGCCCGATACACGCCGCGGACGAATGGAGATACACCTCTCCGCCTCTGACCTCGATGCGGCAGCGGCCGGTGTCCGGAATCCCGACGCCGAGGCCCGCGTTCTTCATGGCGCAGGCGATCCCGGCCTTCGGATCGCGTTCGAGGATCGGACGCGCGGCGTCGAGCGTTTCGACCAAAGCCGTCGTGTCGTCGGCGATCTGTCCGTTCGGCAGCACCTGTCCGGGACGGATCGCGTTGCGGTATCGGATCTCGAACGCCGAGATGCCGACCAAAGCCGCAAGCTCGTTCAGGTTGCATTCGGTCGCGAAGCAGCTCTGCGTCACGCCGAATCCGCGGAATGCGCCCGCCGGCGGATTGTTCGTATAGATCGCCTTGCCGTCGATGTCGATGTTCTGGTAGTTATAGGGTCCCGCGGCGTGCGTGCAGGCGCGCTGCAGCACCGGTCCGCCGAGCGAGGCATACGCGCCGGTGTCGGAGATCAGCGTCGCCTTCATCGCGGTCAGGTACCCGTTTTCGTCGCAGGCGGTCGTGAATTCCATTTCCATCGCGTGGCGTTTCGGGTGAATGAGAAGGCTCTCGGCGCGCGAAAACGCGACCTTGACGGGTCTGTTCGTGTGCCACGCCAAAAGCGCCGCGTGGTGCTGCACGCTCATATCCTCCTTGCCGCCGAAGCCGCCGCCGACCATCATCGCGGTCACGCGGACCCTGTCCTGCGAAAGTCCCAGCATCTGCGCGCATTCCTTGCGCGTCTGATAGACGCCCTGATCGCCTGAGAAGATGCGGACGCCGTCGCCCTCGCGGTACGCCACCGCGCATTCGGGTTCCAGGAACGCGTGGTCCGTCGGCGGCGTGGAATAGTGATGCGTCACGACGTACTTGCTGTTACGGATGACCTCCTCGGCGTTGCCGCGCACAAGGTGCTCGTGCGAGAGCACGTTTGTGCCGTTCGATTCGTGGACCAAAATTTCGTCCCTGAGGCCGTCCATCATTTTGAGGACCGGTTCCAGCGGTTCGTATTCCACCCTGACGAGCGCTGCGGCCGCCCGCGCCTGTTCCTCGGTCTCGGCGGCGACAAGTGCGATCGCGTCGCCCAAAAAGTGCGTGATTTTCCCTTCCGGGATCATCACGTCGTAATCCTGCTTAAGATGTCCGATCTTGACCGTGCCGGGGATATCCTTTGCGGTCAGCACGCACACGACGCCGGGGGCTTTTTCCGCTTCGCGCGTGTCGATCGAAAGCACCCGCGCGCGCGGATAGTCGCTGCGCTTCGCGGTGCCGAAAAGCATGCCGTCGAGATAGAGATCGTCGGCGTATTTCGCGTCGCCGAGCGCTTTTGCGGGCGCGTCCACGCGGTCGAGGTTTTCGCCCACGATCCCTTTCAGGATCCGCTTCGGAACCTCCCCGCCCTCGCGGAAGACCTTTGCCGCAAGCAGGATCGCTTCCTCGATCTTTTTATAGCCGGTGCAGCGGCAGATATTCATGCGGATCGCGTTCTTCACGTCCGAAATCGTCGGGTCGGGATTGCGGTCCAATAGTCCCTTTGCCGCCATCACCATGCCGGGCGTACAGAAGCCGCACTGCACCGCCCCCGCCTCGGTAAACGCGTAGGCGTAGACCTCGCGCTCGCGCAAAGTCAGCCCCTCGCAGGTGATGATCTGCTTTCCCTCCATGCGGTCGGTCTGCTGGACGCAGGCCTTCGTCGCCTTGCCGTCGATCAGCACGGTGCATGTGCCGCACGCGCCCTCCGAGCAGCCGTTTTTGACGCTCGTAAGGTGCAGATCGTCCCTCAGAAAGCGGATCAATTTTTTGTTTTCGGGGCAGGTCACCGACCGCCCGTTGACCGAAAAGGTCGCCATACGCTCTCCTTCCGGCGTTCAGCCGATCAAGTAGTGGTAATCTTTGAGCACCGTTTCGATCAGCGCTTTCGCGTCCGGATCGACCGGATCGCGGTCGAGATCGACCGTGCTGACGCCGTCAAGCCGCAGCTTCACGACGCGGTCCGAGATCGGCAGGAAGCCCTTGTTCTCCGACCCCATAAATTCGGCCTCGGTCGCAAACAGCGTGAACTTCTCCTTATACGGCTTCGAGTCGTACGGGCAGAACACGAGGCAGTTGCCGCACTCGTTGCACATCCGATCGACGTGCAGGATCTGCGGCATGGTCTTGCCGGGCACCCGGATCGCCACGTTCGCGCGGTTCGGGCACACCTGTACGCAGCATTCGCACACCGTGCCGCAGTTAAGACAGCGCTCGCGCTCCTTTTCCGCCTGCTCGTAATCTTTGAGAACACCCTGTTTTTCGAAGCACGCCTCCTCGGTCGTCTGCGCGGCTTCGGGGATCGCATAGCTGTATTTTCCGACGATCGCGTCCGCAACGGTCCGCGCGTTTTGAATGCCCTCCACGACGGTCGCGGGGCCACGGCTGCAGTCGCCGACGACGTAGATATGTTTGCGGGACGTTTCTAGATTCGCGTCGGTTTTGACCCTGCCGCGCTCGTCAAGCGCAACGCCGTTTTCCGTAAAGATCTCGGTTTCGACCTTCTCGCCGACCGCCGCGATCAGCGTGTCGCAAGGGAGCTTCACCGTTTTGCCGGTTTCGACCGGGCTGCGCCTGCCGCTTGCGTCCGGCTCGCCGAGCCGCATCACATTGCAGAGAAGCTTCCCGTTTTCAAGCGCGACAGGCGCCAAAAGCTCGCAGAAAAGCACGCCGTCCTCTTTCGCAAGCTGAAGCTCTTCCTCGTCCGCGGGCATTTGCTTCGCGGTGCGGCGGTAGACGAGCCGCACGGTCTTCACGCCCTTTGCGCGCTTTGCGGCGCGCGCGGCGTCCATGGCGGTGTTGCCGCCGCCGATCACGATCACGTTCTCGCCGAGCTCGCCCAGCGTTCCCGCCTTGCTTTCCTCTAAGAAGCGGATGACGTTTTGCGCCTCGCCTTTTTCAAGCTTCATCTTCCCTTCCGCCCACGCGCCGACGGCATAGACGATATCGGAAAAGCCGTCATTGAACAGCGCATCGGCCTTCGGCGCTTCCGTATTCAGGCGGATATCGACGCCCATCGACGCAAGGATCTTCTCGTCGCTGTCGATCGCGTCCGAGCCGATGCGGAATTCCGGGATCACGTACCGCACGATCCCGCCGAGCTTCGCCCGCTTTTCATACAGCGTAACGGCTGCGCCCTGCCGCGCGAGGAAGAACGCCGCCGCCATGCCTGCGGGTCCGCCGCCGATCACGGCGACCTTTTTGCCGTTCGGTCCCATGGGTTTTAAGCCCCTGAGAAGCGCGTCAAGCCCGTTTTCCGCCGCGGTGCGCTTTGCCCTGCGGATGCGGACGGACTCCTCATAAAAGCTTCTCGTGCACTTCTCTGCGCAATGGTGCGGGCAGATCGTGCCGGTGATGAACGGCAGCGGATTCTTTTCGACGATCAGCTTTAATGCCGCGTCGTAATCGCCCTTGCCGACGAGCTCGATATACTGCGGGATGTCCTGGCGGATCGGGCAGCCGTGCGTACACGGCGCGGTGAAGCAGTCGAACAGCGGGACCCGCTCCTTAAGCTTGCGCTCCGGCTGCGGTTTCACCGGCTTTGTATTGCGCACAGACGCGCGCGCCTGACGGCTTAGCAGCGCCACCTGTCCGACCTTCACGCCCGTAAACGGCTCGTACGGGAGCGCGTCGCAGATCCTGCCGAGCTGCTGTAAGCGCTGATAGCCGCCGGGCTTTATGATCGTCGTGGCAAGCGTGATCGGCCAGATGCCGGCTTTGAACAGCTCCGCAATGTTGAACGCGTCGATGCCGCCCGAGAACGACAGCCGGAGTTTGCCGTCGAACTCCTCGCTCATGCGCTTTGCCATCTCGATGGTCAGCGGATAGAGCGAACGCCCGGACATGTACATTTCATTGCTGGGAAGTTCATTCTGCGTCACGTCGACCGGGAAGGTATTGCTGAGTTTCAGCCCAAAGGTCACGCCGTTGTCTTTCGCAAGCGCAAGGAGCCGTTTGAACATCGGCACCGCGTCCTTATACTGCAGGTCCTCGTTGAAGTGATGCTCGTCGAACGCTACGTAGTCGAAGCCGAGCTCGTCCAGCGTCTTTCTGGCGTAGGCGTAGCCCAGGATCGTCGGGTTGCACTTTACGAACGTGTTCAGCTTCTTGGTGTCTATGAGGTAGCTTGCGATCCGCTCGATCTCCTGCGGCGGGCAGCCGTGCAGCGTCGAGAGTGTGATCGATGTGCACACGTGCGGATTGATCGAAGCGAGATAGTTTTCGTCGATATGCTCGAACCGGCCGAGGTTCGCTCGCGTCCACTCCATGCACTCCGCAAAGATCGCGGTTTTCGACGCGTCCTTCAAGCCCTCGATGAACGCGTCGATTTTCGGGGAGGTGATGCCCGCAAAGTCGTAACCGACGCTCATGTTGAAGACGAAGCCTTCCGGATCGCCCCATTGGAATTCCTTGGTGAACAGCTTCAGCATGAACCACGCTTTGACGTATTCCGTAAGCGCCTGCGGCACGGTGAGCTCGGTCGACCATTCGCAGTTGTAGCACTCGTCCTTCGCCACGATGCAGGGCTTTCCGATGCACGCCGCGAGCTCGTCGCCGTCCATGATCTGCACGGTCTTGAGCTCAAAGAAGCGGCTGCCCGCGTAGTACGCGGCAAGGATGTTCTGACATAGCTGCGTATTCGGACCCGCGGCGGGACCGAACGGCGTTTCGAGCTTTTCGCCGAAGATCGAAAGCTGCTTTCCGGGGATCGGGCGATACGGGCGCTTCACCCCGAACACGCTGCCGGTCTTGTATTCTTTGAGAACCCACTCCATCAGCTCCCGGAACGGGATCGGCGTCATTCGATCGGACATAGTGACCTCCTTCATTCACAATTCATTATGCATTACAGATGATCGTGTCTGTTTTATGGACCGCTCCTCGCTGTCCCCGCCTTTCCCTTGAGGGGAAGGCTTTTGATCCGGATCGGGTCAAAGGCACAGCGTTTGCAGTTATTGAGGCTTCCCCTTGAGGGGAAGGCTTTTGGTGCGTTGTCCCTGTCTTCCCGTCGCGAAATGCTTTTGACGCGCACTGTCTTCTCTTCAAAGGGGAAGGCCTTTGGTGCGTTGTCATCGTTTCTTCTCTCAAAGGGGAAGGTAAGATCCTTTTCTCGTTTCCGTATGAACCGGGCGGATTCCCGGATCCGCCTTTTTACGCGTTCACCGCCGCCCAGAGCTTCTTCGCGCTCTCGCGGCATTTTGCCATGAGTTCGGTTTCGTCGCAGACGAGCAGCTCGCGATCCTTCATCAGTACTTTGCCGTTGCACATCGTGGTCACGACGCTTCTGCCGTTCATGCCGAACAGGATGTGCGAGTTCGCATTGTTCCCGTCCATCGGCGTCAGCGGGTCGTAATCCGTCACGATCACGTCCGCGTACGCGCCGGGCTTCAGCACGCCCAGCGGCGCCTGGAAATACCGCCCCGCGATCGCCGCGTTTCCGTTGAACAGCATATCCGGGATCTCGCCCCACGCGACCGTCGGATCGCAGAGGTGGTGCTTGTGGATGATGTTGCCGACCTTGTAGCTTTCGAGCATGTCGTTCGTGTAGCCGTCGGTGCCGAGACCGAGAAGCAGTCCGAGCTTTTTCATATGGATGACCGGACCGCAGCCGACTGCGTTGCCCATGTTCGATTCGGGGTTATGCACGACCGCCGTGTCCGTGGCCTTCAAAAGCTCCATTTCCGCCTTGTTGATGTGTACGCAATGGATCGCAAGCGTCTTATTGCCGAGGATCCCCGCGTCGTAAAACCGATTGATGATGCGCTTGCCGTACTTGTCCAGAGAATCCTGAAGGTCCCCCGGCCCCTCGGCGCAGTGGACGTGGAAGCCCGCATCCCTGCCGCCGTGAATAAGGCAATCCTCCAAGGTCTTATCGGAGAGCGTAAACGCCGCGTGCAGGCCCATCATGCCCTTGACCATGTCGGAATCGTCCGCCGCCGCTTTACGGATGAAGCGCTCGTTTTCGAGGATCGACTGCATGCGCTTTTCCTCGCCGTCGCGATCGCTGACCTCATAGCAGAGCGAGGTGCGCACGCCGAACTCCTTTGCGGCTTCATGGATCTCATCGAGCGAGCCCGGGATATCGAAGAAGCTTGCGTGGTGGTCGAACACGGTCGTCACGCCGTTTTTGATGCAGTCGGCGTAGACCGCCTTCGCAGACCAATGATCGTTTTCCTTCGTAAGGCAGCGGTCAATCTTCCACCACATGCCTTCCAGGATGTCGTTGAAGTTATGCGGATTGTAGCCGCGGATCGAAAGACCGCGGGCAAACGCGCTGTAGATGTGGTTGTGCATGTTGATAAGGCCCGGCATGATCACGCCCCCGTTTGCGTCGATCCACTCCGCGTCCGGGTACTTTGCCCGCATCGCCGCCGTTTCGCCGACCTCCTTCACATACCGTCCCTCGACCGCGACCGCGCCGTTTTCAAAGAATTCCGCACCGTTTCTCGTCAGCAGTCTGCCGTTTCCGATCAGGATCATAAAGCCACACTCCCTCAGTTTATTTTTATGAATATATTATACATGATTTTGCACCGGAACGCAAGCCGTTTCGAGCGGGAAAACAGTCGCGCGCCGTCGATTCCGCATGCGAACAAATGTTCACATAAAGTTCACAGAATAAAAAAAGGAAATCGCGTCTCGACGGCGAATACTACTTATGAAAGTGAGACAGGAACGTGAGAAAAGTGAGACAGGAACGTGAGATAGACAAGTACGATATGGAAGTACTTCCCTAAGAAAAATCGAACTTACTTAAGAAACACCGGCGGGGTCTTATTTGCCCCGCCGGTTCAAAACAATATGGAACTTGCAAACCCGGCCCGGCGGGTGTATGATGGAAGAAGATCAGAAAAGGAGCGAAACCATGAGACGCGTATACGGTTACCGCTGCACGCTTTGCGGAAAGGAATATCCCTACGGACCGGAGCTTATGACTTGCCCCGCCTGCGGAGAAAAAGGCATCCTCGATATTTTATTCGACTATGACGAGGTCAAAAAGGAGCTGAACCGCGAAAGCTTAAAAGCGGATCGCGACAACAGTATGTGGCGCTATCGCGCGCTGATGCCCTTGAAAGGCGAAGGCTTATCGAAATTCCTTCGCATCGGCTGGACGCCGCTGTATGAAAGCCTGCGGCTCGGCGACGAGCTCGGGATCAGAAAGCTTTACATCAAGGACGACGGCATCAATCCGACCGCGTCTTTAAAGGACCGCGCAAGCGGCGTGGCGGTGGCAAAAGCAATCGAGCTCGGTTATGACACCATCTGCTGCTCCTCCACCGGAAACGCGGCTTCCTCCTGCGCGGGCAATGCGGCGAGGATGGGACTCAAGACCGTCATTTTTGTGCCGGAACGCGCGCCGAAGGGCAAGGTTGCGCAGCTTCTGATCTTCGGAGCGAACGTCATTTCGGTCAAGGGCGATTACCGCCAGACGTTTGAGTTGTCGAAGGCCGCGATCGAAAAATGGGGCTTCTATAACCGTAACGCGGGCATTAACCCGATCCTCACCGAGGGCAAAAAGACCGTCGCGCTGGAGATCGCAGAGCAGCTTCATTGGGAGCCCACCGACTGGGTCGCGGTGTCCGTCGGCGACGGCTGCACGATCGGCGGCGTCTACAACGGCTTCCATGATCTATTTGAGATGGGCATGATCGACCGCATTCCGAAGATCTTAGGCGTGCAGTCCACCGGCTGCTGCCCGTTCGTGGACGCGGCGAACAACGATCGCGACCTTATCCCGACGCCCGAAAACACACTTGCGGACAGCATAGCAGTCGGCGTGCCGAGAAATCCCCGGAAGGCGCTGCGCGCGGTCAAGAACAGCGGCGGACGCTGGATCGCCGTGACCGACGATGAGATCCTTGCCGCGATGCGGCTCCTCGGAAGAACCGAAGGCGTGTTCGGCGAGCCCGCGGGCGTTACCGCCACGGCAGGCGTCGTGCGCGCCGTCCGTGAGGGCCTCATTCGCCCGGACGAGACCGTCACGGTCATTTCCACCGGCAGCGGCTTAAAGGACGTGAATAACGCGCTGAAAGCCGCAGGCGAGCCGTTCCTCTGCGAGCCGGACATCAAAGTACTTGAAGCCAGCGGCAGGATCCGATAACGCCGAAAACACGCAGCCCCGCGGGCCTTCCGCGGGGTGTTGTTTTACACGGCGCGGCGTCGGGGACGGAGTCGCTCACCGTGCAAAAAGGACGTGCGAATGCACCGCTTCTTATGTTCAGGCCGTCAAGAACGGTATCCGAATCCGCGTTCTTCGCCCTGAGCTATACTAACAACGTGGATAATTTGCGGCGAAATAAATCAAAGAAAGGGCATTGCTGCCCTTTCTTCCATTTGACTTGAGTCGGCTGATTTCTTCACCGCAAATGATCTGATGCCGTTATCGGCGGCCTGAATTACAGGTTGAACTGCTTGCTGATCAGATCGACGATCTCGGCGCCGATGCGCTTCTGCGCTTCGACCGTGGTCGCGCCGATGTGCGGCGTGCAGGAGACCATCGGATGGCTGTACAGCGCGTGGTTGTTCGCAGGCTCGACCGCCCAGACGTCCAGACCCGCCGCGCGGACCTTGCCGGATTCGAGCGCCGCAAGGAGCGCGTCCTCGTCCACGTTCGTGCCGCGGCTCGTGTTGATGATGACGACGCCGTCCTTCATCTTTGCGATCGTTTCCGCGTTGATCAGCGCACCGCCGTCGACCGCCGGCGCATGGACGCTGACGAAATCAGCTTGCGCAAGAAGCTCGTCCATCTCGACGTACGGGATGCCGAGCTGTTCTTCGATGCCCGGGATGTGGAAGATATCGTACGCGATGACCTTCATGCCGATCGCCTTCGCCATCTTGCCGAGCGCCTGACCGATGCGGCCGAAGCCCATGATGCCGAGCGTCTTGCCCTGCAGCTCGATGCCCTTTGCATAGGCTTTCTTTTCCCACTTGTCGTTGCGCATGGTGTAGCCCGCGATGGACAGGAAGCGCGCACACGCGAACATATGGCCCATAGCAAGCTCCGCGACCGACTGGGAGGAAGCGCGCGGGGTGTTCTTCACGATCAGGCCCTTGCTCTCGGCGTACTTCACATCGATGTTATCCACGCCGACGCCGCCGCGGATGATCATCTTCAACCGACCCGCTTCGACCGCTGCGTCGATGATCGGCTCGCGGACCTTCGTTGCGGAGCGGACGACGATCACGTCGTAGTTTGCAAGCTCCTTTTTGAGGTCTTCCGGCTCATAGAACTGAGAAACGACCTCGCAGCCCTTTGCTTCGAGCGCGGCGATCGCGCTCTTGTCCATACCGTCAGATGCCAGAATACGAATCATGATTTGCCTCCTTATGCGTTTTCCGCTTCATACTTCTTGAGGAACTCGACCAGCGCTTCCACGCCCTCTTTCGGCATAGCGTTGTAAATGGAAGCACGGAGACCGCCGACGCTCTTGTGGCCCTTAAGGTTGTCGAAGCCCGCCGCCTTGGTCGCCGCAACGACCGCCGCGTCCTTCTCCTTGTCGCCGGTGACGAACGGGATGTTCATGAGCGAACGGTCCTTCTTCACGACGGTGCCGGTGAACATCTTGGAGGAATCGAGGAAGTCGTACATGACCTTCGCCTTCTCCTCGTTGCGCTTTGCCATAGCCTCGAGGCCGCCGGTCTTAAGCAGGTACTTAAAGACCTTGCCGCAGACGTAGATCGCCCAGCAGTTCGGCGTGTTGTACATGGAGCCGTTGTTCGCATGCGTGTCGAAGCGCAGGTAGACCGGGATCTTCGGATCGATGTCCTCACGGATGAGGTCTTCGCGGATGATGACGATCGCGAGGCCCGCGGGACCGACGTTCTTCTGGACGCCGCCGTAGATCAGGCCGTAGTCGGACACGTTGCAGGGCTTCGAAAGGAACATCGAGCTCTGATCGGAAACGAGGATCTTGCCCTTGGTGTTCGGCAGCACCGGGTAGGTCGTGCCGTGGATCGTTTCGTTCTCGCAGATGTAAACGTAGTCCGCGTCGTCGTCGATCGGGAGGTCGGAGCAATCCGGAATGTAGCTGTAGTTCTTGTCTTCGCTGGACGCGATGACGTTGACCTTGCCGTACTTCTTGGCTTCCGTCGCCGCCTTCTTGGACCAGTTGCCGGTTACGATGTAGTCGAACACGCCGTTCTTGCAGAGGTTCAACGGGATCATGGCGAACTCAAGCGTTGCGCCGCCCTGGATGAACAGGACCTTGTAGTTGTCCGGAATGCCCATCAGCGTGCGGAGATCGGCTTCCGCCTCGTCGATGATCTGCTGGAAGACCTTGCTGCGGTGCGACATCTCCATGACGCACATGCCGCTGCCGTGATAGTTCAGCATTTCGTCACGGATCTCCTCGAGCACCTCAACGGGCATCGTGGCGGGACCTGCGGAGAAATTGTAAACGCGATCGTACTTCATTTGCATACTCCTTTTATTCTTGGCAAAAATGCCATATTTTTACGATATCATTGTAGCCCATCCGCAAAAGAAAAGCAACCGAAAAGGGTTGCTATAATAAATATATTTTCCCGCATGCGGCGATCGTTATTCATTCGATCCGTTCAAGGATCAGTTCAACGGAGCCGTCCTCGAGCGCGTTTCCCCGATCCAGATGGATGTGGCTGCCCGCGGACGCTTCGGCAAGCGCCCTGAGGTGGTTTGCAAGGGACAAAAGCCCCTCGCGGTTTGCGCAGATCACCGCGGCGCCGTTTTCAAAGCGGACGTCGATCGTAAAGCCTTCTTCCCAATGAAGATCCATTATATTATCCCCCTTTCCGCGAGCTTCAGGAACTTCGTGTCGTTCATCTGCTCGTTCGTGACATAGGACCCGTTGAAGAACAGCGCATAGGTCGTGACCGGTGTGGGCGCGGACTGCGCCGCCTCGCGGCTTTCGATACGGATCGCGCGGAACGGAATATTGTGCGCCTTTGCGGTCTCCTCCACGATCGGGATGTACTTTGCGTTGAACGGGCACTGGTTTGTGTAGAACAGGACATACCCCTGCTCGTCGACGTGCGGATGAACAGCGCAGGCCCGAAACTTCGGCTTCTCCGCGTCCGGCGCAAGCGGCAGATACCAGAGCTGAATGCCGTTGTCGGCCTCATCCGCGACGGTAAAGCCCTTGTATTTCAGATACTTCGGATCGGCAAGGAACGGCTTTTTCTTCGCGGAGGAAAGGATGCAAAGTCCCTTCTTCCCCTGTGCCTTGCCGTCCTTGATGCACGCGGAAAGCAGATCGTTCGAATACCCGTGCCCCTTCATGGAGCCCGAGACCCACAGGCAGTCGATGTACAGATACCCTTCAGCGTCGATCGGATTCCACGCCATTTCCGCGGGAAGATACTCAATGAAGCATTTGCCGCGCTCGGTGCTCCGGAGAAAAACAAGGCCCTCGTCGAATCGGTCGAGAAGCCACGCCTTCTTGGACGAGACCTGCACGTCCCTGTTGTTCGAGATCGCGCAGCAGATGTGTTCTTTCTCGATGTTTTCCTTCGTTACCCGAATGTAGTCCATGTTGCCCTCCGAGGATCCTTTTTGGTTTATTGTACCGCAATTCCCGTAAAAGCGCAACCGTTCCCGCAAAAGCGCAAATCTCTTGACTTTATCGGCGCGTTGTGTTATGCTCACTCTGTTATAAAACTATTTACGGAGGCGTCATCATGATCGAGATCAAAACCGTTGAGACCCGCAATCTCTGCGAAAGCGCAAAGAACGGCGGCTGCGGCGAGTGCCAGACCTCTTGCCAGTCCGCCTGCAAGACGAGCTGCGGCATCGCGAATCAGAACTGCGAAAAGAAGCAGGACAAATAAGCTTACGACCCGAAAGCCGCCGATTCCGGCGGCCTTTTTTTGAGATTATGATCCACCAATTCAAGCTTTTGGGATACAATATCGTGCTGGACGTTTGTTCCGGCTCGATCCATGCGGTCGACGACGTTGCCTACGACATGATCGCGGGCTTTGAACGCGAACCGCGCGAGGCGCTGATTTCGGCGCTTCTTTCCCGCTACTCTGACCGTACGAACGCGGACGAGCTGAACGGCGCCTATGAGCAGCTTCTTGCGCTGAAGGCCGCGGGCAAGCTCTTCACCGAGGACAACTACGAGCCGATGGCGGGAACGTTGAAGGCGAAGACCTCCGGCGTGATCAAGGCGCTGTGCCTGCACGTCGCGCACGTATGCAACCTGAACTGCTCCTACTGCTTCGCAAGCCAGGGCAAGTATCACGGCGAGCGCGCGCTGATGTCCTTTGAGACCGGCAAGCGCGCTTTGGATTTTCTCGTCGAGCATTCGGGCAGCCGCAAAAACCTCGAGGTCGACTTCTTCGGTGGGGAGCCGCTGATGAACTTTCAGGTTGTCAAGGACCTCGTTGCCTACGCGCGCTCGATTGAAAAGGACGTCGGCAAACATTTCCGTTTCACGCTCACCACGAACGGCATGCTGATCGACGACGACGTGATCGAATTTGCAAACCGCGAGTGTCACAACGTCGTGCTGTCGCTGGACGGACGCAAGGAGATCCACGACCGCTTCCGCAAGGACTACGCCGGAAACGGAAGCTGGGAAAAGATCGTGCCGAAGTTTCAGAAATTCGTCGCCGCGCGCGGAAACAAGGGCTACTATATGCGCGGCACGTTCACGCATGCGAACCCGGATTTTCTGAAGGATATTCAGACGATGCTCGACCTCGGCTTCACCGAGCTATCTATGGAGCCGGTCGTCTGCGCGCCGGACGATCCCTCGGCGCTGACCGAAGCGGACAAGCCGATCGTCATGGAGCAATACGAAAAGCTCGCGGCGCTGATGCTCGAGCGCGACGCGGAGGGACGGCCGTTCACGTTCTACCACTATATGATCGACCTTCTTGGCGGTCCCTGCATCTATAAGCGCATCTCGGGCTGCGGCTCCGGCACGGAGTACATGGCGGTCACGCCGTGGGGCGATCTCTACCCCTGCCATCAGTTCGTTGGCGAACAGGCGTTTAAGCTCGGCGATATCTGGAACGGCGTCGACAACGACGCGGTACAGGCGCAGTTTGCCGCCTGCAACGTCTACGCGCGCGAGGAATGCCGCACCTGCTGGGCAAGGCTCTACTGCTCCGGCGGCTGCGCCGCGAACGCGTACCACGCCACGGGCCGCATCAACGGCGTCTACGCCTACGGCTGCGACCTCTTTAAAAAGCGCATGGAGTGCGCGCTGACCGTCGCCGTCGCGCGGCAGCTCAGAGAAAACTGACCCATGAACACGCCGATCTTCGACTTCGTAACCGCATATATCGACCGCTCGCCCGTCCGGCTGCATATGCCCGGGCACAAGGGCGCTGCGCGCCGTCTTTCCGAGGATCGCGACATAACGGAAATCCCCGGCGCGGACGCGCTCTACGAAGCAGCGGGGATCATCGCGGAGAGCGAAGCGAACGCCTCCGCACTGTTCGGCTGTCCGACGTTCTATGCGACCGAAGGCAGCTCACAGTGCATCCGCGCGATGCTGTATCTTGCGATGCGGCATGCGGAAAATGCGGGAGCTCGGCCGAAGATCCTCGCCGCGCGCAATGCGCACAAAACGTTCCTGTCCGCTGCGGCGCTGCTGGACCTTGACGTCGCGTGGCTCTTCGACGCCGCGCCGTCGTATCTCTCGGCATCGCTCGATCCCGCCGCGATCGCCGCGGCAATCGAACGCGAGCAGCCGACCGCGCTGTATCTGACTGTGCCGGATTATCTCGGCGATCTTCCGGACCTCAGCCCGATCGCAAAGGTCTGTCGCGATTCCGGCGTGCTGCTGCTCGTCGACAACGCGCACGGCGCGTATCTCCGGTTTCTCACGTCCTCGCGGCATCCGATCGACCTCGGCGCCGACCTCTGCTGCGATTCCGCGCACAAGACGCTTTCCGCTTTGACCGGAAGCGCCTATCTGCACCTTTCCCCCGCCCTCGGCGCGCTTGCTGCCGAAGCGAAGGACGCGCTGCTGCTGTTCGGCTCTACGAGTCCGTCGTATCTCATTCTGCAGTCGCTCGACCTTCTGAACCCGATGCTCGAAACGCTTCCGGAAAAGCTTTCCGTCTTTGTGCCGAAGCTCGACGCGCTGAAAACGCGGCTTGCCGCCGCGGGTTGGACACTGTACGGAAACGAGCCTTTGAAGCTGACGCTCTGTCCGAAGCCGATGGGCTATACCGGCACGGCGCTCGCGCGGCTTCTCGAAGCGCAGGGAATCTTCTGCGAGTTTGCCGATCCCGATTTTCTGGTCTGCATGTTTACGCCGGAAAACGGCGAAGCCGACCTCATGCTTCTCGAACAAGCGCTCGGCGCGATCCCGCGCCTTATGCCGATCGAAGCGCGTCCCCCGCGTCCCGCAATTCCGGAACGCGTCTGCCCGATCCGCAAAGCGATGCTCGGCCCGCGCGTCGTGCTGCCCTATGCAGACTGTCTCGGCCGCGTGCTTGCGCGTCCGGACGTCGGCTGTCCCCCGGCCGTGCCGATCCTCATGCCCGGCGAGCGCATCGGCGAAGCGGCGCTCGAAGCGTTTCGCTGCTACGGCGTCGACCGCGTAAGCGTGATCCCGGAATGATCGGGCATGCCGAAACGTATTCTGCCGGTATGTGCATGGATGCGATCATTTTTCGGAGCAGTCCCGAAAAGGCTGCTCCGTTTTCATTTGTTTTCGAACAGAACGGTAAGATTGCACGGGAAATGTCGTGTATATGGGTGAAAGGAGGCGAAACGCTTGGATGATATCATGATCGTCCGGCTCTATTGGGTCAGGGACGAGGCGGCAATTACGGAATCCGCAAAGAAGTACGGCGCGTACTGCACCGCGATTGCCCGCAATATTCTGCAGAACGGATCCGACGCAGAGGAATGTGTCAACGACACATGGCTCCACGCATGGAACGCGATCCCGCCGCATGTGCCCTCCGTGCTGTCCGCCTTTCTGGGAAAGATCACGAGAAATCTCTCCTTTGATCGGTTCCGGAAAATGCATCGGGATAAGCGCGGCGGCGGCAGCTTTGATATCGTACTGGACGAGCTCAAAGAATGCGTATCCGGCAGCGACGATACGGAACGCCGGTGGGAGGAAAAGGAACTGCGGGATGAAATCAATCGGTTTCTCTCTCACCTGCCGAAGGAAAAGCGCTATATGTTTATCTTGCGCTATTGGTACGCGGACTCCGTTTCGGACATCGCGGAGCGCTTTCAGACAAGCGCAAACAATGTGTCCGTGACCCTGAGCCGTTTACGGAAAAAGCTGAAGCTGTATCTGATCGAAAGGGGATTTGACGTATGAAAAAAGAAGAACTGTTTGAAGCATTGGAAGACGTCGACGCGAACGACGTCCGGAACGCGAAAGAATATAAGCGGCACAAAACGCCCGTATGGGTAAAATGGACAGCGATCGCGGCCTGCGCCGCGCTCCTGATCGGCGCGATCGTAGGAATACCGGCGCTCAGAAAGGGAAATCGGGAACAAGCGGAAGGGCCCTCTCCTTCGGGTGTCAGAACGGTGGCGGCGGCATATCCGGTGCCGGACGCCGTGAACCTCAGCGCGCAAGACTTCTTGCACAGCGACGAGCATTGGAACTGGTGGAATGCGTACCGGACGAAAGTGCAGGCATCCAAAGATCTTCAGAATGGGATCGACGGCTACTACGCAGCGATCATGCGAGAAGTCCTTCCCTCCGGGGAGGAAAACACGGTCTGCTCACCGATCAACATCTATATCGCTTTTGCGATGCTTGCGGAGGTTTCGGACGGGAATACGCGGCAGCAGGTTCTGGACATGCTCGGGGCGCCCGACATCGAGACCCTGCGATCCTCCGTTTCCGCGCTGTGGGAAGGCAATTACGCGGATACGCCCGTTTTCAAAAGCCTGCTCGCAAATTCGCTTTGGCTGAACGGCAAATACACCTACAACGACGAGACGCTGGCGCGTCTTTCCAAGCAGTATTATGCGTCCTCCTTCTGCGGAACGCCGGGATCGCCGGAAATGGACGAGGCGCTGAGAGACTGGACGGACAAACATACCGGCGGGCTTTTGCACGAGTATGTCAAGGAAATGAAGCTCGATCCCGTGACCGTTCTGGAGATCGTATCGACGATCTATTATAAGGCGCAGTGGACCGAACTGTTCCTGTCCGGGAACACAACGCAGGAGGTCTTCCACGGTACGACCGGCGACACGACCGTGGACATGATGCACAGGACCGACATGCTCGGCGTATACCGGACGGATACGTTCACCTCGGTCGGCCTGAATCTGTTTGACAGCGGCTCGATGTGTTTCTTCCTGCCGAAGGAGGGTGTCGACGTCAACGCGCTTGCTGCCGATCCCGAGTTGCTTGCCGCAGCAAGGTCCTCCGAGGGCAGCGAGAAATGGTCTTCGCCTTTGGTCCATCTTTCCGTCCCGAAATTTCAGGCGTCATGCCGTACGGATCTTTTGGAGATCATTCAATCGCTCGGACTGACGGACGCTTTGGATCCGGTCCTTGCGGACTTTACGCCGTTGACGACAGACCGGGACGACCTTTACCTGAGCGCGGCGGAACATGCCGCAATGGTGGAGATTGATGAGCAGGGCGTGACCGGCGCCGCATATACGGCGCTCGATATGGCGACAGGCGCTGCAATGCCGGACGATGAGATCGTCTTTGTTCTGGACAGACCTTTCCTGTTCCTTATCACAGGCAGAGACGGGTCCGTTCTCTTCTCCGGAATCGTACGGAATATCGGCTGACAAAAAGAGTCCGGTGCGGAGCGTCGGAATGATTCCGACAGACGACACCGGGTTTTACTTTGCATTTTTATATTGCTTCGTGTGTTTTGATCAGGAATCCGCTTTCGGGGCGTCCGGCGCTTTCGGCGCGTTGTTCGGCCTTCTTCTCGGCCGGCGGCGGAACTGCTTCTTCTGCCCTTCGGCGCTGCCGTCCGCATTCTGCTTCGGCGGCTGCGGGCTCTGCGGATTCTGCTGCTTCTGCGGCTTTTGCGGATTCTGCTTCTGCTGTGCGTTCTGCGGCTTTTGCGGGTTCTGCTTCTGCTGCGGCTGCTTTTGCTCCGGCTTCTGCTGAGGCTGTTTTTGCTCCGGCTTCTGCTGAGGCTGCTTTTGCTCCGGTTTCTGCTGAGGCTGTTTTTGCTCCGGCTTGCGATCGCGCTGGTTGCCGCGTCCGCCGCGGCGCGTGTTGTTCGCGGCTTCCTTGCGGAACTGCGCATCCGGATCCGCGTCCTTCGCCGGCTCGGCCTTCTTCACGGCAAGCGCGGCCTCCGGCAGCGGTTCGCCCGGCGCGGAAAGATGCGCATACGGATACTCGCGGACGTCGATCGAGCCGTCCTCCATCGTAAGGCGGACCTTGGTGCGCTCGGTGATCGCGTTGTTCTCCACCACGACGCCGACGCCGTCGACCGTGTTGACCTCGCGGCCCGGCTTCGGCATGACGCTGCGGATCGCCTCGTACGCGCTCTGTTCATACTGCAGGCAGCACATGAGACGCCCGCAAAGGCCCGAGATCTTGGTCGGGCTCAGCGACAGATTCTGTTCCTTCGCCATCTTGATCGAGACGGGACGGAAGTCGTCAAGGAACGACTTGCAGCACACGAGCCGCCCGCACGGGCCGAGCCCGCCGAGCATCTTCGCCTCGTCGCGCACGCCGATCTGCCGAAGCTCGATCCGCGTTTTGAGCGAGTATGCAAGATCCTTCACGAGCTCGCGGAAATCCACGCGCTCGTCAGCTGTGAAATAGAACACGACCTTGCTGCCGTTGAACGTATATTCCACGTCCACAAGCTTCATATCGAGGCCGTGCGCCGCGATCTTTTCCTGACACATCGAAAAAGCGTCGGCTTCCTTTGCCTCGTACATGGCGCGCAGGCGCTTGTCCTCATCCGTCGCGATGCGGACGACCGGCTTCAGCGGCGCGACGACTTCGCTCTCGTCGACCTCCTTGGGATCGTTCGGCACATCGCCGTATTCCATACCGCGCGCCGTTTCGACGATCACGCCGTCGCCCGCTTTCACGGGCAGATCGAGCGGATCGAAATAGTAGACGCGTCCGCTTGTTTTGAATTTTACTCCGATAACCTTAACCATAGTTTCCCCTTACGGCAGCTTTGCCAGGATCCAATCGACGACCATGGCGGGATTTGCCTTATAGCTCAGCATCTCCTTCGCCTCCGCCGCAACTTGTATCATACCTTGTATTTGCGCAGTTGTAAAGGTCGAATTGAAATTCTTTTCGACCGCGGTGCAATCCGTATTGCGCATTTCGGATATGCCGAACTTTTGCCGAAGCACGTCCGAAAGGATCGAAAGGAACAGATCCAGCACCCGGTCGACCGCCGCTGCGCTGACCTTCTTCGTCTTCTTCACCGTACCGTCCTCGCTCTGCTCCGTCACCGTTTCGGTGCACAGCGCGGAAAGCGCCGCATACGGCTTCACGCGCGTCACAAACGTCCCGATGCAGGCGATCGCCTCGCGCCGGAACGCAAGCGCGTCCTCCTGAAGAAACGCCTCCGCGCGGCCGTATACGCCGTCGGAAAGCTTCGCCGTGAGCTCTGCCTGCTCTCGCCGGACGCCGTTTTCCGCAAGTCGCTTCGCGATCGTCTCCCACGGCTCGGTCTCGCTGCGCAGGATCATGCAGCGCGACAGCACCGTCGGTCGAAAGCCCGATTCGACGCCGGTCAGCAGAAGCAGCGTGTCCTCCGGCGGCTCCTCAAGCGTTTTCAGAAGCACGTCCTGCGCCGCCTCGCTCATCGTGTGCGCGTTCGGGAACAGGATGCAGCGCCGGCCCTTGCCGTACGCCTCCGCGTTGATCACCGCCAGCGCGTCCCGCACGGTTTTGACCTGAAAATCCGCGGGCTCCAGATAAAACGGACAGCCCGAAAGCGCGTTTGTGTCGTCCGTATGCAAAAGATACCGCGCCGCGGCACGGCGGGCAAGCGCGAGCACGCCGCTCTCCTGCGGCCCCGCAAACAGGATCGCGTGCGGGACCTCGCCCGCTTCGATCCGCTCCATCCAGTCAGTTCTTCGCATGGATCGCCTCCGAAAGCTTTTCCCGCATCGTGTCCGTCGCGCTCAGGCACAGCACCGACGGCTTTCCGTCCTGTGTGAACCAGATCGCCGTTGTCTTTTCCCGTTCGCCGTGGAACGTCCTGAGCGTCGGCCTCGCGTCGGTTTTCCGATACGTCCCGACTTCGGCGATCGCATCGAGCGGTACGGCTGCCAGCAGCTTTTGCTTTTCTCCGACTGCCTGCAGTACGCGAAACTCCGTATCGTAAAGCTCATAAACATAATCGACAAGGCGCATGCGATAGATCAGATAGCCTGCGCCGAGCAAAACCGCATACATGCCGATCTGCAGATACAGCCGTTTGATCTCAAGCAGAACTTCCAACATCCGCGAAAGAAAGATCACGCCGAATGCGCCGAGCAGCAGCAAAACATACAGCGCGCCGTCCGTGCGGATGATCCTCCGCTTCGCCTCCGAGCGTTCCGTATACACGATGTGCGGCATTTCCCGTTCCATGCGGATATTGTACAACAAAAAAACGTCTTCGTCAATCAAACCGTAAAATAGTGAGATTTTGAATGATTTTCAATGATATTTCTTTGTATTTCATTTTATTCGTCTGTAATCTCCGTTGCGAAAACGTCCCCGCGCTGTTATGATATCGCTTGCAGCATTCCTCAGTAGCTCAATGGCAGAGCATTCGGCTGTTAACCGAAGGGTTGTAAGTTCGAGTCTTACCTGGGGAGCCAATCAAATCAAATCCGAACTTGAAGCGTATCGGCGACGGGTTCGGATTTGTTGTTTATCTCAGCGCTTCTGAAA
>JBGULC010000026.1:0-37849 GCA_045114775.1 Christensenellales bacterium | reverse complement strand
TTTCCTCCTGATGCTGCTGTACACGCTCGTGCTTGCGCTGCTCATGCTGTTTATGAAGCTGCTGCGCGGCAAGAGCGCGGGCGTGGTCGCGGCGTTCGGCTTCTCGCTGTACGGGCTGCTTCTGAACCCGGAGCTCATCAAACAGATGTTCAATCTCCCGGATGAGCTGATGTACAAGGCAAACGTCGCCGTGGGCTGGCTTTCGCCGCTGAACCAAGCGACGTATCACATGCACAACTTCGGCTACGACCTGCTGCCGCGCTTGTGGCAGACATATCTGATTTTCCTTGTGCTGATCGCCGGGCTGATGGTCGGCATTCTGCGTGCGATCCGCAAGTACAACTTCATGTTCCTTGGAACGGAACAGTCATAAGGAGACTATCTATGGCAAACGCAATCGAAGTACACGATCTTGTGAAGGTGTTCGGACAGGACACAGTGCTGAAAGGGATCAATCGCAACTTTGAGGAGGGAAAGATCCACGGCGTTGTCGGCAACAACGGCTCGGGAAAGACCGTTATGTTCAAGTGCATCTGCGGTTTTTTGCAGCCGACCAGCGGTAAGGTGCTGGTAAACGGCAAGCAGATCGGCAAGGATGTCGATTTCCCTGAGGACATCGGGCTGATCATCGAAACGCCGGGCTTTCTGCCGCAGCTTTCTGGATTGAAAAATCTGGAAATTCTGGCGTCGCTGAAGCGCAAGATCAACCTCCGGCAGATCGCCGATACGATCCGCCGCGTGGGGCTGGACCCGATGAGCTCTAAACCCGTCGGAAAGTACAGTCTCGGCATGCGGCAGCGGCTCGGCATCGCGCAGGCGATCATGGAGGATCCGTCGCTCATGATCCTCGACGAGCCGATGAACGGTCTCGACAAGAACGGTGTTGCCGAGATGCGCGAGCTGTTCAAATCGCTTGCGACCGACGGTCGGACGATCCTCCTTGCGAGCCACAACATCGCAGACATCGAGGTGCTGTGTGACACCGTCTGCGAAATGGACGCAGGCGTAATGACAATGCTATAACACAGAAATTGAGGATAACGGTATGAAACAGAGAGTATTTGCATGGATTTTGGTACTGATACTGGCATTGACGCCGGTGCTGGCGATCGCGGAAGGAGACGAACCGGAACCGACCGCTTCGAAGGAACCCTCTTCTTCGCCGAGCGCGGAGCCGTCCGCACCGCCGACCGGGGAGCCGTCTGCACCGCCGAGCGAGGAGCCGTCTGCACCTCCGAGCGAGGAGCCGAGTACGGAACCTTCCGCTTCGCCGAGTACGGAACCGAGCGCTTCGCCGAGCACGGAGCCGACAACGCAGCCGACAGCGGCGCCGGAAACGCCGGAACCGACCGGCGAAACGAACGATCCGCTGAAGATCGACACATACTGGAAGTATCCCGGCATGGAAAAGAGCTATGCGGGCGGCTATATGCCGATGCAGGCAAATGGCTCGGTGCAGTTCATTATGCCGCTGCTCGGAAAAACGCTCGGCAATACGATCCGTGTCGTACCGGAGTTTCCTTCCGACGGTCCGTTTGCGCCGACCAATCTGCAGTTTGACGTAACGGAACAGCCGTATGACGTCACGCAGGGGCAAAACAATACCGGCAGAATGAACGCATATCTGGTCAAGTTCAGCGCGCCGTTGAAGAGCACCTTTTACAACGGCACCTATACCGTTGCGCTCCATGTGACGTACAAGACGCCCGCAGGCGATCCGACCGAACAGACGTTCACCATGCAGGTGCAGATTACCGGCGGGAAGACACAGTCGACCGGCGGAGGCGGAGGAGGCGGACAGATGGCGGTGCGGAAGCCGGTCATTCTGATTCAGAACTGCATGATCACGCCGAACGAGGTATCCGGCGGCGAACGTGCGTCCGTTTCGATCTCCATGAGCAACGTCGGGAACTACGACGCGAAAAACATTCGCGTATCGCTGATCCCCGAATCGGACACGATCGCGTTGCGCGGCGATCTGAACGCAAAGTTCTTCGACGCGCTTCCGATCAAAGGTAAACTGGACGCCGATTTCGACCTCGGGATCGCGCCGGGTGCAACGGAATGCGCCGCGGTCTTTACCGTTCAGATCAGCTATGAGGACAGGTACGGCGGTTCGTATACCGAGGAAGGCAAGTACACGATCAACGTCACGCAGCCGAAGATCGAGATCGTCGACTGCGAATACAGCGAGGTCGTCAACGGCGGCGACGGGTTCACGGTTACGCTGACCGTAAAAAACTCCGGCACGCGCGACGCGAAAAATGTCGTGGTGCAGTACATTTCGGAGGATGATTCGATCCGGTACACGGGTATTCAGGATCATCAGACGATCGAAAGTCTCAAAAAAGGCGAATCGACGGCCGTGACTTTCGATCTTCGTGCGCTGCCGAGCGCTATGGAGGGCAAGCATTCCTTCCGGTTCAGTTGCTCCTACAAGGACGCTGCCGACAGCGGTTCCTATGAAAACGGCGTGGATTATCCGCTGACCGTTGTACAGAAGGCATCGCTTGGCTATGATGAGGTGCGTCTGCCGGAATCGATTACAAGCGGCGAGAGCTTTACCCTGCCGGTTTGCGTCTACAACACAGGGTTTTCGCAGATCTTCAACGTTCGCTGTTCGCTGAATTGTGACGGTCTGATCTCCTCCTCGGCGTTTTTAGGCAACCTTGCCCCGCAGGAAAGCGCGGACAAGGCAATGACCGTATTCGTCACCACGCTGTCCGGCTCGCAGAAATACGGCGAATCCTACGGCAGCATCGAGATTTCCTATGAGGACGTCAACGGAGAAAAGCATTTCGAGAGCCAAAGCGTCAAGATGACGATCGCCGAACCCAAGAAAATCACCGACGAGGAAAAGGTCAAGCAGGAACAGGAGCAGAAGGAGCAGCAGACCCTTTCGCAATGGTGGATCTCTTTGCTTGTCGCGATCGCGGTCATCGTCATTCTGATCGCCGTCATTCTGATCGCCCGCTTCGCACGGCTGCTCAGAATGAAGTAAACCCAAAACATAATCATAGCCGCCGGATCCGGCGGCTATTCTATTGATTACGCAGTGATTTTATCGAACGAGGCTCTTATCGCAGGAATCAATCCAAGTGAGCGATTCATAAACAGTTCTCTTTCTGATTTTGTCGTACCAAAGCCGAAATCTCCGACTTTATCGACATAGTTGACCCTTGAAGTGTCAGATCCTTTTATCTTTTCCTGCTTTGCAAAATACAATTCGGATAAGCGATTTTTTGATTGTACTAACTTGTAGATTCTCTCACCTGTGCAGCTGTTTAGCATGCAAGAGTTAACAATTACTATTGCTCGCTTAGATGACAGAATCGAATTAAGAATCGGTTCAACCTCGCCTATATGGGCAGTAATACTAACACCGTATTCACCCTTCTTTGTACGGCAAATATAGTATTGTGAGGAATGCTGAAATATGCCGTAAGAAATGCTCTTTCCCTCAATCCATTTCGATGGCGCTACTCCAGTAACGTCGTTAATGTACTGCAGCCGCTGCAATAATTCGGTGTCAGAATTGCTTACAGCTTTCGATACAATCCAAATCATCCGAGATATGTCCTTTGATTGCTGCTTTTCATGGGCAGGATGCCGTCAGAGGGAAGATCGATTATTCCATTACGAGTGTTTTTTGCGGGATCATAGCGTTCCTTTTTCATGTATTCTACAAGGTCATCAGATCCGCCGCTTGTCATGCTCGAGCCAGTATTATCCGAAACTAAGAAGACTTTTTTGTATGAATCACCTTCTAATTGTTGAAAAATATCTTTTGCATCAGCCAATTTGCCATGATGCGGAAGCTGAATGATTTCATATTCATTTAAATCTCGCAAGAAAGATGGCGCGGCGTCTCCACACAGAATTGTTTTTCCGTAATCATCAATATCACACCTAAGCTGAACACTGGCAGCATTCATTACGGTCTCTTTTTCGATGATATTACTTGCACGATTATCGACGGCCTTCGCAGCAACGCTAATGAACTCTTCCTTTGAAGGACCCACGATTGAGCCGGTTGCAACCGCAGTTTTCGAAAGAGCTTCCACGACCAGAATGTGATGTTTCTGTGCAACTTCAATGATTTCTCGAATATGATTGAATTCTTCCAAAAGACATTCTTTCAAACGCTCGCGTGATCTACGTCCATCATCAATTTGATTTAAAATATCATCTACGTGTTTAAGATACAAATGGGCATATACCTGAACGGTAAAGCGGTGTTGATCATGCAAGCGATCAAGCAAATCACAGATTCCGGCAGTGTGATCGCTGTCGTTATGCGATACGACAATGTGTACGTCTGAGATCTCGCGGTGGGATCTCAAAAAGTCCATAATGTAGTCTACATGCTTTGTGTGGCCACAATCATAAACGATCAAGTTGAAAGAGTCGAATATAAGAATGCAGTCTCCAAATCGAGTGTCGGTATCGTTTTCATAGTGACTTAGGGCTAATAGTTTCATTGGAATCTCCTTCCCGATTTTTCGACAATACTGTACTCCGAGTAAACGGAAAAGTCAAGCATGCAATTGTAAAATAATTGTGAAGCAGATACAAAATGTATCAAATAACTAGAAAAATTCATTTTCTATTTGACATTTTTGATAACCATGGTATAATCATAGTAAATTATGCCGGAGGCAGTAATGTTTACCTATATAAAAATACAAAACTTCAAATCATTATTGGATTTCAGCTTCGATTTTTCTCGTGCCGATAGTAACCTGATTTTGATATACGGCGAAAACGGAGTTGGAAAGAGTAATCTGTCAGCTGCTTTCCTTGCGCTAAGCGAATTTATGCGCACGATGGAGATGAGAGATGTTATTCAATCGTTGCTGCTTCAGTTTAAAGACAGATCAAGAGAAGAAGCCATTGATAAACTTATTCGATCTCATTTTCGGGATACTCAGTCGATTATCGATTCGAATAAGACGATTTCTATCGACGGAAACATGGTGCTTGAATTTGGTTTCTCTATAGAGGGCAAGAAGGGTGTATACATTATCGAAACGAATAATGAAGAAATCGTTCATGAGAGGTTGGAGTTCACACTTTCAAAGAATAAGGGGCTCTATTATGACTTGACACCTCAAGAAAAGAAAATAAACGAATCCATTTTTATCGATAGGCTATATTATCAAGAAGTGCTTGGAAATATTGAGAAGTTCTGGGGGAAGCACTCACTTTTAGCTATTTTAAACTATGATAGAATAGATAAAGCGAGAAACTATCTAGATAAAAAAATATCCTTGAGTTTTTTAGCAGTTATTAGCGAATTCATTTCATTAACCTGCAAAGTGAAGAACGGAAGCGGTGGAGAACTTGGTGTTTTAGGATATAAGCACAGGGTTCTAACTAATCTTGAAAGTGGAGAGATTCAAAAAACGCAAGAATCGGAATTGGATCAATCCGAACAAATCTTAAACTTGTATCTATGTCAATCTGTAAAGGATATTACCGGCGTATATTACAAGCGCAAGTATTCGGATGAAAAAATCAGATACGAACTGTATATCAAAAAAAGAATGTTCGGACAAATTGTTGATGTAGCTTTTGATCTTGAATCAACTGGTATTCAATCTATGGTCGAGATACTTCCTTTTCTTGCTGCGGCTATCCACGGGGCAACAGTAATTATTGATGAGATAGATACAGGAATTCATGATCTTACGGTTCAGCGCTTAATTCAATCAATTCTTCCAGTTATCAAGGGGCAGTTGATTGTAACGACACATAATACAAGATTGATGGAATCTGATTTAAGTGATGATTGTTTTTATATCATTACTCGTGATGATAATGCAAAGAAAACCATTCGATCAATCCGCGAAACCGGAAAGCGTATCCAACCGCATCATAATAGGCGTGATCAGTATCTCAAGGGAGCGTACACGGGCATACCCATATCTGAAATGGTAGATTTTATACAGATAAAAGACATTTTGAAACTATAGGAGTAAAGAATCATGGACCATTTTTATGATCGATATGATTTACGAGCCAGATTAAGTGTGGCTATTCTTATAATTGCCCCTATTGTACTGGATGTATCTTTTTGCATCAAGTATCAAGAAGGAAGCATAGCCGCCGTGGTCTTAGCGCTCATCGCCATTGCTTTATCCTGTTGCGGAATAGCGGCAGTCCAGTATTATAGCAATACAAGCAAAAAGAGTCAAAATAGAAAGAATTTGGCAGCAACAATGCTTCTTTCGAATAATAATAATGTGTCAGATGCAACGAAACAACGATACTTCAGCAAGCTGAGAAGAGTTAACCCTGAGTTATCACCTCTTATCGATGAAATATCAATGGACCCAAATAGCTACGAAAAAAGCCGCAGCATCATACTTTGGATCCTTGAAAATACGAGGGATAACAACATGTTCCCGGTCCTCGCTGAGGATAAAATTGGATATGGCTTTGCTAAAAATATGTATACGGTCAAGCCGTTTGCAATAGCTGTTTTTTGCATAGAATCTGTGACTGCCATCGGAATAGTGCTTTGGCAAACAGAAGCCCCTTGCCTGATAGATAAGATTTATAAAGCATGGGACTTATATTCATTGGAGATTATCTTAAGCACAGCAATACATCTAATGATACTGTTTGTTTGGATCCTTATTGCAAGAAAGAAATTCTACATCAGCGCTGAGCGAAGATTGGCGTTATCAATACTCCATAGTATTGATGGAATAAAAGAATAATCCGGAAGAACGTACGAAGTTTTCTGTATAGTAGCGCGTTCATGAGGACCATAAATCCTGGTTTTACTCTTAGTTTCTGTTGTAACTGGACACAAAGTGGACACAGTTTGTCTTTTTCATATGGATTTAATGGATCGTCATGTCCATATGTAGTATCAAAATGAATTGATTATAACAAGATATTGTGGTTTATCATCAAAAAGAGCAATTCGATTCCGGGTGAAAACGTCACATTGATGCAAGCAATATTGGGCTTGCGCTTTTTTCATTAACAGCCGGTTTCTTCATTTGCTTTCTACTCAAAACAAATGCCTGAACACGAGAAACTGACAACATTTTTGACAACACTCTGATCATCAACGAGTGCATTTCTCTGATTTTTTGAACTGATTGAACCAAATGAAAAACGCCGAAAACCCAGGTATTTAGGTGCTTTTTGCGTATTTACGGGATTTTTCGGCAATCACATTTCTGCCCTTCATACCCGATACTTCATCCGTTGGATTCGGAGTTTCTTTTTATATGTTAACTTCAAATAACTGAAAACGCATACGATTTTGTATGGCGTTAATCATTTCCAGATGTTTTCCGGAGACACTTCATCCCAAGTTGGGATGAAGTGAAATATGGGCCAATCAGCGCCACATTATATGATGCTCACCTATATCGGGAATGATGTGGTTTTTTCTTTCTTTATTTATCGCTACTTTTTATCGCCGATTATCGCCGATTTTTATCAGCGACAGGACAAGTATATAGCGGCAGGGCTTCAGGATAGTTGGAACGCTTTGGTTGCTTCAGCTCTACTGTTTCCAATCGGAGAAGATGATTGGAATCAATGTCAAAATTCCATCTGCTTTTTGAAATTTCCCTTGACAAAACCGGTAGAGAGACAGATCCCATACACCCTGTTCGGTCTTGCGCGGGCGGTGCGGCTGACGCCGGAGGAGGTGCTTTCGGCGTTTCACACCGGGCGTTGCTCCAAGGAGGACGCGATCCTGCGCGACGCGGTGCTGAAGGTCGCCGCCTATACGCTCGAGCGTACGCTGCTCGGAGAGCTCAACTACCAATCGGCGCTGGAGGCGCTGCGGGCTTTGGGACTCTCGAAGGCGGCGGAGACACAGGCGGACGGGACGCTTCAGATCGTTCTGGACGACGCGGCGGGGAGGTACGGCGTATGATCCTGCATTTAGAAGGTACGCCGAACCCGAAGCAGGAACAGTTCTTCCTCGCTTCCGCACGGCACATCGCTTACGGCGGCGCGCGCGGCGGCGGCAAGTCGTGGGCGATGCGCCGGAAATTCGTGCTTCTTGCCTTTCGCTATCCGGGTCTTCGGCTGCTGCTGCTGCGCCGCACGCTGCCCGAGCTCAATGAGAACCACGTGCTCCCGCTGCAGAGGGAGCTTAGTGGGGTCGTGACCTATCAGGCGACGCAGCGCGCGTTCCTGTTCCCGAACGGCAGCCGCATCAAGCTGGGCTACTGTGACCGCGAGGCGGACGTCTTCCAGTACCAGGGGCAGGAGTACGACGTGATCGGGCTTGAGGAGGCGACGCATTTCACCGAATCGCAGATGCAATTCTTAACGACCTGCAACCGCTCGGTGCGCACCGATTTCTCGCCGCGGATGTACTACACCTGCAACCCCGGCGGCGTAGGACACGCGTGGGTGAAGCGGCTGTTCATCGACCGCGATTACCGCAACAGCGAAAAGGCGCACGATTACGTGTTCATCCCGGCGCGCGTGACGGACAATCCGGTGCTTTTGAAGAACGATCCGCAGTACCTCGAGACGCTGGAAAATCTTCCCGGGCACTTGAGAAAGGCGTATCTTGACGGCAACTGGGACGTCCTCGAGGGACAGTTCTTTCAGGAATTTGACCGCAGCCGGCATGTCGTGAAGCCAACGGGGCTCCCGACGGAGTGGAAGCGCTTTCGCGCAATGGATTGGGGCTATAACGATCCGTGCTGCGTGCTGTGGTTTGCCGTCGCGCCGGACGCGAAGATCTTCGTCTATCGCGAGCTGTACGTTCGCAAAACGCTCTCGAGCGAGATCGCAAAGCGGGTCAGGGAGCTTTCGGCGGGCGAACGCATCGCCTACACGGTCGCCTCGCCCGACGCCTGGCAGCAGCGCGGTCTGAAGGGGGCGGAGGGCGAGAGCATCGCGGAGGTCTTCGGGCACAACGGGGTGCCGCTTCTCGCGGCGGACAACGCCCGCGTTCCGGGCTGGCAGCGCGTTCGCGAGGCGCTTGCCGACGCCCCGGACGGAACGCCGGAGCTTCGGATCTTCGAGACATGCCGCAATCTCATCCGCACGCTGCCGACGCTGACCTTCGATGCGCACGATTGCGAGGACGTCGGCGACAACTGCGAGGACCACGCGCCGGAGGCGCTGCGTTACGGGCTGATGAGCCGTCCGCGGCCGCTGCCGCCGGAGAAGCGCAAACAGCCCTATCGCTATGATCCGCTGCGCGCCGCGCCGGAGGCAAGGCCCGGATTCCGGGGGTTGTAGGTCGGCAAATTGCCTGCGGCATGAACAGCGCAATGCGCTTAAACAATCTATAGAAAGGGATTTACAATGAAACCAAGACAATCCGAAACCAAACGGCGGTTAGCTGAGGAAGCAATGACGCTGTTCCGTGAATTCCGAAACGCGTATGCGAACGAGTGGCGGCGTCAGGAGCACAACGAGCGGATGTATCGCGGGGAGCATTGGTACGACGTGCCGCTGACCGATCCGAATGAGCCGCGGCCGGTCACGCCGATCCTGCAGTCCACGATCGAAAATGTGGCGGCAGATCTCATGGATCAGACGCCGGACGTGGTCATCGAGCCCGAGAGCGCGGCCGACGCGTTTGCGGCGCAGGTCGTCGACGCGCTGATCCGCCGAAATCACGATGCAAGCGCCTATCCGATCGAATACCGGAAAATGATCCACGACCTTCTGGTCGGCGGATACTGCATCCAGGAGGTCGGCTACGACAGCGATCTCAACGGGGGCTTGGGCGGCGCGTTCATCCGCCACGCGGACATCCGCAGCGTTCTGATCGATCCGCTCGTGACCGATCTTCAGGACGGCCGCGCCGTGTTCAAGATGGCGCTGCGTCCGAAGACGTGGGTGGAGGCGCACTACCCGGACGCGTATCCGATGCTCGGATCCGTTACGCCCGATGCGGCGGAGCCGATCACCGACGAGATCCTTTCACCGGACCCGAAAAACGCCTGCCTGCTGCTTGAATACTGGCGGCGTGAGTATGACGCGAAGGAGGACGAATACCGCGTGCACATGGCGCTGCTGTGCGGCGGCGTCGTGCTGGAGGACAGCCGCGACGTGAAGCCCGAGGGCTATTTCGCGCACGGCAAATACCCGTTCGTGCTGACGGCGCTCTATCCCAGAAAGGGCAGCGCGCTGGGCTTCGGCATCGTCGATCTCTTCGCGACGCAGCAGCTCTACGCGGACAAGCTCGATCAGCTCGTATTGAAGAACGCGTTCATGGCGTCCCGGAACAAGCTGCTTGTCACCGACGCGTCGGGCTTCGATCCGGACGACCTTCGTGACTGGTCCAAGGACGTGCACACCGGCGAGAACCTGAACGGCGTGACGTGGATGACGACCGCGCCGCTGCCGGACTACCTGCTCTCCTACATCCGCGCGATCCGGAACGACATCAAGGAGGAGAGCGGCGCGAACGATTCCTCGCGCGGGGCGGCGCCGAACGGCGTGACGGCGGCGCGCGCGATCGAGGCGCTGCAGGAGATGAGCACCAAGCGCGCGCGGCAGGCGTCTGATCAGCTCCACGAGGCGTTCCGCGAGGCGGTGCGGCTCGAGATCGAGACGGAGCGTGAGTTCAACTGCTTCCTGCGCCCGGTGACGGTGACCGTCGACGGCGAGCCCAGAGAGGTCAGTTTTGACAGCGCGCTGATGAACAAATGCGCGCCGGGCGGCGTCGAGCTTCCGATCGAGTTTCTGATCTCGGTCAAGGCGGTGCGGCGAAACCGCTTTGCAAGCGCGGCGCAGAACGAGCTCATGATGAATCTTCTCTCCATGGGTGCGATCACACGGGAACAGGCGATCTCCCTGATGTCGTTCGAGGGGAAGGAGCAGGTCCTGAAGGGAATGAAGGAAGCGGCGGCGGAACCGCTGTTTCCCGAACGAAACAACAAGAAACGAATCGGAGGTAAACTATGATCTTCAAAAAGAAGCCGGAGCCCGAAACCGTCGGACTCCCTGAAAACGAACCGGAGAACCCGTTCCTCGAGGCGGCGAACGCGCTTGCGGAAATGGAAGAAAACGGCGAGCTGCCGGAGGGCTTCGAGCTTTCCGAGGCGGTGAAGGACCGCGCGTTTGCGGAGCTTCTTCAGGAATTCGAGCCGAAAGCCGCCGTCCGCATCTATGCTGCGGAGAAGCGCGCCGACGAAGCCGAGGAGAGCGTCGCAACGCGTCTCTCCGAGCAGGCAAGAAGCCGCAAGGCGCTCCCGAAGAGCACCCGCACCGACCGTGCGGTCGCGCCTTCGCCGGATTACATGGCAATGTCGAAGGAAGCGTTTTCGGCATTGGAGAAGCAGTACAGAAACGCCGCGCACAACGGCAAACGAGTCCATATCTGAAAGGAGAAATAAAAGATGGCGATCAATACCACTCTGAACACCGCAAACAGCGCTTATTTCAATAAGCAGTTCTATGACAAGAAGCTCCTCGAGACCGCAAAGACGCGTCTCGTCCATGCAAACTTCGGACAGAAGCGAAGCATTCCGCGGCACGGCGGCAAGCGCGTGGAGTTCCGTAAGTACGATCTCTTCACGCCCGACGCCGACGCGCTGACGCTCGTGGAGGGCGTGACGCCGACCGGCCAGACGCTTTCGCAGTCCAAGGTCGAGGCGGAGCTGAGCCAGTACGGCGCGTACGTCGAGGTCAGCGATCTTCTGGATCTCACCGCGTACGACGAGGTGCTCGCGGATTCCGCAGAGCTTCTCGGCGAACAGCTCGGCACCGTGATCGAATGGGTCACGCGCGACGCGATGTGCGCCACCACGAACGTCCAGTATGCAAACGGCAAGACGCGCCGCATGGATATCGAAGCAACGGACAAGCTGACCGTCAATGAGATCCGCAAGGCGGTCCGCACGCTGAAGAAGAACAAGGCGCGCATGTTCACGACCGGCGTCGACGGCAGCGTTCGCCGTCCGCACTTCGTCTGCATCTGTTCGCCCGATGCGACCTACGATCTGCAGAGCGATCCGCTCTGGCAGGACGTTTCTAAGTACAGCAACGCGGAGCAGATCTACTCCGGCGAGATCGGCCGCCTGTTCGGCGTTGTGTTCGTCGAATCGACCGAAGCGAAGGTCTTCCGTCAGACGGTCTATCTGAAGCCCAGAACGGGAAGCTCCACAGCGACGCATACCGTGACGTTTAACGGTATGCCGAGCGAAGCGGGGATCAAGTACCTGCAGACCCCGAACAACCTGCTGTACTGTGACGACGATCCCTATACGCTCGTTTCCTATGACCCGGTGACCAACACGGCTACCTTCGAGGAATCGCTGACCTACATGGTCACCGACGCGTTCTACACGCGCGACGCGGGCAAGCCCGACGCAAACGGGAAGATGTCCGACGTTCACGTAACGCTGGTCTTCGGCGCAGACGCATACGGCGTGATCGACGTCGACGGCTCCGGCACGATGGAAACGATCATCAAGCCGCACGGCAGCGAGGGCAGCGGCGATCCGCTGAACCAGCGCGCGACGGTCGGCGCCAAGGTCGCGGCTTACGCGGCGAAGGTGCTGAATCCGCTGTGGATCGTGCGCATCGAGCACGGCGCGACGGCGTAACAGAATATCAGGGGGAAGGCCCTGCGCCTTCCCCCGCGGGAAAGGAGAACACGAATGAAAACGAATGAGAAAACAGCAAAGGCTTCCTCGGAGGCCGATACGGAGGAGCGCGTCGCCGTATATGTGCCCTCCGACGGGACGGGTGCGTTCCTGGAAGGCGCGCTGAACGGCGTAAGCTTTCGGATCCCGACCGATACGGTCGTGGAGGTCCCGCAGCGCATCGCGGATATCATTGCGGAAAGCCGCAGAGGGATCGCCTCGGGCAGCCGCGCAGTAGAGGCGTTCAAAAGCGCGGGCGGCAGAAAGATCGGGTGATCGACATGACGGTACAGGAATTGATCGAAGGCGCGCTGTGCGAGCTGGATCATCCCGACGATTCCGCCGCTTTGCCGCTTTGGAAGGAGAAGCTGCTGCGGTTTGCCAACGAAGCCGTGGTCGACCTTACAGAAACCTTTCATCCGTGGCGGCGTGACACATTGCCGCTCTCGGGCGGGAATATGGATCTTCTTGCGCTGCCGTACAAGCCCGGCAAGGTGCTCGGCGTCGAACGCTGCGGCATGCGCGTGCCGTTCTACTTCGGCGCGAATGCATATACGCTGCACGTCCCCGGCGTGCCGGACGGCCCGATGACGGTCGTGTATCGGTATCTGCCGAAGGAACTTCTTGAGGATACGGATGAGCCGGAGCTTCCCGCGGCGTGCCATCCGCTGATCGTACTGTACATGGCGGGGCGCTTTTCGCTGACAAACGACGCGCAGGGCATGAACCACGCGTCCGCGGCGCTCTCGCTGTACGAGACGCGAAAGCGCAGACTGAAGCTCGATTTCGACGAACCGACCGATTATCAGATCATCAACCGATGGTAGAAGGGAGGCGTCTATGGCATATCAGACCATGACCTTGTCGTCGTTTTCCGGCGTGCGCGCAGACCTTTCCGAAGGACTGATGAAGTCCGATATGAGTCCGGACGCAGTGAACGCGGATACGCGTTCCGGCGCGCTTTGTTCCGCAGGCGGCTTCTCGCGCGTAATGCAGGAGCCATGCTGCAACGACCGGCCGCTTGAGCGGATGTACGTTTACGCGACCGAGCACGGCAACCGATATCTCGCCGCTGCGCAGGATGTGCTGTATCTGTACGACGCATCTGCCGGGATCTGGCGGCCGCTGTATCAGTTCGAGCGTGACGTCACGGGCGAGCGAATGGATTTTCTTGCGGCGCGCGTCGGTACGGCGGATAAGCTTCTGATCGCCTGCGGCGAGGAGCCCATGCTCGCATTCGACGCTGCGACGAACCTTGTCGACGTCTTCGGCACGGCGGAAAAGCTGTCGGACAAGACCGTCAGCTACGTTGAGCTGTACTTCGGAAGGCTGTTTGCGGCGGGCGATCCGCAGGCGCCGGGCAGGCTCTATTGGAGCAAGGCGCCGGGCAGCGGACGGACGATCGACGATTGGCGAAGCGATGCGGCGAGCGAAAACGTCTCCGGCGGTTTTGCGGACGTCGGCGTGGACGACGATCCGATCACAGGGATCTTCGCGCTGTCGAATCAGCTTTTGATCTTCAAGCGCGATTCGCTGTATCGCCTTCTGGGCGATCGACCCTCAAACTATCGGATCATCCGCGTTGATGCGTCGTTTCGGCAGCCGCTGCATACCGCCTGCGTACGCTATGCGGACCGTCTGTATTTTCTGACCGACGGAGGATTGTGCTTTTATGACGGACAGACCGTACGCAAGAGCGCGGCGTTTCGCGCGCTCGGGCCGCTGCTTATGCAGGCAAACCTCGGCGGCGTTCGCGCCGCGGCGTGCGGCGACACGCTGTACTTTGCGATCCGCAGACGCTTCGGCGCGCCCTATAACGAAACGGTGATCGAATACGACGTACTCAGAGACCGGTTCATGCTGCGGGACGGCTTCACCGTTGCGGATCTCATGACCGTGCACGGCGCGCTGCATGCGCTCACCGGTACGGGGAAGTTCGTCATATTCGACGGCAACACAAGCTACGACGGAGATCCGATCAACGTCGTGTGGACGACGCCGGCGCTGGATTTCGGCCGCAAGGATGTAAACAAGACGCTTTTGCGGCTCACCGCGAGCGGCAGCGGACGGATTGGTCTGCGTGTGCAGGCAAACGGAGGGGTCTATGAGATCGAGGCGCGGTTCAATTCCGTGGCGCTCGGCGTGACCGAGATCCCGCTTCGCGGCGTAGGACGCGTATTTCGCCTGCGGTTCAGCTCTGTCGGCGGCGCCCCGTTCACGCTTGACGCGCCGGTGACGCTGCTCTATGATCAGCAGCGCCGTCCGGAGTAAGGAGGCGTTTATGGCATATACACCGACAGGCATGCAGGCATTGTTTCCGGTCTATCTCGGACGCATGCCGTCCGATGCGCTTGACCGCGAGGCATACGATTCCAGCGTCGCGCAGAACGAAAACAATCTCAATCAAAACCTGGAGCTCCTTTATAACAAGCTCCTGGAAATCGAATCGGCGCTTGCCGAAATCACGGAAGGAGAAGATGATTCATGATAAAACTACCGATCAAACCTTGGACCCCGCCGATCAAGATCCCCGATCCAAAGCCGCAGAATGCGGTCAAGCCCACGAAGCCAAAGCCGCCTGCTGCGTCGGGAGGAAACGGCGGAAGCGGCGGCGGAAGCAACGGCGGCGGAAGCGGCGGGAGCGGCGGAAGCGGCGGCGGAAGCGGCGGCACCGGCGGCAGCGAAGGAGGCGGCGCACAAAACCAGCCTGCGATCCCCTCGTTTGAGGAGCTTTTCGAGGAGATGCTGAAAAAGTATCTGCCCGAGACGGTCGAGTTCACGCCGCTCTCCGAGGAAGAGCTCAGTGAGACGATCCGAAACTGGCTGCGACCGGCGTACGAGCAGGCGATCCAAAACCGCCGTGAGCAAACCGGACGGATCAACGCGGAGCTGGACGCCGATGCATGGTCCCGCGGCATGGGACAAAGCACGTATCTGAGCGACGTCAAGGCGCGTCAATACCGGAACGAATCCGGCGACGTCGACGCGCTGGAGAGCAATTATGCCGCGGCGCTTGCCGGGCATCTCTACGATGCGATCAAGGCGCAGCAGGAAAAGAAGATCGAAGTCGACGAGTTCAATGCCGAAGCGATCAACCGGGCGCGGGAGAAAGCAATGGAAGCGGCGCGCGCGCTGTATGAGGCGTACCTTTCCGGCACGCAGGGGCAAAGCGCAGACAATCACTCCGGCGGACATTCCGGCGGCGCAGGCACAAAGACCAAGACCAATGCGGAGGGAACGCAGGAGAAGTCGTTCCGCGACACGCTGCTTGCGAATCTGCCCGGCGATCAGCCGAAGACGGACTACCGCACGGCGGCGAGTATCGTTGCAAGAATGTCGCCGCAGGAGCGCAAACGGCTGTATAACCTCTCCGATCCCGCTTACCGTCAGCTTCGCGGCGAACTCGTTTACAGCCTCGGCCGCGACGGATTCAATCGCCTGATACAGGATTATCCTGTGTAACGTCGTGAAAAAAGCGTAAACGATGCGCTCCTTCGATTGCGAAAACAAGCAGATCGTGGTATAATATCAAAAACGGTCCGCAAAAGGGAGCTGCCATGAATATTTACGTTGCACTCACGCTGTTTTCGCTGATGATCCTCGTATACTGGGTCATCTCGGAGGTCTTTGCGATGCTGTTCCGCTTCACGGGGCTTCCCGACGAGAAAGCAAAGTTTCAGGTCGTTTCGCTGCTCACGGGCTGCGGCTTCACGACACGCGAAAGCGAGCTGCTTCTTTCGAGCGTTTCCAGAAGGAGGCTCGCAAGCTGGACGATGCTGTTCGGATACGTGTTCAACATCACGATCGTATCCATGCTGATCAACGTCATCCTTTCGATCAAGCTCACCGAGCCGTCGAATCTGTTCAGCGTTCTGATCCCGACGCTGGCCGCGGGCATCATCATCATCTTCATGCGCGTGCCGAAGCTGCGTGCATGGGGCGATCACATCATCGAGCGGATCGCAAGCCGTCTTGCCCGCCGCGACACCGCAAACACCGTGCTGCTGATCGACTATATCGGCGAAGACGCGATCGCGCAGATTACGCTCTATGAGGTGCCGGAACAGTACCGCGAAAAGACGCTGGCGAAGACGGGGTTGAGGGCCGATTACAACATCCTTGTGATGCTGATCGAAAAGCCGGGCAAAAAGCCGGTCCCGGCCGGCGCGAAGACCGTCATGGAGCTGAACGACAAGCTGACCGTGTTCGGCGATTACAAGACGATCTGCACCGTATTCCATGCGAAGGAGCGCTTCGCGGCGGAGATACAGGAAGAGTCGTAAATCGGGAAAACAAAAAGATCCTTACCGCGAATCATGCGGGAAGGATCTTTTTTATGCCTGCGATCAGTAGAGCCAGCGGTTCAGAAGGAAGCTTTCAAAGGCAAGAAGCGCTTCCTCTGCGACGGGTCCGTCGGTCTCGATGAGCCAGAGATCGCCGACGATATTTTTTTCGACCAGCGCCGCGCTGCCGTCCGGGTCAATCCGATAGCGGAAATCACTGAGCTCCGTGCCGCCCGTTTCGCCGTCCGGGAGCAGCGCGTCGTAGCGCGCAGCGCCGCCCTTGACGATCATGATGCGGTAGAGCGCGCCCTCGTGCGTCAGCGTCACGAGGTATGCTTCGAGCCCCTCGTATTCGGTCGGGTCGATGCGGACGTCCTCGGCTTCGCCCGGCTCGAAATGAAAGTACACGCCGGTGCGGTGACCGAGCTCCTCGGTCGTAAGCCCCGCAAGCCGCTTTTGGATCTCCTCCGGGACCTCGTCCGGCACGAAATACTCCATCGTGTAATAGTCGTGCTTCGCGCCGTTGCGGAGCGAAACGACGCCCTTGCCGTCCCAGTAACGCGCCCAGAAGGTCGCGCCGCCCTGCGATTCGACGTACGGCTCCTGACCTTCGGCGTACGGCTCGCCGTATAGCGCCGTAAGTCCCGCCTCGGTCGCCGCCTTGCATGAAATGTCGTCGGTCAAAAAGATCTTTTGCACATACTTCGGCAGCGCGGCATCGTCGTAATCGGTCCGCGTAAACGCCGTTCCCGTGACCGTATGCCCGAACAGATCGCCCCGAAAGACGATATCGCCGTACCGGTCGAAATGCGCCTCGCCGATCCCGAGCTCGTTCGCGGATCTGCCGACCCATGAAAACGTATCGGTCACCGCGTCGACCGGAACGGGGACGCTTTCAAAAGACTCCTCCGCTTTCGGCGTGCAGGCAGAAAGCAGCAGCGCTGCCAGCAGAAGCATGACCGTTTTTCGCATGGAAGGACACCTCGCTTTCCATTCCATTATAAAGGATATGAAATCCGGATGCAACCGGTTTCCGCGCCGTTGACGGCGTTCGGCGCGGATGGTATAATCGAAGCAGCGAAGGACGGGAGATGAACGCATGAGGGAACCGTTTTTGACATGGAACGCAGCGATCGCGCCGCAGGACGCGGCGGCGACGGCACGCGCGAAAGCGCGCTGGGACGGCGTGGCAAAGCCCTTGGACGGGCTCGGAAAATTAGAGACCGCCGTGATCCGCATCGCGGGGTGCACGGGCGATGAAAACGTGTCGCTCGAAAAGCGCACGGTGCTGGTGCTCTGCGCGGATAACGGGATCGTCCGTGAGGGCGTGACCCAGACCGACGCGTCCGTCACCGCGACGATGGCGGGCAGGATCCTGGAGCATCGTTCCTCGGTCTGCCTGATGGCGAAAACCGCCCGCGCGGACGTGATCCCGGTCGATCTCGGCATGCTCGTCCGCGTGCCGGGCGTTTATGACCTGCACATTGCAAACGGCACCGCGAATATGGCGGAAGGACCCGCCATGACCGAAGAACAGGCGATGCGGGCGATCGAAAACGGGATCCGGCTCGCGAAAGAGCGCAAGGCGGCGGGGGATTCGGTCCTCGTCACCGGCGAGATGGGCATTGGGAACACCTCGACGTCCTCGGCGATCGCTTCGGTGCTATTAAACCTTCCGGTCGAAGCCGTCACCGGACGCGGCGCGGGGCTTTCCGACGCGGGACTCATGCGCAAGCGCGACGCGATCCGCCGCGCGATCGCGGTGAACCGGCCCGATCCTTTGGATGCGTTCGACGTGCTTTCTAAGCTCGGAGGGTTCGACCTCGCAGGGCTCGTCGGACTGTACATCGGCGCGGCGATGGAGCGAATGCCGATCCTGATCGACGGGTTGATCAGCTCGGTCGCGGCGCTCGTCGCGGCCCGGCTCGTACCGAACTGCCGCACCGCGATGCTCGCAAGCCATTGCTCAAAGGAGCCGGTCGCGCAGGCGATCCTGAACGAACTGGGGCTCGACGCGATCCTCTACGCCGACATGAAGCTCGGCGAGGGCACCGGCGCGGTGTGCATGCTGCCGCTGCTCGACATGGCGCTTGCGGTCTATCACGGTTCGGTCACGTTTGCGGACGCGGGCGTCGGACAGTACGTGCCGCAGGGGGGGGAGAAATGCTGATTCTCGTTACCGGCGGCTCGGCCTCCGGGAAAAGCGCATACGCGGAATCGCTGTGCCTCGACCTCGAACCGCGGGTCTATCTTGCCTGCATGCAGCCGTTCGGCGCGGAAGGCGCGGCGCGGATCGCGCGGCACCGCGCCATGCGAAAGGACAAAGGGTTCCTTACCGTCGAGCGGTATACGGATCTTGCGGAGCTCTCGCTTCCCGCGTGCCGCTGCGTGCTTCTGGAGGATCTCGGCAACCTTGCGGCGAACGAAATGTTCTCTGCGGAACCGCCGAAGGATCCGCGCGGCGCGGTCATGGACGGGATCGACGCGCTTTTGAAGCAATGTGGGCGGCTGGTGATCGTTTCCGACGAGATCGGGAGCGACGGAATCGAATATGACCCTGCGACGGCGGCGTATCTTGCCGCGCTCGGGGCAATCAATCGCGCGATCGCCGCGCGTGCCGACGCGGTCGTCGAGACCGTCGCCGGGATACCGATCCTGCTGAAAGGGGAGCTGCCGGAATGAAATCGCTCTGGACCGCGGTCGTCGCCGCGTTTTCCACCTTCTCGGTCCTGCCGACGCCGCGAATCGAATGGAATGCGTACAGCCTCAGAAATGTGCTGTCCGCGCTGCCGCTCGTGGGCTGCGTGATCGGCGGGTGCTGCTGTCTGTATTATTGGATCTCGGAGCTATTGGCACTTCCCGCGATCCTGTCGGCGGTCGTGCTGACGATCCTGCCGGTCGCGCTGTCCGGCGGCATCCATCTGGACGGCTTCGCGGACATGACGGACGCGCTCAGTAGCCACGCCGAACCCGAAAAAAAGCGCGCGATTCTGAAGGACCCGCATTGCGGCGCGTTCGCCGTGATCGGCGTCTGCTGTTATTTTCTTCTGTATTTCGGCCTCTGCGCGGCGCTGCCGCTCGATTGGAAAACGGTCGGGCTTCTGGCGGTCACGCACGTGCTTTCCCGCGCCGTCGGCTCGCTTCTGAGCCTTCTGCCCTCCGGTTCGGAGAACGGTATGCAGCGCGCGTTCCGCGATTCCGCGTCGAAGAGCGCGCTTTGGATCCTGCTCGGCTGGGTCGTGCTCGCGACGGCCGGGGCGGCGGCGCTTTCACCGCTTGCGGCGGGCGGAATGCTGCTTTTCAGCGGGCTTGTGTTTCTGTATATCCGGCACACGGCGAAGAAGCAGTTCGGCGGCATGTCCGGCGATCTTGCGGGCGCGGGGATCACGCTCGCGTCCGCCGCGGCGCTGCTTGCGTTGGTGCTTTCGGAAAGGGCGGTGAGCTTATGGTTCTGATCCTCGGAGGAAAAAGCGCGGGCAAGAAAACCTACGCAGAAACGCTGGGCTTTTCGGACGCGCAGATGAACGCGGACGTGTATTCGGACGCGCCGGTGCTTCTTGACCTGGAAAAGACCGTGCGAAACGACCCGGAACATGCGGCGGCGCTTCTCGGGCTGCTTCGGAAAAAGACGCTTGTGCTCTGCTGCGAAGTCGGCAGCGGCGTGGTCCCGCTGGACGCAAAGGATCGCGCGTACCGCGAGGCGGTCGGGCGGCTTTGCTGCGCGCTTGCTGAGGAGGCGGATTCCGTCGTACGCGTCGTCGCGGGGATCCCGCTGCTTCTGAAAGGAGAATGGCCATGCAGGTGCGATTGATCCGGCACGGCGTCACGGCGGGCAACGCCGCGCGCCGCTACGTCGGCAGTACCGATGAGCCGCTGTGCGCTGAAGGCCGTGAGGCTGCCGAGCGGCACGAAAAGGACCCGGGGCTTGAACGCGTGTATGTTTCGCCGCTTTTGCGTGCGCGGGAGACCGCGGCGATCCTGTTTCCGAACGCGGCGCAGACCGTGATCCGGGACCTTCGGGAGATGGATTTCGGCGATTTCGAGGGCCGTACCGCCGACGAGATGGCGAACGATCCCGCATACCGCGCATGGGTCGACGATCTCTGCCGCGGCGCATGCCCGAACGGCGAATCGCAGGCGGCGTTCCACGCCCGCGTCGCAAAGGCGTTCACCGCGCTGCTTTCCCGGGCGGACGGCGATCTGACGCTGGTTGTGCACGGCGGGGTCATCATGTCGGTCCTTTGGCAGTTTGCCGAGCCGAAAAAGGATTTCTATGACTGGTTTGCGCCGAACCTCGGCGGCTACGAGGCGGACGTCGCCGAAAACGGCGGCGCGTTCATCCTGAAAAATGTTCGCCGCATTTCATAGTATCCTTCTTTATTTCCTTCTTTTTCCGACAATAAAACCCTGTATTTTCGACCTGTCCGCCTGGAAAAACTCCGGCGGACGTTGTATTCTTTATCCATAAAGAAACGGCGGGAAACCGCCGGGGAACGGAGGACAGGAAAATGTACCGCGCATATTTAGCACCGGACTGGTATTATCAGTACAAAGCCGGAACGGCGCTGCAGCAGGAAAGAGTCCTTAGACTGATGCGCACCGGACCGGTCGGAAAGACCGCCTACGATAAGACGCGGGCGTCGGACGGACCGCAGGACGGTCTTCGCGCGAAGGCGGTCTGGGCGATCTGGAGCGTGCTCGGCACGGCGGCAGGGTGCGGGTTCATTTATATGATCGTGCGCGTGTTTGCGGGCTGATCGGAGACATATCGAAAGAAAAACCGAAAAGGAGGGCGCTGCAATGAAGAAACTGGCTTTGGGCGTAATGACGCTGTTTCTGGCGCTGACGCTTTTGGGCGCATGCGCATCCGGATCAAGAGGCTCCGGTTCCTCCAAAGCGTTGGGCTGTCTTGCCTGTACGGCGGGCTGCGCCGCCTGCACATACGGCTGCGCCTCGTGTTCGGACGCCTGCGCCTATGACGGTTACGTCGAAACGGAATGCGGCGAAAAGCTGACGGAGCAGACCGACGGGACGAAAGAACCCTGAACGGATCGGCAGCATAAACGAAGAAGCCGGGCTATGTGCCCGGCTTCTTTTCGGTTTTTTTACGTTTTATTCTTCTGCGGGGAATCTGTCGATGAGTCGGACGACATAGCGCAGGATCATGGCGGCGTCCTCTACGGACAGAAATCTTCCGCCGGAGACCCTTGCGTTCATAAGGCCCGTACCGGTGATCGTTTCATACCCGACGAGCGAGCGGAGAACGAGCGCAGCGTCCGCTGCCGAAATGATGCCGTCGCAGTTTGCGTCGCCGTACAGACTTGCCGTCGCCGGACCGGAACCGTTCCCCGGCTCCGTGGTGTAGTACAGGCTGCAGTCGGGGACCGTGAAGAACGCAAGCGCAGCGCCGTCACTGTCCTTTTTGCAGTTGAAGCAGCGGTTCTCCGTATCGTAATACAGCGTCGCGGCGGGGGTCATGTTGTTGCGGACGACCGGCTTGCCCTGTTCCCAGGAGATCGTCCAGTATGCCGCGCTCTTGCCGCCGGAAACGACGGGCGACTTGACGGCGGAGAGCTTGTTGTTGGTTTCGTTGAAGCAGAGATAATATCGGTTTGCGCTGCCGACCATGCGGATCGTGTATCTGCCGTTTCCGACGGATTCGATCTCATAAAGGTACGTGTCCGGCACGTCAATCAGCAGATCGCCCGAGACGTTGATGCCGGTACTGCCGATCGCGACCGCCGCGGAGGAGGTCGAAACGGCGCTTGCGGAGACGTCTGCGGACAGCACGACCTTGCCGTCGTACGTCAGCACAGTCTTGCCCGACCAATCGGCGGGCGCTGCGAACAGACGCTGGTACATGTTCGTCGGAACGGGCAGCCCGTCCTGTTCCGCATAGAAGTACAGGGCATAGAAGGTGCGATTTTCCGTCAGTGTTACGGAGTCGCCCGCAAACAGGCAGTCGGGACGCGTATCGGTGTCCGGAACGCGTTCGGTCACCCAGCCGTAGAATTCGTATGCGTGATCCGTCGCGGTCGGCTTGCCGGAGGGCGTCGGAAGGGCGGCAACGTCGTCGACATAGCCGTTGATCGCGGCGCAGCTGACGCCGGAGGGCGTGACGAACGTGAGTTTTACGGGCGTGCGCTTCGCAAAGTTGATCCGGATCGTGCAATCGCTCTGCGCGCGGACGGAGAACGTCGTTGCGGAAAGCCCGTTGCCGTTCTGCGTTGCCGTCGCCGAACCGGAGATCACATCAAATCCCGTCACCATGCTGCCGGTCTTCGGCGTCGCCGTGATCGTCGTGCCGTTGACGGAGACCGTGCCGAGGCTCGCGTCGTTTGCAACCGCCGTTACATTGAACTGCGGGAACAGCGTCCAGGAGGAATAAACGGTCTGCCGCGCGTCGACGTTGCCCTGACCGGGATAGACGTCTTCGGAGGACGCGACGATCGGGAAGGCGGGGTAGACGCTGGTATACGGATCCTTATAGCCGCCCATCGACTTCATGTATGCGACGGCTTCCGCGACGTCGGAGCCGTCCTTCATTTTGTCCCAGAAGTATGTTTCCCAGCGGTAGTCGCCCGCAAAGGTGACGGACTGGGAATAGCCGTAAACGACCTCGACGCCCTGCGCGCGCAGCGGGGCTTCCATGCCGTCGGTCGCCATGCCGAGGCAGATCGCCATCCACAAAAAGCTGTTCGGCGCGGTTTCGGTCATGTGATTGCGGATCGCCGTACCGTCGACGAAGGCGCCGCTGCCGCTCCGGAACGCGTGCTGATAATTGCCGTACGTGCCCTGCACCGTGGCGGTGTCCGCATTGGTCAGGCCTTCGTAACTTGTGAGACAGAGATAGGACGTGTTCGCCTTTGACGTATAATCGCCGGAGGCGGAGTTATAGTCCGTGTTGCCGTGCGAGTCGAAAATGACTGTGCCGCAGGTCTGAAGCTCATGCGCAATGACGTTGATCGTCGCCGCGGTGCCGGAATAGACCCGGCAGACGCCGCCGGTCGTCTGCGCGATCGAGTTCGCTTCATTCCGGTATTGATTCGTAAAGCTCGAATCCGAGCCGTAATACGGACCGAACAGCGCGACGTCCGCGCTGTACGGATAGCCGCCCCTGTCCACGTACGAGATCGTCTCGATCGAAGCGGCCTCTTCGGGCGTCTTGCCGGTCAGGTTGGCGCGTTGCTTCTGCCGTGCGTTCGGCACCCAGCCGTTGCCCATACCGTCCGTATCGTGCCAGAACACGCACTGTCCGTTCAGATACAGCGTGCCGGGCGCGTAGCTTTCGTGCGCTTCGACGAGCGCGGCGATCCCGTCCGTCATGGCCATATAATCGTTTGCGGATGCGGTTTCGACGGTCATGCCCTGCTCTGCAAGGCGTTCGTTTTCATACCGCTCGATCTGTGCCCAGAGGTCGTCTCCGGCGTTCGCGGAAACGGTTGCCGCGACGTTTGCGTCACCGTCTGCAACCGCGCTTTCTGGAAGACGGAACACGCAGAGCGGCAGCACCAGGAGCGTTGCGAGCAGGATCGCGAACAAACGTTTGATCTTCATATCGTTTCTCCTTTCGGGGATTTCATTCGTATTTTTCATTATATCACGGTCCAATTGCAATTACAATCATTCCGGTGAAAAATCAGTCGCAGGGAGAGCCGTTCCGAACGAAAAACCGTCGCGAACGGGGGATCGGGAAACAAGCGGACATAGCGACAAGGGAGCGTTCGCCGGCGATCGACCGCATGCAGGAACAAAAATGACGCCGAAAGGAAGCCGGGCTGCACGGGCGCCGCATAAAAGACTTGCGGCGACGGTCAAAAACGTGTATGATAAAGGCCTGTAAAGGAGGAGAATACTATGAAAAAATGGCTTATGATCCTATTGGCGGCAATGCTGCTTGCGGGCTGTACGGCGAAAACGGAAAGCGGGGAAACAAGCGAAGCCGAAGCGCCTGTCGTGCGCTGCACGGAAGCGCCGGCGGATCTCGGGCATCCGTATTTCAAGGTTACCGACGATACGTTTGAATACCCGATCTATGCGTTCATGGACAGGGAAGGGATGGTCCGGTATCGCGTGTACGCCGAGATCGGAGACAAGGCGGGCTTTTTGAACGCGGTCTTTGACGTCGGCGCCGAGCCGGAGTTCAACGAAAACGGCGAGATGATCGTCGTGCACCCGCACGCGATCGGCGACGCGGACGGCGGCTTTCTGAACGATGCCGACAATTTGTATACCGGTCTCTATAAGGACATGCACTATCCGACCGGCGACGTGCCCGGCGCGGTGCCGGTTCGCCTCGCCCTCAGCGAGGACGGGACAATGCGCGAGATGTATTTCGTTTTTCCGAACGGCTATACGGTGCTTGTACAAACCGATCCGCTGAACTGAGTACAACTTCGGAGCGCATACAAGATCGGCGGCGGCAGAACCGCTGAAACGACGGAGGGACGGCGATGAAACCGAGCAGGACAAAAAAGATCGCGATCTGGGCTTGCGTGGCGGCGTTTGCGGCGGCGCAGGCGGTCGGGCTGTTCTTTCTTGCGCGCGGAGAGAAGGCGGCGTCGCTCACGCTGTCGGAAACGGCGATCACGCTGCAGCCGGACGAGGGGCGGCGGATCGCGCATACGATCGAGCCTGCGGGCGCAAAAAACCGGCGGCTTTCCTACAGCGTCAGCACGCGGATCGCCTGGGTGGACCGTGAAAACGACATGATCGTCGGGCTTGAGGAGGGCGATTGCCTGGTCCGCGCAGAGCTCGACGGGCTTACGGCGATCGTTCGCGTGAAGGTGGAAGGCGAAACCGCGCTTGCAGGCGAATGGAGCGGCGACGGCGCGGCGCTTTCGCTCGACGGCGCGCTGTCCGGAAGGCTCACGGCCTTGTCGGGAGAGCGTTCCCTGCAATGGATGCGCAGCGCGTTCTTCGGGGACGAAGCGGACGAACCGATCCGCTATGTGAAGCTGACGGCGGTTTCGGACGGCATGCTGCACACCCTGATCTACGACCGCCTGAACGACACGATGCGTCTGCGCGTCGACGGCGAACCGGACCGGATCCTGATCCGGCAATGAGTATGGATCCATCGGGAGCGGAGATTCCGCTCCTTTCATACAAGGGGATCTCCGTTTTGTGATCGCAAAAGCTTTTCCCCTTCGGGAAAAGCCGGGACGGCGTCCTGCAATTTGTCGATCATAAAGGAAAACCGATCTTCGCGCGGCACGTCCGCGCGATTTTTTTGTCGGCGCGTATTTTCTGTCGGCTCGGCGGCACAAACTAACGCCGTTCGGGCATAGGATACAGAAAAGGAGCGAGGCATGGTCGTTTTTGAGATCCTGACGTATGAATTTGATCTTCCGCTGCTGAAGCTTTTGGATCGCCGCATGAGCGAGCTGGACTGCGCGTATGCGCTTGAGGCGATCCCGGACGGCGTGGTGCTGAAGATCCGCGGCGACGCGCCGGAACGCGCGGCGGCGGAAGCGCTGCTCGTGGTGCTCGGGCGGGATCTTCGATTCTTTGCGCTTGCGGAGTTTGCGGACGCGCTGCCGCTCACGCTTGCCGAAAAGCAGCAGGTCCTGACCGACGCCCTGGAAGCGGCGTCGCGCCGTGAAGAGCTTTCGGTGCTTCGGGAGAAGATCGTCGATTATCTTTCGTCGCACCGCACGCTCGTTCTGGAGGGATTTCTGCATTTTCGCATGCAGGAATTTCTGATGCTCTGGGAGCTTGCGGTCGAGCAGGCGGCGGCAAGGGTGCTGATGAACAAGGAGTACGGCGAGCTGATCGAAACGCTCCGGCGTTTCGTGGACGGGCGCGTAAGCCGCGTCGCCGCGCTGTCCGTCTGCATCCATGCGGACGGCACGATCACGCTCTCCGATGACAATGACGTGCACATTGAGTACGTCGACTGCGCGCCGGACGGGATTTTGAACCTGCTTGTCAACATGGCGCCGGGCAAGCTTACGGTCTACGACCTTTCCGGCAAAGAAAAAAACCGCCTCACCGAGGCGATTTTAAGGGTTTTCGGAAGCCGTGTGAAGCTGTACCGGTAACCGTTTCAGCTCCCTGTTGATTCGTAGCGGCGCTCGCAGAGGGTCCAGATCCACGCGGCGACGGCGAAGAAGACGGCGGAACAGCCGATAATCGCAAGGCAGAGAAGCCACGGATTGTACGCGCCGTAGAGCAGCGTATCGACCGGCAGCGAGATGAACAGCCCGAACGGCAGTACGAAGATCAAAAGCGTCCGGATGAGCCACGGATAGATGGCAAGCGGGTATTTCGCGTAAGACGAAAAGTTGTAGATGACCTGAAGCAGCGGACCGCTGCGCTTGAAGATAAAGGCCAGCGCCGCCATCGCCACCTTGAGCGAGGTGATGATGATCGCGCCGAAGATCGCGCCGACGCACAGCACGACGATCGCGCCGAACGTGACGGTTACCGTGAGATTCAGGGCGCAGACGGTGATCAGCGCGACGCCGAGGATCAGCTCGCCGAAGCCTTCCGGCTGGAAGGTCTCGGCAAACACCTGAAACAGCACCGGCACCGGGCGCAGAAAGTGCATATCCATATCCCCGTCCTTGACCCGACGATAGGCGACCAGCCAGAATTCGTCGCTGAACAGGTGATCGAGCGCGATCGGCAGCATCGAGAAGCCATAGAAGAATCCGACTTCCGGCAGAGAATAGCCCGCCAGCGCCGGGATAGCCTGCAGAATGAAATAGATCGCGGCGAGCGAGCAGAGGTTGGAGAAGAAGAACGAGCACAGCGCGACGATCGTATCCTTCTTGTATTCGAGCCGCGAGATCATGCTGCGCTTGATGCAGGTAAAATACAGATGAACGTATCGCATATCAGCCTCCCTGCACCGTGACCTTGCGGACGGCGTGCGAGAACAGCAGCTTCGCAAACAATTCCAGCAGGATGATCCATGCCGCCGACACCGCGATGCAGCGCAGCGACTCCGTAAGGTCGTATTTCATCATCAGGATCAGGACCGGATTCTGGCTCATGCCGGCAAAGGGCATCCAGCTTACGACCTCCCTGAGCCCCGCCGGGAAAAACGCGATCGGCAGCAGCGTGCCGGAGAGGAAGGAAATGATCGTGGTCTTGAGGGAATTCAGCCCCCAGCCGGAGGTCGTGTAAAAGCACAGCACGCCGAAGATATAAGCGATCGTGTCGTTCAGAAGCGAAGCGCACAGCCCCGCCAGCAGAAAAAGCCCGAGATGCGCAAAGAACGCCGGGAAGGTAAGCCCCGGCAGAAAGCCGAGAACGCCGAGCGTCACGAGCGCAGCGGTATACAGCGGCAGGCCGAACATCAGCGTCATCATGAGCAGGGCGCCGAGACTGGTCGCGGCGAACTTGCCGCGGTAGCTGATCGGCTTGATGAGGTAGTTGCCGACCGTGCCTTTTTTGATGTCGGTGTTGATGTTCCACAGCGTGTCGTTGTTGTACGTCACAAACCGGAAAACCGTCGTCAGCACAACGTAAGCGATCATTTCACGGTAGGTAAAGCCGTGGATCTCGGCGTCGATGCCGCCCTCGCTCGACCGGTAAACCGCCAGCCACAGAAAGACCATGCAGGCGACCTCGCATACCGTAATGACCGCCCAGATCAGAATGTTGAAGCGGTAGGCCATCGTGTCGATCGCGCCGGCGCGAAGGAAGGGTTTATACTTTTTCAGCATACGCCGCCTCCTGCTGTTCGAGGATCGTCTTGACCACGTCGCCGATCGAGATTTCGGCAATCTTCATATCCATCGCATGAAGATCACGGAACGCATACTGAATCACCTGTTCAAGCGCAACCTTGTCCGCATCGAAGCGCAGCACCAGACGCCCGTCCGCCTCGGAAACGGAGACCTCGGGCGAGAGCACGGGCGCGGTCTCGGCATGGATCTCGGCAGGAACGGTCAGCGTCAGGGTCTTGATGTTGCCGAAGCGGGTCTTGAGGCTTTTCAGCGGACCGTCGTACAGGATGCTTCCCTTTTCGAGCAGAATGATGCGCGAGCAGAGATTCTCGATGTCGGTCATGTCGTGCGTGGTCAGCACGACTGCGGTGCCGTAGGTTTTGTTCAGCGCGTGGATCGCAAGCCGGATCTTCTCCTTCACGAGCACGTCCATGCCGATGGTCGGCTCGTCCAGAAACAGAATGCGCGGGTTGTGAAGCATCGACGCCGCGAGGTCCGCCCGCATCCGTTCGCCCAGCGAGAGCGTGCGCACCGGCTGCGAGAGAAACCGCGTAATGTCCAGAACCTCGCCGAGAAAGCCCATGCGCTCATGATAATCGGCGTCGGAGATCTGATAGATCTCCTTGAGCACCTTAAACGATTCAATCAGCGGGATATCCCACCAAAGCTGCGTCTTCTGCCCGAAGACGACGCCGATGTGCTGCGCAACCTGCCGCCGTTTGCGGTACGGCTCCATCCCGTCGATGAACACGGTGCCGGACGTCGGCGTGAGGATGCCGCACATCATCTTGATCGTCGTCGATTTGCCCGCGCCGTTCGCGCCGATGTATCCCACGATCTCGCCGTCGGGAACGGTGAAGCTGATCCCGTCCACCGCCCGGATCTCGTCGTATTTTCTGGAAAACAGCGTCTTCACCATCCCGGAAAGACCGTTTCCGCGGATCGGTTTTTTGAACACCTTCGTAAGATCGTTTACTTCAATCATGGGTACGGCTCCCTCTCTTTTGCAAAACTGCTGTCCTTACGTTTTCTTTTAGCATAAATAGCGCGGATTTTCAAGGACTGTCAACAAAAAAAACGCCCGGAAACAGTCGCTCGTCCGAAAAGGCGGTTTTCAATCAACAGAATGGAAATTTGCCTCAAATTGAGACACGGAAAAGCCGATGCAAGCGCCGACCGCCGTCAGAACCGACAGCGCAAAAAAAGGTCTGTTGAAAGAAAATCAACAGACCGAATCCTACGCAAACGCCCGGTAGATCGCTTCGACCGCGCGCTCGAAGTCGCGCTGCTCGACGCCGACGATGATGTTCATTTCGTTGCTGTCCTGGTCGATCAATCGCGCGTTGACCTCCGCGTCGGACAGCGCCGTGAAGAGCTTTGCCGCAACGCCGGGATTTCGCACCATGCCGATGCCCACCGAGGCGATCAGCGCGATACAGCTTGCGATCTCGACCGTGTCCGGCGAGCACTCGATCATGATATCGTGATAGAGCTGATCCATCTTGCCTATGAGGCGCTTGTCGTCGATGACCAGCGAGACCGTGTCGATGCCGGAGGGCATGCGCTCGGCGGAAATGCCGTTTCGCGCGAGGATGCCCATCAGCCGGTAGGAGAAGCCGGGCTCGTTGTGCAGATTGTCCTTGGTCAGCGTAATGACCGTATACCCGCGCCGCCCCGCAATGCCGGTCAGCGCCCTTGCGTGCTCCTTGTCGGTCGCCATGCTGTCCGGCACGATCATCGTGCCCTTTGCGTCCGGGTCGTTCGTGTTCCGAACGTGGATCGGGATGCGCGCTTTTCTGACCGGGAAGATCGAATCCTCGTGCAGCACCGTCGCGCCCATGTAGCTGAGCTCGCGAAGCTCCGAATAGGTGACGGTCTCGATCACCTTTGCGTCCGGCACGATCCGCGGATCGGTCATCAGAAAGCCGGAAACGTCGGTCCAGTTTTCGTAGACGTCGCTCTCCGAAAGCTTCGCGACGATCGCGCCGGTGATGTCGCTCCCCCCGCGGGAGAACGTGCGGATAAAGCCGTTCCGCATGCGACCGTAAAAGCCCGGGATGACCGCCTTCTCGTGCGCGGTCAGCGCGCCTGCGCGCAAGGCGGTCGCATCGTCGTCGAACGTGCCGTCGTCGCGGAAGCGAATGAGCTCCGTCGCGTCCAGAAAATCAAAGCCGAGACAGGCGGACAAAAGCCGCGCGTTCAGGTATTCGCCGCGGCTGGCCGCAAAGTCCGGCGTCGTGCCCGCCTCGATGCGGGAGCGGATCTCGTCAAGCTCCGCCTCGATGCAGAGGTTCAGACCGAGCCCGTCGCGGATGCCGATAAAGCGCTCGGCGATCTTTCGGTATTCGGCGTCGAACGAAAGCCCCTGCGCCCGCAGCGCCTGGCAGCGGTAGAGGAGGTCGGTGATCTTGTCGTCGCCCGGGAAGCGTTTTCCGGGCGCACTCACCACCACGTACCGCCGATCGGCGTCGCGTGAGAGGATCGCTTTGACTTTTTTGAACTGTTCGGCGGAGGCAAGCGAGCTTCCGCCGAACTTGACGGTCTTTACCATGCTTTTCCTTTATGTGTTTTATGCACCGCAGGCGCAGTGATATCCGCGCCGCGCGCGGGTGATATACGCCTTCGGCGTGTGATATATCCCTGCGGGATGTGCGGGCACGTTCAGGAAGATTCTCCTGCGGAGAATCTTCTGATTTTGCCTCCTGCCCTCCCTGTGTAAAGGAGGGTGGATCGGCGCAGCCGATACGGGAGGGTTGTAGATGACGGGGCGCCGGGGTCGGCGCCCCCTACAATGACATTGCGACTTTTGTTTTCAAAAGATCGAATTACTTCTCGATCTTGCGGCACTCGAGGTAGTAGCGCTTTTCGTTCGCTTCGCCCATCGAGAACGTCTTGCGCGGCAGCGCGCCGTCGAATACGACGGTCGGGAACAGCTCGGACTTTTGCATCGCGGGGAGCAGGAAGCCCATTGTGTCGGGCTTCGCGGCGAGATCGCGCACGACCGCTTCGCCGTGGATGTAGTCGACCTCGGCGCCTTCGGTCTCCTTGAGGAGCGCGTCGATCGCGTTCTGCAGGGTGCCGACCGCCAGCTGTGCCGCGGGCTTCTCGACGACGAACGCGCCGAAGATCTTGCCCGTGCAGAACGGGATGGTGTGCACTTCGCCGCCGCTCGCCTTCGGCATGTCGTCCGAAAGAACGATCTTCGCGTCTCCGTTCTGCGCTTTCAGTTTCGCGAGAAGCTTCTCCGCGCCTTCCATACCGCCGATTCCGAACAGCACGCGGTGGATCGGCTCAAAGATGATGCCGTCGTCGTGCACGTTCTCGACCTCGACCAAAGCATAACGCGCCGGATGATCCTTCTGCTCCTCGGGCGAAAGCGTCGCCTTGACCTTTTCCCAGTTCGCTTTCGCGGTCGCGAAGCTGTGGTTGCCGTCGCCCATCGCGAACAGCAGCGGCGCGTGATCGCCGTATTTTGCTTTGAACGCGTCCGCGTCGGTCAGCACGCCCATCGCGTCGATCGCGCCCTGAATGTCGCTTGCGCCGTCCACGAGCCAGCCGGTGATGTGACCGCCGTCGAGCATCAGGTCGGTGTCATAGAGCTTGTCGAGGCTCTCGGTCTTCGCCGCGAGCGGTTCGATGACGGTCCGCTTCGGGTCGTCGATCAGCACGAGAATGTGCGGAAGCTCCAGCGGCGCGCCTTCGCGGATGCGGAGACGCGGGGGAATGCGCTCCACAATCGTGCCCTCGGTCGCGCGGATCAGCGTCGTTGCGCCCTTGTTATAATCATAGCATTCGAGGTCCAGCGCCATGACAAGACCCCAGCGGGTATTTCCCGCGACGGAGCGCTTGACGAGCACAAAGCCCTGCGGCTTGGTCTCGAGAACGCCCTTTGCCATGTAGTCCCGCATGTTCTTGCGGATGGTCGCGATGCGCTCCGCTTCGCCGTCCTTGCCGAGGAATGCCTCGGGCAAAAACAGGTCGAGGGTCGTGGGCGCGTCGCCGATGAACTTGCGGGCAGCTTCCCAGTATTCGGGCTGCGAGGTGAACTGGTCGCATGCCACGACCGCCCACTTCGAAAAGTCCGCGCCCTTCGGGGGCAGCATCACGTTGGGGACCAGAACGCCGATCTTGTTTTCAAACATAGTCATTCTCCTTTTCGAGCATATTTGTACTCCTACATTATACGGTATCTCCTCGCGCTTTGCAAGCATGAAAACAAGGGGGCAGCACAGCAAAAATCCTATCAATTCGCCGTTGAAACCGTCCGGTCTATTTGTTATACTGTAATTTATAAGAATATCACCATATGCTCAATGAGCGCTTTGGGAGGAAAACCATGAAAAAACTGTTGTCTGTTGTTTTTTGCCTGCTGATGATCGCCGCGCTGCTGCCATCGGATCTGCACACGGCAATCGCTGACACATCCGGTCAATGCGGCAACAACCTCTATTGGTCGTTCGACGAAGATACCGGCACGCTGACGATCACCGGCAGCGGGGATATGTACGATTACGGGCAGGGCAGCAACGACCGCGCGCCGTGGTATACGTATTACGGACAGATCACCACCGTTGATCTGCCGTCGGGGTTGACACGGATCGGCGACAACGCGTTTTATAACTGCGTCATGCTGCGGACGGTCACCATACCGGAGGGTGTGACGGCGATCGGCGCGTACGCGTTCCAGTATTGTCCGCTCAAGGAAAATTTCCCGATTCCGGAAAGCGTGACGACGATCGGAGAACATGCGTTCGACGCGACCGGTATCTGGTACGTCACCGTTCCCGCCGACGTGACGTCCATCGGCGAGGGTGCTTTTTCCAACTGTATCAACCTGAAGGAGATCAGCGTGAACGCGGGCAATGCGAATTATACGGCGGTCGGCGGCGTCCTGTTCAACCGGAACGTGACCGAACTGATTGCGTACCCCGCGGGACTGCAGCAGAGCAGCTACACCGTTCCGTCCGGCGTGCGGACCATCTGCGCATACGCATGCGGGTGCGCGTCGTTCACGACGTTCACGTTCGCCGATTCCGTGACCGAGATCTGCGCCTGGGCGTTCTTCGGGTGCAATAATCTCAAGAACGTTGCGATCGGAAACGGCGTGACGACGATCGGGATCAATGCATTCCGTTCGTGCACATCGCTGGAGACGGTTTTCATTTCGCGCAGCGTGACCGAGATCCATACGAGTGCGTTTCCCGCGTGCCCGAAGTTCACCGCGTTTACGGTCGACGCCGACAGTCAAAGATTCTCGGCGGTCGACGGCGTGCTCCTCTCCAAGGACGGGACGGCGCTCGTTCTGTATCCCACCGGCAAGCAGGGGCATTATGACGTGCCGGACGGCGTTGCCTGCATCAAAGAAAAGTCGTTCTACTGGAGCAGCGGGCTGACGTCGATCCGTCTTCCGAGAAGCGTCACGGTCGTCGAGAACAACGTGTTCGGGCAGTGCAATAAGCTGACGGACGTGTATTACGGCGGCACGGCGGCGGACCGGCAGAATCTGCTGACGATCGGAACGTCGAACGGTTATCTGACGAACGCGCAGTGGCATTATCAGACCTTTGAGATCACAACCCAGCCGAAGAATAAGACGGTCGCTCTCGGCAACGTCGCGACATTCACCGTTGAGGCGTCCGCAGAGGATGTGACCTATCAATGGGAATACAGCAAGAACAACGGTTCTTCTTGGATCGTCTGGTCCGGCAAGACGAGCGATAACGTGAGGGTCAAGGGCAGCGAGACGAACAACGGCTGTCTTTACCGCTGCACGGTGACCGATGGCGAAAACAGCCTGACGTCCGAGCCCGCGCGGCTGACGGTCTCCAATGTGAAGCCGATGATCCTGACGCAGCCGAAAAACAAGACGCTCGCGTCTGGCAAGAGCGTGACGTTCAAGGTCGCCGCGTGGGGCGTGGGACTGACCTATCAGTGGCAGTATTCAAAGAACAACGGCGCGTCCTGGACGAATTGGAGCGGCAAAACGAATGCGAGCCTGAAGGTGACCGCAAGCGCAACGAACAACGGCTGTTTCTATCGCTGCGTGGTGAAGAACAGCTACGGCTCCGTGACGTCCGCAAACGCGCGTCTGACGGTCTCCGACGTGAAGCCTGCGATTTTGACGCAGCCTTCAAGCACGACGATCGCCGTCGGTCACAGCGGTACCATCAAGGTCATTGCTGCGGGAAGCGGGCTCACCTATCAGTGGCAGTATTCGAAGAACAACGGCGCGTCCTGGACGAATTGGAGCGGCAAAACGAGCGCGAGCCTCAAGATAACCGCCAGCGCGACGAACAACGGCTGTCTCTATCGCTGTGTGGTAAAAAATACCAAGGGCAGCGTAACGACGGCTCAGGCGCGTTTGACGGTATCCGGCGCAAAGCCGAATATTCTGACGCAGCCTGCGAATCAAACGGTCGCTGCGGGCGGCATGGCGACGTTCAAAGTCACGGCATGGGGCGAGAACCTGACGTACCAGTGGCAGTGGAGCAAGGACGGCAAAACTTGGAAAAACTGCACGTCGAACGGATACAACACCGCAACATTCAGCTTCAGATCCGCCGCGAGCCTGAGCGGAAGGCAGTACCGCTGCGTGGTCAAGAACAGCTACGGAACCGTCAACAGCGCCGCAGCGGTTTTCAAAGTAAAATAACGATGAAAAATAGGCGGGAGGGCGAGAGTGCCCTCCCGTTTTCGATATTACATAAACCCTGTTGAAACATGGAAAAGGCGGCAAGATATGCTGCAAATATAAAAGTTTTCTGAGTATATTTCTGCACCTCGCGATTCCTGTTATATTGACAAGAAAAAAGCCAAATATTATAATATAAATTATAAATTTATCAAAAGGAGAATGTGCATGAAAAAGAAAATTGTTTCTATACTACTTGCGTTTTTGATTTGTTTTACGTTAGCAGCGATTACTCCACGTCAGGCAAACGCAGAAACCTATTCGGGTGAATGCGGGGACTTCCTCGATTGGTCGTTCGACGAACCTTCCAAGACGTTGTTCATCACTGGAAGCGGAGAAATGACGTCTCATCCGTGGTCATCTTCCTGGGGCATTGAAACAGTATGTATTGGTACCGGTGTAACGAACATTGTCGAACACGCCTTCTATGATTTTAATACGATAACGCTCGTGTCGATCTCAGAAACCGTGACAAGTATCGGTGAAGGCGCGTTTTCCTATTGTGACGGTTTATCGTCGATTACTCTTCCGAGCAGTGTCAAAACGATCGAAGATGAAGCGTTTGAATACTGCCGCTTTTTGACTTCGATAACAATTCCGAATAGCGTTACCAGCCTCGGTACGAGCGTATTTGCTGGCTGTTCGAGCTTGACAGCTATCAATGTGCAGTCCGGCAACACCAAATACAAGTCTGTTAATGGCATATTGCTTTCTTCGGACGGACGTACTCTACTGACGTGGCCGTGCGGCAAAACTAACGGCTCCATTCCTAGTAGCGTTACAACCATAGCAGAAGGCTCTTTTGACAGTAGCAAAATATCCTCTATTACAATTCCGGACACCGTTACAACTATCGGCAGAAATGCATTCTTTTATTGCGACAATCTAGAATCGGTTGATCTCGGTTCCGGCGTAAAAAGCATAGGCGAAAATGCGTTCTGTTCCTGCAATAGTTTAACATCGATCACGATACCAAGTAGCGTGACGGAAATGGGAGAGACCGTGTTTTGGCAGTGTGAAGGATTGAAAACAGCAAAAGTTCAGTCTTCTGTCCTTGCTAAAATGATGTTTGATAGCTGCTATGCATTGACCACGGTTGAATTGGGCAATACCGTGAAAGAAATCGGCGATCAGGCGTTCCATAACTGTGAAAGCTTGCAGTCTATCACGATCCCGAATAGCGTGAAAACCATCGGAGATTTTGCATTTAGCGGTTGCTCGAGTTTGACGAAGCTTGTGATCCCTGATTCGGTGACGTCGCTCGGTGACTATGCATTCGAACACTGCAGCGGTATCACATCAATAACGTTCGGTAATGGACTTACAGCCATTCCGAACGGTGCTTTCAACGAGTGCACATCTGTGACCTCGCTGACAATTCCTAACTCGGTAACTAGTATCGGTAAGTATGCCTTCAAATACTGCACGGCGCTTGAAACTATAACTTTCCCGTCCAGCGTAACAAGTATAGGCGATTATGCATTTAACGGTATTTACAACACACATACCATAACATATTATGGAACAGAAGAGCAGAAAGCTGCAATAGTCATCGGCAAAGGCAATTATATTCTGGACAGTGTAACTTGGAATTGCGTCACAAAGCCGGAAATCCTCAATCAACCGAAGGATAAGACGGTTGCGGTTGGAAAAAGCGCAACGTTCTCCGTGACGGTATCCGTGGAGGATGTGACGTATCAGTGGGAGTACTCGAAGAACAATGGCGCGTCGTGGACGAAGTGGAGCGGCAAGACGGCGGCAAGCGTATCGGTCAAGGGCAGCGAAACGAACAATGGTTGCCTATATCGCTGCGTGGTAATGTTAGGAGATGAAAGCGTAACCTCGGATGCGGCGCGGCTGACGGTCACCGGCGTGAAGCCGAATATTCTGACGCAGCCGAAGGCGGCGACGGTCGCCGTCGGCAAGAGCGTGACGTTCAAGGTCGTCGCGGTGGGAACGGATCTTACCTATCAGTGGTATTATTCGAAGAACAACGGTGCGTCGTGGACAAAGTGGAGCGGCAAGACGGCGGCGAGCGTCACAGTCAAGGCGAGCGAGACGAACAATGGTTGTCTTTATCGTTGTGTAGTGAAGAATTCTTTCGGAAGCGTAACGAGCAGCAATGCGCGGCTGACGGTCTCCGGCGTGAAGCCGAATATCGTTTCAAATACTCCTGACACGACAGTCGCTGTCGGTCATGATGTGACCATGAAGGTTGTTGCTGCAGGTACTGATCTTAGCTATCAGTGGCAGTACAGCAAGAACAACGGTGCGTCATGGACGAAGTGGAGCGGCAAGACGAGTGCAAGCGTGACCTTCAAGGGCAGCGCGACGAACAACGGCTGTCTGTACCGCTGCGTGGTGAAGAACGCGAAAGGTAGCGTAACAAGCTCACAGATTCGGCTGACGGTATCCGGAGCGAAGCCGAATATCCTGATCCAACCCGGGAATCAAACTGTTTCCTCCGGTCAGATCGCGAAGTTCACTGTCACAGCTTGGGGCGAGAACCTAACGTACCAGTGGCAGTGGAGCAAGGACGGCAAGACGTGGACAAACTGCAAATCCACAGGCTACAACAAGGCGACGTTCAGCTTTAAGGCTACG
>JBGULC010000025.1:0-41877 GCA_045114775.1 Christensenellales bacterium | reverse complement strand
AAACTGCAAATCCACAGGCTACAACAAGGCGACGTTCAGCTTTAAGGCTACGGCAAGCCTCAGCGGGCGTCAGTACCGCTGCGTGGTGAAGAACGCCGCGGGCAGCGTCAACAGCACGGCTGCTTTGTTCAAGATCAAGTAAATCGGATATCGACCGGAGGCGCCGTCGTCGGCGCCTCTTTTTATTCGGACAAAACCGGAGCATAAAGATTCCGCAAAAGCTTTACTTTGTTTTTTGGAGAAAACGTGGTATACTGTTCAGGAACGTCGATCGGTCGCAGGATCAGCGTCGCGATCGGCGTTTGCGTTTCCATTGGGATGCGCGACGGAGAAGGAAATGAAACGAAAGAAAACCGCCCGGATCGTATGGATCAGCATCGCCGCCGTTCTGCTCCTTGCAGTCGGTCTTGTTTGCGTGCAGTATATCGGGCTGAAGCCGATCCTGCACGTTGAGTTCGGCGAGCCGCTGCCTGCGCCGGAAGCGCTCGGAAGGGCGGGCGATCGCTATGCCGAAACGTACGGCGTGCTGCCGGTCGGAGATCATATCGTGAAGATCGTGCATCATGGGATTCCGACGCCGATCCTTGTGAGGGTCCGCGACACCGTTGCGCCGACCGCCGAGTCGCGGGAACGGACGATCCCTTACGGCACGACGGTTTCGCCGGACAAGCTTTTGACGCGTATCCGCGACGCAGGCGTCGTGGCGGTTTCGTTTGCGGAGTCGTTCGATTTCGATCGCGTCGGGGAGTTTCCGGTGGAGATCGTTCTGAAGGACGCAGTCGGAAATACGGGCACGGTGGAGAGCGCTGTGCATATCGTTGCGGTCACGGAGGGGATCGCGCTCGAGGCGGGCGCGCAGGTCCCGAAGCCGGAGGAGTTTTTGATCGAGGGCGTCAAGGCGGAGCTCGTTTCGCCGCTTTCGGAGGAAATGCTGCATCATGTCGGCGAATACCCGGTGCGCTTCCGGCTGAAAAACGGGCAGACGGTCGAAACGAAGCTGACCGTTTCGGACACGGTCCCGCCGACGGGCGTCGGCACGTCGCTGTGGATTCGGCCGGACGAGCCGTTAAGCCCCGAAATGCTGGTCGATCAGGCGAACGACGAGACGGACCTGACCTTCACGTTTGTGAACGCGCCGGACACGTCCCTGATGCACGCGCAGAGCGTTACGGTCCGTATGACCGACGAGGGCGGCAACAGCGCGGACGTTGAGTCCTCGATCGCGATCTCGCGCATCGAGCCGACCACGGTGGAGGCTTCGGATCAGCCGCTGTCGCCGGAGATGCTCAAAACGGGCGAAGCGTTTTCCACGGACGAACTGTTCATTCCCGACAAGCCCGGCATGTATACGGTGCCGGTCACGGTCGACGGCAACCCCGATTTCGTACTGGTGACGGTCGTCGATACGACGCCGCCGACGATCACGCGTCTCGACGCGGGCGAGCGGTATACGCATCATACGTATACGCCGGACGTTTTCTTTGCGCCGGAGGATATTTCGTCCGCGGCGCTGTCCTGGATCGTTGAACCGGATTGGACGGCGCCGGGCGAGCAGACCGTGCGTGTGCGCGCAAGGGATCTGTACGGCAACACCGCGGACTGCGAGGAAGTGATCACGCTTTCGGAGGACAAGGAGCCGCCGGAGCTGTACGGCGTGATCAACCGCTCCGGCTATGTCGGCGAGCCGATCGTCTATCTTGCCGAGGTCTATGCCGAGGACGCCGTGGACGGACGCGTCAAGGTCTCCGTAGATTCGCAGGTGCAGCCGGACAAGGCGGGCAAGTATACGGTCGTTTATACCGCAGAGGACGTTTCCGGCAACCGCACAAGTATGGAGTGTAAATTCACGCTCGTCGCAGCGACGGTCTCCGAGGAGGAGGTCAAAGCGCTTGCGAAGTCCGTGATCGATACGATCATTACGCCCGATATGGTTACGGCGGAAAAGATGAAAGCCGTGTTCGACTATGTTCGCGGGCACGTACACTATGTCGGCAATTCGGACAAGTCGGACTGGCGGAAGGAGGCGGCGCGCGGATTCAAAACCGGCCGCGGCGACTGCTTCACATTCTATTCCGTCACACGCGCGCTTTTGGACGAGCTCGGCGTCGAATACATGAGCGTGACGCGGCTCGGCGGCAGAACAAGGCATTACTGGGTGCTTGTGAACATCGGCACCGGCTGGTATCACTTCGATCCGACAGTCGCCCCGCGGCACAAGCACAAGTGCTTTATGTGGACGAACGAGCAGTGCAAGGTCAAGTCCTATTTCTGGCGCTACGACCACTCGAAATACCCGGATATCGCAACCGAGCCGTTCGACTACAAAGCGGTCGTGCAGCTGGAAAAGGAAGGACTTCTGCCGTAAGATCATCCGCTGCGGCATGCGCCATTCCGAGGAGCAAAGCGACGAAGGATCTTCGGGAAGCTTTCGGAATCGCGGGTTACGGGTTTTCATCGATACGGCATATTGGCAACAGAAAGGGAGACGCCCAATGAAAAAAGCAATCGTCGTGATTCTTGCGGCAATCATGACGCTGAGCATCGTCGGGTGCGGGAGCGGGAACCCATCCGGTGCGGGATCAAATAAAAATGTATCCGTCGGCGATGTGATCACATTCGGCAGGTATGAGCAGGACAACGATCTTTCAAACGGCGACGAGGATATTGAATGGATCGTTCTTGCAAAAGAAGGCGATAAAGCGCTCGTGATCAGCAAATATGCGCTCGATTGCAACCAGTACGATACGTCCAAGGCCGATGTCACGTGGGAAACCTGCTCCTTACGCGAATGGCTGAACGGACCGTTTCTGCATGCATTCAATGATGAGGAACGAAACTGCATGATCGATACCGCGGTAATCGCCGATCGGAATCCGTCGTATGATACGTCGCCCGGGAATGATACCACAGATAAGATATTCCTTCTGAGTATTGCAGAGGTCGACCGGTATTTCGGTTCGGACGAAGCAAGGAAGTGTGTGCCGACGGATTATACGAAAGCACAGGGCGTGTGGAGGAGCAGCCGATTTTCCGCAGACGGCGAAGCCGCCTGCTCGTGGTGGCTGCGATCGCCCGGCTGCCTTTCCGACCACGCTGCACTGGTCCTCGGCGACGGCTCCGTCGAGAGCGACGGTCGCGCTGTGTACAACATTCTCGGCGGCGTCCGTCCCGCCTTGTGGATCGATCTCGGATCCTGAATCTTGCGATCTGGAATCATCCGCAGTTGCGCAGCCCTGCTTTTTTCGCATCAGCAGTTGAAAAAGAGCGGCGACCGTGCTATAATCAAACGTAATCTGTTCGGCATGCGCCGCAAGGAGGAACCTATGGATCTCAAAGCATTGGTACGCAATATCCCCGATTTCCCGAAGCCGGGCATTCTGTTTCGCGATATCACGCCGCTGATCGGCGACGCGGACGGCTTTGAAGCGCTTGTCAACGAGATGGCGCAGCCGCTGTTCGACCGGGACGTCGACCTGATCGTCGGACCCGAGGCGCGCGGCTTCATCTTCGGCTCTGCGCTCGCGAGCACGCTGCACGCAGGCTTTGTTCCGGCAAGAAAGCCCGGCAAGCTCCCGTATCAGACGATCGGCTATGAATACGGCCTTGAATACGGCACCGACGAGCTGCAGATCCATGTGGACGCGATCAAGCCCGGTCAACGCGTCGCGATCGTCGACGATCTTCTGGCCACCGGCGGCACCGCGCTTGCCTGCGCGAAGCTCGTCGAGAAGGCGGGCGGCGTCGTGGTCGGCTGCGTGTTTGCGATCGAGCTCACCGATCTCCCCGGCAGAGAGACGCTTTCGGGCTATCCGGTAGACACGATCCTCAAGTATTGATTTTTCGCATTTAAAACCGTACGTACACGCCCCGACCCGCTCGGGGCGTTCGTATGGAAACGCACGGACGCGCCGCCGAACAATCGTCACGGCCGTTCGAAAAAAACCTTGCGTTTTCGCTTGATTTGTGCTATAAATAAAAAGCACCTTGCCGGTGTGATGGAATTGGCAGACGTGACGGACTCAAAATCTCATTCGTCATTTCCCGCCGAAGGCGCAAAAAAGTCCCTAATTGAAGGCGTTTTGAGAATTGAAGAATCACGATTTTCGCATTTTGGCCTCCATTTTGGCCTCCGATTTCCGGAGTTTTTCCAGAGGCCTATACGAAAAGAAGGTTTTTGCCGGAATGATGGAATTGGCAGACGTGGCGGACTCAAAATCCGCTGGGCTAATACCCCGTGTGGGTTCGAGTCCCACTTCCGGCACCACGAAACCCCAGTAAATACTGGGGTTTCGAGCTTTTTGGGGCTCGAATATCGGGTGCCTGATCCGTTACGCTCGCTATCATCTTTTTTTCGTTTTTCAGAATTTTTGATGATCGATTTCCCCAGCGATTATGCGGCTTTCCGGATTTTTGGAGGCCATTTTGGAGGCCACAGGCTCTTTCCTCTGTGCTCCGTTTCCCGGGAAAAAGCCGATAATCGCCTCTGCTGAAGCAACCTTGGACGAGTAATCAAGATGGGTATAGATGTTGCTGGTAGTGGCGATATCGCTGTGGCCCAGCCATTCCTGAATATCTTTCAGTGCAACGCCCTGAGAGTACAGCAGACTGGCGCAACTGTGCCTCAAGTCATGAAAACGAATGCGACGAAGCCTGTTTTTTTCCAGAAACTCCGGAAACGCCTGCGTCAGGTAGTTCGGCTTGATCAGTTCGCCCATCTCGTTTACATAGACGTAGTCTTTATAGTTTTTACAATAGCAATCTCCGCAGATACGACGGTTGGCATCCTGCTTGTCCCGGATTGCGTACAACAGATCCTCGAACGGTTTCACAAGAGGAAGAGTCCGATGAGAAGATTTCGTCTTGGTACGATCCTTTTCTATCAGCGTTATTTTTCCGTCCACCATTGCTTGTGTGACTGTGTGCCGAATGGTGATGGTTTTTCGCTCGAAATCAATTGCGCTCCATTTCAACCCGCACACTTCACTGCGACGAAGCCCGTAAAACGCCGCCAGAATCACGCCCAGCTCAAGATTGGTACCTTTCACTGCCCGGAATAGAGCGTCAAGCTCAGCCTCTTTGTAGGGAATGACCTCAAAGCGTTCCTTGCGCGGTCTTTGAACCTTGTCGGCAGGATTGCTCTCGATCAGATCCGTCCGATAGGCATATTGCAGTGCTTTCCGGATATTCGCATGACGGTGAATCACTGTATTCGCGCTGACGCCGCATACATCCATCTCATAGGTGTAGTAATCCTGGATGTGCTTAGGCGTAACATCACGAAGCAAAAGCTTCGGATGGCGCTTGTCGAAATACGGAATGATTTTGTTCCGGATCGCTTTTTCATATGCAACGTAGGTAACGGTTTCCACACTGGAACGCATCATTTTCAACCAGTCTCTCAGAAAATCCGTAAATCGGATATCGTTCGGCATAGAGATTAGTTTTCCTGTTTCTTTATAACGGTTACTTTCAAGTTCTCTGCTTCTATCAGCGTTTCCTGCTTGCACTTCGGGCAGTAGAGAGGATAGTTTTTCAAGACCGTATCATATCTTGTTCTGTCACGGGTTTTGTTGCCACAAACAGGACATAATATCCATTCGGCTTGTTTCTGCATACACTCACCAATCCTTACGGTATTTCGTCAATTAACGTTACCGTCCATTTTCCATCTAACTGTTCAATATCCCAACGTGAATATGCTTCTCCGTTACCAGAAATGAGAGTATCATCCTTATCGTAATAATCGGCTGAATATTTCACCCAGATATATCCCTTCCCATTTTCCTGTTTGGTGGTTACAAGTTCTATCGAAACATCTGCCCGAACCGCCTTATCATCAAAGAAATAGTATCTTTCTAACGCATCGCAGTCCTCTTTATTCGTACCGTCTCCTGACCCGCAGTAAGACATAATATCCTTTGCTTCTGCTATGAGGTCATTTGCGACCTTTAGCTGTGTTTCATCGGTACACTCGATTTCCATTTCATCGACCTTTTCCTGACCATAATGCTTCACAAGTGTCGAAACGCCTTTACCGCCGCAGGCGGAGAGACTGATTACCATCGTCAAGAATAGAATAGCACATAAGAATTTTTTCATAGTTGACCTCCGTTTTTAGCAGCGTTACGCTTGCTTTTTAATTTAATCCAATCCTTTGCAATGCTCTCATTGCGGTTTACTGATAGGATAATTCCAACAAGTGCCATATCGTAAATAATGAACATTCCTCCTGTTACAACGAAGGGGACGCACATAAAGAAGTTCGGAAGAACCCCAATGTCGGATAAGGCAGTGAAAACAATTCGTAAAATATAAATCAACAGCACGGTATTGGTTAGAAGTTTGCCAACCTCTGTATCCTGCTTTTTTGAAGTCCTGTAAAGGATAGCAAACAATATCCCGAATACAAACAGCAAAAATATAAGTGAAAATTTTCCGTATTCGTACAGGAGCAGGGTGATTGGGTGGTCATAGAAGTAGCTCATTACCTTCACATCAACAGGCATTCCGCTTTTTCCAATTAACTCCGCTTCACGAAACACCGAAAAGAAATCGAGCTGTTGTAAATATCCTGTATTTTCCTGCAAGCGAAAAAGATGATAAAAGCGGCTTAACAGGTACACTCCGATAATAAGAAAAATCAGCATACAAGCCACACCGAAGATATTAACACGATTCCATTTCAGCCATTTTAATTTTAACCCGCAGCAAAAGATGAATAGCTCGCAAGCCAACAGCAACACAAAAACTGGAAACGCTTGATTTATTAACGCTAAAGTCAGCGGAAAAATAGCATATAGCCAGTAATGTATGATTTTTGTCTCGCTTTCACTGTTCTTTTCATAAAACAGGATTCCGACCAAAACAATCGGATAGCATAGCAGCAGGTAGAACAGAAAACCGTATCCAAGCGGTGCAAATCCGTTCCATAATTCATAGAGTAGCCCGAAGATTGCCGCCAGTGAGAGCAGTCCGTATAACGCTCTTGGAAAGCGAATTAAGACAGTGTAATCAATAAAATACAAAAAAGCAGCAACACAAACTCCAAGCACAATACCGATTATCTTTGGTACGGTCAGGGATATTGAGGTTAGCATAGCAGAGATTAGAATACCACTCAGCAGCAACACGCCTGCTATGAGCAGCAACAGCCAATTCACTTTCGGGCGGTGGACAATATCAAGCTCTGTCCCAACTACATCTGCATCGCCCATTTCTTCAATGGCTTTTCTCATTGCTTCTTTCTGATTCAGACCGTTTTCCCGCAAAGCATCGTATTGGTCGTTTATGTGGTCAGAAAGCTCTCTTGTTGCCACAACCTTTGCTCTGCTCCAACGAATGTATCTTTGAACATCCTTGATATATTCTTCGGGAGAATTATATTCCTGCAAGCAAAACACCCCCCGACAAAACCTTATTGACTGCGGCAGAGTAGCTTTCCCACTCAGACAGCCGCACCACAAGAAATCTTTTCCCTTCATCTGTAATCCTGTAATATTTTCTTGTTTTCCCCGCAACAGTTTCTCCGTCATAGGACACAAGATACTGCTTTTGCTCTAAGAGATGGAGCAGAGGATATAATGTTCCTGCTTTCAATTCAAAAGTATGGTCGGATTGCTTCGCAAGTTCTTCTATCATCTGATACCCATACATATCTTGTTTTTCAAGCAGCTTCAAAATCAGCATATCTGTATTCCCTGAAATCAGAGATTTATCAATTGCCATATATGTCCCTCCTTGTATCGACAGTCTACATATCGATTATATATAGATTGCCGATATAAGTCAAGAGGCAACAGACAACATTCATAAAAAGTTTGCTTTTGGATTGCCAAACCCTATGTTTTCAGCATAATCTCTCTACTGTAGCGCTTTTAACCCACAAATGCCTTGTGTTAAGCCATATTCTCGTCATAAAATACGAGGGGTAAGGCATTTACACCTTTACCCCTCGCTTTGCGTTACCGCCAGTCTGCTATGCGAAGATGATTTCTTTATTCACAATCTCCATCGCACAAGCCCGTATATTATTCATTCTCCTGACCCATTCTAAGGCGTTTTCCACCTTTAATTGTTCCGTGATACCCTGTGCCTGCTTCATGCCATCTATGAGCCGTTCAAAGCGTTCCTGCGCCTGTTCGTTGATGCCGGAAAGATAAGTGTTGAGCTTACCGCTGGTCAGAAGTGTTGTGTAGGTTGCTTTTCTATGTTCTTTCAGGTAGCGTTTGTGCCGCTGTCCCCATATCCCGATAGGCTTTTCTTCTTCGGGTGGCAAGCTAAGGCACGGCAAATAGTATTCGCCTTGCAGTTCATACCAAAGACCGTTGTTTTCATCATAAATGTACTTGTCCATCTTGAAATCCTCCAGTATAATATATTCGCACATATGTCACAGTTTCCCGATTGCCACTTGTTTTTATAGCTTGTTATCAGATTTTTCTTCCCTTATTTTTGCCCTTATGAGGTGGCGAGGGAAGCATAAACGCAAGTGAAATCGTATAAAGGGATAAGGCGGACACATTGCGATAAATCCTTTGTTTTCAAGCGTTTTGGAGGATTTTATTAAAGCCCTATGAGGGGCAGTAACCACTTATGAAATCGTGGTTTTCAAATTCCAGTTTGTCTCTGCCAACAATATTGCATACGATGAACGTCACGAAGACAAGAGCAGTTTCCGGCTGAAACTGCCCTTGTCTGTCAATACCAAGGTTATTCAATCCTGTGTCGCAGTTTATGCCTGTACTTACGGTAATGCTGGCTCACCAGATAATCGATCACGCGGATCTTCGGGATATAGTAGGTGGTGCGAATCATAAAATGCTGTACACGTCCCTCGCGCAGTAGCTTGCGAGCAGTGCCGTCTGCGATCCCGCCCAGCATCTCCCTGAACTGTTCGATGGTAACCACGTCGGGGTATCGCTCCATTTTCCTTTCATACTCAAATCTGGTCATGTTTTCATCTCCTTTCTGATGTGTCAATGGCAGATGATTCACGCAGATTTGACATGACAATTACTGTGATTTTAGTGTTTTGGCCTCCATTTGGCCTCCGATTTCTTTTTCTGACGAAATGCCTACCCAAAACCCGTAAATGCAGACGCAACGGAAACTTTTGCCCTTTGAACCGAAAAAGCACAGATTATCAGGGCTTTTTCGAACTTCTTTCACGTCCTGTGAATGACGGCAAAAGGATCTTCCTTCGCTTTGCCTCAAATAACTCAAAATCCGTTGATGGCGACATCGTGTGGGTTCGAGTCCCACCACCGGCACCATTTCGAGTGGAGATAACTGACTCGAGTTATCTCCACTCGATTTCTTTTTGCCCGTTACGCAGACTCTGTTCTGGGAAGGTAACGGACCGCTACGCCCTTGCGTGTGTTCTCCGTCACGTCTTGTTTCGGATCACTTGGCAGATCCAGATTACCTATTGAACCCTGGAAACTGGAAGCTGCTGCATACTTTTGGAAGCGGTATCCTGCAAGTATTTGCTCATGCTCGCGAAATGCGTTTTCTGCTCGAAGAAATCGCCCGCTCCGGACAAATCAGTATACAGAGATGACAGCCCACACATTTCTTTCCGTCCAGGATCGGTTTTCTACCTTCGTTCAATCGAATCGCCTGATGCCCGCCATCGGCACAGGAAATCTCGCACCTTCCGCAGCCAATGCACTTTTCACGATTGAATTTTGGGAAGACTATCGTGCCCCGTTCCAATACGTCGGTTGTTTCGCTGACAGAATCCAATGCAAGCCCTGTGGCCTCTTTCACGCTTGAAAGGCCCTTTTCCGCAAGGTAGTAATTGAGCCCTGCTTTGAGATCGTCGATAATGCGATAACCATACTGCATCACGGCGGTCGTGACCTGAACGCTGCCCGCACCAAGCATAATGAATTCCAGTGCGTCTGACCAGCTCTCCACACCGCCCATGGCGCTGAGGTGCATGCCCTGAAGCGCGGGATTCTGCCCCAGCTCCGCGATGAAACGCAGGGCAATGGGCTTGACCGCGCTGCCGCTGTAACCGCCCACGGCAGACATCCCGTGCACAGCAGGGGAGGAAACGTAAGTATGGGGATTTACTCCGATAATGCTCTTAATCGTATTGATGGCAGCGATTCCATTTGCACCGCCGCGCTTTGCTGCCTCGGCTGCCGGGCTCATAGTCGCCACATTTGGCGTGAGCTTGGCAAGGATCGGAAGCCTTGTCCCTCGCCTTGCCGCAGTGGTGAATCGTTCCACCAGCTCCGGGACCTGGCCGATGTCCGAGCCGAGGCCGCCATCCACCATGTTGGGACAGGAGAAGTTCAGCTCAATGGCATCTGCGCCGTTTTCCTCACAGAGCCGGGACAGCTCCTCCCACTCCGCGTCGTTCTGCCCCATGATGGAGGCCAGAATGAATTTGCCAGGGTACTTCTCTTTCAGTCGGCGGAAGATCTCCATGTTTTCCGCTACGCTGTGATCGGAGAGCTGTTCGATATTCTTGAAGCCGATGATGCTGCCGTTATCGCCCGTGATAGCGGAAAAGCGCGGCGAAGCCTCGTGTATGTCGAAGGAGCAGATGGTTTTGAACGCAACGCCTGCCCACCCCGCCTCAAAGGCGCGAGCGCACATGTCATAGGTGCTGGCCACCACAGAGGACGAGAGCAGGAAAGGATTATCCAGCGGAATGCCGCACAGATCCGTTTGAAGCCTGCGTTCCTCTTCCGGCAGTTCCAACTCCAGCTCCGGCTTTACCTCGTCGTGCAGCCGCGTCATCAACTCCCGGATGGGAACCTCATGCGGCCGGACACAGGCAGTCTCGCAAGGCGCGGAGCAACGCAGGCAAGGATTCACTGTCGGGAATCTCGAAGCAGCGGTTTTCTCATTGTCAAACCAGATGCTTCGCAGCAGACCTGCCGGGTCAAGCTTTCCGCAGGAGCTTGAACAGGGGGCGTCCTGACAGAGTACACACTTAATCATGTCCGAGCGAAACAGTTTTTTTTCAAGCATTTTTATTCCTCCATTCACTTGCTGTCATTCCAATCCTCACCGGCCGATTCATTCTCATAGTCTCATCTGCTTTTAGCTGCACAAACTTCGATTTGTCGAAATCTATTACTGATCCTTTTTATTTGTCTGAACCCAAACACAAGGTTCGCCGTCAGATCCATATTATAACCGATTTTTACTGCTGTGTGAAGTGTGTGCTACGCAATTTGGATAGTATTGCAAATCCTTTCTGCCTATATTGTGCAAAAAATGCACATCGCTATTATTGCTAAATATCAGAGCCTTCCTTTTCGCGCCTTCTTTCCATAGAGTTCAGATAGCTAAGGCTTTCCGGGCTTTCCGTACGCAAGTCGCTGCTTGGGCACTCTTGTCATTCATGATGTGTGCAAATCTCTTACATATAAAGTGCCGCTTCACTCAGCGTTACTCTTTGCTACTCCACGCAGCATACGGACAGCCATTGAATCATGGACCATATAACATATTCCGATGGCTGTCAGGGTTAAGCAAATATGACGCTGTTCCCCGCCTCTTGACCAATAATCTGCTGCAATGATATAATAGTCAAGATGAAATATCTATGCTTTATCCGTGAGGTGTTTTTATGAAAGGCATGAAGAAGTGCATCATGATCCTGACCGCATTAGTTATGGTACTGACCTTGACCGGTTGTGCGTGGACAGAAGAAAGCCCGAACGATCTACATGCAAACATCCAGCATGTGACGGATTCCCCCGCATGGGTGGTGAACCTCCCTGCCGCGCAGGATGAGAACGTGACCCAGCTGTTCGTAGTCGCCGGCCTCGGCATGGACAAGACTACCGCAACCATCTCGATGCACCAGCGGGATGAGGCGGGAAACTGGAAGCAGATCCTGTCCACCCCCGGCTTTGTAGGTCTGAACGGCCTCTGTCAGGATGCGGACCACAGGGAGGGGTGCGCCCAGACACCGATTGGGGTCTATCACTTCAACAAGGCCTTCGGCATTGCTGCTGACCCCGGCTGCGCAATCCCCTACATTCAGGTGGACGACAGTACCTACTGGTCCGGCGATCAGGATCGTCAGTACAACCAGATGGTGGACATCCGGGAGGTTCCGGATCTCGTCATGGACGACAGCGAGCACATCGTGGACTATGAATATCAATACCAGTACTGCCTGAACATCAGCTTTAATGAGGAAGGTACGCCCGGCCGCGGCTCCGCGATCTTCCTGCACTGCTTCGGCCCGCTCAAACCATACACCGGCGGTTGCGTAGCGATTCCCGAGAACCTGATGAAGCTAGTAATGCAGACGGTCCGAGAAGACTGCGTTGTAATCATCGACACACTGGAGAACCTGGGCGGCAGTTTCTGAGAACAGCTGATCTTCTGACGTGATGTTCTCCCGGCGCTTACGGAAGCAGGAGTGTTCTTTCCTGAACGGTGATTAAACCATGCGACGGAATGTGATCGTTTGCCGCTGATCCAGTCATCTCTTCCCGTACCATAGAAGAACTCTGATTTGGATACAATTAGGGTGGACTGAGGCGAAAAAGTGACAGAGGGTATATAATAGCGTATGGGTAGAAAATCACAAAATATTTAGAGTCCATAAAAACTAAGAATATGGTCGCCCGCTCCTGAGTCAGTTATCTCTACTCGTACCACGTCGTCGCAAGCTTCACTTGGCTTGCGACGATTTTTTTTGTTTCACAAACAAGTCATCGCTGCGCTTTGTTCCGCACCCACTCCGCTGCGCTTCGATACAGAGGTGCCGTCGCGCGTTTAATCGCGCGTCGCCATGTTCGGTTGTAAACGCCCTCACGACGAAAAAATGATACTGCCAACCTTTACCGGGCTGAGATTTTTGGTATGATCGAAGGGACTCGAAGGCGCCGATCGCAAAACCGGTCTGTGGGCAGCTTTGCGGCATAGCACGGAATGCGCGTGAGGCGTATAGTCTCGCGCAAAGCAAATCAAAAGCGCTGTCCCGTTTGAGACAGCGCTTTGCGTTTGTTTATCGGATCATCCGATGACCGTGGTGTAGGTCGTGGTTTCCGATGCGCCGGAGAGCTTCCAGAAGAAGATCTGTGCATCGACGTTGCGGCCGATCATGAAGTAGTTCTTCGGCGAGAAGGCGAGGTGCGGAAGCGTTTTGCTCGCCGCGTTCGTGGCGTCGACGGCGCCATCGGCGATCGTGAACGTCCAGCGGTCATAGCTTGCCGTATCGGTCTTGTAGCTGTACAGATAGCCGCCGCGGCTTGCGAGATACGTGCCCGTTGCAGCGTTCTGCACGGTGAACTTGCCGCCTGCCGCTGCGATCGTGAAGACGTAGTCGCTGTTTACGTTCGCCAGCGTCTCGCCGTCCAGCGCCATGCCGGTTGCGGAGAACGCGGCTGCGGCGCCTGCCGATGCGGACTCAAGCTTCTTGTTGCCCGCAACGCCCTTCAGGACGGTCATGGCGTCGGTCTTGCCGAATGTGATAACGTAGCTGCCTTCCCAGGCATCCGGCGCTTCGGTGACCAGCTCAAAGGCCGCCGCTTCGGTCTCGGTGTGCGAGAACAGCGCTTTCAAAGTGATGTCCGCGGTTGCAGCATAGCTTCCGGTGAGTACCGCAGGCAGTGTCGCGACGTTCACATAATCCTCCGTGACCCAGCCGAGGAAGGTGTATCCCGCGGGTGCGGTGACGGTGGGCAGCGTAATGGACGCGCCTGCCTGGCAGTTCATGGCTGCGGGCGCCGTAACGCCTGCGGGCACGGAGAAGGTCACCGTGTAGCCGAGCGCCGCGGTGTAGCTATCCACGAAGGAATAACCGCAGACGGTGCAGGTGTGCGTCGTGTAGCCCTGTTCGGTCTGCGTCGGCGCGGTCACCACGTCATTGTACGTGCAGTTTTCGGTGACGACGTCGCCGCACTCCGAGCAGGAATGGCTGTGCGTGCCGTCGTTGTTCGAGGTCCAATCGCCGTAGGTGTGCGTATGCGGCGCGACCGGGTTGGTGGTGTAGTAGGTCAGGTTGCCGCCGTTCTCTCTCCAGAAACGGACGTTCTTTGCGACAGACGCGCCGCTCGATGTGCTGCCGGACCAGAAGTACCCGCTGCCGGAACTGAAGCCGAGGAGCGGATAGCTGCCGTTGTTGGCGTGCGTCGCGCTGCTGGCGTTGTCCAGCGTGCCGGGCGTCCAGTCGCAGTTGCCGGACGTATAGCTCGTGTAACCCGCCAGATACGAGGAGGAGTCCTCGCCGACGTACGCGTTTGTCGATGCGCTCTGGATGGAATAATAGCTGCCGTGCTTCGCAAGCTTGAAGATGTAGCTGTTCGCGACGTTGCTGAGGACAGAGCCCGAAAGCGAAACGCCTGCGTTCGCATAGGTGGTTGCGTTGGCGGCGCTTTCGATCTGCGCGCCGTTGGAGCTTGGCGTGACGCCCGTCATCACGTACATGCCCGTGTCGGTGCCGTAGGTAATGACGTAGTTGCCGGTCCAGTCGGTCGGCGCGTTGGAAACCAACTCATAGCCGACTTCTCCTGCGCCCTCTTCCACGCGGGTATAGAGCGCGTACAGCGTCGTGTTCGCGGTGACGGTGTAGCTTGCGCCGGGTGCAAGGAAACCGGGCTTCAGCGTCGTTTCGTTCGGAGCCTCCGTGTCCGTCCAGCCGGAGAACGTCCAGCCCTCCGCGTTGACGCTGACGGAGCTCGGCAGCGTGATCGTGTCGCCGTCAAAGGCGGTCTGACTGCCTTCGCTGCTGCCGACGGCGACAAAGTTCACGGTGTAAGAGGGCTTCGGTGCAAAGATAACGCGGATCGTGCAGTCGCTCGAAGGCGTGACGGTGATGATGTTTCCGCTGACCGTCGCGGTCGCGGTGCCGCTTACGATCTCATAGCCGGAGACGTAGTAGCCGGTTGCGGGCGTTGCGGTGATCTTGATGCCGTCGACGGAGACCGTGCCCCACGCCTCGTTGTTCGAGACCGCAGTGACGGTATAGGGCGAAGCAAGCTTGATGCCGATGTACTTCAGGTTGGAGTTTGCGCCGGACGGCGGATTGTAAACGCCGTTGACCGGCTTGACCGTGATCGCGCCGCCGCCCTTGATCGAACAGCTCGTGCCGGTAAAGATGACCGGTCCCAGAAGGCTCCACGGATTTTCGACGTTGTTGTACTGCGAGGGATCGTAGCCGTTCTGCGTTTTGAAGCCGTAGATGCCGTTATACTGATTCTGCGCGGCGTTGGCAGTCACGGCGACGCGGAAGTCGCGGACCAGGTCCGCGCAGTTCACGCCGGTCGCGCTTGCGATGGCGGACGTTTCGCTGCTGCTGTATTTGCTTGAGATCTGCTTGTAGATCGTGTTGCCGAAGCGGGTAAACAGATACTGGGCAAAGAAGGAGACCTGCGAGTACAGCGCAAGGATCGCGTTGTTGTCAAGATTGTTGTCCCAGTTGTACATCGAAAAGCCCGTGTGGAGGCTGTTCGCGGAATCATACATGAACTCTTTCGGCGGATTCTGCCAGTCGTTGTTGTCGGAATAGTAATATTCCTCCCAGGACTGGATGCGGCCCACGACCGAGCTGCCGGGGTAGCAGATCTCCTCCGCCGCGGCGGAGAAGCACTCGTTGAGCCAGGTGCTCATGCTGCTGGTGTTGGAATAGTTGATCAGATGCTGATACTCATGCACCATGGTGTTGTAAGTATCGTCCATCCGCTTGTATTCGGTACCGGCGGAATTCTTGTAGTAGACGCCCGGGTAGGTGTCGATGTTCAGAATGGGCAGACCGTTGTTGGTAATGTCCACCTGATAGAAGAAGCCGGCAACATAGCCCTGACCGGGCTGCCATCCGTCGCTGATGTTGTAATACAGCATGTGCAGCTTGCCGTCGCCGGAGGAACCGTTGGTGTGGTTGCCGAAGGAGGACTGCATGAGATCGAACTTGGAGTCGAACTCCTGCGCGGCGAGCTGTGCATAGGTGGAATCGATCTCGTCCAAAGGATAGGTATTGTTCGAGGAGGAGACCGGCGTCCAGATGTAGCAGTGCTGTCCAACATAAAGGCATTCAAACGACACGCTGGAGCTGCCGGTCGGGGAGTACTGCTGGAGGATCCTGAAGGTCTTGGTTTCGCCGACGCTGTAGGACGCCTTGACCGGGTCCTGCGGCGTGACCGACTGTACTTCGGACTGCGCCTGCGTTCTCAATGCGGAGTCGATGTCGATCTTGTGCATCGGCTTTTCCGGATTCATCGCGCTCTGGATCGGGAACGTGCTGGCGTTCGCCTCGATGGTCGTCTCAATGAGACCGGTCATCGTGCCGGTGGAGTAGGACGTACTGGACGACGTTGCGGGGTTGTAGATGACGACGTAATCGCCTTCGTAACCGCCGGTCGCATCGGTGTCGATAATGATCGAGTTGTTGACGCCGCGCGTGTTTTCCGTCTTCTGCGAGGCGTCTGCCGCCGACACGGGGATGCTCGGGAGAATGAGAAGAAGGACAAGCAATACGGCGAGGATCGGTTTGAATACTTTCACGGAGCTCTCCTTTCCTGTATGACAGGATCAATTTTTTCGGTTGAACAACGCGCGCTCAACATACCGATATTTTACCAAAGAATCCCGACATTGTCTATATCAGACGGTGAATTTGTCCGGTTTTTTTCAACGATCTTTGCAAAAGAGGGAGATCTGCCGATGCCGCATCCGGGATCCGGTCCGGCAGAACAAAAAAAGATGAAAGCGAAAGACGGGACGGCTCGGCATCTGATGTATGTTTCTTTACTTTTCTCCGCCGGGATGGTATGATAAATGCAAACCAATGCTGCGGGAGAAAAAATGATCGACGTCGGAGAATTCAAAGCAATCGTGTCGGAGCTTTTGGACGAGCTGCCGGAGGCATTCTTTCGGGAGCTTTCCGGGGGCGTGATCGTTTCGGAAGCTTCGCCGGTCCCGTCCTATGCGCGCGGAGACGATCTCTATACGCTGGGATTGTACAAGATCTATTCCGGTGTCCGGCAGATCATCCTGTACAAGGGCTCCTTCGACCGGGCGTATCCGCAGGCGGACGCGGCGGAAGCCAAGAAGATCCTGCGCGGCATTTTGCGCCACGAGTTCCGGCACCATCTCGAATACTTGGGCGGCATTCACGACGCGTCTTCCCTGGAGGCGGAGGACGAACGGAAAAAGCAGGCGTATCTTGCCCGGCAAACGAAATAGAACGCAGATCGCGGACGGTATCCGTTTGCGGCTTTTTTCGCGATACAGTATATTTTACTGAAATTGTTGAAATCGGAAACAAAATGTATTATGCTTTTAATGTTGCGCGGCGGAGCGAAAGCGCCGCCGTATTTCCGGCGACGGGAAAAGGAACCCGAAAGGAAACGATATGAAGCTGTCTGAATCACTGCATCGGCTGATACGTCCGGCACGGCTATTGACCGAGGGGAAACCGTGGAAGACCCTCGTTTTGTTTGCGCTGCCGATCTTTCTGAGCCAGCTTTTCCAACAGCTTTACAATACGGCGGATTCATTTATCGTCGGCAACTACATCGGTTATGAAGCGCTTGCCGCGGTCAATTCCACCGGAAACCTCATCTATCTGCTGATCAGCTTTTTCGTCGGCGCGTCGATGGGCGCGGGGGTTGTGATTTCGCGGCATTTCGGCGCGGGCGATCCGGAGCGGGTCTCTCGCGCGGTGCATACGAATATCGTGTTTTCCCTGATCTGCGGGGCTGTGCTGACGGTATTCGGCGTCACGATGACGCCGACGATCCTTCGCTGGATGGGCGTGCCGGAGACCGTCATGCCGAAATCCGTCGCGTATCTTCGCTATTATTTCTTGGGCGCGATCCCACTGGTCATGTACAATTCCATGAAAGGGATCATGAACGCCGTCGGCGACAGCGTGCGTCCGTTGATCTACCTGATCGTGTCCTCGCTTATCAACGTGCTGCTGGACTGGCTGTTTATCGCCGTGTTCGGGCTCGGCGTGGAGTGGGCGGCGATCGCGACCGTCGCCTCGCAGACGGTCAGCGCCATACTGTGCCTCGTGCAGCTTTGCCGCAAGGGCACGGTCTATCAGCTGCAATGGAAAAAGCTGCGCATGGATCGGGAGAGCTTCCGGGAAATCGTTCGCTACGGCCTCCCGACCGGCGTGCAAAACTCCGTGATCGGTCTTGCGAACGTGCTGGTGCAGACGAACATCAACAGCTTCGACGCGGACGCCATGGCGGCGTGCGGCGCGTATTCGCGGGTCGAAGGCTTTGTGTTCCTGCCGATCATGAGCTTCTCGATGGCGTTGACGAGCTTTATCGGGCAGAACCTCGGTGCGAAACAGTACGATCGCGCAAAGCAAGGCGCAAGGTTCGGGATCCTTGCTTCGATCATCATGGCGGAGGTTGTCGGACTCGTCCTGTTCTTCTTCGGCGGGTGGATCATCTCCGGATTTATTTCAAATGAGACGCCGGAGGCGATCGGGAGGATCATCGCGATCGGCTCTTTGCAGAGTCGCGTGGAGTCGCTGTTCTTCTTCCTGCTTGCGTTTTCCCACGCCGTCGCGGGGATCTGCCGCGGCGCGGGCAAGGCGATCGTGCCGATGATCATCATGCTGCTCGTGTGGTGTGTGATCCGCGTCATCTATATCACGGTCGCGATGGCGATCCGCCACGATATCATTCTGCTCTTCATCGCCTATCCGATGACGTGGTTTATCAGTTCCGTGATCTACTTTATCTATTACAAAAAATCAGACTGGATCCACGGCTTCGAGCACCGCAGGGAATTCCTTAAAAAACTGTAAACAGGACGATTCGACCGGACAGAAAAAACGAATCAGAACCGGGGGGCAGAGCAAACGCTTTGCCTCCCGGTTGTTTTCCGGTTTTCCGGAGATTGTACTTGCGCTCGGCGGCGGGATTTGATATACTAAAATATAACAGAACAAAGGGGATTTTGCATGAAGATCATCGAACTGAAGGAAACGATTACGGCCTCGAACGACCGCGACGCGGAGGTTTTGCGCGGGGAGCTCAAGGAGAAAGACACGCTGCTCATCAACCTGATGGCGTCGCCCGGCGCGGGCAAAACGACGCTTCTGGAGCGCACGATCCGCGACATGAAGGACGAGCTGCGCATTGCGGTCATGGAGGCGGACGTCGATTCCGACGTGGACGCGGTTCGCATCGAAAAGCTCGGCGCGAAGGCCGTGCAGGCGCACACCGACGGGATGTGTCACATGGATGCGGGCATGACGCGCCGCGCGCTGGAGGGGCTCGGCGATGAGCAATTCGACCTCGTCGTGCTTGAGAACGTCGGCAACCTCATCTGTCCTGCCGAGTTCGACACCGGCGCGGGCAAGCGCGTGATGCTGCTTTCCGTGCCCGAGGGCGACGACAAGCCCTTGAAGTACCCGCTGATGTTCCGGGTATCCGACGTTCTGATCATCACCAAGACCGACGTCGCGCCGTACTTCGATTTCGACTTCGATAAGTGCGTCGAGCGCGCAAGGAAGCTGAACCCGGATATTCGCATCTTCGCGGTCTCCGCAAAGACCGGCGAAGGCTTCGAAGCCTGGGAGGATTGGCTCAGAAGCGCCGTCCAAGACTGGAAAAACTGACAGGTTTTATAAAAAATAAAAATATAAAGGAGAAGCATTATGCCCGAGACTTACGACAAGAATCCACGCACCAAATCCAAGTACGACGGCGAGCCGGAGCTTCATAAAAAATACGCGAAGCTCGGCGCAAAGATCACGGACAACGTCCCGCATAAGCTCTTCGGGCTCAAGACGACCGATGAGGAATACTGGGGTCTTCGCGAGGTCTTAAACGAGCACGAGGTCGACATCGCGCTTTCGATGAAGCAGCGCAAGTGGTATACCTACGAGCAGCTTTTTGAGATGAACAAGGCGATGGGCGAAAAGCTCTTCAAGGAATCGCTGGATCTGCTGTGCGTACACGGCTTCGTCGAGTACGACTACGGCGATCATTACAACGACGACGGCCCGATCCCGGGCGCGCCGAAGGAGATCCGCTACCGCACGAGCTACTTTGTGCCGGGCAGCGCGGAGCTGTTCAACTCCTCGGTCTCCCGCATCGAGGCGAACCCGCCCGTGGCAAAGATGTTCGAGCGTATGACATTTTTGCCGCTCGAGCACATCACGCCCATGGTCCGTCCCGGCGGCAACGGCATCGGCATGCACGTCATCCCGGTCGAAAAGGAAGTCGCCGCGAACCGCGAGGCGGTCAAGGTCGAGAAGATCTCGCATTGGCTGCAGAAGTACGACGGGCATATCTCGGCGGGCATCTGCTCCTGCCGCGCGTCCCGCGCGATGCTCGGCGAGGGCTGCACGGACGACGAGAACGACTGGTGCATCCAGCTCGGCGACATGGCGGACTACACGGTTGAGACCGGAAGAGCGCATTACATCACCAAGGAGCAGGCGCTCGAGATTTTGAAGCGCGCCGAGGAAAACGGCTACGTGCATCAGATCACGAACATCGACGGCGAGGATCACATCTTCGACATCTGCAACTGCAACGTCAAGATCTGTAACGCATTAAGGACCTCGCTTCTCTATAACACCCCGAATATGTCGAAGTCCGCGTACACCGCAAGCGTCGACAAGACAAAGTGCGTCGCGTGCGGCCGCTGCGTCGAATTCTGCCCGGCAGGCGCTTTGAAGCTCGGCCAGAAGCTCTGCAAAAAGGACGGCACCGAGGTGCAGTACCCGACCTCTCCGATCCCCGACCGGCTGCGCTGGGGCAAGTACGCGTGGGACGAGAATTACCGCGATTCCGCGCGCGTCAACACGCACAAGACCGGCACCGCGCCGTGCAAGACCGCGTGCCCCGCGCACGTACCGATCCAGGGCTACCTGAAGATGGCGAAGGAGGGCCGCTACGACGAGGCGCTGGCGCTGATCAAGCGCGAGAACCCGTTCCCGGCGATCTGCGGCAGAGTCTGCAACAAGCGCTGCGAGGACGCGTGTACGCGCGGCACGATCGACCAGCCCGTCGCGATCGACGACGTCAAGCGGTTTTTGGCGGATCGCGACCTGCACGCGGAAACGCGCTACGTGCCGAAGAAGATCATCAACAACCTGACCGGCGAATGGCCTCAGAAGATCGCGATCATCGGCGCGGGTCCCGCGGGGCTTTCCGCCGCGTACTATCTCGGCGAGATGGGCTACCGTCCCACCGTGTTCGAAAAGAACGCAAAGCCCGGCGGCATGATGACCTACGGCATCCCGTCGTTCAAGCTCGAAAAGGACGTCATCGACGCGGAGATCGACGTGATCCGCGCGCTCGGCGTCGAGATCCGCTGCGGCGTCGAGGTCGGCAAGGATATCACCATCGAGGAGCTGAAAAAGCAGGGCTACGAGGCGTTTTACATTGCGATCGGCTGTCAGGGCGGCAAGCTGCCGGGCGTGCCGAACGAGCGCGCTGAGGGCACCGAGATCGCGGTGAGCTTCCTCAATAAAGCGCTCAGTGACAACTCCCGCAGACTCGAAGGCGACGTGATCGTCGTCGGCGGCGGCAACGTCGCGATCGACTGCGCGCGCACCGCGCACCGCTTCGGCGCAAAGAGCGTGTCCATGTTCTGCCTCGAATCGCGCGAGACGATGCCCGCCTCGCCCGAGGAGATCAAAGAGGCTGAGGAGGAGAACGTAAAGATTCAGCCCTCGTGGGGTCCGAAGGAGGTCCTTGTGGACGGCGAGGGCAAGGTCAAAGGCCTCGTTCTCAAGCGCTGCGTCTCCACGATCGATCCGGAGACCAAAAAGTTCTCCCCAAAGTACGACGAGAGCGAGACGATCACCGTTGAAGCAAAGACGATCGTGTTTGCGATCGGTCAGACGATCGAGTGGGGCAAGCTTTTAGACGGCACAAACGTACAGTTCCACCACGGCAACTACCCCGTCGCCGATCCGTTCACCTATCAGACTGACGATCCCATGATCTTCGTCGGCGGCGACGTGTTCACCGGCCCGAAGTTCGTGATCGACGCGATCGGACAGGGCCACATGGCTGCCGAATCGCTCGCCCGCGCCGTGTCGAAGAACAGCGTGAATCAAACGCTGGGTCGCGACCGCCGCTTCTTCAAGGAGCTTGACAAGACCGACGTTGCGATCGACGAGTACGATCACGCGCAGCGGCAGGTGCCGCCCGTGGATCCTTCGATCGACGCAAAGAACGGATTCCGCGATCCCACACTCCCACTCACCGAGGAGCAGGTGAAGATCGAGACCTCCCGCTGCCTCGGCTGCGGCGCAACGATCGTCGACACGGGCAAGTGCATCGGCTGCGGTCTGTGCACCACGCGCTGCGAGTTCGACGCGATCCATCTGCGGCGCGATCATCCGCAGAATTCGGATATGCGCCGCGCGGAGGACAAGGTCGGAGGACTTCTCACGTACGCGGCAAAGCGCGGATTGAAGATCCTGCTGCACAGCGGTTCGAAAGAAGCGCGCGCCATGCGCAAAAAGCGCAGGGAATACAACAAGGCGACGAAGGAATTCCACAAGACGCATCCGCACACCGGCAATTCCGTTACGATCGAGGAGCTTACGAAGGACTGATATGCACGAGATGGGCATCATCCTGCACCTTGCGAAAACCTTGGAGGAGACCGCGGCGCAGGAAAAGATCCAAAGGATCACGCGGGTGACGCTGGAGGTCGGCGAGGTGTCCGGCATCGTGACGGACTACTTTGTTGATTGCTGGAACTACTTTCGAAAGAAGCATCCGGTGCTCGAGACCGCGGAGCTGGAACTGGAACCCATTCCCGCCGTGACCTGGTGCGATTCCTGCAAACGGACCTATCCCACGGTGCGGTACGGCCGCACGTGTCCCTACTGCAAAAGCGGCGAAACGTGGCTTCTGCGGGGCAACGAATGCATCATCAAGGAGATCGAGGTCGAAGAGTGACTTTACAACGTAATCGAAAGCCGTCCGAGCAATCCGGGCGGCTTTGCCGTTTTTGAACGCATATTCAGTATTGATTCTGATCCCGATCCCGTGTACAATAGGAGCATAGTAAAAATCGGAGGAACGGCTGCATGTATCGGATCGCAAGCAAAAAGAACCTGAACCCGACCGTGACGCAGATGGAGATTCTGGCGCCGCTCGTTGCAAACAAGGCGCTGCCCGGTCAGTTCATCATTCTGCGCGTCAATGAAGACGGCGAGCGCATCCCGCTGACCGTCGCGGGCGTCGATAAGGCGCGCGGCACGGTCAAGATCATCTTTCAGATCGTCGGCGCGACGACGGAGCTTCTGAATGCCAAAAACGAAGGCGAGTTTATTCAGGATTTCGTGGGCCCGCTGGGCGTTCCGACGCACACCGAAGGGATCAAAAAGGTCTGCATCGTGGGCGGCGGCGTTGGCTGCGCGATCGCCATGCCGGTGGCGCAGGCGTTCCATGAAAAGGGCGCCGAGGTGACTTCAATCATCGGCTTCCGCAGCAAGGACCTGCTGATCCTTGAGGACGAATTCCGCGCATGCTCCGACCGGCTGATCGTCATGACTGACGACGGAAGCTACGCGCGCCACGGCAACGTCACCGTTCCGCTGAAGGAAATGCTCGAGGCGGGCGAGACGTTCGACATGATCATCACGATCGGGCCGCTCATCATGATGAAATTCGTGACGCTGACCGCAAAGCCGTTCGGCGTGCCGGTCACGGTGTCGATGAACCCGATCATGATCGACGGCACGGGCATGTGCGGCGGCTGCCGCCTGACGCTCGTAAGAGACGGCAAGCGGATCACGAAGTTCGCCTGCGTCGACGGGCCGGACTTCAACGGTTATGAGGTCGATTTCGACGAGGCCATGAGCCGCGGTCGGATGTATTTCGACTTTGAACGCCGCGCGCACGAAGAAACCTGCAATCTGCTGAAAGGAGCGAAATGACGATGCCGCTGGATCCGAAAAAACACGAGATGCCGACGCAGGCGCCGGAAGTCAGAGCGCACAATTTCCGCGAGGTCGCTTTGGGCTATACGGCGGAGATCGCGCTCGAAGAAGCGAAGCGCTGCTTAAACTGCAAGAACCGTCCCTGCGTTTCCGGCTGCCCGGTCAACGTCAACATTCCCGACTTCATCATGAAGATCAAGGAGGGCGATTTCGAGGGCGCGTATCAGATCATCAACGAAACCTCGTCGCTGCCCGCCGTCTGCGGCAGAGTCTGTCCGCAGGAAACGCAGTGCGAAAGCAAGTGCACGATGGGCGTCAAATTCGAGCCGGTCGGCATCGGCAGGCTTGAACGCTTCGTCGCCGACTGGCACAACGCGCACGCGTCGGAACAGCCCGCGGCGCCCGTACCGAACGGGCACAGGGTCGCGATCGTGGGCTCGGGACCTTCGGGACTCACCTGTGCGGGCGATCTTGCAAAGAAGGGGTATGCGGTCTCCGTGTTCGAGGCGCTGCACACCGCGGGCGGCGTGCTGGTCTACGGCATCCCGGAGTTCCGTTTGCCGAAGGCGATCGTCGCAAAGGAGGTCGAAACGCTCAAAGCGCTCGGCGTGGATATTCAGACGAACGTGGTCATCGGAAAGACCTTAACGGTCGACGAACTCTTTGAGATGGGTTACGAAGCGGTCTTCATCGGTTCCGGCGCGGGGCTGCCGAACTTCATGAACATCCCCGGCGAGTCCTTAAAGGGCGTGTATTCCGCAAACGAGTTTCTGACGCGCTCGAACCTGATGAAGGCGTATCTGGAGACCCCCGTGACCCCGATCATGAAGGGCGGTCACGTTGCGGTCGTCGGCGGCGGCAACGTCGCGATGGACGCGGCAAGAACGGCGCTGCGGCTCGGCGCGGAGCATGTGTACATCGTCTACCGCCGCTCGATGGACGAGCTTCCGGCGCGGCGTGAGGAGGTCGAGCACGCGATGGAGGAGGGGATCGACTTCCGGCTTCTCAATAACCCGGTGGAGGTCCTCGGCTACCGGAACCCCGACGATCCGCGCGATCCGAAAAACGGCTTTGTCACCGGCATGCGCTGCATCCGCATGGAGCTCGGCGAACCGGACGCGAAGGGCAGAAGACGCCCCGTTCCGATTCCCGGCAGCGAGTTCACGCTTGACGTGGACACGGTGATCATGGCGATCGGCACGAGCCCGAATCCGCTGATCAAGGACACGACAGCCGGGCTTTCGGTCAATTCGCACGGCGGCATCATCGTAACAGAGGACGGACTCACCTCGCGCGAGCGGGTCTGGGCGGGCGGCGACGCGGTCACCGGCGCGGCAACGGTCATCTCGGCTATGGGCGCGGGCAAGGTCGCGGCGAAGGCGATCGACGAAGCGCTTTCCGCAAAATAAATCGGAATCAAAGCAAGGCCGCACGCTCCGTGCGGTCTTTTTTACGAAATGACAGGGAAATTCAGAATTTCGACGCAATTCTGTTACATCTGTATGGTATGATTCGGGCATCAAGACCGGGGAGGACGCTATGGAACAGACAAAAACGCCGGAGAAAACCAAAAAGAATGCCTTCACCGTCCGGCATGCAATCGGCCTGCTGCTGATCCTCTGCGCAGCCGTCGTGATCTGGTTCGGCATCCATCCGCGGTATCGGATCCTGTCCGCGCCGATCCTTGCGCTCGGCGCGCTTGCGGCATGGAAGCGCAACTGGATGCCTTGGATCGTGATCGCGGCGCATGCGGGGCTGATTGTTTTTCTTTGGACCTTCCCGCAGGCCGGGTACCGCATCGCGACCGCGATCCCGCTTGCGATCATCCTGCTGACGCTTGTATTCGCGTTCTGCAAAAAGCCCGTGAAGATCGCGGCGGCGGTCGTCTTCGGCGCGACGGCGCTTGCGCTGCTGATCGTGGAGATCCCGATCGTCAGAGCGGCGGTCGAAAAGCCGAAGGCCGGAGCAAGCTACGTCGTGGTGCTCGGCGCGGGCGTGTACGGGGAGACCCCTTCGATCACGCTTGAACATCGCCTCGAAGGCGCGGTGCGCTATCTGAACGACAACCCCGAAGCAAAGGTCGTCGTCAGCGGCGGGCAGGGTGAAGGCGAGGATATCTCCGAGGCCGAATGCATGCGCCGGTATCTCTCCGCGCACGGGATCGCGGCCGAAAGGATTCTTATGGAGGACCGGTCGACCTCCACAAAGGAGAATCTTGCGTTTTCCAAGGCGGTCATCCAGGCCGACGGCGGGGACGTGAGCAGCGTAGCGATCGTTTCGAGCGGATATCACCTTTACCGCGCACGGCGGATGGCGGCGCTTCTGGGGATCGACGCAACGGGCGTCGCAGGATCGGACGGGTATCCGATCTATGTGGCCGGGATGTACCTTCGGGAAGCTCTCGCCGTCGCAAAGCTCTGGATCTTCGGCATATGATCCGTACAAAAAAACGCCTCCGGTCTCGCCGGGGGCGTTTTATATGCTCGTTTGCGCTCCGAAAGCGTCGGCTTGCGCAGATCCTCGATGTGTCGATTCCGCTTTTCTCTCAGCTTCGCGATCCGGTTTTGCAGATCGGCATAAGAGTCTTTTGCCTTAGCCGCGTCATTTCATCAGTTGGTCGCGCCAGAGGCTTTCCAACTGATCGAAGAACACTTCGGGCTTTTGTTTGGAACCGGATCCGGCGGACAGCATTTCCCGCCAACCCATGACGGCCTTCACCGCGAACATCCCGCCGAAGAGCAGAGGAACCACCGCGCAAGCAAGCCAAATCAAATCGCCCTTCTTGACGCACGCTATGATGCACAGCACAATGAGCGCCAATCCTCCCAGCCCGAGCAGTGTAAAAAAGATCGTGGAGGCAATATGGACGCCCCACTTCTGGGTTGCTCCGCAATACGGGCACTTTTTGTAGGGCTCCAGCATACTGAAATCCCCGCTTTTGATCTCCCCGCGCCGCTTTGCGAGCTGCTTGCGCAGATTGTCGACGACTTCCGCCTGGACCTGTTGACTGTATGCGCCGGTGATTCCCAGGTCGGAGGGACGCCTCGCCGTGTCCTTTGCCAGCAGTTCTTCCTTTATCTCCGCCTTGCCTTTGACCAATTTACCGCACTTGCAGCAGCTGTATTGGTACGGGATATCCGCCTTTGCGGCAAAATTCCAGGTTTTTGTGTATTCCCAATGTGCCATACTGTCATACTCCTTTCCCGTGCTGTCCGTTTTGCTTTCGCCGTCTCCGCCTGCGTCTCCCAAGTGCCGGTCTCGCCGACTCCGATTCCGTCGCCTTCGGCACGGCTTTTGCGCTCCGATAGAAGCGGCTTCTTACTCGATCGTCAGGATGTCGGTGAAACCGGTGACCTCGAAGATCTCCAGAATGATCTCGTTTGCGTGCAGGACTTTCATGCTGCCCTGCCGGTTCATGGTCTTCTGCGCCGAAAGCAGTACGCGCAGACCCGCGGAAGAGATGTAGTCGAGTTTTTCAAGGTCGAAGGTCAGATCGGTGACGCCCTCGATTGAGCTCTGCAGCGCCGCCTCAAGCTCCGGCGCGGTCGTGGTGTCCAGCCGACCCTCGAGCGCGACGGTCAGCGCGTTTTCGTTTTTGGTTTGATGGATCGTCATAGCGGTATCTCCTTGTTTTATTGACAATTCAGTATATCATGCGCCGCGCCGGATTGCAATGCCGCGCAGGGCGTTTTCTTTTTGCGCAAGGCAAAAACCGTAGTGACACGGCGGCGCGGCTGTGTTAGAATATACACATACCGGAAAACGGGGTGAAACGAACATGACAAAACATGTGATTCTGCTGAACGGACCTTCCTCCGCGGGGAAATCCTCGCTTGCCGCCGCGCTGCAAAAGCGCGCGGAGGAACGCCGAAAAGAGCGCTATGCGATCATTTCGATCGACGATTACATGCGCGTATCAAAGGAGGAGACCATCTACGAGGACGACGTGTTCGAGATCTCGGGCGACATGATCCGCGGCGTGACGGAAGCGCTCGGCGCCGCGTCCAGCGTGATCGTCGACCACGTCATCACCAGCGAACGGATCTATCGGCAGTTCACGGACGCGATGCGCCCGTACGCGCTGCACACGGTGCGGGTGACCTGTCCTTTAGAGGTGCTTTTGAAGCGCGAGCAGGCGCGAAAGGATCGCTGTCCGGGCTCGGCGGAGGCGTCCTATACCTGGCTCTACCCGAAGGACGGCTACGACCTCACGGTCGATACGCATGAAATGACGGCGGAACAGTGTGCCGAAGCGATCGACACGGCGCTGTTTCCGGAACGCGACGAACGGTGAGAATCAAGGAGGGCAACATGGCGCTGAAACTGATCAGACTCACAAAGGCATATGAAAAACAGCTCGGCGAGATGATCGACGAGTGGAAGGCGGATCAGAAACAGAATCACACGAACGGCTCCCCGTGGGCGATCTTCAAAAACGATCCTCACGATTTTGACCGTTACCTTCGGGAGCTGGAGCTCAAAGAGCCCGCAGACGGCAAGGTCCCGGATTCGACGTTCTTTCTGCTGGACGAGGAACGCGACCGGCTTCTGGGCGCGGTGAATATCCGGCATTATCTGAATGCGTTTCTTTTGCATGAAGGCGGACACATCGGCGACGGCATCCGTCCGACCGAGCGCAGAAAGGGCTATGCCACAGAGCTTCTGCGCCTTGCGCTGCAGGAATGCAAAGCGCTCGGGATCGAACGCGTGCTGGTCGTCTGCAACAAGGACAACATCGGTTCCCGAAAGGCGATCCAAAAGAACGGCGGCGTGCTCGAAAACGAGTTCGTGAACGAAGACGGCGAGATCGAGCAGCGCTACTGGATCCAAATCGGTCCCGATCCGCATGCGATCGATCCGAAAAACAATTATCTTGCGATCTGCGGGCTGAACTGCAAAACATGCGAGGCGCGGCTTGCAACGGTCAAAAACGACGACGCGCTTCGGGAGAAGGTCGCAAAGGAATGGTCTGCGCTGAACGGCGTCACGATCATGCCGGAGATGATCAATTGCGACGGCTGTCGGGTCGCGGGCGCAAAAACAGTCTTTTGCGATTCGCTCTGTCCGATCCGGCAATGCGCGCTCGGAAAGCAAATCGGAACCTGCGGCGACTGCGCCGAAAAAGCGGCGTGCGGTACGCTTGCCATGATCACGGACAGCAGCGCGGAAGCGCGGCGCAACCTTGCATTGTAATACCGGAAGGAAACGGAGAAAAAGCCCATGACATCGATCCTGATCAAGGACACGACGCGTGAACAGCGCGAACGGATCGTACGCGAAGCGCTTTACGGCTGCGGAGCGGAATGCGAGTTCTGCAGCGGATGCGACAATTTGGGCGGCGGACGGATCGAAGCGATCTATCAGCCCTATATCGACGGCGAACGGGAGATCGCCGAGATCAATGCGGCATACCGCGCACCGTTCGTGCGGTGAACACAATAAAGGAGGAAGCGTTATGAAAAGAATTGCGGCGATCGCCGTTTGTCTGCTGTTGATCGGAGGCTGCGTCTCCGGCGGCGGAAGCGGTCCGGATATTACGGAAACAACGCCTGAGAACAGTACGGCGGTCCCCGAGACGACGCCCGCGGACACACCGGAGCCAATTCAGACGACGCTGAAAAGCTGCTCCGTTTCGACGGGCGGCGGGATGCTCGGCGGGTATCGGCACGTAACCTTTTCGATCGACAGAAACGGCGAAGCGACGCTGGAGATCGCCGAAAAGGAGACCCATGCCGACCGTGAGGTCAGGACGGTGTATCACGTCGATCCGAAGGCGGCGGAGGAGCTTGCGGCGCTTGCCGAAGCGCACGACCTGCGCAAGGCGAGCAAGCAGCCGTACAGCGATCTGATCGCATACGACGCGGACACGACTTCGGTTTCCTTTACGTTTTCGGACGGGTATTTCAGTATTTCCGAAGACCAGGTCCTGGACAAAAACATGACCGAGGGATTCGACGCGGTGATCCGGTATCTCAACGCTCTTGCGACCGGCGAGGGCGTAAGGACGCTTGAGCCGCAGTGCGCGTATCTCTATCTCAGGAGCGGATACACGCTGCAGTTTATCGTTGCGGAGGCGTTCGACGGGAAGCTCGACGACATCCTGAGCGAGGAACGCGAGACGTCCGCGTTCGGCGAAGACGGGATCGTCCTCTGCTCGGGCGAGCAGCCGGATCTTTCCGGCGTCGAGCCGGAGCAGGAAGCCGCGGCCGGAACGATTGTCTACGACGGCGAGAGCGGACAGATCATTCTGCTGTACAACGATCATGCGTTCGGGCACGACGTGTGGCTTCTGGCATGGCTGGACGGTTACGTTTCGTCCGCCTGCCCGCTGATCGCCGAGATGGAGGGTCCATACCGGCTGTATCTGAACGGAACGCCGTGACCGGAAAAGGAAAGAACTATGAAGATTCTGGTTTTGAACGGCAGTCCGAAGCGCGATAAAAGCGACGTCATGCACATGACCCGCGCGTTCCTTGATGGCATGCGGGACGCGGGCGAGCAGGAGATCGAGACGATCCACGCGATCGACCGGCACATCGAATACTGCACCGGCTGCTTTGCCTGCATGCGAAACGGCGGGACCTGCATCCACGACGACGACATGCGCGGCATCCTCGAAAAGATCCTCGAAAGCGATCTGCTGCTTCTGAGCTTTCCGCTCTACTGCTACGGCATGCCCGCGCCGCTGAAAGCGCTGATCGACCGCACGCTGCCGCTTTCCTCGATGGCGATGGAGAAGGTCGGCGACCGCTACGAGCATGTCGGACAGGCGGATTTTTCGCACCTTCGGTATCTGATGATCTGCGGCTGCGGCTTCCCGAACAGCAAACACAACTTCGAGCCCGCGGTCGCGCAGTTTAAGCTGCTGTTCCCTTGCAACCATACGATCCTGACCGTGCCGGAAAGCCCGCTGTTCAGCGAGCCTTCCGCCGCTGTTGTCACCGAGCCGCGCCTTGCGCTGCTCCGCGAAGCGGGCAGGATCTATGCCGAGACCGGCGAGATCCCGGAAGAATTGCTCACAGAGATCGGCTCGCCGATGATCCCGGAGGAAGTCTACGCCGCGATCGTGAACGGCACGAACGGAAAGTGAGGAACTATGATCGTACTTCGAGACATGATCGAATCCGATATCGAGGACTATGTGCGGTGGTTTACCGCGGAAACGGAATGGATGGACTGGGACGCGCCGTGGGAATGGGAGGAAACGACGGAGGAAGCGGAGCGGAAGGACTGGACGGATTATTATGAAAAGGTGAAGGACCTCCCGCCGGACGTGCCGCGCAAAAAGTTCGAGATCGAGCTGGACGGCAGGCACGTCGGCTGGGTCAGCCGCTACTTCGATCTCAGCTATCTTGACAATCCCGAGAAGATCCCCGCGGTCGGGATCAATATTGCGGAGCAAAATGTGCGCGGGCATGGGGTCGGCACAGAAGCGCTCAAACAGTTTATCGACTATCAGAGAGCGCACGGCGCGCGCCGCGTGTATACGCAGACGTGGTCGGGAAACATTCGCATGCTGCGCGTTGCGGAAAAGCTCGGCTTCGTCCCGTACGCCTGTATGAAGGATCTTCGCACGGTCCGCGGGCAGAGATACGACGCGCTGACGCTGAAGCTGGACCTTTCTTCGGAGGAACTATGATCGTACAGGTCGATGCATCGAATATCGCGGATGCCGCAGCCGTACACGCTGCCGCGTGGCGGGCGTCGCATTGCGCGTTCTGTACGCCGGAATTCGTTGCGCTGCACACCGCGGAGCGGCAGGCGGCGTATCTGAAAACCAAGCTGGACGCAAAAAGCCGGTTCTTTCTGCTCGTTGATGATAATCCGGTCGGCGTCGTTTCGGTGACGGGCGATCTCATTGAGGACCTGTACGTGCTGCCCGAACAGCAGGGGCGCGGGTACGGCACGAAGCTTTTACGGTTTGCCGCGGCGATCTGCCCCGGTACGCCGACGCTTTGGATCCTTGAAAACAACGTGGGCGCAAGGCGGCTCTATGAGCGGCTCGGCTTTTTCGAAACGGGGAACCGAAAGGTCACGCCCGGCGGGCTCGACGAGATCGAGCTTGTACAAAAACCGGAGCGCATGGAGACGGAACGGCTGATCCTCGACCGGATCAAGGAGACCGACCGGGAGGATTATTTCAACAGTATCTCGCACGACAAAAAGGTTCTCGAAACCTTCGTCTGCCGGTATGCGGAGTCGCTCGGGACCTTCGATTTTTCGACGTACCTCGGGCGGGACGATCTCTTTGCGATCCGCTTGAAGGAGACGGGACGGCTCATCGGGATCATTCTGTATTTCGACGCGCGGGACGGCGTCTGCGAGATCGGTTACGGGATCGGCTCGGACCATTGGAACAAAGGTTACGTGACCGAGGCGGTGAAGCGGTTTCTTTCCTATCTCTTTGAGGAGAAGGGCATGAAAACGGTTTACGCGTCGTATTTCACCGGCAACGACGCGTCGCGCCGCGTGATGGAAAAGTGCGGCATGGACTACAGCCGCTTCTCGGAGCGGGAATTCGAATACCTCGGCGAATGGCGCGATCTCACCTACTATGCGGTGACGCGGAGCTGAAGCCGCGCGCGTTCGGATCGAAACGAAAACGGAAAACGGAACGGCGAGCGTTCACGGCTTTCCGAAGGATGATACAGGATACAGGAAGGGGTTGCTTATGCGCAAACGAACGATTGCCGCGCTGCTGGCGCTCATGCTCGTCTTTGCTTCGCTGCCGGCTGTGTGGGCGGAGGGAACGGAGACGTCGTCAGACAACGATTCGATCGGCGATGTGGACGCCGAGATGTTCGGCGAGGAGGCTGTCGTCGAACGGGACGGAAAGGGGGATCCCGTTGCGGTCAACGGATATCCCGTGCGCAAGGTGCGCGCTGGTCTGAACCTCCGGGCGAGCAAGGAGACGTCCGAGTTCGAGATCTGGTTTGCGGATTATCCTTTCTATCGGGATGCGACCGTGTACGACGGCAATCTGGCCGTGATGTCGCTTGCAATGGCACTGTCGGCCAAGCGCGCGCCGAACAACGGGGAGCCGGACGCGAGCTTCGATCCGTCCCTGAATCTGAAGCGATATCTTGCGGAAGCGGGCTTTTCGAACATCCGGCAGGACGACTACAGCAAGGAAACCAGCATGTACACCATCTCCACGGCGATGGGGACGCGGAAGATGGAGCGCGAGGGGGAGGAGCCTTTCACGCTGATCGCGATCGGCGTTTGCGGAGGCGGCTATAAGAACGAGTGGCAGTCCAACATGACGCCGGGCACGGGCGACGTGCACGAGGGGTTCATGTCCGCCGCGCAGCTTGTGATCGACCGTCTTTCCGGGTATATCCTCACCAACAGCATCGAGGGCGAGATCAAGATCTGGATCTCCGGCTTCAGCCGCGCCGCCGCCGTTTCGAATCTGACGGCGGGCTTTCTGGTGCAGAAGGGGATATTCGAAAAGGAGGACGTTTACGCCTACACGTTCGCCACGCCCGCCGCGGTGCTGGATCCGCCGGAGACGGGGTACGAGAACATCTTCAACATTCTGAACCCGATGGACCTCGTTCCGCAGGTCATGCCCGCCGACTGGGGATTCGGCAGGTACGGAAAGGATCTGTTTTTGCCGGTCACGGAGTTTTCGTCGATCGGCGAGGTCTTCACCGATTACCGCGCGGTGAAGGCGCGTGAGATGTACGGGATCGAGACGAATTACAGCCCGGCGCTGAATCTGCGAATGCGGCTGCTGCTCTCGATGATCCTGGAGCTGATGGAGAGCCGGGAGCACTACAACGAGCGTTTCCAGCCCGCCGTCGTCGGCTTGATGCAGAACAAGGACGCGGCGACGCTCCTGGCGAATCTGCGGGACCTGATGCAGCCGTTGGCGGGCAGCGGCCGCGAGAGCCGTGAGAATCTGGACGAGCTGATCGACTACGTCGTGCGCGTATTCGGCAACGTACTGACCCGGACGGAGCTTGCCGGGGCGAACCAAAACAGCGGCAATCCGTTTCTGCGGCTGTTCAACGAGCACAGCGAGGACACGTACCTTGCAAGCCTCGACACGATCCGCGGAGGCGTGTTCGACGAGGAGCAATCGTTCACCTACGTGCTGGTGCGCGGACCGGTGGACGTCTGTCTTACGTACACGGAGTTCCCGGAGATCCGGGTGTATCTGGATCAAAGCGGGCAGATCCGCTATGAAAACGAACTGGAGAGCGCTTCGGTTGAAGACGGAACGGACATATGGCTCGATCAGCTTTTCTATATGGAGCGGATCGAAAACACGAGTGTGGTTGCGGTACCGCACGATATGGATTTCGAGGTCACATGGACAGCGGCGGGCAGCGGCACCGTGGAGGTTTACTGCGCCGAATGCTCCGTGCATGCGTCCGGACAGTATTCGGGCGTGAAGTCGGAACCGGTGAAGGTCAAAGCCGGCGATACCGGCGTCGCGCTGCGGACTGAGGATCATGCGGCCAAAGCCCCGGACGGCTTTACGGAGCAGGTCTTCGATGCGCGCGCGCTGGCGTCGTTTATCGGGATCGCTTCCCTCGGACTCAACTGGCGTATCGCGCTTTCGGCGATCCTTTTTGTCGTCGGGATCCTGCTGGTCTTTGTGATCTGGCTCCTGGTCCGTCTTCACCGCAAGCACAATACGCTCGGCGTACCGACGTGGATCTTTCTGACGATCCTCTGCGTCGGGGTATTGGAAACGGAAGCCGCGTTCTGGTTCTTTGCGGATTCGGTCGAACAGCGGATGATCTGGAAGGGCGTCGTGGGACTTGCGCTGATCGTGCTGTTCTGCCTGCATTTCAGATGGAAGGAGCAGCGGCTGCGGGATTCCGTATTCCCGGGGTTCCTCACCGCTATATTCGCCGATATCCTGATCTGTAAATTCTTTATCCCGGGCGTGCTGGTCTTCCTGCTGGCGCATGTCCTGCTGATCATCGGTTTTTTGCGGAACAGCCCGATGACCAAGGGTCGCTGGATCTGGTGGGGCCTGATCTCGCTGGGCGGGTCGGCGCTGATCATTGTCGGCTTCGCAGCGCGCATGGGTATGCCCGCATGGGCGTCCGCCGTGTACGTGCCGGTGCTGCTTTTGATGTACAACAGCGCTTCCGGACAGCCTGCGCCCATCCGGTATGCGTCCAAGCTGTTCACGCTTTCGGACGTGCTGCTGGCGGTCTTCTTTGCGATCGCGGCCGTGCCGGCTATTCATGTGATCTATATGCTTCTGTTCTATTTCTCGCTGCTGCTGATGACCTTCGGAGAGCGGCAGTCCGACAAGGAGCCGGAAGCGATTCCCGAAGCGCCTGCGGAGGGGTCGGAAGCGATTCCCGAAGCCCTTGCGGAAGAAGCGACCGTGCAGCCGGAGGACGTTCCCGAAGAGAGAACCGGAAAGAGATCATCCGGGAAGCCGAAGCGCAAACGCTTGCAAAAGGAGAAAAAACGCGGTAAAATGAGATCAAAGGGGAAAGAAACCGTATGATTCCGTCATTGATTCTGAATGCAGTAAACGTCGCGCTCGTCACGGGATGCCTGATCTGGGGGATCCGCGTGTCGGATCCCGTGCGCAAGCTGTTCCGCTATTTCACCATGCTGTCGAATCTGCTCAGCGCAGCCGCGTCGATCGCCGTTGTGATCGCGTGGCTTTGCGGCGGGCTTCCCGTGTGGGTGCAGCTTCTGAAATTCGCGGGTACGGCGGCGGTCACGGTCACGATGCTGACGGTCCTGCTGCTGCTCGCTCCGCTCTCGCACGAGTGGAAGGACTTTCTCTCCGGCGCGCAGCTGCTCATGCATCTGATCTGCCCGCTGCTTGCGATCGTGTCCTTCCTCGTTTTTGAAAAAACGCGTCCCATGACTGCGTGGGCGATCGCCGTCGGCGTCGCGCCGGTCGCGCTGTACGGCATTCTGTACTGGTACAAGGTCATCTTTGTCCCGGAGGAGCGCAAGTGGCCGGATATCTACAGCTTTACCCGCATCGGCAAATGGCCGCTGATATGCCTTTTGATGCTCTCCGGCACGGCGTTGATCTCTTTCGCGCTGTGGCTGATCTGAATGCTTCCGCTTTTCCCGCGCCGCTTTTGCGGCGCTTTTCTTTATTTTTTCGGATCATAAAACCAAATGCGATCTTCGACCGTCCTATTTCATGTAAAGGGACTGGAAGAACGGGCGTCGAATGGCATTGTATACCGAGGGATCCTGCTCGGTTCGTTGCCGCCGGGCGGATCCGGCGCGGACGCGAACAAGACCGGCTCCCACAGAGACCGGATAACAGACGGCACACACCTCCTTACACCGTCTTTATCTTTCTCCCGATGCGGCGGCTGCCTTTCTCTCCTCCCGGAACTCCCTCCGGGCGCGGCCGCCGCTTTTCCGTTGAAAACTCCGACCTTCCGGTCGGAGTTTTTTTCAAAAAATTTATCGAAAATAAAACCAATCGTATGCGAATACCATCCTATTTGGTGAAAAGGGCGGAGAAAGGCCCGAAACGAGTATCAGACAGGAGAGAAAAACCATGAAACAGACCATTCAAAAGACCATTGCGCTGCTGCTGGCGGCGTGCTGCCTCATTGCCGTGATCGGCTGTGCAAAGAGAAACAGAAGAACATCCTCCGTAAATGACCGACCGATCGCAGAGGGGAACAATGTCGCAGCGGACAATCCCATTTTCCCGCCGATTGACGAGCTGAAATCCGAGGAGCACGCAACCGAGTCCGAGTCAGAACCTACCCCGGAGCCCACGCCCGAACCTACTCCGGAGCCCACGCCCGAACCTACTCCGGAGCCCACGCCGGAGCTCACGCCGGAACCGACGCCTGAGCCCACGCCGGAACCGACGCCTGAGCCCGCGATTCAACTGCACGGCGAGGCAGCCTATCACGGAATGAAGGTCACGATCGACCAGGCATACCGGGACGACGGCGAGATCGTTCTGATCATTGAAAACGCAGGGACACAGGTGGTGATCGGAACTGCCGGCTCCAGCTCGATCCGATTGAATACCACAGAAGGCACGTATTACACCTCGCTGTTTTTTACGCCGATCTTTTCCGGATGGCAGGGAACGCTTTCCCTGTATTTCCAGAACGCAAAGGGTACGCCGACAGAGCTTTCGATCGGCAATGTCTCTTATCTTGACAACGGGTTCCCGTCTTTAGACCGCGACACGATCCGCATTTCGATCTCCGCGGAAGACTGAGCAAATTCAAAAAAGGACGGAGGCAAGCGCCTCCGTCCTTTCTGTATGTTTGTCAGTTTTTGAAGCTTTCCAGCTTGTGCTTGACGCGCTGCATCGCGTTGTCGATCGACTTCAGCGGCTTTCCGATGATCCCGGCGATCTGCGGATAGGAGAAACCGTCGAGATACAGGCCGAGGACGCGCCGTTCCATCGGTGAAAGAGCGTTTTCGAGGTACAGGACCATCCGCTCGAAATTCTCGCGTCCGATCACTACGTCCTCGGGATCGGCGACGCGCAGCGAGCGCATGCTGTCCAAAAGCGTCAGCTCACCGTCCGCCTCTTTCGGCGACGCGTTCAGCGAAACATAATGGTTCAGCGGGGTATGCTTTTTGCGCGTGGCGTTCTTGATCGCGGAGAGGATCCGGCGCGTCACGCAGATCTCCGCAAAGCTCTTGAACGACGTCGCCTTGTCCGCGTCGTATTCGCAGACGGCCTTATAGAGCCCGAGCATGCCCTCCTGTACAAGATCCTCGTGGTCAGCGCCGATCAGAAAATACGAATGCGCACGCGAACGGACCAGCTGCTTGTAGCGTTCGTACAGCAGCCGTTCCGCCTCGTCGTCGCCCTCTTTGATGCGGGCGAGCAGTTGTTCGTCGGTCGGTGCGTTCATGCTCATTCGGCGTCCTGCCGTTTCTTTTCAAACATCAGGATCGCGGCGGCGACGCCCGCGTTCAGCGAGTCGATGTGTCCCTGCATCGGGATGGAGACGAGAAAATCGCAGTTGTCGCGAACGAGCTTAGAAAGGCCTTCGCCTTCGTTTCCGATGACGATCGCCAGCGGTCCCTTCATAGCTGCGTCGCGCATGGTCTGTCCGCCCATATCCGCACCCGCGATCCAGAGCCCCGCGGCCTTCAGCTCGGAAAGCGCCGCGGAGATATTGACCACGCGCGCGATCTTCACATATTCGGTCGCGCCCGCGCTGGCTTTCACGGCCGCCGCGGTGACCGACGCGCTTCTGCGCTTGCCGATGATCACGCCGTGCGCGCCCGCGCAGTCCGCGCTGCGGATGATGGAGCCGAGGTTGTGCGGGTCCTCCACGCCGTCGAGCACGATCACGAACGGCGCTTCGCCCTTTTCCTTCGCGGAATCGAGGATGTCGCCGATCTCGCAGTAGCTCACGCCCGCCGCGTACGCCGCGACGCCCTGATGGTTCGCCGTCTTGCCGCCGTGTCCGAAGGGCATGCACAGCTCGTCCAGCTTCTTGCGGTCGACCTCGCGCACGACGAGCTTCCGCTCGCGGGCCAGGGCGACGATCTCGCCGAGCGATCCGTCGTGCTCGGTCGTTACCAGCACGCGGTCGATGCTGCGGCCGCTTTTGATCGCTTCACGCACCGCGTTGCGCCCGATCAGCAGGTACGGCTGTTCATCGCGCTCGTTGATCTCCGGCGCGGGCTCGTACGGGCGGCGGCTGTCGTCGCGCTTGCGGTCATAGGGCTTTTCGTTCCGGTCAAGGGGCTTGCCGTAAGGCTTGCGGTCGCCCGCACCCTTATCGAAGGGTTTGCGCTCATACGGCTTTTTGTCGCGATCGTACGGCTTCTTGCCGTACTCGCCCTGATTTTCGGCGTTTTTCTTGCGGCGGCCGCCGTCGTAGGGACGGTCGTAAACGGGCTTCGCATAGTCCCGCTCGTCGTTTCCGTAGCTCTTAGCGCCGTACGGCTTTTTGCCGTAAGGCTTGTCGTACTGCATCCGCGTACGCGCGCCGGTCTCGCCGGAGGAGGGACGTTTTCCGTATTCTTTTTTTTGATCGCTCATGATTCGGGCTCCTTTTCGGATTCGTTTATGGTTTCGAGGGCGAGGCGCATCAGCTCGCCGATGCGGTCGTCCTCGCCCAGAAGATACAGATGTCCGAGCAGCGCTTCAAGACCTGTCGCCACGCGGTAATCACGCACGTCCGCGTGCTTCGGAACGGTGCCGGAGTGCGCGTTGCGCCCGCGCCGAAACGCCGCCTGTTCCGCCTCGGAAAGGGAATCGGCCATACGCCGGTAGGCGGCGGCTTGTCCCGCGGCGCAGACGCGCTTTGCGGCTTCAAGATGCAGCGCGCGCATCGGCAGGCGCAGCGTTTCCGCAAGGTACGTGCGCACGTAAAGGTCGTAGACCGTGTCGCCGAGATAGGCGAGGGTCAGCGCGGGCAGCGAAAGCGGATCCGCGGGCCGCGCAATGCCGGTAAAGCTCACAATGTCGGAATGCATACTCATACGAATATATGATACCCTCTTTTTCCGTCAAACGCAACAGGAAAAACGAGAAAAGCCGAGAAAAAAGCCTCCCTCGTACAAAGGGAGGCGTCGGCCGGAAGGCTGACGGAGGGATTGTGAAGCCTGTTTCGACAGATCGATACATTACACCGTCCCGGTCAGCACGATCGTCAGCACGCCCGGCGTAACGGAGACCGCGCCGGTCTCATCCTGCGCAAACGCGGCGGCGGGCACGGAAAGCGTCGTTCCGCTGCCATCCGTCGGCAGGGTGAAGAGGGTGCCCGCAAGCGTGAAGTCCGTGACCGGCGCGCCGTTGACGGTCACCGCAAGGTCCGAAAGCGGGAGCGGGAAATCGTCGGTGAGCACGAGATCGGTCGCCTCCGTGTTGCCGCGGTTTTCGACGGTAAAGGTCACGGTCATCTGCGCACCGTCGGTGATCGGATTCGGCGCCATTTCTTTTTCGATCGAGACGTCCGCATAGTCCCCGACGGGCACGGTTGCAGAAACGGTCAGCGGCTCGGTCTCGCCGATCGCGGCGGTGTTGGTGATCGCGCTGCCGACGGTCAGCGGCGCAAAGGAATTTACCGTCGCCTGATAGACGAGAAGCGCGTTTGCGCCTGCGGGGATCTCGGGGATCGTGAACCGCATGCCCTCGGGCACGGTCTCGGGCGTCAGATCCTCCGAAAACGCGCCGTTCACATACAGCACGGCGTTTCCCGAGAAGGTCAAAGGCCGGACCGGCGCCGCCGCGCCTGCGGGCGTATACGCGCCGAGATCGTCGGTGATCACAAGGTTTTCGACCGGCGCCGCGCCACCGTTTTCGAGCGAGATCAGATACGTCAGCGTCGAGCCCTCACGGTACGCTTCCTCCAACGCGCGCTTGTTCGCGGTAAGCGGCGCGTTCCATTCGGTCGCGGCCAGATTCGAGACCGCGGAGGCCGTGGTCGTGCCGTAGGTATATTTGAGATTAGCCTGATTGGTAATAACAGCCATTCTGTTCTCCTTTCCGGACGGCATAAGCCGTCCTCGGTATACTATGCAAAACGCCGGGATCCGGTGACAGACCCGCATGCGCGACCGCAGAGACGCAGATGTTTTTTCTCATTATCCGTTGTTGAAAACGATGCCGGATTGTGATATCATACATGATTGAACGAGCGCCGGAAACCGGCGCTGAAACGAAAGGAGAGCAGCATGAAATTTTCCGAAATGCCTTATGAAAGACCCGATCCGGAAGCGTTGAAGAACGCGCTTCGGGATCTGACCGAACGGCTGAAAAACGCCTCAAGCTATGCGGAAGCGAAGGCGGTCTTCCTGGAAAAGGAAGAGCAGGGCAAGCTTGCCGAGACGATGGGCACGCTCGCCGGCGTCCGTCATTCGATCGACACGCGTGACGAATTCTACGACAAGGAGAACGAATTCTGGGACAGCTTCGGTCCGGAGCTCGGCGAATATGAGCATGCGTGGATCGAAGCCATGCTCACCTCGCCTTATCGCGCGGATTTTGCGAAGGAATACGGCGATCTGATGTTCGTGAACGCCGAGATCGAGCAGAAGGCATTCTCGCCCGAGATCATCCCCGAGATGCAAAAGGAAAACGAGCTTACGACCGAGTATTCTAAGCTGATCGCTTCGGCGCAGATCCCGTTCGAGGGCGGCGTCTATACGCTGTCGCAGTTAAGTCCCTTCAAGACCGACGCCGACGACGCGCGCCGTCTTGCCGCGTGGAAGGCCGAAGGCGCGTGGTACAAGGAACATCAGAAGGATCTCGATCGGATCTACGACGAGCTCACGCATCTTCGCGATACGATGGGCAGAAAGCTCGGCTATGACGGCTATACGCAGCTCGGCTACTATCGCATGGGCCGCAACTGCTACACAAAGACAGACGTCGAACAATTCCGCACGGCGGTGCAAAAGTATCTTGTGCCGGTCGCGGATTCCATCATGCGCGAACAGGCGAAGCGGCTTAAAAAGAGCTATCCTTTGTCCTTTGCGGACGCCGCGCTGAGCTTCCGGAGCGGCAACCCGCGTCCCGCGGGCGACGCGAAGGAGATTCTCGAGCAGGGCAGAAAGTTCTACGACGCGCTTTCGCCGGAAACGAGCGAGTTCTTCCGCACGATGCTCGAAAACGAGCTTCTGGACGTACTCTCCACCGAAGGCAAGCAGGCGGGCGGCTACTGCACGGGACTCATTCAGTATGAGATGCCGTTCATCTTTGCGAACTTCAACGGCACGCAGCACGACGTCGAGGTCGTCACGCACGAGGCGGGCCACGCCTTTGCCTATTGGATGAACCGGAAGCGCGTGCCGATCGAGTACGCCGAGCCTTCGAGCGAGGCGTGCGAGGTGCATTCGATGAGCATGGAGTTCTTCGGCTGGATGAACGCCGAGGGCTTCTTCGGCAAGGACGCGCGGAAATTCCGCTACAGCCACCTTGCGGGCGCGCTGACCTTCATCCCCTACGGCACGATGGTCGACCACTTCCAGCACATCGTCTACGAGAATCCCCAGATGACGCCCGCCGAGCGCCACGCCACCTGGAAGGAGCTCCTCGGCACCAACATGCCGTGGCTCAGGCTCGACGCCGAGATCCC
>JBGULC010000024.1:0-59622 GCA_045114775.1 Christensenellales bacterium | reverse complement strand
CCGTACGGTTGCTTCCGGCGTCGTTGCGAGCATCATCGAGTAATCGAAACCGATCCAAAGAAAGGGCTTCAAAGCCCTTTCTTTTTTCTGTTCACCGCCGCGTCGGTTTTGAACGTCCGGCAAACGCAAAGGATCTGCGCGGACGTTGACTTTCCGACGTTTTTTGCGGTATAATCAATCCTTGAAAAGACCTATCGGGAGGATGCTTTTATGAGAAAATCGCTTGCAATCCTTTTGGTTGTGCTGGGGACGCTCTGCACGTTCGCCTGTGCGAGGAACAGTGCGCCCGTGAAAGTGGATCCGGCGCTCGTCGGCGTCTGGGATCTGGATATCGACGCGACGATGGAGGGCGAGCCGCAGGAACAGATCGATGAGATGAAGGCTTCCGGCGTCACCATGATCCTCTGCTTTTATGAAAACGGTCTCGGTACGCTGACGCAGGCGGCGGGCACGACTTCTCAGACCGACCGGTTTGCGTATTCAGCCGAAAACGGTCGGGTCCTGGTCAAGGGTGAACCGCAGGATTATCGGGTCGAGGGCGACGTTCTCACCATCACGATCGACGGTGAAGCGCTGATCTTTACCCGGAGATGATCCGCTGTCGGCAGGATCGGACGCTTTTCGGAACGCACGATATAAAAAGGAGAAATCTTCAGATGAAAAAGACGATCGCCGTGATTCTGGCAGCGATTATGGCATTGACCGCCTTTGCCTGCGCCGGTAAGGAACAGAGTACGCCAAAGGACGAGCCTGCCGCCACGGCGGCGCCCGAATCCGGATCGACGCCGGAACCGGTGCCTGCGCCGGAATCGGAACCCGTTTCGGACGAACCGATCGTCGGCGATTGGGACCTCTGCGCCGGCAGCGGCGAGGAGTCGCAGCAGAGTGTAGATCTGCTGCTTGCGATGGGCATGACGATGTCGTTTACCTTTCGCGCGGACGGCAGCGGCTCTTCCTCCATCGGGTACGCCGGGGAGACCGAGACCAAGGAATTCGTCTATACATTGGAAAACGGGCAGATCGTGATCGATGGCAGCGGTACGGATTATTCGATCGAGGACGACCTTCTGACACTCGACGTCGACGGCTCTGCACTCGTCTTTAAGCGCAGATAAGACTTTGAGGTTTTTCAGACGGTTCGGAGAAACGCCTGCGAATCTCTTTGCGCGTTTCCGTTCGGCAAGCCCGGCGAAACAAAAGGACGTTCCAAAACGGCAGATCCGTTTTCGGACGTCCTTCTTTCTTTAAAGGATCACATAATCTCGGAAAGATCCCCGATCTCAACGCAGTCCTCCGGGAGCGACGCCGGACGCGCCCCGGACTGCCATGTATGAATATAAAAGCTTTTGAGCCCCGCGCCGTGCGCGCCGGCGATGTCCGCATACGCGTCGTTTCCGACCATGACCGCGGCGTCTCGGTCGATCCCGTACCGCGAAAGCAGCAGCTCATAAAGCCCGCGGTATGGTTTTTTCATGCCCGCGTCCGAGGACAGCACGATCCCGTCGAAGCGGCGGCTTAGATCCAGCGCGTCCAACTCGAACCGTGTGAAGCACGACTGCGCGTTGGAGAGCAGATACGTTTTCACGCCGCGCTCTCTCAGCGCGTCCAGCGTTTGGAGCGCGTTTTTCATCGGGCGGATCCAGAGCGTCGAGCGCTTGCGAAACACCCTTGCAAACGCTTCGGCGTCCGCGCCGACCGGAAGCAGGCGCCTGAATACGTTCAGCAGCTCCGGCTCGACAAATTCCTCCGGCACCTCCGGCTCGGTTTTTGCGCGAAGGCGCACCTCGTCCGCGCAGAGCCGCAGATATTCCGCGCGCAGCGCTTCGCCGGTAACCCGCGCGCCGAAAGCCTCGGCGTCCGCCGCCGCGCCTTCCCAGAACACGGACGGCCCCTCGTCCGTGCAGATATCGGCAAGCGTGCCGTACAGATCGAACAGATACGTTTCAAACCGCATGGCTGTCCTCCTGCCGCAAGAATCCAACGCCGATTTCCATGATCTTCTCCGCCGCATCGGCGATCGTCGCCGCTTTCTCGACCATCCCTTCGCGCAGCCAGCGCTCCATCAGCGCGTAGCAGCCGCCGTAAACAAAGGTCACATAGGTATTGATCCGCCACTCTTCGGCGTTCGGAAAGAACCGCCGGCAGCTCCGGATGCTGCAGATCTTGCTCTCACGGATCAGGTTCCGCGCAAATTCGCGGTCGCCGTACGGCCCAATGATGACCCGGCACAAGTCAGCGTTCGCCTCGATGCAGTCGAAGACCTTTTTCGTCACCTTCGGCGGCGAAAGCTCCGCGACGGCAGACAGCATCGGTTCCAGCGCTGCAAAATACTCGGCCTTCATCTCGGCTTCGATCTGCTCAAGGAGATCGTACACGTCTGCGTAATGCGCGTAAAATGTGCCGCGATTCAGCCCCGCATGTGCGCAGAGTTCCTTGACCGTGATGCTGCGCAGCGGCTTTTCCGTCAGAAGCGACATCAGCGCGTCCCGCAGAAGCTTCTTTGTCGTTTGAATGCGATGTTCCGGGTTTTTCATAGCCGACTCCTTCTCCGAAAGTTCACAATTGCCCCGCATTTTTTGCCCGTAATCGGACATAATACGATATAATTGTCGGTTGAATTGACGTTCTCTATATTATATAATAATACACACGATAAATCAACACGGTGTTCGATTATTTTTTTCGGCATCGGAAAGCTTGCCGGCGGTTTTGCTTGATGATTCTCAAACCGCACGGCATTGAGGCCGGTCGACCCCGACCGTGACGGCGCGATTATCCCCTCATTCTCCAGATGCGCGCCGCGCCTCTGACCCCCTCCGCTTGATGACCGGAGGGGGTTTTTGCGTCCTTCTGCGAGGCATTGCGGCGCGGAGCGCGCATCTGTTTACGGGCGAACGACCTTCACCCAGTAGCCGAGCCCGTCGCAATCGCGGAGGAAGCGGGAAAAGCCTGTAAGCTGCCGCGGCGGACGCGGCGCGGCCCGACCCCGCACGGCAAGGATGCGCACCTTGGCGCCGTCCCCCTGCGCCCATGTCCCCTCGTAGTGCGGCAGCACGTCCGTGCCGTCGATATATCGCCAGTGCGCGCCCGGAAACTGCTGCGGGAACAGGTCGATTCCGCTTTCCATACTGTCCTTTTTTTGTACCATATCTTCCTCCGTATCCGTCGGTTCGATCCGCTCATACGCCGTATAAAATGCATCTGCACGGCGCAGAAGCTCGGAAAACGCCTCCGTCTCCCGCGTCGTATCCGATACGCTATCCGTCTTATTGGTGTTTATTTGGGATATATTTTCGATAATATTCCCCGTATTTTCCGTGTTCTCCGCATATATGGTGCTATTCTGGGATAGTTCTTCCGGTTCCGGCGGCGCAGCCGCCGCTCGGGTCGGCTCCGGTTCCTCCGCCTTAGCCGGCTCCGCCTTCTTGGTGCATATTTGGGATAGTCTTTTCAAATACTGCGCAAGCGGCGCGGCGTGCTCCGCGGCGGCAAAGCAGGTCGCGCGTCCGTTTTCCGTGCCGAGCAGGGCGACTGCGCCAAAAAGCTCCGTTTCCCGCTCCGGTTCGATCGGCACGGCGTCGGCAGCGGAAAACAGCGTGAACGAGCCCGGAACCTCGGCGGAAAGCCGCAGCGTCACGCGGTCGTTCTGTACGCGCACAAGGCCAACGGGACTTTTGTCCGGACGCCTTAGAATCCAGTAGCAAAGCATGAAATCACCTCGCATCTATTGTATTTTTCGGGGTTTCATAGTATGATATGATCAGAGATTTATCGGAGGTAAGATATGGTTTTTCTGATAGCGATCCTTCTGGGGCTTGTGCAGGGGCTTTGCGAGTTCCTGCCGGTGTCCAGTTCGGGACATTTGTTTTTGATTTCCAGGCTGACGAGCGGCTGGATGGCCGAGTCGAGCTACGGCTCCTTTCTGACCGGCTCGTTCTTCGCCGTCATGCTGCACGTCGCGACGCTCGTCGCGGTGCTGATCGTTTATCGCGAGCAGATCCTTGCGATCCTTAAAAAGCCCTTCCAGCCGCTGACGCTGTACCTTGTGATCGCGACGCTGCCGCTGGTCGGCTTCGCGCTGATCCTGAAGAAGTTCGACGCGCTCGACGATTGGCTTGACGAGGGGAATCTGCTCGGCGTGAGCTTTCTGTGGACGGCGATCCTGCTGACCGTGAGCGAGCTTCTCGCCCGCAGACGGAAGCCAACGAAGACGCTCGAAAGCATGCGCTGGACCGACGCGCTCGTCATCGGCGGCATGCAGGCGATCGGCGCGCTGCCGGGCGTGTCCCGTTCCGGCTCGACCATCGCGGGCGCCCTCGGCAAGCGGCTCGACCGCAAGAGCGCAGCGGACTTTTCGTTCCTGCTCTCGGTCCCGGCGATCCTCGGCGGGTTCGTTCTGGAGCTCTATAAGTTCGTAAAGGAGCCCGCAAGCCTTGCGAATTTCGACTTCTCCTGCGCAGGCGTCATGGTCCTCGCGATGCTCGTCGCGGCGGTCTCCGGCTTCTTTGCGATCACCTGGATGATCCGGCTGATCACGAAAAAGGGCCTTCTGGGCTTTGCGATCTATACCGGCGCGCTCGGGATCCTTGTGCTGATCCTGCAGTTTACCAAGACGCTCGGGTTCGGCTTCACGCCGTTCGGAGGTTAAAATGCGACTGGATAAATGGCTGAAGGTCTCCCGCATCATCAAGCGGCGCACCGTGGCGAACGAAGCCGCGGGCGCAGGCCGCGTCTCGATCAACGGCAAGGTGGCGAAGCCCGCCACCGAGGTCAAGCCCGGCGACGTCGTCGACATCCTGCTCGGCGGCAAGCACATGCTTTTCCGCATCGAAAAGACGCCGGAGGTCGTGCGCAAGGAGGACGCGGACTCGCTCTACACCGTGCTTTCGGGGGACGCATGAGCGCCGTCGGCATCCTGCTCTGCGGCGGATCCTCGAACCGCATGGGCTTCGACAAGCTGAATACCCCGCTTTACGGCAAGACCGCGATCGAACGCTCCATGGACGCGCTCGTGGCGGGCGGCTGCGATTCGCTCGTGTTCGTCGTCAGCGAGGCGAGCGCAAGGACCGTCGCGTCGCTTTCCGTCCCCGTGCCGTTTACGACGGTGCAGGGCGGCGAACAGCGCACCGATTCGGTGCGAAACGGTCTTTCCGCCGCAGTGGGCGACGTCGCGGTCATCCACGACGCGGCGCGCTGCTTCGTTTCTCCCGCGATCGTAAGGGCGAGCATCGAAGCGGCGGTACAATACGGCTCCGGCGTGACGGCTTTGCCCGTGACCGATACGGTCGTGCGGCTGAATGACGGCGCGGTCGAAACGCTCGACCGTTCGACGCTTTTCCGCATGCAGACGCCGCAGACGTTCCGGATAGATCAGATCAAGGCGGCGTACGCGGCCGGCGATTCTGCGACCGACGACGCGACGCTGTACGCAAGAATGTTCGGCGCGCCGCATTTTGTTCTCGGCAGCGACGACAACCGCAAGCTCACGACCGCGGAGGACTGGGCTTGGGCGCTCGGCCGGCTCGGTCCGTGCGCCTACGGGATCGGCTTCGACACGCATCGGCTCGTCGAGGGACGAAAGCTCTTTTTGGGTGGCGTTGAGATCCCCTTTGAAAAGGGACTTTTAGGCCACTCCGACGCGGACGTGCTTTTGCATGCGATCATGGACGCGATCTTAGGCGCGCTGAAGCTCGGCGACATCGGCAAGCTTTTTCCCGATACCGACCCGCGATATAAAGGCATCTCGAGCCGTGTCCTGCTGCGGAACGTCGCCGAGTTGGTGCAAAAACGGGACATGCTCGTCTCGCACGTCGACGCGACGGTAATCTGTGAGCGGCCGAAGCTCGCGCCCTATCGGGAGGAGATCGTGCGCACGATCGCGGAGGACCTGGGGATCGACGCGGGCGCGGTCTCGGTCAAGGCAACGACAACGGAAGGAATGAACGACGAGGGACGCGGCCTGTGCATTTCGGCGCAGGCGATCGTCTCGGTCCGTCACAGATGATATGGAACGAAAAGATCAGGATCTCTGCATTTACGGCGCAAGAGAACACAACCTCAAAAACATCGACCTCGTGATCCCGCGGAACAAGTTCGTGGTGATGACGGGCGTTTCCGGCTCGGGCAAGTCCTCGCTCGCCTTCGACACGATCTACGCGGAGGGGCAGCGGCGCTACGTCGAGAGCCTTTCTTCGTACGCGCGAATGTTCATCGGACAGATGGACAAGCCCGACGTGGACCGCATCGACGGGCTCTCCCCCGCGATCTCGATCGACCAGAAGAGCACCGGGCACAACCCGCGCTCGACCGTCGGCACGGTCACGGAGATCTACGACTATCTGCGCCTTCTGTACGCGCGCTGCGGCATCCCGCACTGCCCGAACTGCGGCCGCGTGATCGAGCGCCAATCCATCGATACGATCGTCGATCAGGTCATGACGCTGCCCCTCGGTACGCGTCTTTCGATCATGGCGCCCTGCATCCGCGGCAGAAAGGGCGAGCACACCAAGGTCTTTGAGCGTCTGCAGCGCGAGGGCTACGTGCGCGTGCGCGTCGACGGCGAGATATATCCGATCGAGGAGGCCCCGGCGCTCGACAAGCAGAAAAAGCATACGATCGAGGCGGTGATCGACCGCATCGTGCTGAAGGAGGGCGTGGAAAGCCGCCTCACGGAATCTTTGGAGCACGCGTTCGCGCTCGGGCAGAACCTTGCGATCGTTGCGGTGCAGGACGGCGAAGAGACGCTGTTTTCGCAGAACTACGCCTGTCCGGACTGCGGCATCGCTTTGGAGGAGCTTGCCCCGCGCGCGTTCTCGTTCAACAACCCGTTCGGCGCGTGCCCGACGTGCCTCGGCCTCGGCGAACAGCTCAAGGTCGATCCGACGCTGATCGTGCCGGACGAATCGCTGTCCTTAAACGACGGCGCGATCAAGGCGCCCGGCTGGAAGAGCGGCTCGAACAACGTCTTTTCCGATATGTATTACGAGGCGATCGCGCGGCATTTCGGCTTCTCGACGGACACGCCCTACTGCGACATCCCGGAGGCGGGACGGAACGCGCTGATGTACGGCACCAAGGAAAAGATGGAAGTGCAGTACGAGCGCAGCTTCGGCGGCGGGCACTTCCTCGCTTCGTTCGAGGGCATCGTGCCGAACATGGAGCGGCGCTATCGCGAGTCGCAGAGCGACTGGGCAAAGGCCGACATCGAGACCTACATGGCGCACATCCCCTGCCCGGACTGCAAGGGCAAGCGCTTAAAACCCACCTCGCTCGCGGTCACCGTCGGCGGGATCAACATCGCCGAGCTCTGCGACATGAACGTCAAGCGCTCGCGCGATTTTCTGCAAAAATTAGAGCTTTCTCCCACGCACCGGACGATCGCGGCGGCGATTTTGAAGGAACTCGACGCAAGGCTCGGCTTCCTCGTCAACGTGGGCCTCAATTACCTCACGCTGTCCCGCGCGGCGGCGACGCTGTCCGGCGGCGAAAGCCAGCGCATCCGGCTCGCCACGCAGATCGGCAGCGGACTCGTCGGCGTGCTCTATATCCTGGACGAGCCCAGTATCGGCCTACATCAGCGCGACAACGCAAAGCTTCTGGAAACCTTGAAGGGTCTCAGAGATCTCGGCAACACGCTGATCGTCGTTGAGCACGACGAGGAGACCATGCGCGCCGCGGACTTCATCGTGGACATCGGCCCCAGAGCCGGCGTAAACGGCGGCGAGATCATGGCGGCGGGCACGCCCGAGGAGATCATGGCCTGCGAAAACTCGCTGACCGGGCAATACCTGAGTCATAAACGCACCATCCCAGTCCCGAAAATGCGGCGGCCCGGCAGCGGAAACATGCTGACCGTGCGCGGCGCGCGGGCGAACAATCTCAAAAACGTTACGGTCGATTTCCCGCTGGGCAAGTTCATCTGCGTGACCGGCGTGTCCGGCTCCGGCAAGTCCTCGCTCGTCAACGAGGTGCTGAAAAAGCGTCTGCTGCACGACCTGAACCGCGCGAAGGTCCGCGCGAAGGACCACGACGGTGTCGACGGGATCGGGTTTCTGAATAAGATCATCGACATCGACCAGAGCCCGATCGGGCGGACGCCGCGGTCGAACCCCGCGACGTACACCGGACTCTTTGACCTGATCCGCGCGCTGTACGCGACGACGCCGGACGCAAAGCTCAGAGGCTACACGAGCGGGCGGTTCAGCTTCAACGTCAAGGGCGGACGCTGCGAGGCGTGCAAGGGCGACGGCATCGTGAAGATCGAGATGCACTTCCTCCCGGACGTCTACGTCCCCTGCGAGGTCTGCCACGGCAAGCGCTATAACCGCGAAACGCTGGAGGTGCGCTACAAGGGCAAGAACATCTACGACGTGCTCGACATGACGGTCGAGGAGGCGCTGCCGTTCTTCGCGCAGCACGCGAACATCAAAAAGATCCTGCAAACGCTCGACGACGTGGGCCTCGGCTACATCAAGCTCGGGCAGCCCTCTACCACGCTTTCCGGCGGCGAAGCGCAGCGCATCAAGCTTGCGACGGAGCTATCCCGCCGCGACACGGGCCGCACGCTCTACGTGCTCGACGAGCCCACGACGGGCCTGCACACGCACGACGTCAAGCGGCTTCTGGAGATTTTGAATCGGCTTGCGGATTCCGGCAGCACGGTCATCGTCATCGAGCACAACCTCGACGTGATCAAGACCGCGGACTGGATCATCGACCTCGGCCCCGAGGGCGGCGACGACGGCGGCACCGTGATTGCGACCGGCACTCCGGAGGAGGTCGCGCAGTGCGAACAGAGCTACACCGGTCAGTTTCTCCGCCGCGCGCTCGGGATGGAATGATGGCGGAACGGGAGGGACCATCTCCCCGTAGGGACGAGCATTGCTCGTCCGCGCCGGAAATCTTTACCGTTTAACGCATTGCGGAACGGATGGGCTATGCCCATCTCTGCAAATCCTGTCGAAAGGAGCAAACATGAAAGTGCTTCGCGTGATCTGTATATTGCTTGGTGCGTTTTTGGTACTGGATACCATCATCGTGCTCAATCTGTCAAACTACAACCTCGGCGTCATCCTGCCTGCGATCCTCGGCTTGCCGCTGATCCTGCTTGGTGTGTTTATGCACCATATGGACCACGGCTTCCTCGCGTTCGTCAAGTGGTTCCTGCTCGGCTGTTACGTGCTCGGCGCGGTGTTTCTCCTTGTGCTGGGGATCCTGATGGGCACGGCGGCAAAGCGCGCGGACAAGGTGGACGCGGACGCGCTGATCGTGCTCGGCGCCGCGGTGCACGGCGACCGCGTGACGTGGGTTTTGAGTAATCGCCTCGACACGGCGGCGGACTACCTTGAAGCGCACCCGGACGCGATCTGCGTGGTCTCCGGCGGTCAGGGCGACGGCGAGAGCGTGACCGAGGCGTCGGCGATGCAGAAATACCTCGTCGAGCGCAAGGGGATCGACCCTGCCCGCATCCTTATGGAGGACAAGGCGGAAAACACGCGCGAAAACTTTGCGTTCAGTAAGGCGCTGATCGACGAACAGCTCGGCGAAAACGCAACGATCGCCTTCGTCACGACCGATTTCCACGTCTTCCGCGCGGGCCGCGTGGCAAAGAAGGCGGGCATTTCGGCCGAAGGGATAGCCGCGCCGGACGTCTGGTACATCCGCATCAACAACTTTCTGCGCGAGTGTGTCGGCATCACGGTCTACGGGCTCCGCGGAGATATATAAGGAGGCACCTATGGGACAATTCTTTGAACGGATCCTGATCCAGGAAAAGGGCATGATGATGCTTTCCGCGCTCGTCAAAAAGGCGATGGCGGAGCTCGGTTATACGCCGGGCGAAGAGGGCAAGGGCGTTTCGATCTCGTATCAGCAATCGTCGGATTCCGAATGGTTTGAATTCAGCTCGCCGCTTCTTGCGCCGGGCGCCGAAACGGCGGAACCGCTTTTGAAGGCGCTTTCCAAAGCGTTCCGCACGCCGCTGCTGCAGCTCAATTGCGTGGACAGCGATTTCGTCCTCTGCCGCCTGCTCTACGAAGCGAACGGCACGGACACGACGGCCTGTATCAACGAGCCGTATGAGGATCTCGGCTTCGGCGAGCCGGATTACGCGGCATGGACGGCCGCCTGCAAAAAGAAATGGAAATGCAAGCCGGAGCAGTTCAAGGCGATCTTTGAGAACAAATACACCTTTGCAGAGGACGGCGTCGAGCCTCTTGCCGGTCTTTTGCACTTCTCCCCCACGGGTTACGTCGATCCGGACAGCTTCATGCAGGCGACCGACTGGTTCCTTCCGAAGGAAGAATTTGCCGCCGCGCCGTTTCCGCGCTCGCTGTCGGAAAAGCTTACCGACTACATGGAGAAGGAATACGCCGAAAAGCTGGAGACGCTTGGCTACCGCCGCTTCAAAAACAGCCCTCTCCGCTGGCACAAGGTCGTCGGCGCGCCCGACAGCGAGGTGCTTTTGAGCATGGTGCTTTGCGTGCGGTACGAAGAATGCGAACCGTTCTACGGCGCGCAGTCGCTTTACTGTCCGCTGGTTCTTTCGGACAAGTATTATCCGATGCACGACGCCGAAGGATATTGGAAAGAAGCAAAATTCGAGTATTCCTGGAAATTCGGAAGGAAACCGTTTTGCTATGAGATCGACGGAAAAGAGACGTTCTCATTGGACTGCCATAAACCGGAAGTGCTTCCGCCTGTTATCGACGATCTGATCCTGCCGGAGCTTTCAGAGGTCAGGGATCTGTCCTCCTGTCATGCTCTTTATCGGAACTCGCTGAAAGAAGGGGATATTCCGTCTCTGCCTTGTCCGTTTCCGTCGTTTGCCGAAAGGGTTTCCCGCCTTTGGATCGAGGCGGCGCTTCTCGGCGACGAAGCCGAAATGCAGCGTTTGTGCAAGGAATGGAAGAAACAGGAAAAGCATTGGACGGCTCAGGAAAAGGAGCTTTGGTCGAAAGCTGTGCGCGCCTGTGAAACCGGCGGCGCGCAGGCTCTGGCTGCCTATCTGCGCGACACGGTCTACCGCGATAATCTGCGAAAGCTCAAACGGGCCGGGATCATCGTGTGAAGCGCGGGACGCCAAGGTAGGCGCAGCGGGACGCCGGGGACGGCTCTTCACTCCGCTTCGCTTCGTTTCTGCGGTATCGTCGCGCGTTTGATCGCGCGTCGCCATCTCCCCTACGGTCCGTCGGCGCATTACTTGCCCTCCTTGTGTAAAGGAGGGTGGCGGGCGAAGCCAGACAGGAGGATTGTTTTGCCGCTTGTACGTTTCACGGCGGGACGCCGAGGTCGGCTCTTCACTCCGCTTCCACTTCGTTACGGCGGCAGATCGCTCGTCGCCTTCTTCCCTATGGTTTGTTGGCACAAACTTGCGCCCCTCCCCTTGCCTTCTCCTCGGGGAGAAGGTGCCGTCAGGCGGATGAGGGGGACACGCAAAAAGCGTCCGCTTTTGCGGATGAATTGTTCCGCGAACACGAATTGACTTTGTCACAAATTGCGCCTTTGGCGCGTGATCGTATAAAAGGAGAAAGAATATGTTGGAATTCAAGTATGACACGCAGCTGCTGATCGACGGGACCGACCTCGACGAGGACGCGATCCGCGATTATTTTCTGAACAATTTAGAGGGCGACTGCCTGCTGGCCGTCGGAAGCCCCGAGACGATCAAGATCCACTTCCACACCAACGAGCCGTGGAAGGTGCTCGCATACTGTGCGACGCTCGGCGAGATCTACGACATCGTGGTCGAGGACATGGATCGCCAGTCCCGCGGACTGCAAGGCTGAAAAGGGCTCCCCTCGCGCACCGTTCCGTTCGGAACGGACCGCACATTGTCCGAGAACGCATAAAATGCCTGTCCCGTTTTTGGGATAGGCGTTTCTTTTGCGGGACACCGGGACGGACGAGCAATGCTCGTCCCTACGGCTTCTGTCGTGAGATCCGGTAGGGACGGTCATGGACCGTCCGCTTTTGCTCTTTCCGAACGGAACGCATTCCAAACGGAAACACAGATGATAACGCCTGTCCCGTTTTCGGGACAGGTTTTCTTTTGCGGGACGCCAGCGTCGGCGTCCCCTACTGTACTGTAACGCACGGATCCTGTGTCCGCTCAATCAACAACCCTTTCGTCTCGCTTCGCGATCCACCTCCCCTTGCACAGGGGAGGCAAGATGATATGATCGGTCTGTAGGGGAGGCATGGTACGCGCAAGAAACGCGTGATCTGCCTATGTAACGAAGCGGAAGCGGAGTGGAGGGACCCCGGCCTCCCGTCGGGACGGACGAGCAATGCTCGTCCCTACGGTTTCAATCTCATGTGAAAGAATATACCTATACCATATTCGGTATAGGTATTCTTTATATCGTTCCTATATGGTGTATTTTTATCACTATATGAAATCGAATCCGATCAGCCGACCCGCTTCGGTGAAGCCGATCGAACGGTAGAGCGCGTTGGAGGGCGCGTAGCTCGTGTCGGCATAGAGCATGGTGCGTTCGCCGCGTTCGTGCGCGTCCGCGCAGACGGAGCTGACCAGCGCCTTCGCATAGCCGTGCCCGCGGTGCTTCGAGTCCGTCACGACCGATCCGATGTAGGCAAGCCCGTCCCTGCGCTCGTGGAACCGCACCAGCACAACAGGTGTCCCGTTTATGCACCATCCAAAGGCGTCGCTTTCGCAGAAATCGGTCCCCGCGGCAAGGCGGGCAGCTTCGGGGATGGGCTCGCGCGCCTGTTCGCCGAGCTGCGCAAGGATCTCGCCGCAGACGGCGGGGTCGAGCGCCTTTGCGGGAACCCGTTCGCCCGCGGCGGAAAAGCGGTTCGGCCGTTCGCAGAGATACGCGGTCAGCGGCAGACGGCGGCGCGTCTTATACGGCAGCGCAAGCTCGAGGTACCGGACGAGGCTGCTTCTTCCGATCACGCCCGCAAGGTTTTTCGTCTCTTTGAGCACGCAAAGCGAAGCGGCAAGCTCAGCTAAGCCTTCGTCCGAAATGCCGCGGCGCGTATAGATCCACGCGGGAAAGCCCTGTCCGGCGCGCACGAACAGCAGATCCTTCCCGTCGGACAGACACAGCGCGTCCGGCACGTTCAGAAGCTGCCGCATTTTGCGGAACGTAATCTCCTCCGCGTCGTTCGAAAGCGGAAACGCCTTCGCTTCTTCTCTTGCGATCATCCGTATCATGGGTCCAGTATAGCACACCGCTCCGCGCATGACAACCGTTCTTCCTGCGCCGAAGGCACATCATGATCCTTCGGCGGACGGAGGCGGTCTCACACGGTCGAAATCCGCGTACGGTACGGTTTTCTTTCCGTTCTGCGGCGCTTCATTACGGCGGCGGATCGCGCGCTGCCCGCGCTTTCGCTTCTTCCCGCACAGCGGGCGCTCGTCTTTGCGCCCCTTTCAACAAGGGAACCTGCGGTGCTGCCGACACACAAAAGGGAGCCGATCGAAATCGGCTCCCTGTCCGGATCGCAGATTGTCGGAAGACCGTCCGAAGACGGCTCCGCGGATGCGAAACGCGTTATTGCTTTTTGAAAATAAGTCCCATACCTTCGATGTCGATGGTCAGAAGGTCGCCGTCGAGCGTAAAAGGCACATCTTCACCGTTGATCGTGAGCTGACCGTTTACCAGTTTGTAGGTAATATCGGTGTTATCGACCTCGCCGTCGTAGGCGATCGACAGCGTGCCGGTGCCGTCCGCGTTGAACGTGATCTCCATGGTCATGCCGAGGGAGAGTATCATATCCACATACTGCTGCGTATCGTCGTCGGTTCCGGCGCTGAGCGCCCAGACGCCGACGATATCCGCGCCGTCGATCGTCGACGGCTCCGCCGTTTTCTGCACGCGCGCTTCGTCCGGGATCACGATCGCGGGAACTGCGTTGATCTGCGACACCGTATACGCAATGACTGCGGAGCTGATCTTGAATTCAACGTTGATGCTGGAGCTGTATTCGCCGAGCTGCTGATTCATGTAGCGCTGCATCAGCGTCTGCATGACGTCGTTCATGTCCAGACGGAAACGGACGACGCATCCCGTTTCGTTGTCGATATTGACGGTGAAGGGAATGTCTTCAAGATCCTTCATCAACTCGTCAAGACTCATGCCGCCGCCCATGGATTCGAGGAGATTGAGCCCGGAGTCGGTCAGAAAGTCCGAAGAAAGCATGCCGGTGTAAACCGTCGTTTCCATGCCGTTGACGGTGTCGACGCCGGTCCGTTCGAGCGTTTTGACAAAGCTCATCCAGTTTTTGAGGATCGCGTCGGGGTTCGCCAAGGCGGTCGAAGCGCCGGCTGCCTGTTTCCAGGTCTTTCCGCCGTCGTCAGATTGATAGGTAACGACGGCGTCATCCGCGACCTCGGCATAAAGCAGTATGCTCTGCTTCTGGTCGCCCACTTCCATGTCGACCTCCATCCGCATGACTTCGGGATCCTTTTGCCGGTCGATCCGGATGTCGCCCTTGATCGCCATGCCCTGATCGACGCCGAGCGTAGCAACGACGATGCGCATGGTGATGTCGGTGATCAGGTCGATGTGCAGCGACTGCGCTTCTTCGGTCTTTGTGAACGCATCGGAAAGCGTTTGCTTCGCGTCGACAGGCTCTTCCTCGGGCGATTCGGGCGCGCGCTCCAGCGTGACCGTAAAGGCGATGCCGTTCATGGAGTATTCCAGCGTGATCGTGTCGTCCTCAAAGCGGAAGGGGATCTCGACGCCCTGATAGGTCACGGCGCTGCCGTTGAAGGCGATCTCCTCTTTGAAATTCGGATAGGAGGGCGAGGTGACCGTGCCGGTGTACTCGCCGTTCAGCGTGACGAAGAGGTCGAAGCCGTAGGACTTGATCTCGCTCTCCGAAAGCACATAGTCGCCTGCCGCGACCTTCGCCGTCTTCCATGTGCCGATGAGCTCTGCGGGATCCGCCGGAATGATCTCCGGCGCGCGCTCCAGCTTCACCGTGAAGGTAAGGCCGCTCAGCGGGTATTCGATCGTGATCGCTTCGCCGTCGAAGGCGTAGGGGATCTCGACGCCGTCATAGTTTACGGACGTGCCGTCGAAGGTGATCGCCGCGGAAAAGTCCCGATCGGAAACGGAGGTCACCGTGCCGGTGCAGTCGTCGAGAAGCTCGACAATGAGGTCGAACCGGTAGTAACGCATATCCTGCGCCGTGAGGGTGTGTCCGTCGGCAGTGACCTCGGTCACCTTCCAGGCACCGAACAGCGATTCAAGGTCCGGTTCAGGCTCGGCGGTCGGTTCAGGCTCGGCGGTCGGCTCCGGCACGGCGGTCGGCACCGGTTCGGGCACGTCGCCCTGCCGCTTCAGCCGGATGGAATACTCGGCGTTGTTGTAGGGATAATCCACGATGATGCAGCCGTCGTGCAGAATAAACGCGTACTCCTTGCCGCGATAAGTCGCAGAGGAGTCGGTATAGGTGATCTTCTGCGTGCCGAGCTGTTCAAAACCGTTCACGAAAACGGTGCCGGTACCGTCCGCATACAGCGTCACGACAAGGTCGAATCCGTAATCGCGCAGCGCCTGTGCCGAAAGCGTGACGCCGTCTTCCATGACGTCGCTGACCGTCCAGATGCCGGGAAGCACGGTTTCCTGCTTCGGGGCTTCGGTCGGTTCCTGTTCTTCGACGGCGGGTTCTTTTTTGCAGCTGCAGCCGACGGCCAGCGTAAGCGCCATCAGCACAGCCAAGAGCATTGCGATCCGTTTCTTCATGCGCGTTTTCTCCTTTGTTTTGGGATAAAAACAGTATATAACGGATCCGTCGCGCCTGTCAAGAAACATGCAGGAAGCGCTCGAAACGGCGTTGAAAAAACCACGAAAATTTCACAAAGAAAAAGAAGGATTTTCCGTCCCGGCGGCGTATATAAGGAAAGTGAGACTGAGAAAGTAAGACTGAGAAAGTAAGACAGGTAAGTAAGACAGGGAAGTAAGAAAAGTAAGTGAGAGTCTCACTTACCTATTATAATAGCTATTATAATAACTATTAAAGAATAAAAGAAAAAAAGAGTCTCACTTACTTACTATTATCATAATAGCTATTATAATAGCTATCAGGAAAAAGAGTCTCGCTTATCTGCGGACGCTTTCGGGCGTCCGCAGAAACGATGCAAATGAGAAGTCATAAAGAAACCGGCGGGCCTTAAGAGCCCGCCGATTCAAATACAGAAGGAAAAAACCTCAGCTTTCCTTTTTCGACATGAAGAAGGAAACGACGAAGCCCGCCGCAAGGCAGAGGACCGCGACCGGGATGAACCACCACTGCGCAAGGCTTGCGCCGAACGCGGGACCGAAGCACTTCGCCTTCAGGAAGATCGCGTAGGGCGAGGCGAGCATCAGCGCGAGGATGCCGTAATACGTCGGCGTGGGATGCTTGTCTAAAAGCCAGCGGATCGCCTTCGATACGATCAGAAGACCCAGGATGATGCCGATCCCGAACGGGATCAGCACCAGAAGGTGCGGACCCATTTCGGCGAAGTTCAGCGTAAGCAGGCAGACCACGAAGCTCTTCAGATGCATCATGACGCTGTTGTAATAGCCGAGCACTAAAAGTACCATCGAGCCGGAAATGCCCGGCACGATCATCGTGCCCGCCGCGATAAAGCCGAGCAGCAGGGCAAGGAGCGCGCTCCATACGCCGTTGTTCAGCGCGTCGACCGAACGGTAGGCGAGCGAGGTCATCGTTTCGCCGGAACCGCGCACGGTCAGCGTCAGCGTGCCGTCCGCATTCATCTTGAAATCGAATATGCTCGCGTTATCCTGATCGACAGACAGGACCGTTCCGCCGGAAAGCTGCATGAACGCCTTTTTGTCCGCGCCGTTTCGGAGCGTATAGCCGTCTTCGGGCTTGCCGAACGTGCCGCCCGCGCTCTTGATCTCATAGACGGTGCGGGTCGGATCGCCGTTCAGCACAACGAGCTCCTCCTGCGTTTCGTCGGCTATGACGATGCGTTCGCCGACGGACAGCGTATCGGTCGGGCCGAGGCGTCTGAAAGTTTCCTTCGTTGTGTCGTTCAGATACGGCAGCAGCACCATCAGCGCGATCATGACGACCGCGACGAGGATGTAGCCGGGCTTCACCTTATGCCCCTTGATCTTCCTGAAGAGCATCGGCAGCGAGCCTAAGATCAGGCCCGAGAAGAGCAGGATCGTGAAGAACTCGAAATTCGCGAGCAGCCACGTGACGACGAACGACAGCGCGACGACGCCGAGCACGATGCCGAGCGCGTAGGGGATCAGCTTTTTGATCGCGGCGCGGCGGCGGGCTTTGTCCTTCGAGGTGATGGAGACGGCGTCCTCGTAGACGCCGATGGTAAGAAGCATCGAACCGCCGGAGACTCCGGGGATGACGATGGCGAGACCGACGAGCGTGCCCTTGAGCACGGCGACGATCCAATTCAGGATTTTCTTTGACGTATTCATGGTTTCATTGTACGGCGGAGCAGTCGTTTCGTCAACCGCGCGGCAGGATTTATAACATCTTTTTTACAAACGCCCGCAAGGATCCGCGAGGGCGCCCTGTCCCGGCTTTTTGCCGCGCCGACGGACTTCGTCGATCGTGGTTTGTTTTTGAAAACGCCCCATTTGCGACAAACTCGGTTCACAATCCGGATATATAATACGCATTGCAAAAAACGGATCGGAGGCGATCGAATGGAATACAACAGAACAAAAAAGACCGGCGTCGGCACCGCGGTGCTGCTCACCTGTTCGGTAATGGCGCTGATCATCGGCCTGTTCTCGGGCGTTTTCATGATGTACCGCGCCGCAAAGCAGGACCGCGAGGCGGAAGCGCTGAAGGCGGCGGCGACCCCGGAAGGGATCACGGAAACGACGCAGGACCGGATCGGTACGGCTGCGGAGCTGCCGACCCCGGCTGCAAGCGCGTCGGAGACGGTCACGGTCGAGCCGGAAAAAACGGGGACGCCGTCTGCGGGCTTTGCTTACGACGGACAGTACACCCGCGCGCAGGTCGTGGAACTCTGCGCGCCGAGCGTCGTGGGCATCGACGGCGTTTTTGAAGTGACCGTTTCCTATTGGGGACAGCGGCAGACGTACGAGCAGCCGGGCAGCGGCAGCGGCGTGATCCTGACGGAGGACGGCTACATCGCCACCTGCGCGCACGTCGTGGACGGCGCGAAGAGCCTGACCGTTACCCTGAACGACGACACCGCCTACGAGGCGACGATCGTCGGTACCGACGTACGGAACGACCTTGCGATCATCAAGATCGACGCGACCGGACTCGTACCCGCCACGCTCGGCGACAGCGATATGCTGACCGTCGGCGAGGACGTGATCGCGATCGGAAACCCGCTGGGCGAGCTGCGGGGGACCGCAACGAGCGGGATCATTTCGGCGGTCAAGCGCAGCATTACGGTCGAGAATACGGAGATGGAACTGATCCAGACCGACGCGGCCATCAGCCCCGGCAATTCGGGCGGCGGGCTCTTCAACGCTTCCGGACGGCTTATCGGCATCGTCAACGCGAAGGTGTCCGACACGAGCGCAGAGGGTCTTGGGTTTGCGATCCCGGTCAACAGCGTGGTCAAGGAGATCAACGATCTGCTGCACTACGGCTACGTCACCGGACGCGCGTACCTCGGCGTATACACGCAGAACGTCACGCTCACGAGCGGCTACGGTTATTTCTCCTACGGCGGTACGAACTGCGTGCAGATCACCGACGTCGTAAAGGGCAGCGCCGCGGACGCCGCAGGGCTTAAGGCGGGCGATCTCATTCTGGAGATCGACGGCAAGACCGTTTCCTCAAACAGCGACCTTTCCGATCTCGTTGCGGGCTACAACGCGGGCGACACGGCGACGATGACGATCCGCCGCGACAACAGTCGTTCCGAGGTCACGGTGACGTTCGGGGAGTACATCCCGAGCGAGGGATAGCAGACGTCGGTCCGCGTCAAAAAGGCGCGAATCGTTCTTCAAAGCGTACATTTCAAGGCTGCTCAAAAGCTCCGGATCGGGCTTTGAGCAGCCGGTTTTTATCGTATCGGAGGCGCAGGGGGATCGCTTTTTCGACGGTCTGCCGACACGGAAGCCTTCAGGAGCGATCGCAAAGGCGATCCCGCCGAAAAAACCGGTGGACGGGGACCGGGATCGGTATTATAATGAAGCGGAAAGACAAAACGGAGGTATGGTTATGGAGCTGCGCGACGCAAACGGACTGACGGAACGGGAATTTTTGGCGGAGTACAAGGATAAACACTATCCGGCGCCGTATCTGACGGCGGATATCGTGCTGCTGTCGGAGGGGAAGGATGTGCTGATGATCCGACGCAAGGGGCATCCGTACCTTGGCTGCTGGGCGCTGCCGGGCGGGTTTGTGGAGCCGGGCGAAAGCGCGGCGGAAGGCGCGCTCCGGGAGCTTACGGAGGAAACGAGCGTCGTTGGCTTTACGGAAAACGACATCCATGAGATCGGGCTGTTTTCTAAGCCCGGACGCGATCCGCGCGGCTGGGTCGTTTCGGACGCGTTTCTCGTACCGGTCGACCGCGAAAAGATCGCGTTCGAGGCAGCGGACGACGCGGCGGAGGCAAAGTGGATTTCGGTGGAACGGAACGGGGAAGCGCTGATCCTTCCGGAGGGCGTACGCCTTGCGTTCGACCACGCCGACGTGCTGAAAAAAGCGCTTGCGCTGTACAATCGGATCGCGAGATAATATACTCCGCGAAGGTGTTGACACGGCGGCGCGTTCGCGTTACATTTAACATAGTGGAAAAGGCGCGTTTTGCGCCTGTAAAGCGCATAAATACTATCATTTCACAGGAGGAACACACATGGTAAACGAGGCATTGAAGCAACTCTTACAGTACGATCCGGAAATCGGCGCGGCAATGCAGGACGAGCTGAACCGTCAGCGCGGCAACCTGGAGCTGATCGCATCGGAGAACATCGTATCCGAAGCAGTGCTCATGGCGATGGGCAGCGTTCTGACGAACAAATACGCCGAGGGCTATCCCGGCAAGCGTTACTACGGCGGCTGCCAGTTCGTGGACGTCGTGGAGAATCTCGCGATCGAGCGCGCCAAGAAGCTGTTCGGCTGCGATTACGCAAACGTGCAGCCGCATTCCGGCGCACAGGCGAACATGGCGGTGTTCTTCGCGGTGCTGAACCCGGGCGACACGTTCATGGGCATGGACCTTTCTAACGGCGGTCACCTCACCCACGGCAGCCCGGTCAATATGTCCGGCAAGTATTATCACTGCGTTTCCTACGGCGTGGACGAGCACGGCGTCATCGACTACGAGGACGTTCGTAAAAAGGCGCTCGAGTTCCGTCCGAAGCTGATCGTCGCGGGCGCAAGCGCGTACTGCCGCACGATCGACTTCCCGAAGTTCCGTGAGATCTGCGACGAGGTCGGCGCGGTCCTGATGGTCGACATGGCGCACATTGCGGGCCTCGTGGCGGCGGGCGAGCATCCGTCTCCTTTCCCGTATGCGGACGTCGTCACCACCACCACGCACAAGACGCTGCGCGGTCCGCGCGGCGGTCTGATCCTCGCGAACCAGGAAGCGGCGGATAAGTTCAACTTCAACAAGGCGATCTTCCCGGGCATCCAGGGCGGTCCTCTGATGCACGTCATCGCGGGTAAAGCGGTCGCGCTCGCAGAGGCGCTGAAGCCCGAGTTCAAGGCGTATCAGCACCAGGTCGTTCTGAACGCGAAGGCGCTTGCCGAAGCGCTGAAGGCGGAAGGCCTCAAGATCGTTTCCGGCGGTACGGACAACCACCTCATGCTGCTCGACCTCATCGGTCTCGACGTATCCGGCAAGGCGCTGCAGAACCGTCTGGACGAGGTCCACATCACGGTCAACAAGAACACGGTCCCCGGCGAGCCCAGAAGCCCGTTCGTGACCTCCGGCGTCCGCATCGGCACCCCGGCCGTCACGACCCGCGGCCTCAAGGAAGAGGACATGAAGACGATCGCGCACTGCATCGCGCTCGCGATCAACGACTTCGAGAATTCGAAGGAGTACATCGACGGCGAAGTCAAGAAGCTCTGCGACAAGTACCCGATCTATCAGGACTGAGCCATGGCGGAGATCCTCAAGGGCAAGCCGGTCGCGGAGGCCATGCTCGCGCGGATGCGTGAGACGGCGGAGGCGCTCAGGGGAAAGGGCGTCGATCCGACCCTGTGCGTGGTGCGCGTGGGCGAACGCGCCGACGATCTTTCCTATGAGAAGGGCGTGATCAAGCGCTGCAATGAGGCGGGCGTGAGCTTACGGCAGATCGTTCTGAAGGAGGACGTTTCGCAGGCGGATTTCGAGACGGCGTTCGAGGCGGTCAATTCCGATTCCGCGGTCCACGGCATCCTGCTGTTCCGGCCGCTTCCGAAAACGCTCGATTCCGAGCGCATCCGCAAGCTGTTTGATCCCCAAAAGGACGTCGACGGCTGGACGGACGGCTCGCTTGCGGGCGTGTACGCGAACACGGACCTCGGCTTTGCGCCGTGTACCGCGCAGGCGGTGCTTGAGATCCTGCGCTTTTACGGAATCGATCCGAAGGGCAAGCGCGCAGTCGTCATCGGACGGTCGCTCGTCATCGGGCGCCCGGTGTCGATGCTTCTGATGCACGCAAACGCCACGGTCACGACCTGCCACACGCGCACGGTCGACGTGCCCGCGATCGCGCGGGAGGCGGACATTCTCGTGTGCGCTGCGGGCGTGATGAGAAGCGTCACGCCGGAGTTTACGAACCCCGATCAGATCGTCGTCGACGTGGGCATCCACTTCGACGAGGAGACGGGAAAGCTATGCGGCGACGTCGATTTCGACCGCGTCGCGCCCGTTGTCAAGGCGATCACCCCGGTCCCCGGCGGCGTCGGCGGCGTCACGACCTGTGTGCTGCTCGACCACGTCTTGAAAGCCGCAGGCAGATGATTCCAAAACAGCAAAAGGACCTTCCGAACAGGGAGGTCCTTTGTCGTATTCGCCGGAGGACGGTACGCGCGGGAAGCGCGATTTGCCTATGAAAGGAAGCGGACGGGCAGTGCCCGTCCCTACATTGTTCGTCTATACTGAACTTGCAGCGCGTGAGGGTCACTCCATAAACAGCGCGCGGATGGCTTCGGAGACGTCGGAGACGCGAACGAGGCGGCAGCCGGGATCGGCGAGCTTGCCGCGGGCGGGGACGAGGACGGTCGTGTAGCCGAGGCGGACCGCTTCTTTAACGCGCACGTCGAGCTGGGACGCGGGACGGACCTCGCCGGTCAGCCCTACCTCGCCGATCAGAACGGTCTTTTCGGGCAGCGGCTTTTCGAGGATCGACGACGTGACGCACATCGCGGTCGCCAGATCCGCGCCGCGGTCCACGATGCGGAGGCTCCCTGCGACGTCGCAGTAAACGTCCTTGTCGGACACTTTAAGCCGCGCCTTGCGCTCGAGCACGGCGAGGATCACATTGAGCCGGTTCACGTCGAGCCCGACGGCGGTGCGCCGGGGGCTTTGGAACGCGGATGGGCAGAGAAGGGACTGGACCTCGCAAAGCAGGGGGCGCGAGCCCTCGAGCACGCAGGTCACCGCCGTCCCCGCGACGTTCCGACCGGAAACGAACAGGGAACCGGGGTCGCCGACCTCGCGCATGCCGGTCTCACACATCTCGAACACGCCGAGCTCGTCGGTCGAGCCGAAGCGGTTTTTGACCGCGCGCAAAAGCCGCAGCCCCTCGCGCCGGTCGCCCTCGAAATACAGAACGGTGTCGACGATATGCTCCAGAATGCGCGGTCCCGCGATCGCGCCGTCCTTGGTGACGTGCCCGACGATCCACACGATCGTGCCGGTCTCCTTCGCAAACCGCGTAAAGAGCGCCGTCGCCGCGCGCACCTGCGAAACGCTGCCCGCCGCGCTTTCGGCGGCTTCGGATTCCATCGTCTGGATCGAGTCGACGATCAGCATCTGCGCTTTTGTTTCCTTTGCGCGCTCGATCGCCTCCTCCGCGGAGGTCTCTGTGTATAAAAAGAGATTCCTGCCGCGGATCCCGAGCCGGTCGGCGCGAAGCTTGATCTGCGAATTGCTCTCCTCGCCGGACACGTAAAGCACCGGACCGGAGGCGGAGAGATTGTCCGCGGCTTCCAGAAGAAGCGTCGATTTGCCGATGCCGGGATCGCCGCCCAGAAGCACGACCATGCCCTTGACGAGCCCGCCGCCGAGCACGCGGTCGAGCTCGCCGATGCCCGTGGAGATGCGCGTCTGCGCCTCCGCGCGGACGTTTTCGAGCGGGACGGCCTTTGTGCCGGAGGCTGCAGCAGGACGCGCAAGCACGCGCTCCTCTTCGACAAGCGTGTTCCAGCTCCCGCATTGCGGGCATTTTCCCATCCAGCGCGGCGTTTCATAGCCGCATTCGCCGCAGACGTACAGGGTTTTTTCTTTCATATCATTCTCCGACCGTCATATATTCCATGATATCCTTGTCGCGAAGATGCACGTCCATCCACACGATCACGTCTTCGCCGCCGCCCAGAAGCATCGCGGTCTCGTCGCTGCGCGTCGTGCAGAACGTCGTGCGGTCCGCATAGTAGAAGACGTAGTTCTTTTCGTACCGCGAGTAGGCGATGAAGCCGTTGCCGAGCGCGAAGTCGACCGCGCCGGAAATGACCTCGACCGTCTCGTTGCCGTCGTACCAAAGGAGCCTGCCGTCCTTCGCATGATCGGAATCGAGGAACGCGATCCCGTCCGCGTTCATCTGCGGATCGTGGACGTACGCCGCGTCGACGGGCACGGTCTCCGTTTTGCCGGTGTCGACGTTCATTGTTGTGAGCTCGCCCTCCGGCGAAACGTACAGAAGCGTATTTTTGTACAGGAACGGACGGGACAGCGCGTACGGCGAGTTGTCGTAGATCGCAAGCGTCGCGCTCTCGCCGGTCAGCAGATCGACTGCGAAGAGCTTGTCGCGGCTCTCGCCGGTGCGCTCGATCCAGAACGCCGTGTTCTCATACAGCACGGGCTTCGGAAGTCCCGTATGCACGGTCTTCAGCGTGCGCGCCGTTTTCTGCGATCTGTCGTATACCGCTATGCGCCCGCCGCCGTTTGCCGCGGAATCGAGGTAAACGATCCAGCGCGTGCCGACCGCCGGGAAACGGATGCTTTTGTATTCGAGCGGCAGGGAAAGGAGCGTATGCTTGTCCGTCCGGACGGTATAGAGCAGCAGCCGCACGAACGCCGCCGTGCCGTCCTGCGTGTAGTTGCCGACCGCGGCGCAGATCGTGCCGTTACAGACCGACACGTCCGTCGCGTACTGGTATTCGGGGATGACGATCTCCTTCTGCACGGATAAAAGATCCTCGGAATAGAGCGCGTGGTTTTTGTACGGATCCGGCGTCGGGACCGGCGTGGGCGGGGCCTCGGTGGGCTCCGGCGTCGGCGGCGCTTCCCTTCGGCAGGAAATGAACCGGTCGGAGAGCTCCATCATCTTCGGCACGACGAACGTCCACACCGCCCAGCCGAGCGCGGCCAAAAACCCCAGGGCGAGCAAAAGCTCAAGCCAGGGGACGATGCGGAATCTTGTCAGACGCTTGCCGATCTTTCCGGTGGACCGGTACCGCTTTTCGTGCTTCATACCGTTTATTTTACACTGATTTCTCAGCGCGGTCAATCGGTCCCGGAAAACAAGTTTTTCATTTCCGTATATTCACGCGAAAGACACGATGCGTACACTTTTAGGCATTGTGAAACCGAAAAGAATGTGCTATAATGCATTCTGAAGGAGTGTGCGGAGAGATCCGCCGCTTGGGAAAGGAACGAACGCTTTGGCACGACGCGCGCTGTATCGGGAATATCGGCCGGAGACCTTCAGGGAGGTCGTCGGGCAGGATCATATCACCACCATTCTGAAAAACCAGGTGCGGGAGGGCAAGCTCTCCCACGCGTATCTGTTCTGCGGCTCGCGCGGAACGGGCAAAACGACCTCGGCGAAGATCCTTTCGCGCGCGGTCAACTGCCTTGCGCCGATCGACGGCGAGCCGTGCGGGACCTGTGCCGCGTGCCGTCTCGTGAAGGACGGGAGCGCGGACGTGATCGAGATCGACGCCGCTTCGAACAACAGCGTGGACAACGTCCGTACGCTGATCGATCAGGCGCAGTTCGCGCCGCTGGAATTGAAGTACCGCGTGTTCATCATCGACGAGGTGCACATGCTCTCGAACGCGGCGTTCAACGCGCTTTTGAAAACGCTTGAGGAACCGCCGAAGCACGTGCTGTTCATTCTCGCCACGACCGAGCCGCAGAAGCTCCCCGCAACGATCATTTCTCGCTGTCAGCGCTTCGATTTCCACCGTCTGACGATCGCGCATATCGTTGCGAACCTCACCGCCGTTCTCGAAAAGGCGGGGGCGACCATCGAACCGAACGGGCTGCGCCTCATCGCGCGGGCGGCGGACGGCGGCATGCGCGACGCGCTTTCGCTCGCCGATCAGTGCCTGTCCTACGCGGGCAGCAGCGTGACCGAGCAGGACGTTCTGGACGCGCTCGGCAGCGTATCCTCGGCGGTGCTTGAAGACGCCGCGAGGGCGCTTCTCACCGGTAACGCCGCGGAGGCGGTGCGCGCGCTGGACGAGGTCGTATCCTCCGGACGCGATCTCGGCGTGTTCCTGGGCGATCTTACGAAGCATTTCCGCGCGCTGCTGCTTGCGAAAACCTGCGGAAGCTGCGCCGATCTTTTGGACTGCACCGACGATCAGATGCAGCGGTATCTGAAGGCTGCGAAGGAGGCGGATGAAGCGCGGATCCTCTACGCGACGGAGCAGATCCTTTCGGTGCAGAGTAAGCTCCGGCTGTTTCCGGCGCCGCGGATCCCGATCGAAACGGCGTTCATCCGGGTCTGCCGTCCGGCAGACGATCAAAGTCTTGCCGCTCTGGAGGCAAGGGTAGCGCTTTTGGAGACGAACCCCGTAAGTCGTGACGTCCCCGGCGCCCCGGAAAGAACAACCCTCCGGTCACCTTCGGCGACAGCGCCCCTTGCTAAGGGGAGCCAAGGGAAGGCGCCGAAGACGGCGACGGGGGGAGAGACGTCCGCTCCTCCGTGGGACGAGCCGCCGATGCTCGAAGCCCCGCCGGAGGACTATGCGCCGCCGTTCGACGAACCGGAGACAACCCCTGCAGGGGAGATGGCGACGCGCGAAGTTCCGCCGGAGCGAAGCGGAGCAGACGATTCGCGCGACGGCACCGCTGTAACGAAGCGGAACGACCCCGGCGTCCCGTTGAGGACATCTCTTCAGTCACCTTCGGTGACAGCCCACCTTGCACAAGGGGGCCAAGAGGAGCCGGAGACGCCTCCCGAAACTCCGGCTGCATCCGCGTCAAGCGGCGAAGCGGAGGCGCTTTGGGAGCAGGCGAAGAAGAAGATCATGGAAACGAACCCGATGGTCTATTTCTATGTGAAGGAGACGCGCGGCGCGAAGCTTTCCGGCGATCTGCTTTCGGTCGAGTTCCCGGCGACGCAGGAGAGCTACCTGAACGGCATGAAGAACCCGCGAAGCCTGAAGGTCGCGACGGATGCGATCGGGGCGGTGCGGCCGAATACGGAGCTTTCGTTCCGGCTTGCACAGCTCAGGGACGCAAACGAAGAAAAACTGAAGGAGCTTTTCGGAAGCTCGCTTACGATCAAATAACGGAGGTAACAAAATGGCAAGAGGCGGATTCCCGATGGGCGGCGGCATGAACATGCAGCAGATGATGATGAAGGCCCAGAAGATGCAGCAGGAGATCCAGAAGAAGCAGCAGGAGCTTGAACAGAGAGAGTTCACGGCGACGGCGGGCGGCGGCATGGTCACGGTGACGGTGCTCGGCAGCAAGACGGTGCAGTCGATCAAGATCGACCCCGCATGCGTCGATCCCGACGACGTGGAGATGCTTGAGGATCTGATCACCGCAGGCGTAAACGCCGCGATCAAGGAAGCGAGCGACACGGTCGATCGCGAAATGGCAAAGATCACCGGAGGCATGGGCCTCGGTTTCTGACATGGCGATCGAATCCATCGAAAAACTGACGACGCAGCTTTCCAGGCTTCCGGGCATCGGACGCAAGACGGCGCAGCGGCTCGCTTACCATCTTCTGAGCGTACAGAAGGAGCAGGCGCTCGAGCTTGCGGATGCGATCGCTTCGGCAAGGGACAAGGTGCATCCGTGCCCGATCTGCGGCGCGTTCACCGATCTTGAGACTTGCGAGCTGTGCGCCGATCCGAAGCGCACGGACGAGGTCGTGTGCGTCGTAAGCGACGCGCGCGACGTGCTTTCCATGGAAAAAACGCGCGAGTTCCACGGTCGCTATCATGTGCTGAACGGCTCGCTCTCGCCGATGAACGGCATCGGCCCGGGCGCGCTGCGCATCAACGCGCTTCTGGAACGCTGCAAGAGCGGCACGGTCAAGGAGGTCATTCTCGCCACGAATCCGGACGTGGAGGGCGAGGCGACCGCTTCGTACATCGCGAAGCTTCTGAAGCCGATGGGCATTACGACGTCGCGCATCGCGCACGGGATCCCGATCGGCGGAAACCTGGAATACACCGACGAGGTCACGCTGGCAAAAGCGCTTGAAGGGCGAAGGGTCCTGTGATATGAAGAGATTCCTTGCGATCATTCTGATGCTTTCGATGCTTGCGCTCGCCTGCGGAACGCCGCAGGCGGCGGAGGTGCCTGTTACGTCTGCGGCGACAGAAGCGCCGACGGCTGCGCCGGAGGAGGAGATCATCATGATCGCGACAGCCGAAAACGCGCCGACGACGTCCGAACTGCCGACGCTGCCGCCGACCCCGACGCCCACGCCGGAGCCCACGCCGACGCCGGAACCGACGCCGACGCCGGAGCCGACGCCGGAACCGACCCCGCCGCCGCTGGAGGGCGTCAGGATCGGGATCGATCCGGGACACCAGCAGCGTCCGAATTACGACCCTGAGCCGAACGCGCCGGATTCGGAAGAAACGAAGGCAAAATGCTCGTCCGGTACGCGCGGCATTGCGACCGGCGTCTATGAGTACGAGGTCAACCTGAGCGTTTCTCTGAAGCTTAAGGCGCTTTTGGAGGAGGCCGGCGCGGAGGTCTTTCTCACGCGGACGACGAACAACGTCAATCTCTCGAATCGCGAACGGGCCGAGTATTTCAACAACATGGAGGTCGACCTTGCGATCCGCATCCACTGCAACGGCACGGACGACACAAAGGTGCGCGGCGCGTTCATGCTGCTGCCGAGCCGGGAGCGTACGTCGTTCTACAACGAAAACGTGCGCGCGGCGACGGCGATCATCGAGCAGTACTGTCAGGAGACCGGGTTTTCCTCCCGGAAAAACGGGGGCATCACCTACAGCAGCTCGCAGACCGGCTTCAATTGGTGCAAACGACCGATCGTTTGTATAGAAATGGGTCATTTGAGCAACGAAACGGAAGACTTGCTCTTGACGAACGACAGTTTTCAAGATAAGATGGCAGTTGGGATTTATCGCGGGATCGTCGCATACTTCAATCCCGACGCTGCCGAAGAAGGAGGAAATCCATGAACAAACCGATTTGCGTACAATCCGAGGTCGGAAAACTCAAAACCGTCATGCTGCACTGCCCCGGCGCGGAGCTTGAAAACCTGATGCCGGACTACCTTGCAAGACAGCTCTTTGACGATATTCCGTATCTCGTCCACGCGAAGGAGGAACACGATCAGTTTGCAAAGACGCTTCGCGACTGCGGCGTCGAGGTGCTGTATCTCGACACGCTCTTAAAGGAAGCGATCGAAGCGGCGGACGCGAAGGACGAGCTGATCTGGGAGTATATCCGCGAGGCGAACATCGCCGCGGAGGGCGCGGAGCAGGCGGTCAACGCGTACCTGAACGAGCTTCCGCTGGACCGGCTCATTCAGGTCCTGGCGGGCGGCGTCCGCAAGAGCGACATTCCGAAGGTTGAAAAACGGCATCTTGTCGATTTCACCGACGACAAGTATCCGTTCTACGTCGATCCCATGCCGAACCTCTACTTCACGCGCGATCCGTTCATGAACGTCGGCGACGGCGTGCTGATCTCGCGCATGGCAAACGAGGTCCGTCGGCGCGAAACGCTGTTTGCGAAGTACATTTTCAAGTATCATCCGGTCTATAAGTGGGTGCCGAAGTATCACGACCGCACCGACGTGCATTCCTTGGAAGGCGGCGACTGCCTCGTGCTTTCGCTCGAGACCGTGGCGTTCGGCATGTCGCAGCGCACGAGCGCCCAGGCGGTGGAGCTTGCGGCAAACCGGCTCATCAACGAGCGTACGGGCATCAAAACGATCCTCGCGGTCGATATCCCGAAGGTCCGCGCGTTCATGCACCTCGACACCGTCATGACGATGGTCGACGTCGATTCGTTCGTCGTGCATCCGAACATTCTGCGCACCATGCGCGCGTTCCGGCTCACCAAGCCGGACGGGCGGCAGCTCAGGATCGAGGAGGACGCGCGTCCTCTGGTCGATGTCTTTTCCGACGTGCTCGGCCGGAAGGTCCGCTTCATCGAATGCGGCGGCGCGAGCGAGATCGACGCGGCGCGCGAGCAGTGGAACGACGGCGCGAACACGCTGTGCGTGGCGCCCGGCGAGGTCATCACCTATTCGCGCAACTACGTCACGAACCGCATCCTCCGCGAAAACGGCATCACGGTCCACGAGATCCCGTCCGCGGAGCTTTCGAGAGGACGCGGCGGTCCGCGCTGCATGAGCATGCCGTTCGTGCGCGAGCCCATCACGAAGTAATCCAATAAAATATCACATACAGAAAGGAAACAAATTATGTTCCAGGGAAGAAACTTTCTCACGCTGCTCGACTACACACCCGACGAGATCCGCCAGCTTCTGAAGCTTGCGCATCAGGTCAAGGCCGAAAAGAAACAGGGCATTTTCCCGAAGCGCATGGCGAACAAGAACGTCGTGCTGCTGTTCGAGAAGACCTCCACCCGCACCCGCTGCGCGTTTGAGACCGCGGCGTACGACGAAGGCGCGAACGTCACGTTCCTCAGTAACAGCCAGATGGGCAAGAAGGAATCGCTCGAAGACACCGCGAAGGTTCTCGGAAGATTTTATGACGGCATCGAGTTCCGCGGCTTCAAGCAGGAGACCGTCGAGCTGCTCGCCAAGTACAGCGGCGTTCCGGTGTGGAACGGCCTCACGGATCTCTATCATCCGACGCAGGTCCTTGCGGACTGGATGACGATCGAGGAGCACGTCAATAAGCCTTTGCATGAGGTCAAGTTCGTGTACGTCGGCGACGCGCGCAACAACATGGGCAATTCGCTCATGATCGGCTGCGCCAAGATGGGCATGCACTTTGTCGGCATCGCGCCGAAGCAGCTGTTCCCGTCCGAGGAGCTTGTGAACAAGATGCGCGAGCTCTGCAAGGAGACCGGCGGCAAGATCGAGCTGAGCGAGTCGATCGACGCGGTCGAGGGCGCGGACGTCATCTACACCGACGTTTGGGTCTCCATGGGCGAGGAAGCGCAGTTCGAAGAGCGCATTCGTCTCCTTGAGCCGTATCGCGTCACGATGGACATGCTCAAGAAGACCGGCAATCCGGACGTCATCTTCGAGCACTGCCTGCCGTCCTTCCACGACCTTGAGACGAGCGTCGGCAAGGACATCTACGATCGCTTCGGCCTGAAGGAAATGGAAGTTTCCGACGAAGTGTTCCGCAGCAAGCACAGCGTCGTATTCGACGAGGCGGAGAACCGCATGCACACGATCAAGGCGGTCATGGTTGCCACCATGTCCGACACGCTGGACAAATAATCCGTCAATACGCAAAAGCGGGAGCGAATTTGCTCCCGCTTTTTGTGTGGCGCGTCGTTCCGAGGAATAAAACATGCTTTATTCCGGCTTAAAGAAGATCCACTGCCCGTCCAGGAGCAGAGCGACGCCGTCGTCCAGATAGATATACGGCGCGTTCGGGCTTCCGACGTTCGCCTCGTTCGGATGCGTCGGCATGGCGGTCGCGGGTACGACGGAGCCGATCCGCCCCGAGATCTCACGCGGCGGAAGCTCCCGTACCTCGATGCCCGTCCAGTAGTAGGTATAATCTCCGATCAGCGCCGCCGGCGGCTGCGCCTTGACTTCGGCCGCAGCGTCGGCCTTCACGGCGCAGGCGGTGAACAAAACCGTCAGCAGGAAAACGATCAACAGCTTTTTCATAGCAGCTCTCCCTTTCTGTCTCTACCAATAAAGACGCATCAAAACGTGTTTGCGTGACACGGTTTTTCAAAAGAATTTGTACCTTTCTGCTATATAAGACGATGGGGGAGGAAAAAGTGCTGCAAATTTCACCGGATTTTTTTATTCCGCGTTCCGCATCAGTTCCTTCGTCGTCCGGCGCGGCTCGACGTGCCCGCCGGTGATCGCGGAAATATAGAGCTTTTGGGGCTGCCAGTCCGGCTCCTCGACGTAGATGTACGTAAACTCCCACATCGGCTGATAGACGCCGGTCGAAAGGTCGTCCTTCTTGGTCTGCATCGCATAGCGCAGCTTGATATCCGTCACGGTGTAGGTGTGGTGCGGACGGCCCATCGCGCCGTCGTGCAGGTAGCCGATCTGCCGGATCCCCGCGTCCAGTACCTTTTCAAAGTCACAGAGCTGCGCGTTTTTGACCGCGACGCGCTTTGTCTTCGACAGACCCCAGAAGTTTGCGCAGACCACGCCGTCCTTTCCCACGTAGATCCTTGCGGATTCCGGCGCCCACGGCGCGCCGACGCTGCTCGGCGTATCCGGCGAGGTCATGAAGCTGTTCGGACGGTCGATCGAGGGCGTGCCGTCGATTGCGCGTACAAAGTTGAAGACCCAGAGCATTTCCCCGAGATCATAATATCGGTATGTGAACCCGCGTTCCGTTTTGACGAGGCAGTCGCATTCGACGCCGAGCGTCTTCAGAAACGCTTCAGCTTTCTTCAGCGCGTCCGCTTCGGAGATCGTGGGATCGGTCAGCACGATCGGATCGTCCGGTGCAAGAAAGTCTTCGGTACAAAAACTATCCCGCATATCGCGCGCATAGATCAGGTCGTTCGGCTCGAAATTGACGCTGATCAGGGAGATGCTGCCGTCCGAACGCTCCAGATAATAGTTTTTCCCGGTCTCCAACCGGTCCGCGCGGATCTTTTCCGGCGATTCCGGGGCGTTCCGATATTGCTGTTCCATAAGATTGAGTGCGATTTCAAGATCAACGAGGCTGCCGAGCTGACCCCGATACGCATAAGCGGATTTCAGCCATTCGCCGATCTCCTCCTTTGTGTCCGGCCACTTTTCATAGAGCGTCGCGCCGGAGCCGACGAGCGACAGCAGCGCCGAAAGGTAAGCTTCGTCCTGCGTGATATCCAGCGCGCCGACCTCGATCATCGGGTGCGGCGCGTTCGGGTCGAATTCGACGTCCGCGTCGACAACCACGGTGACGTGCTCGGTCGGGTCCTGCTGCTTTGAAACGTGCGCGGGAACGTCGATCGGCACGGCGACCGTTACGGCCGGGCTCTCCGCCTCCGCGGGAAGCTGTTCTTCGGCGCGGTTTACAATAAACTCCTGCTCCGGCGTCGGCTGACACGCGGCAAGCAAAAGCAGCAGCAAAAACAGAACAATGATTCGTTTCACGGGTTTTTCCTCCTTTGGTTATAAAATGGGATTCAAGGGTGCGGACACGCCTCACGCGTTGCGCAGCGGCAGATTGGGCGGCTCGCGTCGCGCGTTGCCCCTCATCAGTCACCTGACGGTGACAGCTTCGCCCCCCTGAAGGGGGCGAAGCCTTTGTTCGTGCGCAGCCTTGGAGAGGAACTCGAAAAGTATGCCAACGTCGACCTCCACCTGAGGGGGGGAGGTGGCTGCCGTCAGGCAGCCGGAGGGAGAGCAAATCGCGCGCCGCAGGCGCATATCGTTCCGCAGGAATATCGTGCCGCAAGGCATATCGCGGTGAAGCCATGTCGTGCCGCGCAGCGGCAGATTCGGCGGCTCGCGCCGCGCAGCGGATGAGAGGCTTTCCTACGAACCCATGCTACCATGCGATTGTAACCGAAATGCAACATCCGGATGACCAAACGGTTTCCGGATGTTATCAAGGTGTTATCATCTTGTAAAAATAAAAAGCGCCCGCACCGTTAAACAAAACGATGCGGGAGGGGAACGTAAAGATTTTTTTTTGAACTTTTTTTCAAAAACGTCAAACCTGAACGAAGGATGCCGCGTCTATACAGTGAAAAACAGCAAAGCGGAAGGCTTTGCATGAGAAAAGGAGATTCAAATCCATGAGAAAAACCTATGCGTACAATTCCATCATCTTTGGATTCCTGCTCGGTCTGTTGGTCGGCGTGACGACGGAAAGCGTCATACTCGGCATCCTGGCAGGTCTCGGCGTTTCGGTCGTCGGGTTCATCGTCATCCGCCTGATCGAAAACGCGATCCATAAGGGCGTCGAAAAGGCGACGGACAAGATCTCGGAAACGTATCGGCGCCGCAAGGAGCAGAAGGCGATCGAAAACGGCACATACCAGAAGCCCGTTACGACGCAGATGCCCGTGCGGATGACGCCCGCGGTCGCGCAGGCCGTTCCGACGCCCGTGCGGATGACGCCCGCGGTCGCGCAGGCTGTTCCGGTCCCGTCCGTAAGACCGGCGGCGAAAAGAAGCTTCTGCATGCACTGCGGCGCGGCGCAGGAAGGCGTTTCGCGGTTCTGTTCGGTCTGCGGCAAGCCCGTCGAATAAGGGAAGGAGGAAAAGATGATTATGTGGATTACAATTCTTGCAGCGGTTCTTGCGATGATTTTGTTCGGTCTGCTGTAAGCCCGGCGAATCAGAGAAGGAGGAAAAGATTATGTGGATTGCAGTTGTCAGTATCATTGTTGCAATCGGGATCGGCGTCGCGATCGGCGTCAGCCGCGCAAAGAAGATCAAAGCGCTCCAGGATGAGGGCAAGATCATACGCCGGGATATACACTATGCCGAGAAGGGCGAGGAATTCACATCGAAGATCGGTTCGTACGGCGCACTGAAGCAGACGCTTGAAACGCTGGGCATTCCCTGTGCGGCGGAGGGCAATACGGCGACGCAGATCCTGTTCTCCGGAACGGATTTCAAAGCGCGCCTCTATAAAAAGGCGTTCGACGAACCGAGCGGGATCGGCGTTTACCGGTTTGAGTTCACGCATTGGAAGACCGGGGGGTATTCCTACGCGAACGAAACGGGCATGAACATGCTGCTGACGACGGTCGAAAAGGCGTTTTTACGCCTGGACCCGAACACGGGCGTTTCGACCTACGCCTTGCAGTTTACGACCAAGCATACATTGTTTTGAGGGAGGAAACGAACATGGGAAACGGAGAGGCCTGGCTGTATCTGATCGGGATGTTTGCGATCGTTTTTGTGATCATGCTGATCGTGGGCTTTATCGGCAACAAGGCGACGGACAAGATGGAAAACGCGGCGCGCGCACGCAGGGACCGCGCGCAGGGGCAGCAGCCCGCAAAGCCCCCGGAAAGCCTTGCGCAGAGATACGCGAAGCGATAAAAAAAGAAGCTGTTCGGAAACGCAGATCCGTTCTCCGAACAGCTTTTTTGCAGTTGTTATTCCTTCTTTTCTTCCGGCTCGATCACGACGTCCGCTTCCGGCGCGTCCTTCTTTTCATCGTCCTTGTTTGCCCAGTCCGAAACGGCTTTTGCGCCGGTCTTGACGGAGTTCACGATGCTCTTGCCGAGGTCCTTGCCGAGCGAACCGAAGTCCTTGCCGACCTTCTTCCAGTTTTCCTTTAATTCTGTCATATGCGCAGCTCCTTTTCGTTTTTCTTCAGTATACCATATCTTTCCGGAAAAACAAGTGAAAACCGTGCAAACTTTTTGTGTCGGGCCCTGCGCCGACTTATAAACGGAATATCAATCCGTCAAATGCAGCGACATGCGCGGTGCATTTGACTCCTTGCTGCTTTCGCCGCCCGGTGCATCTTTGATGCATAGGCGAAAGCAGAAAAAAAGGTCTGTTGAAGAACTTCAACAGACCGAATGCTTTAGTCCCAGATACGGTACGCCATCAGGAAGTGCTCCTTCCAGTAGCTGCTCGTAAGGATATTGTCCGTGATGCGGACCTTGCCCTTCGAGGAGGACGCGTCGATCATCCGACCGTTGCCGAGGTAGATGCCGACGTGACCGGTGCGCATCGACTTGCCCTTGAATATCATGACGTCTCCGCGCTGGATCCTGCTCATGGACGTGATGCGCTTATACTTCGAGCAGCTTCTCCATGCGATGCTCGTCATATAGCTCTGCTTGACGCCCGCCTGATTCAGGCACCAGTAGACGAAGCCGGAGCAGTCGAACTTGTCCGGTCCCTTCGCACCGCGGACGTACTTGCAGCCGAGCTTTGACTCCGCAATCTGGATGAACGTTTCGATGCCTTTTCCGTAGGTGATCGTGCTGCCGCTGTCGCCGGTATCGCCGTCGTCCGGCTTCTCGGTCGGCTTCGGCGTGGTGCCGGGCTTCGGCGTTGCGGTGGGCTTTTTGCTCGTGTGCGGTTTTCTCGTGGGTTTCGGCGTCGCAGGCTTCGGCGTCACGGGCGCTTTGACCGCTTCTTCGCTGAGAAGCAGCTGCATCGTTTCATATCCGACATCGCCGTCCTCGGAGAGCTCGTTGCGCTTCTGGAAGGACTGCACGGCCGCCTTGGTCTTGTCCCCGTAATAGCCGGTGACCTGACCGGAGGACAGATAGCCGTAATGCGCGAGGCGGCTCTGGATTCGCTCGACGTCCGCGCCCTCGGTGCCGACGGTGAAGCGGAACGGGTCGTTCTTGCCGTGCTTCAGCTGATCGACGGTGGTCTTGCCGAGACAGCCGTCCACGACGAAGCCGTTTTCTTCCTGGAAACGGCGGACTGCATTCTGCGTCTGCTTGCCGAAGATGCCGTCCGGCAGATAGGTGAGGTAGCCCAGCTCGTACAGAACCTTCTGGCAATCCAGGATCACGTCGTTCTTTTCGCCGAGCGAATAGAAATTGGAAACGGTGTCCTCGCCGAGCAGGACCTCGAACGTGTCGTTGTCGATGATGACGTCGTCCTTCAGGCTGTTCTTTTCACGGAAGCGGCGGACCGCGGCTTCGGTCTCCTCGTCATAGGCGCCGAACGGCGTGCCGTCGAGGTAGCCGAGCTCGATGAGACGTTCGCGCACGATCTCCACGTCGTCGCCGGTCGAGCCGAGCACCATCGCATAGGTCAGCGCGTCGTCGGAGAACAGCTTTTCATAGGTCGACTTGTCGCAGATCCCGTTTGCATGCATCCCGTTCCGCACCTGGAACGCGCGGATCGCCTCCGCGACGCCTTCGGAGTATTCGTCGTCCGGCTGTTCAAAGTCAAGATAATCCAGCTCCATCAGGCGGATCTGAATGTCCAGAACGATCGGCTCCTCGTCGCCCGAAAGAATCGAATCGCCGTTTAAGGGATGGCGCGAGGGGGTCGGCGTCGGAGAAGGGGTCGGCGTCGGAGAGGGGGTCGGCGTCGGATCGAACGTCGGTTCGGGCGTGATCAGCGCCGGGTCCGGCGTGACGAGCGCCTGCGCGGGCGTCGGCGGTTCCTGATAGACCACGTTGTCCGCCACGGGCTCCGGCGTCGGAGAGGCGGGCGCGTCCGTCGTTACGGCACAGCCGATCAAAGCGGCGCCGAGTACGCCGATCAGAATATATATCAGGCACAGCCGTCTGCGCTGTTTTCTTCGGGTATCCGGATGTTCCATTCTGGGAAGCTCCTTCTCTGTATAAATTCGGATGCTATCAGTATATACCCGAAATGCAAGCAAAGTGTGCCGTATTTATGAACAAAACGCGACAGAACTGTTAAAATTCGCGGGAATCCTTGGAAAAAAACAAAAATCCCGGCGCAAAGCCGGGAAAAAGTCAAGCTCCGATTCAGCCGCGCAGCACGCTGCGGAAATAGGTGCGGAGGCTTTCGACGGTCTCCGGAAGGTCTGCGGACTTCCCGGCGCTGCCCTGCGCGAGCGTGCCGCGGCCGCCGCCGTTGCCATTCAGCGCCGTGTTGACCGCTGCGATCAGCAAGCCCATGTCGGTCTTGATCCCGTTCGAGGCGAGCAGATAGGAGACGCGCTCGCCCGTGTCGGAAAACAGCACCGTGAGCGCCCGATCGGTCATCGTCGCGCCCGCGAGATTGCGAAGCCGCTTCGCGTCCACGCTTTCGAGGAGCTTCACGATCAGCTTCGTGCCCTTGACGTCCTCGGCTTCGGCTTTGAGCGCCTTTGCGAGATATTCGTCCAGCGCGGCGTACGCCTGCCTTAGCTCGCGCTTCGCGGCGGACAGGTCTTCCGCCTGTTTCTGCACCGCGGCTTCCGCCTGTTCGCGCGCGGTCGAAAACCGCAGCGCGATCGACGTGACCGTGTCCTGCATTTGCTGCGCGTGGGCAAGCGCTCGCATGCCGCACAGGAACGTGCAGCGCATGCCGCCTTTATACGGGATCGCTTCGACGATCTTCAGCTGCCCGATCTCGCCGGTTTTTCGGACGTGCGGCGCGCAGCAGGTGCAGGCGTCGCTGCCCTCGATCGTAACGATGCGGATCGGCGCGGTGAGCCCTTCCGCATGTTTTCTGAGCGGGATGCCCTCGAGGTCCCGTTCGGTCTCATAGATCTTCGCCGTCACCGCCGCGTTTTCGGCGGCGAGGCGGTTTGCGAGGTTCTCGATCTCCGTGATCCCCTCGTGCGAAACCGGCTTGTCGAGGTCGAGCGTCGCGTAGCTCAACGCGCAATGGAAGCCGACGTTCTGCGCGCCGAAAAGATGCCACGCGCAGTAGGATAAAAGATGCTCGCCGGTATGCTGCTGCATAATGTCGAAGCGTCGGGCGAAGTCCAGTTCGCAATGCACCGCGGTCCCTTCGGGGATCGCGCGGTCCGCAAGGTGCAAAAGCCGTTCGCCCTGCTCGTTCACATCGGAAATCACCGCGTCGCCGATCGTACCGACGTCGCAGGGCTGACCGCCCTTGTTCGGGAAGAACGCGCTGCGGTCAAGCTCGATCAAAAAACCGTCCTTATGGGGTTCGCAGGCGGTCACGACCGCGTCGAACGCGGACGTCATGCTGTCAAGAAGATAAAGCCGCTCGGTCATGCTGTCAGAATTCCTCCGAAGAATGTGAGATACAGAAATACGGTGAGCAAGGAAAGCACGGTCGTGACCGCGATGAGCTCGCCCGAAAGCTTCACGTCGCCGCCGAGCTCGCTCGCCATCGGCATACACGACATTGCGGTCGGCGCGGAGAACACGATAAAGATCGAGGCAAGCTCGGCGCCGCGAAGCCCGCCGACAAAGTATGCGAGCGTGCAGACAGCAACGGGGAAGACGATGAGCTTGACCGCGCCGATGATCGTGACGAGCTTCCAGTTCTCCTTCAAAGACTTGAACGACAGCACGCCGCCGAGGACCAGAAAGCCCAGAGGCGTGCACATGCTCTTGAAATACTCGATCGGCTTCAGGATCACATACGGAAGCTGCAGACCCGTAAACCGCACGATCAGCGCAAGCACGCCGCCGATCAGGATCGGGTTTTTGATCGTGTTCAGAAGGACCTTTAGGAAATTGACCTTCCCGCCGCGGTTCAGCTCGTAGCAGAGCACGCCGGTGATCCCGAACAGCGTCGCGGAGATCACGAGCGTGAACGCCATCGTGCCGGTATTGCCTTCGCCTAAGAGCGCCGTGGCGACTGCAAGGCCGAAGATGCCGTCGTTACTGCGATACGCCGCCTGCGCAAGCGTGCCGCGCTTACTGGGATCCTTTGTCAGCACGCGGGCAAGCAGCAGGGAGAGCACGAAGGCGACGAGCACGCTTCCCGCGACCCACAGCGCGTACTGCCACCGTGCGGGCGTTTTGTCGGTGACGACGGCGTGGAACACGAGCGTCGGAATGCCGACGTAGAACACGATGCGGTTGATGATGCGGAACGCGTCCTCGGAGACGAGCCCGACCCTGCGGATGAGCATGCCGGTCGCCATTAAAAGCACCAGCGGCATGACGATGTCAAACGATGTCCAAAAGTATTCCATATCCGGTATTGTACCGTATCCCGGCACGTTTTGCAACCACTCAGGCAAACAATAAACAGGGAAAACCGAAAACGGAAGACGGAAGAACGGAGGCGGATTTCCGGAAGGAAATCCCCGGATCATTCCTTTTCCGGCATCTGAGCAAAACGCGGTCGGCGTCGGTATTGCGTTCCGGGCTTTTCGGGAGGCGCCGGACGCGACGCCGGGAACGCATTGCGATATTCCTTGCCGCAGCAGCCTGCTGCGGTTTCGGCGGCGGGGACCGTCGGCGCACGGGCAAGCCGATCGCGACACAGAGGCAGGATCATTTTGTAAACGCGCTGCAGGGAAAGTGGGACGATGCGCCGGAAACGTCCGCCGCGCCTCAAAACCCCGGGCTTTTCGCCCCGTAAAGCGGACAGCGAAATGTGAACTTTTTTCAGGAAATTTCGGGGGTGTTTTTGTTGTATGCTGTGTACAGCGAAAGACGGGAGGCACGAACATGAACAAACGGACGGAACGGATGACCGACGCGATCGGGGCGTATTTTGCGGCCTGTGACGCAACGCGCGAGCGTCGCGAGCTGAAAAACGGGAGTACGGAGGAGAGAGTTATTCTATAAACGAAGAATTCAAATTGCCCCAAAAATGAAAAAAGATTCGGCTGCGGCGACCTCTCTGTGGTGGATGAACGGGCAAGGCGGTCGATCGGGACGACCAATGGATCGTTACAAATACAGTATAGCACAGAGCGGTGAAAAAGGGAAGCCCCAAAATGAATCGGCAAGGGATTTTTCGGGAAGGAGATACATTATGACACTGACAAAGCGAATTGGGAACACGAAGTATCTGGTCAAAGTCTATTTTGACGAGAAGGGAACAATGACGATGGAGGATCGCATTCTGCGGCTGATCGCCCGTGAATGCGAGGGAACGAGGCCGGAGAAAGGGAGGAAGCAAAATGAAATCGCAGTATGAGCAAAAAGGCGGATCGTATTCGCAGGTCGGAGAGTATCTGCTTCCGAATCTTGTCATGGACGATCAGCCGGAAGGCGAGGTAGGAGTATGGGGTCGGCGCAGAAAGGAATATCTGAAAAAGCGCAAACCCGGCACCTACAACGCGATGCTGATGCAGGGAACGCTGACGCAACACCTGATCGACACGAACGAGGCGGCGCTGGACATGATGGAAGCCCTTGTTTCCAAGATGGCATTCACCGAAGGTGTGACGGAAGAACTGAAACGGCGCGATCAGATGGCATGGGTTGGAGCAATGAACAATATCCGAAACCGCGCCGAGGAGATCGTGAGGAACGAACTGATCACTTGCTGAAGCAAAGACACATGATTGGGAAAAGATCGGCGTGTAAACTGCCGATCTTTTTTGAAAATATGCAATCCTCGACAAAAGTCGTTTGAAAAAGTTGTGATTATTGAAAAAAGTCACTTGAAAAAGTTGAAATAACTCAGTATACTGTAACTGACACCAAACCTGCGGAGGCAAATATGCTGCAAAGAAAGATACAGGGCACGTTGGCAGCGTGGAAAAACGAGCCGAATCATAAGCCGTTGATTATCAAAGGCTGCCGTCAGTGCGGCAAAACTTTTTCTGTGTTGGAATTTGCGCGGGAAAACTATGCGCATGTGGTTTATCTGAACTTCTTCCAGAACGCTGATTATGCCGCGGTCTTCAACGGTTCGCTGGAGGTGGATCATCTGATCATGATGATGTCCGCGCTGTTGGGTCCGGACGCCGTTTTTGAACCCGGAAAAACGATTATCATCTTGGATGAGATTCAAGAATGCCCTGAGGCACGTACCGCCTTGAAATTCTTTCAGACAGACGGACGCTTCGATGTGATCGGAACCGGCTCGCTGCTCGGCGTTCGAGGATACGGGAAGGAGCCGCGTTCCGTTCCGGTCGGATACGAAACCGTGATCGATATGTATCCTTTGGACTTTGAGGAATTTCTTTGGGCAAACGGCATTACGCCGCAGATGATCGATTTGCTTTCGACGTGCTTTCAAAATGAAACGCCGGTTCCCGAAGCCCTGCATACAAAGCTAAAGCAGTTGTTACTGCAATATGTGGTAGTCGGCGGCATGCCGGCGGCGGTGCAGTTGTTTGTGGAGACGAAACAGATGAATGCTGTATTGCAGCTGCAGCGCGATATTGTGCGTTCTTATGAGGACGACATGATCAAATATGCTGCAAAGAAAGACAAGGGGCGGATTGCGGAGTGCTTTCAATCCATTCCGAAGCAGCTCAGCAAGGAAAACAAGAAATTCCAATATGCTTTGGTGAAGAAGGGTGCGACAGCGTCTCAATATCTCGGATGTCTTCAATGGATCGAGGATGCGGGCATCATTTCCCGCTGCTATAACCTGAATCTGCCGGAGCTGCCCTTGGACGGAAACGCCGTGGAGGACGTCTTCAAGGTATACATGAAAGATACCGGATTGTTGATCAGTATGCTGGAGGATGGAACGCAGTTTGATGTATTGCAAGGGAATCTTTACGGCTATAAAGGCGCAATCTTTGAAAACCTGATGGCGGATTTCCTTGCGAAGATGGGGCGAAAACTTTATTATTATCACAAGGATTCCGGTCTCGAAATCGACTTCGTCATTCGCTGGCGTGGGAAATGTACTCTTTTGGAAGTGAAATCGTCAACAGGGAATATCAAGAGCGCAAAAACGATCCTTAATCATCCGGAGAAGTATCATGTCGAACAATGCCTCAAATTCGGCGACTACAACATCGGCAGGAACGGTCAAATCCTGACGCTGCCTCTGTATATGGGCTTTTTGTTGAAAGAAGCGTAACCGTTTCTGAAAGACCGTTATTGTTTCACTTCGTCCCAACTTGGGACGAAGTTGACGGTTTCAACTTCCGGACAACTTGTCCGGAAGTCCCGGCATGTAACCTCTGCCCAACATGGGCGGAAGTTAAAGCACAGTTTCGACAGCCGAATCAACTTGTGGCCAGTTTGACCACAAGTTCCGTATACTTGCTGTTGTTGTCAGTTTCTTCTATGATATTTTCATAATCAATTACTGTCTTTTTTTCAAATCCCAAATCCTCGTCCGCCCATTTTTCGTATGCCTTGCCGATCTTCTGTATTCGCTTATAGACGGCGCTGTGCGTTTTCAGTCCGACGAGATCCGCTACCTCCTGCATCGGTTTTCCCATGTTCCGTAAGAGCAGGATCTTCTGATCGGTTTCCGAAAGCGACCGGAAGAACGCTTCGCCGTCGATCCGCGCAACGGCGTCCTCCTCCATATCATCCTCGGTCTCCATCTGCATGAGGCGATGATGGATTTTGGAGTTCTCTGCCCTTAGGATCACATCCAAAGATACCGTCGGATGCTTTGTCTGCCGATGATACCATTGCCGCCGGAAGTTCAGAAGCCGCCGATTGAAAAACCGTTCCTCATCGAAATCTTCCTCGCATGGCATTTCGTTGCACACATCGATCACAGCCCCGCGATGCTCCATACCGAACACATCTCCCGCGACGGAATCGACCATATCCATTGCGTCATCCAACGAGGGGAATCCGATCTGTTGTTCGGACAAAGGTTTTTCATACAGATCGTGATTTGTCCAAAGGAGCCTTCTGCGCTGCATCTGTTTCGTCCATAACGGCGTTTCATGTGCAATGACCCATTGCGGCGCATTGCGGGAATAGTATTCCATCCAACCGGACATCTGCATGGCGTTCCAGATCAGATAGGCATAGCCGTCGATAACCGTTTCGAGAAACTTATCGCTCTCGACCAACGCAAGACTTTCCGGATCAAGCAGCAGCTCGGAGGGACAGCGCGGAAGCATTTGCAGATTCTCCTCTGCGTTGACCATGATTTCTGCGGGCAGCGCATAAAAAGCCGGAATCCACTCGCTGTTGCGAACAACCTTGTATTCGCCGTCCTCCTGCGGGATCAGAATCTGATCATTGTAAGCCACATAGATTTTCATGTTCCATCACCTCCCAACCGACTGCTTTCCGATTCTTCAAGCCCATTCTACCGAAATAAACATTCCATAAAATGGACAGAATCCATCGCAGAAGAAAATATATTATTTTTGCAGGAACAATCAGGGGGTAGAAGTTGCTTTTATAGGTGAAAGGGACGCTTTTTCGTGGATCGGTTTTAAGTGAGGCGAAACGGTAAATGAATACTGCGTCCACTTTTTTGACGCAGCTGCGGTGCTCCATTGGAGCACCGTGATCTACTGCTTTGAGGACTGATTTCATAGTATGATAACTACTCCCACCATTCTATACAACTGTCCTCACTTTTGAGGTTCAGCATATACGCACCGCCGCAGCGGGAACGGGACGTAAGAAAACCAAATAGAACGGCATTCTTCGGTCAGCTTGCGGGCTGGCTTTTCTTTTGCCGTTCGAAAAGGAGCATTTGTATCGCACCGTCTGCGGACGGGAACGGAACGGCATCGACCGGACAGGCATCGCCGTATGTGGGATGACGGTGAGCGCTTGCCCACGTATCGCACCGCAACTTCTGTCCATCATGAGCAGAAGTTCGGAAGAGCACACCATCAACAAATTCAATTTCAGAAATGGAGAAAAACAAAATGATAACAATCAACAGCCAAACAAATACCAAAGGAACAAATACGAACAAAGGAGGTACACGACCGCTTCATGAAATTGATCAAACGCATCGGCAACACGAAATACATCGTCAACGTGCATTTCGACGAAACCGGCACTATGACGCTCGAAGATCGGATTCTTCGGTTGATTTCCAGGGAAACGCTTGCAAATGATGCAGGATGTGATATAATGAATACACCACAGAGAGGTCGTCCGTGCCAAGAAAGGACGACTTCATGAAAACATCTACTATCACAGCACTTTACGAGCGTTTGTCCCGCGACGACGAGCTTTCCGGCGAAAGCAATTCTATCGTTACGCAAAAACGCATTCTTACTGATTTCGCAAAACAGCACGGATTCGGAAACTGCAAACACTACACAGACGACGGCTGGTCCGGCGGTAATTTTGAGCGCCCTGAATGGAAACGCATGATTGCCGACATCGAAGCGGGCAGGGTCGGGACGGTCATTGTGAAGGATATGAGCCGCGTCGGCAGAGATTATCTGCAGACGGGGTTTTATACCGAAGTCTTTTTCCGACAGCATCATGTTCGCTTCATTGCCATTGCAAACAATGTAGACAGCGCCGATCAGCAAAGCAGCGAGTTTGCACCATTCCTGAATATCATGAACGAATGGTATTTGCGCGATTGCAGCCGAAAGCAAAAACAGGCATATCAGGCGCGCGGCAGGGCCGGCTTGCCTACCAGCAACTCCGCAATCTATGGGTACAGGAAGGATCCCGCCGAAAAGCATCATCTTCTGATTGACGAGGAAGCGGCGGCGGTCGTCAAGCGCATCTTTCTGATGGCGCTTTCCGGCAACGGACCGCTGATGATTGCAAAGGCGCTGCGCGACGAAAAGATCGAACGCCCGTCCTATTATCTGGAGACGCACGGCATTCAGAAGAGCCGACATCCGAAATGCCTGGAACGACCCTATGATTGGGAATCCAAGACGGTCGCCAATATCCTTTCCCGTCAGGAGTATCTGGGACATACGGTCAATTTTCGCACACAGAAGGAATCGTATAAGGACAAGCATTATGTCAAAAACAATCCTTCCGATTGGCAGATCATTGAAAACACGCATGAAGCCATCATTGATCAGGAAACCTTCGACGCTGTGCAGAAGCTGCGCGAAACGATCCGCAGGATCGATACGACCGGCGCTGTCAACGTGCTGACGGGCTTGGTCTATTGCGCGGATTGCGGACAGAAGATGCACAATCACCGTGGCGGACAATGGGCAAAGAAGCACGGCGGCGAGATCGACCCGGATTCCGGTTTGTATCTGTATGACAATTATAACTGCGCGACGTATTCGCTCACCAAGAATTATACCGACCGTCAATGTTCCGGACACTACATCCGGACAAATGTGCTGCGATCGCTGATTCTGGACACGGTGCGCACATCGTCCGCATATGCGATTGCAAACCCCGATGATTTCTTGCTGAAAATGCGGGAGCAGTCGCAAAAAAGGCAGACCGATGATTCAAAGGACGTCAGAAAACGCATCGCAAAGGCAGAAAAGCGCAGCGGTGAGCTGGACAAAACCATTTCCCGCTTATTCGAGGAATACGCGCTGGATCACATTCCGTTTGCCCGTTATGAGCAGCTCGTTCAGCAGTATGAATCCGAGCAGGCGCAGCTGAAAGCGTCGATTGCTGCCGATCAGGCAACTCTGGATTCTGTGGAATCGGACGCGGATCGCAGCGAGAAGTTCCTTGCGCTTGCGCGGAAGTATACGGATTTTTCGGTACTGACCGACGATATGATACTGGAATTTGTGGATAAGATTCTGGTGCATGCGCCGGACAAAAGCGGCGTCGAACGCGTGCAGGAGGTCGAGATCTTTCTGAAGTACATCGGAAAATTCGAGCTTCCGGAAACAGTCGTCTTCACGCCGACGACGGAAGCGGATCAGAAGGCACTTGAGGAAAAGATGAAACGCCGGGAGTACAATCGGAATTATTATCACAACAAGCGCAAGCCGCAAAAGGCAAAGGAGAAGCCGGAAATAACGGAATGAGATCCGCCGCGGTCGCATTCTCAACAACAGAAAAACAGCATACAGGGCTTTCTTGCCGCCGATTCGTAATTTTACGGATCGGCTGTTTCTTTACCCTGCGTTTTAACTTCGTGCCCACTGGGCGCGAAGTTAAGACAGCATCGCAACTTTCTGCCCAAGTGGGGCAGAAGTTGCTTGACGAGAGAATTGTGATCCAATGGCGCACAATTCCGGATTCGTATCGCACCACAGAAATTCGCGCCAAGTTGGCGCGAATTTCTCGGGAATGTTTCTTTACCGTCGCTTCTTCCGGAAACGGAAAATTTACGAGCACAAAGGAAGGTGATAACTACATGAAGCGACACAACAACACGTTTATCATCGCGGTCGATCATGGCTTCGGCAACGTCAAGACCGCAAACCATTGTTTCCCGTCCGGGCTGATCGCCCACGACGGAGAGCCGACCTTCAACGAGAATCTTCTCGTTTATGAGGATCGGTATTACACGGTCGGCGTTGGGCATAAGGCGTATGACGCGGTCAAGACCGCCGATCTCGACTATTATCTTCTCACTCTCGCCGGTATCGCTATGGAGATGGAAGATGCGAGTATTTCGGTGGCAGACGTATTCCTTGCCGTCGGGTTGCCTTTGAAATGGGCGGGCACGCAAAAGGAAGCGTTCCGCGCGTATCTTTTGCAGAACGAAACGGTTATGTTCCTGTTCAAGTTCAAGCAGTACACGGTACACTTCGTCGGATGCGAGATCTATCCGCAGGGGTATGCCGCGATCTTCGGTTCGTCGGTATCGCTCCCCGGTACGACTATGCTTTGCGACATCGGCAACGGCACCATGAACCTGATGCTTCTTCGGAACGGTAAACCCGATCCGTCCCGTATGTGGACGGAAGAATACGGCGTCAAGCAATGCGTCGGCAGTATCAAGGACACGCTCATGGATACATTCCATGAGAAAGTGCCGGAGGAAACGATTACGGACTATCTGATCCACGGCTCGGCAGACGCTTCCGAGGATTATCTATCCGTCATGGAAAAGGTCGCAAAGGAGTATGTGCAGGGCGTGTTCCAAATTCTCCGATCGCACGAGTACAACGCAAAGGTCATGAACCTCTATATCGTCGGTGGCGGCGGTTGCCTGATCCGGAACTTTGCAGAATACGACAAAAAGCGCGTGACGTTCAACGATGATATTTGCGCTTCGGCGAAGGGGTATGAGCAACTCGGCGAAAACACGCTGAACATGAGGGATCGGAATGGTCATTGAGTGCAGAAACCTCCGGTTCAATTTGGAGAAGGAATTGGATCGGAAAGCGAAGGAAACATTGCTTGCCGTTCCCGTCGGACAGCGGACGCAGTTCATTCTGAATGCCATCTGTGCATACGGTGAGCAGCAGACAGAGAAAGATCGGCAGGAACAGTTTGCGCTGCGCGTTGCGGAGATCGTACTCGACGCGCTTGCGGATGTTCCGGTTGGCGTGATCGGAAGCAAGAGCGCGGAAACCGTTCCGGATGAAGAAACGCTGAAAAAGAATCTGGAATATGCGGAAGACTTCTTGGAAAACTGGTGCTGACGATGGAGCAGAGAGAAAAAGTGGTGCGACTTTTCGCACCATTTTTCGTTGCGGAGGGCTGAGTGGTGCGACTATTCGCACCGCTCAGTTGCCTTTATTCCCGACAACTTGCCGGGGATTATTTCAAAAAACGGATGCGGAAAGTGTCGCCAAGTTGGCGACATTTTCTCTTTGCCGCAGCCAATGGATCGGCAAAATCGCTGTGCTTTCTCGTGCGGCGAAGATCTTGCACCGGCTTCATGAGTTGCATTATCTCCGCCGATCACAGAAATATGTATCTATTGCACACGCTGCGGCGATGGGTATTCGGGACCCGTTGTCGCAGGCTCTTTTTTCTGTCGCAGAGGTTAGCAAGCAGGGCATTTGTCCGGACAAATGCCGAAAGACGGCGCGCGGCATGCATAGCTTATCGCCGTCTTTCCTGCTTTAAGGGGACACCCCCTAACCCCCGGAACGCGCTTTGCGTAAATCAAATATGAAAGGAATGATGCTTATCGAAAACAGGAAACCGCGAACCCGGATCGAGGTTCGACTGACAGAAAAACAAAAAGAACAAATCGACCGCGCCGCGAAAAGGTGCGGCATAACTGCAAGTGAATATCTGCGACAGCGGGCATTGGACAGCGAGCCGAAAGCGGTGCTGCCCGACGCCTTCTTTGTATGCTGTGAAAAGCTGGATCGGCTGACAAGAGCGCCGTATGCGAAGGACGTCAACGAAGTGGCGCTTGCCGTACTGACGGACATGAAGAACATTTTGACCGGTAAGGCGAGTTTACCTACCGAGAAGGAAGAACCGAAACCACAGCAGCCGGAGCCGAAGCCCAAGCGCAAACTGTTCGGAAGAAGGTGAAAACATGGCAACCACAGGATTCTGGTCTGTCCGGGGCAAGCTCAAGAAGGTATTGGATTATGCCGACAATCCGGACAAGACCACGGCAAAGGAGTATCTTGATGAGGACTTGTATCAGGCGCTCCGATATACGGAGAACGATAACAAGACCGATGAAAAGAAATACGTTTCCGGCGTGAATTGTTCCGCGGCATTTGCCTACGAAGAGATGATGGCGGTCAAACGAAAATACGGTGAGCGCGGGAAGGTTGTTGCGTATCACGGGTACCAGTCATTCAAAACGGACGAGCTAACACCGGAGCAGTGTCACAAGATCGGAATCGAGACCGCAAGGAGGATGTGGGGTAAGGACTACCAGATCCTTGTCACCACACACCTGAATACGGATAATCTGCACAATCATTTTGTGGTGAATTCCATTTCTTTCAAGGATGGAAAGAAGTTCCGGAATCAGATATCCCAGCATTACGATCTGCGGGAGATCTCGGACGCGATATGTAAGGAACACGGGCTGTCAGTTTTGCAAAACGCGAAGTTTTACGGCGGTCAGTCCAAAGGCGCGCATTGGTGGGAACAGCGTGGACAGCCGACGCACCGGCAGCAGTTGAAACAGGACGTGGAGTACTGTCTCAACTACAGTATGAACTGGGAACAATTCTATCAGCAGATGCAGGCAAAGGGCTATACGATCGACCCGATCCGTATGTCGGTAAAAGCCGATGGCTGGCAGAGAGCCGTTCGCTTGGATCGGCTCGGCTATACAGACGAAGCGATCTATGAGCGCTGGGATCGGAACGAGGCAGATCCGGAGTTCCGGTACAAGTATCAGAACCACAAGCCGCACATCAGCGACAGCGCCGTTTTGATTACGACTGTTGTGGAGATGAAGCAGTACAAGCGGGCAAGAACGCCGCTGAAAGAGTTATATCGGCAAATGGACTACGAGCAGGCGCACCCGCCGAAAGAACCGCGCTCGGAGATCGACAAGTATCTGGACGGGCTTGTGTATGAAATGAATCATACGCATGACACCGTTACCATTCTGGTAGATGCGATCTTTGCGATCCTGATCGCGCTGATCGAGCTTGCAAGCCATTACGCCAAAGAAGTGATCCTGTCTGCCGATCTGCGACACGAGCTGAAGAACTACGCGCAGTTCTGTTCCGATCAACGGTTTCTGAAAGAGAACAAGCTGCACACGCCGGACGATCTGGATCGGGCCATTGTGCAAACGGAAGCGCAGATCGCCGCATTGGAAACCGAGCGCGGCAAGGTTCGCAATCAGATCCGGCACGAGACCGATCCTACTGTGCTTGCAGAGAACAAGGAACAGCGCGCGGCGATCACCAAAGAGATCACGGGACTGCGGAATCGTGTCAAGCGCGTCAAACGCATCCGAAAGGACGCACCGCGACTGTTGAACCTTTTGAGAACTGAGTTGCAGCGCGAATACGAGCGCAAGCATCCGATCAAAGAGCAGCAGAAACAGTGCACACACAGAAACGAGCCGGAACGGTAATCCCGTTTCGGCTCTTTTGTTTTCACAGATATTGCAATTATGTTGCAAATGCACCGTTCAAAAATGCGCGAAATATGGTATAATTTAGGCAACGTATTTACGGAGGATGACCGTATTTTACCGCTGATCCTTGCGACAATTGAAAACGAGTCGGATCGGGCGTTTTTAGGTAACCTGTACATTGAAAACTACGAGGCGATGCGTCAAAAGGCAAAGTCCATGCTTTATGATGATGCTGCAGTTGAAGATGTAATACAGGATACTTTCGTTTACTTTGCAAGGAATCTCGATAAGATTTACAAAGTTCCATGCAACACTTTGCCCTTTTACATCGTTATGTGTGTTAAAAGGAAGTGTATTGATTACTTGCGCGCCCAGAAAGCAAAAAGCAAAATGATATCCGGAAGCATCGACAGCGACGAATATCCCTACGAGCTGCCGGACAAGGGCGTCTCGGTAGAGGAACAGGCGCTTTTGAAGATCGACGCAGAGTCGGTGCAGAAAGCGTTTTCCTTCCTGCCGGAAAGTCTGAAGGACGTGCTGCGCTATAAGTACCTTCTGGAAATGAAGGATGAAGAGATTGCAAAGCTGCTCGGCGTGAAGAAGGTGACGGTCAGAAGCTATCTGACGCGGGCAAGACAGGCGGTTTATGAGATCTGCAAGGAGAAGGGCTATGTCTGAAAAGCAGATTGACGCATTATTCCGCAAGATCGTGCAAAACGATGCGGAAGAAGAAAGCAGAAAACTTGTGGAACAGCGGCAGGATTTTCCCGGCGACGCGGTTCCCGAGCTGTCGCGCGCCCGCTTTGAAAAAATGCTTGACCGTGAGCTCTCCGACTGCCCGTCAAAGAAAGAGAAGGAACGCCGTTTTGTATTATCCAAGACGGCAAAGCGGGTTATCGTCGCAGCTGCCGCATTTATTTTTGTCACGTTCGGGCTGATGATGAGTTCGGAAGCTGTCCGCGGTCGCATCACGCAGTTCTTTGTTACACTGACCCATGCAAATGCGAAGGTTGAACTGGACAACACAGACGAGCTGCCGCCGTCGGAGGAGGTTATCTACGGATTGACCTACGTGCCGGAGGGGTATGTTTTAATTTCGGAGACGCATGGTTTTGGACAACGTTTAACCTATAATAAAAAGAGCGAAGAAGAATGGATTGATTTTTATGTCGAGAAAGCAGGAGCCGTTTCGTACATTGACACCGAAAGCGCGATTAAGGTTGAACATATCACGATGCACGGCGAAGAAGCGATCCTTTTCGTGTATGATGATTATGCGCAGATTACATGGTCAAACGAGCAGTATATCTTCTGCATAGGCGGCACCCTTTCCGAGGAAGAGATCCTGAAGATCGCAACCGGCGTGACGGTTGTTGACAAATATCCCACAGTCGATCCCGAAAACATGGAAGAAGTCGGAGGGGTTGAGGTGGACGGTTTCGATTTCCAACCGATTATTTGGGAAGACTGCTATGATCTCGGCTATTTGCCGGACGGTTTTGAACGGACATATGCGAGAAAAGAACCGACACAGCTGTTCCAGTATCAGAGAGAGCATGATTTTCTGGACTTCTTTGTACAGTCGAATGCAGAAGCCGGAAAACCCGATATCGGCAACGCAGACAGGATCGAGCAGATCACCATCAACGGCTATGCCGGTCTGCTGATCGTTCGCCGTGATCGTATTACGATCACATGGCCCAACGAGACCGACACGTTCCTCGTTGAAGGAAATATCAGCGAAGAAGAACTACTGAGAGTCGCAAACAGCGTGTTTATCGGGACGGTAATCGAACAACCATAGAAAACTGCAACATATTTCACTCCCGGATCGTTATTTACAGTATAACGATCCGGTTTTTTATGTTTGCGCAGCAACATATTCGCGCTTGAGACCGTTGTTGACATCGGATACAGAGACCCACGGAGCAAAACTTACGATAATTCGATTTTATTATCCAAGGTTTTACAACTCTGAGACAACTCTGTGACAAGTATGTTGCATCTCATTTTTATAATGGAGATGCAGAACGGGAAAGCCGACAAAAGAGGCAAACCGGTTGTTTTATGAATACAAATCTGTTTTTGAAAAACCTGGAGGAAACGTCATGAAACACCTTTCAAAATCCGCTGTGCTTTGGCTGCTGATCGCAGCGTTACTTTTGTGCGCCTGTCAACCCACGCCGGAAGAAGACGTGGTTGTCAATAAAGCAGAAGGCGCTTTAGAGAGTGTCATCAGCGGCGATTCGGCGGAAGTCTACGCCATTGATAGCAGCGATGGAACCGCGGAGACGCTGCGGGACGCGTTGCATATTCCCGAGACTGCCCATCTTTCGGTAAGCGGTCTCGTGTACGGGGGCACGCTGCATGTAGAGATGGACGCCGCCGTTCACATGCCGAATGTTTCCAAGGTGCCGGTTATGCTTGTTGAACGGTATCACCCGAGCGCCGAACAGAAGCAGCGGATCGCGGAAACGCTGACCGGCGAAACGACATTTTATGAGACCGATCCTTTGGGGCGTGATCGGTATTTGAACGTCATAGAACAGTATAAGCAACTTCTTGCGGTTCTGACAACACACCCGTATGGGGAAAATGCGGATTACGAGAGCATTGAAAAGGAATATAATGAGCAGATCGAACGTCTCACAACATACTATCGCGAAGGTAAGCCGGGAACAAAACAGCTGTGGCGCGGGAACTGGTCGGACGGGCAGATTCATCTGTGCACCGAACGTGGTGAAACCATATCGATCAATACCAAGAGTGCAGATGTCTATTGCATCGAATACGGCGCCACGGATGCCACATCAAGCGGAGACGGCGCCGCAATTGACGCCGACACCGCAAGAAAACTGCTGGAAGACGCGCTTGACGTGATCGGGAATCAGCATTATGAAATCGTCTCGATCCGTCCTGCCGATCAAGGGATGCGGGATCGGTTCGGAAGCGTCGAGGGCGTGGACGACGGTTCGTTTTTGATCACACTTCGTCCCGTTTATGCAGGCATCCCCGTTTACGACTGGAATACCTATTTCGGCTCGGACAGCGCTGCGCAGAAAGCCGGTGTCAGCTATTCCTATCCGGCTCTTCGTGAGCGACTTCATGCGGAAATCCGTAACGGAGAATTGATCATTCTGGAATGGATCGACCCGATCGAGGTGCTGTCCGTCGAAAACGAAAACGTCCCGCTGCTGTCATTCGATGAAATCATGCAGATTTTCGAGAAGCAGATTTTTATGAATATCTATCTGGACGGCACCGAAAACACGGTCGTTGTCACGGATGTGTTCTTTTCCTACCGGTGTGTGCCGAAGCGAGATTCCGACCAGTACTATCTGCTGCCCGTTTGGGACTTTGTCGGGTATGACACGATCTTCGACACGGGAAAAGGAATTGCCGACACGCTGTACCGAGGCAGCGGAAAGATATATAAAGATTCTCTCTTGACCGTCAACGCGATCGACGGCAGCATTCTCAACGAGTTTTTGGGATATTGAAAGGTGACTATATGAAACGAATCATCATTATTTGTCTTCTTTGCACCGCTATACTCTGCGCCTGTCAGCCCACGCCGGAGGTCGACGCCGTCAAGCAGAAAGACACGAATGTTCTGATTGACACGGTAAAGGCCGAGCAGCAGGAACAGCAAAATGCCGGGGTAACGCTGCCGCCGGTTAAAGAGCAGTTCCCGAAACGGTTTGCCTGTGACTTTTATACGACGGCGCAGAACGTGCATGTCATAGGCGACGCACCGTTGGAAGTACTGACTTCCGGTACGTTTCCGATGTTGCGTGTAGAGCATCGGTATCTGTCCGACACAGAACGTCTGACAATCGTAAAGCGGCTTTTGAAGAGCGACGATCTTAACATTTACGAATACCGACCGACGCGGGAAGCGTTGGAAAGAATGATCCGCGAGCTGATGCAGGAGCCGACGCCGGAGGACAAGGCGGCATATATGGCGGATTTCGGTACCGAAGAGGAATGGCAGGAGATGATGGAGCATCGCAAGGAAACGCTCGCACAGTATCAAAAGCAGTACAACGAAATGACCGATGATACGCTCCCGGCGCTTTTGCGCTGGTCGGGGACTGCGCCTGTGTACAGCAGGGACTTTGAACACAATTCCAATCTCATGATGATCGTGAACAGCGAATCGGTTTCCGGATTCTTCGATTACGCAATCGTGTGGGCAAACGAATGCGATCGCCCGGTCGAGTTTCAGATCGCACAACGTGACATTCGTGAAAGCACTTCGATTTGGTCGTTTGACTTTGCCAGCAAACCCGGAACCGAGCGCATTGATCCATCGGACTACGACAAGTCTCACGAAGGCGCAAACATCACGCCGAACGACGCGATCCGAATCGCACAGTCCTATCTCGATGGGTTTGAGCCCTTTGCCGCTTCGGATGTGTATTGGTCGAATAACGCACAGACCGACGGCGACACCAAAGGCATCAATACGCAAACACGGTGGGCATATCTCATCCACCTGTCGCCGATCCGATACGGCGCGACAGGTGTATACTGCGCTGGCAATGCTTCTGATGTTTCTGAAGATGAGTACGTGCGCCAATGGGATTATGAAACACTGATGGCGGCGGTGGATGGCAACGGCAACCTAATCTCGCTCGTCTGGCTTGCGCCGCTGAAGGTGACGGACGTAATTGCAGAATCGACGACGCTGCTTTCTTATGAGGAAATTCAAAAAATCTTCGAGCTGCAGATCAACCGGATGTTTGCGTATGACGAAGCAAACGGTGCGACGCTGACTTTGGATTATGTACAGCTTGGTCTGTTCCGCATCCGCGAAAAGAACGATTTGGAACACGGGCTTTTGGTACCGGCATGGTTCTTTACCGGTCATCAGCAAAATGCGGAAGCACATAAAGGCGAATACGGCGACGGTTTTGTTTATGACAACCTGAACCCGCTGTTGATCATCAATGCCATCGACGGCAGCATCATCGATCCGATGAAGGGATATTGAGGAGGTTCGCATGAAACGGATACTTGCCCTATTGTTTGCCATGATCTTCCTCTGCGCCTGCGTTCCCACGCCGGAGGAGGAATACGTTGTCAACCGCGGCGATCACAAGATCGAGGAGCAGATCGAGGCAACCCCGGTTCCGGAAGAAAATCAAACGGTCGCGCTACCCGAAAGTACCAATGTGGTCGATCCTGCCCTTATGCCATTTCTGGTCAACGGCGAGGGACAGTCTCTGACGGTTTCGCATTGGGACGATATGCTCGGCAACGACAACATGAAGATCAAGATCGACGCGGACGTCATCACCGCAAACCAGACGACCTTCCCCGTTTACCGCATTGAGCAGCATTCGATCAGCAAGGAGCAGTATCGCACGATCTTTTCGGCGCTGATTCCCGACGCGGTCAAGGTGCGAACGCAGCAAGGCTATGCCTATGAGGATTACGAAGCAGAGCTTGCGGCGTCGGTACGCGGTGCGGAAAAGCGTTCCTCGGACGGAACGGTCAAATATGTTTCGTGGAATCAGCAGCAGAACGCGATCGACAGCGCGCGCAGAAATATGCAAAACGCGCCGCATAAGGAATATACCGATGTCAATTTGGATCTTCCGACCGGTATTCTGTTGCTGAACGACGGCACCGAAGCACAGGCATCATACAATGCAAACAGAATTGAGCTGAGCCGTAATTTTTACGGCATTATTCAGCCGCTTCATTGGGAAGTGAATGAATTGTGGGATGCAGACAGAAGCGTGACGTACCGTCCGAAGATTTCGCAGGAAAACGCGGTGAAGCAAGCGGAAGCATTTCTTGAGACGGTCGGCATCGAAGGCGTGAATCCTGCGTATTCAGAGCCTTGCCGCATGTTCAATGGCATCGATTTGTCCGTGCTGAACGAAGGATACATAGTCTACTTTGTGCGCACGAATTCATATGCGTCGTATTTCCATCCAGCACCGATTGACGACGGCGGCTTCCTTCGGTTTGACGAGGATTCCGCATATTCGGCGAAGCTGAAAACGGAACAAATCGAGGTATACGTGACCGAGAACGGCGTCCAATTCTTCCTATGGGAGAATCCGTATTCCGTGGAGGAATGTCTGAACGAAAACGTGCAGCTGCTTCCGTTTGAACAGGTGCAGAAGGACGTCCGGCGACTTTTGCTCGCGGGGATCGGGCATGTGGACGGCTTTTCCGCAACGCATTATTGTATGACAAAGATGATCCTGACGGTCGCTCCGCAGCGGTTGAGCAACGGAAAAACGGTGCTTGCCCCGATCTGGCTGATGGCATTCGACTTCTACTGGCCGGATTTCGATACCCTCACGATACCGTTCACCGAAAAATACCGCCAATCGACCCCGCCGATGCTGCTCGCCGTCAGCGCGATCGACGGCAGCCGGGTCACCTTGGAATAATGTGCAATCGCTTCCTGTCGAATGTAATATAATGCCAAGGGTGCTGAACTTATCAAAAGAATACCATACTTTCTTTCTGTTATGGTCAGAAATGAGTACTCATTAGCATTTTGGAAACATTGTACAACAGGCAAACCATCTAGCACAAATGAGAAGAATTGCTATTATTATTGAAAAGGAGATATAATAATGAAAAAAAGATATGTTCTCAACTATATTTTATGCATAGTAATATTGGTATGTTCAATCGGGGTCTCCTATGCCGATGCTCCGATTGATATGAGAAGTTACAGCGCAGGAACACTATATCATTACTATACATTCGAGAAAACTGTTCGGTATGCATATACTTGGACTAAGGCAGTTGACACAGTCATAAGTTGTTCTTTGCCTGAGACATCCCATCCCGCATCGTATCAATATCAGTTTTGCGCTGGTGGAGTGTATCTGCACACAGTAAAAACAAAAATCCCATCGATGGAACCGACTACTACGTGTCAATTTACAACAGCTAAAACGACAAAGAAAATTGGACTGACGGTTTATAATCCATATGATAATGGTATTATCAATATGCCAATTCAAGGAGAATATACTGCATATCATAGTTAACATAGAAAAAGCAGAAGAATGGTTTCAGCCATTCTTCTATGTTCTTTCATATATGTAGGAGGTTTGTGATGAAAAAAAGATGCCCTAAACATTCTTATATTTGGGTTTTACTGCTTTGCGTTTTTTTGTTGTTTTTATCCTGTCAACCGACGCCGCATCAAGAGATCATCGTCAATCGAAGCGATGACCGTTTGGATAAGATTATAGACGCATCTGCAAAACCGATCCCGATAGGAACATCCGATGCCGAGAATGCAGACGGATCGCAGTCGTTTGTATCCATACAGACTCAATATGGCATTCCTGAGGAGATTCATAAAACGATCCCCTTAGGAGACAATGCACCGAATATCTCCATTGATGTATTCATTCAGGTTCCGGATACATTGACATTTCCTGTCTATCGAGTTAGGCAGCTTCCCTTCAGCAAGGAAGAAATGCGTTCAGTCTGTCTATACTTTGCGGAAAACGGGCAAGTATTCAGTAATGCCTACATGCCGGCAAAAACAGAATTGTTAAAAATGCTGGCATTTGTAAAAGACGATGCCCACGCACAATCCGTCAACCGAGATTTTCGAACTGAGGGCTTTCCCTCGATTGAGGAAATGCTTGTGGAGGAAATAGAGCTCACGGAGAATGATCCGGAAACGGAACAGTATAATTGGGATGCGTTTCTTGCGGGAAAGGAAGAAACGAATTACTGTCACTTTTATGATGAAGCACTGCAATCATGGTTTAACTTCATTCCTTTGGAGGATGGCAACGGATTCGTTCTGAATGAAACAAACATATTCATAGTGACAGAAGACCTTGTTTATGCGGGTGACCATATCGGTGCAAGACCCGGTCGAATTCTGCAAAACGTCTCCCTGACCCGTGCAGAAGCGGAGAAGAAGGCAGAGCAACTCATGAAAGCGCTGGGAGCAACGGACATGGTGCTTTCTCCTGCGGAAACGCAGAAAGCTGTACATTTGAACGGATATACCTATGAAGAGTTGTCGCAAGGATGGTTCCTTGTATATCGAAAATCCATTGATGGTATGCCATGTTTTGCACAGCAGTATGATTCTTTGACACCAGCACAGCAATATAACAGACAGTGGCCGCAAGAGAGAATTTCCATGTATGTAGACAGTCAGGGCATTTGGTATGTGCAATGGCAGGGTCGATCCGAACTGATGCAGGTGCGTAACGACAACATTGAACTTCTTCCCTTTGAAAAGATATGGACCGTGCTGGAAGGTCGGCTGCGTTCCGAATTTTCCTGGTCGGCTGACAAATTGAAGGCGGCAGAAGTAACAGACATTTCGCTCGGCTACTGTGTCATCAGGACAAAGAATGAAGAGGATATAGGAAGCAGCATTCCTGCATGGCTTGTAACAGTTCGCTCGGAGACAAAAACCGGGCTTGTGCAGTATTCGGATTTTATGATCAATGCGGTAACTGGCGAGTTTATCCAGACAGACGCCGATCATAAATAGGAGAAAAAATATAATATATGCGTTAGTATTTCCGGATGATACTTAGTAAATGAAAGGATTAGCGATTGATTCAGATTATAGGTGACATCAAACGGGCGGTCTTTTCAAGGCCGTTTCTGATCGCGTATGGCGGCATGGTGCTGTGCCTAATCATCGGCGCGTTTTCGGACGCGCTTTCCGTGTTTCGCATGGAGAAAGTCCATGTACTGTATGGCTATCACCGTGAACTTTTGTTGAACGCACTATCGAGCGACATCATCCTGTTCGCCGTGCCGATCCTCGCGGCCATCCCCTATACGACCGCATTTACCGACGACGTGAAATCCGGTTACCTGAAACCGTATCTCACCCGCACGACCGTGCAGCGCTACATCCTCGGCAAGGGGATCGGCGCGGCAGTCTCGGGCGGGCTTGCACTGGTGCTCGGCATCCTCACGGCGCTCGGCATTTTCATGCTCGTGTTCTCGCCGATGGAGGTGTACGGCGAATACGCAGTGGAATCAAAGATTCCGGACATCGTCCTGCGCTGTTTCCTGTTCTTCCTGTCCGGCGCGATGTGGGCAAGCGTAGGACTTTTGTGCTCCTCGCTCACGCAGAACGTGTACCTTGCGTATGCCGCGCCGTTCATCTTCTATTATGTTTTGATCATCCTGCAGGAGCGCTATTTTCGCTCCACCTTCATGCTGAACCCGAAAAACTATCTGACCATGCAGGGCGCGTGGCCTTTGGAGGGCAAGAGCGCGGCGCTGACGCTTTTCATGCTTACGCTGATCCTGCAGCTTGTCTTTTACATGACCGTGCAGACCGAACTTCGTGACGACAAGCGGCAGAAGCACCATTACGGGGCGCAGAACTTCTCGCAAAAGCTGCTTGAAAAGCGCATTTCACAGGCAAAGCCAAAAGCGGTGAAACAGCAGAATCCCGTTCTTTATACGCTGTCGCAGGTATGGGCGGTCGTGCGATACAACTTCCGCATGTGGCGCGGCAATGTGCGCATCGTGCTGACGTTTGCGCTTGCGTTCATTCTGTGCTTCCTGTTGTCCGATAAGGCGGCGAGCTTCGCCTATGACATGGGCACGGCAATGCAGGCGTTCGAGCCGTTCGTATGGACCTTCGGCGACGCAAACTCCGTGCTTTTGATCTCTCTGCTGCTCGTTCTGCTCTTTGCGGATATTCCGTTTTTAGGCGCGGGCGTGCCGTATTATCTCGTCCGCATGAAGCGCAGCACATGGGCGTGGGGACAGCTTGTGTATCTCGTCCTTGCGACGCTCATCTATATGGTGTTCATTCTGATCGCGACAACGCTGATCTGCATGCAAAACAGCTTCGTCGGCAATATGTGGTCGGAAACGGCGGCGATCCTCGGCTACTCCGGCGCGGGCAAAGCGGTTGCGCTGCCTGCGCTTGTCAAGACGCTTGAAATGTCGCGCCCGTATCAGTGCGCCGCAACGATTTTCCTCCTGATGCTGCTGTACACGCTCGTGCTTGCGCTGCTCATGCTGTTTATGAAGCTGCTGCGCGGCAAGAGCGCGGGCGTGGT
>JBGULC010000023.1:0-83626 GCA_045114775.1 Christensenellales bacterium | reverse complement strand
CCGTACGGTTGCTTCCGGCGTCGTTGCGAGCATCATCGAGTAATCGAAACCGATCCAAAGAAAGGGCTTCAAAGCCCTTTCTTTTTTTTCGTCAACGGCAGACAGGACCTTTGACCCGGAAAACCGTCTCCAAACAAATATGAAAAAATTGTGAATAGGGGATGGATTTTTGAAACGGCTTCGTGTATAATAAATTTGTATAAATGGGGAGTTGCGTCCTTTTGGGGGCAATACCCTTGTTACGAATCTGAGTAGGAGGAGACAAGAACACATGAAGAAAGCATTGGCACTCATCCTGTCGCTTGTGATGGTGCTCGCGCTGATCCCGGCGTCGGCCATGGCCGTCGGCGAGGTCGCTGTGGCCATGGAAGGCACGCCGCAGGACGGTGACAAGGTCGTGATGTATTATCCGGCCAAGAGTACCGTAATCAGCACGGTGGCAAATGACAACAAGCTGGATCCGGTTGCCGTGACGGTTGCGGACGACAAGATCACGCTGCCGGCAAACGCGGCGATCTTTGACGCTACCGTGAACGAAGCGGGCGAATACGCGTTTTCGATCGACAGCAAGTATCTGACGACTGCGCAAACGGGTGGCTCGCTGACCTTTGCCGACGAACTGACCGAATACGGCCTGTGGATCCTTGAGGCGGAAGGAACCTCTGGGTACCTTATCAAGAACAAGAAAGCTGCGTACAACAACAATCCGCAGTACATCGAGTTCTACAATCAGTTCACGACGTACAAACTGAATTCGAACCACACGGCATATACGTTCCGGTTCTTCCGTGTCACCGAAGAGGTCTCCGTGATCGCGCCGACGGCGGATCCGGCAGCCGGCACGATCGCCAAGGGCGGCACGGTCAAGCTGACCACACCGACCGAGGGCGCCGACATTTACTGGAAGATCGGCGAGGACGGCACGTTTGCAAAGTACACCGCGCCGATCGCGATCAACGAGGACTGCACGCTCTTTGCCTACGCGGAGAAGGACGGCAAGCAGTCTGCAACCGCGGAGTTTGCCTATACGGTCTTTGAAGGCGCGATGAGCATCAAGCAGGCGCTGGAAGCGGGCGACGTCGCAAGTGCGAAGGTCGTCGGTCAGCTCGTCTATCGCTTCGGCAACTTCGGCAGCATCAACTCAGCGGTTCTGCAGGCAAAGATCGACGGCGAGATCTACGCGCTGCAGGCCTATAACTCGATGGACGTCGACACGAACGAGCAGCCGATCGAGATCGGCGACTGGCTGGTCATGGAAGGCAAGCTCGGACCGTACGGCGGCGTGCAGCAGATCCAGTCCATGACCGTGATCCGTCAGGCGCTGCCCGAGGAGATCATCGGCGAGGACGCGACCGAGCCGCAGGTGTTTGAGAGCTTTGCGGACGTTATCGCAAACCACGCAAACCTCCTCTCCGAGTACGTCATGATCAAGAACGTCAAGCTCGGCGAATATAAGGATTCCGGTTCCACCACGGTCACGGACAGCACAGGCGCGACGATGCCGATCTACCGTGCCGCGCCCTATCCCGTGGGCGTGGAAAAGGACGACGTCGTGAACCTGTACGCGATCGTTTCGCAGTACAATACGACGAAGCAGCTCAGAAACGGCTCGCCGAAGGATTACGTCCCGACGAACGATGTGAAGGCCCCGACCGTCACGCGCGTGAATACGGCGGAAGGCGAAGTCGGCAAGGCGTATAACTTCACCGTAAAGGTTGAAGACGCCAGCGGCGTCGCGAGCGTCACCGCGGACGTCATGCAGGGTGAGAACGTTCTGAAGGCGTTCGAAGAAGCGGACAGCGTCGAGGACGACGTTTACAGCTTCCTGATCCCGGCAAACGTCATCACCGGCGGAAACCTGACCGTCAAGGTCACGGCGGCGGATAACTGGGATCCCGCAAACGTCGCGGTCGAGGAATTCGTGATCACCGTCATCGACCTCCCGCAGATCACGGGCTACACGCCGGAAGCAAACAGCGCGACCGGCGACGACAAGCGTCCGGTGATTTCCGTCACGTTCGCAAACTGCGGCGAAAACCCGACGGTTGAAATGAAGCTGAACGACGTTGCGGTCACACCGGTCGTCGAAGGCAACACCGCGACCTACACGCCCGCAGAGGACATGGAGGACGGCAAGGTCACCGTCTGGGTGAAGATCACCCGCGCGGACGGCAAATTCTATGAAACCAACTGGAGCTTCACGGTCGGCGTTGCGACCTTCCAGCTCTACTTCGGCGAGCTGCATTCGCACACCGCGGAGTATTCCGACGGTACCGGCACGCTGGAGCAGGCACTTGCGCACGCGAAGGCGGCAGAGCAGATCGACTTCCTTGCGGTCACCGACCACTCGAACTACTACGACACCAAGGACAACCCGAACGGCGACATGACCGACGCGAGCAAGGGCAAGATGACCGCGGACGGCTCCATGACGCTCTGGCAGGAAGCAAAGGCGACGGCGGAACAGTACGCGGACGGCAACTTTGTTCCGATCATCGGCTACGAGATGACGTGGTCCGGTCAGTACGGCCATATGAACACGTTCAACTCGATCGGCTTCGAGTCCCGCAACGTGCCGAAGTACGTCGTCAAGGGCGGCCCGGGCCTCGTCGCGTACTACGACCGTCTGGTCGAGGTGGCGCGCATCGATAAGGAAAACGGCCGCAAGACCACGATCAACCAGTTCAACCATCCGGGCACGACGTTCGGTACGTTTGAAGACTTTGCGCACTACACGCCCGCGTACGACGAGCTGATCACCATGATCGAGGTCGGCAACGGCGAAGGCAAAGTCGGCGGTTCGATGTACTGGCCCTCCTATCAGTACTATACCATGGCGCTCGACAAGGGCTGGCATGTGGCGCCGACCAACAACCAGGACAACCACAAGGGCGGCTGGGGCGACAGCAACACCTGCCGCGACGTCGTCTACACCGACAACTTCTCCGAAGAAGGCATCTATGACGCAATGCGCGCCATGACGATGTATGCCACCGAGGACAACGACCTCGAGATCTACTACACCCTGAACGAGCAGGTCATGGGTTCGATCATGAACCTCGAACAGGGCGAGAAGCTCAGTATCCGCGTCGACTTCAAGGATCCGACGGACAAGGTCCAGAAGGTTTCCATCATCGCGAACGGTGACGTCACCGTGGCGAGCAAGACGTTCAACGCGCAGTCCGGCTCCTGGGAGATCGAGATCGACAACAACTACTCCTACTACTACATCCGCGTGGACGAGGTCGACGCCGATATCGCGGTCACCGCGCCTGTCTGGACGAGCGAGACCGTCAAGGTCGGCATGTCGCCGGTTGAAAAGGACACCACGATCGAACTGAAGGACGAACCGATCACGTTCAGCGTCCCGCTGTACAACTACGAAGAGCCGAAACTCGGTGAAGACGCGTCCGCTGTCGACTTCACGGTCACCAAGGTTGAATACTCCGTGGCGGGCGAGCTGCTCGAAACGATCGAGAACCCGAAGTTTGCCGACGGCACCTCCACGCTGACCACGACCAAACAGGACGACAAACTGACCTGGACCTACACGCCGACCGAGACCGGACGCTTCACGATGGAAGTCAAGGTCACCGGTACGTTCCGCGGCGCGGAATTCGTGTTCAACGGCAACCTCGGCTTCACGGTCCGCGACGGCGCGGATATGTCGCTGATGCTGATCGACGCGGGACACAGCAACTTCTACGTCTCCGGCAACTATGCGGATTCCGATACGGCGTTCATCGAGCTCGCGGCGCAGTACGGCGTCAAGTCGCAGCACATCACCGAGCCGATCACGGACGAAGTGCTCGAAAACTGCGACCTGCTCGTTCTGACCGTTCCGTTCAAGGGCGCAAGCATCTCGGTGAGCGATTCGCTCTATACCGAAGATGAGATCGCGGCGATCGGAAGATACGCAGAGCGCGGCGGCAGCTTCATCGTCTGCTCGAAGTCCGACCGTCTCGAGCCGGAAAACGAGGAGGAATGGGCAAGCGTCATCTCGAACGAACTGCTCGAAACCATCGGCGCAAAGGCGCGCGTAGGCAAGGGCATCGTTTCCGACGCGGTCAACATGACCAACGAGTCCTACCGTCTGCATTTCACCGGCAAGGACTTCTATAACTGGGATACTCCGCTCACCGAGTACCTCATCGAGAACACGAACCTGATGTTCTCCTGCTACAATGCGGCGCCGATCATTCTGAACGGTGCGGAAAGCGTCGTCAACGCGTTCGATACCACCTTCGTCAGCTCGTACCCGCTCTACTACAACGGCGGCAAGAACGTCACGGCGGACAAGATCTATCAGCCGTACTACGATGCGGCAGGCGATCAGGAGATTGTAAGCGTACTTGCGTACGAAGAACTGCCGGCGGGCGGCTTCTGCATCACCTCCGGCGTCACCTTCTTCTCCACGTTCGAGGTCAAGGTCGAAATGGAGAGCGCGGCGACGCTGCAGAACACGAACTACCAGATCGTCGTGAACCTGTTCAAGATGATCCATCCGAGCGAGGTCACGCCGATCGCGGACATCCACGAGGCGGGCAAGCTCAACACGTCCTACACGATCGAGGGCTACGTCACCTCCAACGCGTCCGGCTATGACAAGGATACCGCGTTCTTCGACTGTATCTACATCCAGGACGACAGTGGCCGCGGCATCAACGTGTTCCCGGTCGCGGGTCGCTATGAGATCGGTCAGAAGCTTCGCATCACCGGTATGACGAGCGAGTACATGGGCGAGATCGAGCTGAACTGCGGCAACGACTACGGCGGAGACATCCAGGATATCACGCTGCGCGACGTTCCTTATACGGCGGACGGCGTCACAACGATCGGCTATGCGACGCGCGCGCGTCTCCTTGAGGTCGCGATCACGATGGCGAACATGCAGACGATCGAAACCTATGTGATCGACGACGGCAATCTGAATCTGGTGATCGACGAGATCTCAGCGCTGAATACAGAGTTCATCGAACCTGAGTATGTGACTACGGCGCAAGCGGCAGCTGCGAACAAGGTCGGCAACCTTGTCAGATTCGAAGGCACGGTCACCAAGGTCGAGTATGACGCGAACGGCGTGCTCGGCGCGATCCATGTGGACGACGGAACGGGCGAAGTCGTGGTCTTCCTCGACGGCTACATCAACTGCAATGACGACTGTGAGATGGATGAACAGGGCTATCATGACCTGAGCTGGGTCGAGGAGGGCGTCTTCCTCGGCGCATGCGGCATCGCGTCCATCGGTCAGAACAGCTACGAGAACTCCGACCAGATCGGTCCGCGTATCCGTATCCGCAACCGCGCGGACATCATTCCTCTTGAGGAGCCGGTTCCGGAGTATGGCGACGCCAACTGCGACAGCAAGATCACGTCGGCGGACGCGGCGCTCGTACTGCGCGCAATGGTAGGTCTCTCCGTGCTGACGCCGGAAGGTCTGCGCAACGCCGAGGTCAACGGAGACGGTGAAGTCAACGCGGCGGACGCTGCGGCGATCCTGCGCTACGTCGTCGGCCTGATCATAGCGTTTGAGGTTGAAAACGCAGACTGACAACAGAATCATGGGGGCGGGGCGAAATGCCTCGCCCTTTTCCGAACAGAGAAAGGAGCGTCTATGCAGATCAAAAAACTAATCCCGCCGCTGACCGAGCAGTGGAAGGCGATCTATGAGAAGGAGCGTCCGAACCTTGTGCCGAACGCGATCACGGGGGAGGAGCTTGCGGAGTATGTGCAGAATGAGCTGCACGCCTTACCGTACGAAGATGGGGCATTCCTCGCAGCGATCCGCGCCGACGTTCTGAAGAATACATTCTTTACGAAAAAGCTGCACGGCGCGGAGCCGGATCCGGTTGCATTCCGGTATCGGGACGGTACGTTCATCGGGATCGACCGGGTCTCCGGATGGTTTATTGCGGAAAATGATGCGCTGCGCGAAGAACTGACGTATGCGAAGGGGCTAGACGAGGTTGATCTCGAAAACGTGATCCGCACCGTGGATTGGCTGAACTGTAAAAAGCACGTTGTGGTGAATCGTAAAAAGAAGCTTTTGTTGCCGAAAAAGCTGCAGCTTCCCCGCAAGCGTCTCATGGAAAACCGGGAAGAAGAGAAGTAGAGGCGCTCTGGAGTGCATAGAAACGATTATGAAACAATTTGAGAAAACCAGAACTGGGAAAGCGATTTGCTTGCTTTTATGCATTTGCGCATTGTCAGGGATATTGTTCGACGGTTGCAAGATGACGCAGGGGAGAGATACAGAATCGTCCAAGGCCGAAACCATGACACGCATCGGATCGGATGAACAGCCGGACTTGCCAGCAACACCTGAATTTACGATGCGGCCGACTGAAGAGCCGACGTCTGAACCAACGCTGCAGTCGACAGAAGAGCCGACGCCCGGACCGACGCTGCAGTCGACAGAAGAGCCGACGCCCGGACCGACGCTGCAGCCGACAGAAGAGCCGACGCCCGGACCAACGCCGCAGCCGACGGAAGAGCCGACTTCTGAAACGACATTGCAACCGACAGCTGAAACGGAAGCAAAGGTCACTTATATTGTGAATACGAACACAAAGAAATTCCATAAACCGAGTTGTTCTTCTGTATCGGACATAAAAGAAAGCAACCGATGGGACTTTACAGGCACACGTGAAGAACTGATTGAGAAAGGGTATGTGCCTTGCAAGAAATGTAATCCATAAGGTTTTGTTGATGTAAAACGGTTATGAGAAAAAGAATATTTGAAATCGTCGAAACTGCGAAGGATAACGACAAACTGAGCTATATCTATGATATATTCATGATGGTTGTTATCATATTAAGCTTGGTTCCGCTTGCGTTCAAAACGGAGAACACCTTTTTTCTTGTGATTGACAGGATTGCGGTCGTAGTCTTTATCATTGATTATTGTTTGCGCATTTTCACAGCCGATTACAAGCTAAAAAAGGGAGTTGCATCGTTTTTGCTGTATCCAATCACGCCTATGGCTCTTCTGGATCTGCTTTGCATCCTTCCGTCGCTCAATTTGATTAACAATGGGTTCCGAATTCTGAAAGTGTTTCGCTTGTTCCGAACGCTCCGCGTTTTTCGAGTTTTCAAAGCGGTGCGGTATTCAAAGAGCATACAGATGATCAAGTATGTATTCAGGACACAAAGAAAGCCACTGATAACAGTCGGTATGCTCGCGGTCGCATACATTTTAATCTCAGCGCTTGTAATTTTCAATGTCGAACCGGATTCCTTTGATACGTTCTTCGACGCGATCTATTGGGCTACGGTTTCTCTGACGACGATGGGTTATGGAGATATTTATCCTGTTACGACGATCGGACGCATTGTGACTATGCTTTCTTCAATTTTCGGAATCGCGATTATTGCATTACCATCAGGTATTATCACAGCCGGATTTTTGGAACGACTTAATGATTCGCAGGCTAAACAAGAGGATGCAATGACGGCGAATCATACAGAAGAAACAAAGGAATCATAAGGAGAAAAAGTCAAGCAAGAATCGTTAGCGTAATGTGATAAGCTGTGTAACATAAATCGGTGGCAACTCATTCCAAATGTTAGGAACGATTTGCCCTCCTTGTGTAAAGGAGGGTGACTCGCAAAGCGAGGCAGGAGGATTGTTTATGATTTGCGGCTGATCTGCATGAATTGATCTGTGGCCATGAATTGGCTTTGTCGGGAAATATCTAACGGCAAAAAAAGAGGACCGGGATTCCGGTCCTCTTCGATGTTGCTTCAAAATCAATACTTGCGCTTTCTGGCGGCTTCTGCCTTCTTCTTGCGCTTTACGCTGGGCTTTTCGTAATGCTCACGTCTGCGGACCTCTGCGAGGACGCCGCTGCGAGCGCACTTTCTCTTCCATCTCTTGAGAGCGCTTTCCAGGGATTCGTTTTCACCGACTCTGATTTCCATTTTTTTCCCTCCCCTCTTGAGCAACAACTTGTCTTTACGACGCTTTTGCTATTATACTCGCGAATTTTGTTTTCGTCAATCCCGAATTGTAAAATTTACGGATTTTTTTGACAAGCGCGGTGTATTCCGCTATAATGATATTCGAAGATTTATGGCTGGGAGAATCGACATGGCAAAGCTCTATTTTCGCTACGGGGCGATGGGCTCCAGTAAGACCGCGAACGCGATCATGGTCAAGTACAACTACTGGGAACGCGGTAAAAATGCGATCCTCATCAAGCCTTCGATCGACACGCGAAACGGCAGCCGCCGCATCTGGTCGCGCTGCGGGCTTGAGGACACCTGCATTTCGATGGAGGAGCTTGACATGAACAAGGTCAAGGCGGGCGAATACGACTGCCTGATCATCGACGAAGCGCAGTTCCTCAACAAGGATCAGGTGGAGCTGCTGGTCAAGATCGTCGACGATTACAATGTTCCGGTGATCTGCTACGGGCTAAGGACCGATTTCCAGGGCAATTTCTTCGAAGGCAGTCATTGGCTTTTGGCCCGCGCGGACGCGATCGAGGAGGTCAAGACCATCTGCTGGTGCGGTCGGAAGGCGACGAACAACGCGCGTCTCGACGGAAAGGGCGGCATCACGAAGGTCGGCGAGCAGGTCGTGCTCGGCGCAAACGACAAGTATATCGGACTCTGCCGCAAGCATTTCAACCTCGGCGATCCGGGCCCGGAGCTTCGGACGCCGGAGAAACCCGAATAATCAGAGAGGAGAGCGCTATGGAACAGATTCTGGAGACCGCAAAACAGTATTTTGAATACGGCATCCAGTGGGCGATCATGCTGTGCGAGGTCATCGGCGTCATCATGATCATCCTGACGGCGATCCGCGGCGTGATCGCGTGGGTCCGGAAGAATTCGAAGGCGCGGCTGATCGCTGCGGAGGGCATTGCGATCGCGCTGACCTTCAAGATGGGCGGCGAGGTCCTGCGTACGGTCATCGTGCGCGAATGGCAGGAGCTTCTGATTCTCGGCGCGATCGTTCTGCTGCGCACGATCATGGCGTTCATCATCCACTTTGAGATCCGCAGCGAGCGGCAGATTCTCAGCGGCAAGCCGGAGGAACCGGAAGAAGCAGCGGAGCAGAAGAAGAAACGTAAACTCTTTAAGACGCATTGACGGAACGCCCCGGCTTCGGGGCTTTTTCCATAAGAGAAACGGAGGAACGCATGGAAGTCAATCCGATCAACTGGTATCCCGGGCATATGGCGAAGGCCAAAAGGATGCTTGAGGAGAATCTGAAGCTCATCGACGCGGTCGTGGAGCTTGTCGACGCGCGCGCGCCGATAAGCACCCGGAATCCGGATTTCGACCGGCTCTTTCAAGGCAAGGCGCGGGTGCTTTTGCTGAATAAGAGCGATCTTGCTGATCCTGCAACCAACAAGCGCTGGATCGGGTATTATAAGGGGAGAGGCGTCGAAGCGGCGGAAATCTCGGCGAGCGCGCAGAACGCAAGGTCCACGACGATCCGGCTCATCGAAAAGGCGACGGAACCCCTGGTGAAGCGCTATGCGGAAAAGGGCGTACAAAAGACGGTCCGTGTGCTGATCGCGGGGATCCCGAACGTCGGCAAATCCACGCTCATCAACCGCATCGCGGGCGAAAAGCGCGCGCAGACCGGGGACAAGCCGGGCGTCACAAAGGGCAAGCAGTGGGTGAAGATCACCCCGCACCTCGAGCTTCTGGATTCGCCGGGGCTTCTTTGGCCGAGGCTGGGCGACAGCGCGGTCGGCGAGCATCTTGCGTATATCGGCTCGATCAACGACGAGATCCTGAACATCGAGGAGCTTGCCGGAAAACTCCTTATTGAGCTGCGTCGGCTTGCTCCGGATGCGCTTTACGAACGCTATAAAAAGCTTTCCGCCGAAACGCCGGAGGACGCGCTTCTCATCGGCGTTGCGAAGAGCCGCGGGTTCATTCTGAAGGGCGGGGTCTACGATACCGAACGTGCGGCAAGGATCGTCCTCGACGAATTCCGCGCGGGCAAGATCGCGCGCGTCTCTTTGGAGCAGCCGCCGAAGGAGGAAGACGATGGCGAAGCGGAATGAACAGGAACGGCTGCTGGCGCTGTCCGAGCGCGATCGCGCGTTCTGGACGCAGGACGGCGTGATCCTGGCGGGCATGGACGAGGTCGGGAGAGGTCCGCTGGCGGGGCCGGTGGTCGTGGCCTGCGTCGTGATGCCGCCGGAGCCGCTTTTAGAGTATGTCAACGATTCCAAGAAGGTCAGCGAAAAGCGGCGCGAAGCGCTGTATGACCGTATTCTCTCAACCTGTATCGAGGCGCAGACCGCGTGGATGGACCGGACCGTGATCGACGAGATCAACATCCTGGAGGCGACGAAGCGCGCGTTCTGCGAGGCGTTTGCAAAGATGAAAACGCCGGTCACCGACGTGCTGATCGACGCGCTGACGGGGCTTAAGATCCCCGCGCGGCAGCATTCGCTGATCCACGGCGACGCCTTAAGCTATTCGATCGCGGCGGCGTCGATCGTCGCCAAGGTCGAGCGTGACCGCTACATGCGCGAGCAGGACGCAGTTTACCCGATGTACGGCTTTGCGCAGAACAAGGGCTACGGCACGAAGCAACACATCGACGCGCTGAAGGAATACGGTCCGTGTCCGCTGCATCGGCGCTCGTTCATCAAAAACTTTCTATGAATACGGCGGAGACGGGAAAAATCGGCGAGGACCTCGCGGCACGCTACCTCAGGCGGCACGGCTTCCGCATCCTCGAACGGAACTGGCGTGCGCACCGGCATGAGATCGACGTCATCGCACGGGAGAAACGCACCGGCGCGGTCGTGTTCGTCGAGGTCAAAACACGTACGCCGGGAAGCTACGGCCGTCCCGCGGACGCCGTGGATCGGAACAAGCAGCGCTTTTTAAGGCTTGCGGCCGAGAGCTGGCTTCTTTCGAACGGCGGCGTCGAACAGCCCGCGCGCTTCGACGTGATCGAGGTATTTCTGCCGGAAAAGACCGTAAACCACATTGTCAACGCCTTTTAGCGGTTGCCGAACGGGCGGCGCTGTGATATACTGAATCATACTATTTGAATCGGAGGAAGACGCGTGCACAAGCTTCATCGGATTTGGCTTCTTCTCCTTGCGGCGCTGCTGCTCGCAGGGCTGTTTGCGTGCAAAGACGCGGGATCCGCGGGCGGGAATGCCGAAGCGGACCGCTTTGATTTCACGGATCTGGGCGAGGATGGGATCCCGAACGGCTGGTGGATCAATTCCTACGAGGGCGGTTACAAGACCTTTGCGGAGAACGGCGCGTTCGGCATGAAGACGCTCGGCGCAGACGATATCCGGCTTTGCCGTACGGTCGAGATCGAGCCGGATACGGTCTATGTATTCGCCGCCGAGGTCCGCACCGAGGAGGTGCAGGACGGCCAGGGCGCGACGCTCTCGATCGACAATTATTCCATCGACGGCTGCTATCTCTATTCCGATCCGCTGTTCGGCACGAACGACTGGACAAAGGTGCAGCTTGCGTTTCGTACCGCAAAGTCGCAGGAAGCGGTCACGCTCGCGCTGCGCATCGGCGGGTATTCGAGCGAAACGGAGGGCACGGCCTGGTTCCGCAATGTGAGCCTGCAAAAGACGCCGACCGCGCCGGGTTCCATCCACAATCTCGTACCGGCAGGCGCCGAGGAAGAGGAGCAGGAGCATACCGTCGAGGAGTATGAGAACATCTTTACCGTGATCTTCTGGCTCGGCACGATCGCGGCGATCGTGCTGGCGTTCGGCTTCCTGTACCGCGCAAAGCTGCTTGCGGCGGCAAAGGATGCGAGGATCGGACAGTATTGGATCTTCCCGATCATCGTACTCGCAGGCTTTGTGATCCGGTTTGTGCTTTGTGCAAAGTTCAAGGGGCACGCCACGGACATGGTATGCTGGCAGGCATGGGGAAGCCGGATCGTTTCGGACGGCACACACGGCTTCTATGTCAACAACTGGTGCGACTACCCACCGGGTTACATGCTCGTGTGCGGATTACTGTATCGGATCGCGTCTGCGTTCGAAGGCGCGCCGGAATCGGTCCGTCTGTTCGTTTATATGACGCCCGCCTTCCTCTGTGACGTGCTTTCCGGGCTTCTGGTGCTGATGACGGCTAAGCGCTTCCGCCTCGGCAGCGGGCTTGCGCTGCTGCTCGCGGGACTGATCGTGCTGAATCCTGCGGCAGTGTTCCTGTCCGGCGCGTGGGGACAGATCGATTCGATCCTGACCGTTATGCTGATCGGCGCGTTCCTGCTGTTCGACCGGAGCCGCGAGTATGCGTTCCTGCGCGTCATTGCCGCGATTCTTTACGCGCTTGCGATCCTTATCAAGTGGCAGGCGCTGATTTTCGGACCGGTGCTCGCACTGATGTTCATAGCGACCGGTCTTTGGACCTGGAACCGAAGATCGTTTTTGAAGCATCTGGGCTTTTCGTTTGCAGCGCTGTTCGCGGCGCTCGGCGTGCTTGCTCTGGCCTTGCTGCTGTTCCGCGGCGAGGGTATGGAGTTCTTCTGGATGAAGGACATGTTCCTGAAGGCTTCAAGCGGTTATGATTATGCCTCCGTGGAGGGCTATAACTTCCTGACGTTCTTCGGCGGCAACTGGGCGCCGATGCACAGAACGCTTGCGGACGGCACGGAGGAAGCGTTGCCGATGTTCGCGAAAATGAACGTCGGCGAGATCCTTCTGAAATGCAACGAGCTGTTCTCACGGGTCGCGCTGCTCATCGGGTTCCCGACGCTGATCTTCCGGGCATGGGACCGGATGCGTACACGGAAGGAAGGCGAACGGAACCTTGCGTTCTTTGAGTTGATTTTTGCAGGCTTGTTCACGGCGCTGCTTGCGCTGCTGCGATTCCTTGCTAAGAACTTTGTATCCGACAATACCGGTGCACAGACGCTTTTCAGAACCATTTCCGATTTCCCGCTGTACGGGCTTCTGATGGTGGGGATGTTTGCTTACATCGTCGGCACGGAGTGCAGGCGCAAGCGACTGATCGATTGGATCCGGGACGGCGGCGCGTCCGTCGCCGGCACAATGACGCTTGTGCTTTCAGTGATCGCGTTCTTCGGAACATGGCTCCTTGCGGCGCTCTTCAAACTGTTCGGCAGCGAGCTTACGTGGCACGTCTTCGGCGTGATCGGCATTGCAGGCGCGGGCGTCGTCGTGCTGGGGCTCTTTACGATCTATCTTGTACGGCATATCAAAGCGCGCATCGCACTCTATGAGAATCACGGTCTGATCTTCCTGCTCGCCGCGCTGTTCATGGTGTTGGTATTCACATTCGGGCATTATATGCACGAGCGCTATATCTTCCCTGCGCTGTTTTTGCTGGCGTTTGCGTATGCATACGATCGCGATCCCTATAAACTTGCCGCATTCTGTATGCTGACGGTCACCGCGTTCATGAACGAGATGGTCGCGATGTACGTCGTTTCGCCCGGCGCGATCGACATGATCCGCGGCGGCGAGCTGCACAACCGTATGCTCGACCTGATCTCGCTTTTTGAGATCGGGGCGGCGCTGTTCTTCACAGCGATCAGCTTCCGCAAGGCGCTGATCTTCGATCCGAGGGATCCTGCGGACGACGGATCGCCGATGCAGGCAGATACAGATACGCCGATCGGAGGTGAGCAGAATGGACTTTAAAAAGCTTCGCAGCGAGATCCGGAAAGAAGACGGACGGCGGCTCAACAAGCTTGATTATATTCTGCTTGCAATCCTTTTGGCTGTGTATTCGCTCTTTGCGTTTCTGAACCTCGGTTCGCTCCGCGCGCCGCAGACGCTTTGGAAGGCGGATTCCGGAACCGCCGTGATCGTCGATCTCGGTGAGACCAGGGACGTTACCGCGATTTCTTTCTTCGGCGGCATCGGAAACGGCGATATCGCGATCTACGACGAGAGCTCGTTCGGAGAGGAATATTTCGAGCCGGAGCGCACGGAACCGCTCGAGGTGTTTTCGCAGGAGGAGGGCGATATGTTCCGCTGGGAAAAGGCGTCGGTCTACACGCAGGCGCAGTATCTGGTCCTGTACGTGGAAAGCGGTCACGTGGAGATCAACGAGATCGCGGTGCTGAACGGCAGCGAGCTGCTTCCCGCAACGATCTATAACCCGCAGGGCGGCGCGGAACGCCTTCTGGACGAGCAGAGCGCCGTAACGACGGAGCCGTCATACCTTGACGGGATGTATTTCGACGAGATCTACCATGCGCGCACGGCATACGAGATCGTGAAGAACGACGATCTTCTGCGCGCCGAGGGGCTTGAAACCGCCGCGCGGGACGGATATACGATCTATGAGACGACGCATCCGACGCTCGGCAAGCTGTTCATTGCGCTCGGCGTTCGCGTGTTCGGCATGACGCCGTTTGGCTGGCGGTTTGCGGGCACGTTCTTCGGCGTGCTGATCCTTGCGGTGCTGTATGTGTTCGGCAAGCGGATCTTCCGCCGCACGGACTTTGCGTTCATCACCGCGGCGCTGTTTGCGGCCGACGGGATGCACTTCGCGCAGACGCGCATCGCAACGATCGACACCTACGCGCTGTTCTTCACGTTGCTGATGTTCCTGTTCATGGGCGATTACATCGCGGAGGATTTCGAGAAGCGCCCCTATTGGAAAAAGATTGCGCTTTTAGGACTTTCGGGCTTGATGTTCGGGTTCGGCGTGTCCTCGAAATGGACCTGCCTCTATTCCGGCGGCGGGCTCGCGGTGCTGTACTTCGGCGATCTGATCTACAACGTCGTTCACATCCTGAAGCAGCATTTCAAAACACCGGGGGAGGATCGTAAAAAGCTTCCCGTCAACGTGATCGCATACCTGCCCGTGCTGTTTACGCTCGTCGTGACGGGCATGCATATCGGCGGCAAGTGGTGCGACTGGGCGGAATATCGGAAGATGAAATACATCGACGGCAAGGCGGTCTGGGTGCTTGATGCGGAGCGCGCGGGCGTCGATACGATCCGCAAGGTCCTTTTTGCCAAGTGGTTCTGGGTGACGCTTCTGGTCCTCGTCGGGATCGCGATCGTGTCGGCGGTCGTGTTCCGGCTTGTGCTCAGAAAACGGAAGGACGTCGACCTTTCGCTCAACAACGTTCTGATGACGCCGGTGTGGTGCTGCCTGTTCTTCATCGTGATCCCGATCACGCTGTATGCGGCTACGAACTACTGCTACTACATCAACGGCAATTGCGCGACCCTGAAGGACCAGCTCGAAACGCTGTGGAAGCGGCAGTGCTATATGTACGACTATCACGCGTATCTCGTTGCCACGCATCCGTGTCAGTCGATGTGGTATCAGTGGCCGCTGATGCAGAAATCCGTCTGGTTCTATTCCGGCGGCGCGACGGTCGGCAAGGAATACTTCATTTCCAACATCTCCAGCACGGGCAATCCCGCTCTGTGGTACGCAACGGCGTTCGGCGCGGTCTTTGCGGTCGTGGGATGGTTCAGGAACCCGGAATGGCGAAGGAATCGCGCGTTCCTCGTCGTGTTCACGGGCATTCTTGCGGGGCTGCTGCCGTGGGCACTGGTCACGCGGTGCGTGTTCCTGTACCACTATTTCTCCACGATTCCGTTCATGATGCTGCTGACGCTGCTGCTGCTGTACGGCGCAGAGAAGAAATATCCGCGGCTTTCGTGGCTCAAATGGGCGTGGCTGTGCGTCACGGTGCTCGTGTTCCTGCTGATGCTTCCCGCGATCTCGGGTATCCCGTGCTCGAAGACGTACGCAAGATTTATCGAGAACGTGCTTGCGCCGTTCGGAAAGGTCTATTATGTCGACATCGGATAACGGCAAAAAAAGCTTTCTGCAGCTTTTGAAATTCGGGCTCATCGGCGTTTCGAACACGGTGGTCGATCTGATCGTCTGCCGTGCGCTGCAGGCGCTGTTCGGCACGTTTTCCGCAGCGCCGATCCTGACGTACTATCTGCCGAAGGTCATCGGCTACGCCTGCGGCATCGCGAACAGCTATTTCTGGAATTCGCGCTGGACGTTCCGCGAGGAGCGCCGCCGCGACGCGCGGGAGATCGTTCTGTTCGTTGCGGTCAATCTCGTGACGCTCGGCTTATCGCTCGGGCTGATGTACCTGTTCAAGAACGTTTGCGGACTTGACGCGTGGTGGATGCGCACACTTGGCGAGAACTGGTTCACGAAGATCGTCAGCGGCGACTTCTTCTGCACGGTCCTGTCGACCGGCGTCGCACTGATCGTGAACTTCATCGGCAACAAGCTGCTTGTGTTCAGAAGACGCGAAGACGAGCCGAAGGAAGAACCGACTGAGAAGACGGAGGACTGAACGATGCTGGCGAAGGTGGAGAGCTACGGACTCGTTGCGCTGAACGGCTATCCGGTCACGGTGGAAACGGATATCGCATCGGGACTGCCGAACTATGAGATGGTGGGCCTGCCCGACGCGGCAGTCCGCGAATCGCGCGAACGCGTGCATGCGGCGATCCGGCACTCCGGCTTCATGTTTCCGCAGGCGCGTATCACGGTCAACCTTGCGCCTGCCGATCTCAAAAAGGAAGGCTCGGTTTACGATCTGCCGATCGCGCTGTCGATCCTCGAAGCGGACGGCGCGCTGAAGCCGACGCCGAAGGGCATGATCGTGCTCGGCGAGCTTGCTTTGGACGGCGCAGTGCGTCCGATCTCCGGCATTCTGCCGATGCTGATCGACGCGTACGATAAGGGGTATTCCGTCTTCTATGTGCCGAAGGACAACGCGGCGGAGGCGGCGTACATCCGCGGCGCCACGGTCTTTCCGGTCGAAAGCCTTGCTTCGCTCGTGCAGCATCTGCGCGGCGAAACGCCGATCACACCGGCTGAGCCGAAGCCGTTTTGCGGCGGCACATACCGGAATGCGGTCGATTTTTCCGAGATCAAGGGGCAGGAGGCGGCCAAGCGCGCGGCGGAGGTCGCGGTCGCCGGCAATCACAACATCCTGCTTTGCGGCACGCCCGGCAGCGGCAAGACGATGCTTGCCCGCGCGATCCCGTCGATCCTGCCGGAGATGACGTTCGAGGAGGCGCTGGAGACCACGAAGATCCATTCGATCACCGGCGCGATGAAGGGGACGGAGGGCCTTATCACCGAGCGTCCGTTCCGCGCCCCGCACCATGGCGCGAGCGCGGCTTCGCTGATCGGCGGCGGCACGCGCGCCATGCCCGGCGAGATCAGCCTTGCGCACAACGGCGTACTGTTTTTGGACGAGTTGCCGGAGTTTCAGCGGAGCGTGCTCGAATCGCTCAGGCAGCCCCTGGAGGACGGATTTGTGACCGTCAGCCGCGCAGCGGCGACGGCGACGTACCCCGCACGGTTCCTGCTCGTTGCGGCAATGAACCCGTGTCCGTGCGGCAACCGCGGCTCGCGCACAAAGCCGTGCACCTGCTCGGCGGTGCAGATCAAGCGCTACGCCGGACGCATCAGCGGACCTTTGCTCGACCGCATCGACCTGCACATCGAAATGACCGAGGTCGGCTATCGCGAGATCACGGATCGCAAGCCTGCGGAAAGCTCGGAGACCGTGCGCGCCCGCGTGACCGCGGCAAGGGCGATCCAGCGCGAGCGGTTCAAGGCGGACGGCATCCGCACCAACGCGGAGATGAACGGACCGCTGATCCGAAGATACTGCAATCCCACCGGAGAATCCGAAAAGCTTCTCCGCGACGCGTTCAAGCGCCTGCAGCTTTCGGCGCGCGCGTATCAGCGCGTTTTGAAGGTCGCCCGTACGATCGCAGACCTTGAAATGAGCCCGGAGATCCGCCCCGAACACTACGCCGAGGCGATCCAGTACCGCAGCATGACGATGCTTTCGGACTTATAAATCGACAAAATTTTAAGCCGCACGGGGTTCCCGTGCGGTTTTTGTTTCGATTTTGTCACATTTGCATATATAAATAGGATTGAAATCCGAAAACGTTCATGCTATGATATGTTCCGAAGTATTCTCAGAAGGAACCTTCGGGTCTTGTCTGCGGAGTACATCATAATGATGCAAATAGATTCAGTACAGAGATTGGCAGTCTATTCTTGGCTTCCCCTTTGTGGGGAAGCTGTCACCGAAGGTGACTGATGAGGTGGACACGCAAAAAGCGTCAGCTTTTGCGGATGAAACCAACGCGGCGCTTTACACCTCATCCGCCTGACGGCACCTTCCCCTCAAGGGGAAGGCAAGTATAAGCATTCGCTTATTTGCACGGTTTTCGAAGAAGGGAGAGGCGGTTTGATGGACGAAACGACGCGGCTCTGGCTGTGGCTCAACTACGCGACGAGCACGAATCCGAAGCTGTTCTTTGAACTGCTTTCCCGCTTCGACGATCTTTCGGAAGCGCGCGAGGCGGTCCTCCGTAAGGACTTTGCGCAGTTTTCGGACGTGTCCGGGACCGTAAAGGATCGGCTGATCGCCGCGGCGGACGACCGGTTTCTGGATCGCTACTGCGCGTGGCTCGAGCGGAACGGGGTCGTGGTCGTCACGGCGGAGTCGGAGGAATACCCGGCGCTGCTCTCCGAGATCTACGATCCACCTTCTGTACTCTTCGTGAAAGGCACGCTGCCGAAGGAGCTGAGCTTTCCGATCGCCGTGGTCGGCGCGCGAAACTGCACCGATTACGGCCGCGAAGTCGCGAAGCTACTGGGCGAGCAGCTTGCGGAGCGCGGGGCGACGGTCGTGACCGGGCTTGCCGCGGGGATCGACTCGGCCGCGGCGAAGGGCGCGCTTTCGGCGGGCTCGTCGAGCTGCCCCGTGATCGGGGTCTTAGGCTGCGGGATCGACGTCACCTATCCGCAGAACAACGGCGCGCTGTATCAGAGCGTCCTGGAAAAAGGCGGCGCGCTCGTCACCGAGTTCCTGCCGAAGACGCCGCCGCTTACGCACAATTTCCCGATCCGCAACCGCATTCTGTCAGGGCTTTCCCGCGGGGTCGTGGTGATCGAGGCGGGCGAGCGCAGCGGCACGTCAATCACGGCGGACTGCGCCCGTGAGCAGGGCCGCGAGGTCTTTGCGGTGCCGGGACGCATCACGGATCCGATGAGCGTGGGCACGAACCGCATGATCACGCGCGGCGAGGCGAAGCCCGTGACCTGCGCGGCGGATATTTTGATCGAGTTTACGGACGACGCCGGCGACGACGTGCTGAACGGGGCGGCAAAGAAGGTCACGTTCACCTCGCTCGGCGCGATCGGACAGGAGATCTACATGGCGCTTCTGCAGGGGGAGAAGAACGCAGACGAGCTGCTCGAATGGATCGACTGCTCCGCGCAGGACCTCAACGCAGCGCTGACGCGGCTGCTCTTTTCCGAGGTCATCAAACAGCTTCCGGGCCGTATTTACGCGCTCGATACCATCCACACGGTCGTAACGTTCGACCAATAACGCAAGAGGAGTTCTATTATGGCAGAAACGAAAAACACGCTGGTGATCGTCGAGTCGCCGGCAAAGGCAAAGACGATCGGAAAGTTTTTGGGCGGCAAATTCAAGGTCGTGGCAAGCAACGGTCACGTCCGCGACCTGCCGAAATCACAGCTCGGCGTCGACGTCGCGCATGAATTTGAACCGAAATATATCACGCTCCGCGGCCGCGGGGACGTGCTGGAACGCATCAAGAAGGAAGCGAAAGAAGCCGATCGCGTCCTTCTGGCGACGGACCCTGACCGCGAGGGCGAAGCGATCTCCTGGCATCTGGCGCAGATACTGAAGCTCGACACGAAGAGCAAGTGCCGCATCGAGTTCCACGAGATCACGGCGAACGCGGTCAAAAACGCGATCAAAAAGCCGCGCACGATCAACATGGACCTCGTCGACGCGCAGCAGGCAAGACGCGTCCTGGACCGCATCGTGGGCTACAAGATCAGCCCGATCCTGTGGGTCAAGATCCGCAAGGGTCTGTCCGCGGGCCGCGTGCAGTCGGTCGCGACGCGCATCGTATGCGATCGCGAGGACGAGATCAACGCGTTCGTGCCGGAGGAATACTGGACGCTCACGGCAAAGCTCAAGGCGGGCGGCAAAAAGACGTTCGACGTGCGCTTCTTCGGAACGGACGGGAATAAGGTCGATCTCAAAACCGAAGCGCAGACGAACGCGGTCATCGAACGCGTCGGCGATGCGGACTTCACCGCGACCGAGGTGAAGACGGGCGAAAAGCATAAGCACGCCGCGCCGCCGTTCACGACGTCGAGCATGCAGCAGGACGCTTCCAGAAAGCTCGGCTTTACGACCAAGCGCACCATGATGGTCGCGCAGCAGCTCTATGAAGGCGTGGAGATCGGCAAGAAGGGCGCGACGGGTCTCATTACCTACATCCGTACCGACTCGGTCCGCATCGCGGACGAGGCGCAGAAGGCGGCGCGCAGCTACATTCTGGAGACTTTCGGCGAGGCGTATATGCCCAAAACGCCGAACGTTTACCGCGGACGCCGCAACGCGCAGGACGCGCACGAGGCGATCCGTCCGACCGACGTAAAGAACGATCCGAAGACGCTGAAGCCCTTCCTTTCGAGCGATCAGTATAAGCTTTACAAGCTCGTCTACGAGCGCTTCCTGGCAAGTCAGATGAGCGACGCGGTGCTGGATCAGACCGCCGTCACGTTCGACGCGAACGGCGCGCAGTTCAAGGCGACCGGTTCGCACGTGCGCTTTGCGGGCTTCTCCGCGGTCTACACCGAGAGCAAGGACCTGGACGACGAGGACGTCGTACAGCTCCCGCCGATCGCCGAGGGCGATAAATTCAAGAAGGAAAAGCTCGAAGGCCAGCAGAAGTTCACGCAGCCGCCGTCCCGCTACACTGAGGCGACGCTCGTCAAAACGCTCGAGGAAAAGGGCATCGGACGTCCGTCCACCTATTCGCCGACGATCTCGACGATCGTCGACCGCGGCTACATCATGCGCGAGAAGAAATCCCTGGCGCCGACCGAGCTCGGCTTTGCGGTCACGGGACTGATGAAATCGAGCTTTCCGGACATCGTGGACATCGCGTTCACCGCGAACATGGAGGAGGAGCTCGACTCCGTCGAGGACGGCTCCGAAAAGTGGCAGGGCGTCGTCGGCGAGTTCTACGGCCCGTTCATGCAGACGGTCGAGACCGCCGAGAAGAACGCGGAAAAGATCAAGATCCCCGACGAGGTTTCCGATATCCCGTGCGAGAAATGCGGCGCGATGATGGTCTATAAGATGGGCCGCTTCGGCAAGTTCCTGGCGTGCCCGAATTTCCCGACCTGCCGCAACACGAAGTCGATCGTCGAGAAGGTCGAAGGCGTTCTGTGCCCGAAGTGCGGCGCGGCGATCGTGAAAAAGCACGGCAAAAAGAAGGTCTTCTACGGCTGCGAGCGGTATCCGGACTGCGATTTCACGAGCTGGGATCTGCCGGTCAAAACAAAGTGCCCGAAATGCGGCGGCATGATGGTGCAGAAGCACGGACAGAACGGCACGTTCATCCAGTGCGCGGACCCGAACTGCAAGGAGATCCTCAGAAGAAGCAAAAAGAGCGATGAATAAACCGAACGTCACCGTCGTCGGCGCGGGGCTTGCGGGCGCGGAGGCGGCGTATCGCCTGCTCTCGCGAGGATTCCCCGTCACACTGTACGAGATGAAACCCCAAAAACGCACGCCCGCGCACAAGGGCGACGGCTTTGCGGAGCTCGTCTGCTCAAACTCGCTGCGTTCCGATCGCATTCAAAACGCGGTCGGGCTCCTCAAGGAAGAGATGCGCGCGCTGGGCTCGCTCGTCATGGAGGCGGCGGACAAAACGCGCGTGCCTGCGGGCGGCGCGCTCGCCGTCGACCGCGAGGGGTTTTCGACCTATATCACCGAAACGCTCAAGCGCTTTCCGAACCTGACGCTCGTGACCGAAGAAGTATCGGAGCTTCCCGCTTCGCCCGCGATCGTGGCGACGGGACCGCTGACGAGCGACGCTCTGAGCGCGGCGATCGAGGCGCGCTTCGGCAAGAGCCTGCATTTTTACGACGCGGCGGCGCCGATCGTGACCTTTGATTCGCTCGATCATGAGAAGATCTTCGCGGCTTCGCGCTACGACCGCGGGGCGGACTATCTGAACTGCCCGATGACGCGCGAGGAGTACTTTGCGTTTTATCGCGCGCTCGTCGAGGCCGAGACCGCGCCGCTGCACGAATTCGAAACGCCGCGCGTATTCGAGGGCTGCATGCCGGTCGAGGTCATGGCGAAGCGCGGCGAGCTGACGCTGGCGTACGGACCGTTAAAGCCCGTCGGGCTCGAGGCGGACGGCAAACGCCCGTTCGCGGTGGTGCAGTTAAGGCGCGATAACAGCGACGGCACGCTCTATAACATCGTCGGGTTCCAGACGAACCTGAAATTTCCCGAACAGAAGCGGGTCTTCGGCATGATCCCCGGACTCGAACATGCGGAGTTTGCGCGTTACGGCGTGATGCACCGCAACACGTTCCTCGAATCGCCGAAGCTTCTGAACTTTGATTATTCGCTGCGCTCCGATCCGCTGCTGTTCTTCGCAGGACAGATGACCGGCGTGGAGGGCTACGTGGAATCCGCGGCAAGCGGGCTTCTCGCCGCGATCGAGCTGATCGAAAAGCTCGAGGGCAGAGAAGCGATCGACTTTACGTCCGAGACCGCGATCGGCGCGCTCGGACACTACGTTGCCGAATACAACGGCGGCGATTTTCAGCCGATGAACGTGACGTTCGGCATCATGGATCCGCTCAAAGAACGCGTCCGCGGAAAACAGGAGCGCTGCGAACGGATCGCAAACCGCGCGAAGGACAAGCTTCGGGCGATCATGGACAATTCCGGTTTATGAGGAGGTACATCCGATGGAACAGTTGAAAGGCACCACCATCGTCGCGGTCAAGCGCGACGGCGTGACCGCGATCGCAGGCGACGGACAGGTCACGATGGGACAGCAGGCGATCATGAAGGCGCACGCGAAAAAGGTCCGCCGGCTCTATCACGACCGCGTGGTCGTGGGCTTCGCGGGCTCGGTCGCGGACGCGTTCACGCTGTGCGACCGCTTTGAGGCGAAGCTTGAGATGCACGGCGGCGCGCTGAAACGCGCGGCGATCGCGATGGCGCAGGATTGGCGCAGCGATAAGGTCATGCGGCAGCTGGAGGCGATGATGATCGTCGCGGACAAGGACGATCTTCTGATCCTGTCCGGCACCGGCGAAGTCATCGAGCCGGACGACGGCATTGCGGCGATCGGCTCCGGCGGGCTCTATGCGCTCGCTGCGGCAAAGGCGCTGAAACGGCATACTGAGATGCCGGCGGAGGAGATCGTCTGCGAGGCGATGGCGATCGCGGAATCCATCTGCATCTTTACCAACGGCAATATCAACGTGGAGGTGATCCGTCCGTGACCCCGAGAGAGATCGTAAACGCACTGGACCGCTATATCATCGGTCAGGACGAAGCAAAGCGCGCGGTGGCGATCGCGCTCCGCAACCGTTACCGCAGAAGCTGCCTGCCCCACGAGCTCCGGGAGGAGATCACGCCGAAGAACATCATCATGCTCGGGCCGACGGGCGTCGGCAAGACGGAGATCGCGCGGAGGCTCGCAAAGCTTGTCGAAGCGCCGTTCGTCAAGGTCGAGGCGTCGAAATACACCGAGGTCGGCTACGTCGGCCGCGACGTGGAGAGCATGATCCGCGACCTCGTCGAGGAGTCGATCCGGCTCACGAAGCAGAAGCGGATGGAGCTTGTGAAGGACGCGGCGGAGGCTGCGACCGAGCAGCGGCTCGTGGAGCTTTTGCTGCCGCATCAAAAGAAGCAGCAGCGGACCGTCAACCCGCTCCAGTTCCTCTTGGGCAGCGGACAGACCGAGGCGCCCGAGGAGCCGAAGCCCACGGAGGAGGAGCAGCAGGCAAGACGGACCCTGAAGGAGCAGACGCTGGACCGGCTCCGCAAGGGACTTCTCGAAAAGGAGATCGTGGAGATCGAGGTCGAGGAGAGCGTCAACGCCATGATGTTCGGCGCAAGCGGCATGGAGTTTGATATGGGCGGCATGCTCGGCGACTTGCTGCCGAAAAAGAAAAAGGCCAAGAAAATGCCGGTCGAACACGCGCGGAAGATCCTCATGCAGCAGGAATCCGAAAAGCGCATCGACCCGGACGACGTGAACCGCGAGGCGCTCTTTAACGCCGAGCAGAACGGCATCATCTTTCTGGATGAGATCGACAAGATCGCGGGAAGCGCGAACCAGATGGGCGCCGACGTCTCGCGCGAGGGCGTGCAGCGCGATATCCTGCCGATCGTCGAGGGCACCACGGTCGCCACGAAATACGGTCCGGTCAAGACGGACTTCATCCTGTTCATCGGCGCCGGCGCGTTTCATGTGGCGAAGGTCACGGATCTGATCCCCGAGCTGCAGGGACGTTTCCCGATCCGCGTGACGCTGAAGGACCTCACAGAGGACGATTTCTACGCGATCCTCACGCAGCCGGACAACGCGGTCACCAAGCAGTACGCCGCGCTTTTACGGCCCGACAACGTGAACCTGAGCTTCACCGAGGACGCTTTACGGGAGATCGCAAAATTCGCGTTTCGTGCGAACGAGCAAAACGAGAATATCGGCGCACGCCGCCTGCATACGGTAATGGAGAATCTGTTGAACGACATCTCCTTCAACGCGAACGGTCAGCATCCGATGATCGACGTCGTCGTGGACGGCGCCTACGTCGACGCGCACCTGTCCGCCGAGTGGAGTGAGGACAACATCTCGAAATACATTCTGTAACGGGCGGCGCGGTCCGCCCGGGAAAGGGCGGACAGTGAAGCGTATTCTCATCGTTTGGCTTTGTATTTTCATGCTCCCGCTTTCGACTGCGGCGGCAGAGACCGGCGCGACGGAAGACGGGACGAGCGTTCCGAACGAGCCGGATCCGAATTGGGTCCTTTGGGAGGAACCGGACGAAACGGTAGAAGCGTTTGCGCACAACGCCGAGGGCCCCGCGTTCTTTCGCGGGATGCGGCCACTGTCGCGCTATGCGCAGGCGATCCCGGTGACGGAGGAGGACCTTATTCTTGCCGCGCGCGTGGCGCTTCTGGAGGCGGGCGAACGCAACGAACGCGCCTATCGCGCGGTGCTTTGCGTGATCTACAATCGCTGCGTGGCGAAATCGTTCGGAGGGAAGGTGACCGATATCCCGACGGAGGCATACCGCAAGGGACAGTTCTCGGTCATCCATCATAAGCGGTTCAATAGCATTGAGCCGCCGGAGGCGATCGTTGATGCCGCGCGGGACATCTTTGTGTACGGCAACCTTGATCTGCCAGAAAACATACTCTTTTTCTGCGCGTCGCGGCTCGGCAGGAGCTGGGGCGGACGCAGATTTTATCAGGACATCGGCGGCAACCTGTTCTTTTACGGGAACGCCGGTTAAGGAAAGGAATAAACAAGAACTTATTATATGAATCATAAACTCAGAATCATCCCGCTGGGCGGGGTGGGAGAGATCGGCAAAAACATGACTGTGATCGAGTACGGGAACGACATCCTCGTGATCGACTGCGGGCTGATCTTTCCGGACGAGGAGATGCCGGGGATCGACGTGGTCATCCCCGACATGACATACCTCGAACAAAACAGGGACCGCATCCGCGGCATCTGCGTAACGCACGGTCACGAGGATCACATCGGCGCGATCCCTTATGCAATGGAACGGTTCCGCTGCCCGATCTACGGCACGCGGTTTACCAACGCGCTCATCCGGCACAAGCTCGATGAGCATCATCTCACAGACGTCGAGGTGATCGACGTCGATCCCAATGAAGTCGTCAAGCTCGGCTGTTTTTCCGTCGAGTTCATCAAGACGGGACATTCGATCGCCGGAGCGGTCGCGTTCGCGATCCGCACGCCGGTCGGCACGCTGATCCATACGGGCGACTTCAAGATCGACATGACGCCGATCGACGGCGAGCCGATCGACATCAACCGGCTTGCGTATTACGGCTCGAAGGGCGTTCTGGCGCTGCTGTCGGATTCCACGAACGTTGAGCACGCGGGATTCACACAGAGCGAACGGGAGATCGGCAAGACCTTTGAACGCGTCTTTTCGAAGGCGCAGGGCCGTGTGATCGTGGCGACGTTCGCGTCGAACGTTTACCGCATCCAGCAGGTCGCAGACGTCGCGATCGAGCACGGGCGCGTGGTCTGCTTCCAGGGCAGAAGCATGGAGCAGATCGTAAAGTACGCGCAGACGCTCGGCTATCTGCACATCCCGACCGACAAGATCGTCACCGTCGAGCACCTGAAAAATCTGCCGGACAGCATGGTCTGCGTGATGACCACCGGCAGCCAGGGCGAGCCGATGAGCGGACTCTTCCGCATGGCGAACGCCACGCACAAGCTGAACGTCGGCGCGGGCGATACGGTCATCATTTCCGCCAGCGCGATCCCCGGCAACGAACGCGGCGTCGCGCGCGTCATCAACGCGCTGTATGAGAAGGGCGCGGACGTGGTCTACGACCGCATGGCGGACGTGCACGTGTCCGGACATGCCTGCGCAGGCGAGCTCCGGCTTATGCTCGGCATCGTGAAGCCGAAGTATTTCATTCCGGTCCACGGCGAGGCGCGGCACCTCAAGATGCACGCGGATCTCGCGAAGGAAATGGGCGTCAGCCCGGAGCGCGTTTTCATCGCGCACAACGGCTCGGTGATCACGCTTTCGGCACGCAAGGGCGAAATGAAGGAAACCGTGCAGGCGGGCAGCCTGATGGTGGACGGACTCAGAAACATCGAGGACGTCGTGCTGCACGACCGCAAGCTCCTGTCTGTGGACGGGCTCGTATCGGCGGTCATCGTGCTCGACGCGGAGACCGGAAGGCTTCTCAATCCGGTCGAGCTCTACTCACGCGGATTCATCTATATGCGGGAGAACGAGCCGTTGATCCAGGAGGCGAGCGCGCTCGTCTATGAGACGGCAAAGCGCTTTGAGGAGGCGAACAAGGGCGAGTATCCGAACGTCAAGAGCGCGGTAAAGAGCAGGCTCAAGTCGTTCCTGTATGACAAGACCGGCCGCACGCCGATGATCCTGCCGATCGTGATCGAGATATAACGGCCGCTTTCCTGCCGCTTTTGCGGAAATAACCGGTCAGATTCCGCTGAACGCGCGGTTGAGAGACCGATAAAACCGCGGTAGAATATACTCGTAAAAAAGTCACAGGGGGCATTTTCTATGAAAACCATTCGCATCATCGCGATTCTTCTGAGCCTGATCCTTTGCATCGGCGCTTTTGGCTGCAAGGCGCAAACGCAGGAACCGACGGCAGAACCGACAGCCGCGCCCGAGGCGACGGCGGAGCCGGAACCGACCGCCGAACCGGACGCCGATCTCCCTGAGGTCGATCTCGGCGAATACCGGCTCGAAAAGAGCGATTCGAATACCTATGCGTATGTTGTGCGCACGCCGCACGCAACATGGCATCTTGCCGCGGCGGACATTGAGCTTATGGGCGAAGAAGCGTTCTTTGCAGGGCTGCGGGAAATCCTTGCAAACCAGGAAGCCGATTTTGCCGACGCGATCGCCGCGTTGGACGGCAATCTCACGGAGGTTCCGGTCATCGACGTCTACACCGACTTTTCCGGTCGGACGGAGAAGGCGCAGCTCGGTGCATACGGCGCGTACTGCCGTTGGAACGTTCCCTGCATCGAGGTCTACAACGACTTCACGATGGCAAAAATGGCGCTGCTGCACGAGTACACGCATTATCTGACGCACCGGTGCTTCGCGTATGAAATCGACAGCACTTTCTGGTCGGAGGCGATCGCCGAATACGTATCGCGGATCGTCTGCAAAAACCGCATGGCGTGCTCTGTCGTTTCCGAAGAGGAGCTGAAGCAGGTTGCGGCGCAGGGAATGACAGATCCGGACGGCAGCCCGAGTATGGAAAAGGCGTATCGCGGTTGTGCGGCGATGATCCGCGCAGGTGCGCTGATCGGAGCCGTGTATTCTACGGTCAGCCAGGCGCCGATGACCATGACGGAGCAGCAGTTCGAACATCCGATGCTCACGACGCTGAGTTATTATGAGGCGGGCTGCTTCTTCGACTGGCTCGTGGAGCATTACGGCAGGGACCTTGTATTTGCGAATATGACGAGCGGGCAAGGCGATTTCGAAAAGATCTTCGGCGAGGACTTCGAGACGCTGTTCTTCCAATGGGCGGCGGACAACGACGCATGGTGCGTCGAAAACGGGATCGTTTTTGGATCGATGGAGGAATAAATGATTTTAGACGATGCAAGGGCGCTGGCGGACAAGCTTCGCGCGTCCGAAGAATACCAAACCTATTGCGAGGCGAAGGCGCGCGCGTATGCGCAGCCTTCGACCGCCGCGCTTTTGGACGAGTTCTATGCGCTGCGCATGAAGGCGCAGGCGGCGAACGTTGCGGGAACGGCGGACAATGAGACGACGGAAAAGCTTCAGAAGCTCGGCGAGCTTCTCCAGTTCGACGCGGCGGCGGCAGAGTATCTGCTTGCCGAGTTCCGGCTGAACGGGCTTTTGGGCGAGATCTATAAGATCCTTGCAAAGGCGGTGGATCTGGACCTCGGCGCGCTCGAAGCGTGAGCGCTTGAAATCCGGAACGGAACATGGTATACTGACGGTATGAAACGGACGGACAAAACCGAACAGAGCGCCGTGCGCCAGAGATGGCAGCGGTTCTGGCGTTATACAAGACCGATCGCAACATGGATCCTGAGCATCGGTCTGGTTGCGGTTGCCGTAGTCTTTGCGGTACGGTTCGTGCTGTCGCATTTCATCTCCGCCGTCGATCCCGAGGATGCGACCCCTTATGAGGTCGTCGTCCCGCAGAATACGTCCGCGGGGCAGATCGCGGATCTTCTTTATCATGCCTGCGGCGAGGGGCAGAAGGGACTGATCGTGTCCAGCGCCTCGTTCAAGGTCTACGTCGATTTTATCGGCAAGGCGAACAATCTGAAGGCGGGCACGTACCGCCTCAGTAAGAACATGACGATCCCGGAGATCGTCGACGTGCTGACGGAGGGCAATCCGGCGCGCAGAACGACGCGGTTCGTCGTGATCGAGGGAAAAACGATCGAGGAGATCGCAAAGCAGATCCGCGGCAACGACGCCATCGACACCGATGCGGACGCGTTCCTTGCGATGTGCCGCGACGCTTCGGCGTTTGAAAAGTATTCGTTCATTGCGGAGCTTCCGAACGCTGCCGAGCGCCGCTATGTGCTTGAAGGATATCTGTTCCCGGACACCTATGAGATCTATGCGGATTCCACGCCGGCCGAGATCCTCGACAGGATGCTGACGCATTATTACGAGGTCTACAAGGGCGAGTGGGTCAGCCGCGCGCAGGAGCTCGGTATGACGCGCGACGAGGTCATGACGCTCGCGTCGATCATCGAGCGGGAGGCGAGCGTGCCGGAGGACATGCCGAGAGTATCCGCGGTGTTCCACAACCGCCTCCGGGAGGGCATGAAGTTGGAGTCGTGCGCCACGCTGAACTATATCACGGGGCTGAACCGCTATACCTTCAGCAAGGACGAGATGGCCATCACGTCCGCTTACAACACCTATCTCAATCCGGGCCTGCCGATCGGACCGATCTCGAACCCCGGCGCGGCGGCGATCTACGCGGCGCTCTATCCGGACGAGCAGTACCTCGAAGAGGGGTATCTCTTCTTCTGCAACATGAATCCGAACGAAACGCGTGCGCTGGTCTTTGCAAAGACCTACGAGGAGCATCAGGCGAACGTGGACAAGTATAAGCAATACTGGAACTGAGCCGTCCGTCGAAACCGCGTTTTGGCAGACCGGGTCTGCATTCTCGGATGTTCCGCCGAAGCATCTGTTCTGATTCCCCGTCATTCGACATACCCTATCCGTGGGAGGAAAGGGTATGTTTTCTTTTTTATGGCTGTTGTTTCAGTCGATCGCGTTTATCGGCGCGATCGGATCGAACGGTTCGTTTCCGAAGCCCTTGAGCCCGGAGGAGGAAAAGCTTTGGGTGCAGCGGCTGATCGAAGGCTCCGAGGAGGCGCGGGAAACGCTGATCGTGCACAACCTCCGGCTCTGCGCGCATATCGCGAAAAAGTATCAGAAGGCGGAGCGCGACCGCGAGGATCTGATCAGCATCGGCACGATCGGTCTTATCAAGGCGGTCTCGACGTTTTCGGAGTCGAAGGGCACGCTCCCCGCGTACGCCGCGCGGTGCATCGAAAACGAGATCCTGATGAGCCTTCGGCGCGAGCGCAAGCTTGTGGAGACCGTCTCAATCGAGGAGCCGGTCGGGGCGGATAAGGAGGGGAACGAGCTAAAGCTTGCGGATCTCGTCTGCACCGAAGCGGACACGATCTTCGAGCAGGTGCAGGGACGGCTCGACGCGGCGATCCTCACCGAAACGATGCGAAAGGTATTGACAAAGCGCGAGCGCGTCGTGCTGACGCTGCGCTTCGGTCTCTCGGGCGACGCGCCGATGGCGCAGCGTGAGGTCGCAGACCTTCTGGACATTTCGAGAAGCTACGTCTCCCGCATCGAGAAAAAGGCCGTCGAGAAGATGCGCGCCGCGCTCGGCGGGGACGATGGCGGGAGAGAATGAACCATCGGACGGGATTGCGGAAAATGTCGGAAAATGATGCGGAAACGGTTGCCCTTTTTGAACGGCTGTGATATACTTATTTTGCTATGAGCAAATATCATTGAAAAGGGGCATGGGGAACAAAATGTATACCGGATCCGGAATCATCAAGATCTTTGCAGGCAGAACGGGACGGCCGTTTGCACAGCGTATGTGCGATTATCTCGGCGCGCAGATGGGCGACGCGACGACAATCATGTTCGACGAGGGCAACATCTTCGTCCGCATCAACGAATCCATCCGCGACAAGGACGTTTATATCGTGCAGCCGATCGGCCGCGAGCCGAACGACGAGTTCACCGAGCTGCTGTTCTGGATCGACGCGTTCAAGCGCTCGAGCGCGAACTCGGTCACCGCGATCATTCCGTATTTCTCCTACGCCAAGGGCGATAAAAAGGACGAGCCGCGCGTTTCGATCCGCGCCCGCGTATGCGCCGACTGCATCGAGGCGATCGGCGTCGACCGCGTCCTGTTCATGGACCTGCACGCGGATCAGGTCGTGGGCTTCTTCAAGAAGCCGGTCGACCATCTCTCTGCGCGTCCGCTGCTCATTGAATACGTCAAGCGGCAGGGCATCGTGAACGAGGATCTGGTCGTGGTTTCGCCCGACGCGGGCAGCGCAAAGCGCGCGCACGGATTTGCGACGGCGCTCGGTGCCAGCGTTGCGATCGGCGACAAGACGCGGTATTCGCACAAGACCGACGCCAAGGTCCTGAACATCATCGGCGACGTCAGGGACAAGAACTGCCTCGTCGTCGACGACTTCTCCATCACGGGCGGCACGCTCGTCGACGTCGCACGGGCGCTGAAGGAGAACGGCGCAAAGCACGTTTACGGCGCGCTTTCTCACAACGTCATGACGCAAAAGGCGGTCCGCCGCATCGAGGACAGCGAATACGAATGGCTCGTTTCCACCGATACGCTCGAATGCCCGTTCATGAACGAGAGCACCAAGCTCCGCACGATCTCGGCCGCGCCGATGTTCGCGCAGGCGGTCAAGACGATCCACGACCGCGCGCCGATGAGCACGATGTTCGATCATCGCTTCCTGAAGCGCCTGATGGACATGAGCCTCGAAACGACAAACGAATAAACGCTCGCGGGGGAAACAAACCGTTTCCCCTTTTTGCAACCTTTTCCTGCCGTGTGCGGTATTTTTGATAGAAAAAGTTTGATTTGTATGTAACACTTTCATGCTTTGAAATGTCTTTATGACAGAGGCACACAAAGGAGAAACCGCTATGAAACAGCAAAAACTTTCCGGTTACAAGCCGAATTATCCGAAAAAAGCCCTAAAAGGCCTGACGCTGGCGGCTGCCGCACTGATGACGATCGGCACGTCTGCGGGCTGCAAGGCATGGCAGCCGCAAACCACCGGCATTGTGCCGATGGAGGAGCCGACGCCGGGCGTCGAACAGACGCTTCCCCCGGAGGAGGTCCGGCTTGAGGGCTATATCGCGCCGGAGCCCGAACCGCCGGTTACGCCCGGCGCGCCGCTGCCGGACATTACCCCGGAGCCGGAGGATCTTCGCACAGGCGGCGTAGCCATGCCGGAGGAGACCCCGGAGCCGGAGGAGATCGAGCTGATGGGCGACGTCGCGATCATCGACGAACCGTAAAGACAGGAGCGCGATATGAAACAGTATAAAATCAAACAATACAACCCGAAATATCCGAAGAAGTTCATCCGGGGAACGGCGCTCGCGGCCGCCGCTCTGATGGCTGTCGGCGGCACGGGCTGCGCAGCACGGACGGCAGGCGCTCCGATACCGGAGCCCACGCCCGGGGAGGAACTGGTGCTCGACGGCGAGATCGGCATTGAGGACATCCCGCCGGAGAATCTTGTCGAACCGGGCGAACCGATGGTCGACGAGGGCGACGGAGACAAGCTGCCTGCCGGTCAGGCGGGAGACGATCTCGTTCTTGATGGGGAGATCGCGGTCGACGAGTACGGCGACGAATACGGCGATCCGCTTTTGGGCGGCGAGCCGCTGCCGGATCCTTCCTGGGAGGAAGAAAACGATCCGGCGGAGGAGCCGACGCCCGACGAGCCGGAGGGACGCGGGGGCGAGCCCGCGCTGATGGGCAAGATCGCGGTTCCGGACGACATGCCGTGAGGGGACGGATATGAATTTTACATTGCATTTGACGGCAGACTGTAATTTGGCCTGCCGTTACTGTTACGAAACGCACGGAAAAGCGCACATGACCGAGGAGACGGCAAAGAAGGCCGTCGACCTTGCGTTTACGTTCGGACATGATAAAAACGGGTTTTCGCTGTTCGGCGGAGAGCCGATGCTCGAACGCGGCGTGATCGAAACCGTCTGCCGCTATGCCGTCGGGAAAGCGAAGGCGACGGGCACCGAGATGCGCTTCAAGATGACGACCAACGGTACGCTTCTTGACGAGCCGTTTCTGCGCTTTGCGAACGAACACAGACTCGATATTGCCCTGTCGCACGACGGGCTTCTGCAAGACGCTCAGCGCGTCACACGGGACGGCAGCCCCACGATGGCGCGGCTCGAGCCGATCATCGATCTGCTGCTTTCCTATCAGCCGAAGGCGGTCGCGATGCAGACCGTGATGCCGTCGACGGTCGGACGCATGGCGGAGTCGGTCGAATGGCTTTACGAACGCGGGTTTTCGAAGATCAACACGGCGATCGACTACCGACCGGACGCGGGATGGGACGACGATTCGATGGCGGAGCTCGAACGGCAGTACGCGCGTATCGCAGACCTTTGCGAGCGGCATTTCGACGACGAACGGCCGCTGCATTACCTGAACTTTCTGTCCAAGATCTCGGCGTACCTCAATGACCGTCCGTGCCTCGAATGCAAGCTCGGCATGCGGCAGCCGTCGGTCGCGCCGGACGGAAGGATCTATCCCTGCAATCAGTTTCTGGATGTTCCGGAATACTGCATGGGCGACGTCTTTCACGGGATCGACCGCGAAAAGCAGCGGGCGATCTACCGCGCGTCGCTGGACCCGGAGCCGGACTGCGAGGGCTGCGCGATCGCGGATCGCTGCCGCCATCACTGCGCCTGCCTGAACTTCTCGCTGACCGGAAAGATGCACGAGGTCGCGCCGGTGCAGTGCGAGCACGAACGCATCCTGATTCCGATCGCGGACGGGCTCGCGGAGCGGCTCTACGAAAAGAAAAGCGCGCGGTTCCTGCTGAACTACCGCGACGATCCGCTGGAATGAATGCAGGATCCGTTTGCACCGGGTTTTCCGGCGCTTTTTTTATGTTCAAAAACTGCTTGACAGAAAAAGATTCTTGTGATAATGTAAATTTTTATTTGACAGGGCCCTGTTTTTTCCGTTATAATATATTTGAGAGAATACGAAGGAGGGGGTCCCGTGTTTCATATCGGGGATCTCGTCTGCTATCCGATGCACGGCGTCGGCGTGGTGGAGGCGATCGAAGAACAGACCATACTCGGAGAGACCGCGCAGTATTATCGCATGCGGTTTACCATCGGCCGCATGACGGCGATGGTGCCCGTGGAACGTGCCGCGGAGGTCGGGCTCCGGGCGCTTGCGGACGGAGAAACGTGCGAAAAAGTCGTCGGATTCCTAAAGGCGGACGGCTGCTCAGAGGAGAGCGACAACTGGAACCAGCGTTACCGCGACAATCTCGACAAGCTGCGCGGCGGCGACATCATGGTCGTGGCGGACGTGGTCAAGTGTCTGATGCGCCGGGACCGCGAGCGCGGGCTTTCGGCGGGTGAACGTAAGATGTATCTGACCGCGCGGCAGGTGCTCGTCTCGGAGCTTGCGGCGGCGACCGAAACGGACGAATCCAACTTCCTGCCGCTGGTCGGCGCGGAGTAATCCATCGAACAAGGAGCGCTTTCGCGCTCTTTTTCTGTGCGCCGACGCAATTTTTTCTTGACAAATGCGCTGGTTTTTTGTATTGTATATTTTGTTTTTTATATCTCGAATGGGAGGATAAAAAGAATGGCAGGAACGATTTCGAGAGGCGTCAAGGCGCCGATCATCCGTCAGGGCGACGACATTGTGAAGATCGTTGCGGATTCGGTTCTGAACGCGGCGGCGGCGGACGGCTTTTCGCTGCATGAGCGCGACGTGGTCGCGGTGACCGAGGCGGTCGTCGCGCGTGCGGACGGCAACTACTGCACGGTGGACGATATCTCCGCGGACGTGCGGGAAAAGCTCGGCGACACGGTGGGCGTGGTCTTTCCGATCATGAGCCGCAACCGGTTTGCGATCTGTCTCCGCGGCATTGCGCGCGGGGCGAAGAAGATCGTCGTGCAGCTTTCCTATCCGGCGGACGAGGAGGGCAATCACCTGATCGACGAGGACGCGCTTCTGGACGCAGGCGTCAATCCGTACGCAGACGTGTTCACGGAAGCCGCGTTCGTCGAGAAGTTCGGCGATCCGATCCATCCGTTCACGGGCGTCAACTACCTTACGTATTATCGCTCGCTGATCGAGGAGGAAGGCGCGGAGGCGGAGATCATCTTGGCGAACGATCCCACGGCGATCCTGAAGTTTACCGACAGCGTGCTCGTCAGCAACATCCATGAGCGTGAACGTACCGCGAAGCGAATTCAGAGAGCAGGCGCAAAGCGCGTTCTGACGCTGAGCGGCATCATGAACACATCCAGGAACGGCAGCGGCTTCCAGCCCGATTATGGCCTTCTGGGCTCGAATAAGGCGACGGAAAACGTTGTGAAGCTTTTCCCGAAGAACGCGCGCGAGGTCGCGTTTGCGATCCAGAAGGAGATCATGGACCGCACCGGCGTGCGTGTCGAGGCGATGGTCTACGGCGACGGCGCGTTCAAGGATCCGGTCGGCAAGATCTGGGAGCTCGCGGACCCGGTCGTTTCTCCGGGCTTTACCGACGGGCTCATCGGTCTTCCGAACGAACTGAAACTCAAGTACCTGGCGGACAACGAGTTCAAGGCGCTGTCCGGCGAGGCGCTTACTGCGGCGATCCGCGCCCGCATCCGCGAGAAGGAAAAGGACCTCAAGGGACAGATGGATTCGCAGGGCACAACGCCGCGTCGGCTCACCGACCTCATCGGCTCTTTGTGCGACCTCACGAGCGGCAGCGGCGACAAGGGCACGCCGATCGTCCTCGTGCAGAACTATTTCAATAACTATGCGGATTGATACGGTCCGATAAAACAGCGACACGGAGCGTTCCGTGTCGCTTTGCATTATGGAGGATCAAATAAGCGTGGGAAGCCGTTCCGCGGCCTTGCTGAGCACTTCGCGGATCAGCCGCTGCCCTGCGTCGCTCGGGTGGATGCCGTCGGCGCAGAGATAGGGGAGCAGGGTGCGCTGTTCGAGAAACGCGCTTCTGAGATCGACGAGCATACAGCCGGTTTCGACGGCGAGCCGCTCAATCGCATGCGAGTATTTCTCCTGGTACCGGTAGATCGCGTTTGTGTCGCCGAGCCAGCGCAGGATGTTCTTCTTCGAAAGTCCGTTGCGCGTGATCCAATCAAGGTAGCGCTCCGCGGAGATCGGCGGCAGCGTGGAAAGGACGGGGCGGACGCCGTGCGCGCGAAGTGTGCCGATCATCCGGCGCAGCGTTTCGGTAAAGACCGGCAGCGGCGTGTTCGGCTCGTGCTCGTCGTCGGGACGCGCTGCGACCTCGGCCCAGCGAAAGTCCGCGTCGTTGCCGCCGTACTCCAAAAGAACGGCGGCGGGCGTTTCGCCCTTTTCAAGCTTGCGGTTCAGAAGCAGCTCGCCCTTCTGCACCGTGCAGCCGAAGCGAGAGCGGTTATCGAGGATCCAGTCGTGGCTTTTTGCAATGGATTCGAGCCCGATATCGTCCGTCGCGGCGTAGCGCGTCGTGCCCGCAAGCATCCGCACGCCCTTCAGGATCGAGTCGCCGAAAATCGAAATGACACGGTTTTTTTTCATTTGTGACCTCCGTTAGACGCAATTCGCACTTGCAATATATCCTTTCTGCCATTATAATAAACGCATCTTTTGAGAATTGCACCCTATCCGGGATCCAAGGGCGTCTATTGCCCGGGAGGCGGTCGGTAGAGAAGAAAAAAAGTGCCTCTACTGAGAGTAGAATCCCCGAATTACGGGCGTTTTGAGGTTTTTATGGAAGAAACAAGGATCCGTACCGTCCTTGCGGAGAAGCTCGTCGCATATCGGAAACGTGCGGGGATGACGCAGGCGGAGCTTGCCGAGAAGCTGAACTACTCGGATAAATCCATCTCGAAGTGGGAGCGCGGGGACGGCATGCCGGACCTTTTGGTCCTGTGCAGACTTGCCGATCTTTATGACGTTCCGCTCGACGCGTTCTTGCGCGAGGGGCCTTTGGTCCGTTCGCAGGCGGAGCAGAAGAGCCGCCATATCATCATCACGCTGATCTCGATCGGGCTTGCGTTCTTTGTCGCCGCGATCGGCTTCTTCGTCTGCTATCTTGCACAGGTAAAGGTGGGCTGGCTGGCGTTCGTGTACGCCGTGCCGGTGAGCATGATTCTGCTTGTGGTGTTCAGTCATATGTGGAGCAGCCTTTTATGGCAGGCGCTTTCGGTGACCGGCCTCGTCTGGACTCTTTGCGGCGCGATCTACATCTCTTTCGTGGCGATCGCGGGCATGAAGCACGTCGCCATGCTGTTTATGTGCGCCGCCGTGTTCCAGGTGTTGGTCATCCTCTGGTACGTGCTGATGCTGATCCGCAAGCGCAACAAGGCGCGCAAGGAAGCCGAACAGAACTCGTAAAGACAGATAAAAAAGAAGCGGCCCGTCGGGTCGCTTCTTTTGCGTTTTGGGTTATGCTTCGGGATTCTTCGGCGCGGCTTTCGCTTCGGCCTCCTGCTTTGCGCGGAGCGCAGCTTCCCGTCTCTTTGCACGGCGCTTTTTGCCGCTGCGGACGCACAGCAGGACGATGAGCAGCGGGAGCCCGACGAAGAAGATCAGGACGGCAAGGATGACCGGCGCGTTGCCGAGCAGCCACGAGGCGAAGTCGATGAAGCCGTCGACGAGATCCTCAAGGCTCTCCTTGAACCGGCGGGAGACCTCCTGCCCGAAGGTTTCCTCCTCGACCGGCGTTTCGCGCTCGACCTCGTTGACGGAAAGGGTCACGGAGGAGAGCGCGATCTGGTCGTCATAGGTGCGCAGGATCGCCTCATAGGATTCGATCTCGTAGCGCACATAGGTCAGCCGATCCTGCACCGTGATGATGTCCTCGACGGTCGTTGCCTGTGCAAGGATCTCCATCAGCGCTTCCTGCTCGATGCGAAGCGATTCAAGGTGCTTCTCGGAGTCGACATAGTTTGTGGTGACGTCCCTGAGGCCGGTGTTCATCGAGGTGACGTTGCCAAGCTCGGAGACGGTGTTCAGAAACGCGTCGAGCTGCTCCGCGGGGATACGGATTGTATAGCGCGCATAGCGGAGCGGATGATCGCCGCGGTAAACGCGGTTGCCGGTGCTGCTGGATTCCACATATCCGCCGATCGTGCCGACGGCGTCGGTCAGTTTTTCGATAAACGCGTCAAAGGTAAGGGTCTCCACGCTCATATCCGCGTTGCGGATGATCTTGCGGTTGGAAAGCGCCGGGGACGGGTTCGATACCGGCTTTGCTTCGCCGTTTACTCCGTAGGCGTACTCTGCGGGCTCCGGTTGGGCCTCCGGCGCAGTTGCATACTCGTAGTTGGAATCCGCGGCGTACGAGGCGTTTTCTTCGCGCGCGGCCACTTTGCTTGAGCAGCCGATCGCCGTGCAGAGCAGCAGCAGAACGGCGATCACGATCGGGACGATTTTTTTCATAACGGTTCTCTCCTTTTCATGTTTTCATCATACAGACAGTTCAGAGTCGGAAAATGTTACATTTTCTGTATAGTATACCGCGCGTCGTGCTCTTTGGTTGCAAAAAAGCCCGCGCAGCGCACGGGCAAAGCGGATCAATTGTTCCAGATCCCGGAGAAGACGATCTCCGCGGGACCGGTCATGTAGACGTGGTTGTCGGTCTCCGACCATTCGATCAGCAGCGTACCGAGCTCGATTTCGACCGCCACGGTGCGGCCGGTCTTATCGTTCAACGCGCAGGCGACCGCCGCGGAGCACGCGCCTGTCCCGCAGGCGAGCGTGCAGCCGCAGCCGCGTTCCCAGGTACGCATCTTCACGCGCTCGCGGGAGAGCACCTCGACGAAATCGACGTTCGTGCGTTCGGGAAACAGCGGATCATGCTCGATGAGCGGTCCGTACTTCGGCACATCCGATTCGTCCAGAGGATCGACGAATACGATCGTGTGCGGTACGCCGACGCGCACTGCGGTATAGGAGAACGTACGATCGTTCTCGATCAGCAAAAGACCGATCGCGCGGCCATCGACCTTGACGGGGACGTCCTTCGCGTCAAGCAGCGGCTCGCCCATGTCGACGCGTACGCCGTCGACGCGACCGTTCTTCAGGATAATGCGCGGACGCATGATCCCCGCGCCGGTTTCGACCGAGAATTCCGTACCATGCACGACGCCGTTCTCAAAGCAGTAGCGCGAGAACGCGCGGATGCCGTTGCCGCACATTTCGGCTTCGCTGCCGTCCGCATTGATGATGCGCATCCGAATGTCCGCGATCGCGGAGTTCAGAAGGATCAGCGTACCGTCCGCGCCGATCCCGGTGTGGCGGTCGCAGACCTTTACGGTCAGCTTGTTCCAGTCGACGTTTTCGACGTCTCTGCCGTCGAACAGCACGAAATCGTTCCCGAGTCCGTGTACCTTATAAAACTTCATTCCGAATCCTCCCCGAATAACTCCTCGAATATTTCGTCGGCATAGTCGTGCACGACCGATTCAAACCGCCGGTACGCGGAGAGAAACTGCCGTCCGCGGTCGGTGAGAAACGCGCTGCCGCCGCCCTTGCCGCCGACGGTGGAATCGAGCAGCGGAAAGCCCAGGGCGTTCTCCGCGGTCCTGACGATACGCCACGCCTTCGAATACGCCATGCCCATATCCATCGTTGCCTTCCGGAGCGAGTGTGTTTCATCGACGCGCTCAAGGAGCTCTGCAATGCCGGGCCCGAAAATCTTCTCCTCACCGTACACACGCAGCATCAGCGTATAGCGCAGCTTTGTTGCCATTTCGTTGCCTCCCGCAATCTTTTCCGAATATCATTATATAGGATCTTCCGAAAAAACGCAAGCAAAAAGCAAGTTTTCAGTATTCGGCGCATATCTTTTCGAGAGAAGATCAAAAAGGAGTGTTCGACATGGAGATACGAAAAACGACGCTTTTGACGGAAACGCTGTTCGGGGAGACGGTGGCGGAGGCGCAGATGGAGAGCGCGATCCCGCTTCCGCAGGGGAAGGCGCTTGAGCGGGTGCTTTCCGCCGAAAGCGAAGCGACGGTGGGGGAGATCAGCTGTCGCGACGGCGCGGTCGTCGTCACGGGGACAATGACCTTGAAACCCACGGTCGAATCGGCGGAACGGCTGCCGTATGCTTTCGAAGCGGCGGCGGAGTTTTCGCACACGATCCGCATGGAGGGCGTGACGCCGGATATGACCGCGCGGGTATCCGCAGAGATCCCGGCGTGCAGCCTGAAGCGCGAGGACGGGGGCCTCAGAATGCAGGCGACGGTACAGCTTCGTACCGCGATCTTTCAGCCGGTGCAGATTCCGTGTGTCACGGGGCTTGACGACGCAAAGGACGCGGAGATCCGCACGACGTCGGTGACGCTGAAAAAACGCACGCTGCTCGGCGCGCACAGCCTTCGCATGAGCGAGCCGATCGACGCGCCGCGCGGCATGACCGTGATCAGGGCTTCCGCGACGCCCGTCGTCAACGGGCTTGTGAAGAGCACGGAAGGGATGCTTCCGCAGGGCGAGCTGAAGCTTTGCGTGCTGTACGGCAGTGCGGATGGCGGAATCAAAAGAGAACAGTATTCGGTCCCGTTTTCCGACGTGATCGCCTGCGAGCCGGGGGAGAACGCGTTCGCAACAGCGACGCTGACCTCGCTTTCGGTCTCGCCCGAGGACGAGGGAACGGCGACGGTCGACGCTGCACTGTCGATCGGGGTCTATGGCTGTACTGCGGACACGCAGCGCATCATGACCGATGCTTACGACGCGGCAAACGATTTTTCCTGTGCGATCGGGCATGCGAAGGCACTGAATTATGAAGGCGCGTGGAACCAGACCGTACAGCTCAACGAGACGGTGCCCGTGCCCGCGCACATGAAGGACGCGTATCTGCCGCTGTACGCAGCGCTGCGGCCTGCCGTGACCCGTGCGACCGTTTCGGACGGCAGGGGAGTATTCGAGGGCGTGCTGGCGGTCACCGTCGTCTATCGTGATGACGACGGTATGAAACAGAGCTTTACGCACGAACTGCCGCTGTCGTTCGAGACGGAGGCAAGGGGTACGCTGCCGATCGTTCGTATCCGCACATTCGACGCATCGCTTTCCGGCGGCGGACGGACTGTTGCACTGAACGTTTCGGCCTCGATCGAAGCGGAGTGGTACCGCGAGATCACGTTCGACTGCGTGCCCGAGCTGCTGCCCGGAACGCCGCCGGAAACGGATTGCGGCATGCTCGTATGGTTCTGCGATCCGGACGAAACGTTGTTTTCGATCGGCAAGCGCTTCGGCGTTCCGACCGCGCGGGTCAAAGCGTGCAACCCGACGCTGAGTGAGCCGATCCAAGAGGGTACGCCGGTGCTTTTAATCCGCTCCGCCGAGTAACAAAATGCGGGACGCCGTGATCGGCGTCTCGTTTTTTACGCATATCCGTAAGCATGGGTCGGCCAAGGGGTGCTGCGCGCTTCGGCGGAGAAACGGCTTCCTCCGGCGAGATCTCCTTGATGCCGCTTTTTTCCGATCGTCCCGCGCCGTGTTCGCGGCATTTGCACCGGCTTCATGCGGCAATGTCTAAAAGGCTATTTTTGCGCAAATGCGGAATGATGTGCGACATTGACGGAAATTAACTGTTTTACTTGCAGCAAAGCCGACCGACGTGTTATACTTTCCAAAGAATAACGGCGGGAGGACAGCATGGAAACGACAAAACGGCAGGGGAAGGGACGGCGCGCGGCGGTGCTGCTCATTGCGGGCGGCGTGCTTGTGCTGCTCTTTCTCGTGTCGCTCACACTCGGTCGCTATCCGGTACCGCTTTTTACCGTCGTCCGCATCCTCTGGCGCCGGTTCTGGGCATTGTTCGGGCTTTCCGGTCCGGTCACATGGACGCCGCAAATGGAGAACGCGGTCGTCAGCGTGCGCCTGCCGCGCATCGTCATGGCTTGCCTCGTCGGCTGTTCGCTTGCGGCGGCGGGCACGACGTTTCAGGGCGTGTTCCGTAACCCGATGGCGTCGCCGGACATCCTCGGCGCGTCGAACGGTGCGGCGTTCGGGGCGGCGCTTGCGATCCTTTTGGGCTGTTCTCAAAAATACATCACCGTCTTTGCGTTTCTCGGCGCGCTGCTCACCGTTGCGCTTGTGTTTCTGATCGCGCAGCGCGCGCCGGGGCTTCGGACGGTCAACCTGATCCTTGCGGGCATCATGATCGGCTCGCTGTTTTCGGCGGGCACGTCCTATCTGAAGCTCGTCGCGGATCCAAGTAATCAGCTTCCTGCGATCACCTACTGGCTATTAGGCTCTTTGTCCGGCACAAGGCTTTCCGCGATCCAGACCGCAGCGGTGCCGATGGCGATCGGACTTGTGCCGCTGCTGCTGCTTCGCTGGCGGCTGAACCTGCTGTCCCTCGGCGACAGCGAGGCAAAGGCGCTCGGCGTGAACACCGACCTTTTGCGCGCGGTGCTGATCCTCTGCGCAACGCTCGTCACCGCGGCGGCGATCGCCGTGTCCGGCGTGATCGGCTGGGTGGGGCTTGTGATCCCGCACCTTTCGAGAAAGCTCGTCGGCAGCGATCATCGCGGGCTTCTGCCGTGCTCCATGCTCACGGGCGCATCGTTTCTGCTGCTTGTTGACGACGTGTCGAGGAACCTCCTTGCGACCGAGATCCCGATCGGCATCCTCACCGCGGTGATCGGCGCGCCGTTCTTCATCTGGCTTTTGCTGCGAAAGGAGAAAACGCTATGAGCCTTTCCGTTCGCGATCTCCGCTTTGCATATCAAAAAACGCCGGTGCTTTCGGGCGTCACGTTCGACACCGCGCCCGGCGAGCTGCTTGCGATCCTCGGACCGAACGGCGTCGGCAAAACGACCCTGTTCCGCTGCATCCTGGGCGAACAAAAGCGATATTCCGGCACGATCGAAATCGACGGGACCGACGCAGGAACGCTCTCCCCGCGCGAGCGCGCGCATCGCGTCGCCTATATTCCGCAGACGCACGGGATGACGTTCCGCTTCTCCGTGCGCGACACGGTGCTGATGGGCACGTCGCACACGCTGTCCCCGTTCGGTTCGCCGGGCAGGGCGCAGGAACGGGCGGCGGGCGAAGCCCTCGACCGGCTCGGGATCGGAAAGCTTTCGGACCGCATGTTCGACACGCTTTCCGGCGGCGAACAGCAGCTTGCGTACATTGCACGCGCGCTTGCGCAGCAGGCAAAGGTCCTTTTGATGGACGAGCCGACTTCCTCGCTCGACTACGGGAATCAGCTCCGCGTGCTGGACGTGGTCAAGGACCTCGCAGGGGACGGCTATACGGTGTTGCTTTCGACCCACAACCCGCAGCACGCGCTGTGGTACGCGGACCGGGTACTTGCTTTGCACGAGGGGTGCGTTGCGGCATTCGGCGGCGTCGAAGAAACCCTGACAACCGAACTTCTCAAAACGCTGTACGGTACCAGCGTCAATCTCTTTGAAACGCCGGGAGGATCGGTGATCCTGCCTGTTTCAAGCAATACAACAGGAGGAAAAGCAAAATGAAAAAAAAGATCGCAGCGCTCCTTGCGCTTTGCATGCTGTTTGCGCTCGTCGGATGCGCAAAGACGAACGAACCGGAACCGGCGCCCGTGCCGGATGATGCGGCGCCGACCGCCGCGCCGGAACCCGAACCGGTCGCGGAACCCGAACCGGTCGCGGAACCGGAACCGACCGAAGAGCCGGCTGAATCGGTCGAACCCGAGCCGGCAGGTCCCGAGACCTTCTTTTTCACGGATTCCGTCGGACGGGAGGTGGAGCTTCCGATAAACATTGAGCGCGTCGCGATTTCCGGACCGCTGGCGCAGATCGTTGTGTTTGCGCTGTGCCCGGATCGGCTTGTCGGCATCGCGTCGAAGTGGGACAAGTCCGCGGAACAGTTCCTTGCGACAGAATACTATCAGTTGCCGGAGCTCGGACAGCTGTACGGCGGCAAGGGCGAGCTGAACCTTGAAACGCTGCTTGCTTCCGGCGCGCAGGTCGTGATCGACGTCGGGGAGCCGAAAGGATCTATCAAGGAGGATCTCGACGCGCTGACCGAACAGACGGGCATTCCGTTCGTGCACGTCACCATGACGACCGCCACGATGGGCGACGCATACCGCAAGCTCGGCGAGCTTTTACATATGTCGGACGAAGCGGAAGCGCTTGCGGTATACTGTGATACAACGTACGAAAGGATCGCGAAGCTTGCGGACACCGTCGAAAAGGAAAACCTTCTGTACATCACCGGCGATCAGGGGCTGAACGTGATCGCGCAGGGCAGCTATCACGCGGAGGTCATCGACCTGTTGAGCAACAATCTCGCCGTTGTGGACAGTCCGTCCAGTAAGGGCACCGGCAACGAGGTCGATATGGAGCAGATCATGCTCTGGAACCCGGACGTGATCCTGTTTGCGCCGGGCAGTATCTACGCGACGGTCGGCGAGGATCCGCTATGGAGCGGGATCACCGCGATCAGGAACGGGGCATATTACGAAGTCCCGATGGGACCGTACAACTGGATGGGCTTCCCGCCGTCCGTACAGCGGATCCTCGGTATGCTCTGGATGGCAAAACTTCTGTATCCAGACGCCGCGGACTACGATCTCTATACCGAGGTCGCGGCGTATTTCAGGCTGTTCTACCATTGCGAGCTGTCCGAAGCGGACTGCGACGCGCTTGTCGCAAATTCGATCGGCACGCAGGAGGCACTTGCCCCGGCGGTGTAAAGAAGAAACGACATGAAAAAGACTGCCCGCGCGGGCAGTCCTTTTTCGTATAAAAGCTTACAGCGTCGCAAGATACGCCTTGCGACCGGTTTCGTAGAGATTGTTTCCCTCGCTGTCGATCACGCAGACGACCGGGAGATTTTCGACCTCGAGCCTTCTGACCGCTTCCGCGCCGAGATCCTCGTAACAGACGATCTCCGCCTTTTTGATGCAGCTACTTAGAAGCGCGCCTGCGCCGCCGATTGCGGCGAAGTACACCGCGCCGTGTTCCTTCATGGCGGCGACGACCTCGGCGCTGCGTTTGCCCTTGCCGATCATGCCGGTCTCGCCCGCCGCGATCATGGCGGGGGAATACGCATCCATGCGGTAGCTTGTCGTCGGTCCGGCCGAGCCGATCACCTGTCCCGGCTTTGCGGGGGTCGGGCCGACGTAATAGATCGTGGCGTCCTTCACGTTGAAGGGCAGGGGCTTGCCGTCCTTCAAAAGCTCGCAAAGCCGTTTATGCGCCGCGTCGCGCGCGGTGTAGATGACGCCGGAAAGCAGGCAGCTTTCGCCGCTCTTGATCGTTCTTGCCGTTTCCCGCGTGATGGGGAGCTGAATCTTTCGTTCCATATCGTTCACCTCACAGCACGACCGTCTTATGCCGCGTCACGTGGCAGTTGATGTTGACCGCAACGGGCAGCCCCGCAATGTGCGTCGGCATCCATTCGATGTTCACCGCAAGCGCAGTGGTGCGTCCGCCGAAGCCCTGCGGTCCGACGCCGAGCGCGTTGATCTTTTCGAGCAGTTCCGCTTCGAGATCGGCATAGAACGGATCCGCGTTGCGCTCGTCCGTGCTTCGCATCAGCGCTTTCTTGGCGAGATACGCCGCCTTGTCGAACGTGCCGCCGATGCCGACGCCCACGATCACGGGCGGACAGGGGTTCGGTCCCGCTTCCTCAACGGTCTTCAGGATGAACGCCTTGACGCCTTCCACGCCGTCGCTGGGCTTGAGCATCGCCAATCTGCTCATGTTCTCGCTGCCAAAGCCCTTCGGCGCGACCGTGATCTCAAGCCTGTCGCCCGGCACGAGCTCCGTATAGAGCATGGCGGGCGTGTTGTCGCCGGTGTTGACCCGGCGCAGCGGATCGGCGACCACGGATTTACGGAGATACCCTTCGCCGTAGCCCTTCCGCACGCCCTCGTCGACGGCGGCTTTGAGATCGCCTTCGATGTGCACGTCCTGACCGATCTTCAAAAATACGCAGCACACGCCGGTGTCCTGGCAGATCGGGACGGTGTTCCGCTCGGCAATGCCGTAGTTTTCGATGATCTTATCGAGGATGCCCTGCGCGGTCGGCCAGGGTTCGTTTGCCCGCGCGTCCTCGATGCGGCTTTTGATGTCGCACGGGAGCACGCAGTTTGCTTCGATCGCAAGCCGCGCCACCGCCTCGGTGATTTGTTTTGCCTGAATTTCTCTCATGTTCTGCTCCTTATGCCTTGATCTCCCGGATGCGGTCGATCACCGTGCCGTCGCGATAGATAATGTCGGCGACGATCTTTTCGCCGAGCCGCGGCTTTGCGGGAACGCCGCTGACGCGCTCCGCAAGCTCCTTCAGCTCGTGGATGTCGACCACGTGAATGCCCGCATCGATGAGACGCAACGCAAGCTCCCGATCCTTCGGATTGACCGCAACGCCCTTCTGCGTCACCAGCACGTCGATCGTGCTGCCGGGGGTAGAGATGCAGGTCACACGGTCGGTCACGATCGGAAGCCGCGCACGGGACAGCGGCGCGATGATCATCGAAAGCTTTGCGCCTGCCGCCGTATCGCTGTGACCGCCGGAGCCGCCCATGATGCTGCCGTTCGAGTCGGTGTGCACGTTGACGTTGAAGTCCGTATCGAGCTGCGTTGCGCCGAGGATCACGACGTCGAGCGAGTCGACGACCGCGCTTTTACTAAACGGCGAGGCGTACTGCGTCGCGGAGATCTCACAGTGCTTCGGATTCGTGCGGATGGATTCAACGGCCTTGAGGTCGAAGCACTGCACGTCCATCAGCGCGTCGAAACAGCCCTCGTTCAGCATGTCGACGAGGTATCCCGTAATCCCGCCGAGGCCGAAGCTTCCGCGGATCTTTTCCTTGAGCATCAGATCTTTGAGGTACTTCGCCGCCGCCAGCGAAGCGCCGCCAGCGCCGGTCTGGAAGCTGAAGCCCTCCCTCAATAGCCCGGACGCTTTGATGACGTCGACCGCGGATTGCGCCATCAGAAGGCCCACGGGATCGCGTGTGATCTTGGTCGTGCCGGACACAATGCCCTTCGGATCGCCGATCGAATCCACGACGACCACCGCGTCCACGTCGGTCTCCGGGATCGACCAATCGCAAAGCGGATAGGGGTGCAGCTCGTCCGTGATCGCCACGACGAACTTCGCGTGCTTCGCGTCGGGGATCGCGTAGCCCAGAGAACCGCAGGCGGACCGTCCGTACTTGCCGGTGCAGTTGCCCATCGGATCACAGGCGGGCGCCGCGATGAACGCCACATCGATCGGCGTTCTGCCGTTTTCGATGTCGGCGGGCCTGCCGCCGTGCGTGCGGAATTCGACTGGATTTTCCATGCCGCCGGCGGAGATAAAGCTTCCTAAGCCCGCGGACATGTAGTCCGTCAGGATCTTCGTCACGACGCCGTTTTTGATGTGTTCCTTCAACGGCGCGTGCGTGTCGAAGAGCGAGCTTGCGTTCAGGGTGAGGTCGCGGATGCCGAGATTCGCGATCTCGTCCATCACCATGTTCAGCACGAAATCGCCGTTGCGGAGATGGTGGTGGAACGAAACGGTCATGCCGCTTTGAAGACCGCTGTCGAGAATTGCCTCGCGAATGGATTGACGGATCTTATTCATCTTCGAGCCCTCCGAGTCCGAGCTGTTTTGCAGCTTCTAAAGTCTGCCGCGCGCGCTCCACGATCGGCTTGTCGATCATCTTCCCACGTAAGGAGACCGCGCCTTTGCCCTGCAGCTTTCCGATGCGGATCGCTTCGAACACGAGCTTTGCGTTCTCAATGTCCGCAAGCGTCGGGCTGAACACCTCATTGATCGTGCGCACGTGCCGCGGCGCGATCGCGGACTTTCCGGTAAAGCCGAGGCTCTTTGCGTACTCCGCGTCGACGACGATCCCTTCGTCGTCGTTGACGTCGGTGAACGGCGTGTCGTAGACGTCGATCCCGGCGGCCCGTGCCGCGCAGACGAGGCGCTTTCTGGCGTAGTCGATCTCGTTGCCGCCCTTGGTGCGCTTGCAGCGAAGGTCCGCCGTCAGGTCCTCGCCGCCCAAAAACAGCGCGGTCACGCGCGGGCAGGCGGAAGCGATCTCAAACGCGCGCTCCACGCCGAGCGCCGTTTCGATCAGCGGGATCAGCCTGACGGTGCCGACCGCCATGCCGCATTTCTGCTCAATGCCCGCAATGTATGCGTCGATCGTCTGCATATCCGCCGCGCTCGAAGCCTTCGGCGGCATGATGAGATCGGGCTTCAAGGGTACGATCGCCTCGAGGTCGTCCTGCCAGTAGGCGGTGTCGATCGCGTTGATGCGGACCGTGATCTCCACGCCCGCAAAGCCCATTTCCTCGATCGCGCTGCGGACCAGAAGCCGCGCCGCGTCCTTCTCGTCCGGCGAGACGGCGTCTTCAAGGTCCAGGATGATGCTGTCTGCGCCGAGCGCGTCGCCGTTGATGATCATGTTCGGCGTGTTGCCCGGCAAAAAGAGCATGCTTCTTCGCATAATTCCCCTCCGTAAGTGTTCTTTCGGAAATACATCCACAGATATTTGTATTATAACGCCGGACAGGGAAACATTCAATACCGGAATGCCGCGAAAACCGAGGAAAGGCAGGTTGTTTCGGATAATATAAAGTATTTCCCCGTTGAGAAACGGCGGAAGTTGTATTATAATAAATGCACAAAACACCCCAGGAGGAACGCCCCATGTCGTATTCCGGAAGAATGCAGCAAAACCATTCCTACAGCGTCTTTTTCGCGCCGAGAGGCCGCGACCGCATGTACGATCTCGGTATGCAGATCGCGCAGCTTTATCTGTCGCCGTTCGACAAGCTGATCGGCATCATCGGCGAGGCGGGCTCCGGCAAGAGCATGCTGATCAAGGGCATGTTCCCCGGACTCGAACTGACGAACGACGACGACGGCGTGAATGTGCGTCCGCTGCCGATCCTCGACCTCGAGGGCTCCGGCTTCTTCACGGCGCACACGTATCACGTCGACATCCGCTTCGAGGCGGCGTTCACGCAGCTCGGCGTGCTGGCTGAGGCGATCTTAGAGGCGATCCGAAAGGGCAAGCGCGTCATCGTCGAGCATTTCGACATGATCTATCCGTTTCTGAACGAGCGCAACGCCGACCTGATGATCGGCGTCGGCGATGAGATCATCGTATCCCGTCCCACCATCTTCGGACCGCTTCCGAGCGAGCTTCACGACAAGGTCGCAAAGTCGATCGTGTTCCGCCGCATGGCGCACACCGCCGAGGACCTTTGTGAGATCTTCCTGCCGGAGGAGGAGTATAAGCGCGCGCGGCATCGTGACATCAAGCACGGATTTTTGCTCGCGTTCGACGACCGTGAGCCGGACGTCGACCTTGACGAACTCGAATTGAAGGTCAGCACCGCGATCGCATCCGACCTGCCGATCACCTATGTCGACGACGGGCATGTGAAGATCGGCGAGATCGTGCATCCCTGCACCGGTCCGCGCACGCACGTTTCCTCAACCGGAAAGGTCGATGAGTTCCGTCTCCTGCACCGCATCGTCTATGACCCGATCGAGCGCTGCTACCTGATCGCAGGTCGTGTCGGTCCCGGCATCGGCGGCGAATCCATTGACGACGTCAACGACTTCAACCTCGACTGATCGGAGGCTTGCATGCAGTATCGGAAGCTCGGCAACAGCGATCTCAAGGTCTCCGCGATCGCGCTCGGCACGTGGGGGCTCGGCGGCGGCAGCGTGTGGTCGGATCACGATTCGACCGAAGCGGAGGCAAGAAGCCTGCTCGACGCCTGTAAGGATCACGGGATCAACTACATCGACACCGCGCCGGTCTACGGCACGGGCGAAAGCGAGCGGCTTTTGGGCTGCGCGCTGAAAGGCCGTCGGCACGATTTCATTCTGCAGACGAAGTGTTCTTTGAACTGGCGGAACGAGGGCGGCAACTTTCACTATTCGCGCGACGGGTACACGGTCAACAACGACACGCGCCCGACCGCGATCGTCCACGACGTCGAGGATTCTTTGAGACGCATGCAGACCGACTACCTCGATTCGGTGATCGTGCATTACGTGTGCAAAAGCTTTCCGGTCTCCGACACGGTCGAAGCGCTCGAACGCTTGAAGGAGCAGGGCAAGATCCGCGCGTACGGGCTTTCTAACAGTCAGCCCGCGGACCTCGAAGAATATCAGGCGAACGGCGGGAACGTTGATCTTGTGCAGGAGTTTTTCAGCATTTTAAGTCCGTTCCACGGGCGTGACTATTTCACCGCATGCAAGCCGCACGGCACGACGTTCCAGACCTACGGCGTGCTCGAGGAGGGCTTTCTGACCTCGCCCGCGTTCATGGAACGCACGTTCGTAAAAACGGACATCCGCTCCCGCATCCCGTGGGTGCAGCCGGAGGTCAAGGCGGGACTTCGCCGCGCATTTGAGCTTTGGGAGCCGATCCACGCCGCGCACGGCTGCAGCTTTTCGCAGCTCTTTGAAGCGTGGGCGCTCGCACAATATGAGAACATGAGCCTTTTAGTCGGCATGCGAAAGCCCGCAAACGTTGCGGACAACGCCGCGAGCCTCGACCTCGTTCTAAGCCCCTCCGAGCTTACCGCGATGGAGGAAGCCGCAAAGCCCATTCAGGTGGAGGTTCTCGATAAATAAAAGAGAAAACAAAATAAGGCTGTGAGCGATCACAGCCTTTGTTTTATGCTTTTCGCTTGTCCCGCTGCGCCAATATGACGCCGGCAGTGATGAGCACCGCGCCGACGACGCCCATCCACGAGATGGGTTCGCCCAAAAGAAGCCAACCAACGATCAGCGTCACGAACGGCGAGCCGTACAGATAGTTGTTTGTTACGACCACGCCGAGCTCGCGAAACGCGATATTCCAGAGCGCGAAGCAGACCGCATTGCCTAAGATTCCGAGAAAGAGCCAGCTTAGAAGTACCTTCGGCACCGTGAACAGCGGCGCAAGGTTCGGCATGCCGTCAAAGGCGAGCATCAGCGGGATCGAGGTGATAAACGCCCAGAACATCACGCGGCGCGTGACAAGGAACCCGTCCATGGTCTCGGTATAGCGCTTGATGAGCACCGAGTAGATCGCCCACGAAATGCCCGCGAGCAGCGCCAGAAGATCGCCTATCGGGCTCAGATGGAAGACGAGACTGCCGTTCAGAACGACCATGACCACGCCCGCGATCGCAAGAAGCGATCCGATGAGCAGGAACTTGCCGAGCCGCTCGTTGCCGCGGCTGAAGATCGCGGCGAGGATCGCGGTGAAGATGGGGGACAGGCACACGATGATGCTGACGTTCGCGGCGTAGGTGTAGGTAAGCGCGGTGTTCTGCAAAAAGAAATAGACGCTGCCGCCGAACAGTCCGATCAGCAGAAAGATGCCTTCGTCCTTCCACGAAAGCCTCTGAAACTTCGGACGCATGATCAAAAGCACGACATACGCGAGCGCCATGCGAATCGGCGTGATCTGCAGCGCAGTAAAGCCCGCGTTGAGCAGGTTTTTCGTCAGCACATAGCAGCTTCCCCATACGATGATGGAGAACAGCGCAAAGATGTGTCCGAGTATTTTCTTTGATTCGCGTTCTTTGAGTTCCATACCCGCCTCTGATTCTGATTCCGAACGGGATTATAGCATACCGCGGGCGGTTCGTAAACAGGAACCGGATAATATACGATCCTCCGAATGCCCGAATCGGGCTTGATAAGTATGCGGAAACGTAGTATAATCATAATGATAAATTGCCCGATTGCGGGCAGACCGGTCAAACGGAAGGAGAGTTCCCATGACGCACATCCTGTTTGAAAAGAAAGGCAATATCGCGATCGCTTCGATCGACCGTCCGAAGGCGTTGAACGCGCTGAATTCCGAGGTGTTGGAAGATCTGAATACACTGGTCGACACGGTAACCGTCGACGAAGAGATCCGCGTGCTGATCCTCACCGGCAGCGGTGAGAAGTCGTTCGTCGCGGGCGCGGACATCGGCGAGATGTCGAACCTTACGAAGGCGGAGGGCGAGGCGTTCGGCAAGAAGGGCAACGATGTGTTCCGCCGCATTGAAACGCTGCCGATCCCGGTGATCGCGGCGGTCAACGGCTATGCTTTGGGCGGCGGCTGCGAGCTTGCAATGGCCTGCGATATCCGTATTTGCGCGGACACGGCGGTATTCGGGCAGCCCGAAACGGGTCTCGGTATCACACCGGGCTTCGGCGGTACGCAGAGGCTTGCACGGCTCATCGGCCCCGGCATGGCAAAGCAGATGATCTATTCCGCGCGGAACATCAAGGCGGACGAAGCGCTGCGCATCGGACTCGTCAACGCGGTCTATCCACTGGAGGAGCTCAGACCTGCGGCGGAAAAGCTTGCGGAAACGATCGCAAGGAACGCGCCGATCACGGTGCGCGCCTCGAAACAGGCGATCAACGAGGGACTCGAGGTCCCGATGGACGAAGCGATCCAGATCGAAGAAGAGCTTTTCGGAAGCTGCTTTGAGACCGAGGACCAGAAAGAGGGCATGCAGGCGTTTCTCGAAAAGCGCAAGCACGAGCCCTATCAGAACCGGTAACCGGGAGGGACAACCCTTCCGTCAGCCTGCGGAGCGATATGCCCCTGCGGGGCGCACAAACAGGGAAATCACGGACAGGACGTCCGGACCATCTATAAAAATCAAATCAGGAGGAATGAACATATGAAGGTTGCAATTTTCGGCGCAGGAACGATGGGCAGCGGCATCGCGCAGGTCTTTTCCGCGAACGGACACACCGCGCTTCTGTACGCGACGAGCGTGGAGAGCGCGCAGCGGCATAAGGACAAGCTGGCGGCGTCTCTCAATAAGCGTGTTGCGAAGGGCAAGATGACGCAGGAAGCGGCGGACGATCTCATGAGCCGCATTGTCGTGGACGAAGTCGCCGCGGCGGCGGACGCGGACCTCGTGATCGAGTGCGTCGCGGAGAACATGGCGGTCAAGAAGGAACTCCTTCAGCGGCTTGACACGCTCTGCAAGGAGGAGACCGTCTTTGCGACGAACACGTCTTCGCTGTCGATCACCGAGATGGGCAAGGGCCTGATGCACCCGATGGTGGGTCTGCACTTCTTCAATCCGGTCCCGGTCATGAAGCTCGTTGAGGTCATTGCAGGCGCGAACACGCCGACCGAGCTCGTCGAATGGGCAAAGAACCTCTGTGTCGGGATCGGCAAGACGCCGGTCGTCGTCAACGAGGCGCCGGGCTTTGTGGTCAACAAGATCCTGATCCCGTACTGCAACGAGGGCGTCTGCGTCCTGCAGGAGGGCGTTGCTTCCGCGGAGGACATCGACGTCGCAATGCAGCTCGGCTGCAACCACCCGATGGGACCGCTGCATCTCGGCGACCTCATTGGCTGGGACGTCGTGCTGAACATCATGGACGTGCTCTATAACGAGACGCATGATTCGAAGTATCGCGCAAACGTGCTGATCCGCAAGATGGTCCGCGCGGGCAAGCTCGGCATCAAGACCGGCGAAGGCTTCTTCAAGTACACGAAGTAAACATAAAGGAGAAATCAGAATGGATTTTCGTCTGACGAAGGAACAGCTGCTGGTTCGCAAGATGGTTCGCGAATTCGCAGAAAACGAAGTGAAGCCGATCGCGTCCGAGATCGACGAGGAAGAGCGCTTCCCCATGGAGACCGTCGAAAAGATGGCGAAGCTCGGCATGATGGGCATCTACTTCCCGAAGCAGTACGGCGGCGCGGGCGGCGACGTCTTGAGCTACGCGATTACGGTCGAGGAGCTCGCGAAGGTCTGCGGCACCACCGCGGTCATCGTCTCCGCGCACACCTCGCTGTGCTGCGCGCCGATCTTTGAGAACGGCACCGAGGAGCAGAAGATGAAGTACCTGCCGGACCTCCTTAGCGGCAAAAAGCTCGGCGCTTTCGGTCTCACCGAGCCGAACGCCGGCACCGACGCCTCCGGTCAGCAGACCACGGCGGTATTGGACGGCGATCATTACGTGCTGAACGGTTCGAAGTGCTTCATCACCAACGGCAGCGTTGCGGACGTGTTCGTGGTGTTCGCCATGACCGATCCGAAGATGGGCAACCGCGGCATCTCCGCGTTCATCGTGGAAAAGGGCTTCAAGGGCTTTTCGCAGGGCAAGCATGAAAAGAAAATGGGCATCCGCGGAAGCTCCACCTGCGACCTCATTTTCGAGGACTGCATCGTCCCGAAGGAGAACCTTCTGGGCAAGGAAGGCGCGGGCTTCAAGATCGCAATGGCAACGCTCGACGGCGGCCGCATCGGCATTGCGGCGCAGGCGCTGGGCATCGGCGAAGGCGCGATCGACGAGGCGATCAAGTACACGAAGGAGCGCGTGCAGTTCAAGAAGCGCATCAGCTCGTTCCAGAACACGCAGTTCCAGCTTGCCGACATGCATACCCGCATGCAGGCCGCGCAGTTCCTGGTATACAACGCGGCCATGAAGAAGCAGGCGCACGAGCGCTGCAGCATGGAAGCCGCGATGGCGAAGCTGTTTGCCGCGGAAGCCGCGTCCGACGTGACGCGCCGCGCAGTGCAGCTGTTCGGCGGTTACGGCTACACGCGTGAATATCCCGTGGAGCGCATGATGCGCGACGCGAAGATCACCGAGATCTACGAGGGCACGAGCGAGGTCCAGCGCATGGTCATCGCCGCAAACCTCGGTGTGAAGTAAGAAGGAGGGCAGAGAACATGAAGATTTTTGTTACCGTAAAGCAGGTTCCCGATACCTCCGGAACGGTCGCCGTCAATCCGGACGGCACGCTGGACCGCGCGTCCATGCAGACCATCATCAACCCCGACGACATGAACGCAATCGAAGCAGCACTTTCTCTCAAAGATGAATTAGGCTGCAGGGTCGTGGCGTTTACGATGGGACCGCCGCCCGCCGAGGGCATGCTCCGCGAGCTCATGGCAATGGGCGTGGACGAGGGCGTGCTCATCACCGCGCGCGAGTTCGGCGGCTCCGACACCTACGCGACGAGCCAGATCATCGCGGCGGCGATCGACACCTACGGCGTCGAACCCGAGGACATCATCCTTGCCGGACGTCAGGCGATCGACGGCGACACCGCGCAGGTCGGTCCGCAGATCGCGGAGAAGCTGCATCTGCCGCAGGTCACCTATGCGGGCGAGATCCAAAAGGACGGCGACGTGCTGACCGTCAAGCGTATTCTTGAGGACGGCTACATGACGGTCAAAGTGCACACGCCTTGCATGATCACCTGCATCAAGGAGCTCAACAAGCCGCGCTACATGAACATCGGCGGCATCTTTGAGTGCTACGAAAAGCCCGTCGTCACCATGACCTACGATACGCTCAAGGATCACCCGCTGATCGACAAGAGCACGATCGGACTCTTAGGTTCTCCCACGAACATCCTGACGTCGTTCACGCCGCCGCAAAAGGGCGCGGGCATGATGCTTCCGGGCGACGGAAAGGAAACGACCGACAAGCTCGCGGGCATCCTTGCCGCGAAGCACATCATCTGAGGAAGGGGGAACGGAATCATGTTTAACAGCAGCGAAATCGAAGCTTTCAAGAACGTTTGGGTCTTCTGCGAACAGCGCAACGGCGAAATGATGCCGACCACCTTTGAACTGATCAGCGAGGGACGCAAGCTTGCCGACGAGCTCGGCGTGGAGCTTTGCGGCGTCCTGCTCGGCGACAACGTCGACGGCATTGCTAAGGAGCTCGGCCTCTACGGCGCGGACAAGGTCTACGTCTACAATAGCCCGCTTCTCGGCACATTCACGACCGACGCATACGCCAAGGTCATCGTCGACGCGGTCGAGGAATTCAAACCCGAGATCCTTCTCTTCGGCGCATCCACGATCGGACGCGATCTCGCGCCGCGCTGCGCGGCAAGACTGCACACCGGTCTCTGCGCGGACTGCACGCATCTGGATATCGACCTCAATAACTATCAGCAGTTCCTCCGCGAAGCGTCCACGCTTCCCGAGGACCGCATCGAGCGCACCAAGAGCGTCAAGCTCGCGGGCGCGGATCACTCCGTCGCGCGCGACCTCAAGATGACCCGCCCGGCTTTCGGCGGTCACCTGATGGCGTCCATCATCTGCCCGCGCTTCCGTCCCGCAATGGCGACGGTGCGTCCCGGCGTGATGAAGCGCCGCGAGAACCCGCGCGAGGTTGAGCTTCTGCATCCCGCGTTTGAACTCAGCGCCGAGGATATCAAGACCGAGGTCGTCGAGGTCGTCAAGGCGGCGAAGAAGCTCGTCGATCTGATCGGCGCAGACTATATCGTCTCCGTCGGCCGCGGCATCAGCAAGGACGTCGAAAAGGGTCTTGCCCTTGCGGAAGAGCTTGCAAACGAGCTCGGCGGCGTGGTCGGCGCGTCCCGTGCCTGCGTCGACGCGGGCTGGATCGGCGCGGATCATCAGGTCGGCCAGACCGGCAAGACGGTCCACCCGAAGGTGTACGTCGCGCTCGGCATTTCCGGCGCGATCCAGCACAAGGCGGGCATGCAGGAATCCGAATGCATCATCGCGGTCAACAAGAACGAGACCGCCCCGATCTTCGAATGTGCGGACTACGGCATCGTGGGCGACCTCTTCAAAGTCGTTCCGGAGCTGATCGAATCCATCCGCGCGGCGAAAGCGGAGAAATAAGAAAAGCGATACGTCCCGGGGACTTGCTCCTCGGGACGCGTTTTTTGAATGGGAATAATAGCGGAGTGTATCATGGAAGATAAAAACAAGAAAAAGGAAAAACGAGTTTGGGGCATTCATTGTAAGGATGACAGTCTATTTTGCAAAGAAAGCATCATTGCAATCGGATGGAAAGAGATGGGAGACCTGAGTATCCTCGGCTCTGATCGTGAAGCGTTCAAAAAACGGTATACGGAAGTATATGTTGACGCGAAAAAAGGGAACATAGCAAACGGCGCAGGAATGCTGCACCGCTTTTGCTGCGAGGCACAAATCGGCGATTATGTGGTTTACCCGTCAAAGAGCGATCGACAGGTGCATATAGGTATGATTGAGGGAGCATATCGTTATGATGCTGCACAACCGGAGTATGTACAAACACGGAAAGTCAAATGGTTAAAACAATTCCCGAGGACCTATTTTACGCAGGGCGCGCTATACGAGATCGGTTCTGCCTTATCTTTTTTCATGGTAAAGAACTATGTAGACGAGTTCCTCGGAGCGCTTGACAAAGGGTTCAAAAAAGTAAATGATCCTGAAAACGAGGATGAAACAGTAGCTGCTACTGCAGAAGAGATTATTGAAAGCACAAGAGACTTTATTTTGAAAGAACTCAGCCGACAGCTGAAAGGGTACGATCTTGAAGAATTTGTAGCCGATCTGTTGAGAGCAATGGGTTATCGTACAAAAGTATCGCCGCATGGAGGAGACAGCGGGATCGACATTACGGCTTATAAAGATGAGCTTCCGCCGCGAATTATAGTACAGGTCAAGAGTCAGGACAGCGAAATCAAAGAAGCCACGATACAATCTTTGAAAGGTGCAATGCAAACGGGTGATTATGGCCTGTTTGTCACCCTTTCGGATTATACGAAGAAAGCAAAAGATTTTTTGCAGAAAACACCGAGTATTCGAGGAATAAACGGAACGGAATTAGTTGATTTGATAACCAAGTATTACGGAGATTTAAGCGAAAAGTATAAAAGGATTATTCCTTTGCAGATGGTGTATATTCCTGTTTCAAAGGAAATCTTCGAATGAGAGGTGTTTTGCCTTCCCTGCATCAGCATGGGGAAGGGGGACCGCTTGCGGTGGATAAGGTTCCCTTGTAATCCCCCTCATCAGTCACCTTCGGTGACAGCTTCCCCACCCAAGGGGGAAGCCCTTGCTACTACATGAAAAAGCCCGGCCTTTCGGTCGGGCTTTTGTAATGCGGTTGATCAGTCGATCATGCTTTTGAGGTTCTCCGCGACGGTGATCGGGGCGGCGGTGGCTGCCTTGACCTGGTCGACGGTGAATTCCGGGTTGATCTCGGTCATCAGAAGTCCGTTTTCGGTGACTTCGAGGACGCACATTTCGGTGATGATCTTCTTGACGCAATGCGAAGCGGTCAAGGGGAGACGGCACTTTTCGAGGATCTTCGGGTTGCCCTTCGCGGTGTGCTCCATGCAGACGATGCAGTTGCGTGCGCCGACGCAGAGGTCCATTGCGCCGCCCATGCCGGGCATTCTTTTTCCGGGGATGATCCAGTTTGCGAGGTTGCCTTCCTGGTCGACTTCGAGCGCGCCGAGGAAGCACGCGTCCACGTGGCCCCCGCGAATCAGACCGAAGTTCGTTGCGGAGTCGATGAAGCCGCCGCCGAACGCCACGGAAGCGACGTTGCCGCCTGCGTCGACGACATGGTACGGATCGTAGTTCGGGTCTTCGGGCTTCGGAGTTGCGCCCGCGCCGACGATGCCGAGCTCGGCATGGATGACGAGGTCAACACCCTCGGGAAGGAAGCCGGGGATCATGGTGGGGAGGCCGATGCCGAGGTTGACGACGTCGCCGTCCTTCAGTTCTTTCGCGCAGCGCTTTGCGATGAACGCTTTGATTTCGTTCTTATCCATTACTTTCTCTCTCCTTCCACGATATAGTCCACGCACATGCCGTAGGTGTGGATGTTCTCGGGCTCGATCTCGCCGACGGGAACGAGGTATTCGGTCTCGGCGATGACGACGTCCGCCGCGGTCGCCATGACGGTGTTGAAGTTACGCATCGTGCCCTTGTACCAGCAGTTGCCCGCTTCGTCGCACTTATAGGTGCCGAGGAGCGCAAAGTCCGCATGGATCGGCTTCATCAGAAGATACGGCTTGCCGTCGATCTCCTGTTTGCCGAGGCAGAGCGGGCTTTCCTCGATCAGCGTGTCGACGCCGACGGGGGTGAGAACGCCGCCCAGTCCCGCGCCGCCCGCGCGGATGCACTCCGCCATGGAGCCCTGCGGGATCAGGTTGACTTCCAGCGTGCCGGCGTTCATCTGTTCGCCGACCTCGGGCGTCATGCCGACGTGCGTTGCGATCACGCGCTTGACCTGATGGTTGTGGATGAGCTCCGCAATGCCGAAGAACTCTTCACCCATCGGACCGACCGCACGACCCATATCGTTTGCGATCAGCGTGAGGTCCTTCGTGCCGAGCTTTACAAGCTCCTTGACGATGGCGCGCGCCTGTCCGCAGGCGAGAAAGCCGCCGCACATGATCGTAGCGCCGTCGGGAATCATTTTCGCTGCCTCAGCGGCAGTGATGACCGGTTTCTTTGCCATGATTGTTCCTCCTTGTTGATTTCGTATCTATCTTGGCGGCTTATTTCATGCCGCGTTTGACCATTTCCGTGACGACGAAGCTTGCCACGTCGTCGCCGTACGTGCCCGCGCCGAAGCCCGCGTCGAAGCCCAGCTCCTTCGCAAGCTCATGCGTGATGCGCGGACCGCCGCAGACCACCACGAAGCGATCGCGCAATCCCTCGGCTTCCAGAAGCTCGATGAGGTTCGTGAGGTTCTGGATGTGGATGTCCTTCTGCGTGACCGTCTGCGAGACCAGAAGCGCGTCCGCGTGGACCTCAAGCGCTTTCTTGATGAAGTCCTCGTTTGCGACCTGCGAGCCGAGGTTATAGGCCTCGATCATCTCGTAGCGCTCCACACCGTAATGTCCCGCGAAGCCCTTGCGGTTCATGATCGCGTCGATGCCGACCGTGTGCGCGTCAGTGCCGGTAGAGGCGCCTACCATCACGACCTTTCTGCCGATGTGCTCGCGGATGTAGTCGTTCGTTTCCTCCATGCTCATCACCTCAGATTCGACGGTGATGACGTGGATGTCCTCGTAGTTGACGGTGTGCACGCAGCTGCCGTAGACCACGTAGAACGTGAACTCCTTGTCGAGCGGCGCGTGATACGTCACGTTCGGCTCGTCGAGACCCATCTTCTTTGCGATCTGCCGCGCCGCTTCCACGCCGCGCTCGTCGTCCTTGACCGGCAGGGTGAAGCTCAGCTGCACCTTGCCGTCGTTCATCGTGTCGCCGTACGGCTTCAGCCGCGTAAGGTCGAGCGTGGTATCGAATTCGATTTTATGCGTGTTGTAAAGTCCGCTGCTCATTCGTTTGCCACCTTGCCTTTCATGACCTCGATAAACGGGTTGAAGTAGTGTTCGTCCTTCAAAACGACGCCTTGAAGTCCCTTGCCGCCGTCCTTCGGACGCTTGACGTCCGCGAAGATGCCGCGTTCAAGCGTGGTGAACAGCCCGAGCGTTTCGATTTCTTTCAAAAGCTCGGTCGCCTTTACGAGCACCTCGTTTGCGCGGGAGCGGATGATGCCGCCTTCCTTGAAGGTGAGCTCGGAGCCCAGATCCTTCATCGTGCGGAAGATGTACTGCGCGTTTTCGATCGACAGCGCGCGGTCCGACATGAACGGCGTGTGGATCGCCTCGGTCATCATGCCCAAAAGGTGCAGCTTCTGGTTCGTCAGGATCGTGACCATGTTAAAGAGCGCGTCCTGGATGTGTCCGCGGAAGATGTTGCCGGTCATGTATTTGGTCGGCGGCATGTACTTTAACGGCGCGTTCGGGAAGATCTCGCGCGCCATTTCCGCCTGCGCCAGTTCATACAGGAACGTGTTTTCGACCGCCGGGTCCATCTCGAACGCGTGGCCGAGACCCATCTGCTCCTCGCGCATGCCGGCGCACTTTGCGAACGCTTCGTTGAGGAACTGCGACGCAAGGACCGTGTGCGCGGACGTGATCGCGTCGTCGGTCGTGAGGTAATTGTCCTCGCCGGTGTTGATGATGACGCCCGCGTAACCGTTGATGATGCGGGAAAAATACTGGTCGACGATCGTGCGCTGCATATTGATGTCGCGGAACAGGATGCCGTACAGCGCGTCGTTCAGCATGACGTCGAGCCGTTCCAAGGCGCCCATCGCCGCGATCTCGGGCATGCACAGCCCGGAGCAGTAGTTGCACAGCCGGATGTACCGGTGCTGCTCCTCGCCGACCTCGTCGAGCGCCGCGCGCATCAGGCGGAAGTTCTCCTGCGTGGCGTAGGTGCCGCCGAAGCCCTCGGTCGTCGCGCCGTAGGGCACGTAGTCCAATAGCGACTGACCCGTCGTGCGGATGACCGCGATGATGTCCGCGCCCTGCTTTGCGCCGGCCTTCGCCTGGATGATGTCCTCGTAGATGTTGCCGGTCGCGACGATGATATAGAGGTACGGACCTTGTTTGTCGCCGAAACGGCCGAGGTATTCGTTGCGCTTCGCGACGTTTTGGTTGATCCGCGCCATCGTGGCGTCGACATAGGGCTGAAGCGCTTTGCGGATCTCCGCTTCGCCGTGCGCGGGAAGCTTCGTAAGGTCGAGTTCGCCTTTGTCGATCGCCTCCGCGACGCCCTGCGGCGTGAGGCCGGTCTCCAGAATCGCCGTGCCGAGCATCCACGCCGCGCCCATCGGCAGCAGCGCGTTTTCGGTGAGATAGTCCACGACCACGTTCGGCATGGGAACGTCCATGTCGTTCACGCCGTCGATGCCCAAAAGACGGCAGACGGTACGCTCGACGGTGACGGTCGTGTGTACGTCAATGAAGCGCTGCGTGTCCGCCGCGACGTGCGCCGCGCTTGCCCGCGCCTCATTGACCAGATCAAAATTCAAGCCGAGTTTGCTTTCCATAAGGCGCCCTCAGTGCTTGACGTGCCGCTCGTTGCGGAGAAGCTTCGTCGGCTCGAGATAGTGCTGCTTGGTGCCCTCGGCAACGTACGCGACGCCGGTCTTTTCGACCTTGCGCTTGCCCGTGCAGACGTCGCAGTGGCAGTTCTGCACATAATGCTCCGGCTCGGTGTAGGACGTGATGACGCCCTCGAAGTTTCTGAGGATGACCTTTCTCGGCGTCTGCGAGATCAGGTAGTTCGGCATGACGGGCGTCTTGCCGCCGCCGCCCGGCGCGTCGACCACGAACGTCGGTACGCAGTAGCCGGAGGTATGGCCGCGGAGCGCTTCCATGATCTCGATGCCTTTACTGACCGGCGTGCGGAAGTGCGAAAGACCGAGGGACGGGTCGCAGGCGTAGATGTAGTACGGGCGCACGCGCATCTTGACGAGCCCGTGCACAAGCTCCATCATGACGTGGCTGCAGTCGTTGATGCTGGCTAAAAGCACGCTCTGGTTGCCCAGCGGGATGCCCGCGTCCGCGAGCATGGCGCACGCCTTCGCGGCTTCGGGCGTGAATTCCTTCGGCGTGTTGAAGTGCGTGTTGACCCAGATGGGATGGTACTTCTTGAGCATATTGCAAAGCTCCGGCGTGATGCGCTGCGGGCACACGACCGGCGTACGCGAGCCGAGACGGATGATCTCGACGTGCGGGATCGCGCGAAGCCGAGAAATGATGCTTTCGAGCACCTTGTCGCCGACCATCAGCGCGTCGCCGCCGGAAAGAAGCACGTCGCGGACCTCGGGATGGTTTGCGACATATTCAATGCCCTTATCGATCTGCGCCGCGGGAACGCCGCAGTCGTTCTGTCCGGCGAAGCGGCGGCGCGTGCAGTGACGGCAGTACATGGAGCACATATCCGTGATGAGGAACAGCACGCGGTCCGGATAGCGGTGGGTAAGACCGGGGACCGGGGAATCGGTATCCTCGTGCAGCGGATCGGCGTCCTCATAGTCGGCGTAGTCGAGCTCCTCGGCGCGCGGGATCGCCATCTTGCGGATCGGATCGTAGGGATCGTCGAGGTCGATCAGCGAGAGATAGTACGGCGTGATCGCCATGCGGAGCTTGCCGAGCGTCTTTTTGACGCCTTCCTCCTCCTCGGGGGTGAGCGTCATGACCTTCTTGAGATCGTCAAGCGTTTCGGCGCGGTTTCGTACCTGCCAGTGCCAGTCGTTCCACTGCTCTTCGGGAACGTCGGCGAATAAACCGTTTCGGGTTTTCATAAAAATCCTCCTGTCGTCGGAATAAAGACTGCGAGAGCAGGGCGTTGTTGCCTTGCTCCCGCGCATCAATCAGCAGTATTTTTCGTCGAACAGCTTTCTGAGCTTCGCGTTCTCGCGGAGCACGTTCAGCGTGATCTCGGCGTGGTTCTTGGTGTAGCCGTTACCGACGATCATGGTGACGTCCTTGCCGACGCCCTCCGCGCCCAAAGCCGCCTTTGTAAAGGAGGTCGCCATCGAGAAGAAGTAAACGAGACCGTCGTCGCGGACAGGGAGGATCGCGCTCATCTCGCAGGATTCGATGTTGACGCAGCAGATGGAGATGTCGTATTCCTTGCCGCCGTTGACTTCGAGCGCCTTTTCAAGCACCTCGACCGGCTTCGTGCAGTCCGCAACGATGACGTCGGTGTAAACGCCGAGCTCAATGAGAGCCGGGACCTGCTTCGGGTTTCTTACAACGCCGACGACCTTGCCGTTCGGGCCGACCTTTTTCAGCGCTTCCCAGCCGCAGAGCACACCGCTCTTGCCGTTTGCGCCGAGGATCAGCACGGAATCGCCTTCCTTCGGGAGCTTTCTTGCCTGCGCGGGCGCGCCTGCCACGTCGAGCGCCGCGAGCGCCAGCGCCTCGGACATATCGTCGGGCAGCTTCGCGTAGATCGCGGACTCAAACAGCACCGCCTGACCGTCGATGTCCACGCGGTCGATGTCCTTGTGGATCGCCTTGATGCGGTCGATCTTTAAGGGCGTCATGGAGAGGGAGACGAGGGATGCGATCTTGTCGCCGACCTTGAGGTCGAAGTCCGGCTTTTTGAGAAGGTCCTCGCCGATGTAGGCGACCTTGCCGATGAACATGCCGCCGGATCCGGTGACCGGGTTCTGCTGCTTGCCGCGCTCCGCCACGATGCCGAGGATCATTTCGCCGATCTTCTGCTCGTCGCCGCCGCAGGCTTCCTCAATCTGCGTGAAGGATGCGGAGTCGATGTTCAGGGAGATGACGTCGCAGATGATCTCGTTGGAATAACGCTTGGTCATGTCGTTGTCGATCTTCCATGCCGCCTGGGTCAGAACGCCTTTCGGCTCGATGACGCGGTGGGTGCCGTACTTATTGCCCTTGATCTGTTCCATTGTAATTCCTCCTGAAATTGATTTTTATAAAAGATTGGTATGGATTCCGGTTATTGAAGCGGCTTCATGCCGAGGATCGCGCGCGCCTCGTCGGGCGTTGCGATCTCGCGGCCGAGTTCCTTCGCAAGGCGAACGACCTTTTCGACAAGCTCGCCGTTAGAGGCTGCTTTATGGCCCTTGCCGAGGTAGACGTTGTCCTCGAAGCCGACGCGGACGTTGCCGCCCATGATGATGCCGGCGGCCGCCATCGTCCAGGCGGATCTGCCGACGCCGGTGACCGTCCAGGTCGAGCCCGCGGGGATCTTACTGACCATGAACGCGAGGTTGTCGACGGTCGCGGGCGCGCAGCCGGGAACGCCGAGCACAAAGTTGAACTGCATCGGCGCGCCGGGGACCTCGCCCTTTCTCGCCATGTTCAGCACGGTGTCGAGGTGTCCGAGCTCGAAGCATTCGTATTCGGGCTTGATGCCGTTCTCGATCATGCGCTTGCCGAATGCGCGCATCGTGGGCATCGTGTTTTCAAACACCTCATCGCCGAAATTGCAGGTGCCGCAGTCGAGCGTCGCCATCTCGGGCATGAGCTCGGTCGGCTGCAGACGCTCTTCGGGCGTCATGCCGGTTGCGCCGCCGGTCGACGGGATCATGATGACGTCGGGAAGCTCCTTGCGAATCGCGTCCATGACCACGCGGAAGCGTTCGCGGTCCTGCGTCGGCGTGCCGTCGTCCCAGCGGACGTGCACATGGATGATCGCCGCGCCCGCTTCGTACGCGAGCTTCGCTTCGCGGACCATTTCCTCGACGGTGTAGGGGACGGCGGGGTTGTTCGCCTTGGTGACCTCGGCGCCGCAGATGGCGGCGGTGATGATGAGCTTTTCCATGGGTTCCCTCCGTTACTTGCTGTGATCAATGCGCTGGCAGTTCTTCGGCGTGACGCAGGTGCCGTGCGCGCGGCAGACCACGATCGGCTCGGGGAGCACGTCGGCCGCGGACGGGGAGATGTCCGGACGCGCCGCAATGACCTTACGCGCTTCGAACGTCATGCCGCGGGAGGTGTTGCCGATGCGGTCGATCTCGCCGTAGGCTTCGATGTAATCGCCCGCGTAGACCGGGGCAAGAAATTCGATGTTGTCGTAGGCGCAGAACAGGCCTTCGTCGCCGTCGCACTTGATGAGAAGCTCGGTCGCAACGTCGCCGAACAGATGGACCATGTGCGCGCCGTCAACCAGGTTTCCGCCGTAGTGCGCGTCCTTTGCGCTCATGCGGAGACGGAGCATAGATGAGATTTTTTCCATGGGTGATTCTCCTTCACTTTGATTTGCTATGTATGGGGATCACAGCGCTTCCGGGGTCGTCCGATCCGTTTCGGGTAAAAAAAGACGCTGTCGGTCGACCGATCGACCGATAGCGCTCCATGCTCGATGAACATGACAGCAGCGCCGCTTACACGACGATGCCAGAAACCGGACCGGGCAGGACCGATCTCTTCGGCGGACGGCCCCTTCTCCGTACGACATTCCGGCTGCCCTGCCGGTCGGACGGGTACCCTGCTGTCCGCGCCTCTATGGAAGACCCCAAAGGAATTCTGTAGGGAAATTATACCCGATTTTCGGGGTCGTTGTCAAGGAGTTTCCTTATATCAATAAGCGCGTTCGATGCGTTCGAGGATCTCAGACCGGAGCGACAGCATGCGGCAGATGTTCAGCGCGTCCTTCGGACAGTCCGCTTTGCCTTCGACGCGGTAAAGCCCGTAGTTCATATGCCGCGCGATGACCGATACGCCGTCTCCGTGCGCAGCAGAAAGCTCAGCTTTGATCGCCTCCGGATCGACGTCTTTAAGCCCGATGATCTGATAATGCGCGCTCGCGTGCTCCGCCACGCCGTCGTAGTGCGTCGCAAGGATCGAGATCGCGTCGATGCCGTTCAGATACTGCGTCACCGCCTGCACGATGACCGCGCCCTCGTCGGGGTTCGTGCCGCGGCCGAGCTCGTCGATGAGCAGCAGCGAATAGCCCCGTTCGATCTCCTCAAGCGCTTCGTTGAACCGCACGATCTCCGAGCCGAAACCGGACAATCCGGACTGCATCGACTGCGTATCGTCAAAGAGCATCTGCACGCTTTCGAACATCGGGATCTTCGCCGCGCTTGCACAGACCAAAAATCCCGCGTGCATGAGCAGCACGTTCAGCGCAAGCGTTTTCATCGCCACGCTCTTGCCGCCCATGTTCGCGCCGGTGATGACCGTCGCGCCGCGATCTGCTGCGATCGAAACGGGCACAAACGCGCGTCCCTTTGCGCGCAAAAGATCACAAAGCTCCGGGTTGATCATATCGGTCAGCGCGAGCGCGCTTTCCGAAATCTCCGGGCACACGCCGCCGTACTTTGCGGCAAACAGTGCTTTCTGGATCAGAAAATCGAGCCGTCCCGCGGCGTCGGCGTCGGACAGCAGTTCGGGAACGCGGGGGAGAAGGCGGACGCACATCGCTTTTCGGATCTCTCGCTCCTCGGTCTCCTCCTCGGCACAGACGCGGGTGCGTTCCGCCTTGATCGCGTCCTTTTCCGCGTCCGGCGCAGCGTAGAGCCGCTGCTCAAGCCGTTTCTTTTCCGCACGAATCGCGGAAAGCCGCTCCGTTGCGCCGTCGGGGATATAGAACCCGCGCGAGCGCGTGCCCTCTGGATCAAGCACGGCAAGCGCTTCCTTAGGGTCGGCGAACGTAAGCCCGGTTGTGACCGTTTCGTTCATTTCCGAGAACGGCGGGATCAGGTCCGAGACGCGCAGCAGAAAGCCCTTGAGCTCGAAAAGCTCGACGTGATCGAGGATCGCGCCCTCACTAAGACGTTTGAGCGAGCCGCGGATATCCTTGAGCTGACACAGCGTGAGCATGATCTTTTCATAAAGCGGCTTCAAACTGTCTGCCGCTTTTGCCGCGCGTTCAACGGCAAAAAGCTCCGCTTCGAGCGCGGCGCGTTCCTCCGGCGCAAAGAAGCGCAGCCGGTTCACCCGCTCGGCCCCGAAGGGACAGCAGGGGTGCAGACTGTCGAGAATGTACCTGAGACCGATCTTTACCTGATCGTCAAAGCGGATCGAGATCACGGCGTTGCCTCCTTTACGTTGATGACGGGGACGGGGACCGCGGCCTGCATGGCGCTTTTGAACGCGTCCGGGTCGAATTTCCAACCGTAAGCCGAGACGGGATTGACCGTTACGCACAGCACCTCGGCGGCCTCGACCGTTTCCAAAGCGACGTTTCGGATCGCGAGCTTATCGAGCGTGTCCGGCGATAAAAGGACCTTGCTCGGATCCTTCACCACGAGCCGCGCGTTTTTCAAAACGCCGCTCTTTAAGAGCGGCACGACCGCGGAATCGGTCAGCGCGCCGGGGATCAGAGCTTCTCCGGTCTCCTTCAGGAGCTCCGCAAGCGGCTTTTCGCGTTCCTGCGGCACGGTTTCGGCCTTCGGAAGATCCATGATGCGGAAGGCGTTCGCGGTGTCACCAACGACCTTTTCCATGCGCATGTCGTAGCTTGCGCCGGTGCAGAGGATCACGCCGTCCGCGAGCGCCCGCGCGCCGAGCGATTTCCGCCCCAAAGCGCCGTCGACGATCGTCTGTCCGGCGCCGAGCGAAAAGAACAGGTCGGAAACGGTTTTTATCTGCGAGGTGATCGAAGGCCCGGCAAGCTGCACATTTCCGTCGCTTCTTGCGCGGACGAGCACGACCTCGCCCAGGGGCGTCGGGATGCCGGTCGTATACACGATCTCCTGCGTGATGTCCGAAAGTGAAAGCATGTCCTTCGCAGTTGCGATCAGCGTGCCCGCGGGCACATAGATACCGGGTTTTTCGGTGCCGGTCACGACGTCGGTCGATTCGCCGTCCCGTCCGATCGAGGTCAGCCCGAGGACCCGCCCGCGCGACTCGGAGAGGATCCGATTCAGCACGGTCGTTTTGCCCGCGTTCTTGCACATGCCCACGATGGACAGAGTTCTGACGCTTTTGATGCGTTCGAAAAGCTTCTCCGGCATCCGACCCTCCTGCGTTGTATATTCAGACATTTATCATATCATACTTTCCGGAAAAAGAAAAGGACAAAAACAGGCGGAAAGCGTTCGCAAAGGCGGCATCCCGCGCGTCTCTCAGACCGCCGCGAAAGACGGAGAGACGCGCCTCGACCGGCGCGGGGCGCTTGTGTTGACAAATACCTTAATATATACTAAAATAAGCCATTATGAAAATCGGCGCGGACCGGAGAAGGGAGGGAAGAACCTTGAAAAAAAGCACGCAGCGCATCATCATTTTTGTATCCGTGCTCATTGCGCTTGTGATGTTCTTTCTGTTCCTTTACGACATCCTGATCCCGTTCATCAAGCTGCAGATCGCGCACGACGTGGAAGGCGCACAGGCGCTTTTGACCGAAAAGGGCGTGCTCGGCGTATTCGCCGTCATTCTTGTCGAGGCGCTGCAGATCGTCGTCATCTTCATCCCGGCGGAGTTCATTCAGATCTCGTCGGGGCTCAGCTATCCGTTTTACATCGCGCTGCTGCTGTGCGATATCGGCGCATGTCTCGGCGCTTCGATCATTTATGTACTTGTCAATACGTTCCGGTTTTCGAGCGGGACCTATGAAAAGAACGAAAAGAAGATCGAAAAGCTCGCCGCGGGCGTCGCGAAAAAGGAGCGCAGCACGCAGCTTCTGGTCTACCTGCTGTTCATCATGCCGTTTATCCCGTTCGGCGCGATCTGCTACTACGCGAGCTATCGCAAGATGAAATACGGCCGCTATCTCTTCACGGTCGCGACCGGGGTCATTCCGTCGATCGTTACGTCCAACCTCATGGGCGCCGCGGGGCGCTGGTTCATCGGGAACAAGATCCCGCTGCCGATTCTGATCGTGATCCTCGTCGCGCTTGCGGGACTGCTGTTTCTGATCCTGTTTCTGTTTCTCAACAGGATCTATTTCCGGCAGAACGAGGGCACGCCGGATTCGGTATTCTATTCCGCGTTTTTCAGCGCGGTCAACAAGCTTCGAAAACACAGACAGCGTCTGCACATCGACGACGAGAAGCTCAGGACGCTGAACAAGCCCTTCATCGCGCTCGTCAATCACGAGTCGTTCTTCGATATGTACTATGTGAAGCGGCTGTTCGAGAACGCGGCGGAGAATCCCTCATATGTAGTAAATCGGCATTACCTTTCGCATCCGCTGATCCGCAAGTCCGCCGCAAAATCGGGCGTGATCCCGAAGAAACTGTTCTGTCCCGAATTGAGCGTGCCGCTCGAGATCATGCGGATGCTGAAAAAAGGCTATCCCGTCGTCATTTTCCCGGAGGCGCGGCTTTCGGTCGACGGCCGCAGCTATCCGATCCTCGACAGAAGCGCGGCGTTTTACCGGCGGCTCAACACGGATATCGTGTTCGTACGGATCCGCGGCGCTTACTTTGCAAAGCCCAAGTGGCGCAGCCGTTCCTTCCGTTCCGACGTGTATATTTCGGCGGAACGCGTGCTGACGAGCGAGGAGATCGCGGGCATGACGGACGATGCGCTGAACCGGCTGATCGACGAAACGCTTCGTTACGACGCCTCGGAGGAGGACGTCGGCACGTTCCGGCAAAAGGACAAGGCGAAGGGCCTTCAGAACGTGCTTTATCGCTGCTGCGACTGCGGTGCGCTGTATACGACGAAAGGCGTCGGAAACGCACTCGCCTGCACCGCCTGCGGGGGGACGCATCGGCTGAACGAACGGTATCTTTTCGAGGACGGACCGCGTTCGATCGGCGAATACTACGAACGCATCAAGGCGCTTGAACAGGCGGAGCTTCCGTCCCTGCGCCTCGAAACGGACGTCGATACCGTGATCTACCGTGACAAGGGCAGGTACCGGACGAAGGAGAAGGGCCGCTGCACGCTCACCAAAGAGGGCTTTTCCTATCGCTCGGAAGCGCATGCGTTCGACCTCGGCTTTGACGCACTGCCGGCGCTGCCGTTTTCCGTGAACAAGGAATTTGAAACCTATCACGACGGCGATCTTTATTACTTCTATCCGACCGAAAACCGTCGGCAGGTCGTGCGCTGGGCGCTGATCGTCGACCTCATCAAGGAGCTTCGCAATGAAGAAAACGGAGAAACGGAAGACGCTTGTTGATCTTTCGACCAAGACGTTCCTGCAGGTCGTCGCGCTGCTGTTTGCGCTGATGATCGCCGCGATCGTGCTGACCTACGTGATTCCGAAGGGCGAATTCGGCGTGAACGCGGACGGCACGACGGACTTTTCCGCCTATCGGCCCATCGAAGGCGCGACCGGCATCCCGATCTGGAAGGGGCTTTTGGCGCCGTTCCTCGTGTTCGGTTCGTCGAACGGGCTGACGCTCATCATGCTGTCGCTGTTCCTCGTCACGGTGTTTGCCGCGTTCCAGGTCATGAACGACGTCGGCGGCATCCGCGCGCTGGTCGGCGCTGTCGCAAGCCGGTTCCGGAAACGCCGCGCGCTGCTTCTTTGCATGATCGCGCTCGTTTTTATGGCGTTCGGCGCGTTCCTCGGGCTGTTTGAGGAGATGCTCTCCATGCTGCCGATCGTGACTGCGCTGTGTGTGCTGATCGGCTACGATTCGTTCACGGGCTTTCTCGTCTGTATCATCGCCTGCGGCTTCGGCTTCGCAAGCGCGATCACGAACCCGTTCACGGTGCTTCTGGCAAGCGAGATCATCGGCGCGAACCCGATGGAGCATATCTGGTATCGCATCCTGATCTTCGCCGTGATGTATCTGCTGCTCATGGGCTTCGTATTCCTGTATGTCAAAAAGCTTCAGAAGGACCCGTCCAAAAGCCTGACGCTTGCGCACGACGAGACCCTGCGCGCCGCAGAGGACGCGAATGGCGCGAACGCCGCCGATCCGAGGGATGAAAAGCGCATCCGTCTGACCTACATCGTGTTCCTGCTCGTCTGTCTCGGGCTGATCATTACCTGCTCCGCGATTTCCGCGCTGCGCGATTACACCGTCGTCGTGCTGATCGCGTACTTTCTGATCTTCGGACTTCTTGCGGGGTTCCTGTCGGTGCGGAAGGCGAAGCCGGTTTTCAAAAGCTTTCTTTCCGGCGTGATCGGCGCGCTGCCGACGGTCGTGTTCATCGCGCTGGCGTCGTCCGTCAAGTACATCTTCGACGAAGGCGCGATCATGCCGACGATCGTGCATTCGATCAACACGCTCGTTGCGGGACACAGCCCGTTCGTCGTCGCGCTCGTGCTCTATGCGATCATTCTCGTGCTCGAGTTTTTCATCTCGTCCTCGACGGCGAAGGCGATCCTCGTCATGGGCATGCTGGCGATCGTTTCCGTGCCGCTTTCTAAGCAGATGCTCGTGCTGATCTACACCTTCGGGGACGGCTACACGAACGTGCTGTTCCCGACCTCGCCGGTGCTTCTGATCTCGCTTTCGATGATCGGCGTCGACTACTTCAAATGGGTCAGAAAGAGCGCGCCGCTGTTCCTTGTAAACCTTGCGCTGGTCGTCGGGTTTATCGCGCTCGGCATTGCGTTCGGATACTGAGGTTCGGTCTGATGAAAACGATCTTTCGGCGCATCATAATGAAAGGATCCCGATCACGGAATTTCGGAATAGCTTATGCCCGTTCTTGACAGAGGACGGGCGTTTCCTGTATGATAGAAAAAAGGATCTATCGAGGGGGTCTCTATGCTTTCGTCCACCGTCGTTCGGTCGGAGCTCTGGTCGCTGTCGTTTGACAATCGTCCGGTGCTTTCCCATTCGGCAGACCGTCCGTTTGCCGTTGCAATCAAGCGCGAAAAAACCTATGAATCGAACCGCGGCACCGTGAAGGAGACTATCACGGAAACGGCGCAGATTCCGCTTACAAACGTATATGCAAAGCACGACGACGTCGTTCTCTCCGCAGAAGGTCACGATCTTTCAATCAAGGTGACTGCGGAGAAGGACGGCGTTTCGCTTGCGTTCACGGGCGAAGAGGGCTGGGCGTACAAATTCACGCTTCCTGCGATCGACGGAGAGGCCGTTTTCGGCGGCGGCGAGCAGTACCGGCAGACGAACCTAAAGGGCGAAACGGTCGTGAACTTTGTTTCCGAGCACATCAAAGCAAAGACCGTCATTGAAAAAGCGCTGCTGCCGCGGTGCCTGTACCGCGAAAAACCGCATTCCGCGATCGGCAGTTATGCGCCGATGCCGATCTTTCTCACCGACCGCGGCCGCATGATTCGCTTCGATACCGCGTCCGACGGCAAATCGACCTTCGGGACCGACGCGTACACGTTCGAATTCGATGCATGCCCGGAATCGCTTACGGTTACATTCGGCAAAAGCTTCGACGCGCTTCTCATGTCGCTTGCGGAACGGATCGAAAACCGCCAGTATCTTCCCGACTGGTGCTTCGACGGCATGATCCTCGGAATCCAGGGCGGCACGCAGACGATCCTCGAAAAAACCTTCGCCATGCTCGACGCCGGCGCAAAGATTTCGGGCGTCTGGAGCCAGGACTGGTCCGGCGAAAACCGTACCGTCATGGGCAAGCAGGTCTGGTGGAACTGGGAGGTCGACGACAAGCTTTATCCCGATCTGAAGGGCGCGATCCAAAAGCTCAATGCGCGCGGCGTGCGCTTCCTTGCATACATCAATCCGTACCTTGTCAAAGACAGCCGGCTCTATACCGAGTGCAGAGAAAAGGGATATCTCATTACGCACAAAGACGGCAGTATCTATCACATCAAGTCCACAACGTTCGACGCAGGCATGCTCGACCTCACGAACCCCGAAGCGGTGCGGTTTACGAAGGATGTGCTCATTAAGAAGAACATGCTCGATCTCGGCGTGTCCGGCTGGATGGCGGACTTCGGCGAGTATCTGCCGGTGGACTGCGTGCTGCATAACGGAGACCCCAAAGAACTGCACAACCTCTGGCCGGTGCTTTGGGCAAAGCTCAACCGCGAAGCGGTCGAGGAATACGGGCGCGACGACGTGATGTTTTTCATGCGCTCGGGCTACGCCGGGATCCAGACCTATGCGCCGATCCTCTGGAACGGCGACCAGCATACCGACACCACCAAGGATTACGGCATGCCGTGTGTGATGCCCGCAAGCTTTTCGCTCGGGTTCTCGGGCGTGCCGATGATCCATTGCGATATCGGCGGGTTCTTCTCGTTCGGCAAGATGAAGCGTAAGCCGGAGCTGTTCACCCGGTGGATGGAAATGTGCGCGTTTTCGCTTCTGATGCGCAGCCACGAGTCGATTCGCCCGTGGGCGAACGCGCAGTTCGACGCAGAGGAGGTCACGCCGCATACCGTGCGGCTTACGAACGTCCACGCCGCGCTGAAGCCGTATATCAAGCATTGCGAGGCGCTTGCAAAGGCGGGATTGCCCGCCATGCGTCCGGACTTTTACGACGCGATGGACTACGCACAAAGCCATGATATGTACAGCTATTTTTTCGGCGAAGACCTGTTCGTCTGCCCGGTGATCGAGCGAAAAGCAAAGACGCGCAGGGTGCATCTTCCGAAGGGCGATTGGATCGGCTTCTGGAGCGGTAAAGAATACGCGGGCGAGGGGGAATACACCGTGCCCGCGCCTTTGGGGCGGGTACCCGTGTTTTACAGAAAGAACAGCGCGTACGCGGACCTGTTCCGCCGTGCTGCGGAGGAAAATCAATAAACGGAGGGTAAGGAAGGAATGGAGCAATCGTACATTTCCCGCACCAGCGGGATCACCATGAAGGACAAGATCGGCTATGCGTTCGGCGATCTTGCAAGCTGTCTGATGTTCGGACTCACGGCGGGCATTCTGAATTCATTCTATACGGACGTTTTGAAGATCGGCGTTCTCGGCACCCTGATCATCATCGTGGCAGCACGTCTGTGGGATGCGATCAACGACCCGATCTGGGGACGCATCATTCAAGGGGCAAAGGCGCGTCCGGACGGACGCTATCGTCACTGGCTCAAAGTTTTTGCCGTGCCGGTTGCGGTTGCAAGTATTCTGATGTTTTTGAACGTCAGCGGATTTCCGCTCTGGGCACGTTACATCTGGGCGGCTGTGACGTACGTGCTGTTCGGCATGCTGTATACCTGTATCAACATTCCGTACGGCTCGATGGCGCAGGTCATCACATCGGACGACAAGGAACGTTCGGCACTGTCCGTGTTCCGCTCGATCGGTTCGGTCATCGGCGGTCTGCCCGCAATGCTGCTCGCCATGGTTTGTTATCAGGCTGTTATCGATGAAACAACCGGTACGCAGAAGGTTATCAACAACATCAAGATTACCACGATCAAGCCGAATGTGGTTCTGATCGGCGTCTGCGTGATCGCGGTATTTGCCGTTGTATTCTTCTTCCTCTGCTATAAGATGACGAAGGAACGCGTTGTATCGCATCCGGCTCCCAAGCAGAAGGGCGAGGCAAAGAGGGTCATCCGCACGCTTCTGAAGAGCCGTCCGTTTATGGCGGTCTCCATCGCATCCATGCTGCTTTTAGCAGCACAGATGTTCGGTCAGGGCTATAATCTGTACCTGTTCAACTGCTATTTCCACATGCCCGCGCTGAACATCCTGCCCGCGGTATTCCAGTATCTGCCGGTTGCGGTCATCATGTTCTTTGCAAGCAAGCTCGGCAATCGGTTCGGCCGCCGCGAGATCTGCGCGTACGGCGTGCTGTTTTCTGCGGTATGCTATCTGCTGCTGTTCATTCTTTCCGTTTGCGGCATCCGGAACATCTGGCTGTACCTGTTCGGATGCCTGATGGGCGGCATCGGCACCGCGTTCATGTTCCTGCTGAACTGGATTTTGGCGGCGGACGCGATCGACTATAACCGCGTGACCTACGGCATCGACGACGACGCAACGAGCTACGCGTTCTTCACGTTCACCAGAAAGCTCGGTCAGACGGTTGCAACCGTTCTCATCAATATCCCGCTTTTGATCATCGGCTACGACGGCGGGCGAATTTTGTATGAACACATCACGAAGGAGAATCTTGAAACGATGTACAACGCATCCGTTCTGATCCCGGCGGTCCTGTTCCTGCTCGTGTTCTTCATCCTGCGGTTCGCATATCCGCTTTCCAAGAAGCGCGTCGAAGAGCTGCAGGTCGAGAAGGAGAAATTCCTGCGCGAAGAAAACGCGGCGTAAACCCGAAACGTCAAAACGGCACGGTGAAAACCGTGCCGTTTTTTGTCTTTTTCATTAGATGCGCTTTGCGATCTCCAGTGCGATAAAGAGCTTGTCAAGATCGTGGTTTGCGTTGTGCAGTCCGTCGTTTTCATAGACAGGCGCGTCCAATACGTCGCCGGTGACGAGAAAATCATAGAGCTCGAAGCCGTAAAAATCGCAGACAGCCTGTACGCCCGCGACCTCCATTTCGACCGCAAGACAGCCCTCCGCTCTGCGCTTTTCAAACTGATCGCGCGTTTCGCGGTAGAACGCGTCGGTGGTCCACACGCGCCCTTTGACGTACGGAAGATTCAGCTCCCGGAAGATCGCCTCGACGCGGTCCGCGTTTTTGACCGCAATATAGTCCGCGGGCGGGGCGTAGTGATAAGACATGCCCTCGTCGCGGTACGCCTCCGTCGGGATCACAAACTTTCCCTCGGTCGTCGTGCGGTTCAGGCTGCCCGCCGAGCCGAACATCACGAACTTCGTCGCGCCGGTCAGCCAGTTGAGCTCTTCGATATCGCCGCCCGCAAGCGTCGCGCCGACGCCGCAGAGCACCGTCGCGAGCGTTCTTCCTTCGTATTCGAACAGATAGATCGGACGGTCGCCGTTCACGTTTCTTAAATATCCTGCTTCGCGCAACACAAAACGCGCCTGCATTTCCTCCAGGATCCTGTGCGAAAAGGTAGGAATGCAGACGTCGCAAAGGTGCTTCTGCGGACCGGAGAACGATTCGACTGTGAACAGCGGCTCGGATTTCGGGTCAAAGGAATCGGTGATCATACGCAGTACCGATCGACCGGAAAGCCGAGATAGTTTGCAAGCGCCTCAAGCGCCTTTGCGTGACGGCCCTTGATCACCGCAAAGTGCGGCTCAAAGCCGGCTAAGACGCTGCCCTCGACGATTTCACGGCACGGAGCGTCGGTTTTGATCACGATGCTCGTACCGATGAACTGCTTGGGCTTGTCGAGCGCAGCGCCCTCGGTCAGAAAGAAGCGGAAACTGCCGTCCGGCTCTCTGCCGATGCGGAACACCGTCGCGTCTGCAAAGGCCTCGCAGCCGAAGTCCATCGCGGGGCCGATCTTGCGGTTCGGATGCACGCCGACGACTGCGCCGGTGTCCTTCCGCGCAAGCGAGCATGCCGCCGCGCCGCAGTGCCAGTAGGTGATCGTGTTCTCGCCTTCGTCCAAGGAGACCGGATCGCCGAAAAAGACGGGGGAGCCGGAGAGCCGCATGCCCACCCACATCGACAGCGCGCCGTAGATGTCCGCTTCGCAGGCGGAGGCGACGCCGTCGTCGTTCAGCATGGAAAGCACCGTGCAGACCGGTGTGCCGAACGCGGTGAAGAAGTCCGGCCAGCAGCGCGACGCGAGCGCGCCGACGCCGTTTTCGGTCACATAATCGCTGTACGCCTTCAAAAGCCTTGCATGGTCGAGCAGGTTTTTCTCCGGTGTGCAGTCGAGCCCGCAGGTCGTGCATGCGGTCTTTTCGAGATACGGCTTGCATTCCTCGTCGGTATAGCCCTTGGCGCGGTCAATGAGCTCCCGCGCTTCGATCGAAACGAGCTCCGCACCGAACGTGTTCATCATCTCCGTATCGAGCGCGCGTCCGAAGCCGAAGCCCTGCGGCGTGTGGCCGATCGCCGCGATTTTGAGATCGCGCATCGCATGCAGCACGGACGCGGCCGCGATCGCCGCGTTCAGTTCCTCCTTGACCCGGGCTTCCTCCGGCGCGCCGAAGACGTAGATAAACGGCCGGTCGTTGAACGCGCGGAGCGTGTTCGCCGCGGAGTACGCGCCGGTCAGGGAATTGAGACGCAGCCGTCCGCCGTCGATCACGGGCTCGCGGAGCGTCCACAGCACGACCGGGCAGTCGAATCTTTTCAGCACCTCGCTCATGTACGCGGCGTTTGCAAAGGTCAGGTTTTGAAAGACGATCAGATCCGGCGAAAGGGGCTCCAGATAGTTTTTCAACGCTTCGATCGACAGCAGCTTTTCGCCGGGGCAGACGAAGCGGGGATCGAGCGAACGCAGCGCACCGCACGAGCGGACGAACGCGTCCTCAGCGCTCTCCATGTGGAAGGTCGGTACGCCGACCGGAACGTAAACAGGGGTAAATTCTTTCATATCGGTTGTATCCTTTGAATTATTTCAATCTCTTAATCAATCATACCGCACAGAACGAAAAAAGTCAATCGGTTTCCCTTGACAATTCCCGTATTTGCGGATAGAATTGATTTGATTAACAGAATGAATTAAATAAAGGGGAACAGGAATTTGAAACAGGATCTGAAAAAAATCGCGCTGGATATCCGCTGCGACGTGCTGCGCTGCATCGGAAACCTGGGCGTCGGTCACATCGGCGGCTGTCTTTCGGTCGTCGAGCTTTTGACCGTACTGTACTTTGAAGAAATGCATATCGACCCGAAGGACCCGAAGATGGCGGGACGCGACCGCTTTATCTGCTCGAAGGGGCATGCGGGTCCGGCGGCCTACGCGACGCTTGCAAATCGCGGATACTTCGATAAGAAAGAGCTTTTGACGCTGAACCGCGGCGGCACGAACCTGCCGAGCCACTGCGACATGAACCGCACCGTCGGGATCGACATGACGACGGGGTCTCTGGGACAGGGCTTTTCCTGCGCGGTCGGCGTCGCTTTGGGCAGCAAGCTCGAACACGACGGCGCAACGATCTATACGCTGATCGGCGACGGTGAAAGCCAGGAAGGACAGATCTGGGAGGCGGCGATGTTCGCGGCGAGCAAGAAACTCGACAATCTGATCGCCTTTACCGACTACAACAAGCTGCAGATCGACGGCACGGTCGAGGAGGTCAACGGCATTGCGCCTCTGGACGAAAAATGGAGAGCGTTCGGCTGGAACGTGATCGACGTCGAGGACGGCAACGACATCGACGAGGTCAGCGCGGCGGTGAAGCACGCGAAGCTCGGGATCGGCTCCGGTAAACCCACGATGGTGATCCTGAACACGAAGAAGGGCTGCGGCGTCAAATGGATCGAGGAGCTCGGCACCGCAAACCACAATACGAACGTTTCGGCGGAGCAGGCGGAAGCCGCGATCCGTGTTTTGAGAGGGGAGGCGTGACCATGGAAATGCGGGCGATTTATGCGGAGTGTCTCGATAAGCTGATGAAAGAGGACAAACACGTCGTGCTTTTGGACGCGGACCTTGCGAAGGCGAGCGGAACGATCAAACTGCGCGAACAATACTATGGCACACAGATCTTCGATTGCGGCGTCGCGGAACAGAACATGGCGTCGATCGCGGCGGGACTTAGTAGCTACGGGTTCAAGCCGTGGATCGAAAGCTTCACGCCGTTTGCGTCCCGCCGCATCTGCGATCAGATCGCGATCTCGATCGCGTATGCGAAGCAGAACGTCAAGATCGTCGGCACCGACCCGGGCGTCTCGGCGGAGCTGAACGGCGGCACGCACATGAGCATGGAGGATATCGGCGTGCTGCGCTCGATCCCGGAGCTCGTGATCTTCGAGCCGGTCGACGGCGTGCAGCTTCGTGCCGCGATGCCGGTGCTGAACGACTATCCCGGCGCGGTCTACGTGCGCCTGTTCCGGAAGGAGCTTCCGGACGTGTTCCCGGCGGACTACAGGTTCGATCTTTTTAAGGCGGACACGCTGAGAACGGGCAAAGACCTTTCGATCTTCGTTTCCGGCATGCTCACGAAGGACACGCTGGACGCGGCGGAAACGCTCGAACGGGAAGGGATCTCCTGCGATGTGATCAATATTCATACGATCAAGCCGATCGATCGCGAGGCGGTGCTTGCGTCGGCAAGAAAGACCGGCGCCGTGCTGACGGTCGAAAACCACAACGTGATCGGCGGACTGCACTCTGCGGTGCTCGAAGCGCTTGCGAAGGAGAAGATCCCGGTCTGCGCGGTGGGCGTTTTGGATCGGTTCGGCGAAGTCGGCAAGCTCCCGTATCTGAAGGAGACGATGGGGCTGACCGCGGAAAACATCATCAAAACCGCGAAGGAAGCGGTTTCACTCAAATAATACGGGAGGAATCATATGATGAAACTTGCAATCGGAAGCGACAAATCCGGCTTTGCCGTGAAGGAAGCGATCAAGGCGTATCTTACCGAGGCGAACATCGAATTCGACGATCTCGGCACCACGGACCTCAATGAAGTCCATCCCTACTACCGTGTGGCTGGCGACGTCGCGCCGCTCGTACAGAACGGCACGTATGAAAAGGCGGTCCTGATCTGCGGCACCGGCGCGGGCATGTGCGTCGTGTCCAATAAGTTCAAGGGCGTTCACGCCGTCGCCTGCGAGGGCGTCTATTCCGCGAAGATGGCGCGCGCGATCAACAACGCGAACGTGCTGTGCATGGGCGGCTGGATCGTCGGCCCCGAGATGGCGATCGAGATGGTCAAGACGTTCCTCAATACCGAATGGTGCCAGGACCTGGAGGACTGGCGTGCGGTGAACATGCACAAGTTCTCCGCCGAAGTCAAAAAGATCGAGGACGGTATCTATGGCGCTTGAGTTTCTGTACCGCCAGCCGGTGACGATCCGGTTTGGCGTCGGCAGCGTGAATGCGCTCGGCGAGGAGATCAAAGGCCTCGGCGCGGCGCGCTGCCTCGTCGTCTGCGACCGGTTTTTGAGAGCCAAGGTCGAAGCGATGCAAAAGGAGATCCCGGAGATCGCGGCGATCTTTTCGGATGTGGAGGAAAACCCAAAGCTTAGCGGCGTGATCGCGGCAACGGCGCTTGCGCGGGAAGCGAACGCAGACGCCGTCGTCGGCATCGGCGGCGGGAGCACCATGGACACGGCGAAGTTCACGGCGGCGATCGCGCGCGAGAATGCGGACGCGCTTGCGTGTTTCCAAGGCGAAACGCCGTTTCCGAAGACGCGTTTTCCAATGATCGCGGTCCCGACGACCGCAGGCACCGGCAGCGAGGTCACACAGGTCTCGGTCATCAGCCACGGCAGGGAAAAGAAGACGATCAACAATCCGGTCTTCATGCCGACGCTCGCGATCGTCGATCCGGCGCTGACGGTCACCGTGCCCCCGCGTACGACGATGAACACCGGGCTTGACGCCATGGCGCATGCGCTGGAGGGCTACTGGAGCAGGCACCATCAGCCGGTCTCCGATCTCTGCGCGATCGAGGCGGTGCGGCTTGTGCTGGAGAATCTTGAAACGGCATACCGCGACGGATCGAACCTCGCCGCGCGTGAAAAGATGTCGCTTGCGGCGCTTTTGGGCGGGATGAGCTTTGCGCTCCCGAAGACCGCGGGCAGCCATGCCTGCAGCTATCCGCTTTCCGAGGATTATCATCTGCCGCACGGCGAAGCCTGCGCGTTCACGCTCGACAGCTTTGTGCGCATCAACGCGGACGAGCGGCTTATGACGCTCTGCCGCCGCGTCGGGCTTTCCGGCACGGACGAGCTGGCGGAGCGGATCCGTTCGCTCAAAAAGCTTGCGGGTCTTAAAATGACGCTTTCCGATCTCGGCGACGTCGATCTTGATAAGCTTGCGCGCGACGCGGCGAAGCATCCGCTGATGGGCAACAATCCCGTCGCGATGGACGAGGCCGCGCTGCGGAAAATGTTTGAAGCGCTGCAATGAAGGGACGGTTTCGTGACGTCGGCATGATCGCCGGCATGGTGATCGCGTGGACCGCATACTATGCCGTCAGCAAGTTCATGGTGGACCGCACGGGCTCGCCGTACGCGACCGGGTTTCTTTTGCGCATGGCGGCGCTTGTGTTCCTGACGATACAGCTTGCGGTCACCGGCGGATTCAAAGCGCTTTTCCGGCAGGGAAAGGCGACCGTGATCCTGGTGATCATCGGCGTGTTCGGCTTTCTGCTGGACCTGTTTGCAAACCTCGGCTATGCGGCGGGCGGCTCGCTCGGCACGGGCACGGCGCTTCTGAAGACCGACGTGCTGATGGTGAATCTGCTCACCGTCGCGATCTATCGGAAACGGCTCTATGCGACCGACTGGATCGGAAGCCTTTTGATGCTGTTCGGCGTGCTGCTGGTGCTCGGGCTGGATTTTCGCGCGCTCAGTTTCCGACCGACGGATCTGTTCTTTATCGCAAGCGCGGCGTGTGTGACCGCGAACGCGTTCATCATCAAGGCCGCGCAGGACAAGCACGGACAGAAGGCGGACACGATCTCGTACTACAACAACTTCGTCGTGCTGCTGCTGTTTGCTGTTTTTGCAATTGCCCGCGGGGATCTTGCGGCGCTGAAGCCCTCCGAAACGCCGGGCTTTTGGTGGTTCGTTCTCCTCGGCGGATTTGCGCAGACGGGGATCTATTTCTTCTACTACCGGAACCTCAAACGCCACGAGGTCTGGATCGTGAAGCTCTGGCTTCTTTTGATGCCGGTTTTGAGCTGCGTCGTCGGCGTGCTGTTTCTGAACGAGCAGCCGACGGTCTGGAAGCTCGTTGGGGTCGGCGTGGTGCTGCTCGGCGCAACGGTCATTCTGCTGCGCGGCAAGCTCCATCCGGAGGAAAAGCAACCGAAACGGGAGGACGCGTAAATGCGAACGGAAGGCGACAACATGATCGGGCTGAAACGCCAGAACCGCGCGGCGGTGCTGCTCTCGCTGCATCGGCACGGCGGACTGTCGCGGAAAAAGCTTGCGTCCATGCTCGGCTTGACCCCTGCTGCGATGACGAAGATCGCCGCGGAACTCATCGAAGAAGGCCTGATCTATGAGGACGGTCCGCTTGCCGCAAGCGGCGCCGGTCGGCGCGAGATCATGCTGCGGCTTTCGGATCAAAAGATGTCGGCGCTCGGCGTGTCGATCGGGCTCGGAAAGGCAAGCGTGTCCGCCGTGCAGGCGGACGGGACCGTGCTGTTCTTTGAAACGGTTCCGCTGCCGATCCGCGCGCCTGCGGAACAGACGGTCAGGCTGCTTTGCGATCACCTGATGAAACAGATCCAAGGAGGTACGTGCAGCATCGGCAAGCCCCTCGGCATCGGCATTGCGGTTCGCGGCGTGATCGGCGCAGACGGCAGAACGGTCAAAACAAGCTTTGACGCGCTGGACACGGAGAATTTCCCGATCTGCGACAGCTTTGAGGCGTATATGGGCTATCCTGCGGTGCTTTCGAACAACGTCCGCGCGCTGCTTTCGGCGGAGGCGTACCTTTCCCGGGACGAAAAGCCGGAAAGCATATTCTTTTTGCGGTGCGGTACGGGCATCGGCGCGGCGTTTGCCGTGGGCGAAGAGATCCTGGAGGGCGATCGGCGGCAGTGCGCCGAGATCGGGCATATTCCGGTGATCCGCCGCGGCGGCAAGCCGTGTCACTGCGGAAAATCGGGCTGTCTCGAAACGATCGCGTCCCCGGCGGCGATGCGCGAGGACGCGCAGGCAATCCTTTCGCCCGAGCGGACACCGCTTCTCTGGCAGATGACGAACGGAGAAAAGGACGCGGTCACGACCGCGCTTGTGCTGGATGCGGCGCGCGGCGGCGACGCGGGTGCGTCAAAGATCGCGGACCGCGCGGCAGAGGCGCTTTCGGACGCGCTGAAGAGCGTCGTCTATCTTTTGGATCCGGGACGGATCGTGCTGTACGGCGCGGTGTTCGAGCATCCGTACTTTCTGTCGAGGCTTACCGCCGGGATGGACGTCGGCGTGGACGCGGCGCACGCGGTCCGGATGGAGAAGAGCGCCTTCAACGGACAGCTTGAGACGAGGACGGCGGGATTATTGTTTATGATCCATTTTTACAAGAACGGAGGCATGATCGAATGAACACGTTGGACGAGCTTCGGAAAAAGAATCCGGACCTGAAGCTTTTTGCGGTGACCGATCCGGCGTTTTTGCCGTACGGGCGGGTGCTGCCCTGCGCCGATCGGGACGCGCTTTCCGCAGCCATGGAGCAGACCGGCATCCCGGAAACCGGCAACCGGTACGTGGCTGGTGAACCGGCGCTCGAAGCGCTCGATGCAATCGGGACGGTGGGGAAGACCGTGTTCGGCGGCATGCCGATCCAGGCGGGCTTCTGCAACGGCCGCGGCTTTACGCTGAACGCCGAGGAGTATCATAAGTGCAGCGAGGTCAATTACTCGACGACCGGGCTTGTGCTGCTTCTGGCGCTGCCGTCGGATATCCGTGACCGCACGCTCGATTCAAAGGACGTGAAGGGCTTTTACCTCCCGCCCGAAACGATGATTGAGATCCATCCGCGCGTGCTGCACTTTGCACCGTGCCGGATCAAAGAATCCGGCTTCAACTGCCTTGTTGTGCTCGAACGCGGCACGAACGCGACGCTCGAATCGGTCGACACGTCCGCGCCGGGCGAAGCGGGCCTTCTTTGGATGCAGAACAAGTGGCTTCTGTGCCATCCGGATTCTCCGCAGGCGAAAAACGGCGCGTTTGTCGGCATTACGGGGAAAAACATCACGCTTTCGATTTGAAAAAAGCGCACAAAAAAGCGGGCGAAAAGCCCGCTTTTGCTGTATTTGTGCAATCAGATTCTTGCTACGCCGCTGCGTCTTGCCGCCTCTGCGACCGCCGCCGCGACCGCCTTGCCCACGCGCGGGTCGAAGGCTTTCGGAATGATATAGTCCGGGGAAAGCTCCTCGTCG